>AP017605.1:4945019-6400553 GCA_002356515.1 Mesorhizobium loti | reverse complement strand
GCCCGGATGGGCGAAAAGCGGTGAAGAAAAATACCGGGGCGAGCCCGTACTCAGGGTTTTTTTAGCACTCGGCGGACGGCTTGCCGGTGTTTTCACGTTCGGCGACGCCTTGCGTGTTGATGCGCATGATGCACTCGGCAAGCTGCGCTCAGCCGGCATTGCGCGCCTGATTATGCTCACGGGCGACGACGGCGTGGCGGCGAAGCGCATCTCCGCCAGGCTCGACCTCGACGCCCTGGTCACCGATGCGACCCCTGCCCAAAAAGTCGCAACGGTCGAATCCGAGAAAGCTTCGGCGCCGACGATGATGGTCGGCGACGGCATCAACGATGCCCCGGCCCTCGCGGCCGCGACGGTCGGTATCGCCATGGGCGCACGTGGTGCGACCGCCTCCTCCGAGGCCGCCGACGTCATTGTGCTGACCGACAGGCTGCAGCCGGTTGCCGATGCGGTCTGGATTGCACGGCGAACGCGATCGATCGCCTTGCAAAGCATCATCGCCGGGCTGGCGCTGTCCGGGCTGGCAATGATCGCGGCTGCCATGGGGCAGATCACGCCGGTTGCCGGTGCGCTGCTTCAGGAAGGGATCGACGTAGCGGTTATCCTCAACGCGTTGCGCACCCTTGGCGATGGGCATCTGTGGCGCGCATAGTGGTCGAGAACAAAATCGGTGGATGGCCATGGCACAGCAAGATCTTGTGGTTTGCGGCAAATGTGGTGGGGTCAACCGCCTGCCACCCGTCCGCAACGCCATGGAGGCAAAATGCGGAAAGTGTGGAGCCAAGCTGTTTTCAGGGCATCCAGACGATGTCGATGCCGCAGCTTTCGATCATCAGATCGCGCGCAGCAGCCTGCCCGTTGTTGTCGACATCTGGGCACCTTGGTGCGGCCCCTGCAAGATGATGGCGCCGGCCTATGAAGCGGCGGCAAGCGAACTGGAACCGCATGTTCGCCTGATCAAACTCAACTCCGACAATGAGCAGGCTGTTGCCGCCAGACTCGGCATTCGCGGCATCCCGACCATGATCCTCTTTCATGGCGGGCGCGAAGTCGCGCGCACATCCGGCGCAATGACGGCAGGCCAGATCGTCAGGTGGGTTCGCGACCGCCTGCCGACGGTCGCGGCCTGAAGTCGCCGCTCCAATGGATCCGCTCATCGCCCGGCTTGGACTGGCCCTGGCAATTGGCTTGCTCGTTGGATTGGAGCGTGGCTGGCGCGAGCGGGAGGCGCCCGATCGCAGCCGCACGGCGGGCATTCGCACGTTTGGCATATCCGGCCTGCTTGGCGGAGTTCTGGCCGCGCTCGCCAACGCGCTCGGCGCAATATCGGTGCTGGTCGGAGGCTTCATCGCCTTTGCGGCAATCTTTGCCTGGTACAAGGCGCGCGAGGCTGCCCATGACGAGGATTTCAGTGTCACGAGCGTGATCGCGGGCCTTGGCGTTTTTGCGCTGGGCGCGCTTTCGGTTACCGACGACTATCGGGCGGCTGCCGCCGGCGGCGCCGCATTGGCGGCAATCCTGGCCAGCCGAGAGGTCCTGCACGGCCTGCTGAAGCGACTGACCTGGATCGAGCTGCGATCGGCGCTGATCCTGGCCGTGATGACGGCGATCGTCCTACCCTTGCTGCCTAACCGGACGATGGACCCGTGGGGCGGTTTCAATCCGTGGGAAGTCTGGTTTCTGACGGTGCTGATGGCCTCGATTTCGTTCGCCGGCTATGTGGCTGTCCGAATTCTGGGAAATACGCGCGGCCTGCTGGTCAGTTCGCTCGCCGGCGCGATCGTCTCTTCCACCGCGGTGACCTTGGCGCTTGCCCGCAACGCCGCCTCGGCGAGCAATCCGCTACCACTCGCAGGGGCGGCATCCCTGGCAGCAATGGTTTCGGTGCTCCGCGTTTGTGCCGTGGTGCTGATCATAGAGCCAATTGTGTTGGCTTCAGTCGCCATACCGGCGATGGCAGCCGCGCTCGGCTTCGCTGTTTGCGGTGCGATGCTACTGACTCGCCACAGCGGGAATGGAGAAGGCAGCGCTATTGCGCGCAATCCATTCGAGTTGGGTCCACTGCTTCTGTTCGCCCTGCTCTTCGCGGTTGTCGCGACCGCAAGCGCTGCATTGGCAGCCCAATTCGGTGGCCGCGGCCTGCTGGGTACCTCGGCGCTGGCTGGCACGTTCGATGTCGACGTCTCGGTGCTCAGTGCCTTGCGGCTGGTCACGCATTCCGTCCCTGTCGAGACTATCGGCCAGGCGGTGCTGGCGGCACTGGCGGCAAATGCGATCGGCCGTCTTTCGCTGGCGGTATTTGCCGGGCCGATCAGGTTCTGGTTGCCGCTAGCCGGCGCAACCTTGGCCGCAGCGACCGCCGGCTACGGCGCCATGTTGTTGCTTGGTCCTGGATAGAAACGCGGCGACGGAGCCTTCCTTGACGCGGATCAAGGGCGAGGTCCAGCCACCGCTCTATAGAACTCCGTGAAAGGAGTTCGCCATGACCAGTCTGAAGGATCTCACCCCCAAATTCCGCCACGTCCGGCTGCTGCTGGCCCGTGAAAAGGGTCACCCGGAAGGCGACCGCGAAGAGGGCTACGACGTGCTGGCTCCGTTGACCGGCGAAGGCCGAATCGACGCGGAAGAGTGGAAATCGCACCGAGCCTCTTGCCGCGTTCGCCGCTTTCGCACCGGCGAGGAGGACTTGATCGGCCGGCTGAGGCGCAAGCCTGGCGGACAGTGGTACTTCGACTATGCCGAAGGCGATCGCGATGACGAGATCGGCTTCCATCTCGGCGACGAACGGTTCGTGACCGGCGAATATGTGTCGATCGAGCGCAACGGCGCCATGCACACCTATCAGGTGGCGAGGGTGGAACGCCCCTGAAGCGGCAACGTCAGGCTCCCCGGGAGTAGACCATGTCACGACGCATCCTCATTGTGGTCGGCCATCCCGACCCGTCCCCGGACCGTCTCTGCCGTGGTCTCGCCAGGGCCTATGGCGAGGGCGCGGAGAAGGCGGGGCACGCCGTTCGCCGGGTCGATTTGGCGGCGATCGATTTTCCGATGCTGCGGACAATGCAGGAGTTCGAGCACGGTTCGATTCCCCATGAGCTGAAGGAAGCGGCCGAAGCGATCATCTGGGCAGGGCACATCGTCTTTGTCTTTCCGCTGTGGCTCGGGACCATGCCGGCAATGCTCAAGGCTTTTCTCGAACAGGTCATGCGGCCGGGAATGGCTTTTGCCTACCCGGACAAGGGCGGCGGCTTCACCAAGACATTGCTTCGCGGCCGCTCCGCGCGCGTCGTGGTGACGATGGGCATGCCATCCGTTCTTTACCGGCTATGGTTTCTTGGACACGGCATCGCCGGCATGAAGCGAAGCATCCTGCATTTTGTCGGCATCAGTCCGGTGCGCGAGACCTTGTTTGGCATGGTCGCTGGCGCCAGCGTTGCGACCCGTGCGAAATGGATCCGGCAGATGCGCGACCTTGGTGAACGGGCCAGATAGTCCTCGACAGTCGATCACGGAACCAGCACGGCAGCGCCGCTCAATCTGCCTTGCCTCAGATCGTCCAACGCCTGATTGGCCTGTTCCAACGGATAGACCTAGGTATGCGTGCGCACCTGCGCACGCTTGGCAATGGGAAAGAACTCTTGCGCGTCGCGTCGCGTCAGGTTTGCGACGGAAATCAGCTCGCGCTCTTCCCACAACAAATCGTAAGGCATCGCTGGAATGTCACTCATGTGGATGCCTCCGCACACCACCCGGCCACCCTTGCGCACGGCACGAAGCGCGATCGGCACCAGATCGCCAACAGGGGCGAAGATGATCGCCGCGTCCAGCTGCTTGGGCGGTGACTCATCCGATCCACCTGCCCAGGCCGCGCCCAGCGAATGGGCGAATTCCTTTGCTTGCTCGTCACCAGGCCGGGTGAAGGCGAAGATTTCACGACCTTGCCAGATCGCGATCTGGGCAACGATATGCGCAGCGGCGCCGAAACCATAGATCCCAAGCTGCTTGCCGTCCCCGGCTTTCTTCAGGCATCGCCAGCCGATCAGGCCAGCGCAAAGCAACGGCGCAAGGGATACAGGGTCTGCGTCCGCATCCAGATCGAAGGCGAAGCGTGCATCGGCAACGACATGGGTGGCAAAGCCACCATCGCGGGTATAGCCGGTGAAATCTGGCTGATCGCAGAGATTTTCGCTATCCGCGAGGCAGTAGGGACAGTGTCCGCAAGTGTGCCCAAGCCAAGGCACGCCAACCCTGCGCCCGATCCTGGAACGCGCAACGCCCTTGCCCACGGCATCGACAATGCCGACGATTTCGTGACCGGGAACCAGCGGCAGTTTTGGGTGACGAAGATCCCCATCAATGACATGCAGATCGGTCCGGCAGACCGCGCATGCCTCGACCTTCAACCGTATCTCACCGACCCCCGGTAAGGGGTCGGATCTGTCGGCCAGTCTCAAGGGAGTGCCGATGCTCTCGAGCACCATTGCTCTCATGATGCGCCCCACGTTGCCCCGGAAACAAACGAAGCGGATTACGACCCACTCTTGGCCTTGCCGTCGTACGGCGGCCCACCGGTAAAGTACGGCGATCCCGGCAAGCTTTCGAGAACTGCGACAAGTCACCGACTCTGATCAAGGCGTTGCCTTGTTCTGCGGCCTATGGATCGACTGTGAATTCGGCCCACATGCCGGCCCCATAGTGACCTGGAACGTTGCAGATAAGCAGGTATTTTCCGGCCTTCAATTCGACGGTCAACGTGCCTGATTTGCCAGGGTCAAGTTCCGAAACTTCGCCCTTGTCGCCAGCTTTGTCTTCGTCGACCCGGTTCTCGGCCTCAACGTAGGGAAGCGGCTTGCCAGGATCGGCAAGGTACATCACGATCATTTCGTGAACGGTGTCCTTGGAGTCATTCTTCACATTGAATGTGACCTCCCCGGCCTTCACCGTTCCGGGGGAAGCCTTGATGCCCATGGTGGCCTTGGAGAAATCTATCCCCGGCGCCGCATAAGCGAGCCCCATCGGCATCTCCGCACTCGCGCCCTTGTCCCATAGCGAGATCTGGACAATCGCAGCAGCCTGGACAGCACCGGCGCTGCCGGCCATGAGCATTGCGGCGGCAAGCCCTAACGCCGCTCTCCTCGATATGGTTTTCATGACGTTCTCCTCAGGAAGGCAGCGGAAGCGCTCTACTTCCCAATTGTCATACTGCTCGTGACACCACCCGCCGTCCTTGCGCCAGATCAAATCGACCGGCGGCGAGCCGAGCCAGCAGCGTCGATGCCGCTGTCAGCCAGTTGTCAGCTTGAATTGTTTATCCCGCACCAATGACGGTCATACCGCCGTCTGACCGGACCGGTCGAAATCCACCCCTCAAGGCGCAAGATCCGCGCCCAACCACCCGAATGGAGCCATCATGTATCGCACACTTGTCCTCGCCGCACTCGCCGGGATGATTGCAGGGCCAACGCTCGCTGCTGGCGGCAGCTGCAGCACCGCCCCGAAATCACAGTTCAAACCCAAAGCTACGCTCGAGGCTCAATTGACGGGCGAAGGCCTCACCGTTCGCCAGATCAAGGTCGAGAAGGGCTGCTACGAAGTCTACGCGGTCGACAAGGCCGGCAAGAAAGTGAACCTCGCCTACAACGCAGAGACCCTTGAAAAGCTCGACAATGCCGAAGCCGGCGAAAACTGATCGGAACGCATCGGTAGTCGCGGACGCGCAGCCATCGCCGGAGATGGTGCGCGTCTGGGACCGGGTCGTGCGGAGCTTCCACTGGGCGCTGGTGCTCAGCTTCGTTACGGCCTGGTTTACCTCCCATTCCGCGGAGGACGTTCACCATTGGGCCGGCTACGCCGCTGCCGCGCTGGTCGCAATGCGGCTCTTATGGGCCGTTCTGGGCACGCCCTATGCGCGGTTTTCGCAATTCGTGCGCGATCCGGTGACGGTGCTGCGCTACCTCTCCGCAATAGCAAGTGGTCGCGAAGCCCGCTACATCGGCCACAATCCGGCAGGCGGCGCAATGGTGATCGCGCTGATTGCGGTGATGGGTTCAACCGCGCTGACCGGATGGCTGATGACAACAGACGCCTATTTCGGCGTGTCGTGGGTCGAGGCGGCGCACAGCCTTGCCGCGCATGGCTTGCTGCTGCTCGTCTTCCTCCACATTGGCGGCGTCGCACTGGCAAGCTTTCGCCATCGCGAAAACCTGGTTCGGGCGATGATCACCGGCCGCAAACGCAAGGCCGGGCCCGTTGACATCGCTTGACGTTCTGCAGCGCGCCAAGTCCGGTTCGCATCTCAACGATCACGGTGCGCACTTCGATCGCCCCTGTTCAGCGCGATCGCGGGCGCCAGCGACGCCATACGGGCGAAGTGGGTCCGACAAATGCGCTGATAATCAAAATCCGGCGTCATGGCACCAGGACAGCGGCGCCGCTCAATCTCCCTTGTCTCAGATCGTCCAACGCCCGATTGGCCTGTTCTAGCGGATAGACTTTGGTGTGCGTGCGAGTTCGCCGCAAGGAACAAGGGAAGCGGGTCATGCTCGCTTCCCTTTGACGTTCCGACGCATCAGGCGATTGTAAGGTGGTCTTCAACCATGCGCACGCCAGGCACAGCCCAGGCGGCGCGCTCTGTTGTGCGGCGTTCGGCCCAGCTGTTGACTTTGCCTTTCAGGGTAACCTTGCCGTCGGATACGTTGACTTCTATCGCTTTTGACTCGACCTCGGCATTACGCTTCAAGGCGTCTTCGATGCACTTTTTCACATTCGGCGCAGTCGCGTGCGGCATCACCTCGATGTTGTTGACGACGCCGATCACGCCGGCCAGGTATCGGATGGCGGCGAACGCGGCGGATCTCTGATACTGCCACTCCACCTTGCCGGTGAGGGTCACCCAGCCATTCTGGACTTTCACCTGGACCGCTCCGTCCGGCACGACAGTATTCCAGCTGATCGAGTGCAGAGCACGCTTGGCGATCTCGTCGTCGGCCGTCAGATTACTCCCCAAGGGCCGTACTTCGATTTCCTCCGCGATACCTTTCACACCCTTGACGCGCCGTACCGCTTCTTCCGTGGCTGCCTTCTGCGCGTAGGTCGACACATGGCCGGTCAACGTGACCACGCCGTTGTCAACGGCGATGCCGATATTGGCTGCGTCGATGCTTGGCTCGAACTCCAACTCATCGATGATGTTCTGCCTCAAAACGTTGTTGTTCATGGTTGCACCTCTTCTTGTGAGCGGGCCGCGCTCGCTCGGCTAAGGTTTGATTATGGAGAGGCGAGGTCATGTGGACGTTGATGCGGATCAAACGATCTCGAGCAAACGGCGGGCCCCGAGCTCGCGCCTTTGGAAATCAAGCTTCTATTTGACCAACATCAAAGCTGCCTGGCCGGTCTTCCTGTTGATTGCCTCCCATCTGAGCCTCAAATCCGGGAGAGCATCATGACCACGGCTGACATCAACATTCCTGTTCGGAAAGTCGCTACCGCGGCGCCGACGAAACTCAGACTGGGGTCCCTGACCGCACTGGTGATCGGGTCCATGGTCGGCTCCGGCGTTTTCAGCCTGCCGCAGAACATGGCGGCAGGCGCGGGTCCTCTCGCCATCCTGATTGGCTGGGCAATCACTGCGGTCGGCATGCTGGCGCTGGTCTTCGTCTATCAGTCGCTTGCGACCCGCAAGCCCGAACTCGACGCCGGACCCTACGCTTACGCCAAGGCCGGCTTCGGTCCCTTTATCGGGTTCAACAGCGCCTGGGGCTACTGGATCAGCGCATGGGTCGGCAACGTCTCCTACGCGGTGATCGTTTTCAGCGCGCTCTCCTATTTCTTTCCGGCCTTTGGCGACGGAAACACCTGGCAGGCGGTGCTCGGCGCATCGATCCTGCTATGGCTGATCCATGTCCTGGTTCTCGCCGGCATCCGGCAGGCCGCCGTTGTGAACCTCATCGTCACGGTGGCGAAGATCGCTCCAATCGTCCTGTTCGTTGGGGTTGTTGCCGTCGCCTTCAAACTGCAGGTCTGGTCCCTCGACTTCACCGGTCTCGGGAACGCCGGTCTCGGTTCGATTACCGCCCAGGTGAAGAGCACGATGCTGGTGACCCTGTGGGTATTCATCGGCATCGAAGGCGCCAGCGTATTTTCCGGCCGGGCCGAGCGCCGCAAAGACATCGCCATGGCGACAGTCCTCGGCTTCTTCACTTGTCTCGCCCTCTACGCCCTGGTGTCGCTGCTGTCGCTCGGCATCCTCAGCCAGCCTGAACTCGCCGCGCTGAAGAACCCGTCCATGGCGGGCGTGCTGGAGGCGGTCGTCGGTCCCTGGGGCGCTGTCCTCATCAACATCGCGCTTGTCGTGTCGGTGGTCGGCGCCTTCCTGAGCTGGACGCTGCTTGCAGCCGAAATTCCGCATGTCGCCGCCAAGGACGGGACGATGCCGAAATTCTTCGGCCGGGAAAGCGGACGTGGCGTGCCGTCGACTTCGCTTCTGATCACCAACCTGCTGGTCCAAGCTTTTCTGGTGATCACGCTCTTCGCACAAAGCACCTACCAGGCACTGTTCTACATCGCGTCGGCCGCAATCCTGGTGCCCTATATCTTTTCGGGAGCCTACGCGGCCAAGCTCGCCTTGACCGGAGAGAGTTACGAAAGCGGCGAGCAGCGTGTCGGTCCGCTTTTCGCCGGCTTGCTGGCAACGGTCTACGGCCTGTGGCTCGTCTACGCGGCAGGGCCTGCCTACCTGTTCATGTGCGCGATCCTCTATGCGCCGGGCATCCTCTTCTACATCTGGGCGCGCCGCGAAACCAATCAGCGCGTGTTCCATCCTGCCGAGGCCGCCCTCGCCGGAACCCTCATCGCGGTCGCCATCCTCGCCGTTTACGAGATGTGGACCGGCGCCGTCAGCCCGCTGTGAGAGGATTGACGCGATGACAAGCCTGGGTGTCCACTCCGAGGTCGGCCGGCTGCGCGAGGTGATGGTCCACCGTCCGGACCTCAGCCTGCGCAGGCTGACACCAGAGAACTGCAAAGCGCTGCTCTTCGATGATGTGCTTTGGGTCAAGCGCGCTCGCCAGGAGCACGACGTCTTTGTCGATGCGTTGCGCGAACGCGGCGTCGTGGTCCATCCGTTCGCCGACCTGTTGGCGGAGACAATAGGTCTTGCCGAAGCGCGTGACTGGTTGCTCGAGCGCCGGGTTCATCCGGGGGTGGTTGGACTGGACATGGTCGGCGAGCTGCGCGGCTGGCTGAACGAAATGCCATCGGAGCAACTTGCCGCTTATCTGGTCGGCGGCATTGCGCGTGCGGAGCTTCCCTTCGAGCCCAGGGGGCTGACTGGACGAACGCTTGGCCCCCAGGACTTCGTGCTCCCGCCGCTGCCGAACCAGCTTTTCACACGCGACAGTTCCTGCTGGATCTATGGCGCCGTGTCGGTCAACGCGATGTACTGGCCTGCCAGGCGCCCGGAGGCAGCCAATGTCGAGGCTGTCTATCGCTTTCACCCTCGCTTTCGCGACAGCGGCGTCCCATTCGTCTCGCCGAGCCAGGGGACGGGCATCAGCCTCGAAGGTGGCGATGTCATGCCAATCGGCGACGGGACGGTTCTTGTCGGCATGGGCGAGCGCACGACGCCGCAAGCGGTGGGCGACCTCGCGCGAAGCCTCTTTGCAGCCGGCGAAGCGACGCGGGTGATTGCCGCTTTGATGCCGCGCGACCGCAGCTTCATGCATCTCGACACCGTCTTCACCTTCTGCGACCGCGACCTCGTCACCCTGTACCCGCCGGTGGTTGACCAGTTGCGCACCTTCTCGCTGCGCCCAGGCGATGCAGAGGCGGCGGTCGAGGTCATCGATGAGACAAAGCCCTTCACGACGGTGGTCGCCGAGGCCCTCGGGCTGAAGACACTACGCATCATCGCGACGGGCGGCGACCGCTACGAGGCCGAGCGCGAGCAATGGGACGACGGAAACAATGTCGTCGCGGTCGAGCCCGGCGTCGTCATCGGCTACGACCGCAACGTCTACACCAACACGCTTCTGCGCCGCGCGGGTATCGAAGTAATCACCGTCGAGGGGGCCGAACTAAGCCGCGGCCGCGGCGGCGGCCACTGCATGACCTGTCCCATTGCCCGCGACCCGGTCTGACCAGAAAGGATTTTCCAATGTCGATCAACCTTCACGGCCGCTCCGTCCTTACCCTGGACGATCTGACCGCCGATGAGATCCGCTTCCTTCTCAAACTGGCGGCCGATCTCAAGGCGGCCAAGGTCGCAGGACATGAGATCCCGCGTCTTGTCAGAAAGAACATCGCGCTCATCTTCGAGAAGGATTCGACGCGCACCCGGACAGGCTTTGAGGTGGCAGCCTATGACCAGGGCGCCCACGTTACCTATTTCGGGCCGAGCGGCAGCCATATCGGCCACAAGGAATCCATGAAAGATACAGCGCGGGTGCTAGGCCGCATGTATGACGCGATCGAATATCGCGGCTTTGGTCAGCACCAGGCCGAACTGCTTGCCGCGCATGCAGGTGTGCCGGTTTACAACGGCCTTACCGACGAGGCGCATCCAACGCAGATCCTTGCCGACTTCATGACGATGCGCGAATTCACGCACAAGCATCTGTCGGACATGACCGTCGCCTTTGTTGGCGAGGGCCGCGACAATGTCGCGCTGTCATTGGCGCTGGGTGCGGCCATGGTTGGCATCGATATGCGCATTGCCTCGCCAAGGGACCTTTGGCCCGACGAGGCGTTCTGCGCCCATGTCAGGGAGCTCGCCGCACAAAGCGGCGGCCGCTTCCGGCTGGATGAAGACGTGACGAGCTGCGTTCAGGACGCCGACTTCGTCTACACCGACGTGTGGATGTCGATGGGCGAGGACAAATCCGGCTGGGCGGAACGCATCCGCCTGTTGACGCCATACCGGGTCACCGGAGAGGTGATGGCGGCGACGGGCAATCCCCACGCCAAATTCATGCACTGCCTGCCGGCGTTCCATGACACCGAAACAGAAATCGGTGCCTTCATCGCCAAGGAGTATGGCATCGACTGCATGGAAGTTACCGACGAGGTATTCGAGTCGTCAGCCTCGATCGTTTTTGACCAGGCTGAAAACCGCATGCACACGATCAAGGCCCTGCTCGTAGCCACGATCGGCACCTGAGATGCTTATCGTCGTTGCCCTGGGCGGAAACGCGCTGTTGCGGCGCGGCGAGCCGATGACCGCCGACAACCAACGCGACAATGTCAGGCGTGCGGCATCGGCGTTGGCGGCATTGATCGGCGAAGGGCATTCGGTCGTCATCACGCATGGCAACGGCCCTCAGGTCGGGCTACTCGCGCTCCAGTCGGCCGCGGACCCGGACGGCGGCTCCTTCCCGCTGGACGTGCTCGGCGCCGAGAGCGCCGGCATGATCGGCTACATGATCGAACAGGAACTCGGCAACCTCCTCAAGGAGAGGCTTTTCGCAACCCTGCTCACACAAGTGAAAGTGGATCCGCACGATCCGGCGTTCGCTCACCCGACGAAGCCGATCGGCCCGGTCTACGATGAGGCAGCCGCACGCAAGCTTGCCACCGAACGCGGCTGGCGAATCGCACCCGATGGCGACAAATGGCGCCGGGTCGTGCCTTCGCCCAAACCGCTGGCAATCCTGGAAGCCTCGGTGATTTCGTTCCTGGTCGAGCGCGGCGTGATCGTCATCTGCACCGGCGGCGGTGGGGTTCCGGTGATAGCTCGGGATGACGGCAGTCTTTGCGGCGTGGAAGCAGTCATCGACAAGGATTTGGCAAGCTCGCTTCTTGCCCGCCAGTTGCAAGCCGACATGCTGCTCCTGTTGACCGATGTCGACGCCGTCTATGTCGACTATGGAACGGCGGCTGCTCGGGCGCTCCGGCGCGTGAGCCCCAAGGAGCTATCCGGGAAGAATTTTGCGGCCGGCTCCATGGGGCCGAAAGTCAGTGCCGCAATCGAATTCGTTGAGGCGACCGGCAATTCGGCAGCGATCGGCCGGCTCGAGGACGCTGTTGAAATCGTCAGAGGTCGGCAAGGCACCAGCTTCCACGCCTGAGCCGCTTTCGATCCCTCAGCCCGGGGTGCGTACAGGCATCGGCGCGGCCTAGAGCCTTTCACGTTTTGACGGAAGCGTAGCCTGCGTTTTGGAAGTAGTTCTTGCATTCGGCTGCCTCGATGGTTTCGACGAGGTGGCCGATGTGACGCCACGTGTCCTCGACGGTGCGTTTCTGGGCTTGGCGCATCCAGTGTTTGATCTTGGCGAAGGCCTGCTCGATCGGATTGAGGTCCGGAGAGTAGGGCGGCAGATACCAAAGCCTGGCGCCTGCAGCCTTGATCATCTGCCTGATGGCTGCCGACTTATGACTTCCCAGATTATCCATGACGACGATGTCGCCGGGCTTCAGAACGGTGACGAGCTGCTGCTCGACATACGCGCGAAAGCATTGGCCGTTGATCGGTCCGTCGAAGACGCAAGGTGCTGCGAGCCGATCCCAGCGCAGCGCGCCAAGGAAGGTCAGCGTGCGCCAGTGGCCGTGCGGAGCCAGGCCGCGCAGCCGCTTGCCCTTCGGCCCCCAACCGCGCAGCGGAGCCATGTTGGTCTTGATCCAGGTCTCATCAATGAAGACCAGGCACTGCGGATCGAGACCGGTCTGCCAGGATCGCCATCGCTGACGCCTGCGGGCAATGTCGGCGCGCGCCTGCTCAAGGGCGAACGGCGTTTTTTTTGAAGCTCAGGCCCTCGCGCCTCAAGAACATCCAGACCGTATTGTGCGAGACCTTGACCCCGCGCGCATCCAACTCGTCCTTCAGCCGATGCAGCGTCAGTTCAGAGGTCTGATTAATCCGCTCCACGATGAAGGCACGGTGCGGCTCCAGAACACGCTTGCGGTGTCCGCCCATCTTGCCCGGCGCCACCGAGCCCGTTGCACGGTAACGCTGCGACCACTTCACTACAGAGGAAACTGCAACGCCAAAGCGCGATGCCACTGCACGGCAGTTCTCACCCGCGCCAACTGCCTCAACAACACGCTCACGAAGATCGTTTGAAAGCGCTCGCGTCATCAGATCCTGGCCTCCAATCCAGCCAGCATCTTGAATCACAATCGCCCTGCTTTGGGAATCCTACGATTCTCTCAAAACAGGAAACGCTCTAAGCCTATGGCCGACGGAGGCGTCTCATCTGCGATCCAGGCTCTTTATGTAGGAAACGATGGCGTCAATTTGCGTGGGAGTCGCGACGAATTCCGGCATGTCGGGGTGGCCGGTCGAGATCCCCTCACCGAGTGCCTCTTCAAGATCCTCCACCGGATAGCGGCTCGACAATGTGCGGAAGGGCGGCGCATCGGGATGGGTGCTCTTGTCGTTCAAGCCGACGGCATGGCACCCGGAACAGTTCGTCTCGACAAGCTTCTTGCCGCGAACAGTCTGCGCGTCGTCGCCTGCCCATGCCGGCGTCGCGCAAAGAAGGGCAAGTCCAAGCAGCAGGAAGCGTCCAGGCAGGGATCGAGGTTTCATCGTCCCAGCATGGATGAGATGTGGACGCCATACCTTGATCTGGCTCAAATCTGGCACTCGATCACACATGGCTTTACTGGCGCGTTCGGCACGAACCGAGTCCCCCGCCACCTCCGCGGCGCGTCTCGTAGAGCCGGACGTTCTCAGGCGGTGGCGGTCGCCGCGGCCATGTCCTCGATCGTGTTGCGCGCCTCCTTGCGCAGATGCCCGGCCGCCTCCGCGGCGAAGCTGGCGCCGATCGAGGCGACCTTGCCGATTTCGTCCGCATAGGCGGCTGTGGAGTTTTGGACAAAGTTGCCGACGACGTCGAACGCATCCACGAATTCGCCGCTGGCGATCAGTGTCTCGACCAGTTTCAGGTCGGCTTCCAACCGACGCCCGAGGAACGAGAGGCCTTCAAGCTGATAGCGCATAAGAATCCGCGCGGAATGCGCCTGCAAGGCGACGTTCGCCTGCAGAAGCTTCTGCCCTGACCTTATGAAAGGAAGCATCTCCGGCACGCGCAACGCCTCATTCCAAGGTGCGATGACGTCTTCCAGATCGCATGTCGTCATCTCAGTACCTCACCTTCACCCGACTAGGTCGTGCATGGCGGCCAAAGCTGTAGTTTGTCGCAGAAGGTTCGCCTGTGGTTGCCGACGCGAGTTCAAAGCAAATCGATGCTCCGGCGAGATAGGCAAACCCAAACGCGACGCCCCAGAGAACGATGTCATCGGCGGACATGGTCAAATCCTCTTGTTGGTTCTGGCCAAGAGTGGCAGAACCGCCGCGCGAAACATTGATCCCGATCAAGCCGACCGGCCTCGTCGTCATTTGACCATGGTCAAGGCGATCGCGCTGCGCCAGTTACGCGGTTTCCCGCGGCCACGCCGCTTCGCCCGGCTCGGCGCCGACGAGCGCCTAGGTAGTTTCCCTTAGGGACATAACCGAATTTCGGCCGGTTCGATTTTGCGCGACTTCTGTTGTCACGGATCAACCGGGAACACAGCCATGTACGCTCAACAGATCGCCAATATTGAACTGCCCACGCAGCAGGCCCCTTTTGCTCTGCTCGATGCGACGCAGCCGGTGAGCTTCTTCCCGGCGGGTACGGAGATCTACGCCCAGGGCGAAAAGGCAGGGCCGCTTTACCAGGTCGAATTCGGCGCCGTGCGCGTCTACCGCCTTCTGGCCGATGGCCGCCGGCAGATCAGCGCCTTCCATATGGCCGGAGAGACATTCGGCTTCGAAGCCGACGCCACCCATCATTTCTTCGCCGAGGCGATCAATGCGACCGGCATCCGGGTTTTCCGGATCGCCTCAGCCGCGGACATGTCCCGGCAGTTGCTGCCGCTGGCACTCAAAGGTCTGATCAGAGCCCAGGAACATCTGCTGGTGCTTGGCCGCCAGAATGCCATCGAGCGTGTTGCCGCCTTCCTGGTCGACATGGCGGAACGCCAGGGCGGCCTGCGCCAGGTCGAGTTGCCGATGTCGCGCATGGATATTGGCGACTATCTCGGCCTCACTATCGAGACCGTGTCGCGGGTCTTCACCCGCCTGAAGGACAAGGGCGTCATTCGCCTGCTTGGCCTGCGCAGCCTCGAGATTCTCAAGCAGGACGTGCTGCTCGACATGGGCGAATGACGCGCACCGCTTTAGCGATCCAGAACAACAATGCCCGCAAGGGCAAGCCAAGGACCGAAGACGATGAACACGACCCTTACCACGCACTCAGGATTCCGCTTTGACGTTCGCGGTGCACGCCCCGAAGACGAGCCGACGGTCGCCGAGTTTTTCACCCATGTGACGCCCGAGGATCTGCGCTTCCGCTTTCTGGGCGCCGTGCGGGAAGTTTCGCACGAGAGGCTGGTTGCGATGACCCGATCCGACGATGCGCATATCCATAATTTCCTGGCATTCGCACCGGACGGAATGTTGATCGCGGTGGCGACGCTGGCCAGCGATCCGGCCGACAGGCGTGGCGAGGTCGCCATCTGCATCCGCGATGACCGCAAACATTTGGGGGTCAGCTGGGAATTGCTCGCCCACGTCGCGCGCTACGCAGATGAGCACGGTCTCGAAACGATCGAATCGATCGAAAATCGGGAAAACCGCGCAGCGATCGATCTTGAGCGCGAGATGGGTTTCACCGTGACTGCCGACCCCGACGATGCGACACTCGTTCTGGTTCAGCGCAAGCGGGGCGCCAGTCTGCCGGCGTAGGTACTCGCTCGCCTCCCAGCCGCAACGAGACCTGCTCAGAAAGCAAGCAGGTCTCGCGCCACGGCGAACTCCTCATCGGCGGGAATGACAAGAATATCGACACGTGACGTAGCGGCGCTGACGAGACCATCGCCGTTTTGGTTCAAGCCTTCATCAAGCGCCAGGCCAAGCCACGCGGCAGCCTCGCAGACTTTGCGCCGGATCAGGGGCGCGTGCTCGCCAATACCGGCGGTAAACACCAAAGTGTCGAGACCGCCAAGCGCGGCTGCCAGCGACCCGATCTCTCGCCCGACGCGATAGATGAAGAGATCGACGGCTTGAACGGCCGCTGGGTCCTTGCTGTCGAGCAAGGTCTGCATGTCCCCGGAAATGCCGGACACGCCCAGCAGGCCCGAGCGCTCGTAGAGAAGGTCGGTCAGTTCATCGGCCGATAAGTTCTTGCTACGCAGAAGATGCAGGATCACGCCCGGATCCAGCGCGCCGCAGCGGGTGCTCATGACGAGACCGTCGAGCGTCGAAAATCCCATTGTGGTCGCCACACTTGCCCCTGCCCGCATGGCGCACAGGCTCGCGCCGCTGCCGAGATGGGCAACGATCGCCCGGCCACCGGAGCCGGCGCCGTACCGTTCCCGCAACATCCCTGCAATGTGGCTGTAAGACAGTCCGTGAAAGCCGTAGGAAACGATCCCCTGCTCCGCCATGTCTCGGGGCAGACCGTAGATCTTGGCAAGCGCCGGCCGGGTTGCGTGAAATGCCGTATCGAAGCAGCCGACTTGCGCGGCGTGCGGCAGCAGCTCAGCTGCCAGCTTGACGATCTCGAGGTTGATAGCCTGATGGATAGGCGCGAGCGGCTCCAGCCCGTGCAGGGCTGCCAATGTACCTGCGTCGAGCAGAGCCGCCGCTGTGAAGGCCTGACCGCCATGAACGATGCGATGGCCGATCTTGCCGATCCGGCCGAGGAGATTGCGATCGGCGAGCAACGAGGCCACCGCCGAAGATGCGTCGGCGATCGCGATCGGTCCATCGCCAAGGCTCTTGTCGACCGCAGCCGCCGCTGCCGTGGCCACCGTGCGCAGTCTCGGATTTCGGGCGAGCGAAGACACGCTGCCGCGCAACAGCAGGGGAAGGTCCCCTTGCTCCTCGAAGACGGCGAACTTCAGGCTTGATGAGCCGCCATTGAGGACCAGGATCGCATCAGTCATGATCGGCCTGTCACCGGCTTACTGTTCCCACTTCCAGCCGAGAATCTCCGGCATATCCTGCCCGTGGGCGCGGATATAGGCTCGATGCTCAATCAGCTTTCCTTCCATCGCGTGTTTGAGCCCGACATGGGCGCCGCTCGGCTCGGGAATCCGGTCGAGCACGCTGAGCACAAGATGATACCTGTCGAGGCCGTTGAGTACAGTCATGTCGAAGGGCGTGGTGGTCGTGCCTTCTTCATTGTAGCCGCGCACATGAATGTTCTGGTGGTTGGTCCGTCGGTAGGTCAGCCGATGGATAGTCCAGGGATAACCGTGATAGGCGAAGATCACTGGCTTGTCCTTGCTGAACAGCGCGTCGAAGTCGCGGTCCGACAGGCCGTGCGGATGATGCTCCTTGGGCTGCAGGGTCATCAGGTCGACAATGTTGACCACCCTGATCCGCAGATCCGGAATATGCTCTTTCAGGATCTGTACCGCGGCAAGCGTCTCCAGCGTCGGCACGT
Source organism: Mesorhizobium loti (assembly GCA_002356515.1). Classification (NCBI taxonomy): domain Bacteria; kingdom Pseudomonadati; phylum Pseudomonadota; class Alphaproteobacteria; order Hyphomicrobiales; family Phyllobacteriaceae; genus Mesorhizobium; species Mesorhizobium loti. The sequence continues at coordinate 6,383,124 of AP017605.1, read as the reverse complement.
CGCCGGCGCAGGCCATGACCACGTCCGGCTCGGCGCCGTGGTCAGTCGAGGCCCACTCCCATATCCCGACGCCGGCGTTGCAGTGGACGATCGCCTCCTCGATGCCCAGCCACTGCCAGGATGGCGCCTTGCCGGCGACGATGACGTTGATGCGGTTCCAGGTCTTCAGCACATGGTCGGTCACACAGAGCAGGCTGTTGGCATCCGGCGGCAGATAGACACGCACGACATCAGCCTTCTTGTTCAGGGCGACGTCGATGAAGCCGGGATCCTGATGGCTGAAGCCATTGTGTTCCTGGTGCCAGACGTGACTGGACAAGAGGTAGTTCAGTGACGCAACCGGCTGCCGCCATGGCAGCTTGCGGCAGGCGTCAAGCCATTTGGCATGCTGGTTGAACATGGAGTCAATGATGTGCGTGAAGGCCTCGTAGCACGAGAAAAAGCCATGCCGGCCGGTCAGCAGATAGCCTTCCAGCCAGCCCTGGCAGGTATGCTCGGACAGGATCTCGATCACCCTGCCGTCTCGTCCGAGATGGACGTCCTCTGGAAGGATTTCTTCCATCCAGGCGCGTTCCGTCACCTCAAAGACATCCTGAAGCCGGTTCGACGCCGTCTCATCGGGGCCAACGATGCGGAAGTTCCTGGCGCCCTGGTTGAGTGCCATCACGTCGCGCAGGAAGTGGCCCATGACCCGTGTCGACTCCGCCTTCACGGCTCCGGGGCGCTCGATCACAATGGCGTGCTGATCAAGACCGGGCAAATCGAGAGAACGGCGCAGAAGGCCGCCATTGGCATGCGGGTTGGCGCTCATGCGCCTTGAGCCCTGCGGAGCAGTCGCGCGGATCGTCGGCGCTGGAGCACCTGTTGCGTCAAACAGCTCTTCCGGCCGGTAGCTGCGCATCCAATCCTCGAGCATCTTCAGATGCGCCGGGTTTTCGGCGAGACCCGACAAGGGAACCTGATGCGCGCGCCAGAAACCTTCGGTCTTCAATCCGTCGACTTCCTTGGGCCCGGTCCAGCCCTTTGGGCTGCGCAGCACGATCATCGGCCATCTCGGCCGCGACTGGACAATGGCGCCGCTGCTGCGCGCAGTTTCCTGGATCGCCTTGATGCGGTCGAGCGCTTCGTCGAGCACGACCGCCATCTTTTCATGCATCAGGGCCGGGTCGTGGCCTTCGACGAACAGCGGCTCATAGCCGTAGCCTACGAACAGCGCGCGCAGTTCCTCTTCGGGGATCCGGGCGAGAATGGTCGGATTGGCGATCTTGTAGCCATTGAGATGCAGGATCGGCAGCACCGCACCGTCATGCGCCGGATTGAGGAATTTGTTGGAATGCCAGGCGGTGGCAAGCGGTCCGGTTTCCGCCTCGCCGTCTCCGACCACGCAAGCGACGATGAGATCCGGGTTGTCGAATGCCGCGCCATAGGCATGCGAGAGCGAATAGCCCAACTCGCCTCCCTCATGGATTGATCCCGGCACATCCGGCGCCGCGTGGCTGGGAATGCCGCCCGGAAAGGAAAACTGGCGAAACAGCTTCTTCATGCCGGTCTCATCGAGCGAGACATCGGGATTGAGTTCGCTGTAAGTGCCCTCGAGATAGGTGTTGGCCACCATGGCGGGGCCGCCGTGGCCGGGACCGCAGACATAGATGACGTTGGCGTCGCGCTGCCTGATTGCGCGGTTGAGATGCGCATAGATGAAGCTGAGCCCCGGCGAGGTCCCCCAATGACCAAGCAGCCGCGGCTTGACATGCTCAAGCCGGAGCGGCTCGCGCAGCAGCGGATTGTCGAGCAGGTAAATCTGGCCGATGGTCAGGTAGTTGGCGGCGCGCCAGTACGCGTCGAGATCGTGTAGCTCCCGTGCGGACAAACGGTTCGCATCAGCCGCAGTTCTCGAATGGTCGTCCATGTTCCGATCCCTCTGCATTCGCGAAAATCCTGGCCACCGTCTAACGCAAACCAGTGAGTTGAGTTCGTTCGACGCTTTCAATCCGTTTTCGGCAGGAACCGTCGCACATATCTATCGACCACTATGTGACCATCGCTGTCACGTAACGGCTGCGATCCTTTCTCGATCCGAGCTGAAATCCCGGTCTACTGATTTCGTTTCTAAGTCTGTCGGCTGTGCGTGGCATTGATGCAGCGCAAATGCGGCTGCAAACATGAACCCTCACGGATTGCCAATTGAATGGCCGACCGGCCGCGACGCCAATGTACCTCCAAATCTGGAGGCGAACGCTTGCCACGACGCGGCAAGTCGCTGAAGTCGCCGTAGATGTCTGCTTTCGGGCGAACCGCAAAATTGATGTCAAAGACCGAGATGCGGGGGAAGGCAGACCGCCTCTTCGCACGCCATTCTACGCTATAGCCCTCTCCCCTTTTTGAAAGGGCTTTACTTCATCAGGTACCTGGCCGCAGATCTGACTTGCCAGACTGCAGATGGAGAATGCCAGTTCGGCAGGAAGCGAAATGCGGACACGAAAACAATTCATACAATTGCGAAAATCGCCGCCGCTACGCTATTGCCGTCCGTTCCTCTACTCCCACTCGATTGTTCAAACAGCATAACATTTCGAGGTTTCACCAACTATCGAGATCAATTGGAAGATTTCTTGCAGCTTGCGGCGTCCGATAGCGCCTAGGTGGTCTTTCAAAAGTGCCGTCACCGCGCCAATCGAGGCGAGGAGCTTCGGGTATATTGAGCCTGCGGCGTGCACCCCCTTGGCCGGCGGTCGATACAGGGTCATTGTGTGGCGAATAGGCATTCACTAGTCTTTCGGCTGGGTCGAGGATAGCACGCATGACGCCGAAACTGAACCGCTGGAAGCGCTTCGCCGACTGGGACGAGCGGCCGTTGCGGCTGGACAAGTTCGCGGCGGAAGACCCCGCCAACGGCTTCTCCGCCTTCTCCAGCCCGGCCGATCCCAAGCCCGGCGTCGGCATCAAGGAGGGGCGCGTCGTGTCCCTCGATGGGGTGCTCGAACACGACTACGACATGATCGACCGCTTCATTGCCCGCCATCACATCGACCCGGAGGTGGCGCCTGAAGCGATGGCGCTGGACTCGGCGACCGTCGCACGCTGGCTGGTCGACATGAACGTGCCGCGCGAAACGCTGGTGCGGCTCGCCCATGGCATGACGCCCGCGAAACTCGCCGAGGTGGTGTCGCAGCTCAACGCGCTGGAGATCGCCTTCGCCTATTCGAAGATGCGGGCGCGCAAGACGCCGGGCAATCAGGCGCATGTCACCAACGCCAAGGACGACCCGTTGCAGCTCGCCGCCGACGCGGCGACTGCTGTCGCCTTTGGCTTCGACGAGATCGAGACGACGATGCGCGTGTCGCGCAACGCCTGGTCCAACGCGGTGGCGTGCGCGGTGGGCGGCGCGGTCGGCCGCTGGGGAACGCTGTTCCAGTGTTCCAGCGAGGAAGCCGAAGAACTGCGCATCGCCATGGCCGGCTTCACCTCCTACGCCGAAACCGTTTCCGTCTACGGAACTGAAAAGTCGTTCACCGATGGCGACGACACGCCGTGGTCCAAGGCATTTCTCGCCGCCGCCTATGCCTCGCGCGGCGTCAAGATGCGCTGCACGTCGGGTGCCGGCTCAGAGCTGCTGATGGGCTTCCATGAAGCGAAATCACTGCTCTACCTGGAGGCGCGCTGCCTCTGTCTGCAGCGTGGCATGGGCGTGCAGGGCACGCAAAATGGCGGCATCGACGGGGCGCCCTTGACCGCCACTATACCCGGCGGCGTCCGCGAGCTGATGGCCGAGAACCTCATCGCCGTCTGGCTCGATCTCGAATGCGCGTCCGGCAATGACGCGCGCTCGACCGAATCGGAAATTCGCGTCGGCGCCAAAATCCTTCCCTATCTGATTGCCGGCTCGGATCTGATCTGCTCCGGCATGGGATCGATCCTGAAATACGACAATTCGTTCAACCCGTCGCTGATCAACGGCGAGGAACTGGAAGATTATCTGGTGCTGCAGCGCGATTTCGAGGCCGATGGCGGGCTGACGCCGCTGCCCGAGTCGCGCGCGATCGAGCTGCGCGAGCGGGCGGTGGAAGCGATCGCTGCCGTGTTCGAGGAACTCGACCTTTCCTCCCCGACCGAGGACATGAAGAGCAGTGTGGTCTACGCGTCCGGTTCCGACGATACGCGCAGCCTGATGCCGCGCGACGTCAGCTTTATCAGCGAAGCCATCAAGGAGCGTGGCATCACCGTGATCGATGTGGTCAAGGCGCTGGCCAAGCGTGGGTTCCGCGAAGAGGCGGAGAACCTCCTCGACGTGGTCAAGCTGCGCCTTTCTGGTGACTATCTCCAGACCTCGGCCATGATCCGCAACGGGCGGATCGTCAGCGCGGTGAACGATCCCAACGACTATCTCGGCCCGGGCTCCGGCTACCGCGTGTCCGAAGAACGGCGTCTGCAGCTCAATGACATCCGCGATGTGCTGGACCAGAAGGAGGTGCTGCGCTCGGAAGCCTTGCACGAGAAGGACGAGGCAAGGCACATCCGCTATCGCAATCTTGGGCCGGCGGCCAACGGATCGGCCAAGGACGATGTGGTCATCGGCATCAGCCCGGCATTCGGGCTCAAGCTTTATCGGACGACGGCCGGACATCGGCTCTCCGAAGTGCTTGGCGCGATGCTGGATGCAATTCGCGCACGCGGGCTCAAGGCGCGCGTCGTTCGCTTTCGCCATACCGCCGATACCTCCTTCCTCGGTCTGTCCGCCGCCCGGCTTGCCGGCAGCGGCATCGGCATCGGCGTCCAGGCCAAGGGCACGGCCGTCATCCATCAGCGCGACCGTCAGCCGCACAACAATCTCGAACTGTTTTCCAATGCGCCGATCACCAGGCTTGAGCACTATCGCGCGCTCGGTGCCAATGCGGCGGCCTATGCACTGGGCGAAATGCCGGAGCCCATCGTGGTGCCGCAGCGGGGCGAGGCCATGGGATCGCGCTACCACGCCCGCGTCGCCCTTATCTACGCCATCGAAACCGGGCTGACCGAGGCCGGTGCGGCTCCCGAAGAGATAGACGTCACCCTGACGGAGGTCAAATCGTGACCCATACGCGCGCCGACTATCCGCTCGCCGAAACACAGCCCGGCGCCGTGAAGGGCAAGCGCGGCAAGTCGCTTGCTGAGATAACGCTGGATTCGGTGCTTGCCGGCGACGTGACGATGGAAGACCTTCGCATCACCCCACAAGCGCTGCAGGCACAGGCCGATGTGGCGCGCGATGTCGGACGGCCGACACTGGCACTCAACTTCGAGCGTGGGGCAGAGCTTGTCGAGGTGCCGCAGGATTTCATCATGCAGGTCTACGAACTGCTGCGCCCAGGCCGCGCCAAGTCCAAGGAAGAATTGCTCGAGGCCGCCGCCACGATGCGCGACACCTACCAGGCCGAACGCATCGCCCGTTTCATCGAGGAGGCCGCCGAGACCTATGCGGCGCGCGGCCTTTTCACCTTCCGCTTCTGAAAGGACCGCATGAGCTGGAAAACCGGATTCCGTTCGCTCTACTATCTCGGCGCACCCGAGCCGGATGACCCGGTACTAGTGCCGGCGCAAACCGCCATCCTGGTCATCGACGTTCAGAACACCTACCTGGAACGGCCGGATCGCGCGGCGGTCTCGCCACAAGAGCAACACCGCTACGACCTGTGGACGCCGTTCCATGAGCGCATGCACGGCACGGTCATACCGAACACGGCAAGACTGCTGGCGCTGGCACGGCAAAACGGCATCGAATGCCTTTTTGCCCGCATCGCCTGCCACACCAAGGACGGGCGTGACCGCTCGCTCTCGCAGAAAATGCCGGGCTGGAACAATTTGCTGCTGCCCAAGAACGATGCGCCCTCGCAGCTGGTCGCCGAACTGCAGCCGGTCGGCGACGAAATCGTGGTGACCAAGACCACCGATTCCGCGCTGACGGGAACGAATCTGCGCCTGATCCTGCACAATCTCGGCATCAGGAATGTCATCTGCTGCGGTATCTTCACGGACCAGTGCGTGTCTTCGACGGTGCGCAGCCTGGCGGACGAGAGCTATGCGGTCATTGTGCTGGAGGATTGCTGCGCGGCGGCGACCGAGGATCTCCATCGCAAGGAGCTCGAAATCATCAACATGATCTACTGCCACGTGATGTCGAGCGCCGAGCTATGCAAAATCATGGCCTTGGCAAAGTGACGCGGCGTCCGTAGTGTCATGGCTGCACTCGCAGGCCGGGACACATCGGCCGCCACGTGCGGGGACCAAATACAGCTGTCACGAATGGAGAGGGCTTCATGGCCATAGAAACTGCACGCGGGACGATCGACGTCTCGAAGAGTAACAGCATCAATCTTTTGCACTCCAAGGCCGTGGGGCTCGCGGGAGTGCTCTTTCTGGCCGTCACCGGCGCGGCGCCAATGTCGGCGATGCTGGGCAATGTCCCGTTCGCGGCAGGCTACGGCATCGGCAAATACACGCCGGCCGCCTTCCTGATGGCGACGATCGTGCTGACCATCTTCTCGGTCGGCTATGCTGCGATGGCATCGCGCGTGTCGTCCGTCGGCGGCTTCTACTCCTTCATCAGCCAGGGGCTCGGCCGCGAGGTCGGCATGTCGGCCGGCATTGGCTCGCTCGCCTGCTACTCGCTCTTCGAAGCCTCTCTCACCGGGCTGTTCGCATTTTTCGGCAATTTGTGGATCTCCCAGCACTTCGGCATCAACGTGCCGTGGATCGTCCTTGCGCTCGCCATGATCGTGGTCATAGCAGCGCTCGCCTACCGCGACGTGAAAGTGTCGGCACGGCTGCTCGGGATCGCCCTCATTCTTGAAGTGGTCATGCTGGTGATCTTCTCGCTGGGCGTGCTTTTCGCGCATGGCGGGACGAATTTTTCCGGCGATTCGCTCAATGTATTCAAGGTATTTACGCCTGTAGCCGAGCAGAAGGTCGGCACTGTCGCCATACCGGCGGGCGAAGCGGCCGTCGGTATCTTCATGGCGTTCTGGTCCTGGGTCGGTTTCGAGATGGCGCCGAATTATGCCGAGGAATCGCGCGATCCGAAGCGCATCATTCCGCAATCGCTGCTGATTTCGGTCATCGGCCTTGGCCTGTTCTACACCTTCGTCAGCTGGTGCGCGGTGGCGGCCTATCCCACCGAGGCCGAGATGGTGGCCAAGGCATTCTCCGACGGCGTGAATTTCTTCCTGACGCCCGTTCAAAGTTTTGTCGGCGGCTGGGGCTACCAGCTGATGTCGCTTCTCATCCTGACCAGTTCCTTCGCCTGCGGCATGGCCTTCCACAACACCGCTTCCCGCTATCTGTACTCGCTGGCACGCGAGGGCGTCCTGCCACAGGCGATCGCCGAGACGCATGACCACCACAAGAGCCCCCACAAGGCCTCGGCGCTGCAGTCGGTGCTGGCGGCGGTATGGGTGCTGCTCTACGGTTTGGCCTACGGCTTCGACGATCCGTCGGGACAGGCCTGGCTTGGCGTCTATACGCTGTTTGCCGTGCTTGGCACCGGACTGCTTTTGGTGCTGCAGGCCGTTGTCTCGCTGGCCATCTACATGTGGTTCAAGAAGAACGGCGGCGGCAGCATGCTGACGACTGTCATCGCGCCGTTGATCTCGCTCGTTGTCCAGTTGGTCCTCGTCTACACGCTGGTGGCCAATCTCGCGACGCTCGGCGGCACCAATGGCTTCGCCAGGAGCATCCCGTATGTCGGGCTTGCGATCCTTATCGTCGGCCTGATCTGGGGCTTCGTTCTGAAGTCCGCCAATCCCAAGGCGTACGAGAACATTGGGCACATGGTGAACGAAGGCTAGGGCGCTCACCGCCCCGAATCCTTTTCGGCAACGGGGACAGAGTATCGCTCTGTCCCCTTCTCATTTGGAGCTTCAAATCATGACCCAGTCTTTGAAGGGTCGGTCCGTCGTTGTTACCGGCGGATCGAAAGGCATCGGCAAAGGCATAGCACGGGTGTTCGCGCTATCTGGCGCCAAGGTCGCCATCATCGCGCGCCATCTCGACCAGGCCGAAGCCGCGGCCGCCGAGATCGGCCACGGCGCCTTTGGCGTGGTGGGCGACGTCACCTCACTGGCCAGCATCGAGAGTGCGTTTGCGACAGTGGCCGCGAGAAACGGTCGCGTCGACGTGTTGTGCGCCAATGCCGGAATTTTCCCGCAGGCGCGGCTCGAGGACATGACTTCGGAACAATGGGACGAGGTTGTCGACACCAACCTCAAGGGCACCTTCCACGCGGTCAAGGCGGCGGTGCCGTATTTGAAGACATCCGACCAGGGCCGCATCGTGCTGACGTCGTCGATCACCGGCCCGGTCACCGGCTTTCCCGGCTGGTCGCACTACGGCGCCACCAAGGCGGGGCAGCTCGGCTTCATGCGTACGGCCTGCATCGAGCTGGCGAAATACGGCATCACCGTCAACGCCGTGATGCCGGGCAACATCATCACCGAGGGCCTTGTCGGACTGGGCGAGGATTATCAGAAGACCATGGCCGCCTCGATCCCGCTCAAGCGGCTCGGAACCGTGGAGGACATCGGCTACGCCGCGCTCTACTTTGCGTCGAAGGAAGCCGGCTACGTGACGGGACAGACAATCATTGTCGATGGCGGCCAGATCCTGCCGGAGAGCCTGGAGGCACTGGCATAGAGCGGTTCAAAACTTGCTCAGATAGGCCTCGCACAGCTCGACCGTTCCTTCGGTATAGGGAAGGCCCATCGACCTGGCGAGGTCTGTCTCGGCGTGCGAGCCGATCCACGCGACCAGGAGCAGACGCCGCAGCATCACGAAGGTCGGGATCTCGTCCTCGTCCGCCCTGGGCAGGTCAAGCACACGACGATAGCCGGTCGTCCACGACTGGATAAGATCGGCTGCCTGCGGCTCGTGCTCGTAGAAAGAGATGGGCGTCGCCGCGTCGTACATAAACCAGCCGAAGCCGCAATCGTCGAAGTCGATGACCTTCACTGTCTTGCCGTCGATCAAAAGGTTGGCGAGCCGCAGGTCGCAATGGATGAGGCCGAAGCGGTCATGGCCCTTGCCGAAGGCGGCGAGCCGGCGGCCGATCAGCTCCGCGGTGCGGCCAAAAAGCCTGGCTTTCGCGGCGTCGACGCCCATGCCGTCACGCCAGCGCCCCCAATGCGGCTTCTCCTCGCCGAGGCTTGTCTCGAAATCCCATACGTGGCGGCTGAACCAGGCAGGGCGCTTCCACTGCCGGGCGTGGATGTGCATGCGGGCCGTCACCTCGCCCAGCACCTCGAAAGGTTCGGCAAGGTCCTCGCCTATGCCCGGCTCCGCACCGGTCTCCCATTGCGACAACACGACGTTGCGGGGTTGCGCCAATCTGGCATGGCCGACACGCTGGATCTGTTCGCCGTCCTTGCCCGCGACCGGCACGGGCGTGGGGACGATCCCGGTCTGGCGCAGATCGGTCAGCCAGGCCAGTTCAGATTGAATGGCCGTCCTTGAATGGTAGCCGTCGCGATGGATGCGGAGCGCCCAGCGCCGGCCGTCGCGAGCCGCGACCTCGTAGGTAGCGTTCTCCGACAGGTTGATCATTTCGACGGAAACATCCGCCGGAAGGTCGTAGTTGGCGGTGGCCGCCTCCGCCGTCTCCTGCAGGATGCCGAGTTGCTGGTCATGGCTGAGTGCGTCGAAATCCGTCACCGTCCGTCCTGCCCGGTCATTGTGCCCTTGTCCCCTGCCAGAACCCGTACGATCCCGGCAAGCCCAACCGCCAGTTCGAGTTGGCCCCCTGCAGTTTCAACCAGCTTTGGACCATGTCAACTCGCCTTGTCTGCCTGATGCAGCAGTTCTCGCGCGCGCGGCATCGCCGCGTCGAAGCGATGCATAATGTCCAGGCAGGTTTCGTGATCGAGAAGCACGCCGGGCTTCCACTGCAGCACCCGCTTGTCGAGCGACGAGAAAATCGCCCAAACGCCGTGCTCGTAGAGTGCGCGCGAGACGAAGACGGCGCCTTCCCTGTGATTGCTGAACTCCAGGCCGAGGATCACACCTTTCTGGCGCACCCCGGTGAAGATATCGCCGTGACGAGCCTGCATCTCACGCATGGCCTGCGCCATGAACTCGGTCACGGTGCCGACATTGGCCACCAGTTCAGGCCGCTGCAGCATCTCGATGACCTTGTGAGCAACGACGCAGCCGAGTTCGGCCCCGCCGGTGGTCGAGATGTGGGCCGCCCCGTCCTCGTTGAGCCAGCCGCCGGCCCTATCGTTCACCAGCGTGGCGCTGATCGGATAGAGGCCGCCCGACAGGCCCTTTGCCGTCACCATGATATCCGGCTGGACGCCATAGGCCTGCCAGCCCCACATGCTGCCGGTCCGCATGAGACCGGTCTGGACCTCGTCGGCGATGTACATCGCGCCATGCTTTTCGCACAGCGCCTTGCAGGCGCTGAGATAGCCGTCCTTCGGCATCGGGAAGCCGTACGTGGCGGGGATCGTCTCCATGATCAGCGCCGCGACGTCTTCGTTCTTCAGCGCCTGCTCCATGGCGTCGATATCGTTAAACGGAACCTGGATGAACGTCTCCGGCTGGTCGGAAAGGAAGATCTTGGTGAAGCGATCGTCGCCGGTCGCCACCGCGAGCCCCGAGTGTCCGTGATAACCCTTGATGATCGACACGATCTTGCGCCGCTTGGTGGCATAGCGGGCGCTCTTGATGGCGATGTCCACCGCCTCCGCGCCGCCCGGCGCGAAGATCGCATATTTCATTCCCGGTGAGACATTGACGAGGGATTCGGCCAGCGCCGTTCGCGCCACTGAAGGAAACCAGTGGTTGCCGATGTCGAAATAGTCGAGCGCGCTCTTCAGCGTCTCGACCAGCTCCGGATTACGGTGACCGAGATTGTAGGTGCCGCCATTCAGGTGCAGGTCGATCAGGCGGCGCCCCGACATGTCGTAGAGGAAATAACCCTCCCGCCTGCCGATCACCAGATCGATCCCGGCCTTCTGCCAGAACCTGGTCTTGTCAGGATTCCAGAAGCGAATGGCCTTGTCGAAAAAATCCTGCTTCGACTCGAACTTGAAGGGGCCGTAATCGTACATGCCTGTCTTTTCCTCTGGAGTTGATCGACGCGCAACAAAGTTGCTGAGCTAGCCCGCTGAATGATGCAGGATTACGAGCTGGCGAGAAAGGGTGGTGAAGGATGATCCTCAAAGACAGGACCGCTATCGTGACCGGGGCGGGATCAGGCATCGGCAGGGCCGCAGCGCTCATCATGGCGCGTGAGGGGGCGATTGTCGGCGTCGCGGATCGCAGCGCTGACGGCGCGAACGCGACCGTCGACCAGATTGTTGCTGCTGGTGGCCGGGCGAAAGCGCTTGTGTTCGACCTGACCGACGATCAGGCGCTTGAAGCCGGTTTCCGCGATTTCATCGACACACAAGGCAGGATCGACATCCTGCACAATCATGCCGGCGTACAGGTAGAGGGTGACGTGCTCGGCGTGAGCGTCAAAGGCTTCGACACGTCCTGGACGCTCAACGTGCGGGCTCACTTCCTCGGTGCCCGCATCGTCATGCCGTTCATGAAAAAGGCGGGTCGCGGGGTCATCCTCAACACGTCGTCGAGCTCCGGCGTGCTCTACGACCGCGAGATGATCGCCTATACGACGACCAAGCACGCGGTGATCGCGATGACGAGGCAGATGGCGGGCGACTATGGCCGTTTCGGCATTCGCGTCAACGCGCTTTGCCCCGGTTGGGTCGACACGCCCTTCAATGGCCCTTTCATCGCCCAGATGGGAGGGCGGGAAGCCATCGAAGCCTACATCCGCGAAAAAGTGCCGCTTGGCCGTTGGGCAAGCGTCGAGGAAATCGCGGAGGCAGTGCTGTTTCTGGTGTCCGACCGGTCCTCGTACATGACGGGCCAGATTCTGGTTGTCGATGGAGGAGAGACGGTGATCTAGCCGTGAGCCTTCAGGAGGTCGTCAATCCGGACCGGAGTTTGAATCTTTGATTTCATTGACTTTTTCGTAAGCCAAATCTGAAGCCTTGCCGTCCCGTATCATTCCGCCGAGGCCGAAGAAGCGAACTCAGTGACCCCATATTGTAGTAGCCGTAATGCTGGCGATCATTCTCGATGCCCGGAGGTTCGCCACCTTATGAGGCCTCGTAGAGTTCCAGCGGCAATCCATCTGGGTCGTTGAAAAAGGTAAACCGTTGGCCTGTGTATGGGTCGATCCGGATTGGTTCAACCGCAACGCCGGCGGCTTCTAGGCGTACAATTACGGGATCGAGTTTCGTCACGGCGAACGCCAGATGTCTCAGGCCTGTTGCCTCTGGATGAGTCGGCCGCATCGCTGGTGCAGGGAAGGAGAACAATTCCAGCTGGACGGACCCGATCCGCAGATCGGCCTTCCATGACTGCCGCTCCTCCCGAAAGACCTCCCGGATCAAATCGAGGCCGAGGAGTTCGACGTAGAACCGTCGCGACCGGTCGTAGTCGGTGCAGATGAGCGCGACGTGGTGAATGGCATTCAGCATGCTAAGAACTCTAGCCAAGCTGGGATTTGAGGCCAAGTCACCATCGAGTACACGGCACTTTGTTGATGTCGCCGTTCGCGAGCGTCGCCTCGTTCATATTCTCGCGTGAGAAGCTCATGCAGGGATAGATTGCCGATGGAGCACAAGGCAACTGGACCGCCCGTGGCACGTGCTCACGGTGACGCCTCGACGCCTCTCAACGCTTACAGACACTGCACGGTGACGATCCATGCCGCCGCATTGAGAAAAGCCGCGGTCGATCTTCGCCACCGCTTTAGCTAAGGAACCACGAACCAGCAGACGCCCTACAGATTAGGCAGTGTGGGCACCCGGCCTTTCGATGCGTCTCTCCGCGCCGTCGAGCAAGTGCCGGTACCGCCGCGATGTTCGGATGATGCCTACAAGGCACTGATCGCGCGTATCATGGAATTCTACACCACCGCGCTGTTCAACCCGCATTGGGGCGAGCAGATCGTCTTCCGCCCCGGCAATTTGCTCGCCATCAACATGCTGTTTCAGGGCATCGATCAGGAACAGGCCGAAGTCGCATGGCGGCCCTTTCTTGACTGGCTAGCCGAAGGCAATCAAGATTTCCAGCTATCGGCTGATCCTTTCTTCATCTCGGCCCCGGCGCGACATTTCTGGGATCCGCGTTTCCTGGAGAAGGTTCCGGGCATCGTTTTGTTCGACACCCGCCCCGACGCCTGGGCCGACAACATGTTCTGGGCCGGCAATCTGGAAGAGGCAGGCCAGGTGCTGCATGGCTATCAGTCAGCCTGGTTGCCCGCCTCGCTTCTCGAGCGGGACCGCCGCGAGGCACTGGCCGAGATGCTGTTTGCGGCAAGCCGCCACTGGAGCATCTCGCTACACACGAACAAGGGGCTCGCCGGTGCACCGGCTGAAGTCGTGGAACAGGCGCGCGATACCGCCATCAATCCGGCGGCACTGGAAGCCTTCGCGCTTTTGATCAGTGCTGCCGAAGGGCCGCCAGCCTATCCTGGCATCACCGGCCGCGAGCCTCGCGCCGTCAAGGCGGACAGGGATATCGAAGGCAGGGCGATGAGCGAGGTTCGGCGCCTAGGTCCGAATCCCGGCTCTTATGTAGCCGAAAGTGACTTTTTCGAAGAGCGCTGGCAGGATGCGTTCTGGGGAACGAACTATCCGCGATTGCTTGCGGCGAAAGAGCGCTACGATCCGGATGGCCTTTTCATCAATCATCACGGTGTCGGCAGCGAGCGCTGGAGTGCCGACGGTTTTACGAGGTTGTCTGGACGCTGAACACGCCCGTCGATCTCTGCCACCTGATCGCCTGCGAAGCAGCCGACGCCATCGTGACCGCTATCAGTTCAATCAACCAGCGTGGCCATGTTCTCCAGATCCTGACCGCAAGGAAAGTGACATGGGCAGCATCCAGGATGCGGATCGCCGATGTGAAATTTGAGGCGACGCGGCATTGCCGATGACGGGGCACATTGCCGCAAGGATCAAGGAGCCGCGGTCGCCGCGTCCTCGATGATTTTGGCCACCGCATCGGGATGCGAGATCATGACGACGTGCGACGCGCCCTTCACGACCACGACGCCCTTGGCGTGCGCCCGCTCGGCCATAAAGGCCTGAGCCTTCGGCGGGATGGCGGTATCACCGTCACCGTAAATGAACCACGACGGAATGGTCTTCCAGGCGGAGGCGGTCGCCGGTTCGCCGAAAGCGATGTCGGTGATCGGTCGCTGCGTTGCCGCTGCCAGTCTCGCCGCATCCTCGGGCAGATCCGGCGCGAACGCTTCGTGGAACTTGTCCTGCCGGACATAGAGGTCGTTGCCGCCAGCCAGGAGAGGCACTGGCTGCGCCAGGGTATCGGGTCCAACCAAGGCTCCTGGAAACTTGGTGTCGAGCGCGCCGGCGCTTTCGCCTTTATCCGGTGCAAAACCGGCAACATAGACCAGCGCCTTGACATTCGTCTCCCCGTCGGCGGCCTGGCTGATCACCATGCCGCCATAAGAATGACCGACCAGCACGATTGGCGTCTTGATCGTATTGAGAAAGGAGCGGACATAATCGCCATCTGCCTTTACGCTGCGCAGAGGATTGGCGACAGCGACCACCGGGTAGCCATCCTTTTCAAGAATTGGGACGACGCCGTTCCAGCTCGATGCGTCGGCGAAGGCGCCATGCACAAGGACGATGGTCGGCTTGTCCGATTGCGCGGACGCCATTGTTGCGAACGCCATACCAGCCAGGGCCAATCCAGCAATGAGCAGTTTCATGTCGGGCTCCTTTGTTGCTTCATGACAAATGGTCAACGTCGATGACGGCCTGGGCGAACACCAGCGGTGCTTCCTGCGGAAGATTGTGTCCGATGCCGCCGGAGATGGTGCGATGCTCGTATCGGCCGGTGAATTTCTTCGCGTAGGCCGAAGGCTCCGGATGCGGAGCACCGTTCGCATCACCCTCGAGCGTAATGGCAGGCACGTCGATCGTAGGCGCCTGAGCGAGCCGCTTCTCCAGATCGTCGTACTTCGCCTCCCCCTCAGCCAAACCGAGTCGCCAGCGGTAATTGTGGATCACGATGTCGACGTGGTCGGGATTCTCAAGGGCGGCAGCGCTGCGTTCGAAGGTGGCATCGTCGAAGCGCCACTTCGGCGAGGCGATCTGCCAGATCAGCTTGGAAAAGTCGCGCCGGTATTTGTCATAGCCGGCGCGGCCGCGCTCGGTCGCAAAATAGTACTGGTACCACCACTGCAACTCGGCGGCCGGCGGCAGCGGCATCTGATTGGCCGCCTGGCTGCCGATCAGATAGCCGCTCACCGATACAAGCGCCTTGCAACGCTCTGGCCAAAGCGCCGCGACGATGTTGGCGGTGCGCGCGCCCCAATCGAAACCGGCGATGATCGGCGTCCGAATCTTCAGTGCGTCCATCAGATTGACGGCGTCGACGGCAAGGGCCGCTTGCTGCCCGTTGCGAGGCGCATTGGCGGACAGAAACCGCGTTGTGCCATAGCCGCGCAAATGCGGTACAATGACGCGATAGCCCGCGGACTCAAGCCGCGGCGCGACCTCGGCAAACGCGTGGATGTCATAGGGCCATCCATGAAGGAGGAGGACCGGCGGACCCTCGGCAGGGCCAAACTCCGCGTAGCCGATATTCAGGTCGCCGGCGTCGACCTGTTTGACCTTGAGCGAATTGCTCGCCCGCGAACCGCTTGCAGCATTCGTTGCAGAGGTGTCGCTTGATCCTGATCGCGCCCCGCTGGTCGCAAAAAGCTCGGCGGCAGCGACAGCCAGAGCTGCAACACGCAAAAGGTGGCGACGTTGATGGCTGATCACTTCCAGCATGGTTCGGTCACTCGTTAGAATCTGATGGAACGGCCCGCACGCCGGGGTGCGGGATCGTCTTGTCCTGTTACGCTGACCATCTGAGTACCGCCGAGGCGGCGCTCAGAATGGAGACTTTTTTTCCGTCGCAGTCCTCAGGACGCGCGCAGCGCCTTGAACGACGCACGCATCTCCTCGACAAAGATTTCGGGCTGCTCCCAGGCGGCGAAATGGCAGCCAATGGGGAAGCGGCCGTAATGGAGAAGCTTTGGATAGGCTGTCTTCGCCCAGCTCTCCGGCGCCTGGTAGATCTCGTTGGCGAAAGCGCTCACCGCGACCGGTATCCTGATGCCACGCGCGTCGAAGAAACCGCCTTTCGCGACCCGCGCATTGTCCCAGTAAAGCCGTCCCGACGAGATCGCGGTGTTCGTCAGCCAGTAGAAGGTGACGTTGTCGAGAAAGTCGTCCGGCGTGATGCCCTCGGGCTTCCCGCTAAAGGAGCGGGCGATCAGGGCGTGACTGTCGGCGTCGTGGTCCAGTATCCAGGCGGCGAGGCCGACGGGCGAGTCGACGATGCCGTAGAGCGTCTGAGGACGTTGGTTCATCTCGATGGCATAGCCGAGCCCATGCTGATTGAAATAGATGAGCTGGTCGAAAGCGCGCTTCTCGTCGGGACCGAGCCCTGGCGGCGGCGTGCCGGTCCCAAGCGCCTTGGAGATTTCAGGTGGAAGCGTCGCCGCCATATTGGTGTGGATGCCAAGCAGTCCCGGCGGCTCCTGTAGCGCCATGTTCTCGGTAACCGCATTGCCCCAGTCGCCGCCCTGGGCCACATATTTGTTGTAGCCGAGGCGTTCCATAAGGGTTGCCCACGCCTTGGCGATACGGACAGGCTCCCATCCTGGTGCCGTCGGCTTGCCGGAGAATCCGTAGCCGGGCAATGACGGAACCACGAGATCGAATGCATCCGCTTCGGTGCCGCCATGCGCGGTCGGGTCGGTGAGCGGTTCGATGATCTTCAACTGCTCGATAACCGAGCCCGGCCAGCCATGGGTCACGATCATCGGCAGCGCGTTTTTATGCTTCGACTTCACGTGAATGAAGTGGATGTCGAGCCCATCGATCTCGGTGATGAAGTGCGGATACGCCATCATCCTGGCCTCGACCTTGCGCCAATCATGATTGGCCCAGTGCGCCTGGATCTGGCGCGCGATGTCGAGCTGCACGCCCTGCGACTGGTCCGGCACCGTCTCCCTGTCCGGCCAGCGCGTCGCCGCGACACGCCGCTTCAGATCGGCGAGATCCTCATCGGAAGCCCTGAACTGGAAGGGATGGATTGAGGCGGCCTCCGCAGCCGCTTTGGATTTTGACGAAAGCATGCTCATGGCTCCTATGGCAGCCGCGGTGATCAAGACTTCCCGCCGTGTTGGTGATGGCAAGCGCGCAGACATGGGACCCTCCTGTGCCAACCCATCCAGGATTGCCGCCGACATCGACGGCTGCTTCGTTGTGACACGGCCAAAGTGCGCTGCTGCTGTCGTCGAAGCGAGTTAAGAGGCGCTAAGAGATGCGAATCTTTGCGAGCTGCCGCATTTGGGATTCTTACGGCCGATCGTTCGATACAGATCCGAGATTTCGCCCGGTCGGATGATTGACGGGCACTTGGCCGGACGTAGAGCGCATGAGAGATCGGCAGGAGGGCATGTGGGGTGGCGGACCGGCTGGGGCGCTTACTGGGCGGTCGCGCCCCTGTAGCTCTATCACATCCTTCGCCGTGAGCTCCGCTGCAGCACAGCCAAACCCACTTGTCACCTGGCACACACGACACCGGTGGGATCTTGCTGGTGCTGGGGGACGCAGGCGGCGAGCCGCTCAGCACGCGCGCGCGTTGCGACGGCCAGGTATGAGCGTGACAACGTCGAACAGCTGACGGAAGGTGCGTAGCTATCCGCAGCTAGGCGATCGCGCTTAACAGCTGTTCAGCAGCTTTCAGATCGGCTGTATCAAAACCTTCGGTAAACTGCTCAAAGACTGGCAGCAACAGAGCGCGCGCCTTTTTCGATTGTCCGCGAGAGAGGGCGAGCTTCGCCAGTTCCGTCGTTGTCCGCAATTCCCAGGACAATGCACCCTGACGACGACTCCATTCCAGCGACTGTGCGAAGCAGGATTCGGCCCCCTCGTTCGAGTCCCGGGGCATCGACAAAAGGATCACACCTTTCGTTCGCAACGCCTCTGGCATGTACAAAAAGTCGCCACTCGCTTCGATCAGTTCGATTGTCTCGTTAATCGTTCTGAGGCCTTCATCGAGGCGGTGCGACACGGAAAATCCCTTCGCAAGCGCAAGGCTAAGTTCGGTGGTGACCAGCTCGTAAGGGAGCGCGTGCAGCTTTTGACGAGAGCTCTGCAAGGCTTCTATGCCCGCATTCGCGTCCCCCCGACGAATAGCCAATTCGCCTCGGAAGCCTTTTCCAACCAAGACATAAGGTGCCATGGAATGAGCTTCGGACAGAGCAATAAGCTCATCTAGATCTGCTTCAGCGCTCTGCAGATCGCCTGTCCAAAGGAACACCGTCGCCGCCCACACCAAGGCGATTGCCAGCGATAATGAGTGGTCGATATTGCGGGCCTCTTCCACAGCCTCGCGCGCGCATTCAGTCGCCAGAGCGGCATAACCCTGCAGCCAAAGATTTCTGGCGAGAACGGCGGTGGCCAGGATTCTGCCTTCAACGCCAAGGTAGACCGTCGTGGTCTGCTCGGGAAGATAGTCGCCCGCCAGGGTCGCCTCGAGTTCGCTGTGGGCGTCGACAAGTCTGCCGTCGAGATGAAGCGCGAGCCCTAAATTCGAATGGGCTAGTGCCATCGCGACGGGGTCGCTGACAGTCGCCGCGGCAGCAGAACAACGCGTCGCGTATTCGAGAGCACGCGTGAAGTTCCCTCTGCGTCGGTGAAACAGATGAAGTGGGGCCAACAGGCGTATTTGATCAAGCGTATCGCCATTGTTTTCAGCGATCGCCAAGCCTCTCTCCAAGGCTTCGCGCGCAGCATCGCGCCCGCCGCGCATAAACATCAGTGAGACCCCAAGGGCCGCCTGAAGTCTCATCTCCTGTTGTCCGCCACGGGCCGAAGGAGCGACACAAGCGATAGCGCGTTCCGACCAGCGATGGCATTCGGGAAGCAGTGACATTGACAAGAAAACGGGCGCGGCGGCGGCGGCCAATCCGACACCAATGGCCAAGTCGCCGCCTTTTCCGAAGCACCATTCCAATGCCGCACGGGCGTTGTTCAGCGCGGCAAAGTGGGGCGTGCGTTCGGCTCCAGCCGACAGGGTCGGCCATTCGATCCCGGTCTGTTCGAGCCATCGGCGGTAGTAAGTCGCGTGTCGTACCGACAAGGCGGTTGCCTCGGTGTCGTCAATGTCGATGTCGAGCGCGTATGCGCGGGTGGTATCCAACAGCCGGTAGCGCACCATCGCGCCGAGAGGGTGGGTCGCCACCATCGACTTTGCGACGAGGCTATCAATCGCTTCGAAAACAGCCGGGCGGTCCACGGTTGTGCTTGTCACAACCTCCAGCGCCGCATCGAGGGTGAAATATCCGATGAATATCGCGAGGCGGCGAAGGACCAAGCGTTCCGGCTCGGAGAGAAGCCCGTAGCTCCAGTCGAGAGCCGCGTGCAGGGTCTTGTGACGCGGTGGAGCGTTACGCGACCCCTGCCATAGCAACGTCAGGCGTTCGTCGAGCAACGCAGCGGTCTGCTTCAGGCCGTAAGATTCAACACGTCTGGCCGCAAGCTCGATCGCAAGTGCCACGCCGTCCAACTTTCGGCAGATATCTGCGACTATCGGCGCTTCGAGATCACTCACAATCAGAGGCGCGCCGCTTGCGACAGCCCGTTCCATGAACAGTTGCGTTGCCGGAAATTTCTGCACGGTTGCGGCAGTTAGCCCCGGCCTGTCCGGGGGGCATGCAAGGGCATCCAGCCGATAGACGTGCTCGCCTTCAACTCGAAGCGCCTCTCGGCTTGTCGCGATGATATGCACTTGGAGTCCGGCTTCCACGATGCTTACCGCCAGCGTGGCAACTGCTTCTATGAGGTGCTCGCATGTATCGAGAACCAGAAGGATGCGCTTGTCACGCAGGTAGGCCACCAAACTCGGTATCGCGTCGTCGGAATGAACCGACAACCCTAATATTGAGGCCACAGCCGTTGGCACAAGTTCAGGATCCGTAACGACTCCAAGATCGACGAAGAGAACGGAACCAGCGAAAGCGGACATCAAATGGTGTGCGACGGCTACCGCGACAGTCGTCTTGCCGACGCCACCAGGTCCTACGACGGTGACGAAGCGCGATGCGGTCAGGCTAACCGATAACTTGAGCACATCCTCGTCGCGTCCGAGCATTCGGCTCAAGCGGGTAGGGATATTAGCGTGCGGAAAGTTTGAGGCGGCGATCTTCTCGTCATTGCGTCGACTACGGGCTTGCGAAACCGCGGCGACAAAGCAGTAGCCCCTCCCCGGCAGAGTCGCAATGAATCGTGCGCCATCCTTTCCGTCTCCCAGTGCTTTTCGGAGACTGGCTATATGAAAGCGCACGCTACCTTCTTCAACGGTAACTCCGGGCCAGACCCGCGACATCAGCTCTTCTTTGCTGCAGACTTCGTTCGGCGCCGAAGTCAGGGTGACCAAGATATCGAGAGCGCGCGCCCCCAGCTTGACGGGAACGCCTTCTCTGGTGAGCAGCCTCTCACCTGCAAATAGGGTAAAGGCACCAAACGAAATACCGTCTTTGGTGTGGTCCTCCACAGCCGCCATGCCTTCCTCTGAACTGTCTCGCTGACAACAATTTTAGCCGAAATCTTGCCCTGCGTCCCTGCCAGAAGAGTGCACGCAAGTCGAGGGTTTCGCCCTCGGCTACCGAGCTCCCATTGTCCGGGAATATAGAGCTGCTGACAGCTTCTAACACCTCCTCACAAGCCATAACGGGCGGCCCCCGCAAGGCAGGCGTAGCTCTAGGCGGAGAGTGACCAAAATACCGCCATGAACGCAGCGAGCCGCTGACAAGGCGTCCGGAAGACGGAGCCAAAGGAGAGCGCAGGATGGTGAGGCTACGACGACTATGGGCGCACGGGACGTATCGGCGGGCGGGCATAAGCCGTAGCCTCCCCGCGTGTGCCCGCGGCTTCTGCAGGTGATCGATTTCGCTGCGACTTGCTTGCATGCGCAGCATGGCCCTCAGCGCCACCGCGCTCGCGAGACGAGGATTCCAAGGACTGCAAGATGCGCACCACGGGAAAGCTGCTCTATACGGCCAAGACACGGACCTCTCAGGGACGAGAGAATGGCATCGCACGCAGCTCCGATGGGCAACTCGACATAAGGCTTGCGGCCCCCGGATCGGCTCGCATCGGCACCAACCCGGAGCAATTATTTGCTGTGGCTTGGTCGGCCTGCTTTCAAACAGCAATCGTGCAAGTGGCCCGCAAACAGAAAATTGCCTTGCCGGCCTCTCCCGCTATCGACGCTGAAGTAGACCTAAAAATGGAAAACGACAGTTACTTCATCAGTGCTCGGCTCAATATTAGCTTGCCCGGTGTTGATCGAACGGTCGCCCAGGCTCTGGTGAACGAAGCGCATCAGATCTGCGCGTACTCGAAAGCAACGCGCGGCAACATCGGCGTGACGATCAGCTTGATCTGACCGCGCAGTTGGGCCGACTCGCCGCAGTCATTGCCCGTTTGCCCAGCTGGCTCTTTTCCTCCAGCTTTTGATCAGCACACGGTGAGCCTCGCAGGATCTAACAAAGCATCACATCCTATAACGGGCGCTTCTCGCGGCGTCGGAGTAGATGCTGAGGCAGAAAATGGGTCCCTAACGCAAGCGAGGTCACCATGAGAACATCAGGATTGACTATGATCTTTGACCGCTTGCCCTCGTCCAGGCCGACAGCGCCCACGCAACTTGATCCCGGGCCCCAACCAAGCGTGACAGGCGAAATTGCATTCGGACCGTTTCGTCTGTTCCCGAGGCAGTTTCTTTTGTTGGAGGGAGACAAACCGGTACCGCTCGGAAGTCGCGCGCTGGGCATCCTGATCGCCTTGCTTGAACGCCCAGGCGAGCTGGTCAGCAAGCAGGAACTGATGGCCCGCGTTTGGCCCGATGTCTTTGTCGTGCCCACCAATCTCACCGTCCACATCTCCGGATTGCGCCGTGTTTTGCGCGACGGACGAGATGGAAATCGGTTCATCATCAACATCCCAGGGCGCGGCTACCAATTCGTTGCTTCAGTCCACACGCCGCCTCAACGGAAAGCGTCGCTTGAAACGATGCGCCCGATTGTTCCGCCGCTTGAAGAGCGCCTTCAGATTCAAGCGCTTTCAGAGCGCGGGGCGTACGGCTTTCCCACTGCGGGCCCTTGAGACTCTGCAGACACGCGGATGCGAACGCGTACCGTGGACGACACCTTCGATCACGAAGGCGATCGGCCTGTCGGCAATCCGTCAACTCAGAAGTGGCCTCGCCCGAGAGCTCGACAGTTTTCGAGACGTTGAACATAAGCCAGGAAGGCGCCGTCCTTTTCGCCGACATAGCTGCCCCGTCCATGAATCTGCTAGGGCCTGCACTGGTGCGCGACCTGGTTTCCCTCATTCAGCAGTCCGAGGCCAATAGTGCCCTCAAGGTACTCGTGTTCAGAAGCTCCGTTCCCGACTTCTTCATCTCACACGTCGACGTCACCAAGATCAAAGACTATCGGCACGAAGCAGCGATCGCACTGCTGTTTCGCTACCTCAGCGCAAGCCGCCTTGTCACCATCGCCCAGATCGAAGGCCGCGTGCGCATCCGCTTTGGCGAAAATTGGGTCAGAAAGCCGACCTTGCGTTCAGCCTGGACTAGGACCCCTTTGCCGGGGCGAAACCGGGGTCTGATTTCGCGGTCGCCAAGGCGGTTTTGCCTCCCACTGGCTCGGTGCGGGTTTCCAAAGATCACAGGTCGCGGGCTTGGGCTGACTACGCGATGCGCAATAGCTCGCGCAGGCGGATCGGCAATCGGGGCGAGGCTTGCAGTTCGGCACAGCTCCCCTCCCATCGCTTCAGATACTCGGCGATCGGGAGACCGGTGCGGCCGGGCCAGCGATTGAGTGCGCCCAATGCCTCGACGCAGTCGGGCGCCGCCTCGTACTCGGCGAGAATGGCCAAGGACATCGCCTGCCCGTAAGGAACAAGCGCGGTGGCTTCGATCTCGCCGCGATGCACCTCGAACCACGCCGCGGCTCCAGGGGTGAACCCTTGGCTGTCAGCTAGGTCGGTATAGTTACGGATGATGTTCTCGCGATATTCAGCGATGGCATCGCCGAAAGCGTTGTCGCCTGCGAAGGGCGGGGACTCCTTCCAGCTTTTCGCCAGGCGCCCCAGGCCGCGCAGCGAGAAGGCTTCCACCATCGCTTCCTCGAGCCATTGGCAGGGCGCTGCCGGCTTGGCGTCGGCCTGCCAGCTGTTGGCCGCGACATGGCCGAGCTCATGTCCGAACTGGTAGGCAAGCTTCGACCAGTCGCGTTCGCCAATATCCACAATGATCCACGCCATGGTGCTGCCGTCTGCGTGCAACCAGACGGCCGGGGACCCCGAAGGGTGCTCGTCGACGCGCAGCCGCGTCGGCTGGCGGTCCGAGACGGGGCGCACGCCGTCCAAGCAGGCGTGCCGCATGCGCTCGATGACTTGATCGGCCGCGCGTGGCAGCATGTGGCCCCAGTTGCCTGCGAGTTCGATTGGGGCCGAAAGCAGAGCCTGAGAAAGCTGGCGTGGGGGAGAAAGCTGTGCTGCCATAGCCTGCGGTCTCATCTCGGTGTTGCACCGCTGCATTAACGCTGTAGGCACGAAGCTTGCGACACCAGCGCCGGCGACCATCGCGTTGAACTCGCGCCGTCTCATCCAATCTGCCCAATTTTCATGCCGCTCGGCCCGCGGCCATTTCCGCCGAGATGCTAGGACCGGCACACGAAGTCTGCTCAATCTATGTGGATCCGTCGAGGGGCTGATAGCCTCCTTGACTCATTCTTTCCCACATTGCTCGGCCTTCCTCACAAGCCTGTTCGCTTGCCTCCCTGTGATCTTCAACTCGCAGCAAAGCGTCGCGAACCTCATCTGCCTTGACAACGGCAAGCGCCGGGTCGCGGTCATCGGTGCCAAAACTGATGACCAAATGGTCGCCCTTCAAGTCCCAAGCCAGTCCGGCGGCGAACTCGCTGGCCACCTTTCGAAAAAAGAAGCGGCGCGTCAAACGTGCGAGGCGGTTGTCTGCAGCGAGCCAGATAAACCGATGAAAGTAATTCCGCCTTGTCCCTGCGAGCTCCCATTCATGGATCAGCATGAGCCATCCACCATCAAAGGGAATGGCCTGAGTTCCACCGCGGAAATTCTCTACCGCAATCGATGCAGGTTCGTGAAAAAGAACCTCTCCCGAGTCACTTATTATGCGGGTCGGATCAACCGAATAGATGAAACGCAACTCGTTCTCGAAAAGCAGCGGCATCCAGTTTTTTTCCCACTGTATTTGCGCTCCAGACGGGAGCACGCGCCAGTCGGCAAAAACGTACTGTCCAGGCGATGGTTGGTCGATGCGAGCAAGCACCATTTCCGCACGCCCTTGTTCATTTAGTTGCCGCACGCACGAAAGGCACCAAAGCTGGCCGTGCCAGATCAGAGGACGTGGATCCTCGAAGCCAAGCGAGTCGAAATGCCGTGGTGGCGGCATATCCACCGGTTGCAATACTTCCCCAGATGATCTGATTTTAAAGCGATCATCCAGATTAAACAGCAATGTTCTCTGTCGAAAAGAAGTATCTCCATGTCGATCAAAGAACCCGCTCTCCAGGAAATCGTAGTTCACAGAGCGAACCAATACAACGTAACCCTCACCGGAGCGGGCAATAGAGACATTTCCGGCTTTATAGCCATCCGGCGTCGGCACAGACAATGGATGGAAAATCATCGATGGCATCAACGCATTGGCCGGTTCTGCATACCATCGGTAGTTGTATCTAGCTAATCCTCTCGCGTTATCGGCTACATCGCGGGCCAACGATAACCAGTTACAGATTTGACGTCCTCGCTCCTTCTTCGCGGGGTCGTGAGAATATGAGGCCGCTATGGCAAAGGCCTCCTTGATGCCCGATGAATAGACTGGCGGTTCGATGCCGATACCGCCTTCTTGAGGCAAGGTAAGCACAAGGCCTGCTTCGGCATAGCTGGCCGCGATATCGCCGCGGGATTTGCCAAGGTAGTAGTGAGCCAAAGCGTGGAGTGGTTCGCCTCGATCAGGTCTAGAGCGAAACGCCTCGAGGGCACCACGTACAAAGCCACCTTCATCACCGGCCCCACGCAAGCAGGTCGCCATCAGCCATCGCGCATGCCAGTTTTCTTCGAGCGAAGTCTCCATACGGGCATATCTGCAAAATGTCACTGCCGCTTCGAACATCCGGCCGCTATCGTAATAGCGTTGTGCCAGCACGCGCCAATCACGGAGATCGGAACTACTGTCCAAGTTCGTTTGGAGCAATCTGCTGAAATCATGTTCTATAGAACCAATCTTCGAGTCAGCTGCGATGATTGACATCGGCTTAATCAGGTAGTTCTTGATGCCATCATATCGTTGATATTCGTCGACAAGTTGATAGGATGCTCTTTCACACCACTGAGAAAATTCTTGCAGTCTATGAATCCAGACTTCTACAAAAATAGTAGGTCTGTTTTTTTCGATTATCCTCTCAAGGCCAGATAGTATTTTAATCTCTGTCTCTTCTACATCAATTTTGATGAAATCAACCGATTGGTCAATTAGTAAGGAATCTCCATCGATTGCAGAAATTTCCCCTGACGCATCTTCCCAATAGCAGGTGTGTCCCATGTTGTTCTGCTGCGGTGTCGACTGCCGCAGGCGCGATTTCCTGTCACTCAGGGCGATACCAAGATATTTCGTATCTACATTGCCGCACTCGTTAAGAAGTATGTTCTCCTTTAATATAGATATGGCCTTCTGATTCGGCTCTATTGGTATAACCAATTTTGCGTCAAGAAATTTTGAAAAGAAAATCGTGTGATTTCCGACGTTTGCTCCGATATCAAAAAATACATATCCGGTATTGCAGTGCCTTGAAATCAGTTCCAACTCTTCTTCTTCGTAAAAAGACCCATTATCATGAAATTTCATGATTTCATCGTGCGGATTCGTAACTAAGAATTTTATATTCTTGTTACGTATTTTATTTTTTACAACAACACCATTGGGTCGAATTTCACGGATTGGAAGGTCGCCTGCAGTCTTTCCGTTAAGTTCCTCACTTTTTTTGATAAAGAAGGCGAGATTGTCTTTTAGCCGCTGGTTGCTCGGATCGAGTTCGAGTGCCTTCTGCCCCCATTGCACCGCGCGGTTCATTACGTCGAGGCGCCACGCCGCGATCGCACCGAGATCATACAATCGAAAGCCCCAGCAGTTCGCGTCGTCCAGATAGCTTCCGGTGCGGTGCGTCTTCTCGATCCCATTGGTGCAGGCCCAGAACAGGTTCAACCAGTCGGCCTTGCCGTGGAATTCCTCGGCCAGATCGAGCCAAATCTCGCGCCGGTGCGGCGCTTCCATCCGGGCCTTGTCCAGCCAAGTTAATCTCTGCTCAGGCAGCATGCGCGCGATGTAACGCATTGCCTCGGAGCGTTCTTCCGCCCACTTGCTTGTCGGCAACGCAAGGTAGCGCTCAAGCAGTGGAACGGCCCGCTTTTGCTGGTTGGCCCACATCAAGTCCCGCCCTAGCCAGAAACAAATCTGCGCGTCGTCGGGGTCTTCCTTGTGTGCCACCTCCATCAGCGGCAGGTAGCTGCTCCTCGTTGGCTTGGCGAGATCCTGTACCTCGAACATGACGATGTCGCTGCTGTTCGCGGCGACTTCCGTTTCTCCAGCAAAGACCAGGGCTTCGTGGACTGGCCGCCTGAAGCGATATCCCCAGCGATGATGAAAGTTTTTTGCTGGCCAGTTTCGCAGCGGCGTCGGGTCATCGACACTCGATCTATAGACGGTCTGGCAATAAAGGGCTGTCGTCTCAGGCGTCCAGGCAGCCTCAAGCTTTGCCCGCCAGCCGGGCTCAAGATACCGGTCCATGTCCATTGTACAGCACACATCGACGTCGGGCGGGATCAGTGCCATGGCGGCGTTACGGGCGTCGTCGAAACGCCATGGGCGGATCGCTATCCTGTGCACGGTAACGCCTGCAGCGGTCAGCCGCTCCACCGTGTCGTCGGTGCTGCCGGTGTCGGCCACAATGCGATAGTCGGCATCGACGGCAGAATTGGCCCAGCGCTCGGCGTTTGCGGCTTCGTTCAAGGCGATGGTGTAGACGGCGACTTTCACTGTGCTCTGCTCGCTTGCGGGCTGGGGGCAAGACTTGGCCTAGCGGACATGCCCGACGCGCCCTTGCGAATAGCCACCAGGCCACCCAGTAGCTTCGCCCGGTTCAACTCATAATGGCTGTCGAAGAACAGGATCTCGGCGAACTGATCGGCAAGCGCGCTCACACCCAACGGATCGACCGAGCGGGCCGTGCCGTGGTCCTTGATTTCGCGCAGCAGGGTCTTGGTCAGCGTGATCTTGCCGAGATCCTCGCCGGGCGGCTGCCAGTCGAGGTCTTCGAGAAAATACCAGCCGCCTTCAGCAAGCAACGGGAAGAACTCGCGGAGCGTCAACTGCTCGTCGAACGAGGCGTGGCTGCCGTCGTCGATGATCACGTCGAGCGATCCCAGTTCTAGCTTTGCAGCGACGCCGCGCAGATCGTCCAGCTTGGATTGGTCACCGACAAACGACTTGAACCGTTCATTGTTGAGCTGCGAAAAATCCGTCAGGTCGACACCGATCACCTGGCAGAACGGAAAATAGCTTTGCCAAAGCGACACGGATGGGGTCTCGGTCTGGTTGCCCTCCGCCAAACCACGGCACAGGCCGATCTCCATCAGCCGCTGCATGGACAAGCGCCGGGGCGACAGCAGGCGATCGTAGATCCTCGCATAGCAGTGACGGTTACCGGTGTGCCGGTTCTTGTCAGTGTTGAAGCGATCGGCAAGGCTTGTGAAGCTTGGGAGGCTGTCAAGCGGGCTGATCAGCAGCGAAATCAGCGGCGCCCCTTCGCCGCCCGGCCGGGCCTCGTTGCGCGCCGTCCACAGGTGGATGCCGAACACCCGCTCATCGTTCAGATAGTCGGCCAATTCCGCTATCGGCTTCTCGAACCGGTCGATCTCATTCCAATCGATGGTGTTGAAGAACATCGGGCCGAACACCCATTCCCGCAGCGCGGCTCCCGCATCGGAGGCAATGTAGTCGGACAGAAGCTTGGGGCCGATGTCTCCGAATTCCTTGCCGCTGGTGTCATGGAAGCGCGAGATCGCCATCTCGTACAGCGCCCTGAGGTGGCGGCTGTAGGGCTTGGCATAGATGACGTTGCCGCAGACAAAATGACCTTTGTGCGATCCGCGCCATTGCAGATTGAAGAAATGATCGCCGCGAAACGGGAACGGCCGCAGCAGGATGACGTCTGAATCCATCCATAGCCCGCCATGCTCGTAGAGCAGGGCGTAGCGGAAGATATCGCTGAAATACCTGATCTCGGAGCCGGCGACGATCCGCTCGAACAAGGCCCGCGGCATGACGTCGTCGGCATTGCGGATTTCGATCCCGTGCGGGACGAGGAATTCGAGCTTCTCCGGTGCGTAGCTCCACACCCGCACCGGATGGCCCGCTACCCGCATCGACGTGGTGGCGGCAATCAAGGTACGATGCTCGGCCTTGTCGGACATCACCTGGTAGAAGCAGTTGATCTGCGGAAGCGCGGTGTCGTCGCTGCCAAGGAAGCGAGAAATCCGCGCGTCGAACCGGCGCGATCCTTCCCGTCGTTGCAGCGGTGAATCGACGTCGCGTAGAAACGGCGCTAGCTCATGAAAGATTTCGCCTGTCGACCTGATGCCGCTGGCGCCGAGGTCCTTGCCTTCCGACGCCGTCTGGCTGGCATCACCCATGGCCCCACCGTCTTCAGCGCGGTCAGCCTTGATCGCTGCTTTCGTTGGAGGACTGCTATGCCCGCCGGCCGGCGTCAGCCTCGACGCTGTATCAGCCACACCCGATGGCAGGCCATTCACATCCTCCAGCAGCGACCTCACTTCCGCCTCGTCGACGGCGGCGATCCAAGACTCACTATCGGTGACGCTGTAGGATATCAGCAAACGCCTTTCGTCGGGGTGCCACGCCAGCCCGGCAGCGAACTCGACGCCCTTTTTATCGAAGAAGAATGGACGACTTGCTTTTCGCAAGGCGTTGGCTTCATTGAACCAGACGAACCGGTGCAGGTAGTAACGCCGCTTCTCCGCGGTCCGCCACTGGACTTCATGGATCAAGGCGAGCCATCCGCCGGCGAATGCGATCAGCTGGGTTCCACCCCTGAAACTCTGGGCGGCAATCGCGGGAGAAGTTTCGCTGAGAGTCGAGCCCTGCTCGTCCACAATCCGGGTGGGGTCGCAGAGGTAGATGAACTGCAGCGTCTCTGCCGTCCCCCCCGCCGTGGCTGGCTTGACTTGCGGCATCCAGTTCTTCTCGTGCACACGCGATCCTGCCGGACGGAGCACGCGCCAGTCAGCCAGCCGGCAGGGGCCGGTCTCATCGATGCGCGCGACCACCTGCTCGCACCATGCCTCCGGCGTAAATTCGCGGACACATGCCGAGCCCCACAATTCGCCGTTGCAAGCAAATAGACGCAGATCCTCGAAGCCGATCACGCCTTTGTAAACGGGTTCCGGCATGTCTACCGGCGGCAGGATTTCTGTCGCCGACTCGATATCAAGTTCATTGCTCAATCGCAGCAGGAAGTTCCGCGTGCGAATCGCATCGCCGTCCTTGGTCTGATATTGGAGCCCGTTTTCGGTCATCGTGTAGTTCACGGCTCTTTGCGCGAGCACTATCTGCTTGCCCAATCGCGTCACCGAAGGATTGAGAGGCCGATAGCCGTCCGGTGCCGTGAAGCCAACCTCGCGTGCGCTGAAGGACGGCATCATTGTCTTGGCGGGCTGCACATAGAAGAACAGGTTGGACCACGCCAGCTCCCTCGGTCCGTCGTCGATTGTCCGGTTCAGCGCCAGCCAGTTGCATGCCGCGAAACCACGGTCCTTGCGCACGGGATCGCGCGCGTAGTTTGCCGCGATCGCAAACTCCTCCATCAGGCCCGTTGTATAGATGTAATCCTCGATAAACAGGATGTCCTGCTCGGGTCGCTTGATCGCCAGTCCCGCTTCCGAAAACAGTACGCTGGCGTCGTTCATCCCCTTGTCGCGGTAGAACCGGGCCAGGTCATAGAGCGGCTCGGCACGTTGCGGTCGTTGATTGAAAGCGGCAAGCGCCTGCTCAATGAAGCCAGGCTCGTCGCCGAGTTTGCGCAGGCAGCGAGCCCCTTGCAGGCGGGCATTCCACGCCTCCTCGTCCCAGCCGCCCATGGCGGCGCGTTTGGCGTAGGCCACCGCGGCCTCCGCCGTCCGCCCGGCGTCGCGATAGGATTGCGCCAGATAAAACCAGTAGCGTTGATTTTCCGGATCCTTCTCGAGCGCCTCGAGCAAAAGTTTCGCATCACGTTCGAATTTGTCGATCCGGTTCGATCCGCTGGCGTGGTCCTTGTACCAGGCGCCGCGTAGTTCCTGCACGCCCTCGGGCACGTCGAGATATTCGTGGGTCACGCCGTGGTAGCGCGCGCCGGCGTCGCGCCTGACCAGACGCGTGTTCCAATAGGCCAAGCCGGAATCCGCCCGCTGCAGCAGCCGGTAGCCGGAGCCGTCGAGCCGCGATCGGAAGCCCGCGTCCTCGACCACCAGTTCCATGTCGGCGTCGTCAAACAGCAGATAGTCGTAAGCGAGTGGCGAGGCATAGGCGTGATCGAGCGCTGCGTTGCGCGCCTGCTCGAAATTGTGGAATGGGAATTCGTGCAGCTCGCCCGGCAAGTTGCGTGCAGCGAAGAACGATTTGATAAAATCCTGGGTCCCGTCGGTCGAGCCGGTATCACCGATGACCCAGCAGTCGATGTGGTCGACAACCGCTCCGAGACAGCGTTGAAGATTCGCCATCTCGTTTTTGACGATCATGTTGAGGCAGAGCCGTTTGCCGTTCGTCATTCGTGATCTCTAGGCTCTCGATATGACTGTTGATGACGGGGACGGCTTGCGTGCCGCCGCGCCTTGCCGGATCCGCTTCGATGCAGATTTGCCGGGCTTCGATCGTTCATGCATTTCCCCCGCTGCCCCTACCCTCTTCCGGTCCGGTCGCCGGAACAGCCTGCACTTCCCAAAGATCCGATCATTCTTTCTCACGGATCATGCAGGTCGTCCTCTGGAAACCGCGTTTAACCTTATCCATCATGGTTAGCAGCCAGCCCCGCGCCAGCGGGCGGCAACCGCTACCGTGAAAGCATCGTGCCCGAACTGCAACCGCCGGCATCCACCACTTCCGTCCCGTTGACCGGTTTAGCTTGTGTATTTCGGCGCCATTTGCAGGCTGCCGTCAAGGTTGAGGCACCCACATCCGCTAGCACATTGCCAACCCGTCCGGCGTCGTCTGGGAGCGCCATCGCCGATGGGTTTGCATGGAAGATGGCGGCCTTCAACTGCGGCCTGAAGCAGGCGCGGTTGCAGGAAGGCTTATTAAGCGTATGATTTTCATAACGATTCTCTCACCCAGCCGCTGCTATAGCTACAGCGACACTACCTGCTTTCAGTTAATTTAGTAGTTGCTTAAGGGGCGCTCGCGGATTGGACGGCCTGCGAAATTCTTTCTCAGGGAGTTGAGTTAGAAGGGTCTGGGTTATCAAGGACGTTTCGCGGATCGGAAGGCGCGTCCACCGGGCGCGCTAATTATATGTCGCGACCATGTCCCCCTTGGTTTGGAGGCGGACGGCTTCCCATTCCCTTGAGAATTGTCGCCAAGGCATCGGCGCCATCGTTGACGGGAGTGGGTGTTGAGTCGAGTCTTCCACGTGCGCACGGGAGGGGTGTCGAGCCTCGGTTCGGCTGGCCGCAAGACCATCAGGCGGCCGATCGCCCGGATATCCGGTTCGGTGAGCACCAATATGGCGCGAGGCAGACCCCGCCGCTCTGGACGCAACCGGCCATAAGCCTGAATCCGGACCAAACCAGACCGGCTTCGCCATCGGCCGCGTCTGCGGACTCGATGCCGACCCGGCGGTGGCGACCTCGAGTGTCGCAAATCACTTGTCGTTGAACGTCATTCATTTGAAGGACGACGGGCTTCGAGTCTCGGAGTTTTCTGACGAGCTGACGCCGAGCCTTCGGCGTAGCCTGGAGGGATTGCGTAGTGGGTGGGATCATATCGCCTGCCGACCGGCGGTGCCGTGGTGCAGCACCCCGTTTCGGACGGCGCAAATCCATTTGCAGACAAGCGCTGGAAACGATCGGCCAGACGCTGCAACCGATGCTTTGGACATCGGCGACCATCCCTTCATGGCAGTTGCGGGTGGCTCACGGCGGGGTCGTCCACGCTTCGCTGATCCGCCCCACGATGCGGCGCCGTTCGATGCCACGACGCCGCCAACCCGACGCCGCCAACCCGACAGAGACCATCCGCCCGCTCGATCCCGCCGACGACCTCGTCCGGCGCAGCCGATCGGCGGCGACTGAAAATTGAGCGTGACGACAGAAAAACGCCGCGGCGCATTCGTCGCTGACCAGGGAGAGTACTATGAGCTACATAGCAGGGTTTGCTGTCATGGAAGTTGCCGTTAGAGGCGTCTTGCCCATCGGCGACACGTCCGAAAATGTGCCTTATTTTATCCTGGACACCGCCAAGAGCGCCATCGTCGGTCAGGTCATTCTTCCCAAGGCCGCCAAGCGAAGCCTCGCCGTCGCTGTCACCGTCAAGGTTCCGGCCGCAGCCGGCTCATTTGCGATTGGCACGTTTGACGATGGCGGGAATTTCCAGGCCTGCAGCTTCCTGCGCGTAGAGAGCCCCGCTGTCGATCGTCCCGACGGCGCCGTCGGCCCGTCAGGAAGATGACCGCCCAACCTCCTTGTCGTTGTCGCGACCGCACGCCGGCCTAGCCGTCGCGCGGTTTTCCCTTGGATTGAGTTCAAAGCCAACAGGAGCCAGTCATGGCCCGTGCCTCTGAAATTCTCTTTGTCGATCCTTCAGTCTCCGATCTCAACACGGTTCTCGCCAATCTGA
This sequence comes from Mesorhizobium loti, assembly GCA_002356515.1. NCBI lineage: Bacteria > Pseudomonadati > Pseudomonadota > Alphaproteobacteria > Hyphomicrobiales > Phyllobacteriaceae > Mesorhizobium > Mesorhizobium loti. The sequence goes on along the minus strand of AP017605.1, from coordinate 6,350,055 downwards.
GGGCCGAAGTCCGGGCTGTCGTGCTCGACGGCCGCAAGCCGGCGGCGCGGCAGATCGCTGCCGCGCTCGCAGGGCACGAGGGGCTCGACGCTGTCCACGTCATCGCGCATGGCGCCCCCGGCCGGGTTAGCTTCACGGCAGGAGAGTGGTCGGCCGCCACACTGAAGGAAGATGCTGAGGATCTTGCCGCAATCGGCAGGGCGCTTGCCGCTGACGGCGAATTGCGACTGTGGAGCTGCGAGACAGCGTCCGGCAATGCCGGCGAGACATTCGTGGCGGCGCTCGAACGGACCGTCGGCGCCGACGTCTGCGCATCGAGGTCGCTGATTGGCGCGGCCAAGCTGGGTGGCTCATGGGAGATGCCCGAAAACACGGCCGGCTCGGGCTTGCCGCCGATGACATCGGTTGGCGTGGCGGCCTACACTGGGGTCCTTGCAGGGGGCAATTTGACGCTTACGGGTACTGTCGCAGCCGGAAGCAGTAAGAGCATCAATACTTTTTTCATAATAGATACAACAACCAACACCGTTGTCGGCAGCTTCGTTCTTCCAACCTCGGCTAATACTGTTGCCCCAAATTTTTCTATAACGATTTCGATCCCAGATACTTTGCATGACTACGCAATATATGACAGCGGATTTAACAGCTATGGCACGCTGCTACACAACGCTGGCGGAACTGCGTTCACGCTCGGCCCCGATGTTGGCAACAACGGCAAAAACGGTGACACATTTATTGGCGGTGACCTAGCCGTTACGAGCCAAGGCGCGACAGGCCCGGCGGGGCCCACGGGCGCGACCGGCGCCACAGGTGCAACGGGCGCCACGGGCGCGACAGGAGCCACAGGCTCTACTGGCGCGAGTGGCTCATCGGGTGCGACTGGCTCGACCGGCGCCACGGGCGCTACTGGTGCAACCGGCTCGACCGGAGCCACAGGTTCTACGGGTGCAAGTGGTTCGACGGGACCGACTGGCGCGACAGGTGCCACAGGCGCGACTGGTGCAACCGGCTCGACCGGCGCCACAGGCTCTACGGGTGCGAGTGGTTCGACGGGACCGACTGGCGCCACAGGTGCGACTGGGGCGACTGGTGCGACGGGCTCTACTGGCGCAAGCGGCTCGACGGGAGCCACAGGTTCTACGGGTGCAAGCGGCTCGACGGGAGCGACTGGCGCAACCGGAGCGACAGGTGATACCGGCGCCGCCGGTTCCACTGGCGCCACGGGTTCGACTGGAGCAACTGGTTCGACCGGTGCAACAGGCTCGACCGGCGCGACCGGCTCGACCGGTGCGACTGGTGCCACCGGCTCTACCGGAGCGACCGGCTCAACCGGAGCGACTGGCTCAACCGGTGCCACGGGCGATACCGGTGCAACCGGCACCACTGGTGCGACCGGGTCGACTGGCGCCACGGGCTCGACAGGTGCAACCGGGTCGACGGGTGCGACTGGCGATACCGGAGCAACCGGCTCGACCGGTGCGACAGGTTCTACTGGTGCAACCGGAGCCACAGGTGCGACCGGCGATACGGGAGCGACTGGCTCTACTGGTGCGACAGGCTCTACGGGTGCAACAGGCGCGACCGGTGCGACTGGTGCCACCGGCTCTACCGGTGCCACTGGCTCTACTGGTGCCACTGGCTCGACCGGTGCAACGGGTGATACCGGAGCGACCGGCTCGACTGGCGCAACCGGAACCACAGGCGCGACCGGCGATACGGGAGCGACTGGCTCTACTGGTGCGACAGGCTCTACGGGTGCAACAGGTGCGACCGGCTCGACCGGTGCGACTGGTGCCACCGGCTCTACCGGTGCCACTGGCTCGACCGGTGCAACGGGTGATACCGGAGCGACCGGCTCGACTGGCGCAACCGGAGCCACAGGAGCGACCGGCGATACGGGAGCGACTGGCTCTACTGGTGCGACAGGCTCTACGGGTGCAACAGGTGCGACCGGCTCGACCGGTGCGACTGGTGCCACCGGCTCTACCGGTGCCACTGGCTCTACTGGTGCCACTGGCTCGACCGGTGCAACGGGTGATACCGGAGCGACCGGCTCGACTGGCGCAACCGGAGCCACAGGCGCGACCGGAGCCACAGGTGCGACCGGCGCGACGGGCGCGACCGGAGCCACAGGTGCTACGGGCTCGACCGGTGCAACCGGCTCTACTGGTGCCACGGGTGGTACGGGTGCAACAGGCTCGACCGGCGCCACCGGTTCGACCGGCGCAACAGGTTCGACCGGAGCAACTGGCTCGACCGGCGCAACCGGCTCGACCGGTGCGACAGGCTCGACTGGTGCAACTGGCTCGACCGGTGCCACGGGCTCGACTGGAGCAACGGGCTCGACCGGAGCAACTGGTTCGACCGGCGCAACGGGCTCGACCGGCGCAACGGGCTCGACCGGCGCAACGGGCTCGACCGGCGCAACCGGCTCGACCGGAGCAACAGGTTCGACCGGAGCGACAGGCTCGACTGGTGCAACTGGCTCGACCGGAGCGACAGGCTCGACTGGTGCAACTGGTTCAACGGGCGCGACGGGTGATACTGGAGCGACCGGCGCGACCGGCGCCACGGGTGCGACTGGTGATACCGGAGCGACTGGTGCGACCGGAGCAACTGGCGACACCGGAGCGACCGGCGCCACGGGTGCGACTGGCGACACCGGAGCGACCGGCGCCACGGGTGCAACTGGCGACACCGGAGCGACCGGAGCCACAGGTGCCACTGGCGATACCGGAGCGACTGGTGCGACCGGAGCAACTGGCGACACCGGAGCGACCGGAGCCACGGGTGCAACTGGTGATACCGGAGCGACTGGTGCGATCGGCGCAACCGGAGCCACGGGTGCAACTGGTGATACCGGAGCGACTGGTGCGACCGGGGCAACTGGCGACACCGGAGCAACTGGCGATACCGGCGCAACCGGAGCCACGGGTGCCACTGGTGATACCGGAGCGACTGGTGCGACCGGAGCAACTGGCGATACCGGCGCGACCGGAGCAACTGGTGCCACCGGTGATACCGGAGCGACTGGTGCGACCGGGGCAACTGGCGACACCGGCGCAACCGGAGCCACGGGTGCCACCGGCGATACCGGAGCGACTGGTGCGACCGGAGCAACTGGCGACACCGGCGCGACCGGAGCCACGGGTGCAACTGGCGATACCGGCGCGACCGGAGCCACGGGTGCCACTGGCGATACCGGAGCGACTGGTGCGACCGGAGCAACTGGCGATACCGGCGCGACCGGAGCCACGGGTGCAACTGGCGACACCGGCGCGACCGGAGCCACGGGTGCAACTGGGGATACCGGAGCGACGGGTGCGACCGGAGCAACTGGCGACACCGGCGCGACCGGAGCCACGGGTGCAACTGGCGATACCGGCGCGACCGGCGCCACGGGTGCCACTGGTGATACCGGAGCGACTGGTGCGACCGGTGCCACTGGCGACACCGGAGCAACCGGCTCTACCGGCGCAACAGGCTCGACTGGTGCCACAGGTTCGACTGGGGCAACGGGTGCGACTGGTGCAACAGGCTCGCAAGGTCCGACAGGCCCGACCGGAGGAACCGGTTCGGGTGGTGGTACTGGTGGTCATGGCAATAACGGCTTTGGCAATGGAGATCAGGATGCGCCTGGCAATTCCGGGAACCATAACAATGCCGAAAACGGCCCTGGTCACAAAGCCAACGTCACGGCCAGCACGATCGGGCTCAAGGACACGACGAATTTCCTGCAGTCCGGCTCGACTGACGGCGGCAGTGATCCCGGCAAGCATGCGTCGTTCGGCCAACTGGTCAGCCTTGCGGCGACTTCGGTGACGACAGACCTGCTGAACGTCCTCAAGACAATCAGCGGATCTGGCAACAACCAGAACAAGCCTTCCGGAGCGAGCACGGATCTCACCTCGGATCAGACCAAGCCTGGCGCCGGCTACGCCAGCAACGAGCACACCGTCAAGACGTCCCTGAAGGATCTCTTGAAGCCGCACGAGTGAGCGGCGAATGGACCTGGACCGTGACTGGTCCAGGTTGGAAAACGGGCGCGCGGGCTTCGCTGGAAAGCGGGGTCCGCGCGCCGATCATTCCCTTCTGTCGGTTCGCGCAGCATCGTCCCGCAGCGCCTGGCTATCGACCGTGTCAGCCGCCAGCCGGTGTTCCGGCAAGGGCCGCGGCTGGCCCGGCCGTGGCGATCATTCGCGGTTTGACAGCAACCGAAGGGAAGCTGCCAAGTCTTCGATTTCCAAAAATAATTCGCGCGAGTCCGACCCCTCAGTATTGATAGGTCTGCTGCCCCGCTCCCGGCAATTTACCAATTCCTTTCTTAATAGTTTACAAATCGCTAATTTTCGCATTTACTAATGTACGGGTATGGAGGGTGCCCGCAGATCGCACGGTCGGATGGCCGTAAGGTCTGTGCAGGCGGGTTGGGCAGGGATCTGGGTAGCAAGGCTATTTTGCGGATGAAGAAGGTGCGCTCATCAGGCGCGCCGTGAGGCGCCGCATCTATAGTCTGTCTTCGGCGGAAGGCAGACGTTCCCCATTCCGGAGTTCACTCGCGAGTTTGCCGTCGAGGCGTCGGCGGCACGGGTGACGGGAGTGGGTACTGTGAATCAAGTGTTGTCGCGTGTGCCCCGTGGCGTTGTGCCCCGGTTCGATGGGTGCCAAATTCATCCGCTGCCGGGCGCGGCAACTGGTCGCCCGAACGCACGGACCGATGCGCCCCAGGCTGGCGCTTCAGAAATCCTTTTCGTCGATCCCTCGGTGTCCGATCTCGGCACGATCCTGCGAAACCTGAGGCCGGAGGTCGAGGCGATCCAGCTCGACGCCAGGCGCCCGGCCGCGCGCCAGATGGCGCTGGCGCTCGAAGGCCGCGACGGCCTCGACGCGGTGCACGTCATCGCCCACGGCGCGCCTGGCCGCGTGAACTTCGCGGCGGGCGAATGGTCGGCCGAGACGCTCGACGACGACGACGGGGTCGATCTCGCCGCGATCGGCCAGGCGCTGGGCGGATTTGGCGAGCTGCTTTTGTGGAGCTGCAACGCCGGCGCTGGTGCGGCCGGAACGAATTTCATCGACGCGCTGTCGCGCGCGACGGGAACGCCGGTTGCGGCGGCGAACGACCTGGTTGGGTCGCCGGCGCTTGGCGGCGACTGGAAACTGAACATTCAAACAAAGGACGCAGCGGCGCGGCCGCCGCTAACCCGGGGGGGCATCATGAGCTACGCAGCAGTTCTGGCTGTGCCATTGACGTCGACAGGCCAAGGCGAACGGCTCACTGTGTTTGGGCAGTGGGCGGCCGGCACGGCGGCTGGAACGTATTTCATAGTTCTCAATGATGGGGGTACGCTGAATATAATCGGGCAATTTATTGTTCCGACAAATTTCGGCGGGACTTTTGCGATCTCCGAGGCTCTTCCCGCTGGACGGTACATTGTAGGTCCGGGCGCTCCAGGTCCGAATACCATCGCTGTCTACAATGGCAGTTGGAGTTCGACAGGCAAAAATGCCGGGACATGGTCCGTCGGCGATTTCAATCCGGCGATAACGGCATCCCTTAACAACATAGGCGACGCCACCCCCAATCAATCTGGCCGGGGGACAGCAAGATGAAAAGCGCTTGCGAAATCGTCTTCATCGATCCGTCTGTCGCCGACATTCCCACGCTCATTGCAGGGCTAAGGCCGAGCGTCCAGCCGGTGCTTCTCAGCGGCGCAATACCCGCATCGGAAGAGATCGCACGCGCCTTGCATGGTCGCAAAGGCCTGGATGCCATCCACATTGTCGTCCATGGCCGTTCGGGCGAACTCAGCTTCAGCAACGGCGCGCTTTCGCTCGCCAACATAAACCGTCACGCGGACGATCTCGCGGCGATCGGTGATGCGCTGGGGCCTGACGGAGATCTTTTGCTGTGGGGTTGCAGCACAGGCGAAGGCGCCCGCGGGCAGGCGTTTGTCGCCGCGCTGTCGCGTGCGACCGGCGCGCCGGTAGCGGCGGCGACCGGCCTCGTCGGTGCCGCTGGCCTCGGCGGAAGATGGGAATTGGATACGCAGTCTCCTCGCTCCATGGTCCGGCCGCCGCTGACGGCGGCGGGCATCGCCGGCTATGAGGGAGTGCTGGCTGCAACGATAAATGTCACGAGCGCGGGCATATGGTATCTCTATGGTTCGTGGCCTGCCGGCACGGCCGCCGGCACCTATTTTGTTGTAATTACTAATAGCACTGGCACGCTGACAGTTGTCGGTAGCTTTGACGTTCCTTCTGGCGGGGCGACGGGTAACTACACAGTTCCGGTATTTCTTTCGAACACTGGCACTTACGACGTTGGCGACGCCTCAGCGGGAAACGCGACAGGCAGCAATTTCGATATTAGTGTCTACAAAGCCAGCTTCGACTTCAACAACGGCAACCAGACGGGAATATGGACCCTCACCACTGAACAAACTGGAACAATAAGTACTAGTATGCTCGCGGCTAACGCCACTGGTGCGACCGGCGCCACGGGCGCCACAGGTGCAACCGGCGCTACGGGTTCAACTGGTGCCACAGGTTCGACCGGCGCCACGGGTGCAACTGGCGCCACGGGTTCGACGGGCGCCACAGGTGCGACAGGCGCTACGGGTTCGACCGGCGCCACGGGTTCGACAGGCGCCACGGGTGCAACAGGCGCCACGGGTTCGACCGGCGCCACGGGTGCAACGGGCGCCACGGGTTCGACAGGTGCTACGGGTTCGACCGGCGCCACGGGTTCGACCGGCGCCACGGGTTCGACCGGCGCTACGGGCGCAACTGGTGCGACGGGCGCAACCGGTAATACAGGCGCCACGGGTGCCACAGGCGCAACCGGAGCCACAGGTGCGACTGGAGCAATCGGAGCCACTGGCGCGACCGGCGATACCGGAGCCACAGGCTCGACTGGAGCAACCGGCGCCACTGGTGCGACCGGCGATACCGGAGCCACTGGCTCGACTGGAGCAACCGGTGCCACAGGCGCGACCGGCGATACGGGTGCCACGGGCTCGACCGGAGCAACCGGCGCGACCGGTGCCACGGGTTCGACTGGAGCAACCGGTGCCACCGGCGCCACAGGCTCGACTGGTGCGACCGGCGATACGGGCGCAACAGGCTCGACTGGAGCAACCGGTGCCACAGGTGCAACCGGCGATACAGGCGCAACTGGAGCGACTGGCGCCACCGGTTCGACTGGTGCGACCGGCGATACCGGCGCCACAGGCTCAACCGGAGCCACAGGCGCCACCGGTTCGACTGGTGCGACCGGCGATACCGGCGCCACAGGCTCAACCGGAGCCACAGGCGCAACTGGTGATACAGGCGCCACGGGTTCGACCGGAGCAACCGGCGCCACAGGCGCGACCGGCGATACCGGCGCCACGGGTTCGACTGGAGCAACCGGTGCCACCGGTGCAACTGGCGATACCGGTGCCACGGGCTCGACTGGAGCAACCGGCGCCACAGGTGCGACCGGCGATACGGGCGCCACGGGTTCGACTGGCGCGACTGGTGCCACTGGCGCAACCGGTGATACGGGTGCCACGGGCTCGACTGGAGCAACTGGAGCCACGGGTGCGACCGGCGATACGGGTGCCACGGGCTCGACTGGAGCAACTGGAGCCACGGGTGCCACCGGCGACACCGGCGCTACCGGCTCGACTGGAGCAACTGGAGCCACTGGCGCGACCGGCGATACGGGTGCCACGGGTTCGACCGGCGCAACCGGAGCCACAGGTGCGACCGGCGATACAGGCGCCACAGGCTCGACTGGAGCAACCGGTGCCACGGGTTCGACTGGCGCCACCGGCGCCACAGGCTCGACCGGAGCAACGGGCGCCACAGGCGCGACCGGCGATACAGGCGCCACAGGCTCGACTGGAGCAACCGGTGCCACCGGCGCAACTGGCGATACCGGAGCGACAGGTTCGACTGGCGATACGGGCGCCACGGGTTCGACCGGAGCAACCGGAGCCACAGGCGCGACCGGCGATACAGGCGCCACGGGTGCGACCGGCGATACCGGAGCCACAGGCTCGACTGGAGCAACCGGAGCCACAGGTGCGACCGGCGATACGGGCGCCACAGGCTCGACCGGCGCGACCGGAGCCACGGGCGCAACCGGCGATACGGGCGCCACAGGCTCGACGGGAGCAACCGGAGCCACAGGTGCGACTGGTGATACCGGCGCCACGGGTTCGACCGGCGCCACAGGCGCGACTGGCGATACGGGTGCCACGGGCTCGACGGGAGCAACCGGCGCCACAGGCGCGACCGGCGATACGGGCGCCACAGGCTCGACTGGCGCAACCGGTGCCACAGGTGCCACCGGCGATACAGGCGCCACAGGCTCGACCGGAGCAACCGGAGCCACAGGCGCGACCGGTGATACGGGTGCCACCGGCTCGACCGGAGCAACCGGAGCCACAGGCTCAACCGGCGATACCGGAGCGACAGGTTCTACCGGAGCAACCGGCGCCACAGGCGCGACCGGCGATACCGGCGCAACGGGTTCGACCGGAGCAACCGGAGCCACAGGCGCGACCGGCGATACGGGTGCAACGGGTTCGACCGGAGCAACCGGAGCCACAGGCGCGACCGGCGATACGGGTGCAACGGGTTCGACCGGCGCAACTGGCGCCACTGGCGCGACCGGCGATACCGGAGCGACAGGCTCGACCGGAGCAACCGGTGCCACAGGCGCCACCGGCGATACCGGCGCCACAGGTGCAACTGGCGATACAGGCGCCACGGGCTCGACTGGAGCCACTGGAGCCACAGGTGCGACCGGCGATACCGGCGCTACGGGCTCGACTGGAGCAACCGGTGCCACAGGCGCGACCGGCGATACGGGTGCCACGGGCTCGACTGGCGCAACTGGTGCCACAGGTGCGACCGGCGATACCGGCGCCACGGGTTCGACTGGTGCAACCGGCGCCACAGGTGCGACCGGCGATACTGGCGCCACCGGCTCGACCGGCGCAACCGGTGCCACAGGCGCGACCGGCGATACCGGAGCCACGGGTTCAACCGGAGCTACCGGTGCCACTGGTGCGACTGGCGATACAGGCGCCACAGGCTCGACCGGTGCCACCGGCTCGACCGGAGCTACCGGTGCCACGGGTGCAACCGGCGATACCGGAGCCACAGGTTCGACCGGAGCAACCGGCGCCACGGGTGCCACCGGCGATACGGGTGCCACGGGTTCGACCGGTGCAACCGGCGCCACGGGTGCCACCGGCGATACCGGTGCAACAGGTTCGACCGGCGCAACCGGAGCCACAGGCGCGACCGGCGATACGGGTGCAACGGGTTCGACCGGAGCTACCGGCGCCACAGGCGCAACTGGTGATACGGGCGCCACAGGTTCGACCGGAGCAACCGGTGCCACAGGCGCGACCGGCGATACAGGTGCCACGGGTTCGACTGGCGCCACCGGCGCCACAGGCTCGACTGGAGCAACCGGCGCCACGGGTGCGACCGGCGATACCGGAGCCACAGGCTCGACTGGAGCAACCGGTACCACAGGCGCGACCGGCGATACGGGTGCCACCGGCTCGACCGGAGCAACCGGCGCCACAGGTGCGACCGGCGATACGGGTGCCACCGGCTCGACCGGAGCGACCGGCGCCACGGGTGCGACCGGCGATACGGGTGCCACCGGCTCGACCGGAGCAACCGGAGCCACAGGTGCGACCGGCGATACGGGGGCCACGGGTTCGACCGGCGCCACAGGCGCGACTGGCGATACGGGTGCCACGGGCTCGACGGGAGCAACCGGCGCCACAGGCGCGACCGGCGATACGGGTGCCACAGGCTCGACTGGAGCAACCGGAGCAACCGGCGCGACCGGCGATACCGGCGCAACAGGTTCGACCGGAGCAACCGGCGCCACAGGTGCAACCGGCGATACCGGTGCCACGGGCTCGACTGGAGCAACCGGAGCCACAGGTGCGACTGGCGATACGGGCGCCACAGGCTCGACTGGTGCTACCGGAGCCACCGGTGCGACCGGCGATACCGGCGCCACGGGCTCGACAGGAGCTACTGGCGCGACCGGTGCAACTGGCGATACCGGTGCCACGGGCTCGACGGGAGCGACCGGCGCCACCGGTGCGACTGGCGATACGGGTGCCACAGGCTCGACCGGAGCAACCGGCGCCACAGGTGCAACCGGCGATACCGGTGCCACGGGTTCGACCGGCGCAACCGGAGCCACAGGCGCGACCGGCGATACCGGAGCCACCGGCTCGACCGGAGCAACCGGTGCCACAGGCGCGACCGGCGATACCGGGGCAACAGGTTCGACTGGCGCAACAGGTGCAACTGGCGATACGGGCGCTACTGGCTCGACGGGAGCGACCGGCGCGACTGGCGCGACCGGTGATACCGGCGCCACAGGCTCGACCGGCGCAACCGGAGCCACTGGCGCGACCGGAGCCACAGGTGCGACCGGCGATACCGGAGCCACGGGCTCGACTGGAGCGACCGGCGATACGGGTGCCACCGGTTCGACGGGTGCAACCGGTGCCATAGGCGCGACCGGTGATACCGGCGCCACGGGCTCGACCGGAGCTACAGGAGCCACTGGTGCGACTGGTGATACCGGCGCCACGGGTTCGACTGGAGCAACCGGTGCGACTGGCGCGACCGGCGACACCGGCGCCACGGGTTCGACTGGAGCAACCGGTGCCACAGGTGCGACGGGCGATACCGGTGCCACCGGCTCGACCGGAGCAACCGGAGCCACGGGTGCGACCGGCGATACTGGAGCGACGGGCTCGACCGGAGCAACGGGTGCCACAGGCGCGGCCGGCGATACCGGTGCCACCGGTTCGACCGGAGCAACCGGCGCGACCGGTGATACCGGCGCCACGGGTTCAACCGGAGCAACTGGTTCGACTGGAGCAACTGGCGATACCGGAGCCACAGGTTCGACCGGCGCAACTGGTGCGACCGGTAGTTCCGGCGCTACAGGTTCGACTGGTGCAGCCGGCCCGACCGGCGCAACCGGAGCCACGGGCTCGACCGGCGCAACTGGTGCGACCGGTAGTTCCGGAGCTACGGGCTCAACTGGTGCAACCGGGGCAACGGGCTCGACCGGGGCAACCGGCGCAACTGGTGCGACCGGTGGTACTGGAGCTACTGGCGCGACCGGTGCCACAGGTTCGACCGGACCTAAGGGTGAAACCGGACCGAAGGGCGCGACAGGTGCCACTGGCGCCACGGGCTCAACTGGCTCCACCGGACCGAAGGGCGACACCGGGCCCAAGGGCGCGACAGGTGCGACTGGTGCCACAGGCTCAACTGGCTCGACCGGACCGAAGGGCGATACCTGGACCCAAGGGCGCCACAGGTGCCACTGGCGCAACCGGCTCAACCGGCTCGACCGGACCGAAGGGCGACACCGGACCCAAGGGTGCCACGGGTGCAACCGGCGCCACGGGCTCGACCGGTTCGACCGGACCGAAGGGCGATACCGGACCCAAGGGCGCGACCGGTGCCACCGGCGCAACCGGCTCGACTGGCTCGACCGGACCGAAGGGCGATACCGGACCCAAGGGTGCCACGGGTGCAACCGGCGCCACTGGTTCAACCGGAGCAACCGGACCGAAGGGCGACACTGGGCCGAAGGGCGCCACGGGTCCGACCGGCCCAACCGGTCCGACTGGACCCTCGAGCGGTCACAACGACTCGATCGCTCCGTCGACCACGACCCTGGCAACGACGACCCAGACGACCACCAAAGTCACATCCGACTCGCTCGGCTTGAAGGACACCGGGCAATTCCTGCAGTCGGGCTCGACCGGCAATGGCAGCGGCGGCCTGCCGTCGCTACACCACCTGATCGGCCTGGCGGCCGGTTCGGTGACGACCGATCTCCTGAATATCCTCAATACGATCAAGGGATTTAGTCACCAACAGAACCAGCCGTCCGGCGCGAGTACGGACCAGACCTTGGATGCGACCAAGCACGGTACCGGCTATGCCAGTACGGACCACACCGCCAAGACGACTCTGAAGGATCTTCTGAAGCCGCATGAGTGAGCAAGAATCCTGGCGAGAGACCACCGAAGGGAAACGCGCGAACGTCGCGGGAGAGCGAGGTTCGCGCGTTAAACATCCCGGGACGCGGATTGGCATGAGAGTCGCGCGGCCGATCAATTCGGAGTACAATGGGGCATGATCGAAACCCTCGGCAGAGGCAGTTCGGCCCGGGCATTGTCGAGTTCGCTCGCCTGCTGGAAGACACGTCCATGGTGAACATCCCCGTGAACGCCGAAGTCCAAGCGGTCCCGATCCCCGCCGGTTCCGCGCAAGGCGACGCGGCGGGCGGCGAGAGTGCTATGGCGCGGATCCCTGGCGGTCCGGCCGAATTCGACAAGATCGGGCCACGTCTCAAGGCGATGCTGCGCGCCGCCCGCTATCACGGTGTCGAGCTCGACCCGAACGAATTCAGGGCCGCGAGCGCGGTTCCGGCCGCCGCCGATCTGTCGCAGTGGGCGCAGGACGCCGGCATGTGGTCACGCGCCGTACGCATCCGCTGGTCCCACCTTCTGCGCTTCCAGGACGCCGGCCCGGTCGTCCTGTTGTTCAACGATGGCGGCGCTGCTCTCCTCACCGGGGCGAGTGCCGAGCGAAACATCGTCTTCCTGAAAAGTGCGGATGCACCCGACGATGGTGAGGCCGTCGCCATCGACGAGTTGCGGCTGTCGCAGGTGTGGACGGGCGAAGCATTGCTGCTGCGCGCCACACGATCTTATGTCGCGGCGGACGCGCCCTTCACCCTTCGCTGGCTCGCCGAACTGGTGCGGCTCGAAAGCCATGCCCTGCGCGATATCACCATCGCCTCGTTCACGCTGAGCGTCCTTACCATCCTGCCGCCGCTCATCGTCATGACGGTGGTCAACAAGGTGCTGCAGTTCAACAGCATCTCGACGCTGGTGCTCTTGTCCGCGGTGATCGCCGTGGTTTTTGCCTATGAGACTCTGCTTGGCCATGCGCGGCGGCTGATCATCAATGTCGTCGGCGCTCGTCTGGACACCAAGCTGCAGCTGCACGTCTTCAGCCGGCTGTTACGCCTGCCGCTCGACTATTTCGAGCGTCATCCGGCCGGCGAGACGATGTATCATCTCGCCCAAGTCTATCGCATTCGCGAGTTCTTGACCGGAAAACTCCTCAGCACATTCCTGGATATGATCACGCTGTGCGTGCTGGTGCCAGTCATGTTCTACATCAACGCCGCCCTCGCCTGGATCGTGCTGGCCTGCGCGGTGGTGATCATGCTGATCATCCTCGCCTTCCTCAAGCCGCTGCGCCGCAGATACCAGCGGGTGGTCGACGCCGAGACCTGGAAGTCGGCGGCGCTGGGCGAAACTGTCGTCGGCATCAAGACGGTGAAGGCGCTCGGTCTCGAGCCGCAGCGCAAGGCGCTCTGGGACGAGCGGGTGGCGGAATCCGGAAAGGCGCGCCTTGCCTTCGGACAGCTGGCAAGCTGGCCGCAGACCCTGGTCACGCCGATCGAACGTGTGATGGTGCTCGGCACCATGCTGATCGGCGCCTATCTCGCGATGAACGACCGCACCGGCTACATGGTCGGCGGCTTGTTCGCCTTCATGATGATCGCCCAGCGCGTGGCGCAGCCGCTGGTTGGCCTGGCGCGACTGGTTGAAGACTACGAGGAGGTCGGTGCGGCGATCGGCGAGGCAGCGTCGGTTCTCAACCGGCCGCTGGAGAGCAGTTCGAATTCCACGGGCCTGAGACCCAGGCTGGTCGGCGAGGTTGTGTTCAGCGACCTGACCTTCAGGTATATCGCCACCAAGACACCGGCGCTCGACCGGGTCAGCTTCCACATTCCCGCCGGCAGCATGTTTGGCATTGTTGGGCGCAGCGGGTCGGGAAAATCGACAATCGCCCGTCTCCTGCAAGGGATCAACCGCGACTACAGTGGTTTCCTCAAGCTTGATGGCGTCGACCTCAAGGAAATCAACCTGCGTCATCTGCGCCAAGGGCTTGGTGTGGTGCTGCAGGACAACTTTCTGTTCCGCGGATCGATCCGCGACAACATCATCGCCGGGCGCCCAGGCCTGACGCTCTCCGACGCCATGCGCGCAGCGCATCTCGCCGGCGCCCAGGAATTCATCGAGCGGATGCCGAATGGCTACGACACCAACATCGAGGAGGGTTCGCCCAATCTGTCAGGCGGTCAAAAGCAGCGGCTGGCGATCGCGCGCGCGCTCATCCACGATCCGACCATCCTCATCCTCGACGAAGCGACCAGCGCACTCGACCCGGAGAGCGAGGCGGTTGTCAGCGCCAACCTCATGCGCATCGCCAGCGGGCGCACGATGATCATCGTTTCGCACCGGCTCTCCTCGCTGACCGAGTGCGACAATATCCTGGTCATGGATCAGGGCAAGGTCCTCGACGTCGCGCCGCATGCGACCCTGCTCGAACGATGCGCGCTCTATCGCCAATTGTGGTCGCAGCAGAACCGGCACCTCGACGGCCGCCACGGCCGCCCGGTCGCCGTCCCGCCGCGGTTGGTTTGATCATGTCGCGCGCCTCATATTCGCATCAGGTCGGGTAACCCATGAGCAGCACCTCTCTCACCGCCCTTCCCGCTCGATGGCACCGGATGGAAACGAGGGATCCGACGACGCCGGCCATACTCGAGTTCCAGTGGCCGTCGACGGCTGTCGCCAATGCGCCTATTCCGCGGGCGGCTCGCGGCATCGTCTGGATCGTCTCCAGCCTGGTCATCGCGCTGATCGCCCTGGCGGGGCTGATACCGGTCGATCAGGTCGTAACGACCAGAGGGCTGGTTGTATCGCAATCCCCCAACATCGTCGTGCAACCGCTGGAGACAGCGATTGTCCGCTCGATCGAGGTGCGGGAAGGACAGCGCGTCCAGGCAGGCCAATTGCTTGCCCGCCTCGATGCGACCTTTACCTCAGCCGACCAAGCGGCACTGGCCATGCAGGTCTCGACGCTTGAAGCGGAGGTGGCGCGGTTGAAGGCCGAGGCCAGCGGCCAGACGTTCACCTACAACGGCCTCGACCCGAGTTGGACCCTGCAGGTGTCGATATTCGAGCAACGCAAGGCGGTCTACGACGCCAAGGTGGAGAATTTCGAACGCCAGCGTGACGAACTCAGCTCGGTGATCTCGCGATCGCAATCGGATGCCGACGGCTACCGCCAGCGGCTCACGGTCGCCGACTCGATCGAGCAGATGCGCAGGCAGCTCGAGGCAAGGCAGGTAGGGAGCCGCCTCAACACGCTCCTGGCCGAGGACAACCGGGCGGAAATGTCTCGGGCGCTGGGCAATGCCGAACAGACCGCGGAAGCCGCCAAACGCCAACAGGCAGCGGTGGCCGCCGAGCGCGACGGCTACATTCAGGGCTGGCGCGCTGAAGTCTCGCAGAGCCTGTCGGAGGCGAGTTCGCGGATCTCGGACGCCCGCGAACTTCTCAACAAGGCAAAGCTTCGAAACCAGTTGGTCGAGTTGAAGAGCCAATCAGACGCCATCGTTCAATCGGTGGCAAAAGTCTCCGTCGGCTCGGTCATGCAGTCAGGGGAGCGCTTTATCACGCTGGTGCCGGCCGACGCGCCGCTCGAGATCGAGACAAACATCGTTGGCAGGAGCAGCGGCTTTGTGCATGTCGGCGACCAGGTGATCATCAAGTTCGACACCTTCCCCTATTCGCAATACGGCCTCGCCCATGGAACTGTGCGGGCACTCAGCCCAGATTCCTTCTCGGCACAGGAGCAAGCGCGCGATCCGAACAGTTCCCTGGCCATGCTGCCTTCCGACGCCGAGCCCTTCTATCGCACGCGGATCTCCATCGACCAGGTCGCCCTCCACGGCGTGCCCGCCGGTTTCGCCGTCAGCCCCGGCATGCCGGTGACCGCCGACGTCAAGGTCGGCCGGCGCACGATACTCAAGTACATTCTCGGTGTGATGCTCCCAATCGGCCAGGAGGCGATGCGGGAGCCATAGAGTACCGGAGGGATCAAAGGCTCGGATCGATGACAATCCTGGATCGGCTGACTGGTCTGGCCTTCCCGGCGGCGGTGTTGCGTCGGGCGATCCAGCTTGCTGACAGCGGCAAGGCCGCTGAAGCCTTTCCGCTTATGGCGAAAGCGGCACGCGCGGGGATCGTCGAGGCCGAGTACCGGGTCGCGCGTTGCTATCTGGAAGGCGCCGGTGTGCCACCGAGCCGCATGGAAGGCGCGCGATGGCTGCTGCGGGCGGCCAACCACGGGAGCGCGGACGCGCAGGCGCTCCTCGCCGCTCTCTACGTCACCGGGCTGGTGACGGCGGAAGCCGACGGCAAGGGACCCTCGGAGCACTTGTTCAAACCTGATTCCCCGGGAAAACCAGACTTCGCTGCCGCTTTCGACTTTGCCACCAAGGCGGCCGAGGCAGGCTCGGCCACGGGACAGGCGATCCTCGGTTATATCCTTACCAGCGGCCCCACATCGATGCGCGATGCCGATGCGGCACACCGCTGGTACGAGAAGTCGGCTTCCGCCGGCTGCGCCGAAGGATGTCTCGGCCTTGCCCTGTCGCTGGCCCGCCGCGGCAAACGCGAAAACAGAGTTCGGATTGCGGAAGAGGTAAGGCGGGCAGCCGACGCCGGCCTGCCGACCGCGACCTATCTTCTTGCGGTCCTCACCGAGCACGGGCTCGGCGTCGCATGCGACAAGGCAGCAGCCGCTCAACTGTATCAGGCTGCTGCAGAGAAGGGCCTGCCCTCTGCCCAGTTCCGGTTGGGATTGGCACTGATTGACGGTGCACTCGTCGGCCAGGATGTCGCTGCCGGGGAGGCATGGATGCGGCGTGCCGCCTTGGCCGGCAATATCGAGGCAGCCTATCTCCTGGGCGATCGCTATGTGAAGACACAGCGGCCCGATTTTGCAGAAGCCGCGAACTGGTATCGGCGGGCAGCCGAAGCGGGCCACCAAGCCGCCGCCCGCGCTTTGGCCTCGCTCTATTTGACGGGAAATGGTGTGGCTGAGGATGTCGAGGAAGGAGCACGCTGGCTGCGCTCTTCCGCAAATGGCGGCAATCAGCAGGCACAGACCGACCTCGCCAATCTTATCCTCGGAGGGGCCGGCGAGCCGGACGACGGTGCAAGCGTTGCCGGATGGTTCGAGGCGGCCGCATCATCGGGCGACCTCATCGCGGCATTCAACCTTGGGCTCTGCTTCGCCAAGGGCGTCGGCGTTCGCCAGGACGAGGGGCAAGCGGCACACTGGCTGCGGCGTGCGGCCGAAGGTGTCGCCGAGGCGCAATATATGTATGCCCGCCTCCTCCAGGATGGACGCGGCGTGGCGGCCGACCCAACTCAGGCCCGCGTGTGGTTTGCGCGGGCGGCCGACGCCGGCGTGCTCGACGCACGCGTGGCGCTCGCCGAGATGCTACTCAATGGGCGCGGCGGCACGCCCGAGCCCGAGGCTGCAATGCAGCTGTTTGAACAGGCCGCCGCCAACGGTCACGCCGGGGCGATGTTTGCGATTGGCGCGCTGTACGGAGCCGGCCACGGTCTGCCGGTCGACCAGACAAAGGCGCAGAAATGGTACGCTGCCGCTGCCGGACGTGGGCATAGCCATGCCCAATTCATGCTTGGACGTTATCTCTTGAAAGGCCTCGCCGGGGAGCGCGACCCGGTTACCGCTTGCCTTTGGCTCGAACGCGCGGCCGCGCACGGGATCAGTGAAGCCGCCGACGAACTGGGGGCTGCGGGCGGATCCAACTAGTGCTGCTGTGGCTGTTAGAGTGAAGCGGCGCCAAGAAGGCTGAGGACCGTTGGAAATCCGCTGACCGACTGGCCGCGACATGAGCCATATGCTCGTTTAACAGGGGAATTAAAGGTCCGGCCCCCAATCTGGAACCTCTGACTGCTGCAGCCTCGACAACTGCCGCAATCACCAACCCTTCGAAGTCACCAATGTTCCAGACCAAACGATCGAAAGTCGCATGAATCGAACGGCATCCGGTCTTGGACCTTACAATCGCCCCGAGGACCACAAATCGCGTGTTCACCGGTCAGAGCCTGAAGTAGCAGAAACTAAGATTCGGCAAGCACGTTACTGCCGGTCTCACGCCACGGCAGGTAGGATTTGTCAGAATTTAGGAAGTTCCAGTGTCGGCGATGTCTCGGTGCTGACAAGGTCTTCAATTGCGAGAATGGCTGACCTCTAACGGCCCAGCGGTTGCCTGGATAGCGAAACCAGCTCATCCTCATCGACAATGCCTGCCATGTAGTTGCCTATGATTCTGGAGGCGATTGCGTCACGCTCATCGGGTGATTGATGTTCGAGCTTCAGCTGCTTGAACACCCGACCCAGCAGAGCCATTTCGGCTGGCTTAAAGATACCGGCCTCAGTTGCCTTTCGCCGAATTGGCATGATTGTCCTCCGAGAAATCCTGCAAAGAAGCGTGCCGCAGATCTCGCCACGCAGGTGTTTCACTAGAAATTAATCTCACTTTCATCGCTTCTTCTGCTTCGGCGTGATCTCCTCGACCCGCACCTTTACGCGTCCTGAATCATCGCCTGCTCAAGCGCCTCGGCAGGACGATGGAGGGCACCTACCTGCCGCACGGATCAACTTTTAGAGATCGCTAATGTTCCGCACACACATGATATTGAGAACGGCCTCGGCTGAGCGATACAAAATCGACGTTTCACCATTGCTTTCTGAGGAGTTTGCGATGGATAGCGTCATGCACGACAGCAAGGTCAATCCTTGCGTTGAAGTGGTCGAAGCGGGAGAATGGTTCGTCGTGTGGTCGATGGCGATGAAGAACTAACCCGAGCATTCGAAATAGACTCGTTCGCCCGGCGTCCTATGAAGTCGCCCGTGACGCCAGACACTGCCAAGAGAATGGCAACCCGAAGATCACCTAGCAGCCGCCACCATGGCGTTACACAAGGTTGGGGAAGGACTGGACGCACCGGCCAACGTGATTGAGGTCACTCTGGCAGTTGCAGCGCCGGGGGCAGACGGTGAGGTCAGGACTAAAGTCTTGGCTGCTAACGGCGAAGGTCTGACGTTACCACTTTAGTTCCGCAAATGTCCGTTGGACGTTCCATTACTTTAGCTAAGCGTGATATTAGCCATCTGGTACCGTTCACACCTTGGCACTACCCGGCCGGTGTGTTGACAGCCCGAATCCGGCACGGCCCCCTGGACCTTTGCGCATTAAACATCCGACTTCAGTCCTAAGCTCTAGAGCTTTCACAGGTGATTGTGGCGCCAGTAGTATAGCGCGTCGTCGGTGAGGATTCCGGTATGAAGGATGACCAGGGCCAAATACCACGGCCCTCCGGCATTAGCGAAGCGGCGGGCGTCGTTTTGTCGTTATGGCATGTGTACAACGAACCGGGCGATTATACGCCGTGACGCCGTGGATCGCAGTTGTGCTGATTTTCAGCGCGTTGCTGTTTCTAGCCAGGCGGCGCACTTCGCCCTCGCGAAGCAGGATGTGGGTATCCAAGCCCATCCAACCCGAAAAGGCTTTTACAGCAGCATATGCTGTCATTGAAGCTGCGTTCAAGCTTGTACACGAGGGAACGACCCTCTTGGATCTGAACGACACGATCATTCTAGCGGCTGACAACTTGGGACTACAATCAGCGAAACTATCGTGGATGGTGGCCATCATGGCCCTAGAGCAGGCGCATCCAGGCTTTCGCAATGGCTATCGTTTCGAATCGATGAGGCTTATCGCCTTTATGGAGTTCAAAAGGCATCTGCAAAGCAACTGCCACGACTTTGGGCGTGAAGCGAGTTCGAAGGTGGTAGAGACGGCAGTAAGCGAAGTGGCGGCATGCACCGGCGCCTTTGACCATACGTCTGCTCGGCTCATAGCAAATCATCCCCACCCTCTAAATCCGATTTTCGCGGAGATCGAGCGCAGCTACAGGTTCGCGGCCATCACAGCATCTGTCATCACGAACGATGAGGCGCGCCTGGATGCGGCCTACGGGCCGGTATTTCGCAACGCCTTCCAAGAATGTCGAGCCGCTGGATAGCAGATCCTAGCCGGCAGCTCACCAGCGCGCGTCTCTGCCGGGCCGCCATCCTACGCCACCGACGTGTCCCGCGCGTGATGGCGCCGCCTGTAGCCAGCGAGAGTCATCGGCATCGGGAAGGACGCCATCTCGGTCGCCGATGCCGCCAAGCCCTCGCCGACCCGTCGCATGCAGCCACGAGCGCCAGCGGTAACGACATACCTGACAACACCGACAGCCTCGTCTTTCCTGGCTTCGCCTATCGCCCTTCGGCAACCGTTGGTCGCTTGTCCAAACCCGCCTTTTTGCACGCCATTGTACGCCAAGGCTCTACACAGCTCAGAGGACGCTTTACATACACGCTCAGCCACGTTTCATTGCCGTCGGGTTGTTTTGGAAAGGCGATCGAGGGCCAGCAAGGGGTCATTGGCGTAGGCACACCAGCTAGCGGCTACGTACGGAACCTACGCTATTGCCGTCCGTTCCCCTACTCCCACTCAATTGTTTTTGGCCCAGCTAGGTCATTGATCTAGCTGGGCTTTTTCTTTTTTGCCGCGCCGAAAACCGACGCATGGTCCGTCAAAAAGTTACGCTTTTGATTTTAAAGGGAAATTCGCCGCCAAAAATATTTTGAGGTTTCAGCATCAATCGGAGTCAATCGCGCTTTTCGGTCGACTTCAGGTGCCGATATGTCCTCGCCGCCAGAAACTGAAAAGTACCGTCACGCAAAATTCAAGTTCGCAAGTCTACAAGAGAGGGATGTCATGAGGGGGCACTCAGCCACCACTCGTGCGGTTACGGTGGACCGGATCGGGCGGGCACTTGACCGTGTTGCAGAGATCATCGTTGCCCGCGGTGACCAAGGCGAGGCTTGGCTTCCGCTTTATGATTACCTGGAACGGGCGATGCGGGATCTTCAGGCGAAGGAGGAACGCCTCGCCGAAGTGCGCGAGCGTGTCAAACGATTGCGGGCTAAAGCACGTACTTCATAGATTCTTCTCACCACATCGCCACGATCCAGCGGATTTTCGTCTATGCTCACCAGCGCAATAGACGTGAAGACCTTCTCGTGATTCAGTTGGCTGGGATCGGTCTGCAACATAAAATATTGTTTTTATTTACTTTTTCTGTCCGCAACTCTCGATTTGTATCACAATAGGTATCACAATATGTAGCACATTCCCGTGTCGCTTATTGCGGTTCGGCTGGTGAGCGACGTCGAGATTCGCGCAGCCGTTCGGAACCTCGTTCCGGAATGACTGCAATGGGGCCGCGAGCGGACTGGCAACTTTACGTAGGAATAGTCCCGATTCCGCCAATGAGGCCATTCACCTGCCCTTGCGCCGGTCCGCGGCTGCGGCCGCCCTGTTGGTGCTGTTTTCTCCGGGAAACGACATCCGGCGATGCGAGGCCGACCATTGTGGCGGCTTCTTCATCGATGACAGTCGCTCGAAACCGCGGCGCTGGTGTTCGATGGATGGTTGCGGCAATCGCGCCAAGGCAGCGCGCTATCGACTGGCACACCGAAAATCCATTGCGTAGGATCCCCCTAGCAAATGCAATGGTGGTGACCTCGCAGCCAGAAGAAACGCTGTCGTGCAGAACCAACAAAACGACCTTTTCAGCCAACCAAACAGTCGTCTCCCAGTCACCTCGGCTCGAACCTTAGCTAGGTCCTGTCGACAGATGTGAGGCCCATACAACCACTATGCGTTTGGCCGGGAGCAAATGGTTCGGTTCTGGAACGAACTTGCCGGAAAGCTGCCACTCCGCTGACGACCGCTTGCGGACATTGCTAAGTATTCAATCGCTAGAAGATATCAGGCCCTGGACCAGGCCACTCAAACCGCAGCATAGAACATTGTCAGCTCGCCACCGCCGATCGCTTGAAAACGATGGTGACCCTGGTCCCTTCAGTGGCGCTGGATTTGACTTCGAATTGCGCTTTGGCGTTCTCGGTCAAGGAGCGCGCGATGAGAGCACCGAGCTTGCCGGGCTTCGGCCATGTCTCGCCCGCCGGCAAACCAACTCCGTCATCGGCGATAGTGATACGGCATCCGTCGCCATCGACCACGCTGTGAAGCGTTATCGTGCCGCCTTCTCGTCCCTTGAAGCCGTGTTTGAGCGCATTGGTCAGCAGTTCATTCACAACCAACCCAGTCGGCATCGCAACGTTGATCGACACCGGATAGGTATCAACCTTCATGTCCAGGCGGATGCCTTCGACCGCATGCGAAGCCATTACCGCGGATGCTATCTGACTGAGATAGATGCCAAGATCGACCTCATCGTTCTGCTCGTCGTTCGACAGCGCCTGGTAGAGTATCGCAAGAGCATCGACGCGCCCTGCCAACCTCTCGAACCGTTTCTGGTCGGGCTCCGCCGCATTGCGGGTCTCCAGCCGGATGAGTGCGGTGATCATTTGGAGATTGTTTTTTACCCGATGCTGCAGCTCCCGCAGCAAGGTATCCTTTTCGCGAACACGCTCCTCGACTGAGGGCGCGTCTTCACCGTGAAAGGATACGTCCACCAAGGCAACCAGTCGGAAACACGTTCTTCCGTCGTCGTCCACTATCAAATTTGAGTAGGCGTCGACGACTGCTGGTCCGTCGACGCCGCGCTCCAGGCGGAAAGTACCCACGAAATCAGTTTCATTGACAACGCACTCGGCCAGCGCCTTGTCCTTCTGCTCACGGATTCCGGTCCCGGCAAGCGCCGTCCACCTTTTCCGTGCCAGACTGGCAGCCTTCAGGCCAGAGAGTTTTTCGAATTCAGGGTTGGCGTAGACGACGCGCTCCGTTTCCACCAGGTCTGAAACAGCGATCGCAATAGGCACCTGATCGAGGAATTTCTTGAATTGTTCGCTCTCCAGCGCGGTGGCGAGGTCGGGCGTATCGAGCAGCTGCTCCACTGCCTCGGGCTTGCCTGTATCCGATGTCATTTTACGCCTACGCTGTAACGAAAGATCATCAGTATCAGTGATGGAGCAGATAGGCCACCATTGCAGAGGTCAGTAGGCCGGGACCAGCCTCGTGTCGCGTAGTGGCAAGGCCATTGCGAACCGCAGACCATCAGGATGATAGTTCAACTCGACCTCGGCTTGGCACTGCACAGCGACGACTTTCTCCAGCAACGTCGTACCGAAACCGCGCCGTCTTGGCTGCTCAACCTTCGGCCCGCCCTTTTCAAGCCAATCCAGATTGAGCATTCGCTCGTCTTGCGACTTGCTCACCGACCACCGGACTTCGAGACGCCCGGTGGGGCGGGACAACGCCCCGTATTTCGATGAGTTGGACGCGAGTTCATGAAAGGCCATCCCGATCGGGATCGCGATATCGGCGACCAGCGCGACGTTCGGCCCTTCGAGCGTCACACGCGACTTGTCGGTCGTATCGTAGTGGCGCAGTTCCGATTCCAGCAACTTGTGCAACGAAGCCATCTGCCAATAGTCATCGGTGAGCATCGAGTGCGTGTCGGCGAGAGAGACTATTCTGGCGGAGAAATCGCGCACGAAATCATCCACGCTGCCACTTGATTTGGCGGTCGCACCCATCATCGCTCGGACATTCGCCAGCGTATTTTTGACGCGATGATGCAGCTCCCTGATCAGCAGTTTCTGCCGGTCCGCGACCTCTTGCTTCTGTTCAATGTATGACTTGACCTCAAGCTGACGGGCGCGGGCACGCAGGGCCGAGCGCACAGAATTTGCCAGGCTCGACGCCAGGAATGGTCTCTCGAGAACGATCAGATAGCGGTCCAGAAAGGCGAGGCGTTTGTCGATCTCCGTTCCCCGCATCGTCAGCAACACGATCGGAAAATCGGACCACGCCGGTTGATGATTGAGCCAGGATGCAAACTGATTTCGATCAGAGCTGATCAAGGCTTCTTCGGTAACCAAAAAGCACTGGGCTTGGTCCAACAGCGGAACTGCTTCGTCGAGCGTGGAGCAGATGTGGGACTTGATGCCGTTTTCCGTGAGGATTGCCGACGCGACCTTCGCGTCGCGCCCGACTGGTGCCAATACGAGCACGCTGCGGTCTGAAGGCATCATGATGCCTTGTCTTGCAGCAGGTTGCCTTGCTTACCCTCGTAGGTTGGCACGCCAGTTAGTATCCCCCGGAATTCCTCCAATGGTTCACCGACGGCCAGGCCGGTTGCGCTTATCTTGAATTCGCGAATGGTGTCCTCATGCGGCCCGACGCGTTTCTTGACCACGGAAATAGCCCGTCTCAGACGGCCGCCACTTTCGAAGAAGCGCAGGAGCATTACGGAATCGCAGAGATAAGTCATGTCGACGGAGGCTGACATTTGCCCGATCAGCCCATGATTGGCCAACAGCAGGATCGTCACAACGCCCTTTTGATTGAGATATGTCAGGATCTCGTGCATCTGCAGCACAAGATGCTGCTCCTCCGACATGGCATTGAGATACCCAGTCAGGCTGTCGATGACGACGATCCTTGCATTCGAGCGCTCCACAGCAGACTGGATGCGCGACGACAATTCACCAGGCGACAATTCTGCAGGATCCACCTGTTCCAGCAGCAAGCTTCCATTGTCGGCGAATGGCCCCAGATCCATGCCGAGGCCAGACGCGCGCGCCAGGAAAATCCGCTTGGTTTCATCAAACAAAAGCACCAGCACATGTTCGCCGCGCTTGAGAGCCGCATGGCAATAGCTGCATGCGATGGTCGACTTGCCGACACCAGAAGGTCCAATCAGGAGAGTGCTGGTGCCG
This sequence comes from Mesorhizobium loti, assembly GCA_002356515.1. Classification (NCBI taxonomy): domain Bacteria; kingdom Pseudomonadati; phylum Pseudomonadota; class Alphaproteobacteria; order Hyphomicrobiales; family Phyllobacteriaceae; genus Mesorhizobium; species Mesorhizobium loti. The sequence goes on along the minus strand of AP017605.1, from coordinate 6,325,287 downwards.
CGGTCCAGCCCGCCACCCACAAGCGTGTCGACAGATCCATTACCGATTGCCGGCGTTCCATGCTCGGCCATCTCGTGTTCGGAGGCAACCAAGCGCGGAAACACCATCACGCCGCCCGGTCGAATGACGAAGTCGTGGAAGCCGCCGCGAATTTGAACGCCGCGCATTTTGATGATGCGCAGCCGCCGGCGCTCTCCGCCATAGATCGGCGAAAGCTGTTCCATCCGGATGACGCCATGACTGATCGAATGCAGGTTTAGATCGTCATGTTCAGCGGTGAGATCGTCAAGCAGAAGCACGGTCGCATTGTTGAGCAGGAAGAAGCTTTTCAAAGCCAGGACCTGCCGCCGATAGCGTAACGAGCCCTGCGACAAGAGGCGAATTTCCGACAGGGAATCGAACACCACGCGATCTGGCTTCATGCGCTCGATCTCGGCGAGCGCCGACTGCACGGTCTCACCGAGCTCCAGATCGGACGAATGAACCAGAGTCTGTAACTGCGATGGGTCGAGGCTCAACTCCGGTGGCACCAGCTCGAGGATTTCGATCCCGTCAAGAGAAAATCCATGCCGTTCCGCGACCGAGTGCAGTTCACGCTTGCTCTCGGACAGCGTTATATAGAGGCATTTCTCGCCATCAGCCGCACCTTTAATCAGAAACTGCAGACCAAGTGTGGTCTTACCTGAACCAGGCCTGCCCTCTACAAGATGTGAACGGAATTTTGCGTATCCGCCTCGCAGGACATAGTCGAGGCCTTCCACGCCAGATGATATTGGTGAAGCGTCGTCTTGATCCACGTTGTCCCCGCATGCCTGTCGTGCCCCCCTTAACGGATAGCATTTTCAATGGTTCCCTCTTGGAAAAGAGAGGGTGACGGCCATCCCCCGCGGGGCTGTCGCGCAGCGCGGCTGAAGATTCTTACGGTCTCAGCGCGGCGATGGCCGTGGGAACCTCGTACTCGCGAGGCCGTTGTGCCTCACCAATGAGGTCCCGGCGCTTGAGCGAACCAGTCCCAGATATCGAGCGCCGGCCCCTAGGGAGTTCTGTAGGGCCATCGCCGAACAGCAGTGCTTCCGCGCAAGTCAAGAACAGGCTCATTGCGGGGATACTCGTCGCATGCCTCGTTCTCGGCTTCGGGGTGCTCGCCGAGGAAGTCCTGGAGGGCGACACAACCAAGTTTGACCTTGCCATTATGTCGGCTCTCCGCGCGGCCGATCCGGCTTCTCCGATAGGTCCGCCATGGCTTCAGGAAGCAGCCAGGGATGTGACCTCAGTCGGCAGCGTGGTGTTTCTTAGCTTCGTGTTGCTGGCAGGAGTTGTCTATCTTCTTCTCATCCACAAGCGGGCTCTCGCCATCTGGATGGCGGTGGCGGTGGTTGGCGGCGAACTGCTCGGCACAATCCTAAAGCTGAGCTTCAACCGGCCCAGGCCGGAGATCCCTCATGTCACGCGAGTATTCACGGCAAGCTTCCCGAGTGGACATGCAATGCTATCGGCTATCGCGTTCCTGACCGTGGGCGCACTCCTTTCACACGCAAATCAGGAGCTGCGTCTCAAAGCGTATTTCATGTCGATCGCCGTGTTTCTGACGGTGGCCGTTGGGATAAGCCGGGTCTATCTCGCGGTCCACTATCCCACGGATGTCTTGGCCGGGTGGTGCATTGGTTCTGGCTGGGCGATCCTGTGTTGGACAGTCGCGTTATGGTTCCAGGAAAGGCCCAAACGGGGGCCGGAAACTTGAAGGTTCTGACCCTCATCAACAAAAATGCCGGCGCTGCGGCACGCAAGGGCGACATAGAGAGAGCCGTACGGGATGGGTTTGCCGAACGTGGCATTGAGGCGGATGTGCGATTGGTGGACGGACGAGAGGTTGGAGAGCTCGCTCGGCGCTTTGTTAGCGAAAACAAGTCGAGGTCCGGTCGTGGATCAATATTGGTCGTGGGCGGTGGCGACGGCACCCTCAGCAGCGCGGCCTCGGCGTTGGTGGGGACTGATCTGTTGCTCGGTGTTCTTCCGCTCGGCACATTAAACCACTTTGCCCGGGATTTGGGTGTGCCGCTCGACCTCACAGCGGCGATCGATACAATCGCGACAGGTAAGCCTCTCGCAGTCGATGTCGCCGAGGTCAACGGCCGCGTCTTTCTTAACAACTCATCGATTGGGATCTATCCCTTCTTTGTTGCAAAGCGTTCAGCCGAGCAGCGGCGCCGCGGGTTCGGCAAGCTCGCCGCCATCGGACCCGCTCTCATGAGAACGTTGAGATCCGCCTCGTGGCAGGCTGTCCACGTCGCTGCTCAGGGCACCCGCGAAAGACTGCGGACGCCCTGTGTGTTTGTTGGCAACAATTTCTACGACATCGCTGATCTTGGCCGCCGCCGCAGCCTGTCGTCAAAAGAGCTGTGCGTTTACGTCGTCAAGCAGCAGTCCTGGTTTGGACTGGCATTGCTTCCGTTCAAAATCGCGTTTGGCATGATCGACTCCACACGAGATCTTGAAATCTATCGGGCTAGTTCACTCCAAATCACATCGCATCGCCACGCCATGCTGGTTTCTCTGGACGGCGAAGCCGTCAGTATCGACACGCCCCTGAACTTTCAGATTCGACCGGCGGCCTTGCAGGTCCTCGCACCTGCCAAAATGACCAGAACCGGTGGACGTGGCTGAAAGCGGAGAACCTCAGTGAAAACCCTCGTGCACCTTTCGGATTTGCACTTCGGAAGAACAGAGAGCCAGCTTGTGGTAGCGATCGCGGCCGAGGTTCTTGCAGTCGACTCTGATCTGCTCGTCGTGTCGGGGGATCTTACGCAGCGCGCTCGGAAAGACGAATTCCTGCAGGCGCGCGCCTTTCTCGATTCCCTCCCTGGCCCCCGCATCGTAGTGCCAGGCAATCACGACGTGCCGCTATGGAATGTCTTCGCGCGTGCGGTGACGCCCCTGTCGCGTTACAGGCGCTACATCGAGGCGGACACGGACCCGTTCTACGCCGATAGCGAAGTCGCTGTGGTTGGGATCAACACAGCACGATCCCTGACAATCAAGGACGGCAGGATCAACGTCCGTCAACTCGAGGCGGCGACGGAAAAATTCGCACATATGTCCGATGACGTTACCCGGATAGTGGTCACGCATCATCCTTTCGAAGGGCTAGACCTGGAAAACGACGACGGCATCGTGGGCCGCGCCGATCTGGCAATGGATGCCTTCTCGCGCAACGGCGTAGACGTCATATTGTCTGGGCACCAGCATCTTCACCGCGCTGGTTCGAGCGCACGGCGCTACCTCATCGACGGCTATGCGGCACTGCTTGTTCAAGCGGGGACGGCGGTTTCTTCGCGGGTTCGACAAGCTGCAAATTCGTTTAACATCATTCGCATCGACCACCCGAGGATCTCTATCGAATGTCGGGCATGGCAGTCTTTGCAGTCCGGGTTCGAAACCTCAGCCAGTTATTCCTTTCGGCAAGGTTCAGGCGGATGGGAACCCGCTTGAATTGCGTTGGGAGAGAGCGTCTACATTTCCAGAATCCGCCGACGTACGGCTAAAGCTGAGATTCGATGGGGAGGTGCCTGACCAGGGCGGCCAGTATGCGGCGGAACCATGCTGCCTCGGGTTCGCGAGTATAGGTTTGCAGTCTGCCTTCATCGCTGCCATGCCAGCGAAGAACCTCGTTCTTCAATTCGAGCCGGTAGCTCGCTTCCGGCGCTATCTCCGATTTGAACCTATGCCGCAGTTCCGCGACCAGATTCTCGTCTTCAAAAAGCACTCCCATTTCCGAATTCAGGGATACGGACCGCGGATCGAAGTTAAAAGATCCGACGAAACCAATCCTGTTGTCGACGCTGAACGCTTTGGTGTGCAGGCTGGCACCCTTGGATCCAAATACGGAAATCTTGGGCTGCCGGCTAAAGGGTTGGAGTTCGAAAAGCTGCACGCCCATTCTCAGCAAGCGCTTGCGATAGTTGGCGTATGCCCCGTGGACCGCGGCGACATCGGTCGCGGCCAAGGAGTTGGTCAACACAGCGACCTGCACCCCGTCGTCGACGAGGTCGCCGAGGATTTTTGATCCCTTCTTGCCGGGGATAAAATACGGGGACACGATTTCCACACGCTTGCGCGCCGATTGAATGATTGGGAGCAACTCCTTCATCAGCCAACCGCGCGGTCTCCAGCCTCGGACCTTTTCCGGAGGGTCGGAGATCACGCGTACGCGCTCGACCCAATGTACGTTGCTGCTCGCCGCTATGAACTCGGCGATGGAGCCCTTGTCCCTGATCCCGCTCAGAAGCGTCGACTCGGTTTTCTCCTCGCTTCCCTCGAAATAAGGGGCATGCGAGCCTGGAGCGGCTGCACCGAGTTCAGCTATTGGCTTCGCGTCCTGGCATACCCAGAAAGTTTGGAAGATCTGTGCGGTTTGCTGGACGGCGGGACCGAGAAGCAGCATGTCGAGGTCACGGAAATTCGTCTCCGCCGCGTCAAAATACGCATCGCCGACATTGCGCCCACCGACAATGGCGATGTTGTCGTCGGCAATCCACGCCTTGTTGTGCATCCGCCTTGTCAATGCAAAAAGCCGCAAGAGGACTTCCGCGCCGCGCATGAGGCCCCGCGCTCTGATGCCGCTCGGGTTGAACAATTTGAGTTCGATGTTTGGATGGTTGCTCAGGGCCAAATAGGCAGCATCGCTCTTGCGCGGATTGACGTCGTCGAGCAGCATTCTGACCCGCACGCCTCGCTGGGCCGCGCGGACAACTTCGTGCAAAAGCAAGCGCCCCGTGTGGTCGTCATGCCAGAGATAATACATGAGATCGAGAGTGTGAGCCGCGCCCCTTGCCGCCAAAACACGCGCGGCGAACGCATCGTAATTGTCTGAAATCAGCAGCAGGCCGCTCTTACCTTTGATTTTATCGGCCGATGTTTGCGTGATCGAGATGTCCATGGATTGACCAGTTTGGGAGGAGAACGAGGCGCCGTTTCATTAGGCCAAGAACCCGCGAGCGCTGATCTGGTTGCACGAGGGTCTTGAGCCTGCTGAGAGCTCACGAACAGCTAGCCCGTATGATAATCAGGTGGCTCGCCCATTTCGTTGCGCTGCTTCTTGTTCAAGCATCGCAATCTTTTCGCGGATCTCCTCTGGCTCGGCATGCTCCAGGCCGACAACGTCGTTTCTGGTCTCCCTAAGCGAAACGACGATCTCATCGAGTTTGGCGTGGATGGCGGCCGTATCGCGATAGCCCTGTATCAGGACAACACCGGTGATCACAATGGCGGCCACCGAAAGGGCATAGGTGACCGCATTGGTCAGTCCGAACGGCACCAACGCGGTGCACAACACCATCGCGACCATCATGACGTAGAAGCCCGGCGGCCGGGAAAGGAAGTCCGCTGCCACAAAAAGGATGCGGTTCATTCTAGCGTTCCCATAATTGCGCTGCCGGGGGCTCGATCTCGCGCCGAACGCCGCCTTGGATACAACGACACCGTCATATCTTGGCCAGCGCGAATACGGCTATCAGCGCGGTGAGACCGACGCAAATGGGTACAGCCAGGAGGAAACCGGCCTCTATGAAGCGAGTCTGTTTGTCGTTGAACATTCAATCACCCGTCGCTGGCTAAATTCAAGTTAATAAGCGGTTCGCTCGCCGCAGCGAGCAAACCGTTGGCAACGCAGCTGCACTGATTTTGAGATGTGGGCTGTCCAAGTTCAGCCAAGGGATATTCCAATCACGAGCAGAGATATGGCCAGGACGAAAACTGGCGCTAACAACCAACGCGCTTGACCAACACTCCTGTCCATAAATCGTTCTCCGTTTCCGTGGCTGACAACTTCTGCCACAGGTGACCGTTCCAAGCTGCGCGGCCGGCAAGACCATTGCGGAATTCGACCGGACTTTGGTCCAACTTCGCCCCCGACCGAAGTCCATCCAAAGGAACGATTGCATCCACGCCAAGTTGGCAGTTGGGCTTCGACATCGTCGATCGGGGCCAATCTCACGAGGAGTACGATTATGAAATTGCATGTCTCTGCCGCAGCTGCGGCATTTCTTCTGCTCGCAGGCGTCGGCATCGCGACGGCCGACGACATCATTATTCAGCCGGAGCAGGAAACGGTTATTCGTGAATATGTGAAGAAGCAGCCGCTTGCGTCGGTGAAGGTTCCCGGAGTGGAACTCAACATCGGCACGGCGCTGCCCGACACCGTCGAACTTCGCGAAGTTCCCAACGTCAAATACCGCTATGTCGTGATCGACAACCGGACGGTTCTGGTCGATCCGAGCACCCACAAGATCGTCAAAGTCTACGACTGACCAGCCTTGCCAGCCAAAGCCCGTCGCCTCTCCCGGCGGCGGGTTTTCAACAGAAACGGAAGATCGCAAATGCAAGATCTCGCAAATCCGATGCCTTGGAAACGCGCGTTGAAAACCTCCGGACCAAGTTCGCAAACGCGAAAATTACCGGAGGCGACATGAAGGCCTTTCGAAAAGTCGCAACGGTGATGGCGGACTATCAAGGCCTCATCGACGGCGACGACCTGATCGCCGCCTCTTTTCTCAATGACGATTAGTTCATTCCCGGCCATTGGCCTAAGGTGAACCAGCCGCCCGCGTCTAAGGCGTCGGGTTGGAACAAGGAAACGCCATGACTTCGACGGCAGCGCTGATCTGGTATCTGGTAATCGCCGGCCCGCAGGGCGGAATGGTGGTGTTGCCAAGCACTTTCGACAAGCGCGAACAATGCACGGCCGCAATCGTCGAATACCAGAAGCAGCCAACACCGCCGGGCTGGACCCTGCAGTGCATCCCGAGCGCCTCCCCATTCACCAACAATGGATCCGCTGAGTAGTGCGATGCAGAGCAATCGGCTCCTCTGAGGCGACCTCGCCTCAGCTCTTAGTATCGACATCGGCTGCCAGAAGCTTGATATGTTCGCTCGCGATTTTGAGCAGAGTTTCGGCGGTCTCCCGCGCTGTCCATCCCTGGGCCTCCGATTCGGTTACCAAGGCTGCGAATGCCGTTTCCAAGGCGACTTCGCAGTTGACCATTCGATCCGGACTTGCCTCCGGCAATATGGGCGGTTGAATGGTCTGGGACATGCGCGATCTCTTCAATAAAAAAGGAAAGCCCGCGCCTCTCGTGAAGAGCGCGGGCCGATCAAGGTGTCTCGCCCGATCTTCGGCAGGTGACGCGAGGGAGCATTGCCTGCCGCAATCACCAACCTTTGGAAGCCACTAATGTTCCAGACCGACCGATCGAAAGTGCGCTCACCCTCGAAGTGCACGATGATCCGCGAAACGCCTTTTCAGCGTCGAGGAACCGACGTGACTTTGTAGGCAGTGATCGCGGTTTATCCTTCAGCCAAGGAACCCGCGGAATCCAACAAATTCACCGGGCAAGTTCCCAAAGGGCCAGCGCCCAAGCGGGTAATTTAATCGTTCGGGTACGTCAAAGTGAAATGACACGCTTGGCGAACTGTCCCATAGCTGGGCAGTCGGCGGCCAATTTGTGGGCTCCGCTGCTTGGGAGCGACGATCGCACTCTCGCCCGTAATGGAGGCGCCTGATGCTTGACCAACCAATTCGCTCACAAAACGAGGCGTTTTACCCGAACGACCTTGAGACCCTAAGGCTCGCCTTCGACTCACTTTGCGCTGAATTCTGCGTTCTTCCCGACACAGCTGATGCACAGGAGATTGCCGCCGAGCTGATAAGGCTGTTCCAAACCGGCATGGCAAGTGGAGATATGCTAATGATGGCGGTGCGTGCCCGTTGGCAAAATGAATGGAAGATTGCTGGTTAGAGCGGCCTGGCCGCCGCGCGCGCGCCCAAGGGGAACCAAAACAGAAGAAGGGTCCGGATCTCTGTCAGACCCAAACCGATCAAGTTGCAAACCTGGACCAGGCAGCGCCGCTCAGGAAGGTACGCTGCATCATGCTCAACCTGCCGCAGGCTTCGAGGTTCCGAGACAAGCAAAAAACCCGCCACCGAGGCAAGGGCGGCAGGCTTATTGTGAAGCTATCCGACCAAGTCTCCGGCTCGTTTTGCCAGAGGGGATCGATACGCTCCGTGTCCCACAATCACGTGCCTGTGGTCCATCGAAGGACGCAATGGCTCGCTTTGCTATTGGCTGGCCTGACGAGCCGCCTCAGCCTCCTGTACATCCACCGTGTAGAGCAGTTCGCCCTGTTCGTCGGAGACCCGCACAAGCCAACCAGACAAATCATCTGTTCCGGGCTCCAGATCGACCAAGAGATCGACCGCACAGCGAATTGCTTCGGCGCGCGCGGCGTCAAAGCTCGGCATGTGGGACGGAGGAATCCTCCGACTGGTTTCGCCGTCGCGATAGTCGAAAACATACACATCGCCCGCCGCTTCCTTAACCGACGTCACCGAAACTTCGTCAAAGTTGCCGTTGCTGGTGCCGTCGTAGTCGTTCGAGGCAAGACCAAAGGTGGCGGTTTGGACGAGGATAGCCTTCGCGCGGACCAGCACGATTTCCTCGTCCCCCTCGACGTTGGCCATGTCCACGGTAACGCATTCATTGCCCTGGCCACAGAACAGCACGCGCAATATCGCTTGGCCGTTCGGTGCGGTGGCATTCAAGACTTGGGTACGAACGATTTCCAATGCAGACTCCCGGCTTTTTCTGTTGGCAGAGGGGCCTGACGATGCCGGCCGCCAATCTCAATCTTGGTGCTCTGGCATGTCTTCGAGCTGGTCCTTGGTCCAGGTGGTAACGGCATGAACATCACCTTCTTCATCGCGCATGAAATCGAGTTGGTTGGCCGAAACCGCCACCGGCTTGGCGCCGATGCCGAGAAAGCCACCTACGTCAATGACAATCTGGCTGCCGTGCTGATGAGAAACGGTGCCGACCTTTTCGTTGTCAGCGCCATAGATGGTCGCGCCGTCAAGAATCTCTGGAGTCAGTTCACTGCTGGCAAGCCTTACATGATTGGTGTGGTCCATCGTTGCATCTCCTCATGGGTTGGGTGTGTCACCAATCTGCGAGGAGGCTAAGGGTTCCCATGAGGGAAGGCTCTTCGCGGCAATCAGGCAGGCTGCAAAGCTGCGGCGCACCGGTTGCCCGGTGCCATAACAGCAGCCAGATCCTCAATGACCTACCTTTCGCTTGCAGGATGAACACCAGCAAAGTTCCGATGTGTCTTGAACAACGTCACCAGCGTTGCGGCGTGTGCCTCGCGTTCCTTGGCCGAGGCATCGGCAGGCAGGGTGCTTGCTGAAGGCGCCAGAGCAACGGAACGTCGCCCAGTTTGAGAATGCCCGCATTGCGCATTGGATACTCGAACATCACTCGCTTCTGTCCTGGCCCGGCACCCTAAATGGCCCAGCGAGGCGTCGGTTGCCTAACCGCATCGAATATCCGGCACTTGCTTTTTTTCCTTGGGGCGGAACCACTCAGCAAGCGCGAAGTTGCCTCTGCGCCTTGATTTGAGAAGCCAAACAAACCAGGAGATAGCCAGATGGCGACCACAAAACCGGCCACGACCAAGGGTCTAGGCGAACTGTTCCGAGATACGCTCAAGGACATCTATTTCGCCGAGAAAAAAATCCTCTCGACATTGCCGAAGATGGCTAAGGCCGCGCAGAGCCCCGAGCTGAAGGCGGCGTTCGAAAAGCATCACGGCGAAACGCAGGAGCATGTGGCGAGGCTCGAAGAAATCTTCGAGATTCTCGGTATGAAGCCCCAGGCCAAGACCTGCGCTGCCATCATGGGTATTACCGAGGAAGGCGCTGAGATTATCGAGGAGTACAAGGGCAGCCCTGCCCTGGATGCTGGTCTCCTTGCCGCTGCGCAGGCAGTCGAACACTACGAGATTTCTCGCTACGGCACCCTGCGCACCTGGGCGTCGGAACTCGGATTGACTGCGGCGGTCCAGCTGTTGGACCTCACGCTCGCCGAAGAGAAGAAGACGGACGTCGCCCTTACCGAGATCGCGGAGTCGGCGGTCAACGTCGCCGCAGAAGCGGCGTAGCAAGGTTTATCGCCTTTGGGTGAGCCTTGGTTGCCAGGGCTCATCCACACAATCAGCGCATCGGCATCTCAGCGGCGCAACAGGAGTATGACATGGGCTTTTTCGGCAAGTTGTTCTCAGGCCTGGATCGCAAGGCGCCAGCCGACAAAAAAACGAGTGGAGACATGCGCAAGGCAACCGGCGCCGGCCCGGCGATCGCGGCTCATTCCAAAGACGCAAAGACGTCGGCAGCGACCGGTCAAAATCCAGCGGCGGCCAAGAAGAAATCAGCGAACGGATAGCCGATGTTGCACGCGACTTATCAGGCTGCATGCGTTGCCGCTTGAGGGCGCGTTGGGTTAGCGGGAACAGCTATGCCGTTCACGGCGTTGAGAGGACTCGGGCCCGGGCATAGGAGGCGAATTGGTGGAAGCGATCGGCAGCAACCCAACAACAACGGGTCAAGAGAAGGAATGCACTGGCGCACACGCTGGAGTCGTGGTCGACACAGTGAGGTTAAACGAGTGACTTCGAAAGCCAGACGAAGCCCGCAGCCAACCGGCAAAGAGGCCTCGTTGATCGATGGAGAAGCGGCCAGTCGCGCGGCATCCACTACGGAAGAGAGTAAGGCCGCTCTGCGGTCGGAGGGCGGGGACCGCGGCCGCGACGCGGCTTGGCCGTCCCAAATATCAGCGCTTGGATGGAAAGATATTTTCTGGCGCTTGTGGGAGGAATTCAACAAGGACCGGGTTCTGCTCGTCGCCGCCGGTGCCACTTTCTACCTGTTGTTGGCACTGTTTCCAGCGCTGGCCGCGTTCATTTCGATCTACGGCTTTGTCGCCGACCCGGTTTCGGTTGCCGACCATGTCGCCTATCTCGGCGGATTGCTGCCATCGGGTGGGTTGGACCTCATTCGCGGCCAGTTGCAAGCTTTGGCCAAGCAGAAACCAGGGGCGCTCGGCATAGGTTTTTTCGTCGGGCTTGGTATCGCACTTTGGAGTTCCAACAGTGGTATGAAGGCACTGTTTGATGCCATGAACATTGCCTATGAGGAACGCGAAAAACGTAGCTTCGTCACGCTCAACCTCATGTCGATCCTGTTCACGGTTGGAGCGCTGCTGATTGGCATCGTGCTGTTGCTCACGGTGGGCGTCGTTCCAGCACTTTTGGGCTATTTCTATCTTGATGCGTGGACGGAAACCCTTGTCGCTGTATCTCGGTGGCCGATCCTTGTCGGTGCGATGCTGACCGGAATTTCCTTGCTCTATCGCTTCGGACCGAGCCGCGAGCGCGCCAAGTGGCGCTGGCTGAGTTGGGGAGCATTGATTGCGACGGTGGCATGGATCGCAGCATCTTGGCTGTTCTCGTTCTATCTGCAGCATTTCGCCAACTACAACGCCACCTACGGGTCGCTAGGGGCTGTTGTCGGTTTGATGATGTGGACATGGATTTCCGTCATCATTCTCATTGCTGGCGCAGCCATCAATGCCGAGATGGAGCATCAGACAGCCGTGGACTCGACCACAGGCCCTCCCCTGCCCATGGGCAAGCGAGGTGCTGTGGTAGCGGACACGTTGGGCAAAACCGCAGACTGACTATCGAACGAACACGCACTGTCAGCGAGGATGCGTGTTCGGGTCCTGTCAGCGCGCCTGGATAGATGTCTACTTTGGGTCCTATGCCCGCTTTGCTTTTGCGTAATCTTGGATGTTCGGTCCCGGTTGCGGGCGGCTTTCGTTGTCTGCTGGGTCACCGGAGACATCGCTGTTCAACGAAAATTGAACAGCGATGTCGATACCGCGTCCGCTTTCATGCAGCGCCCGCTGCCCTGCCCCTTGCCGTGCAACCAAAACCGAGTTCCGCCGTTTTGTCCGGTTCGATATTTCGGGGGATATCTTGGGACCATCCAGCAAGGACAGGGCGAGCGCCGCGTTTCGCAGCGCCGGAGAAATGGCTGAGCGTATCGGCTCGTTTGGCTGGAGCGCTACATCTATTGGGCCGGTGTCTTCATGGCCCACAGAGCTGAAGACACTCGTCGATCTCATTCTAGGCTCTGCGCAACCTATGTTCGTCGTCTGGGGCCAGGACCGCATCTGGCTCTACAACGATGCCTTCATCCCTATCCTTGGCCGCAAGCACCCGACCGCTCTCGGCCTGCCCAGCCAACAGGTCTGGGCAGAGGCATGGGAGACGATCGGCCCGATGTTTGATCTGGTTTACCAGGGCCAGTCAGTCCATATGGACGACATTGAGATCCGGATCGACAAGCACGGCGCGCCGGAAGAGACCCATTTCGCCTTCTCCTACAACCCGGTCACACAGCCGGAGACTGGGACGACCGGCGGCCTGTTTGGCGTCTGCACGGAAACCACGGATCGCTTCCGGGCCGAAAAGCGCGAACGCCTCGCTGCTGAACGTCATATCCATCTGTTCGAACAAGCACCAGGCTTCATCATTATCATGTGCGGTCGCGACCATGTCGTTGAATTCGTGAATGACGCCCATCGCCAGGTTTTCAACAGCGGCGATTGGCTCTCGAAGCCCATTCGGGATGCCGTTCCCAGTATGGATGGACAAGGTTTTTTTGAGCGGCTGGACGACGTCTTCAAAAGCGGCACGACTTTTGAAGCGCAGGGCGTTCCTGTGCGATTTCGCCGCTCGGCGGATAGTCCGGAGGAGACGCGCTATCTGACGTTCATCTACGCACCGCTCTACGATGGCGGGAACATCATCACAGGAATATTCTGCGAAGGGTTTGACGTCACAGAAACGTTTCGTGCGAGGAAGAGGAGCGCTGCCCTCGCCGAACTTGGCGACGTTGTGCGCCTGGTCGAAGACCCCGACGAGCTGGCTTATGCGGCGGCCGAAATCATTGGACGGGAACTGGATGTAAGCCGGGCGGGATATGGAACGATCGATCTCGCGAACGAGACCATCTCCATCGAACGCGACTGGAATGCCCCCGGGATCAAGAGCTTGGCCGGGGTGCTGCATTTTCGCGACTACGGCACGTATATCGATGATCTCAAGCGTGGCATCACTGTGGTCCTTGAGGACGCGGACAAAGATCCACGGACAAGCCGGAATCCAGAGGCTTTGAAGGCGATCAGCGCCCAGTCGCTGATCAACATGCCGGTCACCGAGCGCGGTGGCTTTGTGGCCCTGCTCTACCTCAATCACAACAGACCCCGATCCTGGTCGGAGGAAGAGATCGAATTCGTTCGCGAGATGGCGGAGCGAACGCGCACCGCAGTCGAACGGCGGCGCGCGCAAGCGGAGTTGAGGCAGAATGAAGGTCGCTTGCGCTTCCTCGACGGACTGGGGAAAGAAACATCGAGAAGTACTGACGCGGACGCAGTGCTTGAGATCACGACCAGAATGCTTGGCGAGCATCTCGGCGTCGCAATCTGTGCCTATGCCGACATGGAGCCTGACCAGGACCACTTTACGATTCGCGGAGATTGGCACCGACAAGGCTCTTCCAGCATCGTTGGCTACTACAGTCTCCGGGACTTTGGCGAACTTGCCGTTCTCCGGCTCCATCAGGGTTTGCCGCTGATCATCAATGACAATCGCGCCGAGCTTGCCCCAGAAGAAGCCGCAACGTTCCAGAATATTGGAATCGCTGCCACCATCTGCATGCCTCTGGTCAAAGAGGGGCGCCTGACTGCGCTGATGGCGATCCACGACAGCGCGCCACGGGTCTGGACGCAGAATGAGCTTGCACTTCTCACCGAAGTAACCGAGCGGTCGTGGGCGCATATAGAACGGGTCAGGTCGGATCAGGGCGCTGCCGAGACCGCGGAGCGCCTGAGCCTGGCTACCCAAGCGGCTGCAATCGGCATCTGGGACTACGACCCGGTCGCTGACCATTTGCGGTGGGACGCACAATGTCGCGCATTGTTCGGCATTACGTCGGCCGATGAGGTCTCGTATGAGGGCTCCTTCATCGCCGGCCTCCATCCAGACGACCGCATCCGGGCAGATGAGGCGGTCAGGCGGGCAATCGCTCCAGACAGTCTGGAGGGATTTAACATCGAGTACCGAACCATTGGCCTGGAGGACGGTATCGAGCGTTGGGTGGCGGCAAGCGGGCATGCCATTTTCGAAGCCAGCAAGGCCATTAGATTTATCGGCACTGTGATCGACATTTCCGATCGCAAGAAGGCCGAGCGACACCTCAAGATCATGAACGATACCGGAGCGGCGGTCGCTGCCGAACTCGATCTCGACAAAATCGTGCAAATCACCACCGATGCCGGCGTAGAACTTTCCGGAGCGCAGTTTGGAGCTTTCTTCTACAACGTGCTCGACGACCAGGGCGGCAGCTACATGCTCTACGCCCTGTCAGGTGCTCCACGTTCGGCCTTCCAAAATTACCCCATGCCACGCGCGACGGCGATGTTCGAACCGACCTTCCTTGGGACAGGCGTCGTTCGATCGGACGACATTCTCAAGGATCCACGGTACGGCAAGAACGCGCCGCGCAAGGGCATGCCGGAAGGCCATCTCCCGGTTCGCTCCTATCTGGCGGTGCCAGTCGTGTCGAACTCCGGCGAAGTTCTGGGCGGTTTGTTCTTCGGTCACGCGGAAACCGGCAAGTTTCGTCCTGAACATGAGAGTGCTCTCCTCGGCATCGCCGGCCATGCAGCAACGGCCATCGACAATGCCCGCCTCTTCCAGTCAAGCGAACGCGAATTGGCTGAAAGACGGCGCGCAGAGGCCGCACTGCAGACACTCAACGCTACGCTGGAACAACGCGTCATCGACGAAGTGGCGGAACGTTCTAAGACAGAGGAACAGCTGCGGCAGGTTCAAAAAATGGAGGCAGTCGGCCAGTTGACGGGGGGGATTGCGCACGACTTCAACAACATGCTTGCGGTCATTATCGGTGGACTCAATCTGCTTCAGCGCAAATTGACCAAGGGTGAGACAGACGTCGGCCGATTTGTCGAAGGCGCCATGGATGGGGCTCACCGTGCCGCCGCCCTTACCCAGCGGCTCTTGGCCTTTTCGCGACAGCAACCGCTCAAGCCGGAGCCCATCAACGCGAACCGCCTGGTCGGCGGGATGACCGATCTCTTGATGCGCACGCTCGGCGAGACGATCAAGGTGGAGACGGCTTTCGGTGCCGGCCTCTGGCAGGTCAAGGCCGATCCCAGTCAGCTGGAAAGCGCCTTGCTCAACCTGTCGGTCAACGCACGTGACGCCATGCCCAACGGCGGCAAGCTGACCATTGAGACGTCGAACGCCTATGTCGATGAGCGATACGCTCGTGAGTCCGCCATTGCGGCCGGACAATTCGTGCTAATCGCCGTGACCGATACCGGCACGGGCATGACCCCGGATGTTCTCGCCAAGGCCTTCGATCCCTTTTACACGACCAAGGGCGTTGGCAAGGGGACCGGACTTGGCCTCAGCCAGGTTTACGGTTTTGTCCGGCAATCGGGCGGCAACGTCAGAATATACTCCGAGCCCGGCGTCGGCACGACGATCAAGATCTATCTGCCACGGCATTATGGCAGCACCAACCAGGATACTCCCGAGCTCAAACCAAGGTCGATAGATGGCGGCCTGCCAAGCGAAATCGTCATGGTGGTTGAAGACGAGGATCGCGTCCGCGCCGTCTCAGCCGAAGCGTTGCGCGAACTTGGCTATACGGTCGTCGAAGCCATTGGTCCTAACGAAGCGATCAAGATGATTGAAGCCGGGCAGCAACTGTCCCTGCTATTCACCGACGTCGTTATGCCGGAAATGTCTGGACGCCAGTTGGCGGATATCTTGCGCAAGGACAACCCCAAGCTCAAGATCCTCTACACCACGGGCTACACGCGCAACGCCATCGTTCACAACGGCATCCTCGATCCTGGAACGCAGCTTTTACCGAAGCCTTTCAGCCTTGAAGATCTCGCCGAAAAGGTGAGGACGATTCTCGACGATCCTTCATAGTACGCACCAGCTGAGGATCTCAGCCCGGTCGACGGAACGATTTACATGCACTGTCGTTTGCCCTGACAGGAAACAGGATGAATGAAACGGTCGCGCCGCGTGCTGGAAAGGCTTTTTGAAGGTTGGCTCGGCCGCGCCGGTCCCACATTGGCGATCTCCGTTGGAGTGTCGCCGAAATGAGAGGATTATATTCCTCGGATCGTACTTGGTGGCAAGGGCTATTCGGTCAGGCTGGGGTCGTAATGACAATCGCGTCGAGGATCGTCCGATAGAGGCTGTTGACCTCTTCTCGCTCCGCTTAATGCCAAGGGCCTTTGCGTCGGCAATGAGTTTGCGCGTGAGTTCGTCGACCGAGATGACGTCGGCCATCGTCGTCTCAGGACGTTGTTGGCCAGCGATTGTTCCAGGACGTTGATTTCGCGCGATCATTGAGCATTAAGCTCGCAAGCGGTCTTCGTTCCGTTAGTCGATTCGATGCCTTTCCTGGCGCGCTTCACTATCTTTTTCTCTCGACCACCAAGAAATTCTGAGCAAAGCGTGCTGGGACGCCAGCTCTACTGCATATCGTCTCAACAGGTACGACCAACATTTCGCAAAGCCTTGGCAGCAGCCACCCGGGTCGCGGCAAAAACCCATAACCGATGGCCCGTTCCACAACAAACCCAACGAGCATTTGGCGATATGCGTGAATGCTCAACGTACTGCGAACCACTCGCCCCTGAAATCGGTTGAGAAAGCGGTAGGCCAGCCCATCGGCGAGGTTGCGTTCAAACGAGGCTTCCGCCGACGGTTCTAGAAATCGACATTTCAACATTGCTTTCTAACCCCTCACATTTCCACCGTTCCGGAAAGAGGACCCTGGCGGCCCTTGGTCCCTGGCGCCGCCGATCGGGACCGGTGATCCAAACGTCCCCGAGCAGCGTAGAATCAACAGATCTAGCCAGTTAGTGGAGATTGGGGCGATGCAAGGGACAATCGCATTCCTTTGTGCCGTATTTCTCGGGTCGGTGGCACAAGCCGACGCATTCTCGGACAGCCGCGGCATATGGATGCGAGACGACGGCAACGCCAAGGTCTCAATCGCGCCTTGTGGACAGCAATTGTGCGCGACCAATCTGTGGATCGGCGACACCAGCAAGGGTGAACAGGCCGGCGACAAGCTGATCATGACGCTGAGACCGGCGTCACAAGGCACGCTGGCCGGAAAGGCTTACGACCCCAAGCGAGACCGTACCTATTCAATGACGTTGACGGTGAGGAAGGGGGGTCTCACCACGCGGGGCTGCATAGGCGCAGGCTTGATTTGCAAGAACGTGCGCTGGACCCCGGCAAAATGATCTGCGAGACGGAATGAGCCGACAAGCCCAAGCTCCCACCATCGTGTTGTTTCGGCGCGACCTGCGCATTGGTGACAACGCCGCGCTGGCGGCGGCAGCCGATCGCGGCGCTCCCGTCGTGGCGCTCTATATCCTGGACGAGACAACCAAAGGTCTAAGGGCCATGGGACCGGCCAGCCGCTGGTGGCTCCATCACTCGCTCGCGGCCCTTGGCGATCTGCTTCGCAAGGCTGGAGCGAATCTATTTCTGGCGCATGGACGCACCGAAAACGCCGTCGCCAGGGCGATCGACGCCAGCGGCGCGAATTGCGTGTTCTGGAACAGGCGTTACGACCCCTCGGAGGCGGGGGTCGATGCCAGGATGAAAGCCGCCCTGCGCGAAAAGGGGCTCACGGCACTCAGCTTCGATGGCGCGCTCCTGCATGAACCTTCGCTCCTCAAGACTGGGTCCGGAGGCTTCTACAAAGTCTATACGCCATTTTGGAAGGCGATGGCGGACGAGGTCCATGTTCGCGATCCGATCGATCCCCCCGGATCGATTGATGGTTGGAGGGGTGAGCTTGGCGGCTTGCGCCTGATGGAGCTTGACTTGCTGCCTAGCAAACCCGATTGGGCGTATGGCTTGCGCGAAACTTGGAGACCTGGCGAAGAAGGCGCCCAGGCCAGGCTTCGTCAATTCATTGAGCACGACCTGGCCAATTATGAACGCCAACGTGACTATCCTGGCCAGCCGTCAACATCGCGACTTTCCCCGCATCTGACCTTCGGCGAGATCACGCCATTCCAGATATTCGCCGCGTTGCGCAGATCGAAAAGCTCGGGAACTTCGAAGTTTCGTTCGGAGATCGGCTGGCGGGAATTTTCATATCATCTGCTGTTTCATAATCCTGATCTTTCAGCGCGCAACTTCCGGCCGGAGTTTGACGCAATGTCGTGGCGGGACGACATGCGGGCGCTTCGGACATGGCAGCGCGGCCTGACAGGGTATCCAATCGTGGATGCCGGCATGCGCGAATTGTGGCAAACGGGCTGGATGCACAACCGCGTGCGAATGATCGCGGCTTCCTTTCTCATCAAGGACCTCATGATCGACTGGCGTCACGGAGAAAAGTGGTTTTGGGACACTCTGGTCGACGCGGACGCCGCCAACAACCCGGCCAGCTGGCAGTGGGTGGCCGGATCCGGAGCTGATGCCGCCCCCTATTTTCGCATCTTCAACCCAGTGCTGCAGGGCGAAAAGTTCGACCCTCAGGGCGACTACGTTCGTCAGCACGTCCCGGAAATCTCTGCATTGCCCGACCGCTATATTCATCGGCCATGGGACTCTCCCGCTGCCGTGCTGAAGGACAAAGGCATCGTGCTCGGCAAGACCTACCCCAATCCGATCGTAGACCACGGTGCGGCACGAGAAAGGGCATTGATCGTCTATCAGTCCTTAAAGGATTGAGCCAGAGGATCAAACAATAACGGGAAGGTTTCATGATGCGGTATGCCGTCGCTTACACAACCACTCTGATCGCTTTCCTGGCGATTGACGCGCTGTGGCTCACGACGATGTCGCAGCGCCTTTACCGCCGCTATGTCGGGGACATACTGGTTGACATATTCAACCCTGTTCCTGCTGCGGCCTTCTACCTGATCTATGTTGTGGGTCTCGTAATCTTCGCAACGTCTCCGGCTTTTTCGAGCGGCAAATGGACAACGGCCGCGCTGAATGGCGCGCTCTATGGTTTTTTCACCTACGCGACCTACGATCTGACCAACCAGGCCACGATCCGCGGCTGGGCGACGGTCATCACCGTGGCGGATATCTGCTGGGGTTCGCTGCTCAGCGCGGTTGCCGCCACCGTGGGCTTACTGCTGACCCGCTATTTCCTGCGGGGCGCCTGATCGCCACGCTGTTCCGCGGCTGGCATCGCACCGGACAACAGCAAGCCGATGAAGACGATCAGCGTCGCGGCGCTCAAGGCATTTAGGCCAACCATGGCACTGTTGTCGGCGGCGGAGTAGCTGGCCAGCGGCTCACCGAAAAAGCGCAGCGGGATCGAATAGGCGACAGCGCTGAGCGCGACAATAACGAGTCCGAACGCCCGCTCCGACGGTCTGAACAACGCAGCGCCGATCAGTGCGCACGGAACCAGGAAAATCTCCACGCCCGAACCAACGCCAAACGCCTTGGTGCTCACGATGCCGTTGGCGATGCCTGTCAGCGACAGCAGGATGCGGGCGGCCAGCGCATGCCGTTTGGCGACAGCCGGAACAGCCACAAATATCGGCGTTGATATGAATGTGAGAAACGACGGTGCAATCTTGTCGGCTCCGACCGCGGCCCAAAGGTACAGCGGGTAGAACGGCTGGTTCCAGGCAACCACCAGCGCAATCCAGTTGGCCGCGCTGGTCAGGGGGTCGTCATGCGCCGCGTAAGCGGCGACCCGGCGCCATAGCTGTGCAAGTCCTTCCACGTTACCAGGCCGGTCGCAGCAAATAGTGGCTGACGCCCCACTCCCTGCCCTGGCCGTGACCGAACAGGCCCTCGGTCGCGAGATAGAACACTCGCCAGCGCCGGCGCCAAAGCGCCGCTTCCTGCCCATAGACATCGGTCAGAATCTCGCCGATGCGCTCGAAATTGTCGTCGAAACGCGCCAACCATTGCCGCGCGGTGCGCGCATAGTGCATGCCGTTCCAACGCCAGTCGCGTTCGATGGCGAAACAGTCCTGGAAATGACCGATCAGCCCATGGCTCGGCATGATGCCGCCGGTGAAGAAATGCCGTGCGATCCAGTCGGCGTCGTCGCGATGATCGAAACGGTAGGGACTGTGGCGGTGGCTGAAGACATGGACGAATAGCCTGCCTTCGGGCTCCAGCCAGCTTCGGATGCGGGCAAGCAGGTCGCGCCAGTTTGACATATGCTCGAACATCTCGACCGACACGATGCGGTCGAAGCGCTCTCGCGGCTCGAAGCCGTTCATGTCGGCGGTGATGACCTCGACATTGCGCAGCCCGCGCGCCAACGCTTCCGCTTCGATATGGAGGCGCTGCGGCGTCGAATTCGACATCGCCACGATGCGGGCGGCCGGAAAACGCTTAGCCATGTACAGCGTCAGCGAACCCCAGCCGCAGCCAAGCTCGAGAATGGATTGGCCATCGCCGAGGCCGGCATGCTCGACAGTCTGCTCTAGCGCCGCGATCTCGGCTTCGGCCAAGCTCTCGTTGCCCTTGGGATAGAGACAGCAGGAATATTTCCGGTTGGGACCGAGCGTCACCCCGAAGAATTCGGGCGGAAGCTCATAATGCTGCTCATTTGCGGCCTGCGCGTGCTCGGCGATCGAATAGCCCGCCATGGCACAAGCAAACTGCTTCTCATCGACTGACCCCGCCTTGGCCAGCGTCCGGCGCGTTCTTCCTACCAGGATGCCGATACCAAAGCGTGTCGCGGTATCGGGAATCGGTGTGCTTTCGACGGCACGGATTGCGGATGAGATCAGGCTCACTGTCATGTCCCTTCCCGGGTTGTTGCCGCAATCGGCACGCCCGGCCAGAAAGCGTTTACGCGTCCCTGGTAACGGCTGAACTGTTCGCCACGCGAACGCAGCATGTGCGCCTCCAATGGCGGGATGCCGGAGACATGGACCAGCAGCCAGTACATCAGTAGGGGGCCGGCAAGTGCGGCGAAACCCCACGGATAGGCCGACGGGAAGCTGATCGCGATCGCCACGTATGCCAGCCAGCCCAGCCATTCGAAGAAGTAATTGGGATGCCTGGACAGGCCCCACAGGCCGACATCGCAGACCTTGCCCTTGTTGGCAGGATCGCCTCGAAAAGCATTCAGTTGCCTGTCCGCCAGTGCCTCGCCGCCAATCGCCACCATCCAGAGCGCAACGCCGACCCAGTCGCCAAGCCCCAGCGCCGGAGCCGGCTTGTGGGCGGCAGCCATGATCGACATTGCAAGCAGGAAAGCCGCGGCCGCCTGAACCTGAAGGAACCAGAACAGCCGGCTTGAGGAACTGGCGCCCCATTGCTGCTTCAGCTGGTCATAGCGCGGATCGTCGCGGCTGTCGCCGACCGTCCTCCCACCTATGTGAACGCCAAGCCGCAGCGACCAGACCAGCGCCAAAAGGGCGACCAGCCATTGCCTATGATCGTTGTCGCCTTCAACAAATGGGACGAGGGCCAAGAAGGCACCGAAGATGCCCACGGCGAAAGACCAGATCGCATCGATCCATCCGGACCTGCCGGTCCGTGTCGCGACCAGCCACGCCACCGCCATGGTGGCACAAAGAGCGACCGCCGCAAGAACGATAGCCGAGACGACACTCATCACCGGAGCTCAGCCGCCGAACAGAGGCTGGATCAGCCTGCCGAAGAAGCCGCTCAGCTTCATCTGGCCTTCGAGCGCGGCAATGCAGATGCATTCGCCGTCCTTGTCGACGATCGGCTGATGCTGAACGTCGTCATCGGCCTCGTCGAGATCGCCCGGACCATAGCGCCCGCGCGCGTCCGAGAACGACCCTTTCAGTATGTGGGTGTATTCATAGCCCGCATGCGTGTGCTCCGGCAGCTTGCGGCCGGCCACGACCTTGAGCAGCATGACGTTGGCGCTGTCGTCGTCGGGCAGTGTCACGCGGCTCCAGCGCACGCCCGGGCCGATCCAGCGCCATGGCCCGATGCCACAGTCATCAAGCACCTCAGGCAGGCGGATGCCAACATCGGCGCGCGGGAGCCTTTTGGCCGGCGCGGCCTTGCCGCGAGCGGCCTCGTCGACATCGATCATCGCCATCGCCTTAGCGAGGGCCCCAGCTTCCATGTCTTCCGGCTCGATATCGTGCAGAAGGGAGCCGCCCAGCGCCTCGAAACTGACTATGCGCTCGGCGCAAGCCGTGCAGGCGCCGACATGGACGGCCACGACGATGCGCGGCCCGGATTCGAGCGAGCCGTTGGCATAACGGAAGAGCGTCTCATCACTCGGATGATGGTTGATCATTTGAGGTCGTCCAGGATTTGGCGCAGCCGGCCCAGGGCCAGCCGCACGCGTGATTTGACGGTGCCGAGGGGGATGCCGACCGCGTCGGCGATCTCGGATTGCGCTACCTCGCCAAAGAATGACATTTTCAGGATATCGGCCTGTTCCCGCGGCAGAAGATCGAGCGCCTCCCGCACCCGCTCCTCGCGCTCCACCGCGATGATCGCCTGCTCGCCCGAAACCGGCGCATCAGGCTGATCGGACGGATCAAAGGCTTCGGCAATGACCGCCGACCGGCTTTCGCGGCGAAGCCGGTCGATGCGCGCGTTGCGGGCGATGGTGAAGATCCAGGTCGACACCCCGGCACGCGCGGGATCGAAATACGATGCCTTTTTCCAGACCAGCAGCATGGTTTCTTGCGCGACGTCCTCCGCAGCGGACGGCGTCATCCCCGATCGCTTCAGAAAAGCCTTCAGCCGCGGCGCATAGAAGCCGAACAGCCCCGCGAAGGCCGCTCGATCGCGGTTCGCCGCGACCGCCGTCATCAAACGGACCGCTTCCGGCGCCGACAGGCTCTCTTCGTCTTCGCGCATGGTCACTGCCAATCCGCTCTCCGCGAGATCGAAAGCAAGAAAGGCTTTGTCGGCAATGAAATGATGTCCTGATGCATTCATACGCCCTGTTACGCGCGGCAATCCCTTTCGGATCACTAGCCGCGCAGCGATTGCCGCAGACGGTGATCCACAGCCCGCACCGCTGCGTAGAAATTGAACCTAGGGGAGGACGTCAGTCCCTTCCATAGCAAATCGGAGGGCGTGAATGACGAACGGCGGCTATTTAGAGGCGGACAAGCCGATGGACATCGCCATCGTCGGCAGCGGTATCTCCGGCCTGTCCGCAGCATGGCTGCTTTCAACGCGCCACAGGGTTTCGCTGTTCGAGGCGGACCGGCGGCTCGGCGGCCACAGCAATACCGTCAATGCCGGCGGCACACAGGTCGACACCGGTTTCATCGTCTACAACGAAGTCACCTATCCCAACCTGACGGCGCTGTTTTCGCATCTCGGCGTACGCACCAAGGCGTCGGACATGTCATTTGCCGTCTCGCTCGACGGCGGACGATTTGAATATTCGGGAACCGGATTGGGCGGGCTGCTCGCACAACCGTCTAATGTCGGCAGGCTGCGTTTTTGGCAAATGCTGAAGGAATTGCTGCGCTTCTATCGTGAGGCCCCCCACGATATCGCGCGTATCGGCGAGATCAGCTTGGCCGAATATCTCGATGCCAAGGGCTACGGTGTCGCGTTCCGCGAGGATCATCTCTACCCGATGGCGGCAGCCATATGGTCGACGCCGGCGCTTGATGTCGGCAACTATCCAGCGACCGCCTTCATCCGGTTCTGCCAAAACCATGGCCTACTGAACCTGGCAGGCCGGCCAACCTGGCGCACAGTCGATGGCGGCAGCCGCAAATATGTCGAGCAACTGGCGAGGAGCGTCGCCGGCCGTTCATATGCCGGGCGCGGCGTGCGCTTGATCTCCAGGCGCGGGGGCGCGGCTTGGCTTACCGACTGCGAAGGCGTAGAGCACCGCTTCGATCACGTCGTTATCGCCACCCATGCCGACCAGGCGCTGCGCATGCTTGACGATCCGAGCCACGACGAGACGCGGCTGCTCGGCAGTTTTGGCTACAGCCGCAACGAGGCGGTGCTGCATGCAGATGCGCGCCTGATGCCGCGGCGCAAGCGAGCCTGGTCGAGTTGGAACTATTTGACACAGGGCCAGGGTGAAGCCCGAAAGCTCTCCGTTTCGTACTGGATGAACAGGCTTCAATCGTTGCCTGATGACCAGCAGCTCTTTGTCACCCTCAATCCTGTCGTGGAGCCGGCGGCCAATACGGTGCTGCATCGCGAGACCTACGAACATCCGGCTTTCGACGCCGCAGCGATGCGCGCGCAGCAAAGGCTGTGGTCGCTGCAGGGCAGTCGAAGAACCTGGTTCTGCGGCTCCTATTTCGGCGCCGGCTTCCACGAGGACGGCCTGCAGGCCGGGCTTGCGGTGGCTGAGGCGCTTGGCGGTGTACGCCGGCCCTGGAGCATCGCGAATGAGTCGGCGCGCATTCACATTATCGACGCCGTGGCGCGGCGCAACCTCGAGGCGGCGTGATGCCGGAGCTGAAATCAGCGCTCTACGCTGGCAAAGTAATGCACCAACGGCTGAAGCCGCGGCGGCACCGCCTTTCCTACCGCATGTTCTTCCTTCTGCTCGACCTCGACGAGATCGATGCGATGAGCAAGCGGCTTCGCCTGTTGTCACACAACCGGTTTAATCTGTTCGGCTTCGCTGACGCGGATCACGGCGATGGCTCGGGCGGATCGCTGAAAGCCTATGTCGAAGATATGCTTGAGAGGGCAGGGATCGAGACGGATGCGGGGCCAATCCGACTGCTCTCCATGCCGCGCATGCTCGGCTACGCTTTCAATCCGCTCAGCATCTATTTCTGCCATAACCGGCAGGGCGCCCTCGTCGCGATCCTCTATGAAGTCAACAACACCTTTGGGCAACGCCACAGCTACCTGATTCCTGTCGGCGACGGGCACGACGAGACTGTCAGGCAATATTGCGACAAGCGCTTCTACGTTTCGCCCTTCATGGCCATGGGATTGAACTATCGCTTTCGCATCGGCCTCCCCGGCGAAAACGTCGCGATACACATCACTGCCAGCGATGACCAAGGGCCGCTGATGGTCGCAAGCTTCTCGGGCAAGCGGCGGGCGCTGAGCGATGCCAGTCTGCTGCGCGCATTCATCTCGTATCCTCTGCTGACACTCAAGGTGACCGCCGGCATCCATTGGGAGGCGCTGCGGCTCTGGGCAAAGGGCATTCGGCTTCAGGAGCGCCCTGCCCCGGCTCACCAACCCATCACGCACGTCGCCATGCATGGACGTTTACAGAGAAAGGCCGAGCCTGATGTCATTTAACATTGAGGCAAGGGCAAGGGCCGATCGGTAGTCCGGCATTTTTGTTGGGCCGCTGATAAAGCGGCTACTCGGTTGCCTGACGGCAGTTTGTCAAACGGGTGACGAATCCGGGTTCTTTTAGCGTTCTAGTTCGCCGCACCGTCCGCTCCTATGGAAAGACTGCGGCGGAACCTGGGATGCTGTTGACAACAGTGCATCGAAAGCGGCTTCGGTCCCCACCTGCCAATATACGCGGCCAGTTCGTCCGGCGTGCCATTCGGGAAGGCCTGTTTCAAAAAGCCCAAGAACGCCGACACGCGCGCGCTGAGCAGCCGCCGCGATGGGTAGAGCGTCCATAGTGAGATTTCGGAGCCATCAATATCCCCCCAATTCACCAGCGTGCCGTCAGCGAGGTCGTGAGCAACCAACGAAACGGGAAGCCGTCCTGCACCGACGCCGGCTCGCACGGCATCCCGGACCATGATGAGCGTTGACAAAACGAGAACCGGCTCGATTGTAATTGTTGACCGGCCACCTTGTGTCTTTATGTGCCATGTTTGCAGTTCGCCCGCCCCGCGCGCAACGCCAGGAGCGGCACGCTCACGGGTCGTGCGGGGAAGGTCGGGGCTCGCCACAACAACCAGACGGTCGCGGAGAAACGCCCGTCCGACCAGGCTTTCGTCGGGATCTGGATTGACCCGGATTACCAGATCGTAGCCTTCCTCGATCATGTCGACAGGCCGATCCTCAGTCGTGACTTCAAGCGTCACCTCCGGGTACTTGAGGGCACCGATGGCAACAGCGATGCCGCAAGAATGGTGAACGGCGTCAGCCAGTCCCACCAGCCGCCGCCATAGGCCCGACCGCAGACCACGACACCCTGAAGCATTGCACCTTAGGCTATGCCCGGGCACGCTGCGGCAACAAGCGAGCCGCCGAGGTGCCATTGGAGCGGATCGACTATCAGCGAGCCAACCGCGCTCCGGCTTGGCTCGATCATTTACTTGGCGTCGGTCTTGCCTTGCGGACTTGCCGGAATCAGCTTCTGGAAGATCGCATCGTTCTTCGCCCGCCATGCTTCATCCGCAAGCCACAGATATTCTTGGTCCGGCATCAACGGAACGGCTTTGACGTCGGCGCTGGAGATGCGCAGGTAGAAGCTGTTCCGTTCCTCGTTGACCTGCAGATAGCGGAGGGGGACGACGATGCTGTCCTTGCCTGCTATGAAGAACCCGCCAGAGGCAACGACCGCGTAATCCCACCGGTCCTTGGTGCCGATCACGACATTTCGGACTTCGCCAACGATCTTGTCATCAGAACTGCGAACCTCGGAGCCGACAATCTCGTCGACGCGCAGGCCGGGTCCAAGGTCGTCAAGATTGATGAGAGGACGTGCGTCCGGGGCATCGCGATTGCCCCGGACTTCGCCGCCTTGATGCTGCTGTGGTTCGCCGGCGGCCAACTGTTCATCGGCTAGGTCCTCATCGTTGCCCCCCAGCTTCGCCATAGATGGCGCGGTAATCAATTGACGGATATTGGCGAGCACCCGCTCGCAATCGTCGTGCAGACCGTATGTCCACAAAACGAACGCGGCATCCCTGAGGGTACGCAGGTCACGAACGAGGTATCTGTTTTCCGGCTTGCGCAACTCAGGGCTCTTGAGGACGGCCTCTTCGAGCTTTGCATCGGAAATGTTGCAGACAGCGAATGCTTGCCCGACACCGAGTGCGCAGAACAACGCCAAAGGCGCTGCGATCCTAGCCAATTTCATGATATTTTCCCTACAGGCGGCTTCTTGCTTTGACTTCGTGTGTCGAGCACGCCAATCGGGTGGAAATGTACCGCGGGACATTTGTACCAGCACGGTTAAACCGCCCGTGAGCATTTTGGTTCCAGCGGCTTAAAACGTTTGATGGACGGAAGACGGCGATACCACCGCTTTCGATCTTGCCATCCTGTCGGCTTTGCGTAGCGCAGCCGATCCGGCCAATCCGATTGGACCGCCGTGGCTTCACGAAGCCGCCCGAGATGTGACACCCGTCGGCAGCGTGGTGTTTCTTGGATTCGTGCTGTTGGCAGTGGTGGGCTATCTCCTTCTCATCCATAAGCGGGCACTCGCGATCTTGATGGCTGTTTCGGTGGTCGGCGGCGAACTGCTCAGCACTATCCTCAAGAAGAGCTTTGATCGGTCCAGGCCCGACATTCCTCACGTTCACGCAAGTGTTCACCGCGAGCTTCCCGAGCGGACACGCAATGCTATCAGCGATCACCTTCCTCACGGTGGGCGCCCTGCTTGCTCGTGCTGGACCGATGATAGGGCCTTTAGCCCACCGAAACCTATCTTCGCGCGCCTGCCTGCATGGCGCCAGCCGGTTTCGATTTCGGTTTGGCCCGGGTCGTCCGAGTCGACTTGTCGCTGTATGCGTTGCTGTTTTTCCTTTGCGTTGGATTTGTTGGTCCTCGTTGAGGCGGGCATCGGTGTCTCCTGCGTTGTCAGAGACAACGCGCGTTTAAGGATCGCCGCGGCGACAGCGTGGAAATCCGCAATCCAATTGGCTCTAACGTTCTTTTTGGGTTCGTCGCTTCCGCAAAATCTCGGCAGAAGGAACGATCTGAAAGGAAACTCGTTGGCTCTGAAACAGGATGAACGATATGGTCGCGCCGCGCCCTGTCTGGAAAGGTCTTTTGAAGGTCGGCTCGGTTGCCTGTGGCGTCAAGATTGTGGGCGCCACCAGCGAAGCCTCGAAGATCCACTTCAAGATTTTGAACCGCAAGGACGGCCTGCCGGTCAAAAGCATGTATGCCGATGAGAAGACCGGGGAACCGGTCGAAACGGAAGACCAGGTCAAGGGTTTCGAGGTGGAGAAGGATGAATTCCTTCAGATCGAGCCCGACGACATCAAGGCGCTCAAGCTCACCTCGAATATGGAGGTTGGTGAGTTTGTGGCGATCAGCGAGATCGACACCCGCTATCTAGAGAAGCCCTACTACCCCATTCCAGCCGACGGCGCGGCCGTCGAGGCTTACGGCGTGATCCGCGATGCCATGAGGAACAAGGGCGTCGCAGCGCGGTCCTGCATCGTGCTCTATCAGCGCGGCCGGGAAGTTGTTATCGAGCCATATGGCAAGGGCATGGTGATGACCGAACTTCGAAACCACAACGAGATGGTCTCCGAGGACAGTGTCTTCGATAGCATGACCAAGGCGAAATACGATCCCGAATTGCTTGAGATCGCCGGCATGCTCATCGACAAAAAGGTGACCACTTTCGATCCCTCGAAATTCGAGGACACCTACGAAGATGCGCTGATTGCCATGATCGACGCGAAGCGCAGGGGCAAGGCGCCCCCAAAGGCGGCGCCCAAGCCGCAGGAGAACGTCATCAACCTGGCCGAGGTGCTCAAGAAGAGCCTCACGCAGGAAGGATTAGCGACGCCCAATAAGAGCTCTCCAAAGCGCAAGAGCGCCTAGGCCAACGCGCACAGAGTCGTGCGAGGAGAAGAAGTTTATGACCCAATTGACTGTCGAGCAATGTCGGGCGGCGCGGGCTCTGGTGGACTGGTCACAAGCCAGGCTCGGCGCCAAAGCGCAAGTCAGTGAGGGAACCGTTCGGGACTTCGAGAAGAGCAAGCGCGTTCCGGCCGGCGACATGCTGGTTGCTATGCGATCCGCGCTCGAGCTGGCGGGGGTTGCCTTTCTAAGTGATGGCGAGACGATCCATGGCGGACCAGGCGTTCGGCTCAAGACGTCAACGGTGCCGCGCACGCCTATCCAGGATGGCGAAGCGGGAATTATTCAAAACAGCGAAATGTAAGCCGCCGCTCGGATCGAGCCATCGCTGCCGTTACCTTTGATCGTTGTAGGGCTCTTTCGTTTGTCCAACCATCTTCGCGAGTTCCGAAAACGGTAGAATGTCGGATTCGCCTTGGGAATTGTTCGCGATCTGCAGAAGACGGATTGGAAAGCAGATGGCGTCGCGATTGGCCGGCGGCATGTCTTCGTAGGTGCGCTCATCGCCCGTGAAATTGGCTTCGGACTTCCGCAACGCGATGTCGATGTCGTCGACTGAAAGCAGGCCTTTGTGGACCAGCAAATTGTTGATCGACGCGACCGCCATCATCAGACCTTCAAGCTGAAGATTGGCGACGTTCATGGCCTGGAACTCCTTACCTGGTCGGATGGGTTCTGCCCGTCTGACTGGTGAGTCTTGTCGTCCACCTCATTGACGGGGCGCGTCAGTCCAACGCCATTCTTGGGCTTCTTGTTTCCGGCCGCGTCCTGAGAGAACGCATCCGAAGGGTCGGCGCCGGTCTTTGCCGGATATTTTGTCGCCCCGGTTTCGCGATGGTTTTCGTTGTCAGACATGTCTTGGTCCTCCGTGTGATCAACGATAACCGCACCCGGCAGCGCTAGTTCCGCTCCAGATGGAACATTCCCTACGGCCGGTCGTTGGCCAGCAAAGGAGACACGGAAATGGCCAAGACCAAGAACCTCGGCGCGGCTATTGTCAGGGAACCGGAGAGAGCTGGTGCCAAGATGGAGCGTAAAGGCCTGGACGGCAACGACGAGGATCAAGCGTCACCTACCCCTCGGGCAGAACCCTTCACTGCCGACAAATCGATGCGCGGCCGGTGGCCGGCAAAACACCTCGTCCGACCAACCGACCGGGAGAATAATCATGCCGCCCAAACCAGAGCCAAATGAAGAACCGCCGGTAGATGCCCCGACCTGGACTCCCGACGTGCGAGAGCCTGACCCGGATCTTCTGCCGGACGAAATTCCTCTCCCCAATCCCGACGAGAACCGTGATCCCCCAAAGCGAGCTCTGCAATGAGCATCGATGAGGTGCGCAGCGGTGGCTGCGTTTGCGGTGCGGTTCGCTTTTTGGTGAAAGGCGCACCCCTGCGCGTTGGACTTGCCATTGCCAGGATTGTCGGCGCACAAGCGGCAGTGCGTTCACCTTCTTCGGCGTTTGGCCGCGACCTGCTTATCAGGGCGTTGGGGCTTTCGAAGGACGGAGCTTTTGCCCTGAATGCGGATTTCGCG
The DNA here is from genome assembly GCA_002356515.1 of Mesorhizobium loti. Taxonomy (NCBI): domain Bacteria; kingdom Pseudomonadati; phylum Pseudomonadota; class Alphaproteobacteria; order Hyphomicrobiales; family Phyllobacteriaceae; genus Mesorhizobium; species Mesorhizobium loti. Next base: position 6,295,065 of record AP017605.1, on the reverse strand, counting down.
TTGCCTCGGTGCGGGAAAAAGAACGCCAAGATCAAGGGGCAACTCAAGACGGTTGTGACCCACAAGCATCAGCCCAAGGGCGACCGGCCGGCGAAGGCACCAGGCCTGCCGCGAAGAAGGCGACGGGGCCGAAGACAAAGCGGAAATAGCGCGTTTGCGCTAATCCGTCCATCACAACGCGGGCGCCGATGGTGTGGCGGTGTAGAACCCGCCGCTCCATTCACGGCAGCGGCGGGCGTCCCTAGGGATCGCGGGACTTGCTGAGGCGTTGGAACCTCTGCCGCCTCACTAACTTTTTGCGTCGCGTAATGTTCCAACGCTTCTTCGGCTTCGGAGTGATCTCCTCGACCCGCACCTTGTCGCCGATCTCCTTGGCCGTATCGAGCGCCTTCTGCTTGTCCTTGGGGGTTAGCACCGTATGCCGCGGCCTCTCGGTCTAGCGCGATATCCAACAAGCCTGCAGTTGTATGTATCGAGAGGATGCCAAGAGCGCCGTTCTCATCCGCGACAGTGCCGACATGAATTTCGATCGGCACGAAAGGGCGAGCCTTTTTCGCTATACGCTTCATTGGGTACTCATTGCCTTGGGCAGCGCGACAATTGCGCAATGCGGCAGCGATTTCAAGCGGGTGGCGCTAAACGCTAGGCCGAACCGCCACCGAACCAGCGGATGAACTCGACTTCCTTACCGGTCACTTCCCGCACCGCTTTCAACAGCGTTTCGTGCAAGACACGCGTTGCCCGGTAGTGGTCGCAGTGTGGCGATATGAACGGCTTCACGATGCTCTTGTGCAGCGCTTCCGCTGCCACCAGGAAGCGCTCGATTTCAGCCTGCGATAACTGCTTGGAGGGTTTCGATCTTGCCATGGTAGCGAACTCCATATGAGGGAATCGCCGCAACAAGAGGATTATATTCCTCGCCATCGATCCGGATGGCAAGGGCTATTCGGGCAGGCCAGGGTCGTAATGCACAATCGCGTCGAGGATCGTTCGATAGAGGCTGTCCACCTCCTCGTCGATCTCGCCCCGCTTGATGCCAATCGCCTTGGCGTCGGCGATAAGCTTGTGCGTGAGTTCGTCGACCGAGATGACGTCCGCCTTCGCCGTTTCGGGGACGTTGTTGGCGATCCATTGGTCGAGGAAGTCGATGCCGCGCGTGCTCATCGAGCGTTAAGCTCGCGAGCGGTCTTCGGTTCCATCAGTCGATTCCGATGATCTTCTTGGCCTGCTTCACTGTCGCTTTCTGGCGACCACTAAGAAATTCTGAGCAAAGCGTGCTGGGACACCAGCTCGCCTGCATATCGTCTCAACAGGCCCGATCAACATTTCGCAAAGTCCTGGTAGCAGCCAGCCGGGCCGCGGCAAAAACCCATAGCCGATGACCCGTTCGACGACAAACCCGTTGGAAACGAGCATCTGGCGATATGCGTGGATGCTCAACGTACTGCGCACGACGCGCCCCCGAATTCGGTTGAGAAAGCGACAGACCAGCCCCGCCGGCGAGGTTGCGTTCATGTGGACGTTCGAAACCAGCAACCCACCGTCGTTCAAATGCTCATGAATGGCCGAGAGCGCGTCCCGCCTAAGAGGCTCTTCAGCGTTCAAGAAGAATCGAAAAGCTGTAACCACGTCGAATCTTCTGGAAAGGGGGGCAACCGTCAGATCGGCTTTCACCAGCTTGACGTTGCTCGGAACCCGCGCGCAAGCAAGCATGGATTGAGAGACGTCGACGCCAAAGACCTCACCGAACAATGGGCCTGCAACAGTTGTGACGCGCCCCGTGCCGCACGCGAAGTCGAGGCAGCTGCGATCCGGCCCGCCAAGAGGCCTGAGAATGCCTTCCACAAGGGGGCGTTCGATACGCAACCACAAGGCAGCATAGTAGCCGGAACAGAAGGTTTTGGTGTAATCGGTGCCGTAGCCTGGGGTCTGATGGCTCGATCGGTAATCGCTATAAGCGCTCCCCTCGAATGACCGCTCGGTCAACACATCACCTCGAGACCCGCCCATCACAACAACCTCCATTCTGGGCTTGCCAATAAAATTCACTCGTCCCGATCGATCTTCATCCGATCACATGACGCAAACCTTACAAATAGTTATAGCCGGGGGCAGAATTCCGATCATGCCGAGAGGCAGGCGGGTCAATTCAGGCCGCCCGCTTCTCCACTTCGCTGATCATGGCCTTTCGCTCTTGTCTGGCCGGCGTCACCACTGCGGTGTCCCGCTGGACGCCCAATCCGCTGAAAGCTCCTCGTCTTACGACTTTGGTCGGGCTGCTGTGCGCAAAGGTCTGAGGCCTGCAACCCGAATGACCGTGCGTGGTTAGGACATCGATCGCCGAGTAAGTGCCTTCATCGCCGATCAGATCGATGCCCGCCAACTCATCGGAGCTGGCGGGCATCGGATTGAGGAGCAATGACGAAATGCCTTTGTCCGATGAACTGCGCGACGTTCTGGTGGAATTTGCATGCCCGGTCTGTTCGCATCCTATCGTGAAGCCAGGGTCTTGGCTCCGAACGATCGGGGTTTTCAATTGCGAAGGCTGCAAGGATAGGGTGCGCATTGGCTATGAAGAGAAGCTAAAGATCTTCGGGCGCTATCTTGAAAAGCCGACGAGAGGTGAAGTCCAGCGCCACGCCAAGCGGCGCTATGCCGGAGGATAGGTCACGGGTGCTACCCGGCACGTGACCTTCTAGCCACGGCCATCGTCTTCCTCCCGGAAATCCTGCAGCGAAGCGTGGCGCAGATCTTCTTCGCCACGCAAGTGCTTCACGCGGCCGATGATGCCGGGTTTCACCCACTGTGTCGCCGGCCGCTTCATGCCTTTGGGCGCCGGGCCGGCGTGCTCCTGGACACGCTTCCAGAGCCGTTCGCGGATTGCCTGGCTCGAATTGATGAAGGCGGAACCGACATAGCGGCCGGTCGTCCGGTCGGCCATCAAGGCAAAGGCCGGCTTGCCGGGTTCACGCTCGACGCCGAGCAGATCGTATTCGTAGACCGAGTAGCATTTCGCCTTCAGCCAGTTGGTCGATGGTCCAGAACGATATCTGCTGTCCTTCCGCTTCGAAACGACGCCTTCAAGCCCGGCTTGTTCGACCAGGTGAAAAACCGCCGCGCCGTTGCCCGGCAGGGCCTCACTAAACTGGATGCGCTGCCCGCCCGGGACCATTGCGGCCAGGATCTCGCGGCGGTCGTCCAACGGCATGTCGCGCAAGTCGTGGCCGTTAAGGTGCAGGAGATCGAACGCGACGAAATAGAGGTCGTGCTGGCGGCTGGAGATGGCCTTGCGGAGTTCGCCGAAGTCGGACACGCCGGCTTCGTTGAGCACGATGATCTCGCCGTCGACGATGGCGCTTTCGGCGCCGAGGCTGGCGGCCTCTTTCACCAGGTCGCGATATTTCGACGTCCAGTCATGGCCGTTGCGGGTGTAGATGCGCGTGCCGTCCTCGTCGATGATCATTTGCGATCGGTAGCCGTCGAATTTCACCTCGTGAATCCACCAGTCGCCCGCTGGCGGCGTCTCGACCAGCGTCGGCATCAACGGGGCTATGAACTTCAGACGCATGCACGGACTCGCAAAGCTGCGATTTAATTAGCATGTGCTAAAATGGTTCCGGAACTTTTATTGAGACGCGAGGTTCGATCGGCCATGACGAAGCTATCAGACCTTGGGCCGCTCATTCCCGGTAGGCTGCACGGCGGCGACCTCATCCGCGAAGAGGGCCATTTCTACAACTGCCCGAACTGCGGCCAGAAGGTCGATCAGCGCGACCTTCGCCAAGTCTTCTGGCATGAAGAGCCAGGGCACGAGCCTCTAGAACCCGAAACCGTTGCGACGATCCTCGAGTTTTCTCGAAAAAAGTAGCAGGCCCGCTGCTGGCGACCACAGGCAAAAAGAGCCCGCCCGGAAATAATAGTGGTTACGCATCATCCTTTTGAAGGGCTGGACTGGAAAGCGACGATGGCATCGTAGGCCGCGTGGATCTGGCAATGGATGTCTTCTCGCGCAGCGGTGTCGACATCACATTGTCTGGCCACCAGCATCTTCACCGCGCCGATTTGAGCGCCAGGCGTTACGTTATCGACGGCTATGCGGCATTGCTTATTCAAGCAGGAACCGCGGTTTCATCACGGGTTCGCAGGGCTGCAAATTCGTTTAATATCATTCGCATCGAGCACCCAAGAATCTCCGTCGAATGTCGGGCATGGCAGCCTTCGCAGTCCGTGTTCGAAACCTCAGCCAGTTATTCCTTTCGGGAAGGTCCAGACGGGTAGAACCTACTTGAACCGCTGGCGCGCTTAGCTCACACGAAGTGAGAAAAGGGCTTTCAAAGGTCGCAACCGTGATGGAGGACTATCACGGCCTCACTGACTGCGGCGACCTAATCGCCGCTCTTTTTGCCAATGACAATTAGCTCATTCCGGTCATTGGCCTAAGGTGATCGGGCCGCCCGCATCTATGGCGGTTGAAATGAGGAAATGCCCATGGCTTTCAGCAGCGCTGATCTGGTATCTGGTAATCGCCGGTCCGCAGAGGCGGCATGGCGGTGTTGCCAAGCACGTTCGATAAGCGCGAACAATGCACGGCCGCAATCGCCGAGTACCAGAAGCAGCCAACACCGCCGGGCTGGACCTTGCGGTGCCTCCCGAGCGCTTCACCATTCACCAACAATGAATCCGCGGAATAAAACGAGGCAGAACAATTGCCTCGTGTGGCGGCCTCGCCTTAGCTCTCAGCCTCGACACCGGCTTCCAGAAGCTGGATATGTTCCCTTGCAATTTTGAGCAGGGTTTCGGCGGTCTCCCGCGCTGTCCATCCCTGGGCCTCCGATTCGGTTACCAAGGCTGCGAATGCCGTTTCCAGGGCGACTTCGCAGTTGACCATTCGATCCGGACTTGCCTCCGGCAATATGGGCGGTTGGATGGTCTGGGACATACGCGGTCTCTTTCAATAAATTGGGAAAGCCCGCGCCTCTCGTGAAGAGCGCGGGCCGATCAAGGTTTCTGTCCCGATCTTCGGCAGGTAACGCGAGGGAGCATCGCCTGCCGCCATCACCAACCCTTGGATGTCCCTAATGTTCCAGACCAACCGATCGAAAGTCGCATGCATCGAACCGCACCGGTCCTGGACCTTACAATGGCCCCGAGGGCCGCAAATAGCGTGTTCACCGGTCAGAGCCTGAAGTAGCTGAAACCAAAATTCGGCAAGCACGTTACTGCCGTGCTCAAGCGACGGCAGGTAGGATTTGTCAGATTTTAGGAAGTTCCAGTGTCGGCGATGTCTCGGTGCTGGCAAGGTCTTCAATTGCAAGAAATGGCTGACCTCGAACGGCACATGCTGCCCACAGGCAGTCCATCGCCAAGACTGTGAAGGGTCGACGGCCATCTGCCCTGAATGCCGCGGCAGCGGACTCAGGAATGCGCCCTGACAGCAGCGACCAATTGATGCGAACCGCGTCGGGTCACTTGGGAAATCAAGCAGGGTGCTCGATGGCGTCGAGGATCGTACGGTAAGGGCTATCCACCTCTTCATCGATTTCACCCCGCCTGATCCCGAGGGCCTTGGCGTCCGCGATTAGCTTGTGCGTGAGTTCATCGACCAGGATGACATCGGCTTTCATCGTCTTGGGGACGCTGTTAGCGATCCACTGATCCCGGATTGCTTCCGCGCGCTCATGGGGCTCGACCACTAGGTTTAAGTTCCGCCCTGTTTCTCTAACGACCCAGCGGTTGCCTGGATAGAGAGACCAGCTCATCCTCATCGACAATGCCTGCCGATTGCGTCACGCTCATCGGACGATTGATGTTCGAGCTTCAGCTGCTCGAACACCCGACCCAGCAGAGCCATTTCGGCTGGATCAAAGATACCGGCCTCAGTTGCCTTTCGCCGAATTGGCATGATTGTCCTCCCAGAACTCCTGCGAAGAAGCTTGCCACAGATCTCGCCACGCAGGTGGCATTGTGGCTCCCATGCGACGATAGCCCGAACTGCGTCGGCCGACGCACGGGCATATCGGGTCGTGGATCGTCGACTGCTTGAGCGCCTCGGCTTCGCCCTTGTCCACTGTCGTCAGGATGGTACGCCAGCGGTGCTTGTCGAAGACGCTGACGATGTAGCTCGTGGCGGCCATCTCTGCCCTTTCGGGAATATTGAAAGCCCGCGCTTCTCGGCCAGAGGTGCGCGGGCCGATCGGAGGCCCGATCTTCGGCAGGACTGGACAGCCTTACGCATGACAGCAAGGTCAATCCTCGCGTTGAAGTGATCTAAGCCTGCGGAGAATGGTTCGTCCGTGTGGTCGATGGCACCTGAGTTTGCGGACGGCCGGCTCGGAGGCTCTAGGGGCAATAGGAACCGAGCCGCCATTGTAGGCCATCCAGCCGTGAGGGCCTGCCTTACAAATTGGTATGAAATCGAGCAGTCAATGGCGCATGACCATGCAGGCAGACACATTTCGGCATTCGCCTTCGACATCGTACGCGAGGCTTTCAGGAAGTTGGTTCGCGAGACAAACCTGGCTGAAGAGCATTGGGCAGAACACGCCAAGATGCTTCTTAGAGACTTCAGCGACAACGAGCCCGACGAAAGCATGATCAACCCAGCGCTAGGCCATCGTCGCCACAAGGCGCATCTTCCGGCCTATGCAGTCGCCCGTGACGCATGCATGGCAGCTGAAGCCCAAGGATTAGCAACCTCTGCCCGTGGGTAAATCGGCTTGAGCGCGAACGGGAGAAGGAGGAGGCGCCGCTGCGCGTCGACTTGCCGGCGGAGGAACGCGCTATTGACCGCTCTTGCGCGCATCGGAAGGCGCCCGAGTGGGCCAGACGATGCGCTTAAATATGCGGTGACCGATCCTTCCGTCCCATAATGGATCAATAGCCGCTGGCCCAACAATTGGACTGTCAGCAATGCCGGCTGTTGGGGCCGTGGGGCGCGCCTCGCCGCTTCACACCACTCGTCTTGGTCTATTCTGAACGCCCTGATTCTTCGGCCTCGGCGAGATCTCCTCGACCCGCGCCTTTACGCTGTCCTGGATCATTGCGCGCTCAAAGCGCCTCTGCTTCGGATCTGTACTTGGTGGTTAGGATGGCGCGCCAGTGCGGTTTCTCGAATACGCCGAAAACGTAGGCCTTTCTTGCGGCCTCAGCTCCGGCTGGCATACTTCACCTTGCCCCACTGGCTGCATTGAGGACACAAGGGACGGAGATAGACCAACTTGTCGCCTGGAATGTTCCCGAAACTGGTGATCGTCAGGCTACCGCCGTTGAACCCCTCCAAGCTGTAAGATTCCCAAGGGCCACTGAGAGGCTGTTCGTCTTCCCGTAGTTTCAAATACCCGGTGCGACCGCATTCGCAAATGAGCATTTCTCGCAATACAGTTGAGAGCAACTAGGCGTTCCCCGCATCGCCTAAAAACTATGGGCATATTAGCAACCGCGCAACTGCGACTGAAGTCCCCTACGCCCCCGGCGATGACGCTGGCGAGGGTTGGCGGGTATGTCTTTTTAATTGCGACAGCAAGTTTCAGAGCCATACAATGCCCGACATTCACCGTTGCTTTCTCAGGAGACTGCGGTGGATAGCGTGACGCCTGGCAGCAAGGTCAATCCCTGCGTTGAAGTGCTCGAAGCCTGCGGAGAATGGTTCGTCCGCGTGGTCGATGGCGACGAAGAACTAACCCGCTCATTTGAACTAGAGTCGTTCGCTCTGGCGTATGCCGAGGGCCAGCGAAGACGTCTCGGCCTTGCCGATTTCGACCGCCTATGACCTTACCGTTGGGGAACGGCCGGTGCGGGGTGGGCGTAGGGGTAACAGACGCCGCACCGGCCGTTGCGGTGGGGCTTTCGGGTTCCTCCCCGCCCTGATTGGTTTATCCGTACACTACCCAGTTCGCAATTAGGCCTGTTGGGCTATCAAGCTTCAGGCCGGCGTGCGGCCTTGAGGTGTTCCACAAACTTGAACTCGACTTACCTCTGGGTCATATCGGACAGCCCCGAGCGGGCCCTTATGTAGGATCGGATCGCCCGGGACTGGTCACGGTGTGGCGATATGAACGACTGTACGACGCTCCATATTCCAGCACCTCTGTCGGATCGCGACAATTATTTCGTTGTGGTGTTGAGCTCACGGTTTGCCGCATAATCGATAGTGAAGGTGCCCGGGGGAGCGCGGACGCCCTGCTTCACATTGAAAATAGTGACCGTGGTGCTTTGCCCCCTCTCGTCGGTGAGGCTCCATCTGCGTAGATCTAACGATGTCTTGTCAAACACCATAGTGATGTTCGAATTTCCGAAAACCGACTTGTCACCCAGCTTAATGATGATTTGGGCACCATCGTCTTTGATGCTTTTGAGGCGACTGCCAGAGAACTCGACCTGGTCTTCGAGCAGCAGCTTAAGCGGTATTTTCGAGAGGGAATAGAGGCGCGATGTCTTGAGCTTTTTTTTATAGATTACGACGGATTTTCCATCTGCAATTAAGCCGATCCCTGATCGGCCTCCGTAGTCGAACCGCAGCTTGCCCGGACGCTGGAGGAAAAATCTGCCGCTGGTCTTCTCCGCTCTTGGGCCAGACTGGACAAAGTCCCCAGACATGGACTTCACGGATGAGAAGTGATCGGCGATCGTCGCCGCTTCCACAGGCGCGGCAGAGACCGCAGTCGTAAGTTCGAAATTAATCGCTGCAAAGGTCACAACGCCAAAGCAGAAGGCCAACAGTCTGCCGCGCCTATGGCTGCGCCACCCAAGCCGCCCGACGGCTGCACCCTGTTCGGTGCGGGAGGTTGCAGCGAGTGGAATGAGCCGGCTCAAAACGAGCAACGTCCTCTTCATTGGTTCTTTCCTGGTTCAACCATTAGCCGAAGTTTAATGCGCCACGGAGTTTTTCGATCCGTCAAAGCAAGCAACGGAGCTTTCATACATTCGCACCGAGGGGCCGTGCTCGTCTTCTTGGTCTTCGTAGCGCGCGATCGAGCTGAGCGCCGGCCATGTGGAAGGAAAGCCCGCGCGCCCCTGGCGGTGGGGAGCGCGGGCCGATCGGTTACCGATCTTCAGCAGGGGAGCCCGCCCTGCCGCACGAACAAACCTTTAGAGACAGCTAATGTTCCTTCAGCGCGCTCACAAGTTGAACGTGCCGCGACCAAGGACCGGTTTCTCATGAGCATAGGTCCCGACCAGTGAACCTTTGTCCGTTCTGCTTGTTGATAATCGCCGACTTGAAGAATTGTCGTCGGCCAGAGGATATCAATGGCCCTCTCCAATGAATTGCGTGACGTGGCGATAGAGTTTCAATGTCCGGCCTGCTCAAATGCGATGGGTGTAAGACGCAGGTGCGAATCGGCTACGAACATAAGTTAGCGATTTTCGAACGGCACCTGAGAAAACGGTGAGTTCGCCAATTCAGCTCAAGGAGAGGGGGAGAGAGCGACGACTGGCCTTCATCAACTTTTCACCAATGACGCCGACCGACATTTTGCCACCATTGAGAAAGATATCGAGGGCCGTCCCCGGCGGGCCATAGCCGCTAGAAACCTCGTCGCGGGTCGCCTTGCCGATAGGCCGCTCCGAAGGCATCGATCCTCCTGACGCGTCGCGATCATTTGCAGGACGAGTGACAATCAGCCCTTGCTAAATTAGTTGCGGAACATTTGTTCCGACGGGATGTTTCGTCAACCATGGCGGACAACCCATTTGGCGACAGACAGCGGCGCACGAAAAGGAGGCTCATCGCGTGGAGCATCGCCATCGCGGTCTCATTCTGCGTTATCGTCCTGGCCATTTCCGCGCTGAGGCCCTTCTAGCCATCGACTGATCGAGGTGAGGGGCGGCTTTGTCATCGCCACTGCGGGCAAGCGGGTGGACGATCATGTTGTCCCGCACATTCCGAGAGCCCTCCTCCCCGAACAGTATACCAAGAGGGGAGTTCCCTACCTGCCGACGCGCGGGGCGAAGCTTCAAGCGAACTGAGGTCCACGATGTGGGCTTTGCACGTCATACCCCACAACACATCTTAGCATCATCTAAATTAGAGACATGATGGATCGAAAATGCAAACGGCGCATTTAGCCTCCGGCTCAATTTTGGGCTGCTGGAGAAAACTCATGAAGAAAACACTGCTCGTATTGAGCCTTCTCGTTCCACTTGTTGCATGCTCACGCACGGAACAGGGTGCCGCAGTCGGCGGATTGGGTGGGGCGGCAATCGGCGCGGCCGTGGCTGGGAACCCGGTGCAAGGCGCGATCGTTGGTGGTGCCGCGGGTGCCATCGCCGGCGCGGTAATCGGGCACGCCAGCGAGGCTGGCCAGTGCCGTTACCGAGATCGCCAAGGGCGCGTCTATGTTGCGCGGTGTCCCGAAGGGTATTGATTTTCCTGGAGCCGCGTGAGCCACCGATGGTTCACGCGGCACGTTGATGGCATCGACGAAAGATGACCTCTTCCAACAACATTCTTTGAACCGTCCCGGAGCAATCTGGATGGCCGGTGGACTCAGAGGTAGCTGTTTGGCTTTGGCGAGGCCTGCGGAGGCACGCCAGCCAAAGGTCGATAACGAAGTGTCGCAGCGGTGGGTTTCAATTCTCCTTGGCGCCGCACACGAATATTGGCTTGGCCGATTACCGCCTGAGGCCGAAAAAGCTCAGAACTGCGAGAACAACCACGACAAGCCCGACGATGTAGATTATGCTGTGCATCGATCCGTCTCCTAAACAATAAGCAGACCAAGCTGTCTTGCCTGCCATACGATCCCCACGCTGAAATGAACATTCAGGAACGACTAATGTTCCATCTCGGCCGTCGTTTCCGCGCTTATTCGAACGTCGTGAGGATGGCCCGGTCTCGATCCCGCTAGCGTTGCAAATTCACTACTCCCCTTCAGATGCTGGCCGGCGGTGCCGCTGCGCGAAAATCCAATCAGATGACCTGCCGGAGCCGAACGAAGCCACCGCCCGTAATGCCACAATGTGGGTCAGATATTCCCTTCCGGCTTGCCAAGGGCTGCTATGGAATCGGCCGCACGATGGCGGATTTGGTTGCTCTAGCCTGCCTTCGTTGCCTTGGAACCTGCCTGGGCGATTGCGCGAAAGATGCCCTCGATGAGATCCATTTCGCGAAATGGCTTGTTTAACAGCGGAACGTCCGACGGCCGATCAGCAATCGCACCGGCGTCGGCATAACCCGTCACTATGACCGCGGGCCAATCCGAGCGGAGGTTCCGAGCGAAACGAATGACCTCGACGCCGGATACAAGGGGCATTGCAAAATCAGTGACAATTACATCGAAATCATGTGGCGCCCGCTCAATGGTGGCCAGCGCCTCGGCGCCGCCGGCCGCGCACGTCACCGAAAAGCCCCGCTGCCGAAGTGATTCAGCCGTCAGCTGCCGCAGCACACTGCTGTCGTCAATCAGAAGAATCGATGGGTATTCTTTCCCCGCATAAGTGACGATTTCCTCCTTGTTCGACCCAGCCTCATCGCTGGATGGATGCTCAGACGAACGTGGCAACCAAAGTTCCATTGCAGTTCCGCGGCCAAGGGAACTTTCTATCCGCAGCGAGCCGCCCGACTGCTTCATGAAACCATAAACGGTGCTGAGACCCAGGCCCGTTCCCTTTCCAACCGGCTTAGTCGTGAAGAAAGGTTCGATGACCTTCGCCAGAATGTCGGATGGGATCCCCGAGCCGGTATCCTTCACGGTGACAACCACATATTCGCCGGGTGCCAGATCCTCAGACGTCGTATCGATGGTTCGATTTTGCGCATGCACGCCGATCGTTCCACCGGATGGCATGGCATCGCGTGCGTTGAAAACAAGATTCATCAGCGCAAGCTCAAGCTGCCCGGCATCGACATGCACTAGCCATACCGCATCGTCGATCTGCCAATCAAAGCGGATCAGGCCCCCTAGGACCGGCGCGACCAACCCGTTCATAGTGTCGCCAAGCGCACTAAGACGCACGGATTCTGGCTTTAGCGTCTGACGACGCGAAAAGGCAAGCATTCGTGTGACGAGATCGGCGCCTTGCTTGGCCGAACGCCGCATCAGCTCAAGAACCTGGCGGGCCTGATCATCCAACGTCGCACGGCGTTCAAGCAAGCCCAGCCCACTCAAGATTGCGGCGAGCAGATTGTTGAAATCATGGGCCAAGCCACCGGTCAGCTTGCCGATCGCGTCAAGTCGCTGCGACTGCAGCAGTTGATCCTCAAGCCCTCGTCGCTCGGTGACATCAAGCAAAGTGCCCAGGATTTCTGGCTCGCGACCATCCGAGCCATTCGACATCACACCTTGGTCGAGAAAGATGCGATACTCGCCATTGGCGCACTGCCAACGGAATTCGCAGGAGTAGGAGCCGGTCGTTTTTGCTGCCAATAAGGCCTGCTTCAATCTGCCAAGATCCTCGGGATGAACCCGGCTAAGGCCAAAAGATGGATCCGACGTGAGCGTCATGGGCGTGAATCCGGTCAGACGTTCAACCCCGTCGGTGACAAAGCGCGCTGCGAAGGGCGGCTCGGCTGAGCGCGCATGAAAGCAGACTGGCAGGGAATGCAAGATGGCGTCCTGCCGTTCCTCCGAGTTGCGAAGGGCCCGCTCAGCGTGAAGCTTTTCGTTCTGCGCCTGCAGCGCCTGGGCAAGCAGCCCTTGTTCGACCACAGCTTTTCGCTGGATTTCACGTGTTTTTTCGTGAAGCTCAACAAACACGGCAACCTTCGAACGCAGCATGACCGGATCGAAAGGCTTGAAGACAAAGTCGACCGCACCGGCGTCATAGCCGCGCAGCATATGAGCGTCTTCCTTGTTTATGGCCGTCAGGAAGATGATCGGCGTGCGTTTGGATTGATCCCTCTGTCGGATGAGGGTAGCCGTTTCATACCCGTCCAGACCTGGCATGAGGACATCGAGTAGGATGACGGCGAAGTCCTCCTTCAACAAGTGACGCAAGGCCTCCTCGCCGGACTGGGCGCATATGACATCACCGGTCGCGGCAAGCACTTCGGTGATCGCCAGCAAATTGCGTTCATCATCGTCCACGGCGAGGATACGGGTTCGCGCCGGCTCCTCGGCCAACCGCACGATTTCAGGTTTCGTCATTTTACTTCTGACGAGCTTTTGCATCGGCCGGCCGTCAGTTTACGGCCATGAGCATGTCTGGCGTGTCGACGCGGGATCGAGAGCGTCCGATCCAAACACGAAGCAATGCCAGCAGAAGATCGAGATCCACCGGTTTGGCGATGTAGTCAGAGGCGCCAGCGTCCAGACATTTCTGACGATCTCCCTTCATTGCCTTGGCAGTGACCGAAATCAATGGGATGTGAGCGATCGTCGGCGTGGCGCGAATTCGCCGCATCGTCTCGTAGCCGTCCATTTCCGGCATCATGATATCGATCAAGGCCGCATCAACATCCGGGCTCTGTTCCAGGAGGGCAATCCCGTCGCGCCCGCGTTCTGCATGCAAAACCTGAATGTCATAGGTCTCCAAGACGCTGGTGAGTGAGTAGATGTTGCGGATGTCGTCGTCCACGATGAGAACCTTGGCACCGCTTAGGTCGGACTTACCGCTTTGTTCGGTCGCGACTTCGCGTTCGTCGCGGCCTTCACCAGGCAGCGTTGCCGAAATGTGGAGCGCCAACTGCGCGAAGTTTTCCGCGCGTGGCGCGTTCGCGAAAGCCGGGTTCAGTGCCAAGACCTGGTCGAGCGCATCCGGATGAGGGGCAAAGAACAAAAGCTGCGGCAAGGATTCACCGAATTGACCGCTGATCTCATCCAGTGCCTGACTGTTGTCCTTGGCGGAGCGTCCTAAGCCGAGCACAACAGCATCATAGGATGTCATGCCGATGTCATCGGCATTTGCCGCGATGCGGCCCACCGCCGTGACCGAGGTGACACCATCGCGGATCGCTTCAACGAGAGAAAGCCTGCGTTCCGGATCGGAATCGGCGACCAGAACGCGGCGCTGGATACGGAGTTTCTTGGAATGGATGTCCTGAAACACCTGCATCAATTCATCTGAAGAAACAGGCTTTGTCGAAATGCTGGATGCGCCGTTGCGGGCAAGTCCATCGGTATCCTCGGCCCCCGAGATGACGTGAATCGGAATGCCTCTCGTTTTCTGGTCATGCCGCAACAGATCGAAAAGTACCCAGCCATCGATGTCGGATAGCCCCAAATCCAGCGTGATGGCGTCTGGAACGAGTTTGCGCGCCAATGCCAGTGTGCCCGCCCCAGCGTTCGACAAGACGCCTTTCAGCCCGGCGGAGCGGGCGAGGCCGAGTAGCAGTCCACCGAAAGTCGGGTCGTCCTCAACGATGAGCACAACCCGATCGGTTGGAGAAATGGAATCGCGATCGTCGATCAACTCCGCCGATGGCGGACTGCCAACTGATGCCTGCGCGACGATTGCATCCGTTGTCGTCGGCAAGGCTGATTGCACGGTCGCAACGCGCGGACCGTTGAACGGGATAACCAAGGTAAATGTCGAGCCCTTACCTGGTGTGCTTTCAACCCGCAGTTCACCGCCAAGCAAGCGCGCGATCTCCCGACTGATAGAGAGGCCGAGGCCGGTGCCACCATATTTGCGGCTGGTGGTGCCATCAGCCTGCTGGAAGGCCTCGAAAATCAGCTTTTGCTTGTCTTCTGGAATGCCAATTCCGGTGTCGGTCACGGCGATCGCCAAGGCCTTCGCGGGATGCGCCGAGCCGTTGCGCCGGCCGGCCTTTTCAACTCGGAAGTTCAGGCTGACCTCGCCCTCCGAGGTAAATTTGAATGCGTTCGAAAGCAGGTTCAGGACAATCTGCTGCAGGCGCTTCTCGTCCGTGCGGACAGTTTCCGGCAGAGCCGGGTCCACCTTGATGGTGAAGCCAAGGCCCTTATCGGCTGCCAACTGACGGAACGTACGCTCCATATGCTGGCGCAGATGCGTCACCGGCATATCATTGATGTCGATGGAGACGGTGCCTGACTCTATCTTCGACAGATCGAGGATGTCGTTGATAAGGCTGAGGAGATCCGTGCCTGCGGAGTTGATCGTGCGCGCAAACTCAACCTGTTTCTCGTTGAGATTGCCTTGCTGGTTGGTCGCAAGCAGGTTTGACAGAATGAGCAGCGAATTGAGTGGCGTACGCAGTTCGTGGCTCATATTGGCCAGGAATTCTGACTTGTACTTTGAGGTCAGTGCCAACTGCTCGGCTTTCTCCTCCAACGCGCGCCGTGCCATCTCGATTTCGAGGTTCTTGTTCTCGACCTGTTTCTTTTCGTTTTCGAGCAGCTGCGCCTTTTCCTGCAGCTCCTCGTTGGTCGCGTGCAACTCTTCCTGCTTCTTGGTCAGTTCGGTCTGGCGCGCCTGCAGTTCGGAGGTCAGCAGTTGCGACTGCTTGAGCAGGCCCTCGGTGCGCATCGTCGCCGCAATCGTGTTGAGAACGATGCCGACGGACTCCATGAGCTGATTGAGGAACGACTGGTGGGTGTCGCGAAACTCCCCGAACGAGGCAAGTTCGATGACGGCTTTCACTTCATCCTCAAACAGCGCGGGGAGGATGATGACGTTGGCCGGCGACGCGCTGCCAAGGCCCGAGGTGACGCGCAGGAATTCCGGCGGGACGTTGTCCAGCATGATGGCGCGCTTGTCGGCGGCGCTTTGTCCGACCAGGCCTTCGCGCAGATCGAGACGCTGTTTGATGGCGGCCTTGCTTTCGGCACCATAGGACGCCGCCAACTCGAGATAGGACTCCTCCTCGTCGCGGTTGGTGACGTAGAAGACACCATATTGCGCGTTTACGAGAGGAGCGAGCTCGGACATGATCAGCCGCGAAACCGTAGCAAGGTCGCGCTCGCCCTGCAGCATGCGCGAAAACCGCGCGAGATTGGTCTTCAACCAGTCCTGCTCGGCATTCTTCAGCGTCTGATCCTTCAGATTGCGAATCATTTCGTTGATGTTGTCTTTGAGCGCTGCGACCTCGCCCGACGCTTCGACGCTGATCGAGCGGGTCAGATCGCCCTTGGTGACCGCCGTCGAGACTTCGGCGATGGCGCGCACCTGGGTCGTCAGATTGGCGGCGAGCTGATTGACGTTATCGGTAAGATCGCGCCAAAGGCCTGCCGCACCTGGCACGCGGGCCTGTCCGCCAAGCTTACCCTCGATGCCCACCTCACGGGCGACGTTCGTCACCTGGTCGGCAAAGGTTGCCAGCGTCTCGATCATACCGTTGATCGTGTCGGCCAGGGAGGCAATCTCGCCCTTGGCGTCGACAGTCAGCTTGCGCTTGAGGTTACCTTGCGCGACAGCGGTCACGACATCGGCAATGCCACGCACCTGATTGGTCAGATTTGTCGCCATGAGGTTGACGTTGTCAGTCAGGTCTTTCCAAGTTCCGGCCACGCCTTCGACACGCGCCTGGCCGCCGAGCTTGCCCTCGGTGCCGACCTCACGCGCCACACGGGTCACCTCGCCGGCAAAGGAGTTGAGCTGGTCCACCATGGTGTTGATGGTCGACTTGAGTTCCAGGATTTCGCCTTTTACGTCGACCGTGATCTTTTTCGAGAGATCACCGCGTGCCACCGCGGTTGTGACTTCGGCGATATTTCGCACCTGGCCGGTGAGGTTCTCGGCCATCGAGTTCACATTGTCGGTCAAATCCTTCCATGTGCCGGCGACGCCACGCACCTGCGCCTGACCGCCAAGCTTGCCTTCTGTGCCGACCTCGCGCGCCACACGTGTCACTTCGGACGCGAAGGAATTGAGCTGGTCCACCATCGTGTTGATGGTGTCCTTGAGCTCGAGAATTTCTCCGCGGACGTCGACGGTGATCTTCTTCGACAGATCACCGAGCGCGACAGCTGTGGTCACTTCGGCGATGTTGCGGACCTGGCCCGTCAAATTGGCGGCCATTGCGTTGACGTTATCGGTCAAGTCTTTCCAAGTGCCGGCGACACCGCGCACCTGGGCCTGGCCACCGAGCTTGCCGTCGGAGCCGACTTCACGCGCCACGCGCGTCACTTCCGACGCAAAGGAATTGAGCTGATCCACCATCGTATTGATGACATCCTTGATCTGCAGGATCTCGCCCAGGGCATCGACCGTGATCTTCTGCGTCAGGTCACCGGTGGCGATGGCGGTCGCGACCTTGGACACGTCGCGCAACTGCACGGTCAGATTGCCGGCCATGGCGTTGACGTTGTCGGTCAGATCCTTCCAGGTGCCGCCGACGCCTTCGACATGAGCCTGGCCGCCGAGTTTGCCTTCAGAACCGACCTCGCGAGCCACGCGCGTGACCTCCGACGCGAAGGAGTTCAGCTGATCGACCATCGTGTTGACGGTGTCCTTGAGCTCCAAGATCTCGCCCTTGACGTCGACCGTGATCTTTTTGGATAGGTCGCCGCGTGCCACGGCCGTCGTCACCTCGGCGATGTTGCGCACCTGACCGGTCAGATTGGCAGCCATCAGATTGACGTTGTCGGTCAAATCTTTCCACGTGCCGCCGACGCCCCTCACCTCGGCCTGGCCGCCGAGCTTGCCCTCGGTTCCAACTTCACGCGCCACGCGCGTGACCTCGGAGGCAAAAGAGTTGAGCTGATCGACCATCGTGTTGATGGTGTCCTTCAACTCCAAGATTTCACCCTTCACCGCCACCGTGATCTTCTTCGACAGGTCGCCAGAGGCGACCGCCGTCGTCACCTCGGCAATGTTCCGTACCTGTCCAGTGAGGTTTTCGGCCATCGAGTTGACGTTGTCGGTGAGGTCCTTCCACGTGCCCGCAACACCGCGCACCTGCGCCTGGCCGCCAAGCTTGCCTTCAGTTCCAACCTCGCGCGCAACGCGCGTCACTTCACCGGCAAAGGAATTCAGTTGGTCGACCATCGTGTTGATTGTCGACTTCAGTTCGAGAATCTCGCCCTTCACGTCGACCGTGATCTTCTTCGAAAGGTCCCCCAAGGCGACGGCCGTTGTCACCTCGGCGATATTGCGCACCTGCCCCGTCAAATTCTCGGCCATGGAATTGACGTTGTCGGTCAGGTCCTTCCATGTGCCGCCGACGCCTTCGACGCGCGCCTGGCCGCCGAGTTTGCCCTCGGTACCGACCTCGCGCGCCACGCGCGTCACTTCCGAAGCGAAGGAATTGAGCTGGTCGACCATTGTGTTGATGGTGTTTTTCAGTTCGAGGATCTCGCCCTTCACGTCGACGGTGATCTTCTTCGAGAGATCGCCAGACGCGACAGCCGTTGTCACCTCCGCGATGTTGCGAACCTGACCGGTTAGATTGGTCGCCATGGCGTTGACGTTGTCGGTCAGATCCTTCCACGTTCCAGCAACGCCTTTGACGCGCGCCTGGCCGCCGAGCTTGCCTTCGGTGCCCACTTCGCGCGCCACACGCGTCACCTCGGAGGCAAACGACGCCAGCTGGCCAACCATGGTGTTGACGATCTTGCCGATGCGCAGAAATTCGCCACGCAGTGGTCGGCCGTCAATTTCGACCATCATCGTTTGCGAAAGGTCGCCCTTGGCGACGGCGCCGATGACGCGGGCGACTTCGGCTGTCGGCTGAACCATGTCTTCGATCAGATCATTGACGGACCGCACGCTGGATTCCCAGCTGCCAGTGGCGTTTCGGACGCGGCCGCGTTCGCCGATCCGCCCATCCTTACCGACGACTCTGCTGAGCCGCTCGAATTCACGCGTCACCTGATCGTTCAGTTCGACAATCTCATTGAAGGTTTCCGCGATCTCAGAATCGAGACCTTCATAGACGTTGTCGATGCGCACGGAGAAGTCACCGCGCCGGAAGGCCTTTAGAGAGTTCAAAATGCTTCGACGGTCCAACTGCTTTTTGACTGCCTGCACGGTCACAGCGCCACCCCCAATGGATCCATGTCTGATAAAAAAGCCCCTCGCGGAAGAGCGACACATCCTCCCGCAAGTGTCCAAAACGTGGCAATTCTGATTTTGTTCCAAGCAGCTTTTCAGCCGCCGCCGCAAGACTGGCGACCCCAATCGGTCTTCGCGCATCTGCCCGACTGAAAAGATGACCCCGAGCAATTTGCGTTTTATTGCTCGCTTTGCTTGAGTATTCGGGCTTCGCGCACCAGGGAGGAATGGTCGTAGCCGACCATCGAAATCAATTCCCGCACCTGTCCCTCGGAAATACCTGTCTCCTGCGCGACCTTACGCACAAACTCGGCTTTCGGATCGAATGCCTTCGGTCTCTCAGCCATCATAAGTGTCCCTTTCGAGAGACTAAGCGTTCGAAACTGCTTAGCGTTCCGTTCGGATAAGAAAAGCACGGCCATGGCCAGCACCGAGGGGTGTCGCGCCGTCTTGAGTCGCGGCGCTCAGCTTTTCGATATGTCGCGATCCGCGTGGGATGGTCGACGATCCAGCATGACGGAAAGTCCTCGCGATCCAGCCATCTCCACCACGAGTTGTTCGATCGCCTCGTCGTCAAGCGAGGTGTTATTCGTCTTGCGTATGTGGCCGACGACATGACCTACCGAGACCGATGCCATCCTTGCATGATCGTCGAGGACGTGGCCAATAGCCAAGACGACGTCGGCTTCGATGTCGCGCGGCAGTTCCCGCATGCTATTCCCTCTCACCCTAGAATATTGCGCACAGGGTGGCGACCGGCAAGGCAGCTTAGTTTGTCGAGGCAGCGAGGCTCCCCTCCATGTTCGGCTGACGTGGTTCGCTGGACTACATTTGCAGCAAAAGGCTTCGCATCGCGGATAACCGTCAATCGATTTCGATTACTTTTCGCGCAGTTTTTTCTTAATCTCAAAAGAATCAAGAATGCCCCAGAAACAGTCATCTGCCGCCACGCTCCCGAATGACCGAAATGGACCGAGAGCGGAACCGTCCGCTCCAGGTGTGCCGTCACGTTTGATCTGCCGTTCACTCTGAACGCCCGCGAAGATGGCGTCATCACTATAGCGGAGCCTGCCAGGATGTGCCGATGCTTATCCCTGCGGATTGCTACCTCCCTTGGAGTTTGAGACGGCAAGCGCATGCAGGGCGCATTCGGTGCGCACACGCTGAGGATGCGACCAAGTGAAGGATTTTTGTTGGCTGCCGGAACCGCTTGATGGTGGGGAAGTTCAACTCCTAGCAACAGGAGTGAAATATCGTGAACACGCCAACCACAGACGACTTTTCGCAATCAGGTACCGCCAACGAGAATGGCTGGCGGGGCGACCCAGACAGTGAACGTGCCGCGACCAGCAAGGAAGCTCTCGGCAAGTTGAAGACGAGTGCGGCCGAGACCGCGGCGCATCTGAAGAATGCCGCCGCCACTGTGTCGAGCGACGCCAAGGATTATGCCGGGTCTGTCGCCTCGGATGCCGCGGGCGCCTTCAAGGAGGCTGTCGAGTCCAACAAGACCGCGGGCGCCGACGCCATTGCCAACATCGCCCATTCCGTGAAGGACGCGGCAGACGGCATCGAAAAGCAATCACCGCAGGTAGCAAGCATGGTGCGCAGTGCTGCTGAAGGTGTCGAGCGTATCTCGACCGATATCAGGGACCGCAACGTCGGCGAGTTGCTCGATTCCGTCACGAAATTCGCGCAGCGTCAGCCTGCCGCCTTTTTTGGCGTCGGAATCCTAGCTGGCGTGGTCCTGACGCGGATGATGCGAAGCTCCGACCGGTCCTGAGAAAGGATCATTCGCATGGATGATGAAATGGATCACCGGCCCTTCGGGAGCGTGCTAGGCGACGCGGCAAGCCAATTTGCTTCGTTGATGCGCCTCGATCTGCGCCTGCTAAAGGCGGAAATGCGAGTGAAGTCCACCTCACTCGTGTCGTCCGGCGCATGCGGCATGGCAGCCGCCATGTTTTTCGTTTTGGCGGCGTTCGCTCTGGTCCAGTTCCTCATCCTTGCGATGATCCATTTCGGGGTTGGCCCGTTGTTCGCCTGTCTAATTGTCGGCCTTGTTTTGATCGGGGCCGGTTTGGTGTCCCTTTATCTCGCCAAGCGCGCGCTGATTGGGTGGACCATCACGCCCGTCGAGACCGTCAATCAGGTGCGGACAGACCTCGCAGCCTTGAAGCAGGGGATACGTTATGGCTCAACCCAGCAGTGAGATCCGGGATATTCTGGTGCAGAGCCGCGCTGAACGGCAGGCGCTGTTCGGCCCGGTAAGCGAGGTAACCCGCCGGCTGCAACCCAGGCATTTGGTGGATGTCTCTACGCACTACGCCAAACGGAAGGTTGCCGCAGTGTTGGGTGGCGTCTCCGATGCGGTCAAAGAGAATGGCGGCACGGCGGCGGCCGTAGCCCTCGGCGCCGTTGCCGTTTTCGATGCGGGAAGAAGGAGTGCTGACGCCAATCTTCCTGCGGGAAGTGTCGAAGCGAACGCGGCGCTATCGACCAGCGGCGGGCACGCCGATGCAAGCTCAAGCCGGTATCCTGCTGACAAGCGTCGCGCCGTGACGAATCTCGATCGAGCCAAGATGATAACGGGCTCGGCGGGAGGGCTGTTGGTTGGTCATCTCATCGGCCGGGCATTCCGGCCAACAGTCAATGAGCGCGCGCTGTTCGGCAAGACCGCAGCTGAAGTTCGGGACGTGGCGGCTGAATTTGTCAATGTGCATAAGCGCGGCGCAAAAATTGCGGCTGCGGAGGCCTTCGGCTTCGCGCGATATGGCGCCGCCTTTCTGGCGGTCATGGCGGCGGCCAGCGACTATTTCGTCCGCAATGAAGAGATCCGCAACACGCCCGAGAAGTGATTGTTGGACCGTGTCAGGTGCATCTGCATTCTGCGACCTCGACGCCGAGCGGGAACGCCCCCAACCGAAATTCGTATCCGCGCCCCGCGCGAGACGCGGGGGTGCTGGAAAGTCTGTAGATGTCTACCATCTTAAATCCACAGGGTTGTCCGGTTCGTCCATCACGAGAACTCGACATGTTGAGCAACTGGCGGGTGATTCTGATTGGCATCGCTGGGCAATGTTCCCTCGTCAAGATCGCAGTTCCGGACGAGGCATGAGCGCTCCACTGTCATTGATTGCCGAGTGGCCGTTGTCGCCCTCCGCGACGCTTGGCTCCGCGGTTCGCACGAAACGGATCGAGCGTGAAGTGCGCGCCCGCCTGCCGTGGGCGGTGAGGAAATACGTCAAGGCCGACACTGGACGCATCGCACTGCGGACGCACGAAGACGATGCGGAAGAGTTCGAAGCGGCCTCGGACAACATCGCCAAGATGCTTGAAACCATTGACGTGCACCCAGTCCTGCCGCGCGAGGTTGAGGATATTCTGACGATTTCTGCACGCGAACGTCACAAGTGGCTCAAAGACGGGGGGCTGCAGAGCATCGGCAAGCGGACGGTTAAGATGCGCGGCGGTCGAAGGCCGTGACCTTTCATGTTTTCCACCCGAAGCACATCGAGGACGTCCTTCACCGAGACCTGCCAAGCGCCTGGCGGGAGGACGACGCGCGGGAAATTGCAGACAACAGACGGCGCGATGCCGGCAAGGCCGCGTTGACTCGAGCTGGCAAGGGTAGCGCCAAGGCTCGTAGTCCCAGGAGCAAGCGAGATGACAATCGACCCCCGCCAGATTTGAAGGGCTGGGATGCGTTCGACGACGAAGGCCTGCTACGCTAGACGAACCCGCCACGAACTCCCTTTCGTCGGGCTCGTTAGCGTTGGCTTACTTGGAACGCCGGCGCCGAAGAAGGCTTGCAAGCAACTTGCGCCCGCCCTTGCGCGGGATCAGATCGATATCGCTAACAAGCTTTGCGCGCCCCTTGCGCCGCTCCAGGGTGATCTTGCGGCTGTGGTAGGCCTCCAGTTCGACTCGATGCGCAACGCTGATGATGGTGACATCAGGCAATTCGTGGATGATGGTCTCCATCATCTTATCCTGGCTCTTCTCGTCCAACGCCGCCGTCGCTTCATCCAGCACGACAATATCTGGCGCGTGCAAAAGAAGTCGCGCGAATGCGAGCCGCTGCTTTTCCCCACCAGACAGCGTCTGGTCCCAGGGCGCTTCCTCCTCGATCCTGTCGTTCAGATGACCTAGTCCCACCTTGTCGAGTGCGGCCCTGATCTCTTTCAGCGTCCAGTTGTCGGCAGCGCCGGGATAGGCCGCGGCACGGCGAAGCGTGCCGGAGGGGACGTAAGGCCGTTGCGGCAACATGAACATCCGCTTGTCGGGATGGAAATTCACGCTGCCGCCACCCCACGGCCACAGGCCCGCGATCGCCCGCACCAAGGTGCTCTTGCCTGACCCCGATTCGCCTGACACCAGCACGCGTTCGCCAGCCGCGATCGCGACCTCGGTCTCCTCGACCACTGCGGTGCCGTCGTCGAGCGACACGGAGAGATCTTTCAGGCTCAGCATTGCGCAGCCGTCGGTTTCGCCGCGGTTGATACGTCCAAGGGCATCGCTCTGCTCCGCACGCTCGAGCCCGTCGAGCGACATCATCAGCGAGGCGATGCGGCGCGCGGAGGCGTTCCAGTCGGCGAGGCGCGGGTAGTTGTCGACAAGCCACCCGAATGCGCCCTGCACGATGGCGAAGGCCGAGGCCGCCTGCATGACCTGTCCAAGCGTCATGCTGCCCTCAAGGAATTTCGGCGCGCAGAGCAGGACCGGCACGACCGGCGCGAAAAGGCTCGAACCCTGCGATACCAAGGCGGTGCGCATGTGCTGGCCGGTCAGCAACGCCCATTGTTTCAGGACATGGCCAAAGGTGTTGTCGATACCGCTGCGCTCCTCTTCCTCGCCGCCGAGCAATGCAATGCTCTCGCCGTTTTCACGCACGCGCGTCAGTGTGTAGCGGAATTCGGCTTCCCTCTGATTTTTCTTCTCCGAGAGCTCAACGAAGTGGCGGCCGATAAACACCATCGAGGTGGAGGTGATGGCGGCATAGATCACCGCGGTGATGACGAGGAAGTCGGGGATCGTGACGCTCGCCCGCCAATCGGCAGGGTGAGTGCACCGCCGATCGTCCAGAGCACGACGATAAAGGTTGAGGCCGCCAGAAATGCGGAAGTGACCCCGGCGACGAAATCGACGGGCGACTCCGTGGCGATTCGCAAATCCTCGGCGATGCGAGCTTCAGGGTTCTGATGATCGCCGCTGACGAGGTTCAGCTGATAATAGCGGCCGTTGGCCAGCCAGCGGCCGATGACCGACGTGGTGAGCCAGGAGCGCCAGCGACGCTGCATCGTCATACGAAGAAAGACTTGCGCAACGACGAGGCCGGCGTTTCCGGCGACGAGCGGCAGGAAGACCACGCTGAGAAAATAGACGGTGTGGGCGTCGCGGCTCTCGATGGCATCGAAAATCGAGCGATTCCAGACATTGATACCGTACTGGAATCCGACATTGATACAGATCAGAGCCAAGAGCCCAATCGTGCACGGCCAAGCGAGCCGGTCGCCGTTGCGGCTCCAATATCCGCGCGCGCTGATCCAGAAACGCTTGAGCAAATACTTCTTGCGCGCTTCCTCGACCTGCTGGGGTGTGAACTCCGGATCGGGCTCGACGATTTCCGGTGGTGGCGAAGCTTCGTCCACCGCCTCTGACACGACCTCAACCGCAACTTTCTCCAGACGCGGCTTAGCGGCGCCCGGTGCTTTGGCATTGCTGACTGGTTTCGGAGTGGATTTCGCTTGGGACATTCGGCCGACAACGGCGCAGGATACAAAAGGTTTCAATGATCTCTGCACGCGTCGTATCAGCGCTCAGGCGTTGTGGCGCTTCATCACGCGCAAACCGATCCCAAACGCCAGGCAAGTTGATTTCGACAGCCCGTCTACTGACGGACTGCGAACTTCCACGGGAACGTCGCGACCCAACGCGAGTTGTACGAACACACCAATCAGCGGAGGATACCGTATGACCAAGCGTCGAGAGCAGGAGACAGACCTCACCCCCACCGAGGCGACGGACCGGGTCTGGGAGCTCGCCAAACAAATCGACATCTGCATGTTCGTGACATGGGACGGCGAGTACAATCGCGCTCGGCCGCTTTCTGCGCGTGTGCAACGTGATGAGAACGCGATCTATTTCCTCGTCAACAATGACGGTGCAAAGAACAAGCAGCTGTCGAAATACCCGAAAGTCACTTTGGCCTGGAGCGACAGCAGTCATTATAAGTACGTCACCATTTCCGGGTCCGCTGCGGTGACAAACGACAGGCAGAAAATCACCGAGCTGTGGGAGAAGACCGACGGCGCCTGGTGGGAGAACGCGGACGATCCCGAAATCCGTCTGATAACCGTCAAACCGGACGAAGGCGAACTGTGGGATAGCCCGGGGTTGGTCGTCGCCACGGCAAAGATGGTGTTCGCGGCAGTCACTGGCGCCAAGCCAGAGGTTGGCGACAACGCAAAAGTCGACCTCTGACAATCAGCCGAGTGCCCGCTTCTGATGCGTCCTGCTGCGTTCACCGACCCAGGCGGAGTTCTGCTTTGAGCGCGCGCCTTGGATCCTACGCAATGGTTTTCGGTGTGCCAAGCTGCGGCGGCAAAGGTCTGATAGCTTTGTCATCGCTTGCAGTAAACACAGTTCCGAAGTGGACGTTCCCCTTTCAGGTCACTCGTGTTGAATGACCGAAGGTGGAAATTGAGATGAATATCAAGATGCTCACCCTGGGCGCAATGGCGCTCGCATTGATGACTGGTTCAGCACTCGCTGGCAACACCTCCGCACTCGACGATCCGGCAAAGATGTCCCCGTTCTTCACCGATGCCGGCATGAAAACGTTGAGGTCGGAAGCGGAGTTCAAGACCGCATGGATGTCCATGAAACCCGATGAACAGAAAGCTGTGTTGAAAGACTGCGGCGATACCACGATCAACAAGTCGCACTCGGATTTCTGCGCGATGGCCAAGATGATGGGCGGCTGAAAATAAGTTCACGTGGCGCGGGCAATCCCTTTCGCGACCCACATTTACTCATCACCCCACATTCGCTCCGCTGGCTTCGGCCGGCGGGGCCCTTCGCTCCGGGAGGTATCCCCCCCGACAAAGGTGAATGCGAAGATATTCCCCCGAAATTCGTCAGTGACGCGGACCCATTCTTTTAGCCAAGGTCCTGAGGTGATCGTTCGACCAGTGGACTTCGAGGCAGCTGCTCGTGGTGAAGGCGCATCGATTGTCTGAGACTTGGTAACGCGACCTCCGCGCATTTCTTCAACCAGGTAAATTGTCATCACCTTAACTCCCAAGCCTTCAATTTTCTAAGGTCAGCAAGTGAGTTGGGTTTGGGGCTCCATTGGTTCACCACACGGTCCTAGCCGGCAGGCTCCTTCATCTGTTCGGCCGGTGCGCCTGGATCAACGGATCCGAAGGGGCCGGCGGGTTTTTCGTTGTGTCTGTTCATTCGCCGCTATCTTCGTCGTCGTTTCCGTCGTTGGGTTGATAGCGCTGAACTGGTTCGGTTGATTGCTCATCGACGTACGCTTGGCAGCCCTCGTTGAAGGACCGGCTATTCCCGTCGCAATCGCTTTCGTCGGTGATGTCGTTCCTTTGCGCCCAATCGTACCCAGCCTGATGGCCCGAGCAGCCATCGGTGCAATCGAACGTCTCTTGCGCGTTTGCCGGTGCCGCGAGTGGGCTGGCCAACGCAAGGGCACCTGCGGCGATAAGAATTCGAATGTTCATGAAATACTCCAACCAGCGTTCGACGCTGGGTTTGTTTTGGCGACCTGGGCAAAGGTGAGGCTGGCTGCCGGGAGGCGACGCTCCCCGACGGCGCGACGTTTGCGCCGCCCTTCTCAATAGACCCAGCCATCATCATAAAACGGTGGATAGTTACGAATGACCCGGATGATCGGCCGGGGGCGATAGTAGCGCCCGTAGTACGGCGGCTCATAGATCCGCCGATAGTGGTGGTGGTAGCGGTGCCGATATCCCCTATGTTTGTGCACTCTGTGCGGTCGGACGCAGTAGCCGTCCCGGGTTAGGTATGCACACGTCACTCGCGCCTGCTGCATCAGGCCATCGTGTACCGGCGCGCCAATCGGCAGCGGCGCTGCCTGAGCACTAAATGTCAGCGACAAAATCGCGCTCGCCACAGCAAGTACCGACAAGCTCATCGACCTCTCCGTCGTCTTCGATCTAGCTGACCAACGCCTCGATTCTGGACGATTTGGGGCGGCAAGAAATCACTTTGTTTTTCGGCTGCATATATGAGCTGAACCCTGCTTGGTTTTGTGTTCTGGCGTCGAAGTCATCAATGGCGCCCGACCTTCCAAACAGATTTTCAGCTCTGTTCAAACAAAGGCTCGGCAGTAGGACGGCGACTTCCATGGGCGGCACGCCCTTACGAATCGGTAAGTAGCTCAGTCAGGGGGCGCCAGCTAACCATAACCATCGGCAGCGAACGGCACATTTGTTGCCCGGTGGGCCTCCACCCGCCGAAACTAAAGGCCCGCTGCCCGCGAACCCCCAGGCAGCGGGCCGTCAATAAGAAGGCTTCGCCCGGCAAGGCCGCGCCGGATGGATCTCCTTACAAATCCGTAAGTCGCTCACCCCAATCCAGATAGCTATAGGACATGGTGACGAGCGGCGCTTGCGCGTGTAGATGCGCGTGCCGTCGTCATCGATAACGAGTTGCGATCGATAGCCGTCGAACTTGACTTCGTGAATCCAACCTTCGCCGTCCGGAGGCTTCTCAACAAGGTTGGGAATCAAGGGCGCCACGAACTTCAAACGCATGCACAGCCCTCGCAAACCGCGATTCAATTAGCATACGCTTAATTAGTTCCGGAAGATTTTAACGGTTCATTGACCGCGCTGTCCTACTTTGGAACAGCGCGGCCAAATCCAACCTGACTGCGCGGGCGGCTCCGACAACCCAGCACCCCTGCCGCACAGTTGGAGCCGCCACCCTACTTCAAGATAATACCAGCAATGGTTGATCAACCGTTACCCAACGTGCTTTCCAGTGCGATTCCCAGCCGAGAGGATTCACAGATTCAAGGTTTCGATCTAACGGCTATGTTCCCAGAATAAGATAGCCGGCCACCCGTCCATACCGGCATGGTGTCCGTTTGTAGCGCCATTTCTTTTGCTCGTTATGCCGAAATGTTATCCTAGGGCAACTCAATCAGCCGATATCTGTAGAACGCTCGGTAGGCTGGAGCAGAGCGCCACCAAATTGCGTCCATAGATGTTCGCAGTCCCATACCCTCAAGCTTGGCGTTTTAGGTTCTCCGTACAGGACCATTGCACCGCGAACGTCGTAGCCAAGCACGGACGCGTTGGCGACGAACTGGATGGCGCGCCCCAAGCTGATGACGCCGATCCGGGTTTCTGTTTTACTGGTGAGATCAATCACGCCGAAGATTTCCGCATCTGTTCCTCTGCCGGCCAACACGGCCGTCGATCTCGCGTCGTCCAAGGCAAGAAGCATCGCGGAGTCCCCCGTAACCAACCCCTACTAACTTGAATGCGCGAAATTTGTTCCGCGCACGTTGCCTGCCTGCCCCGGATGAAAAGCGTCACGGGCCATCTGATGTTCGAACGAACTCCTGGCCGTCATCGTTGGGAATGATGGTTGCATCGAAATTAGACCTTGCTAATTTTCCTCTCGGGTTGAAGCAATCGGGGGGAGCGCCGCGTATGGCGACTGCGAGGTATTACGTCTTCAAGGAAGGTGATGGCTGGAACGTCCGCTACGACGGGAAGGAATCCCCGTAGAACTCCAACAGCGATGCTGTGTTGGCCGCTATCAAGGCTGCGAAAGCAGCCGCCTCACATGGTTATGAGGTGCTTGTGCAAGGTATCGATCGCGTGTGGCGCACAGAGTGGGCAGGCGAGTAGAGACTCGGCGCATTCGCTTCCCGTTCAAAGTCGCAGCCTTGCCCCGCCGGGTTCTTCTCAGGATCCAGCGAAAGCTTTTGGACACGCGGGCCGACATCATGGCTGAAAAGCCGGGGCAAGGTATCTGGTGGTTGGTGTCGCCAACTGTCCGTAGGCTTATCTCCGCTCATAGGTGGAGAAAACTATGAACCTTATGAAGACCGCATCGACTGCAATGCCTGCGCATGAGCGCCATCAGCGAAATCGAGAAGGGAGAGCCTTCCAGCGGGTCAACAATCAGAGAGACCTGTCATGAACAGCAAAAATTATGACAATTCTCGCCGCTGCCATCGTCGTAATGGATTTCATTACGTCACTTCACCACATGATCGCTGCGTTGGTCCGTTAAGCCTGATGACGTGATCTCCTTCGCGACGGCCTACGGACTATGCGTCTGGGCGTCCTCCGCTCACTTGGTTGACCTGTTTCAGGCTCAAGCCTCGCTGCTGGAATACGCGGGTTTGAATAGCTCACACGACCACAAATCACCGGAACTGGTTCTCCATCAGCGCGTTCCTCTGAGGGCCGAAACGGGAGTGTAAACATGGACGACGACCTGCGCATGAAACTCAAGGAACTGAGCGCGAGCATGCAAAGCAGGGCGAATGAACTAGCGTTGCCCGGCGGGAACACTGATATTTCCGCGCTGATGTCCGGAATCGCAGTCACATTGGAGGCGCTTTTGGTGATCGCCGAAGAAGCCCGGGTGCCGCGTTCTGGGCCGAGTTTAGATGCGGGAACGGGTTAGTCTCCGCAATAGTTGCCGCGGTTGGTAACAATTGGCCACCCGCCACCACGAAACGGACAAATCTCAAATGAAAAGCCCGCTGGCTCTGGCCGGCGGGCTTTATGCGATCACCTTAGGAGAGAGGCAATCAGGTGAGGACCGGCCCTGAAATGGGGGTGCTCTGAGCGGTAATCGACGACAGACGTTCACGTTTGGTCAGCACCGGCTTTTGGTATGTCTTCTTCACAATGTATCCCCGCGTTGGTCCCTCAAATTGGAAACTGTTTGACTGGCTGCTTTTTGTCAACCCACCTGCGCCAGAAGCGGCCAATGCTCGTTATAGGCAGTCCATGAAACCCGATGAACAGTAGGCTGTGTTGAAAGACTGCGGCGATACCACGATCAACAAGTCGCACTTGGATTTCTGCGCGATGGCCAAGATGATGGGCGGCTGAAAATAAGGTCACCTAGCGCGGGCAATCCACTCGCGATCCACATTTACTCATCACCCCACATTCGCTCCGCTGGCCTCGGCCGGCAGGGCCTTTCGCTCCGGGAGGTATCCCCTTCGACAAAGGTGTATGCGAAGATATCCCCCCGAGTTTGTCAGTTACGCGGACCCGTTCTTTTACCCCCAGTACCGGACAGTCCGCTTCCGGCCCACTGCGCCTGTCTGAAATGCACCTCGAGGCGCCTCTCTTTGTCGTTCTGGTCGAATATCTTAAGTAGGGCATCTTTCATGTAGCTATTTCTTCTTGTCCGCCGCGGAGGTGATTGGTCCCGCGCTGCCGGCAACAGTGCCCGACGGACCGACCATGACATGCTGGCCAAGCACGACATCAGGCGTGGGGAAGCGTTCCAGCAGGCCGTCATCGATCATGGCCTGGGCACCTTGGGCGGTTTCTTCACCGGGCTGGAGAACGGCCATCAATGTACGCTTCCAGTCTTTGCGCGTCTGCGAAAACAGTGTCGCCGCACCGACCAGCCATGCGACGTGCATGTCGTGACCGCACATATGCCCTACCGGGACCGTTTTCCTTTCCGGGTCCGTGGCCGTGACGTTGCTGGAATAGGCAAGGCCGGTGTTTCTCGGCGATTGGAAGCGCGTCCATGTCGGCACGCAGTATCACCGTCGGCCCCTTGCCGTTGCGGAGCAGTCCCACGACACCCTTTTGCCCACCCCGGCAGTTACCTCGTAACCGGCGTCCTTGAGCCCGTCAGCGGCAATGCTCGCTGTTCGCCTCTCCTGCATCGACAGTTCCGGATGGGCGTGAATGTCTTTGTAGAGCGCCTCAAGATCGGGCAGTAGCTTGCCCATGTTTGACAGGATGGCGGATGTGTCCTCACGAGAAGTAAGCTTCTTCATGACAATCTCCTGCCGACGGCATGGACAGTCGGCTTTTAAGCCTTCGATGGCCCAGCGGAGTAAACGATGATCATTGCTGTCCCCTGTATCGAGAGCAAGCCCAATTCTAATGATCAACCGATCGTGACCTTATCCGCCGCCACCGTGCCGGTATTTCCGGCCGAAGCCTTCATGCGTATTTGCAAGGCCTCGGCGTCGACATTGTAACAGGCGACGTCCAGCGGCTATCCGGTAGGCAACCCAGGCCCTTGCGCGCTGTGTCCCTGGAGGTGGCGCGAGCCGTCGAACTCTTTGCGATCCGGTTTACGCCGGCAATCGCCTGATAGGAAACGGTGTCGCTCACCATCGACCTCAGGGGGCGAGTATTCGACCGTTTCGGAACACGGCAAAGTGAGGTTGGCGGCAGGGTCGCT
Source organism: Mesorhizobium loti (assembly GCA_002356515.1). NCBI lineage: Bacteria > Pseudomonadati > Pseudomonadota > Alphaproteobacteria > Hyphomicrobiales > Phyllobacteriaceae > Mesorhizobium > Mesorhizobium loti. The sequence goes on along the minus strand of AP017605.1, from coordinate 6,263,766 downwards.
GACAGCTCCACCGTGATCTTCACCGGTTTGTCGTCGGCGATCGTGGCGAGCTTCAACTTGGTCATGTCAACTTCCATATGGTTCGAGCGCAAGATCTCGGGTAACGAGGACGCGGACAGGAAACCCAGGTCGGATCGTGAGCGTCGGGGCGATAGCGAGCTGCCGCTGAACGACCTGTTCGCCTACCTGGCTCACGCTGTCGGAAGTGCCGCTGCGCAGAGCACGCACGATATCGCTGTCCTGGTCGGAAGAACCGGCCTGCGCGCCGACGCTCAGAACGGTCGACAACGCCGCGGCCTTGAACAACTCGCCCCAGTGATAGTCGACTTCGTCCTCCAGGCCGGCATAGCCCTGAGCATCTGCGCCAGGCTGCCGCTCCAAAACGATGGAGCGTCCGTTGGGAAAGATCAGCCTGTTCCAGACCAGCAGCACGCGACGCTGCCGCGAGCCAATTCCGTTATCATACTGCCCGATAATGCGAGTGCCTTGCGGGATGAGCAGCGATCGGCCGGAGGGACTGTCATAGACGTTTTCGGTTACTTGAGCGCTGATCTGGCCGGGCAGGTCCGACCGGATACCCGTAATGAGCGCGGCCGGGATCACGGCACCGGCCTGAAGCACGTAAGGTGACGCGGGAGGCGTGACGTGATCCGGGGCCACGGTACGCCGGTCTGCGGCGGCGGACAGGAAGGAGAGCTGGCGATCCGGTGCAGTCGGCTGACCGACCCGACTGGCAAGGTCGTTAACGGCAGGGGGGGACGCTTCGGCGGTCCTGGCGTCTCCTTGCCCTGTCTGGAAGAAGACGCGCGAGGTTCTCGCGGCCTCCTCCTCAGCCCGCCGGCGTTGCTCGGCTTCGTCGATCGCCGGGCTTGCGATCGAGGGAGGCACGACGGCCTGTCCCTTGTTTTGGGCATCGAGGATCGGCCGGCCGAGATCGCCAGGCAGCGGCGGCCCAAGAATCGGGCCGGAATAGTCGCGCGGCAGGCGTGCCAGTCCGTCAGCGGGCGGCCGATTGGAGGTGGGGTAGAGCTCTTCGCCCTGCTTGATCGTATTCGCGTCCCGCAAAGCGTAAATCAGCGCGCCCCCGATAGCGAGCGAGGCTACGAAGCCGATGCCTGCGAGCATCTTGCGCGACAGACGTGTCACGCGCGGCGGGTCGGCGCGAAGGCGCATGGGTTCGACGGCCATATCCTTCTCGCTCATGGCTGGATCGCTCCCCTCTGCGTCGAGTTCGGCACCTTCGACGCGGCGCTGTCGCCTAGCCTGCGCCAAAACCCATCGGTTCTTCCTCCGTCGGTGCGGACGATCCTTACCGTCTGCTGCCGCTTGCCGGCGCCAAGACGCAGTTCGGCCGCACCAAAAAGACGGTCGACGATCAGGACGTTTTGATAGACGCGGCTGTTGGTGATTTCAGCCTCGCCGTCCGGACCGATGACGAAAATCGGCGGCATCTCGGCTTGCACAATGCCGCGCGGAAACTCGATGTAGACCCTGCGGCCGTCGTCGTAGGCACTCACCGGCTTCCAGGGCGGGCTGTCGCCGGTAAGGCCGTAGCGATAGTTGCGCGTTGTGACGTCCGGTATGACAGGCGTTGTGGGCATGGTCTGAAGGGTTCCAGCTTTCTGAGCCGGATAGGACCACGCAACGGCGGGCATGTATGGCTTCGCGCCTGCCCGCAATTCGAGCATGTAACTGCGCCGGTCCGTGGCGATGATGAGGTTGGTTGTGATGTCCGCCCGCGAGGGTTTCACCAGGACGTGGACGCGTCGGGCAATGCCGGACCCGCTTTCGGTGTCGCCGATGATCCAGCGCGCGGTATCGCCGGCCGCGATCGGACCGTCTCCGGTCAGGCGCTCGCCGGGCTCCAGCGCGATATCCGTTATCTGGCCAGGCGCGGCGTAGACCTGATAAAGCGCTCCTTCGCTCCACGGGTAGATCTGAATGGCATTGTAGTAACCGTCCCGGCGCGGCTCCACACGCGCCGCAGCGTTTGCGTTCTCGACACGCGCGGCCGGCGTTCCGCCGAGGGCGCCGCCGTGCGCGGGAGCCCAGCCGGATGGAACGCGGAGGGGTTTCGGCCTTTGGTCAATCGCGGCGGCGGGCGCCGGCGGCAAAGGCGGGACATAGGTATCATAGCTGATCTTCGGCGGCTTCTTCAAAGGCGTTGCGCAGCTCGCCAGCAGCGTCGTCCCCGAGACCAGCATGGCCGACAGCAAGTATCTTGAGAAAATCGTGCCGGCAGCAAGCCGCGATGTCGGGCTCATTGGCTCATCTCCCGCGACCAGTTGATGGCGTTGACGTAGATTCCGAGGGGGTTCGCGCGAAGGCGTTCGGCGTCGTTCGGCATCTGCGTCACGATTGTCAGGATTGCTGTCCAGCGCTCGGCGCTGGAAAGCTGGCCGTTTTCATAGTGGCGCTCGATCCAGGCGACACGAAAGGAGCCCGGCGAGGCCCGGATAACCGAAGAAATCTCGACCGCGACCTGCTGCTTGCCGACCCTGGAGAAAGGGTCGCTGGCGCGAGCATAGTCGTTGAGCGCCGCTGCGCCCTGGTCGGTGGTCCAATCATAGGCGCGCAGCCAGTCTTGGCGCAGAATGATCGGATCTGCGGGGATGGAGCGCACCTGTTCGACAAAGCGGGCGAGATGCCACTCTATTTGAGGATCGGTCGGCTTATAGTCGGCGATCGCGGGCGCGATCGCTTGCGCCTGGCCTAAAGTATCGACCTGCACGATCCAGGGCACGACGGTACCGCGGCCCAATTGCCAGACCAGTGATGTGGCGAGGCCTGCCGACAGGATGAGCGACCCGAAAGCCATGGCGCGCCAGTTGCGTGCCTGCACGCGGGCAGAGCCGATGCGCTCGTCCCAGATCTGCTGCGCCTTTTGATAGGGGGTTTCCGGTCGAGGGGTCTTGCCGTAGTGGACGGCGGGTCGCCTGAAGATGTTCATTTCGTCATTTGCCTTCAGAAAGAGAGAGCGAAGCTCCGCCGCCATGGCTGTCGCCGGCGCGTACCGCGTGGGCGGCGGTCTGGGCGCCGTGAGCGAGGCGCTGAGAGCGCTGCAGACGTCTGGCCCATTCCGGCTGTCCTTGAGTGCCGGACGGATTGCCCGCGCCGGAGGGAGGAGCCGCGGTTGACACCGCAGCACCTCCGATCGAACCACCGGTGATTTCAGCGGCCGAACTGGCGCTGGAGGCGAAGCTGGACTTCAGCGATTGACCGGTGTTTGCGGCGGCGCGCTTGAGGGGCGAGGCTGCCGCCGAAGCGCCAGCGCGCGCAATGCCGCCCAAGCCCGAGGCGATGCCTGCCGCGCCAGCCTGGCCGGCAGCGCCATGCCTATAAGCGGCCGAGGCGCCGCCAGCGAGTGACGTGGCGCCACGCGCGGTTGACATCGCGCCCGAGGCGGCCGCTGTGACACCTCGCGCCGCCATGCCGGCTACGCCATAGCCCGCAACCGCCATGCCGCCCGCGGCAAGGCCAGTGCCGACGGCCGCACCGGCGCCAAGCTGCGGTCCACCAGCGACGAGGCCGTTGGCGATGCCGGGACCGAAGATGCCGAGGCCAAGCAGCGATAGCGCCGCGAGCACGATCGCCATGGCCTCGTCGATGGTGGGGCTCTCGCCGCCGAAGCCTTGGGTGAATTCGCCGAAGAGCGTCGATCCTATGCCGATGACGACGGCAAGCACCAGAACCTTGATGCCGGACGAGATGACGTTGCCGAGCACCCGTTCGGCCATGAAGGCCGTCTTGCCGAAGAGCCCGAAGGGGATCAGCACAAAGCCGGCCAGCGTCGCCAGCTTGAACTCGATCAGCGTCACAAAGAGCTGCACCGCCAGGATGAAGAAGGCGAGCAGGACGAGCGCCCAGGCAAAGAGCAGGCAAGCGATCTGGATGAAGTTTTCAAAGAAGGAGACGTAGCCCATCAAACCGGAGATCGCCTCAAGCAATGGTCGCCCCGCATCGAGGCCGGTTTGCGCCACCTTGCCGGGGTGCAGCAGGTCCTGTGCCGAAAAACCGGTTCCACTCGCCTTGAGACCAAGACCGGAGAAACTCTCGAACACGATTTGAGCGAGACCGTTCCAGTTGGAGATTAGGTAGGCGAAGACACCGACAAAGAGCGTCTTCTTGATAAGCCGAGCAAGGATGTCGTCGTCAGCGCCCCAGCTCCAGAAGAGCGCGGCAAGCGTGATGTCGATGACGATCAGCGTGGTCGCGACGAAAGCGACCTCGCCGCCGAGCAGGCCAAAGCCGCTGTCGATGTAGCGGGTGAAGGTGGACAAGAATTGGTCGATGACACCCGTATTGCCCATGTCTATTGGCCCCCGCGCGTGGCAGCACCTGGCGACTGCGAAGCGTCCGGCTCGCCTATCGGACGCCCAGATGGCTCTTTGAGACCGAGGAAGCGATCGCGCTGCTCGGTCCACAGTTGCGCACATCCATCGTCACGCAGAGCAGCCTCGCCGAGGGCCTGGCAGCGGCGCAGGCCATCGCGAAGCGGGTTCGGCATCAAGCCTGCGGTTGTATGCGCGCCCTCGCCCGCCGGCTTGTTTTCCTTCCGGCTCATACCGAGCGCGGCCGCCGCGATTGCGGCCGCAACAAAGATGACACCCACCGCGCGAGCGAGGGTTTTGCCGTCCATCGTCATCGACCTCCGCGGTTGAACATCTGGACCGAGCCGGCCTGATAGCCAGAGCCTGGCGCCAGGAAGCGGCGGCGTTGCTCGCGGCCCTGATCGACCGCGGCAGCACGTTCGGCCTCAGCCAGAGCCTGGGCGCGGCCGTTGGCGGCGACCACAGCGGTCAGGTCCGCGAGCTGCTGGCCCTGGAGCGCAAGAAGCTGATTGCCAGCTTGCGTCGCCTGCAGCGCTCCGGTCGCCGATTGGCTGGCACCGACCAGCGCCGACATCTGCGCGCGGCCGGTCTCGATGTTTCCGACGACGCCCGCCTGGACGCGCATGGCGTCCTGAAGGCCGCCTACCGTGTTTTGCCAGCGCGAGCGCGCCTCCGTGACGAGCTCTCGGTCGGACGCGGAGAGCGAGACGCCGCCGTATTGCTGCTGAAAGGCCTTGTCGACCTGCTCGACGTCGAAGGCGATGTTCTGTGCTTGCCCGAGAAGCTGTTGTGTGCGTTGCACCGACTGTTGCAGTTGCTGGAGCGAGGACAAAGGCAGGCTCGCCAGGTTGCGCGCCTGGTTGATGAGCATCTGGGCCTGGTTCTGAAGCGAGGTGATCTGGTTTGTGATCTGCTGCAGCGAACGCGCGGCCGTCAGAACATTCTGGGAATAGTTCGATGGATCAAACACGATGAAGGCATGCGCTGGCGCCGTCATCATCGGCGAGATCGCGAGCGGCGCGGCGAGGATCGCCGCGACCAGAAAAAGGGCGCGCGGGCGGCTTTGACGAACAGTCATGGTTGAGGATCCTTTTCAGGTTCGGGAAGGGTGAGGTTGGGAATGAGATCGGCGGCCCAGCCGACGTCGCGGGCACGCAGCCAGGCCGCCAGGAAGCCGTGGCGGCCATGCTCGGCGATGATGCTGCCGATCAGGGCCTGATCGCTCTTCGAGGACGCGGCGCAGAGCGCGAGGCCGACCTCGGACAGGCCGAGTTCGAAGAGACGGTTGCCGCGACGGGACTGGCAGTAGTAATCGCGCTTGGGTGTCGCTCGTGCCAGGATTTCGATCTGGCGGTCGTTCAGGCCGAAGCGGCGATAGATGGCGGTAATTTGCGGCTCAACCGCGCGTTCGTTGGGCAACAGCAGCCGGGTTGGACAGCTTTCGATGATTGCCGGCGCAACAGTCGAATTGTCGATATCGGCAAGTGACTGGGTGGCGAAGACGACGCTGGCGTTCTTCTTGCGCAGCGTCTTCAGCCACTCGCGCAACTGTCCCGCAAACCCCTCGTCATCGAGGGCAAGCCAGCCTTCGTCGATGATGAGCAGCGTTGGACGCCCATCGAGCCGGTCGCCGATGCGATGGAACAGATAGGACAGGACAGCCGGCGCGGCTTGTGTGCCCACCAGCCCTTCGATCTCGAAAGCCTGCACGGATGCCTGGCCGAGGTGTTCGGCCTCGGCGTCGAGCAATCGGCCGTGAGCGCCTCCGACACAGTACGGGCGCAATGCCTGCTTCAGGTCATTGGCCTGCAAAAGCACGCTGAGCCCGGTGATGGTGCGCTCCTCGACGGGAGCCGAGGCAAGCGACGTCAGCGCCGCCCAGATATGCTCCTTTGCGTCCGGGGTGATTGGGACGCCGTCGCGCGTCAGGATCGCGACGATCCAGTCAGCCGCCCAGGCGCGCTCGTATGTGTCATGAACCCGGGCGAGCGGCTGCAGCGAAACGGAGGCGTCCATGCCTTCGGTGAGGCGCCCTCCGAGATCGTGCCAGTCGCCGCCCATGGCGAGCGCCGCGGCGCGGATAGAGCCGCCGAAGTCGAAGGCGAAGATCTGAGCGTTGCGGTAGCGGCAGAACTGCATCGCCATCAGCGCGAGCAGCACCGACTTGCCGGCGCCAGTGGGGCCGACGACGAGCGTATGACCGACATCGCCGACATGAAGGACCAACCGGAACGGGGTCGAGCCTTCGGTCTTGCCGTAAAGCAAGGGAGGACTGACCAGATGCTCGTCCCGTTCCGGCCCCGCCCACACGGCGGACAGGGGCATCATGTGGGCGAGATTGAGCGTTGAGATGGGAGGCTGGCGGACATTGGCGTAGGCGTGTCCGGGCAAGGAACCGAGCCAGGCGTCGACGGCATTGACGGTCTCAGCAATCGCCGTGAAGTCGCGGCCCTGGATGACCTTCTCGACAAGCCGCAATTTCTCGTCGGCGACGCGCGGGTCACAATCCCATATGGCGACGGTCGCGGTGACATAGGCCATACCTGCCATATCGGCGCCGAGCTCCTGCAACGCCGTGTCGGCGTCGGCCGCCTTGTTGGCGGCGTCGGTGTCAAGGAGGGCTGAAGCTTCGTTGGTCATCACCTCCTTGAGGATCGCGGCGATGCTCTTGCGCTTGGCAAACCATTGCCGCCGTATCCTGGTCAACAGGCGGACCGCGTCGACCTTGTCGAGCAGGATGGCGCGGGTCGACCAGCGGTAGGGGAAGGCCAGCCGATTGAGGTCATCAAGCAGGCCGGGCGTCGTGGCGGTCGGGAAGCCGACAATCGAGAGCACGCGAAGATGCTTGTCGCCAAGCCGCGGTTCGAGCCCGCCGGCGAGCGGCTCGTCGGCCAGGAGCGCATCGAGATAGACCGGCGTCTCGGGGACGCGCACCTTATGGCGTTTGGTCGAGATCGTCGAATGGAGATAGGTCAGCGTTTCGCCGTCATCGAGCCAATGGCATTCCGGCATGAAACCATCGAGCAGGGATAGAACGCGCTCTGTCCGGTCGACAAAGGCGCGCACGATCTCGCCCGGATCCGCGCCCGACTCGTCGCGACCCTCGTAGAGCCATCCCTCGGCGCGCGTGGCGTCTTCGGACGACGGGAGGAACAGGAATGTGAGAAAATAGCTCGATATGAAATGAACCCCCGCCTCGTCGAAGTCGGCTTTGCGCTCGGCATCGAGCAGGCCGGAAGCCGCATTGGGGAACTGGCTTTCGGGATAAGAAGCCGCTTCATGCCGCTGCGCTTCGACGAAGATGCTCCAGCCCGAGCCGAGGCGGCGAAAAGCATTGTTGATGCGCGATGCCACCGCAACCAGCTCTGCCGCGACGGCGGAGTCGAGATCGGGCCCGCGAAACCTTGCGGTGCGCTGAAAACTCCCATCCTTGTTGAGCACGACGCCTGGCGCCACGAGTGCTGCCCAAGGCAGGTAGTCGGCAAGGCGAGCAGCGGTCCGGCGGTATTCGGCAAGGCTCATCATAACCGCGCCCTCAAACCGACAGATGCCCAGGTAGACGCAGGTGCCGGCGTCCAACCTCGAAAAACAGCGGATCGCGCCTGGCGGCCCATACCGCCGTAAGATGTCCGATCGCCCAGATCAGGAGACCGGCCAGCCACAGCCGCAGCCCAAGGCCGACGGCGCCCGCCAGCGTGCCATTCAGGATGGCGATTCCGCGCGGCGCGCCGCCGAGCAGGATCTGCTCCGTCAGCGCCCGGTGGACGGGCACCGTCCACCCCGGCACCGCGTCGAGTTGTTCGAAAGCGGTTGTCATCAGATCAACGCTCCGCCGCCGAACGAGAAGAACGACAGGAAGAAACTCGACGCCGCAAAGGCGATCGAAAGGCCAAAAACGATCTGGATGAGCCGCCTGAAGCCGCCCGAACTGTCGCCGAAGGCCAGCGTCAGGCCGGTGACGATGATGATGATGACGGCAATGATCTTGGAGACCGGTCCCTCGACCGACTGCAGGATTTTTTCGAGTGGCTGTTCCCATGGCATCGAGGAGCCTGACGCATGGGCGCTCGACGCGACCATGAGATTGACGGCAAGGGCGGCGGCCGCCGCGGCCAGGCTGCCGTGGCTGCGTGCGAGGAGGCGGATCATGGGGTTTCTCCTGAGTTGATCGGTGTCGCTTCAGCAATGCGATAATCGCCGTCGGGGCCGAGACCCTCGACCCGGACGAGTTCGCTAAGCCGTCGGGCGGCGCCACGTCCGGTAAGCACTGCGACGAGGCCGATCGTGTCGGCGATCAATGCACGCGGGACGGTGACGACGGCTTCCTGGACAAGCTGCTCAAGGCGGCGCAGGGCGCCGATGCCGGAGCCGGCATGAAGGGTGCCGATGCCGCCGGGGTGCCCGGTTCCCCATGCCTTCAAAAGGTCGAGGGCTTCGGCGCCACGAACCTCGCCGATGGGAATGCGATCGGGCCGCAGGCGCAGCGAAGAGCGAACCAGGTCGGCGAGCGTTGCGACGCCATCCTTGGTGCGCATTGCGACAAGGTTGGGCGCGGCGCATTGCAGTTCGCGGGTGTCCTCGATGATGACGACCCGATCCATCCCTTTCGCCACTTCGGCGAGCAGCGCGTTGGTGAGGGTCGTCTTGCCAGTCGATGTGCCGCCGGCGACAAGGATGTTCGCGCGCTCCGCAACCGCGGCGCGCAAGATCGCGGCCTGGCCGGCGGACATTATGCCTGCCGCGACGTAGTCATCGAGCGTGAACACGGCGACCGCGGGCTTGCGGATCGCGAAGGCGGGTGCTGCGACGACGGGCGGCAACAGGCCTTCGAAACGCTCGCCGGTTTGCGGCAACTCGGCCGAGACGCGTGGGGAACGGGAATGGACCTCGGCGCCGACATGATGGGCAACCAGGCGCACAATTCGCTCACCAGCGGCAGGTGCCAGCATTTCCCCTGTATTGGCCAAACCTTCCGAAAGGCGGTCCACCCAGATGCGGCCATCCGGGTTCAGCATTATTTCAACGATCGCGGGATCGTCGAGAAACCGGGCGATGGCTGGCCCGAGCGCGGTGCGCAGCATGCGCGAGCTGCGCGCGCGTCCTTCGGTATCGTTGTGCGAGATAGCCATCCTGTCCCCGTTATGAGCCGGGAACACATCAAACACCGCCCGGTCGGGGACGATCAAAAGAGCCCTGGAGCACTCCGATTCAACGGGTTTTACCTGTCATCGTAGCGTAGCGTGCAATTACCGGCCAACGGCGGTGCCGACGGCCGTGGCGCTATAATATGAACTTTGGCAACAATACGTACATGTTTATTGACACTCGACTCCCGCGCGGTTTATGAGAGAGCGATCGATGGCCTGCCCTACAGGCGATCGTCCTTTTCACAGTGCGGAGGATTGCCATGAGGTCCGGTCAGGAGGGCGCGATTCTTCAGCGCAAAGCCGCCTTCCTCAGGCACGGCTCGACGATGCCGACATCGTTGCCAACCGACTCCACGAAGAGTGGGACCCGGTGAGCATGCTCGACATCTGGCTGGGCATTCTGCAAGGGCTGGGTATCACCCTAGAGGTCACGGCCTATGGCCTTGTCTTTGCGGTCCCCTTCGCGCTCGTCTTCGGCGTCGTGCAGTTTCTGACCACCGGCATGACACGCTTTCTGGTTACCGCCGTGATTGAATTCTGGCGCAGCTCCGCGGTCGTCGTCCTGCTCTTCTTCTTTTACTACGTGCTGCCGGTGATGGGGATCACACTATCGGCGCTGACCGTCAGTGCATTGGTGCTCGGCCTCAACACCGGCGGCTATGCCAGCCAGGCGGTGCGCGCCGGGCTGCAGTCTCTTCCCGCCGGCCAACGCGAGGCTGGCATGGCGCTCGGCCTCTCGCGCCCGGCGATCCTGTTTCTGATCGAGCTGCCGCAGGCCTTGGTCGCCATGAGCCCGACCTTCGTCAACAACCTTATCCAACTCGTCAAGGCAACCTCCCTCGTCTCGCTGGTCACGCTGACGGACATGACCTTCCGCGCCAAGGAAATTGCGCAGACCGACTACGACCCCGTCGCGATCTATTCGGCGCTGCTGCTGGCCTTCTTCGTCGTCTGTTATCCGATCGCGCTTGCCGGCCGCTGGCTCGAGGCGCGAGTCAATCCCGAAAGAGGAACGCCGCGTGGGATTTAACTTTGACTTCGCACTATCGACCATCCCGACGATCATCGGGGCGATCGGGACGACCCTGCTCGCGACGGTCTTGAGTTGTCTCGGCGCTTCGGCGCTTGGCTTCACTTTCGAAATGATCCGCCGCGGGGGCGGTGCGCCTGGCCTCGCCGTCCGCTTCCTGATCGACTTCATCCGCTCGACGCCGGTTCTGGCTTGGCTCTATTTCCTGTATTTCGTCCTGCCCTTCTACGGGATCCGGCTTGGCGCCATGACGGTCGGCATATTGGGGCTGAGCCTCTATTACAGCGGCTATCTGGCGGAGGTGTTCAAAGCGGGCATCGACGCAATCCCGAAAGGCCAGCAGGAAGCAGCCAGAGCCTTGTCAGTCACACGCCGCGACACGGTCGTCTTCGTCATCGCGCCGCAGATGTTGCGCAACGTCGCGGCACCATTGGGCAACTATCTGGTTTCGATCCTCAAGGCGACGCCCTATCTCGCGATCCTGGCCGTGCCCGAAATGCTAGGACGCGCCTTCGACATCGCCTCCGAGACCTATCGATACGCAGAGCCACTGACCGTCGCCGGCATTCTGTTTCTCGCCTTGGCGCTGATACTTGCTTATGGCGTGAGGCGCATCGAACAACGCCTGCTTGCGGCTGGACGTCGCTGATGCTCGCTCAAGCCCCACTTCCAGTCGCGGCCGTTCAATCGATCCCTCATGTCCGGATCGACGGCCTCAACAAATGGTTCGGCGCCCTGCAGGTTTTGAAAGACATCGATCTGACGGTTGGAGCGGGCGCGCGCATCGTCGTTTGCGGACCGTCCGGCTCCGGCAAGTCGACCTTGATTCGCTGCATCAACGGTCTCGAGCCCTTCCAAAAGGGAACGATCCAGCTCGAAGGGACGACTCTGGGAAGAAATGCCCGTGACACGGCTATGGCGCGCCGGCAGACGGGCATGGTGTTCCAGAGCTTCAACCTGTTTCCGCACCTCACGGTGCTTGCCAACTGCACGCTGGCGCTGCGCCGGGTTCTCCTGAAACCGGCGCGCGAGGCCGAAGAGATCGCCATGCGGCATCTGACAGCGGTGCGCATCCCCGAAAAGGCGCAGGCCTACCCGGCCCAGCTTTCCGGCGGCCAACAACAACGGGTGGCGATCGCACGCGCGCTTTGCCTCAATCCCCGCATCTTGCTGTTCGACGAACCCACCTCGGCGCTCGACCCGGAAATGATCAAGGAAGTCCTGGACGTCATGATCGCGCTGGCGCGAAGCGGCGTGACCATGGTCTGCGTGACCCATGAAATGGGTTTCGCACGCGAAGTCGCGGATGAGATCGTTTTCATGGACCAAGGCCGCATTGTCGAACATGCTTCTTCCAGAGACTTTTTCTCTAGAGCCGCTCACCCACGCGCCCGGCTGTTCCTGGATACCATCCTGAGCCATTGAGAGCAGATGCGTGCGGACCCGGCGGGCTGCCAATGGGCGCGCACGAGCTAACGCTGGAATCGCCGAGCAGGTTACCACTCCGGCGCGAAGGCGTAGCCAGCCGAGCGGACCGTCCGGATCACATCGCTTCCCACGGATGCCCGAAGCCTTTTGCGCAGCCTGGCGATATGGACGTCGACGCCCCGCACATCGGTTGCGGCGGCATGTTCAGGCCAGGCGGTCGCGACCAGTTCCTCGCGGCTGAAGACTTTGCCAGGCTGCGCCAAAAGGCTGCGCAAGAGCTTGAACTCGATCGGTGGCATCACAATTTCTTTTTGCCGGAAGAATGTCCGGTGGGTTTGTCGCTCCAGCCGGAAATCGCCCTGAACCAGCTCACCCGAATCCGTTTCGCGCGATAGCTTCGCAAGGGCCGCTTTGCCATGCAGCCAGGCCAGAAGCTGTTCGGGGGCGAACGGCCGCGAAAATATCTCGTCGACGCCAGCCTTGATCAAGTCTAGATGCAGCTTGCCCGAACGCGGGGCGACCAGGCTTACCACCGGCGTCGCTTTGGTCGCGGCGGCAGACTTCAGCCAGGCGCACTGTTTGACCACCGCACGGTCGCCTGGATGGCAGTCCATGACGACAGCAAGCGGGGCTGCCGCCTCGATGGCACGTGCGATTTCCCGATCTCCCGTGATCAGCCGTATTTCAAAGCCAGCTACCGACAGGATGTGCCCGAAAACCAGGAAAAAATCCGGGTCCTTCGAGGAGATCAGGACCAGCGGCTTCATTGAGTCCACCAACCGAGTTCGAGACGTCATAGGGCTGACTACCGCGCAAGTGGGCGCGATGACAATATCCCTTGGTTTCTTTGAATCTTTTCGACCTTTCTGAGTCGCGCCTCAGCCCGAGTTTCGGGTGCTTATGGATAAAGCGGGAATGCATCGAGTGTGGACGGCAGCTTTGCGCCTGATCCTCGCCGTTCCCCGGCAAAGTGAGCCATCCCGAAAGCGGCCATTCATTCCGATTGCCCGTTTGCTGCCTTACGCGCGCGGAGATGTATCGGGCCGAGCCAGATAAAGTGAAATTCTTCATGATATTTAACGGCAAGTCAGAGCTGATCGCACAAGCAGCTGTAGGGAAGGCGATTACCTTCAGCCTGGCGATCGATGACGCGGGCATCCTTACCGTCGCGATCGGCAAGACCAATCCCGTCAAGGGCACGGCGGAGGTGCTGCATCCTCAGCGCGACATGGTACACATGGACTGTTCGGTCGGGGATGTCAGCTTTCTGAATGTGCAACCTGGGTAATTCGACAGGCCGTACCCCGGTCAAGATCGAGAACCGCGCCGCCGATCCGTAGCGCTAAGTCCTTGCCCCATCGAGACGCTTGATTGCCCGTCGTCCATGGCGCGGCAAAAATAGGCGAGGTCAAGTCTGAAAGAGGCTGCGCAGGCGAAGCCATGGGCGGGGGCGTTCGGCGGGCGGTTCCGCGCCCGCCTCGCTAGCTGTCAGCAGGTAGAGCCAGGCCAACATCTCATGGGCCTCGCCGCAGCAGGGGCCGGCTATGCCCGCAGAAAGGATGCTAAGTGCTTCCCCTCGCGTCAGTGTGGTGGACGCAACCGGCGCATCAGCCTTCACATGCATGATCGACCTCCAATGTTGACGGCGGCAGCAGGTGCCGACTGTTCGCCGGTTGGTCCGCAAGCATGGCCGCCAAAAGCTGCCTCTCGTCCTGAACGGCTGCTGATTTTTTGCTGAATTCTGCCTGCCTAACGGCGGCGTTCGCAGCGCCTTTGTGGTTCGGCCTCACCTCATCGACATCAGGTCCGTCATGAGGCCGACCCCGACCTTGACGAAGAGCGTAGGTCTGGGGACCTCCTGACAGCCGATGTCCTTCAACTGATCGGACGTCAGGTCTGCTAACGCCTTGCGCCCTGCCACGGTCCGCCGCCAGGCTGTGAAGGCCGCGACTGCTGCTGCCATGCTGTTCGACGCTTTCCCAAGCAGCCGGTGTTTCGATGTGCGGGTCTCAGCGTGAGCTTCCGTGTGAGCCATTTTGCTCTCCTGTCCCAGATTACGGTCGCAGCTTCTCACGGGGGCGATTTGCGGTTGTTCAGCCGGGCGTGAACAATCGCGGGAAGTCCGATGGACCGCCGTTAAATCTGCGTTAAATCGACCGGCGAAGATGCTATTCTGCTGGCGCGTTCGAAATCTGGAGAGGGGTCGTGCGTATCCGGTTGCTTGGCGGTCTCGAAGTGATGTCCGGAGAGGGCCAGCCCGTCCGCTTCGCAACGCGCAAGTCGGCGCTGCTTTTTGCCGCCCTGGTCCTGGCGGGTCGCCGCGGCGCCACTCGCGAACGGCTTTGCGAAGGGTTTTGGCCGGGACGAGGCGATGCGCAGTCGCGCAACAGCCTGCGCCAGGCGCTGGCCGACATCCGGCGGTGGTTTCCCGCCACCGGCAATGCAGCCATTTCCATCGACGGGGATCAGGAAACGGTTGCGCTGACGGCCGGCCCGGACGAAGCCGACATCTGGCTCTTCGAGCGCAAGCTCGCCGAAAGCGGGACGACGGACCTCGCCTTTGCCGCCGACCTCTATCGCGGTGATGTGCTTGCGGGGGAGGCCATTCCGGACGGACTGGATGAATGGTTCAGCCCATACCAGTTCAGATACCGGCAGAAGGCGCAGCAGCTGGCGGAGCGCCTGAGCCTTGAGAAGCCCGAAGCCGGATCCGCGGACGAAGCAGCTTGCGAACGGCTCGCCGAAAGGCTGCTTGCCTCGGATCCGGCCGCCGAGCCGGCGCATCGGGCCTTGATGCGCATCCACGCTGCGAGGGGCCACGAAAACGCGGCCTTGCGTCAGTTCGAGACCTGCCGCGCGCTGCTGAAGAAGCATCTGGGCGTGGAACCCGAGGCACAGACGCTGTCACTGGCGGCGTCGCTGCAGACGCGGGGCGGACATCGCCAGACCGCGTCGGCGCACGACACCGCCCAGCCGCCTCAGCCTATCGCCACGCCGGCGAGACCGCATGACCAGCCGTCGGTGGCGGTGATGCCTTTCGACAATCTCGGCGGGGCGGAGGACGAGTATTTTGCCGACGGCGTTGTAGAGGAGATCACCGCCGCGCTTTCGCGCATCCGGAACTTCTTCGTCATCGCGCGCCAGTCCGCCTTCACCTATAAGGGCCGCTTCGCCGACGTGCGCGAGGTCGGCCGGGAACTCGGCGTCAATTACGTCGTTGAAGGCACCGTTCGGCGGGGCGGCGATCGGCTGCGCATTTCCGTGCAGTTGGTTGATGCCGAGACGCGGACACAGCTCTGGTCCGAGCGCTACGATGGTGCGACCGAGGACGTTTTCGAGTTCCAGGACAGGATCGCGGCGCAGGTGGCGGGCGCCATCCATCCGGCCATCCGTGGTGCCGAGATCGAGCTGGCCAGGCGCAAGCCGCCGACCAGCCTCAGGGCCTATGATCTCGTCATGCGCGCCTATCCGGACATTTGGGGCCGCCGTAAGGACACCAACGACCTGGCAATAGAGCTGCTCAAGAAAGCGATCACGGTCGATCCGGCCTATGGCCGCGCGCATGCCCTTCTAGCATGGTGCCACGCCTCGAACGCTGCCTATCTGTGGGCCGAGCAGCCGGAAATGGAGCTGGAAAAGGCGCTCGCGGCAGTTGAGGCGGCAGGCTCGATCGGCGACGACCCAACCGCATTGGCCGCCGCCGGCTCGGCATTGAGCATGTGCGGCGAACAGGAGCGCGCAGCCACCTTCATCGAAAGAGCTCTCACGCTCGATCCGAACAATGCCTGGGCATGGGCACGCCACGGCTGGATCGCGATCTACAAGGACAAGGCCGCCCTGGCCCAGGAACGGTTCCAGCGGGCGATGACGCTGAGCCCGATGGATCCGTTCGCATTCGCCGTGAGACTGGGAACGGGCTACGCCTTGGCCAAGACAGGGTCCCTTTCCCAGGCCGTCGCGATCGCCCGCGAGGTCATCGCCGCCCGCCCCGACATCATCATGTCTTATCGATACCTCGCCGCCTGGTCGGCGATGGGCGGCGACCTGGAGACCGCCCGCTGGGCCGCGCAAATGCTCATGGCCGGCCAGCCAAGTTTCACGATCGAGCGATTCCGGTCGCTGCCTATCTTCCGGAACACGCCGGAATGGGCAGACAAGGTGGTCGAAGGCTTGAAGCTGGCGGGATTGCCCGAGCGCTGACTATCTTCGGCCCATCCTTGGTTTCAACTTGGATGCCATGATCGCCCCCCGCGCCCCTGGCTAGGATAGCGATCCTACCGGCTCACGACCATTGCACGTCGTTAAATTAACCACAACATCAGCACGGCGCGGCCACCTTCCGTCGCCCATGAGGTTGTGAGAATATGCTGCTGCGATCCATCGCGGGCTCTGAGGCTTGGGCCAGGATAGCCCCGCATGGTCCCGCTGGGAGGTGGACCATGACAAAAGTGCGTGACGTTTCGTTTGTGGCCCTTGCCGCACTTTCCACAATGTTGGGGTTGGCCGGCAACGTGGATGCCGAGGATGCACCTCCGACAATCGTAACCCTCGGCGCCCGCTACATCAACGGCCGGAATAGAAGCTCCAGCCGACGCATTTGCCGCTAAGCTCAACTCGGCGCTGAACGCCGACGGGCACCAAGTTACAATTGTCGAGGTCGGGTACACAGATAACAGCGGGTCGGGTCTCCGTTCGCTGACGAAATCGAGTGGATGGCACCCACCCTTCGGCTTTGGCGAGTCTGGAGCTCAGGATTCACGGCGACGGCGGCGATCGTCCACGACCCGCGCGAGCACTTCGGTGGGGTCGCGGTCAACTGGCAATACGAGCATATTTTCGATGTCAAAGGCGGTAACGCCGATATCGCGACGCTCGCATTCGCTCATGGCGGCAAAAGCGGCGAGGTCCCTGCGTGCCCTCCAGAAGCGCGGCAGCCAAAGCAGCGCCGACGTCACGGCGGCCAGCATCCGGAAAGGCCGCGAGGGAGAAGCATGCGACCGGCAATCGGCTGCGAGACCGATAAAAGGAACCAGCGTGGTCATGGTGTTGTCTCCATCCTCGAACTGTCCTTGAGCGACAGCAAGGATGAGATTAGTCGGCGCCCGGCCGGAGATCGTGAGGCCCAGGTGAAACTCGAGGGAAATTGTGACGAAATCGGCAGGCGGGCACCGGTCCCCGGTCGTCGACACGATATCAGTCCGGCAGGCCGGCCTCGCGCAGGCTGGCGGCAACGCGCTCCCGCGTGCCCCCTTCGAAAGGCAGCTGGTCCCAGATCGTGGCGACCGTCAGCCCCGGATGGCTTTCCAGCAGCCTGCCGCACACGCGCCGGGCTTCATCCTTGCGGCCGGCTTGGACCAGCGTCATCACCAACCAGCGTAGCGCCCAGGTGGCGCCAGGGTGCCGGCTGACCCCGCGCCGCGTCATGACCAATGCTTCTTCGTAGCGCCCGGTAATGAAATGGGCGGCGCCGATGCCGAGTTCGGCCATGTAGCCCATCGGGTCGCGCGGGCTCAGCCGTTCGAAATGCTCGAACTTCTCGATCGCCGCCTCGGGCCGCTCGCGATAGACGTCAAGCCAGCCGCTGCGCAGCCAGGCCCAGGCGGAATTCGGATCGAGCGTGCGCGCCCGTGTCAGATGCATGTCGGCGACATCAAAGTCGCGGGCGAAAGAATGCGCGGCGCCGAGCACCGCAAGCACCATCGGGTCGTCGCCGGACAGCGCCGCCCCCTTCTGCGCCAGGCGCAGGCCCTCTTCCCGGGACGCGGCCGGCGTTTCGGTCCAGTGGTAGGTGACACGCTGCAGATGGCACCAGGCCAGCAGCGAAAGCGCCAGCGCATAATCAGGCTCGATCGCGATCGCCCGTTCAAGCAGTGTCCCGGCCTCCTCGTTCTGCGCCCGCTCGAGCGACCAGGCGAGCGGAAAGGCGCGCAGCACGTAGTCGTAGGCGGCGAGGCTTTCCGGCCGCTTGCGCCGCGACCGCTCGATCTCGGCCGACAGGATGGAGGGCTGGATGGCGCCGACGACACTCTCGGCGAACCGGTCTTGCAGGTCGAACACGTCGGCCATGGTTCCGTCGTAGCGATCGGCCCAGATCGTCTTGCCGGACGACTGATCGATGAGTTGTCCCGTAAGGCGGATGTGGTCACCGGCCTTGCGAACGCTGCCGGTCAGCACGTAGCGCACGCCGAGCTCGGCTCCGGCCCGTTTCACGCCGTCGGCCTGCCCCTTGTAGGCGAAGCTCGAATTGCGGGCGATGACGAACAGCCAGCGCATGCGCGACAGTGCGGTGATGATCTCGTCGACCATGCCGTCGGCGAAATAGTCCTGCGCCGGGTCGCCGCTCAGGTTCTCGAAGGGCAGCACCGCGATCGACGGCGTGTCGACGGCGCCTTCCCCCGTCCCGGTCGCACCCGACGTGTCGCGATTCCCGATGCGACGAACACGATCCTCGTCGATCACATAGCCCCGCCGCATCACGGTACGGATCAGGCCGTCCGCATCCGGGCCGAGCGCCTTGCGGATATCCTTCATGCATTGGGTCAGTGAATCGTCGGAGACGGCGATGTTGGGCCAGATGGCGTCGACCAGTTCGTCCTTGCCGACGACGCGACCGGCATTCTCCAGGAGATAGGTGAGCAACGAGAGCGACTTGGCGCGCAGGTCGACGTCGTACCCGCCCCTTTGCAACCTGCCTTTGCGGAGGTCGAGCCTGTGACCCGAGAATTCGAACGTCGTCATGTCGCCCTCAAGGAGACGTCAAGCCCAATTCGGCTCGCGACGGGCTGGCTGTCGATCATTACCCTCGCACGCTTGAAGACACCATGACTGTCTTCTTGCATCAAGCTTTCAGCCCGCTGAAAATGGCGTGGCCGGCGAACAGCCAGGCGCAATCGACCGCGATGAAACCGGCCTCGGACAGCCAGGAAAGTTGCTCGGCCAGCGAGGACGGCTTGTCGATCGGCTCGCCGTCGGGATTGCGGAAATAGTTCCAGCCGAGGCGGTTGAACTCGGCGAAGGCGGCCAGGTCGCCGTCGATCGCGAGCGCCCGCGAACGCACAGCCTCGTCCCACTGCCGCGCCGCGATGGCGAGAGCGGCCGCGCCCGGCGGGCGCACGATGTCGGCCACCACGAGGACGCCGCCGGGGCTGAGCGCCGTCCCAAGGTCGGCAAAAAGCATCCGCTTCTGCCGCTCATCGAGGTGGTGGATGGCGAGCGACGAGACGATCGCATGCGGCGGCTCGGGAAAGCTCCGCCAGTCACGATGTTCCAGCTCGAACGCGGCAGTGGCCAGGCGGTCAGCGTGGTCGCGACAAGTCTCGCGCGTCTGCTCGAGCATCCGCGCCGAGCCGTCGAGCGCCAATACCCTGCAGTCCGGAAATCGCTGCAGCAAGGCGCGACTGAGCAGGCCCTCGCCGGAACAGAGCTCGACCAGCAGGCCGCCCTGCACGGGAGGAATTAGATCGGCGATGATGCCGATCTGGCGTTCCCGTTCGGGGACGAAATAGCGCCCGTAATCGAGAAAGTTTCGGGAATTGTTCTCATCCCAATGCCTTGCGCCTCGCATGTCGGTCATGATGAATCCTTTCATCCTTTTGGCCACATTGCCGGAGGCCCGGTTGGCCGTCGTGACAACCGGATGAAATTCGGCTGAAATCTGCCTGAGCGGCGAAGTTGCCCGGCCCCGTCGAGCGGCACGGCACCATCCGCGCTATGCTTCCGCGGGCCTTCCGGCCTCTACCCTGGTCAGCTGTTGCAGCCCGGAGTCGCTGTCATCGCGCGCCGGTAACGGCAGCTTTGCGCCTTTTGTCAGCCGTTGAGGGCACCTTAGCCACCTCGTGAAAGCAGACATTGCCGCCGACGAGGCTTGACGGTCGCGGTCGCGACTGGCGCAAAGATCAGTCGAGGCTGATCCGCGTTCCCTTGGCGCCGTTGAGCAGCCGCTTGAGATGGAAGCTGGCGAGCTGGTCGTCCGGACATTTGCCGATATGCGCGGCGAAAGCCGTAAGCGCGTTTGCCTCGCCGACCTCCAATCTGCCAAAGGCTTCAAGATAGCTGGCCGTCGAAGGATCATCATACTGCTTTGACGACAAAGGCTCGAACGCGCGCAGCGCCTCGGCCCTGCCGCGCAGCATCAGATCGCCGACCGGCCGTCCGCGGAAGCCATCGACCCTTGCAGCGGCGCTCGCGCTGACGCAGATACGCGTGCCCAGCTGCTTGTTGGCGCTTTCCAGCCGCGCCGCTATATTGATGGTGTCGCCATAGGCCGTGTAGTCGAAGAAGCGGCCTCCGCCGAAATTTCCGACCAGCGCCGGACCTGCATGGACGCCGATCCGGGTGGTACCGACCGCGACGCCCTTGTCGCGCCAGCTATCGCGGAACGATTGCGACAGCGCGTCGAGTTCGAACGCGCAGGCAACCGCGCGGGCCGCATGGTCCTGCTGCTCGCCAGGAGCGCCGAACAGCACATGCAGCGCATCGCCGACGATCTTGGCGACGGTGCCTTCATGCGCGAACACGACGTCGGTCATGCCAGCCAAATAGTCGTTGAGGAGCGCGCCAAGCGTGGCAGGGTCGATCGTTTCCACCAGCGTGGTGAAGCTGGTAATGTCGGTGAACAGCGAGGCGACCTCGCGCCACTGCCCGGCCAGCGCCGACCCGTCCGCGTCGCCGGCCAGCCGCTCGGCTAGATTGGGCGAGAAGTAGCGCGACAGCGATGCATGCGCGCGCTCCGCGACCGCTTGCCGCCTATGCGCCTCGTGCAGCACCTCGCGATGCTTCAAGGTCTTGGCGATCGTGGTCTCCAGGTCGGCAAAGTCGATCGGCTTAGTGATGAAGTCGAAGGCGCCGCGGTTCATCGCAGTGCGGATGTTGGCCATGTCACCGTAAGCGGAGACGATGACCGTCGAAAGCTGCTGCCCCTCGGCCTGCTGCAGCTTCTCCAACAGCGACAGGCCGTCCATGCGGGGCATGTTGATGTCGCACAGCACCATGTCGATGTCGCTGTTGCCGTCGATGACGGACAGGGCGTCCACACCATCGCTGGCGAACAGGAAAATGACCGCGCCGTCGCGGATCTGACGCCGGAACTTCTGGACGATCAAGACCTCAAGGTCGGGCTCGTCGTCAACCACAAGAATGCGCGCCGTCACGCCACCATTCCCAGCCGTGTTTCGATCTGTTGCCTGAGCGCCGCAAAGTCGATCGGCTTGGTCAGCAGCGCTTCGGCGCCGTTCTCCAACACCTTGCGCTTGGTTTCGGCGTCGCCATAAGCGGTGATCATGATGACCGGGACGTCCGGCCGCTGCACCTTGATCTTCGGCAGGAGCTCGAGCCCGCTCATGCCGGGCATGTTGATGTCGGACAGCACCAGGATCAGTGTCACCCCTTCGGCGTGGTCTATCTGCTCCAACGCATCCACCGCCGATTGCGCAAACTCCATGGTGAAGCGGCTGGCTCGGATGTCGCGGCGGAACTGCTGGCGAAACAGCGGCTCGACGTCGGGCTCGTCGTCGACGACCAGAATGAGGAGGCTCATTCTTCACCTCCCGATTTTGCGAGCGAGGCCGCAGCGCGCGGCAGCACAATCCGGAACTCGGTGAACTCGCCTGGCTGGCTGATGACGTCGATCGTGCCAGCATGCTGTTTGACGACGATGTCGTGGCTGAGCGACAGGCCGAGCCCGGTACCCTCGCCGGCTGGCTTGGTCGTGAAGAATGGATTGAACATCTTCTCCTTCACCTCCGGCGGAATGCCGGTGCCGTTGTCGCGGATCCTGATTTCGACACGGTCGCCGAGACTCATGGTGGTGGCGGAGAGCGTCGGCTCATAGCCCGCGCCATTCGCCGCGGCGCTGCGCTTGGCTGTTGCATAAAAGCCGTTGGAGATGAGGTTGAGGAGCACCCGCGTGATCTCCTGCGGGTAGAGATCGACATCCCCCGCCTGCGGGTCGAAATTCCGCGTCAGCGTGACGTTGAAACCCGGCTTTTCGGCGCGCGCCCCGTGATAGGCAAGGTTCAGGCTCTCCTCCACGATGGCATTGATGTCAATCGGACGATGCTCTCCTGAACCCGCGCGCGAATGCAGCAGCATGTTCCTGACAATGGAATCGGCCCGCTTGCCGTGCTGGACCACCTTGTCGAGATTGCTCTTGAGAATGGCTATCAGCTCGCCGACCTCTTCGCGCACGGATGCCTCCAAAGGCGCTCCGGCCAGCACACTGTTCAAATCATCGATGAGTTCGCCGGAGAGCGCTGAGAAGTTGTTGACGAAGTTGAGCGGGTTCTTGATCTCGTGGGCGATACCGGCGGTCAACTGGCCGAGTGAGGCGAGCTTCTCCGTTTGCACGAGGCGGTCCTGCGCGGTCCTCAGATCTTCGAGCGAGCGTGACAATTCGCGGGTACGCTCCTGCACCTCGTCGAACAGCCGAACGTTTTCGATCGCTATGCCGGACTGGTCAGCAAACGTCTCGACGAGCTCGATCTGCCTCGGCGTGAAGTCCCGCACCTGTGACCGCGTCAGTGCGAACACGCCGACTGGCGCGCCTTCGCGCAAGATCGGAACGCATAAAATAGTCCGGTAACCGCCGAGCTTCTGAAGCTGCGTTGCCCCGTAGTCCGGGTCGGCGAGCACGTCCGAAACGTGGACGGCGCGGGCTTCGAGAGCCACCCTTCCGGTGACGCTGTCTCGACCGGCGGCGAAGGGATTGGCTTTGGCGAAAGCCGCGGCTTCAGGCAAATTGCCGTACTCGGCCGACCACCGGTAGAGATCGCCATCACGCTTGAAGATGACGCTCGTGTCCGCGTCGCACAGCTTGGCCGCTGATTCTGCCAGCGTGTCGAGAACCGGCTGCAGGTCGAATGTGGAACGGCTGATCGCCTTCAGAACATCCGCCGTTGCCGTCTGCAGCTGCAGCGATTCGCTCAATTCCGCCGTGCGGGCCTGCACCTCGTCGAACAGACGAACATTTTCGATGGCGATCACTGCCTGGTCGGCAAAGGTTTCGACGAGTTCGATCTGCCTCTCGGTGAAGGGCCGCACCGTCGAGCGGGTGAGTGAGAAAACGCCGATTGGAACCCCCTCGCGCAGCAGCGGCACGGCCAGCACCGTGCGGTATCCGCCGAGCCGCTGTCCTTCCCACAGCGTGTAGTCGGCGTCAGCCAGCACGTCTGGAATCTGGACGGCCTTGCCTTCGAGCAGGACTCGGCCGACCCCGGTGCCGCGCCCGGGGACGTGCACAAAGCCGCTGAAATATTCCTCGAGCTCGGCCGGATAGCCGTAACTCGCAGCCTCGACGAATTTGCCGTCCGTCTCACGCACGATCGAGGCGTTGTCCGCTTCGCACAGCCGGGTCACCGATGCGGCCAGAGCGTCGAGCACTGCCCGGAGGTCGAACGTCGAACGGCTGATCGCCTTCAGCACATCCGCAGTCGCCGTTTGCTGCTGCAGTGACTCGCTCAGTTCCGCCGTGCGTGCCTGTACCTCTTCAAACAGGCGCACATTCTCGATGGCGATCACCGCCTGATCGGCAAAGGTCTGGACAAGTTCGATCTGGCTATCGGTGAAGGGCCCGGGTTCGGGCCGCGTCATTGCGAAGACGCCAATTACCGATCCTTCGCGCATGAGCGGTACACAGAGCACAGCCGAATATCCTCCGAGTCGCGGAGCTTCGGGAAGGCCATGTTCGGTGTCCTTGGTAACATCTGGAATATGGACGACTGCCTTGTCGAGTGCTGTTCGGCCGACCCAGGATTGTCGGCTGATCGGGCTCGGATTCGCCTCTTCATACGCGCGATATTCCGGGGTTTGGTCGTAGCCTGCCGCAAGCCGGAAGACATCGCCGTCCCGCATAAAGATGCCAGACGTTTTCGCACCGCAGAGCCTCACAGCAGAATCGATAAGTGTCTGCAGGACGCTCTCCAGGTCGAATGCGGAGCGGCTTATGACCTTGAGCACATCCGCGGTCGCAATCTGCTGCTGTAATGCTTCGCCAAGCTCGGCGGTGCGAGCCTGCACCTCTTCGAAGAGCCGCACATTGCCGATTGCGATGACGGCCTGGTTGGCGAAAGTTTTGAGAAGGCCAATTTGGCTGTCGCTAAAGGCCCGCGCCTCGATGCGCCGGATCATAAGCGCTCCAATTGCTTTTCCTTCCTGCAACAGCGGCGTGGCGAGAATCGCGCGAAAACCAAGAAGTTGAGCCATCATTCGGGCGCTTGCAAACTCCTCTCCAGCGATGGTCAAGTCGGGAACGTGGACTGGCACCCGATCCAATACGGCGCGGCCGGTAACGATGTCGCGCGCGACCGGCAAGCCGGTGCCGTCAATGGGAATCGGTCCGTGATGCGCTCCCACAGCCAGCCTATCGGAGCGCAGCAGATAGATCGTTGCGTCATAGGCGTCGCAGAGCCGAGCGGCTCCTTCAGCGACGGCGTCCAGCACAGGTTGAATGTCCGTAGGAGAGCCGGCGATCACTTGCAAAATCGCGCCGGTGGCCATCTGCTGTTCCAGCGACTCGGCTAGTTCGCGGTTGCGGGACTCCACCTCTTCGAACAGCCGCACGTTCTCGATCGCGATGACCGCCTGATCCGAAAATGTCTGCACCAGTTCGATTTCGCGCGTACTGAACGGAGAGA
Organism: Mesorhizobium loti; assembly: GCA_002356515.1. Classification (NCBI taxonomy): domain Bacteria; kingdom Pseudomonadati; phylum Pseudomonadota; class Alphaproteobacteria; order Hyphomicrobiales; family Phyllobacteriaceae; genus Mesorhizobium; species Mesorhizobium loti. The sequence continues at coordinate 6,239,201 of AP017605.1, read as the reverse complement.
CCGACGAACGGGCGAGGACGAAGACGCCGGTCACGGCGCCGTCACGCATCAGCGGAACGCCCAGCAGGGTGCGGAAGCCGCCGAGCCGCTGGCCTTCAATGTTGGTATACTCCGGATCGTCGAGAACGTCGGCGATCTGCTCCACAGACCCGCTCTGGGCAACACGGGCGGCAATGCTGCCCCGGCCCGGCGTGACCGGGAGGTTATTCATGTGGTCCTGGAATTCTTGGCTCCATCCGATCTGTACCGTCGGCTGCAACACCTCGCCCTGGCGAAGATAGATGTAGCCCATCCCGGAATGACAGAGGTCGGACGCGGACTTCACCAGCGTATGCAGCACGGAATTGAGATCGAACACCGAACTGCTGATCGTCTTCAACACTTCGGCCGTCGCCGTCTGCTGATCCAGCGACTCGGCCAGTTCACGATTGTGCCCCTCGACTTCCTCGATCAGCCGGGCATTCTCGATTGCGATCACGGCCTGGTCGGCGAAGCTCTCGACCAGCTCGACTTGACGCGGTGAAAATAGCCCGATCGTCCGCCGCCCCAAGCCGAATACGCCTATGGTCTCCTGACCCCGCTTCAGCGGAACAGAAAGTACTCCGCGGAAACTGCCCATGACTGCCGCTTCCGGCCTTTCGTATTCCGGGTCTTCAAGCGCGTCCGCCACGTGAATCGTCAATCCCTCCAGTGCGGCGCGGCCCTGGAACGTCCCTCGTCCCACGACATGTGGGTTGGCTCGTTCGTATGCTTGCAGTTCGGCACCTTGCCCGCCGCCTGCCATGAAGCGCAACGTATCGCCAACGCGCAACGTGATTGCGCCCATGTCCGCCCCGGCCAGGCGTATTGCCGAGTCGACCAGCGTCTGCAGTACCGGTTGAAGATCGAAGGCCGACCTGCTGATTGCCTTGAGCACATCGGCGGTCGCGGTCTGCTGCTCCAGCGCCTCGGCGAGATCGCGCGTGCGCGCTTGCACCTCGTCGAACAGGCGGACATTTTCGATGGCGATTACGGCCTGGTCGGCGAAGGTCTTGAGTAACTCGACCTGTTTTTCGCTGAACGGTCTGACCTCCGTTCGGCGAATGACTAGCGCTCCAATGGCCTCGTCCTCACGCAGCAAAGGGGTGGCGAGAATTGTCCGGTGACCAAGCCGCAGCGCCATCGATCGGCCTGCAGGGAACTCGCCCTCCAGGGCGAGCAGATCATGCACGTGGACCGGCCTGCGATCGATCACGGCGCGGCCGGTGACCCAGTCCCGCGTGATCGGAAAAGTGGCGAAGTCGATCGGGATCGGCCCGTGGTGTGCGCCAATGGCCAGCGATTCGCCATGCCGCAGAAAGATCGCCGCGTCATAGGCGTCGCAGAGTTGTGAGGCGTTTTCGGCGACCGCATTCAGGACCGTCTTGATGTCGGTGGGCGATGCGGCGATCACCCTGAGGATCGCACTCGTCGCAGTCTGCTGTTCAAGGAGACTGGCGACCTCCGCGGTGCGTACCTGATTTTCTTCGCGCGCCGCTGTCAACTCGGTTCGGAGCGAGCTGATAGTCATCTCAGAGTCGGAGTCAGGCCCTCCCACTGAGGTGCTCCTGTCTTTCTCTGCTCAGTGTCGGCTTTGGCCAGCCTAGCGTCAAGTTTGGTGACCTGCAACGTCCGTTTGTGACGCAGCGCAGCCGCTTGGTGATGCACCTGAGCGTCGGATTTCGGAACTATTGCAGGGAATATGTCGGAGATGGTATCGTAGGCCGAGTGCCCGCTTCTTCGCACCTTGACCTAAAACCAGTCGGTCAGCTTCCGGCCTCCAATCTGCCGGTCAGCAATGCCACGCATGTCGGCCGTAGAGGTCAGCTTAACCGCGTCCTGAAAGCCGACCTCCGAGCCTGCCGGCCGTGGTTGGGCACGAGCGACCCATTGGCGAGAGTGGCCTCGTACGTCATAGTTGTGACGCTAAATCTATGGGGAGCGCTGAGATGGAAAAAGGGCTTGCCTTGTGCGGGTCGTTGAAAGCGCTTCGCCGCGGCGTTCGTACACACAAACGCGAACATCGCTTCTCTTCCCACATCGAGGGAGCGCAACCGATGGTGTCGGCCGTTCAGCTGAGCCCCGCAATGTGCAATCCCTCGATGTAGAGGGCACGGTGCTCTGGCCGCACCATCGGGTAGTATTTCTCCACCCAATCCAAAGACAGAGATGGCTGAAGCCGTTTCGCTTCGCTGAGAGCACGAACCGCTGTGGCCTGATCGCCGAACACGCCGGCAGACGCAGCGAGGGTGCGCCAGGCGGTTCCGAAATGGGGACGGAGCCTCACAGCGCGGCTCTCGAGCCGAACGGCCTCGGCGAAATCTCCAATGACGAAATGGCACATGCCCTTTATGGACAGGTTCGCCGCTTGGGTGAAGTCGCGGGGACTCAGCCTCTCCGCGATCGCGAGATGATGCAGACCGTCTGTCGGAAGGCCGCCATAGCCGTAGGTCGATCCGAGGATGGTGTGAGCGATTGCAAGGCTGGGGTTCAGGCTGATTGCCTCGCTTAAGGCTTCGACTGCCTGATCAAAACGGCGCGCCACCATATAGGAAAAGCCGGCCGCAAAGTGCGTCCAGGGATCTATCGGATCACGCTGGATTGCACGTTCGGCCATTTCTTGGGCGGCGGCAAGGTTGGCCGTCGGATCCACAATTCCAAGCAGTGTTCGAGCCGTTCGCATGCAGGCGAGCAAGCTATTGGCACGGGGATAGTCAGGTTCGATCTCAGTGGCGTGCATTAGCAACGCCTCCGCGGAATCGATGTCCGCCGCCGGGCCCCACGTCCAAACATGAGGCATGGCCCTCATGACGAAACCCCAGGCGTCGAGATTATTGGGCGAGCGGCTCTGAAAGCGGTCATATTCCGCTGCATACAATTTCGGCTCGATTGCCCCGATGACGCTGTCTGCGATTTGGTCCTGGAGAGTGAGAAAATCGGAGCTCTCGACATCATAGTGCTCGGCCCACACCTGATGCCCACTCGATGTGTCGCTCACTTCGGCGCCAATTCTAAGACGCTGCCCGGATCGGCGAACGCTTCCATCGAGCACGTAGCGGACGCCGAGCTCTCGCCCTACCTGCTTGACGTCAACAGCCTTGCCCCTATAGCTGAAAGAAGAGTTGCGAGCGGGTACAAACAGCCAGCGCAATCGCCCAAGCCGCGTGATAATGTCCTCAGCCAGCCCGTCGGCAAAGTACTGTTGCTCTGCATCCTCGCTGAGATTTGTGAAGGGTAGCACCGCGACCGATGGGCCCGGCTCAGAAGATGTGGCTGCCACTGCAGGCTGATCGAGTTTTTCGACGGTGCCGGTGAACCGATAGCCAACGCGAGCGACTGTCGCGATCCAGTCCGTGCCGTCGGACATCGAACCCAACAATCTTCTCAGCGAAGCGATTTGAACCGACAGATTGCTCTCCTCCACCGCTATACCCGGCCAGGCAGCGTCGATCAATTCGGTCTTGGTGAGAACTTGACCGGCGCTGTCCGTTAACTTCGCCAGAAGGAGCAGCGCTCGGTACCCGACCGGCACGGGAACTCCGTCTCGAAGAAGCGTACCGCTTTCCGAGTTCAGAACAAACGAACCAAAGGCAACGCGCGGCCCAAACATGTGAGGACCTTAAGTCTTTTCGGGACGTTTCGGAACTTTTCCGAAAGCCTTGGGGACATTTGAAACCCCTAGACGCAAGGTACCTTCACTTTGATAGCGAGGAGCCGAGAATGTCGTCGATCACGCACGAACGGGCACCTGTCCTTGCCGCACCAGATTTCCAGGAGACATGCGGATTCGCAAAGCGAGGTAGACAAGAGGAATTTCGTCTGGCTTTGGATCGCTACATGGCCGACTACGTCGAGTATCAGAGAAGAGTCCGGCTTCAATCCGGCTCGGATATTTCCGGGTTCGCGAGAAGACATTTGCCTAATTTCATACGGCAACTAAGAGCGGTTTTCAACGCCGTCGGCTGGGGTACCTCTGCAGTGCTGCGCCCAGCGAGATGGCCTATCGAGCCGCTCCATCAATCGCGTCCATTGGAGCGAACATCTTGCCACAAGCATTAGGTGGCATCGTTTCGCCTCGTCGTTATCGACCCCTTGAAATCCTGGCGCCACGTGTCACGTCTTCTGGTGCCAAAGCAGGACGACACAGATTGACGGCCCCTGGCAAAAACCGGATATTACTTAAGCTGAGACTAATATAATGGACGCTCCGAGCCAGCCCGGGTGCCAAACGGGTGACGTTCGAATCAGAAAGCACCGAGTTTTTCCCGTACGCGAAATGCTCGCCTCTAGGAGGGGCCATGAAGTCCGACCAAGAGTTATTCGAGAAGGGTCTTGCAACATACCAGAAGGTTGTCGCGGCGAACTATATGGCCCATTGGGAGGTCTATGAAGCGCTGCGCCAAGTTCTTCTCGATGAGGCTTCCGACGGCTTCGTCTTTGCCGATCTGGCCTGCGGCACAGCCCCCGGCTCAGCAGCCGCACTGGCCGGCAGCAACGTCGCACGCTATATCGGCATCGACATATCCCAACCGTCGCTCGACGCAGCCAAGGAAGCGCTTGCTCCACTCACCTGCCCGGTTGAACTGCGTTGCGGAGATTTCGTTGCTGCAATCGATTCCTGGAAGGGGCCGCTCGACGTTGTATGGATTGGTCAGTCCCTCCACCATCTTCTTGCACCGGACAAGCGGAATTTCATGCGCAAAATCCGCGACCTGTTGCCCAGAGATGGTCTTTTTCTGATATGGGAGCCCACGCGCCTCGAGAGCGAGGATCGAGAGGGATGGCTCGAGCGATTTCATAAGATAAGGCCCGAGTGGGCGACGGTCTCTGACGAGGAGTTCGCCGCCTTTGAGACCCACTGCCGCGCATCCGATTATGCCGAGACGGCCGCGACTTGGATTGGCATGGGCCGCGAGGCCGGTTTCAGAACTGCGGACGAATTGATGATAGTGCCGAACAGACTGGCACGCGTCTACCGGTTCCGTCACTAGGGCCGTGAACTCATAAGTGCGGAATGAACTGAGACGAGTGAGACAATGGCCTGTCGGTTTCTTGCGACGGAAAAGGCGTCTAGATCGTCCATTTCTACAAGCAGGAAAAAGACAAGCCAGCCTTGCAGCCTTAGCTGGCCTTCGTCGGAAACTTCACGGCGAGATAGTGTTGAATTGCGTCGACTAGACGGTCCGAATCGGCGCCCCAGATCAGGTGGTCATCTCCCGGAAGCTCAATGAGCGTGGCGCCAGCAATGTGCTCGGACAGGTAAAGCGCTTCTTCTACCTTGACCCATCGATCGCCTTTCCTCTGCAGGATCAGAGTGGGCACATGAATGGCGTGGAGGATATTACGAACATCGACTTCTGCGCCCCAGCGCCACAATGCGATGGCATCGGAGGGAGACGCCGAACTCCTCAGATAGGCTGCGAACCATTGTTGCTCGTGGGTATCGTTCGCCAAGCTCGGCGCCCCTCGTCCCAAATCCCAAGGCTCTCCCCACTTGCGTTCGATTTCGGCCAGTTCTTCTTCCATGTCCTCTCTAGTCTTTGCCCAAGGATAGTCCGGTGACCAAAGTCCTTGAGCATAAGCACCGTGAAGAATGAGTGCCTCGGTTCGTTCGGGATAGGTCGCCGCAAAAAGCATGCATAGGACGCCCCCTTCGGAACTGCCGAACAAGACTGTCCGTCGCGATCCGATTGCGTCGAGTACCGCCCGTAAATCGTCCGCCCGCTCCTGCATCGTTGGAAAGCCCACGTTGCGATCGGAAAGCCCAGTGCCTCGCTTGTCGATGCGGACCAGCCGGCAAAATGACCCAAGCCGCCGCAGCACATGCGTTAGCCGAGGAGATTCCCAGGCATAATCGAGGTTGGAAACCCAGCCCTGTACGTAAACGAGGTCGAACGGCCCCCCGCCGGTTACCTGATAGGCAACGCTGACCCCGCCCGACTTTACATAGTGTGTTTCTGGGCGCAGCGAGGCTGGCACCGGGTTATCGACTGGAATTCCTTCATAACTTGAGCCCGGTGTTAGGTTTGGTTTGGACGGTACGAAACGGCTAGCACGGAGCCTGTCGTTCAGCTCACGCGTCTCCTTCTCCGGTTCAAGTTGAAGGTGCTTGCGAAGGACCTCGCGGCATTGGGCATACTGCTTCAGTGCCATGCCCAGTCGGCCTTGGCGGGCGTAGATTTGCATGAGGCCTCGGTGGATGTCTTCTCTAAGGGGATCAGACCCGATCAAGCGCCTCGCTGCCTGGACATATGCGGCCAGATTGTCCTCGACCGAATAGTGATGGAGAAGTTTTTCCAGAACGCCGATCCAAATCGTCCTCAATCTCTCACGTTCCACCCTGAGCCAGTCGTTGAACGGTTCTTCCTTCAGGGCGAAGCCATCGAGCAAGTCACCGCGATAGACAACGACGGCTTGTTCAAGCTGCTCGTGGTCTGTACCTGACGCGAGGCGCTCGAACCGTGCCACATCGATCTCAAGATCGTCGAGCTTGAGGGTGACATTGTCGCCGTCTGCCAAGAGGCGTCGGTCGTCGACCGATGGCAACGCCTTCCTGATCGCCGACAGAGCCTGTCTAAGGTTCATCCGCGCCTGCGGCTCCCCAGTATCGCCCCATAGGAGCGTGGCGAGTTTCTCGCGCGAATGGGACTGTCCAGGATTGAGGGCGAGATATGTCACCAAACCACGCCCTTTGCGGCTCAGCGCTGCATTGGCAAGCCCGCCTCCAGCAAGAGTGAAGCCACCGAATAACAGAAGTTGTGTTTGCGCCACCGTTCGCAAGCCATGTTGGACACTCGATTGTTCCCCGGACCTGCTGCGACTTCAACTGCAATCTGTTTGAACCGGCGCTTTTCACGAACCAATCACAGTTCTTCGTACGCATCCCTCACGGCCATAGGAGAGGCTCTCAAATCAACTCTTTGTAAGGGAAACGCTATGCTTGGCCCCAGCCTTTCCGATTGGCCCATTCAATCCAGGAGATCGTCAACTGTAGAACAGCCCCCCGGCGACATTCGGGCGTCACGTTATGACCTTGCACTGGCATGCTACCTGGAACAACAAGAAGCTCATCGCGCAGCGATCATGGCATCTCGACAACATGCGCAGACGGGTCTGGGCACCCTGGCGTTCCTGCGTCTATCGAGTCTTGGCCGGTTCTTGAAACGGAAAGTCATCGCGGCGCAATAAGCCTATGACCCTTCGGACCGTAGGGTCGCGAGTTGCGCGACCGCTCTGCGCTGCGTCCGTCGCAAAGCAGACAGTCCGCTTGCGGCCCATTTTCACACATTCAGTCGTCACGAATGGCAGCTTTACCGCGGTGGGTTCAATAGGTCGCCGCAACACTCTTAATCTGAGAGGATGAGGAGGTGTTGCATGGTGACGTCACGGATCTGGTTTACGTCAGCGCAGAAGGCCGAGCTTTGGGAGCGATGGAAGCAAGGTCAGAGCATTTCGTCGATCTCGCGGGCACTGGACCGCCGGAACAAGACCGGCGTTCAGCGGATCGTATCCTTACACGGCGGCATTGCTCCGTCAGCAAGGCGTAGAGCGGCCTCGGCGCTCGGGCTGGCGGAGCGCGAAGAGATCTCTCGCGGGATCGCGGCGGGTCTCGCAATACGCGCTATTGCACGAAGTCTCGGGCGATCCCCATCGACAATATGTCGCGAGATCTCGCGCAATGGCGGTGCACAAACGTATCGTGCAACCCGGGCTGACAAGCATGCTTGGGAGCGAGCGCTGCGCCCGAAGCAGTGTCGCCTGGCATGCTCTGGACGGCTACGGTGGCGGGTGGCGCAAAAGCTGGCGCTGCAATGTCGCCGGAGCAGATAGCGGGCTGGTTGAGGCGAGAGTACCCGGGCGATCCAAGCATGCGGATATCTCATGAAGCGATCTATCGCAGTCTATTCATCCAGTCGCGAGGGGTGCTCAAGAAGGAACTGACAGCGCACCTGCGTACCAAACGACAGATGCGCCTCGCCAAAGGCGCACAGAGCCGGACGGGGCAAGGACAAATACTCGATATGATCTCCATCCGCGACCGCCCCGCCGAGGCGGAGGATCGTGCCATCCCAGGTCATTGGGAGGGTGATCTGCTCACCGGTGCTAACGACACGAACATCGCCACCCTCGTCGAGCGACACAGCCGGTTCACTATGCTTGTGAAGTTGGCGAGAAGGGACTCGGCGACCGTCGTGAGGGCCATCGCCGAGAAGATCGGCACATTGCCCGAAGAGTTGCGGCGCTCGTTGACATGGGACCAGGGCAAGGAGATGGCTCGTCACAAGAGCTTCACCGTTGCCACCGACCTACAGGTCTACTTCTGCGATCCGCGCAGTCCCTGGCAGCGCGGCAGCAACGAAAATACCAACGGTCTGCTCAGGCAGTACTTCCCCAGAGCAACCAACTTCTCCCACGTCTCGCAGGACCAACTCAACGCCGTCGCCCTGCGGCTCAATCAGCGCCCCCGAAAAATCCTGGACTTCGAAACGCCGGCCGATAGGCTACAGAGGGTGTTGCAATGACCTATTGAACTCACCGCCCAAAGCCGGTCGTTGAGGCTAGCTGTGCCACTATCCGAAAGCGGACGCAAACGGCCACCGCGCTGTCGGTCTCGGATACGCCAACAGGCGATATGGCGGACGTCATGGGTCGTGCCAATCCATCACTCCCGTGCTGGCAGGCACTTGTCAGATGTTGCAGCAGGTCGCCGCCCGAGCCGTGTTGTCGTGAGGGCGAGAATGTCCGTCCCTCGGCAAAGTGACGCGTCATAGCCAAGAGAATAGCGTGGACGGCGTTGACGTCGCGCTGAGCCGCGGGGACGAAGCTATGGAGAGGATTGTGCCACGGCTGCATGGAATTGCGTCGTCGTGATGCTTGAGATGGTGAGGCGCCAGCATCATCACTCTCCCGAGGATGTGTCAGTTGCCACCAGTCGAGTTGAACTCACCAATAGGGAGACCAATTTCGGGTCTGAGGACAAAACTCAGCGCGTTCAGATATGCCCAACCGGACAGGAACAGAATGGCCGTCAAAGTCGCAGTGAATGGTCCTGGACTGGGTTCAAATACTAAGCCAGCTGCGTTCCAAGTCAGGATAAATGCTGCAACCAACGGAAAGACGACATCGATCCAGATCAAAGCAGGCGGCTGAGCCACTGAAGCCGCGTGGCGTCGTCTGGGATAGGTCACCGCGAATAGAAATGACAGCACAGCCACGACGCTGCTTGAGACCCGCCACGTGAGGCTGGGCGGCAAGGACAAGAGCATCAATAGCACCGGCAGCATGGCTCCGACTGCGACGATGAAACCTAGATGAATGACTATTCGTGTAAACAGGACATCCAGGCTCGACATCTTGGGGCCGATCGCTTGGCGAAGAATGACCCCAACCCCAGTGAAACCGACAAAATTTACTGAGATGCCGGCCAGAGAATAAAGGTATGGCAAAGCAGAGATTGTCATCTTTCCGAACTTTCACCTGGTTAATATTCAATCGTATAGGCTTCTATTTCTGTATATAATAGAAATTCCTATCCATATTATTGGATATTTTATCGATATGTCATCTAACTATGTGTCTGGAGGCTACGATGCGACCTGAATTGTTGGGCTATCTATATTTGAGGCTAGATCATCTCCCGTTCGGAACAGGCGGGTTGGTCGCGGCAGGTTTGTCTAGCTCGGCTTCAAGATGATCGCTGACGGGCCTACCTTTAGCGCCGGTGAGGCGCCGTGTACTTCGCGCTTCGGACTGCCGAGGGTGACCTTCGAACCGAGTCTGTTCCCGCGGGTTTCGCCCGTTCCGCGTCACTGCGCCTATCTCGCCACGACCTCGATCTCGACGGCGGCCCCGAGCGGCAGGCCGGCAACCTGAATCGTTGTCCGGGCTGGATATGGTGTCCGGAAATAGCGCGCGTAAACCGTGTTCATCGCGCCGAATTCCTTCATATCCGTGAGGTAGACGTTGGCCTTCATCACGTCGTCGAAGGACTTCCCCGCCGCTTCCAGTACGGAAGAGATGTTGGCGAATATCTGCTCCGTCTGAGCGCCGATGTCGCCGGCGACGAGCTTGCGGGTCGCTGGATCAAGAGCGACCTGGCCGCTGAGAAAGAGTAGGTCTCCAGCACGCACAGCGGCAGAAAAGGGTCCTACCGGCGGAGCGATCCGGTCGGTTGTGATTGTCTCTCGACGCATGTCATTGATCTCCTGCCAAGGTTAAAATCTTCGGTTTGCGATCATCGAAGCGGCCGCTTCCAGCGATCATTCTTAATGAATCTCCCGGATCCGCGCTCCGCCCATTCTCATTCGAAAAGCAAACATTCTGCTGCCAATCGCCATCACCACGTCGTCGTTGACCGAATGTATTTGAGGCCGCTTCGAAGGTAATGAGCTGGCGTTCCGGTACGCCGCCGCACCTCCGGCGTCATTTGTTCCTGTCCGCCCGAATTTGGGCGATCGTGTTGCCGTCATAGCCCCAGGATTCGGGGGCGATTTCCTCCATGACGACAAAAAGCGGCAGGATCGGAGTCCCCAAAACCTCCCGCAGCACGGTCGTCGTTTCGCCGATCATCCGTGCTCTGTTTTCGACTGAACTCCCGGCGACTGTACGGATTACCGCCTCGACACCGACTAGACCCGCGTCTTCGGCTTCGTCCCCGCCGACGGACCAGTTCTTGGCAGGTTCGGTTCGCACCGATACGAGGGTTGATTTACGGGCTGGCCCGAGAACGGTGACCAAGAGGTTGCTGATCTTCGAGAACAGGGTGGATTTCTGCTCTTGCGTCGGTGCGTTCCCAATCACGGTGACAATAACATGCGGCATCTCACGCACTCCGTTTCGTTCCCAAGACCAAAGGCGGCTGATCAACAATCTACGCCGATGTCGTGGGACGTAAATTCACTGGTGAGTGTAGTTTCAAATTGCGGTTCCGGCGCATTCGGATACGATCACGAATGATGGTCCGCGCCAGCGAACCCGCTCTTGAGGTGCCGAATATGCCGAGGGATGGCCTACTCACAAGAAATCAAATCGTTGCTGCCGCTGACGAGCTTTTCTATAGCCGGGGCCTACACGCCGTGAGTGTCGATGCGATCGCCGAGAAGGCCGGAGTCACGAAGAAGACCTTCTATTACCATTTCAAATCGAAGGACGATCTGATCGGATGTTATCTCGATGCCCGCGATCGGCCGACCGTTGATCGTTTTAAGGCGTGGGCAGGCAGCGAGGGGAGTGTCGCCGAGCGGATGACACGGTTTTTTTCAAAGTTGGCAAGCTCAAGTCAAGGGCCGCGATGGAATGGCTGTGGCTTCCTGCGCGCGGCCGCCGAGTTGGCCAACATGCATGGCCATCCGGCGCTCATGGCCGCGCGAACCCACAAGGCGCGCTGCGAACAATGGCTATCGGAAATGGTGAATGAAGAGGGCCATTCCGATGCCGAGACCATCGCTCGCGCGCTCATGGTGTTGATCGACGGCGCGGTCAGTCAGATCTTGATCCATCGCGACGCCAAGTATGCGACCTCGGCTGGGTTTGCGGCTCGATCCCTGTTGAACAGAGGTCAGCTTTGACCGGCGCCATATTAGGGTGACGCCATAGTATGAGCGGGAATTTATGCCAAGGCGACCTACCGATCATCGCCCATGGAAGGCGGCTCGTGGGACCGAGCGGTCCCAGAGGGGGCTCCGGTGCGGGATTCCGCTCTTGGGTAGTCCTCGAGCCACCTTCGTCCTAAAGCTGCCCTACGGTCCAGGGGCGGTGGTGGGGATGTTGAAAGAGACCCTTGGATTCGGTGGCGTCTTCATGGCCGACGATCTGGACTCTATGGCCACTATGCGTGGCGACAGCGTTGCTGCGGTAGCAATAGATGCGCTCAACGCAGGTTGCGATTTCCTGCTTGCCGCCGACACTGGCACGCAAATGGACGAGATTGCGGAGGCCATCAACTCGATGGGGAATGATCTCGGCCGAGAGATTGGTACATCCGCTAGCAAGGTTCGGCACCTATCATGCTTAAGCCTTCGATTTTAGGTAGGTGACCATGCCGATGACGTCCTCGGCGACCATTCTGCCGATCGGGCCGCTCGAATAGACGGCGTTCAGGATCCTCCCGCTGGGATCCAATAGGAACCCTGTGGCCTGAAGATGATGCGGAGTTTCATTGGTGTAGGCGCCTGTGATGGCCGCCACCTGGTCCGCATCGGCGGTATGCCCCACGGGGAAGCTCAGCTTGTGCTTCTCGATCGTGCCGACCGTGGAGGCTTCATCGTCGACGGACAGCGCGACGACTTTGATGCCCGCATCCGCGAGCTTTGCGCTGGCGCGCTGGAACCCCGCGAGCTGGGCTTGGCAATAAGGGCACCATCCACCCCGATAGATCAGGACGACGCCATAAGGATGTATATCGTGCCGCCGCCAACCGCGGGGACATCGAGGGTCGGAAAGGCCTGGCCGTTTTGCAAGCGCGTCATTACGGACTCCATGAACTGGACTATACGGTCCAATGTGCGCACGCTACGACTGGACTGTCAAGTCCAATCGATATAACATGCCTGCATGTCGGCAAATCAGGAATCCGAACCCCGTTCTCTGACCGCACGCGGAGCGGCGACGCGGTCGCGCATCGTCAACGCCGCGGCTGACCTGATTTATGAGCGCGGTGTGGACCGGACGAGCCTCGACGAGGTGATGGCCGTGAGCGGTGTGAGTAAATCTCAACTCTACCACTACTTCGCGGACAAGGACGCGCTGGTGCTTGAGGTTATCGCCAGGCAAACCGAGCGCGTTCTCGACGCGCAGCGGTCTCATCTGGAGGCACTGGATTCGCTGCCTGCCCTCAAGGCTTGGCGCGACGCCTTCGTTCGGCTCAACAAGGCCGCTCAGTGCAGAGGATGTCCATTGGGATCGCTCGCAAGTGAACTCGCCAACGGTTCGGAGCCGGCGCGAAAGCGCCTTGCCGACAGTTTTTCGACCTGGCGCGACCGCATCGAAAATGGGCTCGCCAGGATGCAGGAGCGGGGCAAACTTAGTGCCTCGGCCGATCCGCACGACCTAGCTCTCGCGCTCCTCAGCGCGGTCGAGGGCGGGCTCCTTCTGGCCAAGACAACCCATTCAAGTCGCCCCCTGGAAATCGCCCTCGACATGGCAATCGACCACGTGGCCAGGCACATGCCCACGCGGTAGGAGCCCGAGTGTTAATCGGCGCCGGTCCTGACGCCGATCGGCGCGCTAAACTATTGATCGACGCGCCTCTTCTCGACCGAGCCTACGGCACCAGCACAACCTTGCCCATTGTCCCTCGCCCTTCCAGCGCAAAGTGTGCGTCGCTGGCGCGCACGAGTGGATAGGTTGCGCCGATCGTCACTTGGAGTTCGCCGCGCACGGCAAGGTCAAAAAGCTCCGCAAGGCAGTCCTTCAGACCCACTGGGGTGAGGAGGCTAGCCAAGGCGAAGCCCGTCAACGATTGGTTCTTGAAGATGATACCAATCAATTCCGGCACGCCAAACTCGAAGCCCTGAATGTTGAGGGCACCATAGATGACGAGTTCACCGCCGAGTGCCAGCGCATCAAGACAGCCCTTTGTGACGTGGCCACCGGCGGATTCATAGATAATGTCGGGCCCGGCCCCCCTGCTTGCCGCGCGTACCGCATCGACCCAACTTGGTTTCGTATAGTCGACACCCACATCGGCACCGAGCGTGCGGACAAAGTCGAGCTTCTTGGCAGAGCTGGCTGTAGCGATAATAGTCTTCGCGCCAGCGCGCTTAGCAAGTTGAACGAGTAGTGAGCCAACTCCGCCTGCGGCCGCGCTGATGAGGATGGTCTTGCCTTTTGGCGAAATCTGCCTCGATAGGTAGAGCGCGGTCAGCCCTTGGATCATCAGCGCGACCGCTGTCTCGAAAGACAGCGTTTCAGGCAGGGGCACGACGAGACCTGCCTCCACAACCACATGATCGGTATAGCCACCAACTGACGCGCCAGTCGCAAAGAGCGGGACCGCGACACGTGCTCCCACCGCCAGGCCGACAACACCCTCGCCCAAGCGCTCAATCGTGCCGGCCACCTCCGTACCAGGAATCGCGGGCAGATCAGGTGTCACCGCATAACGGTCCTGCCGCATCAGCGTCTCGGCGAAATTGACGCCAACTGCGCGGACACGGACGAGCACTTCCCCGCCGCCGGGGGTTGGCGTTTGCTTCTCGACGACCTCCAAGACCTCCGGTCCGCCAAAGCGGCTGAATTGAATTTGTCTCATTGTAATGACCTCGCAGGTTTGAAGTGGCACTGCGACAGATATGGTGGTACGGTGCCTGCAGTAACTACAGACCAATTTGTTCCATACTGACCCAGAGGTGACTATGGTGCATCCTCAGATGAAGCGCTTACCGGAGCTGCCTGCCGAACGCGCGCTCAAGGTAATTGGCGGGCGTTGGAAGGCCGTGATCCTCTATCACCTGTTCGACGGGCCTAAGCGGCTCTCCGATCTGAAGCGGCTTGCGCCCAATGCCAGTCAGAAGGTCCTCATCCAACAGTTGCGCGAGATGGAAGAGCATGGCCTAGTCAATCGCGAGATCTTTCGGCAGGTGCCGCCGCGGGTCGATTACACTGCGACGGAACTTGGCCTCAGCCTCGAGCCTGTCATTATCTCGCTGTGCGAGTGGGGACGCCGGCACGCGGTCGAACTTAACGATCTCGGTCCCACTGCGGAATGTATCGTCGGTCGGCCGGCTGAGAGGGTCGCTCCGTCCGTGACGCGCTTGGCTGACCGAAAAGCATAAACTGAGCTTTCCCATGGGACATAGAGCCGAACGCTGACCAGGTGGCGGCGGTAACCTGCGCCCATACCAACAAGTCACCGCGCTGCATTCAGGCGACCGGCTTCCAGCTTACCCCCGACGGCAGTATACCGAACGCGGCTTATTCCAGCCGTCCGCTTGGAGGCTAGTCGCCGAGGACGTCATCGGCGTAATCGCTTATCTCAAATCCAGGGCCAAGCCTGCGTAGCGGGCTGACCACTTAGGCTGTCTGAGTTCCCATTCGCCTCCCCTTGGGTGAACAACCGAAGCGATCGGAGAATGCCCGGGTAAATGCTGCTGCCGATCGGTAACCGATCTGGTGGGCGACGGTCTTGATTGGCACATTGCTCTGGGCCAAAAGGTTGAGCGCCCTTTGCAGTCGCCAATCGACGATATAGGCCATTGGCCCGCTGCCGACGAGCTCGCGGAACCGCTCGGCAAATCGGCTGCGCGACATGCCGACAGCGGCGGCCAGACTCTCGACGGTCCAGGCGCGAGCAACATCGCCGTGGATGAGGCCAAGCGATTTGCCGATCTGCGCATCGTTGACGGCCGACATCAACCGGCTGAGCTCTGGTGCCTGGGCAATCCCGGCTCGCATTGCCTCTATGAACAGCACTTCGGACAATCGACTGACACTGGCTGCAGCGCCGGGTTCGTCTTCAAACATCCGCCGCACAATCAACCGCAACACGTCGTCGAGCATCGGTCGCGTCGCTCGATCTGCGGCGGTGATGTGCAGCAGGTCGGGAATGGAGCGGAGCAAGGGGTGATCCGCGCCCTCGCCAAAAGAAAAATGACCACAGACCATCTGGCAGGATTCGGCCGCAACACCGCTTCCAATGACAAATGGGCCCGCCCCGGTGAAGCCCGTCTGCGTCATCACGTCGGCGAGCGGAGTTCCGCTCGTCGTCGCACTGCTTGACAGCAGATGCATGGCGCCGCCCGGCACTAGCGCCAGATCGCCGGGCCGGAGCCTGATCTGCTTGCCGTCTTCAAGAGTTACGTAACAATTACCCTGCACGACCAGGTGGAACCGGGCGGCACGGGCATAGGCCGGCACTGCGATCCCGAAATCAGGATGAAAATCGGTGCGAAAATAGATCGCGGCCTTAAGCGCCACGGTGTCGAGCACATCGCTGAGAACATCGGTCATGGCGCACCTATAGGCCTGGGAGAGACGAGTGACCAGAAAATTCGCCAAAATATGCAGATCGTCCCATACTATTTGCAGTACGTGCCAGAGAAATACCAGATGATTGCCTTATCATCCTGGAGAGCCCAATTGACTGTGGACGGTTCCATTCCCCCTCACCACGGACCGCTCAGGAGACTCAAAATGCAGAATATTCCGCAAATCGACGCCACCTCGGCTCCGGCCAAAACTCAAGACCTGCTGAAGGCAGTCAAGAAGCAGATGGGTGGCGTCCCCAACAGCCTCGCCACCATGGCGCAGTCATCGGCGGCGCTTGGTGGCTATCTCGGCTTTGCTGGGGCGCTTGCAGCCGGCAGCCTGTCGAACGCGCATCGCGAACAGCTTTCACTTGCGGTCGCCGGCGCTAATGCCTGTGATTATTGCGCATCGGCGCACACGGCGCTGGGCAAGGGTGCGGGCCTGTCGCCTGATGAAATGGCTACGAACCTGCTCGGCAAATCATACGACCCCAAGACGGCGGCCTTGCTGAATTTCGCCCGAGAGTTCGTCCGTCTGCGGGGCCGCACCACCGATGCGCAACTGGCAACGCTCAGCACCGCCGGGTTCGGTCACGAAGCCGTGGTCGAAATCGTCGCAAACATCGCACTCAACATCTTTACGAATTACTTCAACCACATCGCGGGCACCGAGATCGATTTCCCGCTGGTGAATTCGCAACTCGCGTTGGCCGCATAGCCGAACGGATCGGGCCTGACCGACACGCTCTTCGATGCGGTGCGCCAAGGCCCAGCACCACCCATAAACGTCACCAGCAACACCCATAAACGTCACCAGCAACACAAAGGAACCTTGAAATGACCACCTCAATCGAAGCGGCTGAAACAGCCTCGAATGTCCTCACCAAGCAGGGCAAGATCATCGATTCAATCGACCAGTTTTACGCTGAAGATTGCGTCTTCATCGAGCCCGATGGCTCGCGTCGCTCATCCAAGAAGGACCAGCGTGCGCACCTTGAAGGGTTCTTCGCCAGCCTGAAGAGCTTTGAAAGCGCAACGCTGCACGCCCAGTCCGTCGGCGACAATGTCTCAATGAGCGAGTGGACGTTCAAGATGACCGGCGGCGACGACAAGCCGATCATCTGGAACGAAGTACTCGTGCGCGGCTGGCGGGACGGTCGGATCGTTTCCGAAAAATATTACCAGCAGGCTTGATTCCTTCCGCAGGAGCTGGCGGTTCCGACACGACCGCCGGCCAAGCGTGCACAGGCACGCACCGCTCCGACCCACAATCAACAAGTAAACGTTAGGATAATGACATGACGAACTTCAAGAAAATTCTCCTCGCCGCTGGCGCGATGCTGGCCGGATCAACCGCCGCCTACGCCCAATCGGGTCTGAACGACCTCCAGATCGCGCATTCGGCCTACACCGCCGACATTATCGACATCAACTATGCCAAAATCGCGCTCGGCAAGACGCACAATCCCGAGGTGAAGCGTTTCGCGCAGTTGATGATCCAGGACCACACGGCCGTCAACGAGGGCGCTGGCGCGTTGCTCAAGAAGCTCGGCGTCTCGGCCCAGGACAACGCCTTCAGCCAGGCGCTGAACAAGGGGGCGGCCACTGAAAATGCCAAGCTCCAAGGGCTGAGTGGGCAAGCGTTCGACCGCGAATATGCCCGCAATGAATTGGCCTACCACAAGCAGGTCAACAGCATCGTAGGCGACATGTGGATCCCGGCTGTCCAGAATGCCGAGGTCAAGGAGTTCCTGACCCAGGCGCTCGTGACCTTCCGTGTCCACGAAGAACATGCCGGCCACATGGTCGCGGCGCTTCGCTAGTCCCGAACGCCACGAGAAGGACAAGGCAATGACAATGAAGATCCCGACTGGCCTTCTCGTGCTGGCGCTGGCTTTTGGGGTTGACACCCCGGGCGCCAGCGCCCAGCCGGCACCTAGGACTATTCGGGTCGATATTCACGGCTTTCAATTCGTACCGGCACGCGTCGATGCGAATGTCGGTGATACGATCGAATGGACCAACCGGGATTTCGCGCCCCACACCGCGACCGATGCGGGTGGGAAGTGGACGACAGCGACACTCGGCAATGGCGCCACAGGTCGCACGGTCGTGACAACCGCCGGCACATTCACGTATCGATGCAATTTCCACCAGCATATGACAGGCACGATTGTCGTCACCGGAAGCGTCGTCCAGGCGCCGAAGTCCTGACCATGATTGCCCCAACGATAGCGCATGGTGTTGGATCCCTGTCCGCAGGAAGCGGCGATTGTGTTGCCCCGTCCTTGCCTACGAACACCGTCTCCAACGCCATCTTCATGTTGTCGTAGGTGCGTGGCTGCGAGCGCCGCGCAAGAGGAGAAAGGATTTGCCATGGCGGAGCCGGATAGAGCCTTTCATCGTCATGCCGTTGATCACGACGATCTCGCGGCTCCAGTCGAACTGATAGGCCGCGAACGGAGCGAAAAACCGGGCACACCGGCTTCCGCCGTCGCCGACCCCTGCACCTTCACCCAGCCCTTCGCGGAGCGGGGGACGGCGTGACAGCCACCCTGCTAATCGAGGCCTCAAAGCTCGTCGTAAAGCGGGATGGGTGTCGGTTGATCGCGCGCCGCCTTGCCACACTCGCCATTGAAAAACCCGTCACGCCGATCCTGCTTCAGACCGATCTTTGGCTTGGCCTGCCGCTCTCGTCCGTAGGAGAACGATGTTTCGTCGGACCTGAGTAACTTGCGGACGGTGCCGCGCGCCACATGCAGCTCGCGGCAAATCCACTTGAGCGACTATCCTTGTGCTTGGATGGCGAGCAGATCTCGTGCAGTCGTATCCTCCGACTTCATCCCCATACCATCCATTCGCCACGACGTGCTGATCGTCGCAAACGAAAGCATCAGGGGCGTAAAAATTGGGCGCGGACCCCGGCTGACGGGGTCGATCTGCAGGCCGATTCACATCGTAGCAAGGGAGGTCAGGTTCCGATCGTCCTATTGATCTCGTTCTAAAGGAGTTACAAACTTTGCGTGTCTTCATCGTCCATGCTCACCATGAACCGGCCAGCTTCAACGGCGCCATGACCCGCTCGGCCGTCGCCGCCCTAATCGCCGCTGGTCATGAGGCGGTCGTCTCAGACCTCTACGCTATGGGGTTTGACCCTGTGTCGGGGCGCCGAAATTTCACAACCGTCGTCGACCCAAGGATTTTCAGGCAGCAAGCCGAGGAGTCCTTGGCCAGCGCCAATGACGGCTTCGTGACGGACCTGCAGGCGGAGTTCGACAAGCTCGCGTGGTGCGACGTGCTGGTGTTCCAGTTTCCGATCTGGTGGCTTGGGATGCCAGCTATCATGAAGGGCTGGATTGACAAGGTGTTCGCAGTTGGCCGGGTTTACGGAGGAGGGCGATGGTTTGACGGCGGCATGCTGGTCGGCAAGCGCGCCATGTGCTCGGTGACGTTGGGTGCGCCGCAGCCAGTCTATTCGGACCAAGGCGTCTACGGCCCGATCCATTCGATCCTTTATCCCATTCATCGCGGAATCTTCGAATTCACGGGTATGACTGTGATCGAGCCCTTCGTTGTCTATGCGCCGCACCGTACTAGCCAAGCCGCGCGCGTCGCGGAGCTGGATCGCTATCGCGATCGTATGCTCAAGCTGAACGCAGCGCCCACCTTGCCCCGCCAGGACCTGACGGGCTTCGATGGCTTGGTGCGCAGGCGACCCGCCATTTGAGCGCTCTGCTGAGAATCCGTCAGACCGCCAGCGCGCACTTCGCCGGCGGCCGACCGCCCGCTCTCCTGATCGCCGGCAACGGGCCGGCTACGGGCCATAACCCGACCGCTTCCGTCCACCCGAAGATTACGACTTGGCCGGCGCGAGTGCGTCGACCTTGTCGGGGTTCGCGACCGCAAAGACCGAGCGGATTCTCTCCCAATCAGTATCAATCAGGATGGCGACGTTTCCCTTTCGTCGTGCACGATTATTGACAGCGCCCTCAAACTGGCAGTCTTCGATAGCCGGATTGCCCGGATGCCGTGACGCTTCTGGCCTTTTGGTCCGGTCGGCGTCTTCTACTGCTCAGCTACGGACGCCGCTGGCCGCGCCGACGTGATAGGATCGGCGTGACGTAGAACGATCCTCCACAAGCCATCCTCGCGCCGGAAGATGGTGGTGGTCCGAAGCGCAATCGGCACCAGTTTATCGGCGCCGCCAACCTTGGATCGGACCCGCTCGATCTCCATGATATAGCCCAAGTCTGCCGACGCGTACTCGGCAATTCGCTCAAAGCCGATGACCTCGCCATCACGGTAGTTGGTGGCAGCTCGATCCATGGTCTCAGCAGCTTTTGTCCATCCCTTGGCCGGTGGACCGAACGGGTTCGCGATTATCACGTCATCGCACCGCGAATAGAGGCTTTTCAGCGGTTCAGGATCACCCTTAACAAAAGCACCCAGAGCCAAATGATCCTGTTCGATGACTTTTGTTAGGTCGGAAGCCAACATTCCAATGCCCATCAATCTTGGTTTTCCCAAACCAAATCATACCGCATCGGAAGGGCGAGAGCGAGCGGCGCGTAAAGGCCGCCGGATTTCAAACTGCTACTCTCCGTAGTCCAATATTTTTCACGCCGCCCGTGTGGCGCTACGTCCGATAAGGTGTAGCCCTGCCTCTCCCATTGCCTTGCGCGCAAAATCGGCCAAAGGTGCGGAAAAGCGATTGCCCTTGATGTCTGCTTCCTTTAGCGCCAGCTTGCTCGCCAAAGGCCCGCCTACGATAGTCTCGATCTCAGCCACCGCCTTGGCTGAATTAGTCCCTCCACGCGTGAGCAACAGAGCCACTCTTTCGGGTAGCTTCGGGCGCCCGGCCAGAAATGTCATCAAAGGAGCGGCGGCGCGGCCGGCCCAGATTGGTCCGGCGATCACCATAAGGTCGTGAGGCTGTGCGGCGACCTGCGCCACATTGATCGACGGGTTGCGGCGCATGATGCTGTCCACCACGCCGCGAACGAATCCGATGGGGCCCTCATAGCTGCGTTGGCATCGGATCTCGGCGATCTCGGCACCGATCATACCCGCGAGAGCTTTCGCCACTTTCAGAGTGTTGCCGGTACGTGAATAAACCACGATCACTGTTTGCATAGGTCGATCCTCTCCTATTCCACGGCCACGGCCGACTCTCCAGCTGACCACGATCGCACGAACGCGGAGTTCTCGAGTTGATACCGATCAATCGCGTGGCGATGGCCCTACATTGAGATGCCGGCCGAACTCGAGAAAGCTGGCTTGTTTGCCTCGCTTCGGTTGGAAAGCGGTAGCTGCCTCCGACAAGCCTTTACACTGTTGGCACCACGCGGCCTCTCCGCAGGCATGGGGCAGAGCAAGGAGAAAGAAGGTTATGAATTACCAGTGTAACCAAGCGTGAGCGCTTGTCGGCAGTGACGGCAATTACAATAGCGAAACGGCAATCTGACGTCGTCCGAGAGGGTGCAGCGGTTAATCAAGCCCCTGGCTCTAGCCGTGAGACTTTTTTCAGCTCCGCTGTGGGTACTCGATGACTTTTGCCTAGGCATCCGGCTCCAGAGGCTTATGCAAGGCCTTCTGTCGATTTAGCGTGTCGCGGTCGATAACCCAGACGCCACGCGCTCGCTTGCGCTTGAGAAAACAACGAAGGCGAATACCAGCACGGCGGCAGCCACGATCAGTGAGCCTACGGCGACGACGGGCTCAATTGCCGCATAGCCTTGGTGCAGCATCAGATACAGAGCTGGCAGCATTACCACCAATCCGACGTTGTAGAGGCCGTAGTGGACCATGGCGGTTCTCCGCGCTGCCTTTGCCGGATTAAGAGCGTAGTAGCCGCCAAAGATTGCGCTTGTGACCCATCCGAGCAGATTGATGTGTGCATGTGCAGGAAATGCACCGTGGTCGCCCGAGATTGCCATCTGCAAGCCGGCGCCGATCCCCAGAATGAGCCATACGATAGCTGTTTTAAAGAAAAGATCTGAAACCTTAGGCATGACACTTCCTTCCCAGAATGCCGATTTCAACAGGCTGATATTAGGTGTTACTGAAAAAGCAATGCAATCGAAATCCAAGGACCCTTCCACAAAACCACGAAGGCCGGAAACTGGTGTGAGTTGCACCCGAGATTGTCGAACTTACCGGACCGCGATCGAGTCTCGACGGCGACGCAGTCTGTCGGGTGACCTACAGGCCACCGAGCCTTGCCGGCACGTGATAGAGCAGACGCAACCCAAGGCTGGCAAGCGGCGTCACGACGCGCGGGGCGTATGGACAGCGGCAAATGAAAAACGGCACTAGGGAGGCTGCCAAAGGCCAAGTATGAAAAGCCCGGCGCGGGGGAGGGCCGGGCTTTTCGTTGTAGGAGAGTGTCACACTACTCGAAACTGGCCTGCGACGTCGTACAAGGTATAGTAAAATCTATGAATAATCAGTTTCCGAGTTTCTGCGTCTGGCGCACTCGGCGGGTCGTTTAGGAACTCTTTCTGTTTGCTGGCGGAGAGATCGCTACCGCCGTTCAATCAGAAAGATAACGGGGGCGCGAGCGGGGGCCCCGTTGGGGACGGCTCACGGTCTCTGTACACGCAAGGCCGCCTCACATGGGACGCGGCCAGACCGCCGTTCGATATCGAGTTCTACGGGTTGCATATGGAGCACACGCGCATATCTGCCCGATGGAGACAAAGGCAGTATCCCGATCAAACGGCCCGTGCCACCTGCCGTTTCTGTCACCTGTGCCGCCTTGGGTTCCCTGAACGTTATTGCAAAAACCGCAATCCGCCCGATGTATCCGGCCTCGATCGTGGGTCCAGTTCTCGTATACTTAGCAATCCATTCCGGGGTGCGTCCATACTGCTGCTTGAGCCGACCAGCCGGGCTAGGTGCTGTCGATCACTGGCTCACCATTGCAATAGAAGTCGTCGACGAACCGCCCGGTGGCCTTGTCTCGGCACCGCCACATCAGCGCATAGTTCTGTCCGTAGAATTGGTCCCAGGCTACGCCGTACGCCGTGGGAGGAGGCCGGTAGTATTCGCCGAGCTCGCCCCGATAACGGACCGGCCGGTTCCGGCCCCAAAATGGTCGTCGAATAGTCTACAATTCGCGATCGATTGGCGGTCTCCGGCTGGCGCTGGGAATCATTCTAGATCTTGTCGGCAAGTATGACGCCGCTGATGCCGTAGGCGCGGCGCGTCTGTTCAACAGCCTCGGGCGTGACATCAATCAGCAGCGCGATGATGTCGCCGTCGGGATGTTCGAGAACGTCGCCGAGCTCGGTCAGCGTCCAGCCAAGCGCGCGCAGCCGTTTTGGCCAGAATGTCTCGCACACCACGCTGATCTGTCGAATCCCCAGATTTTGGGCCATCTCGAGCATACCGCAGAGGACGAAGCCGGCGACCGGCGATGAAGCACCGTGCGTGCGAAGCGATGGAACGATGAAGAAGCGCGTCCATTCGAAAATCTCAGCCGCTCTCGGAGGCTTGCCACCGGCGAGGACCGGGAAGACCTCGCTCATGAGATGCGGTTCCAGCGTCGGCACGAGACGGGAGCCGCCAACGATCTTGCCGTTGGTGTCAAGCGCCAGGACATAAAGCGCATGCTCATTGTCGAAGGCGTCGATCTCGATGTTGATCGGCCGGGCGACGGCGCGCCATCGCCTCTGCTTGACGTAAATCTCGTACCTTATGCGAAAGTAGCGCTCCAGAACTTTCCTGTAGTGCTTCCTGTTGTCCCAAGTGACCAAATGCACACGAACCATGACGCCTCCATGCGGAGGTCGTAGGAAAACGGATTTGCCGTACGTATGACGGTATTCAGGTATTGCTAAATCTGGATTTCCTGCCGTCGCAGCGCCTTGACAATGGCATGCGCCACGTTGATTGCATCGAGCTTGCCTCGAATGTTGCGCTGATGGCTTTCAACCGTGTTCCTGGTGACGCCGAGGATACAAGCGATGTCATCGTTGGATTTGCCTTGCGCGCTCCACTCCAGGAGTTCGCGCTCGCGCGCCGTCAACGGCGTGGGCTCATCGCCATCGCCGGCTGTTCCCAGCGCTGAGAGGCTGCGAAAGGTATGCACGCAAAGTGTTTCGATAAGGGGCATGGCGCTTGGGGGAACGTCCATCCGGTCACTCGCCATCGTGACGACGCCTGGCCCGGCCAATGGGACATGAATTGGGACGCAGATACCTTCTTTCATCCCGAACTCGGCCGCCTCGTTCATGACCAGCTTCGCGCGCGCAACCAGCTTTGCGGCCGGCAGCTCGCCCCATCGGAAGGGCTGTGGCGAGTGCCGGCACTGGGCGACACAAGGATCGTGCAAAAAATACTCCTCGGCGACATAGCGACGATGCCATTCAGGAGACCAGCCATCGGCAAGAATCTCACGCTGCCAGTCCGTCCCGTGCGGCACAGGCAGTCCGGTGATCAGAAAATTGCGCAATCCGTAGCGCTCCATGGCGAAGCGGAACTCCTGAAGGATTGCATCGGCCGACCGCGCGGTGTCGATCTTTGTGATCGCCGCAAAAAGGTCGACAACAGTTTCGTTCTCCATCGGCAGACCTCAACCACAGTCAGGCCCTACCCCGCAGAACAACCTATGGCTGTCTAGATACAATCTTCAATAGGACGCGCATCGAATGTACACTGAAGGAGTCAATCCCGTGTCACAACGAAGAGACAAGTGAAAATCAGGTCAGCACCGCATTATGGAAGGTTGGCTTCAATCGGTCGACTTTGAAGCGGGCGGTTTCGTCGCCCGAATAGCTCGCTTATTTGCCGGGCTTGCCGAAACCAACTCCTGTGGCTCGACATTCAACGCCTTGGCTAAAATTTCGACTGTATCCAGCGTGGCGTTGCGCCGCCCGGCCTCGACGCTGCTGATGTAGGCTCGCGTGCGGCCTGAAACGAAAGACAACTGCTCCTGAGAGAGCTTTCTCTCTCTCCGGAGCCGCTGCACGTTCAGCCCGAAAACGCCGCGAAGTTTCATCAAACAACGGATGCTACGACGCGCACTATGGTGCGACACACTATAGTGCACATTCCGCATTGACAGCGGTGCTGTTGGCTGTTTGAAACAACCAGCGATTTCATCGTTTCCTGGATAAGGAATTGCCATGGCGAGCCGGCCGTTTCGCGACCTCGCACACGATATGTCCGCGCATCCCTCAGGCGAGCAAAACCGACCCGTTATGGACACAGGTCGCGTCCTGGAGTTCGTCTGCATCCGATGCGGCACTTCCTATCCCGCCGATATCACCATCAACTCCAAAGGGTGCGCGCGGTGCCAAGACACCGCGCCGGCAAATCTTGCGCCCGTCTATGCAGCTCCGCAGCCCGACCCTTTAGCCGGCGCCACCAGCTCGCGCTCGCTGTGGCGTTTTGCGCATATGCTGCCTTGCACAGAAGCGGAGGCGGTGAGCCTCGGCGAAGGTCTGACGCCTTTGCTTGCCGCGCCGCGCATCGGCGCGTTTCTCGGCGTGCCTAACCTCGCAATCAAGGACGAAGGCCGAAACCCGACCTGGTCGCACAAGGATCGATTCTCGACCATCGCGGTCAGCGTGGCGCGTGCACGTGGCGCGAAGATCGTCGCGACCGCCTCCTCGGGAAACGCCGGCGCTTCCCTGGCGGCCTACGCCGCCCGAGCGGGGTTGAAATGCGTCGTCACCACTTTCGCGGGATCAGCCGGCGCGATGCTGGCGCAGATCCGCAAATATGGCGCGACGGTCCTGCCCTTGGTCAGCAAAATGGACCGATGGTCGCTGCTTGAACAGGCGGCGGCCCGCTACGACTGGTTCATCGCCTCGCCCTATCACGGCCCGGTCGTCGGCAGCCATCCACTCGGCATCGAGGGTTACAAGACGATCGCCTATGAGATCGTCGAACAATCAGATGGCACGGCGCCAGACTGGTGCGTCCTGCCGGTCTGCTACGGCGATGCCCTGTCCGGTGTGTGGGCCGGCTTTTGCGAGCTGTTCGCCCAAGGGTCGATCACGCGCCTGCCTCGTCTCGTCGCGGCGGAGGTGCATGGGTCGCTGGCGGATGCTCTGGCCAGCGGCACTGATGCGTTGAGTGAACATAAGATGCTGTTCGACAGCCTTGCCGTATCGATCGGTACGCCGCGCAGCACCTTCCAGGCGCTGAAGGCGCTGCGCGAATCCGGCGGGCACGCCGTGCCCGTCAGCAATCACGGCCTGATCGCGATGCAGGAGCGCCTTGCGCGGGAGGAAGGACTCTTTGCCGAACTGGCGTCAGTCACGCCGCTGATAGCGATATCGAAATTGAAGGACCAAGGTGTCATCGCAGCCACAGACCGTGTCGTGGCCGTCGTGACGGCCAGCGGTCTCAAGGACGTCGATCTGTCCGCCGGATCGAACGAACACGATCAGGTCTTCCAGACGACGGACGATGCCTGGCGCTGGCTCGACAAGAACGGGCTGGATCTCGTTTCATAGATTCTCCGCGGCGCCAACAGCCGGTGGCACTTCCCCTGCTTCGCGCGTTTTCAGCACATCGTCGAGGCTGCGGCGCAGCCAAAGAAAGCGCGTCCATTGCGTCTCCGCGGCTGGCGCGATGGTCGTCAGCGTCCTCGGCTCGGACGGCTCCTTGCAGGGCCAGCCAGGCAGCGCGGCAAGCCAGTCATCATTGTAGACAGTCTCGGCATGGCGATGGCCTTCGTCAGGCATGATGACCGCCACTTGCGCATCCGAAAGGGTCGTTGCAACCCATTGCGCCACCAAGGCGGCGGCGCCGCTGGTCGGCCCCATGAACAGGCCGTGGTCGCGCAGCAAACGGTGCGCGGTCCCATACGCCGGGTAGGCGCCAACCCAATGGATTTCGTCGACAAGCTCATGCCTGACATTTTTCGGAAGTACGCTGTTGCCCAAGCCCCGCAGCATGCGTTTGCCGACAGGCTGCCCGAACAGAATGCTGCGATGGGTATCGACGGCAAATACCGTCAGGTGCGGAAAGACGGTTCGCAAAAAGGAGGCGGTGCCGCATAGCGAGCCGCCCGTGCCGACGCAGCCGACCAGGCAGTCAACCTTGCCCATTGCGCGGATGAAGAGTTCGGCCAACCGCGCATAGGCAAGCCAGTTACCGGGACTGTCATATTGGCGGGTCCAGAAGCCGTCCGGCTCGTTGGCGAGGATTTCCTGGAGGCGCTCCAGCCGGCCAGGCTGGTTGCCGTCGCCGCGCGGATCGTCAAGCGCGATGACCGTGGCGCCGATGCGCTCCAGGCGGGCTTTGTATTTGGCGTCAATCAGCGTTGAAGCGGTGACGAGCGTAAGCCGATAGTGGCGCGCTGCCGCCAGCAGCGCGACCGCCATGCCGAACGTGCCGGACGTCGTCTCCACGATATGGGAGCCTCGCTTCAGCTCGCCATTCGACGCTGCCCGATCCAGAATGAAGCGGGCCGGCATCAGCTTCATCAGCGGAAAAGCCGCGGCCACGAGATTTGGCGCCAGGTGCGCAAGGCGCGGGGTCTCGAGGTCCCTGAAATAGTCCACGTCGAGGGTCACCATGTCCTGCCCTCCGCATTGACCAGGTGGACTTCGACATCCTTGAAGCCGGCACGTCTTATCTGCTGCGCGACGAGGGCCGCTCGCCGCTTCAGATTCGATGCGAAAAGATCGAAAATCAGGCCGAACAACGAACCGCTATGGGCAACTTGCACGCCACACGCCCCGGCTCGCCGAGCGATTTCGGCGATCTCGCCGAAGCCCTGCTTTGGCAAGTGCCGTTGACTGATCAGAGCACTGGCCGAGGCGGCGCGTCCCAGAAGATAGGGATCCTGAAGGCGAACCGCCCGCGCCACCAGCGCCCGAAGCACGCCGAATTCCTGGATCTCGGCGCTGTCGTAGCGTGCGGGCGGCAGCTGCAATGTATCGACCGGAGCCCCGGCATTTGCCTTGAACCCGACCAGAAGCAGAGGCGGCAGGGAGCCTGCGAAATTCTCGATCACCGTGCCTTCCCGTTGCGCGAACAGCACCGCGTGCTCATCGAAGGCGATCGCGTCGCTCGCGCGCTCGGCAGCCACGGCCAGGCGCCCGATGCTTGAGGGCCGCAGCTGGACGTTGAGGGCCGCGGCGACGGCGCGAATGGAAGCGACGACGTCAGCCGTCGATGAGCCATAGCCGTGCCCCACGGGAATTGCGCTTTGAAGTGTCAACACGCCACCGCCGGTGACGTTCAGGAATTCGAGCGTGAGCTGCGCGGCTGCCGACGCCTTGATCTTGTGATTGGGGTGGACAACGACGGCATCGCCGTCGCTCCTGGCAAAGCTCGCCTCCGATCTCAAGCCGGTAATCGGCAGCGTCACGAGCCCGCGATGCAGGCGCCCACCATCGTCCTTGAAGACGCCCTGGATGAGTTCGCCGTGATGCGCAATCGCCGCCGCCGTCCCAACCTGCGACCGCAGCGCTTCACGGCTCATAAGATCGCCGGTCCCAGCCATTTTCATCTCGCCCGCTTTTCGTAACGCGGGAAGATGGCACCGAGGATGGGAAGCCGCCCTCAGGGAATTCCGGTATTGACAGCCCCTATCGAGCGAGCCGGCCGCGAGGCGATGCTGGCGGATCGTCAGGCGGCGGAGCCAAGGTGCCTCAGCGGCGGGCCGGCCGAAACCGATTGCACGGCGGCCATGATGCCTTGCGCGTCGATCCCGTAATGCCGATAGAGATCCGCGATCGTGCCGGTCTGGCCGAAATGCTCGACGCCGAGCGCGCGCGTGCGATGGCCATGGACCGAACCCAGCCAGGCGAGCGTTGCGGGATGCCCGTCCAGCACCGTCACGATGGCGCAGGAGGCCGGAAGACCGGCCAGCAGGCGCTCGACATGACTCGTGGCGCGAGGATGGCCAAACTGGCGCGCGCGCGCAGCAGCCGACCAGCCGGCATTCAGCCGGTCGGCGGAGGTCACGGCCAAGAGTCCAATATCGCGCCGGTCACCGGCCATCAGGCCCAAGGCCTGCACCGCCTCCGGCGCGACAGCTCCCGAATAGGCGATCACCACAGCGGCATTCGGCCCGGGTGTGCGCAACCAGTAAGCGCCATCGACGATGTCGCGCGCCAGGGGACGGCCGGTCTGGCGTGTCGGCTGCTCGATCAGCCGCGTCGAGAGCCTGAGGTAGACCGAACCGCCAGTCTGATCGCGCAGCCAAGTCTGGTCGTCGGGCTCGGCCTCGCCGGAGCGCTGGATGTAGTCGAATGCCCAACGCAGGATGACTGCCAGCTCGTCGACATAGGCCGGCTCGAATGTCGCCAGGCCGTCCTGCGCCATGCCGATCAGCGGCGTGGCGATCGACTGATGCGCTCCGCCCTCGGGCGCCAGCGTCACGCCTGAGGGTGTCGCCGCTAGGATAAAGCGAGCGTCCTGATAGCAAGCATAGTTGAGTGCATCGAGGCCACGCTCGATGAAGGGGTCGTAGAGCGTTCCGACCGGAAGCAGGCGCTCGCCGTGAAGCGAGTGCGACAAACCCAGCGCCGACAGCATCGTGAAGAGGTTCATCTCCGAGATGCCCAGTTCGAAATGCTGTCCCGACGGCGAAAACGTCCAGTTGAAGGTCGAGGGAATGCGTTCCTCGCGAAAAATGTCGGCCTGGTTGCCGCGCGCGAACAGCCCCCGCCTGTTGACCCAGGCGCCAAGATTGGTCGAGACAGTGACGTCCGGAGACGTGGTGACCACACGCTTCGCAAGATCGCTGTCTGACTTGGCGATCTCGTGCATCAACAGGCCGAAACCCTGCTGTGTCGACATGGACACCTGGGCGCTGAAGGCAATCTGTGCCGGCACGGTTACGGCCGGGGCTTTATGGCGACGGGTCGCTGCCTGCGCGAAAGGCGATGATTTGAGATAGGACCGGATCGCGGCCTCATCGTATGCAAGGCCCTCGAACATCTCCCATTCACGCCCCGCGCGGACACCCATGCCTTGCCGCAACGCGTCGACTTGCGCCGGCGTCATCAATCCGGCGTGATTGTCTTTGTGGCCGGCGAGCGGCAGGCCGAAGCCTTTGATCGTATAGGCGATGAAGCAGGTCGGACGATCATGCCCGCGCGCTTGCTCGAAGGCATCGATGATGGTTGCCAGATCGTGGCCGCCGAGGTTTGCCATCAAGGCGGCAAGGTCGTCGTCGCTGCGCTTCTCGATCAGGCGGGTCACCGGTCCTTGGTCCCCCAGGTCATCCAGAAGGCGCCGGCGCCACGCGGCGCCGCCCTGGAAGGTCAGCACCGAATAGAGCTGGTTGGGGCATGCATCGATCCAGGACCGCAGCTTCTCGCCGCCCTCCTCCTCAAAGGCCGCCTGTTGCAATGTCCCATGTTTCAGGATCACCACGTCCCAGCCGAAGTTGCGGAAGATGGATTCGAAGCGCTGCCACAAGCCTTCGCGCACCACCGCATCAAGGCTTTGCCTGTTGTAGTCGACGACCCACCAGGTGTTTCGCAGGCCGTGCTTCCAGCCTTCGAGAAGAGCCTCGAAGATATTGCCTTCATCCATTTCGGCGTCGCCGAGAAGGGCGACCATCCGACCTTCCGGCTGGTCCGCGTTCCAGCCTTTGGCCCTGACATAGTCCTGGACCAGCGAGGAGAACAAGGTCTGCGCCACGCCCAGTCCGACCGACCCGGTCGAGAAATCGACATCGTCGATATCCTTGGTTCGTGACGGGTAGGACTGCGCGCCGCGATAGCCGCGAAAATTCTGCAGCTGCTCGAGCGTCTGCCTGCCGAACAGATACTGGATGGCATGGAAGACGGGGCTCGCATGCGGCTTGACGGCAACGCGGTCCTCAGGCCTGAGGATCTGGAAGTAGAGCGCCGTCATCAAGGTCGACGCGGACGCCGACGACGCCTGATGGCCGCCGACCTTGAGGCCGTCCTGCGACCCGCGAACATGGTTGGCATGATGGATCATCCAGACAGCCAGCCACAGAACCTTGCGTTCAAGCTCGGAAAGGATCGTCATCGTCGGCTCCCGTGAAATCGCGGTTCAACGATAGCGGCCAAGGTCTCTCAAAAGTGGCTATTCTTACGCAAGGATTTCAATAATATTGGCTGATCCAGCCAATATTGACACCCAGATGAGGGAAACGTGCCAAGTCCGACGCTCGATGCAATCGACCTTAAAATCATCGCCGCGCTGCAGAAGAACGCAAAGGCAACGACGAACGACCTCGCTGAGGCCGTCGGCCTTTCGCCCTCACCATGCGCCCGGCGCGTGAGACTCCTGGAGAGCGCCGGCGTCATCAAAGGTTACACCGTGGTCCTCGACCAGAAGAAGCTTGGCCTGCCGATCAGCGCTTTCGCGTCGATCAAGCTTGAACGGCAACGCGAGGACGATCTCGACCGCTTCTCCCAGGCGGTGCTGCGCTGGCCGGAGGTTGTCGACTGCTATCTGATGACCGGCCAGCGCGATTACCTGATGCGCATCGTGGTGCGCGACCTCGAGGCCTATGAGCGGTTCATCAAGGACAAGCTGACGCGGCTGGACAACATCGCCTCGATAGAAAGCAGCTTCGCGCTCGGGCAGGTCAAGCGCTCGGAAGTCTTGCCTGTCTAGGCGACCGGGTGTTCGGCATCGGTTCAAGCGTCAGCGGCGGAAGCGAGGTTGGGGGACTGCGTCACCCGATCGCAATCACGTAGGGCATGTATCTCCTCGACGGGCAGGCCTGACCCACTCACCACTTCATACGCAATATTTCGTCTATATTTCGTATATATACATTGACGAGATGCGGCATCCAACCGTAGTTTTGAGCGGCTGAGGCGGGACGCCTTCGCGCAACTCAAACTCATGGGAGGACCCCCGATGAATTTTCGAGCCCCATCGGCTGCGATTGGCCTAGCCTGCATCGCCTATGCCGCGCTTGTTGGATCTGTGCTGCCGGCAACGGCAGAGACCACGAAAGAACGCGTCCTAAAGGAAGGGCGCATCGTCATCGGCATCCACAACCGCGCGCCATGGGGCTACAAAAAGGAGGGAACCGGCGAGTTGCTCGGCTGGCATCCGGATCTCCTCAGGGCTGCCTTCGCCGATCTCGGCGTCAAGCAGGTCGACTTCGAGGTCACCGAGTTCGGCGCCTTGATCCCTGGCCTGATGGCCGGCCGTTTCGATGCCGTCGCATCCGGCCTGTCGATAACGCCGGAGCGATGCCAGCAGGTGGCCTTCGGCGCTCCCGACCTGAGGTCGGACGACGCGGCGATCGTGCTCGCCGGCAACCCCAAGGCGATCCACAGCTATGCGGATCTTGCCAAGAAATCCGACGCGATCATGGGCGGCGGCCGCGGCAGCAATGTCATCAAGAACGCCATCACCGAGGGCGTGCCGGAAGACCGCATCCTGCAGTTCCCCGACATCGAGACCAACATCGCGGCACTGCGCGCCGGCCGCATCGACGCGGCTCTGTTCTCTTCCCCGACGGTGATCGGGCTGCTTGCCGGCAACAAGAGCCCCGATCTGGAGCGCGCCAGCCCGTTTACGACGGACGAGAAGTCGATCAGCTACATCGCGATCGCGTTCAGGAAGGACGATGGCGATCTGCGCGACCTCTACAATCAGGGTCTGGCGAAGGTCATGTCGAATGGCACGATCGCCACCATCATGGCGAAGTACGGATTTGGCCCCACGGAGAACGTGCCGCCAGGATTGACGACGTCGCAGTTGTGCGGAGCCGCCAACTGAACGCCATCAGCAACAGAACCCAGATGGCATCAACAGCGCGGGCGGCGCCGCGCTAGCCCGGGCGGCGCCTCTGCCCACAGGCCTCTCATCGTCATTCTGCGTCGCTGGATGGCATAACGTCTACGGGGATTTCCTGCCGCAGGCTTGGCCCCTTGGCGAGGCGCTGCCAAGCGCGGCGACGAATGCCTCGTAGCGTTCGTTCGCCTTCGCGCGCGCCGCCTGCGCCATCGGTTCCGGCAAAGCGGAGTCGCGCCAACCAGAAGCGGATAAAAACGGCCAAGGTCTCCAGCGAGATGCCGGCGCTCCAGGCGCGCGATCCGGCGGTCGGTCCGGTAGAGACGCCTGGAGATCGCCGCCTCGCATTGCGGACATCGCGGTCGAGAGTACACTGGAGCGTTCGTTGTCGGACTTGCTCAGAAGTTCCCGTGCGGCGCTGGCGATGACCGGGTGCGGACCGCTTCAGCTGGGGCGCCAAGACCGCCGCTGCCAGCTGACGCGCCGCATCATACGCGGTCGCGTATATCTTCCTTATATACGTGATCACGTATATCTCCATTTTATACGCAACTTCGTATATTGACGAATAATACGCGATCGCGTATATTGCTGGCGTGGAGACCCATCATGACAGACCAGATCGCTCGCAACGAAAAACAACTCGGAGCCATTCTGCGCCGCGCCCGCAAGAACGCCGGGCTCACGCAAGGCTCGCTCGGCAACCAGATCCACCTGCGCCAGGGTACGGTCTCCCGCCTCGAGGCCGGCGAGCCCGCGATGCAACTCCGCACCTTGATGGCCGCCCTCTCCGCTCTCGACCTTGAACTCGTCGTGCGCGCGCGCAGCAAAGGCAGCTCTGCTGATATCGAGGATCTGTTCTGATGGCACGGCGCCGGGTTCACATCCCCCTGAATGTCTTTCTGAACGGGCGCCTGGTGGGCATCCTGCGCAGGGAATCGACGGGCGCCATCGACTTCCAATACGCCCGCGAATGGCTGGACTGGCGCGGCACCTTCCCGATCTCACTCTCGCTTCCTTTGCGGGAAGACCGCTATATCGGCACGCCGGTGACCAACGTCTTCGACAACCTGCTTCCGGACAATGACGCCATACGCAGGCGTGTTGCCGAACGGGTCGGCGCCGACGGCACCGACGCCTACAGCATGCTGGCTGCGCTCGGCCGTGACTGCGTCGGCGCGTTGCAATTCCAGCCCGATGGCATGGATCCAGGCCCTCCCGGCAGTGTCGAAGGCAAGCCGGTCAGCAACGAGGACGTCGCCGGGATAATCGAGAACCTTGCCACCGCTCCGCTGGGCCTCGGCGAGGATGAGGACTTTCGCATCTCGATTGCCGGCGCGCAGGAAAAGACCGCGCTGCTGCGCAAGGACGGAAGCTGGTTCAAACCGATCGGCACGGCAGCGACCAACCATATCCTGAAGCCGCAGATCGGCCGGCTGCCGAACGGCATCGATCTCTCCAACAGCGTCGAGAACGAGTATCTGTGCCTTAAGCTGCTGCAAGCGTTTGGCGTTCCCTCCGCCCAGGCGCAGATCGCTGACTTCGGCGTGCGCCGTACCCTGATCGTAGAACGCTTCGACCGGCTGTGGGCACGCGACGGCCGCCTCCTGCGCCTGCCGCAGGAGGATATCTGTCAAGCGCTGTCAGTGCCGCCGACGCGCAAGTACCAATCGGATGGCGGTCCCGGCATGCGCGAGATTGTCGAGCTCTTGAAGGGTAGCGATACGCCAGATGAAGACATCGCCACCTTCTTGCGCACCTGCATCTTGTTCTGGCTGATTGGCGCGACCGACGGCCACGCCAAGAATTTCAGTATTTTTCTGAGCCCTGGGGGACGATTCCGCATGACGCCGCTTTACGACGTGCTGACCGCGCAGCCCAGCCTTGATACCGGACAGATTCCGCGCAAAAGATTCAAATTGGCAATGTCGGTCGGCAGGAACAGACACTATTCGGTACCTGACATCATGCCACGCCACTTCCTGCAGACCGCTGACATTGCCGGTGTGGGTACCCCTGTCATGCGCAGAATTTTCGATGACATTGCTGAAAACGTGGAGAAGCAGGCCGACGAGGTGATCATCTCCTTGCCCCGTGGCTTTCCTGAGCAGCTTGTCGACTCAGTCAAGTCGGCTATCGGCAAGCGGGCGGCTCTTCTCACCGATAACAAGGCTGATGCCATCGATTGATCAAGGTGCGACGAACCGGCTGCCGGGACTTGCTCGCTCATCCTGTTGCCGCGGCTGATCATCATCGGTCGTCATCGGTACGCCAACTTTGTCGTCGCGTGACCGTCAGGGGCGTCGAGTATACCCATCATCATGATGAACATGGCCATCAAGCTCCAAGCCAGCCGATGATTGACCTGCAACCCGTCAGGGTGGGTTTTCGCTGTTGTCCATCGGATTGATATCCTCCGAAATCTCCTGCCGCAGTTTCGGCCCCTTCGCCAGGCGCCTGCCCAAGGCCGTGACGAAGGCTTCGTAACGTTCGGCCGCCTTGGCGCGCGCGGCCTGGGCGGCGGGCTCGGGCAAGGCCGGCGTTGTCGCGAGCCAAAAGCGGACGAACACCGCCAGTGTCTCGACCGCAATGCCGATATCGCGCTCCTGCCTGGCCAGGCGGCGATCGACCTGGTCGAGGCGTTTGGCGATAGCGGCCTCGCGGCGTGCGTCCGCATCCGGCGACAGGAAGGAAGCGAGTGCTGCTTCCGCAATCATGGATTGGGGTTGACCGCGCCGCGCCGCATAATCGCCGAGCATCGTCATGATGCTCTGATCGAGATAGACGGAAATCTGCACTTTCCTTTTGCGAGCCGTCATGGCGCCTACAGCTCCATGCCGTCATCGGGGTCGAGGGAGACCTGCCGTGCAACACCCTGCATGAGGCGCGCCAGGCGCCGGTTGCGGATGGCATCATCATCGTCGACATCGTCGGCCGGTTCCATTTCGAATTCATTCTCAATGGGCGCCGCCTTCTCGACCGCCTGCGCCCGATTGAGTTCTGCCTGCAGGCGGCGCTCCGATCCCGTTGGATCGCCATCGTCCTGCTGCAGCATGCCGGAGGCTTGCGTCGCCTCAGAGTGAGCCAGGATCGGCAATAGGCTCCAATCATCAGGCTCGGCCTCTTGCGACCGCGCCAGTTCGGGCGGCGGCAACACGCGCTCCTTAAAACTGGCGTCCTCGTAGTAGCGGGCCTTCTTGGCCCTGATCGGCGGCGCGCCTGCCACCATGACGATCTCGTCGGTCGGCGGAAGCTGCATGATCTCGCCGGGAGTGAGCAACTGCCGCGCCGTCTCTTGCCTCGACACCATGAGATGCCCGAGCCACGGCGAAAGCCGGTGACCGGCATAGTTCTTCATCGCCCGCATCTCGGTCGCCGTGCCTAGCGCGTCAGAGACGCGTTTTGCGGTCCTCTCGTCGTTCGTGGCGAAGCTGACGCGGACATGACAGTTGTCGAGGACCGAGTTGTTGGGGCCATAAGCCTTCTCGATCTGGTTCAGCGACTGCGCGATCAGAAAGCTTTTCAGGCCATAGCCCGCCATGAAGGCCAACGCGCTCTCGAAGAAGTCGAGGCGGCCCAGCGCCGGGAATTCGTCCAACATCAGAAGCAACCGGTGGCGGGTTGTCTTGGTATGCAGGTCTTCGGTGAGGCGGCGACCGATCTGATTGAGGATGAGGCGGATGAGCGGTTTCGTCCGGTTGATGTCCGAAGGCGGCACGACGAGATAGAGCGTTGCCGGTTGCTTGCCCCCGACGATGTCGGAAATTCGCCAGTCGCAGCGCCGGGTCACGCCGGCGACAACCGGATCGCGGTAGAGACCGAGGAAGGACATCGCGGTGGACAGCACGCCTGAGCGTTCGTTGTCGGATTTATTCAGCAGCTCGCGCGCCGCACTGGCGATGACCGGATGCGGGCCAGCATCACCCAAGTGAGCGGTCTTCATCATCGCGGCAAGCGTCGATTCGATCGGGCGCTTCGGATCGGAAAGAAAGGCGGCGACGCCGGCGAGCGTCTTGTCCTGCTCGGCGTAGAGAACGTGGAGGATCGCGCCGACCAGCAGCGCGTGACTGGTCTTTTCCCAATGGTTGCGCTTTTCCAGGCTTCCTTCCGGATCGACGAGAATGTCGGCGATGTTCTGGACGTCGCGAACCTCCCACTCGCCGCGGCGGACTTCCAGAAGCGGATTGTAGGCTGACGATCTCGAATTGGTCGGATCGAAAAGCAGCACGCGACCGTGCAGAGCGCGAAAGCCTGCGGTGAGCTGCCAGTTCTCGCCCTTGATGTCGTGGACGATCGCCGAGCCCGGCCAGGTCAGAAGCGAAGGCACCACCAGGCCGACGCCTTTGCCGGACCGGGTCGGGGCGAAGCACAATACGTGCTCCGGGCCATCGTGGCGCAGATAATGGCGATCATAGCGCCCGAGCACGACACCATCATTGTCGATCAGGCCCGCTGCCTCCACCTGTCGCTTTTCGGCCCAGCGTGCCGACCCGTAGGTCTGAACAGTCTTGGCTTCGCGCGCCCGCCACACCGACATGCCGATGGCAACGACGATCGAGAGGAAGCCACCGGACACAGCGATCAAGCCACCTTCCACGAAGATTGACGGGGCATAAGCGTCGTAGAAATACCACCACCAGAACAGAGATGGCGGATAGTAGACGGGCACCCCAGCGATCTCGAACCAGGGTGGACCGAGCCCGATCTGGAAACCGAGTTTCCATGCGGTCCATTGCGTCGCCGCCCAGGTCGTCGCCAGGACGATCAGGAAGACCGTGAGGATCTGGCCCCACAGGATTTTGGTGGCGGACATGGTTGTTCCTTTCTTCCGTTGTCAGAGGCCGAGCCCCTTCTTGCGGCCAAAGCTCCAGTCGATGCCGCCGTCACCACGTGCGACACCGGAGACGTGCTGGCCGAGATGCTTTTCGAGTGAGGGCGTCCACGGGACGAGCTGGAAGCCGAGCCCGTCGTCGATCATGGCGAAACGGCCGGAGGCGAGTGACAAGCGCTGGCGATAGGCGCCGGCAACAAAGTCTCCGCTGGCGGCCTCCTGGAAGGGTTTTCCGGTGTCGGCGGCGAGCCTGTCGCCAAGCTTCTCCAGTTCTGCACGCCGCAACGTGTCGAGCAGGTTCCGGGTGAAGGTGATGCGTCTGCCTTGGCGCTCCGCGAGCCCCTGTTTGACAAGATGTTCGGCGCGCCGGTCGAGGGCGTCGCGAACCTCGGCGCCGAAGCCGGCCTCGGCCAGGGCGGTCGGTTCGCGCGCGATTGCCTGACGGTCGAGCCAGGTCGCACCCGATGCCGTAATCTGCCGATCCACAGCAAGATCGGAGCGCACGGCGAGTGCGGCCCGACGTCGACCGCGCGCATCCTCGAATTTTCGCAGCTCGACAATCGATCCCGGTGCGCTGTCTCCAGCCGCCTCCAGATCGGAGAGCTTGATGTGATGGGTACGTCCGTCGACGCCGTCAACCACGGCATAGGCCGTGCCGATCAGTTCGTCATCGAGCCCACGATCGACCAGCCGGCCGATAACAGGCGTCTCCAGGCTCTCCGCGGCCAGGACATAATTGGCTGAGCCACGCTCGATGCCAGCCGCACTCATCGCGCGGTGGATGCGCTTGATGATGTCGCCGCGCTCGCCAAGCTCGCGCAGTGTTGCTTCGGCCCGTTCGTCGATAGCCCATTGGCCAGGCCCGGCCTGTTGGGCAAGACCAAGGGTCTCGAGCTTGCGCAGGCGACCGATTTTCAGAGCGCGATACTCGTCCGGTTGCCTTAGGCGAGACGGCGCGAGATCGATGATCCCGCTGTCACGGCTGTCGCGAAGCAACTGCCGATCGAGTTGCGTCCACCGCTCGGACTGGATCTGGCTTTCGAGCCTTTGGCGGATATCGAGATCGGTGCGCGGACCCAGTTCCTGGGTAACCAGATCGCGAGCCCGGTCGCGCATGCCTTCCTTGATGTAGTCACGCGCGATGACCAGATCCTGGCCATGGTCGCGGACGCCACGCACGATCAGGTGAATGTGGGGATGCTCGGTGTTCCAGTGATCGACTGCCACCCAGTCGAGCCGCGTGTCGAGGTCCTTCTCCATCTGCCCCACCAGATCGCGGGTGAAGGCGTTGAGGTCCGCCATTTCGAGAGCGTCGTCCGGCGACACGATGAAGCGGAAATGGTGACGATCGTCCTTGGCGCGAGCGGCGAAGGCCGCGCCATCGGCATTCTCCGTCCCCGGACCGAACAACTGCCCCTTCTCCCCGTCCCGGCTGACACCCTCGCGACGCAGATAGTTGAGGTGGGTGCCAAGTGGAGCGGAGCGCACGGAATGACGGACGACTCGCGCCTTGACGACGGCGCCGCGCGACCGCGAGGTGATGAGGCGGTTGGCCTGGATGCTGGCGCGCTGACCGTGACCAAAGCGGGAGCGGCTTGCTTGTACAATCCGGCCCGAGCGCGAAATACCGCCGCCTGCCTTTTTCGCCGCGGCCAACACCTGCGCGATGAAGGGCCGGGCCTGCTGGGCGCGCGTGGAGCGGATGCGCCCGGGTCGAAGGCGAAACTCGCGCTCATCAGCCATGGCGCGGCACCGCAATGTGGAAAAAGAAAAACAAATACAATATCTTCGCTTCTTCATAGACATTGCGCCATTGGCCGGCAATGTGCGGCCCCCGCCAGAAAATCAAGCAAGAACAACCACCCGACCGCCGCGCAATGTGCGCCCTTTTATCCTGCCATCCTTCGGTTGCTGTCCTGTGCTCTGCGCGCCTCATTGGCTGCGACGTAAAACGAGACGCCAGGGAGCGCCCTGGAGGAGACTTCGTCATCGCTGCGATGTCCAGACGTCGGACCCAGTGAAGAGCTGGCGCGGCTGCGAACCGGCCGCGAAAAGTTTGCGCACCAACGGTGACGACGAGAGCTCGACGGAAGCGTCCTCGCCGGCCGGAAGACCGGAAGCGGCCATGGCCCCGGACGGCACTATGAACAGCGGCGCGACCTTCCAGCTGACGGCCTTGGCATGACCGGCGGTGATCGCGCCGGGTGCATCACCGCCGCCCCAGAAAGGGCGAAGCGCCGCAACATAGGCCCGGGTCTCAGCCGGCAGCGGACGGCCCTTCAAGAAGGCTTCGTAACGCCCTGGCCCGGCATTGTAGGCGGCGAGAAAGCCCGGTGAACCGTATCGATCATACAACTCGCGAAGATAGGCGGTGCCGGCAAGGATGTTGTCGCGCGGATCATAGGGATCGCGGCCGAGCTGGTTACGAAGGCGCAGCTCAGCCCAGGTATCGGGCATGATCTGCATCAAGCCCACGGCCCCCTTTCGCGAAACAGCGCGCGGGTCGCGGGCGCTTTCGAGGTGCATGACTTCCCGTATCCAGCGCTGAGGAACGCGGAAGCGATGCGACGCCTCGGCAATAGGCGCGGTATAAGGATCGTCCGCGGATTTGCGTGAGGCCGGCGCGGATTGCGCGACGGCCCCCGTCATTGCGTGACAGAAGATCAGCATGCCACCGATAAGAAAAAGCGCTTCTCGCCGCGTAGGCGACCAACGGAAGGGGCGGCGTTCGTTCCCACATTTCGGCGCCGATAGCCCACTCATCGAGCACGCTCCGGCCGCGGCTTCGGCCGGATCCAGCGCAGCGACCAGGAGCCGTCGTCGGATTGGAACAGACCGGCGCGAAAGCGCCGGCCAAACAGCGGATCTTCCAACCGGAACGACAGATAGTCGCCAGCCGTCTGTCCGGTTTCCTTCCAGGCCGCGCCGACCTCGGGGCCGCTGCCGTCGCCGATGTGGATACGAAAATCCGGCGCTTTGTCGTCAGATGTTTTGGTGGGCACAAGCACCAGCTCGGCATCCACGAGCAGCGTTCGAATGCGTCCGGAATAACCGGATTCTGTTTTGTGGAAGACGCCGATCTCGGCCATGGATTATCTCCTATCTCTTGTTGGCTGGGCTGAATTTCAGTTCGCCGGAGCGAGCCAGGTGTAGTGGCCATCGCCCCTCTCGTCGGTCCAAAGCGGCAGCGCGCCTCCGACGATCGAGCTCGCCGGGAACGCCCCGAAATAGCGGCCGTCGAGACTGTCATCGACCTTCCGGTTCA
Source organism: Mesorhizobium loti (assembly GCA_002356515.1). Classification (NCBI taxonomy): domain Bacteria; kingdom Pseudomonadati; phylum Pseudomonadota; class Alphaproteobacteria; order Hyphomicrobiales; family Phyllobacteriaceae; genus Mesorhizobium; species Mesorhizobium loti. The sequence goes on along the minus strand of AP017605.1, from coordinate 6,198,418 downwards.
TGACGAAGATCTCGGCGGCGGCGATGACGCGGCAACCCTGCCAGTCAGGCAGGGCGCGTCCCTTGCGGTCGCGCTCCAGCGCAGCACCCACCGCAAGTCCGTTCACCATGATGACGCGGCCTGCGCGGCAGACTTGGCTCCCAGGAAGCCCCTCGATGTGCTTCAGCATCGGCACGCCGAGCGGCAGGTAGCCACGCTTGGCGGCGAACCGAGCGACTGTATCTGGCGGTGCGATGACAGCGAGCGCGCCAGCCCTTGGTGCGGCCATCTTCCTGATCGCATAGAGCCCAAGCGGCGCGCTGGCCGATACATTCCACAGCAGCAGCGACGGCATCTCCATGACAGCTGGAGCGACCGTCGCGACGACGGCCGCAAGGGCTGCGGCCATGCATGCGGCGCGGCTCATGAGGTCACCCGCTTGCGCAACAGAAAGGCGCGGTGCTGCTCGAGCGAATAGGCACGCGGCGTTCCGCCGGCCACGAGACGGTTATGGGTCTGACGCCAATAATCCGGCGCGGCCCCGGCCGGATCGAGACCGATCGCTTCGATCGCATCGATCAGCTTGAGAACCCGCTCAACCTTGTCCCAGCCCGCGATCTTGAGCAGGATCTCGCCGCCTGGCCGGATGTAACGCAGCGTCTGATAAGGTTCAGCGTGCAACACCGCGCGCACGATGTCGATGCGCGAAACGACAGTGCCAAAGTCATTCGCCGCCCAGCGCACGAACGCAAAGACACTGCCTGGCGAAAATCCAACGACGCGCCGCTGCTTGTCGATGATCGTCTCATGGGATGGATGTCCGAAGCGGATGCGATGCTCGACCCGCTTCTCGATCCAGATCAGCTCGACCGTCGTGAGCTCGCTGCGCGCCGGCAATTCGGTAGACGACGTCATGTGTCATCTCCCTCGCTCGGGCCAACGCACCGCCGCTCCTGCCTACCGCCGGTCCCCGGCTCGCCCGCAAGACTGTTAGATTGAGAGTTAGACTCTAAGTTAAGAGCGCGGTTTTCCGTTAAGGGCTCGTCCCTTAAGGCCGATCCCGGTTCGCGAAAGCACGAGGATGCGGTCCCCGATGGCACGATAGTTCGGGTTCCCGATGGCACGATCCTGACCACCGACGCGGGCGCCGGTTCGAAAGCCAGCAGCACACGGCCGCTGGCTTCGACCTCTGTGAACAGCAGATATCCCGGCAAAGGTTGGCGGCGCACGATGTCGCGCAGCTCGAAGGCGAAGCGCTTGAGCGGCGAGAGGCTGCCGGACTTCTGATACAGATGCCGGATGTCGAAACGCCAACCAGCGCGCTGGCGTCCGCCGTGCTTGCGCACCAGCCGATAGAGCCAGCGATCCAGCCCGCCGGTCAGTCCGAAATACGCACGGTCGATCGTCAAAATCAGCGCGTCATCCATGACGGCGCGATAGAACCAATCGGGCAAGATCAATTCGACGCCGAGCGGGCGGCCGTTCCGATCGAAGCGCTCCTGCCATTCATTGATCCATGAGAAGCGATTGCGCCGGCCTTCGGCGGGCTGGCGAATGGAGGTGACGACGCTTGTCGACTGCAGGCGGTCGAGCGCCGCCTTGAGGCGCAAATAGTCTCGCTTCGAGACACCGCGGCCAACGAAGGTAAGCATTTCGTATGGTGTCGCAGCCATCAGGCGCGACGTTTGCAATCCGGCATCCCGCGCGCTGACGATCTGGCTCGCGGCCCAGATCAGAATATCGGCGTCCCAGATCGTCGCCATGCCGTGATCGGGCATCGCCTCGACACGGATCGCGACATCGCCGGCGCGAAAGTCGATCGGCGCGATGCGCCTGGATTTGGCAAGCGAGAAGAAGGGATAGGCCATGAGATCCTGCGCATCGCGTGGCGCGACAACACCGGGGAGCGCGTGGAACAGATCAAGCTGTCCGCGTTCCGACGGTTGGCGTGTGCGTCCAGACATAGGGAGATCAGCCGGGTCAGCGCCTTTCTCGCCCGGCATAGGCGATCAGGCGCGCGGCTTGAGGCTTGGCAGGCAGCACCGAGCCATGCGGATCGGATGTCGACGTCATGGCGCCGCGCTGGACCCAGGCCTGGAGGTCGTCGACGGCGTAGACGACGCGGCCGCCGAGTTTTCGATAGGCAGGCCCGGTGCCGTAGGTGCGGTGTTTTTCCAGCGTGCGCGCAGAAAGGCTGAGGAAATGCGCTGCTTCCGAAGTGCGCAGGTAGCGCGGCGGCAAATGCGCGGCGTCGGTGTTCATGGGGTGTCTCCTTGTGGCAGTCGCGATTGAACGGCGATCGATGGCCAGGATGGAGGAGCGGGGGGACGGCGATCAGGTGCGCAATTGAGGGGCGCTATTTCGCACCGCCCAGAGGCCTTCACGCAGTGGCGCCGGCGCGCGCAGCAATGGGTGATAGCCGCGCTCGACCATCGTCACGCTATCGCGCATCAAGTAACGCATCTGATGACAGAAAGCCCGGTGATGGCAGCCCGCGGCGCGGAAAGCTTCCGCGGTTGCCGGCAGAAGACGCCTCGCCCAGTAACCGGGCGAGGCGTCTGGCGATTTACTCGCCGTTGCGGCGGCTGGGGCGGGACCAGATGAGGCTGTGGCCCTCGCCTTCCTCGTCGACGAAGAGGTTGGCGTAGATCGGAGCGGTGAAGCTCGGATCGTCGAGCTTGAGCCCGAGATAGTCGCGACCCTCGTTGGAGCGCTTCGACCAGGCGGCGCCGATTTCGGCCTTGCCGACCACCACGCGGTGGCTTGGAGCGTTCTCGCCGCTGGCCCGGGTGTCGGGGACGATGCGCACGCCCTTGGCCTGGACGCTGAGGGTGACGATCTCGCCGGTGAACTCGTTCACGTTGGTCTTCTTGAAAGTGCCGATGGTAGCCATTTTCAGTCTCCGTTCTTCGTTTCCGAGCCCGCACCATGCGACCTCGACGGCGATCGTGAGGCCGAAGGCGACCGCCGCCGCATCGCTTGCGACCGCAGCAAAGCGGAGGATGGCGCAGGCGCGCGTTTCTTGGTTCCGCGAGGAATGGGCTTTGCCCAGGGGAAGAAACGCGCGACGCGCCATTGCGGCATAGGCGGTCGAGGCTTCAGCCGTCCTTTGGCCAGATCAGCCCGTTCGAGAAGTCGTTGGTGCGCTCTGTGAAACAGGAGACGGAGGCAATGGTGGCATCGGCGGCTTAGAGACAAAGCGGATTGGTTCGCCAGGATGTCAGCCTACAATTGCTTGCCCCGCATCAAGCCTTTGCCCGTCGGGTGCAAAGCACGACGATGCACCCCGAATGTCTAATTGGGGGCCGACAGCAGTAGGTTCGCTTGTGGTGGAGGGAACGCCGATAGCGGACGCTGAACTGCCAATGTTCGATGTCGTTAGTTGACCAAAAGCAGACACTCAACTCAATTGATCGGTGTCGTCACCATCCAGGAGTGCTTGGCGTTCCCGCGAGAAAGACCAGGCATTTGCCTCGTTTCGCCTGCCCCAACGTTAGACATTGGATCAAGTCGACTGGTGTCACCGGGATCGCTCTACAAGCTCGTTTCCACCTGTTGTAGACCCGACATGGCGGCATCGGACTGCCGGACCAAAATTTCCTGCGTCTAGCGCAGTGGGATGCCAAGGTTATCCTCCCGACTTTTCACCTCGGCTTCGCTTAAATACCCCATTCGGAGGCAGTTCGCGACTTCATATGGGTGGTTCGGCGGGATGGAAAGCGTGCCATTTAAGTCATCGAGGCACCCCTGCCGCAGCGCTTTATCCACCAGTTGCTGCAACGTCGCTTCTTTTCCTTGCTGGTGTGATCGATGTTCGCCGAAGACATAAAACCCAACCCAGACGACAATGGCTGCGAAAGCGCCGGCTACCAGCAGTCGCAATCGCGCGTTATTGGGCATTTGCCCTCCGCAGAGCAGCGCAGCCTTTCAGGCTACCGGGCTTGGTCAGGGTGAATCCTTGCCGATCAATCCTCCGGCTGCCGCTTGACTCTCGGTCGAGGACTGGTTGGCACCGATCAGTGTTGCAGATGGGGTCCGGCGCTCTTGGGCCAGTAGTGGCGGCAATCTGTGCCGTCGTTGTGGTTGGCATCTGCCACGCAGGTGCTTCGAAGATGGTCAGTTGGCGCGCGGTACACCCGTACACCACGTCACCGCTTGCACAGTCGCGCCACCAGGCCGCGAAAGCCGAATGGCAACCAAATCATTTGAATATCGATTTGATCCGACGCAAATGCGCTCTTGCCGAGGAAATCCTCAAGTCCTTTTAGATCAAATGTTTGTCGTGTTTCGGGGCCAACGAATTGCAACCTCTTCATTGAAGAGCAATCCGTCGCGTAGATCGACATTGTTCCGCCTGGACGCAGGACCCTGTGGGCTTCCGCCAAGGCGGTTCCGGTCGGCGAGCAGAAGTATATCACGTTGACGGCCAGAACCTTGTCCATTGAGGCGCTTTCCACTGGCAGCCGCTCGAAGGTGCCCTGGATCAGTTTCAGCTTTCCGTCTTGAATTGCGGCTCGATTTCGAATTTGGGCCTGACGAAACATCGTCGGCGACCGATCCACCCCTGTGATCGTACCGCTGTGCGCAAGTCTGGCCATTTTTTTGAGCGCCCAACCCGGCCCAAACCCTATTTCTAGCACGTCATCCTTCTCGCCGATGTCCAATCGTTCGATGGCCCGCCTGTTGGGCAGGTGATTTATCAGACCCATGACAGCCCCGGCCGCACGCCCGCACATGCCCTCCGGCATGGAAAACTGTTGCGCAATAAAGTTGTGCAGGCCAATGGTGCCTATGCCATCGGGTGTCTCGACGACGGATGCACGTGGTGGTGCCAGATGCCAGCCAGGCGCGCCTTGGAACGCAAGGCCGTCGTTTCCGCCGCATCTGTCAATCTGTGGAACCAATGATATTGCAAGCGGCTCCTGGGCTTTTTCATCCAACATTCATTCTTGCTCTTTGTTGCGGGCGATACCCAGAACGCCAGTTCGATGCGGCAGTGTCCGAAACGTATCCGGCGCCATGGCGGCAGCGGCCATCGTTGCAACCGCGGACACACTCACAGGGTTGCGATCGCCCAACGACGGTGTGGGTCGTCTCTATGGTCGGAGCAACACGGGACCGATCATCCGAATCCCTTCGGGTGGAGGGATAAACGACACGGCCGCAATAGGGGTGCCGATAAACCCTCCGCATCGCCACAGGAAGCGCGAGCTCAAAAAAAAGCAACCGATGGCAACGATCGGTACCGCGACGGCTGCAAGGGCCGCGCCTAGAACCAGCGCGAACGCAATCCAGAAGGTTTCAGCGATCCTGTTCATTAAGATGACTCCATTCCTTCCGAAACAATGAGCCATTCATGTTTCCCGCGCATTTCCGTTGGAATACATATTCGTAAGGTGCCGTAGTGGCGGACGCATTGGATAAGGGGTATCGATCCCGCCAATCGAGCGCAAAGAGATCAGGAAAGATGCGCGGTGGTCTTCATCCAGGTAACGGAAAAAGCGTCGAGGCTGAGGGTGCGCGCGTGAGACGCAAGCATCCGATCGACAGTCTCGAATTCCTTGTTGGTGCCTGACAAGGTCGGGGGCCCCGTCCAGCACCGTCGTCAACAATGAACTGCCGGATATCTGGCGTCGACAGGGTCGGAGGCCCTGAACCGCTGTCGGTTCGGCATTGATGGTTCGCAAGCTCCATTCCTGACGCGTTGCCGAACCGACCGCTTTGGGGCCGCAAGCTGACTGTCTGCTTGTGGGACGAAATCGCAATAAGCAGTCATCCCACCACTACCAAGCATGACCATCGCAGAGCAGTCGATCAGAGAAGCGAAATGACCGGTATGCTCATACGGCATGACATCGATTGCGGGATGTTGGACGCGCGTTTCCGCTATGCACGTGTTCGCTCCAGGAACCCTAGATCTCATGCACTTGCTTTGTCGCCGTTGCCTTCGGAACCATGAAGTCTATGATGTCAGATCTTGCGCGATGATACGACATCGAGAGGATTTCGCACGATGTTTCCATCGTGCGAGCAAGTTTGCAGGTGAGAAGGAGGTGGCCTCGCCCGCAACACAATCGTGGTGCGTATCACCACCTGGAAACGGGAGGCTATTTTGCAAGTCGGCAGGGCGCGCGGTCGTCAACCTGCCCGTGAACTCCACCGATCAAGGCAACAAGACCGGCGTCACGGGATTCGACGCCCACTCTCCACGCTGGGAGAGCCTGATGCAGAAACCTCTCCATCGGATTTCGGAGGGATGAGGTTTACCGCTTTCCGCCTGCCATCTTCGTGGAAGCAGGTAGTCGCCGCAGGCCAAGCATGGCCGCGGCACCGATCAACGGTCCAGGTACTAGAAGCAGGAATGCCCAACGCCAGCCGCCAAGCAAGCCCGCTATGCGCGGGATCAAGCCGATGACCAGCACGGTGAGGGCAAAGCCGAGCCCGAGTTGGACGGACAGCGCCGTGCCGACAAAGCGCCTGTCGCCAAGCTCCGTCACCGCCGCCGAGAACTGCGCGGAATCCCCGATGACTGAGATGCCCCAGACCAGTGCGACCAGGACGAACAGCCAGAGCGGCCCGTCAAAGACAAAGCCGATGGCCAGCGCACAGAGGCCGGACACGATCATCATTCCTGCCGTGGTCAGGCTGCGGCCGAAGCGGTCGGACAACACGCCGCCAAGCAGGCAGCCGGCGACACCCGCAGCGATGGCGCAGAACGTGAACAGTGATGCAAAAGCCGGCGACGGTTGACCCTGCACTTCGAGTGCAGCCCGGGCATAGGTGAGCAGCCATGCCCACATCGCATAGAGTTCCCACATGTGGCCGAGATAGCCGATATTGACCAGCAGCAACGGCCTGTCGCCGAAAATTGCGCCTATCTGGCGCGGTTCAAAGATCGCCTTGCCGAATGGATGCGGCCCTTCGCCAGCGAAGAACCAGAATATCGTGGATCCGATGAGTGTCGCCACGCTTGCGGCAAGCACCACCGATTGCCAGTTGAGCGAACCGGTGAGTGCCCGGAACAGATGCGGCAGCGCCGAACCCAGTGTCAGCGCACCGATGACGGCGCCGAGCGCCAGTCCCCTGCCTCGTATGAACCAGGTCGAGACCAGCTTCAGCGCGGGCGGATAGACACCGGCCAACGCAACGCCGGTGAGGATGCGGGCAGCGACGATGCCGACCTGTCCGGGCTGCAGCAACAGACAGGCGTTGGCAGCGGCGGCAAGCAGTGCAGAAACTGCCATCAGCCGGTTCAACCTGACGACGTCGGGCAGGTTGACGAGGCTCGAGACCAGCGCGCCGGCAACGAAGCCGATCTGCACGCCATTGGTCAGCCATGCCTCGATCGTGCTCGAGAGAAGCCACGCCGCCTTGAGCTCGGGCGTGATCGCGGTAGCTGAAAACCAGGTGGTCAGCGACAGCACCACGGCGAGGCAGAGCAAGGCAAGTACACACCAGCGATGCGTATCCTTGACCAGGACGGCCTCGGCCGCGCTATCAGAACTCAGCCGGAGCGCCATGACCAACCACTCAGCCGCGAGCCAGCGGCACGGTGAACACAGTCGCGGTGCCGGTCAGGCAGACGTCGCCGGCCTCATTGCGCACCGAGGTCTCGATCTTGCAGATCGGCTTATCGGGGCGCACCTCCTTGATCTCGACGCGGCCGGTGATCATCTCGCCGACGCCGACCGCCTTGACGAACTTCCAGCCGACTTCAAGGAACACCGTGCCTGGACCGGGAAGGTCCTCGGCTACCAGCGCATTGAGGATGCCGGAGGTGACGCCGCCCTGGACGATGAGCTTGCCGAACACGGAGGCCTCGGCCAGTGCCCTGTCGTAGTGCAGCGGATTGCGGTCACCGGTCATCTCGGTGAAGGCCGCGATGTCTTCGGGACGCGTGCGCCGAGAGCGCTCGGCGAATGCGCCCACTTGCGGGCGTCCCTTGACGACGCCAATCCAGCCATCCTGTGTCTTTGCATTCATGGGCTTACTCCAAGTTAAGTTGCGTCATGTGGCTGAGCCAGCCATCGCTGGACCACGCCGCCAAATCGTGACGGTAAGATCAGGTCGTGCCCTTTGTCGGGAACAAGTCCCGGTAGTTCGTTACCTTAAGCAGGTGGCGTCGAACGTCTTCGATGGATGGGCCTTGGCGGACTAGCGTCCAAAGGCTTGAGGGCGGTAAGGTTTCCATTCCGAAAGAGCGATGCATTTTTTTTACCTTTGTTTGAATTCAGCGGTTCGACTGCGGCTTGCTACTCACTGAGCAATGTTTCGTTGGCGTAGTCGCTTCGACCTCCGGTTGGCATGAGCTACCTCTCTCCTGTTAGACGAGCCTTTACTCGCCAGGGTCAGGGCTGTGGTCGTTTGCCGCCCGCGCACCGCGGGGCTGCGGCCGGGCATATCGCACTGGGACAACTGCACAATCTCGGCTTTCATCACGGTGCTGAACTGCCGATGCCTGTCCTCTATGTCGAGCAACGTCCAGTTGAAGGATGCGATTGCGTCGGTGGCGTCGAGGATTTTCCCGCTGATCAGATCGCGCTCGCGCTGGTAGACCTCAAAGGCCTTGGCGGTGTTATCGAGGATTGCACAGGCAAGGCTTTCGCTATCGCGCAGCGCATCGGAAATACCGTGCGACGTGATCGGGTCGCGGAAGAACCCGGCATCACCGACAAGCGCCCAGCCTGGACCATGCGCTTGGCGCAGGAAACCCGGCGCGCCACGAAAGACATGGATTCTTCCGCGAGTTGCCTTCCCGGCCTGTGCGGCTAATTCTGGAGACACTGCGTGCAGAGTAGCCATGCGGGCGTCTGCGTGGCCACCTCGAAAGCGTTCGTCGAACTGTTTTGTCGGCACTGAGGCCACGATGCAGGCGAGGCCGTCATTGGTCGGGATGAACGAGCCGCTTATACCCTCGCGAAAATACCAATGGTAGCTGCTCTCCGGCTCGACCGGCACGTAGGCGTAGAGATGGGCGGCCGAAACTTGGCCGCGCCGCAGCGTCTGCGCTCCACAGCGCTTCGCCACCAGCGACCCAATCCCATCCGCCCCAATGACTATGTCGGCTGTGATGGTTAGATGCGCTCCGTCAGAAGTGAGTATCTGAACGCCACGCATCCTGCCATCGGCGCTGCTGACCAAATCCGCAACGACCGTGTCGTGCAACACCTCGGCGCCGGCCTCGCGAGCGGCATCGACCAGCGTCCTGTCCAGCAGCGTGCGCCTCGGTGCTATCAGGCCCGGCAGATGCGGGCTCGCGCGCAGAGGTATGGTGATTTCCTGATCGCCATAGTGGAAGGCGGTCGCGGTTATCAAGGGCGTGCCGGCGTCGAGCAGCCTCTTCAGCAGGCCCCAACGCGACAGCTGGAGAACAGCCGGGCGCATCAGCGCATGGGTCGACAACGTGTCCGATCCATAGGCCCTGCGGTCGAGCGCAAGGACTCGCAGCCCGGCTCGCGCAAGCAGCATGGCGGTCGAGGCACCGGCACAGCGAGCGCCGACGATGATGGCGTCGTAATGGGAACAGCCTGGTTTGATGCGCATTTTAATGTCCTAACGCAGTGGGAGATTTCGGTGGCTATCGCTCGCTCGTCCGCGCTGACGCCGCCGATGAAGATGGGATGACGCCCGCGCAGCACGGAATTCAGCTAAGGAATGTTGAGGCGCGTCCTCCGTCGCCGCCCTAGATCGCCACCGAGCGGAGACGCGACTTTATTTGGCTCGTTGACCTGTCGAAGTAGTCGGCGATATGGGTGCTGAGTTCGCGCACATCGTCCTCAGCGCCGTGGATGAAGCTCGATTTCCGGCGACGCAAGTAAGGCAGCCCCAACACATACACACCGGGAACGTCAGCAACACCGCGACTATGCTTGAGGTCGCCCTTGCGATCGAAGATTGGCAAGTCCAGCCATGAAAAATCCGGCTTAGAACCGGTAGCCCATAGCACCGTGCGAATGTCTTCCCCGAGTTTGAGTTCCAGCTGTGACGTCTCACCAACTAAGGTAGGAACGAAGCGTTCGGTGGGACCGATGCCGGACGGAGTATTGGCCTCTGCCCATTGGTCGATCCAAGCGAGCAGCCGGTTCATCTTCAGGTCGGCGAGCGCGCAGACGTTGCGCAGCGATCCGGAAAATTGGGCTACAGAGTCGCGAATGCCCATCAGCCGCCCGACGATTTTGACGCCCTGTCCTTGCAGGACATTGAGGTCGAGCGTCGCGCGATCCGATGTGCCGACAAGCTGTGGCGACGGTACTCTTCGGGCGCGGTCGGGGTCGTCTACGTCATCGATGTGCTGGTCCAATACGCCCGTCGCGAGCATCCACCATTGGATGTCGCGACCTCGATAGACGCGCGGCAGCCGAACGTGTTCGCCTACCGCGAGCGTTACAGGCCGGCCGCTGAGCTGAATCTCCTGTGCCAATTGCAGGCCTGTAGCCGATGCCCCAACCACCAACACCCCGCCAGGGGCAAGTTGCCGCGGATTGCGGTAGGTGTGAGCCGATAGCTGTTCGACATTGGCTGGCATGGCCTCGGCCAATCTCGGTATGACCGGCTTGTTGAACGCACCAGTCGCGAGCACGACGGCTTGGCACAGCCAGTCCCCACGCGAGGTCTCGACCCGAAAGCCGTGTCTGCTCTGCGCGACTCTGGTGACAGTGGTGCGCGTAAGAACCGGTGCTGATGTGTATGTGCCATAATTGGAGATGAAATCAGCGGCTTGGCCGGCGCTCATGTAGCCGTCCGGGTCATCGCCCCGGTATGGGTAGCCGGGGAGCCGCGTCATCCAGTTGGGCGTAAGCAAACGCAGTGAATCCCAGCGCTCCGTGCGCCAGGAATTCGCGACCTCGCCTCGCTCGAGAACCACATGCCTGAGCGAGCACTGGCCTAGCAAATAACTCATGGCCAGGCCGGAGTGACCGGCACCGATGACGACTACGTCAACGGTGCCGGCGATCCCGCGCGATGCGCTTTCGCTCATCAGGACTTGCTCGAGGTGACAGTGACATCGGTCGGGTTGGCGACCACGTCAAAGACGGCCGAACGCTTTTGCGACTGTGCGACGAGAGCGGCTATGTCTTCCGCGCTGGCGTCGGCGTCGATATCGTAATGCACCTTGATGCCATCGAAACCATTGCGCACATCCGGATCAATGCCGAGGATACCCTGGATATTCATGCCCGCCTCAAGCGTCGCCTTGACTGAGTGCAGCTGGATGTTGCGGTTTTGCGCAACAGCCGCGATGCCCGCGGTCAGGCAACCGGCCAGGCCGACCAGCACAAACTCCACCGGCGTCGCGCCGTTGTCTTCCGACGCGAAGACTTCCGGGTGATCGGACTCGAACTTGTAGGTCTGGCGATGCTGGTGTTCTGTGCCCAGGCCGAAAAATCCGGCAACCGTGGCTCGGTTGTGGGTGCCCTTTACCCACTCACTAGTTGCTCTCCATTTGAAGCGGGCGGCCTCGGGGGCATCCTTCAGCGCCTCGCGGGCGCCAAGCAGAGCGGCTACGTTGACGCCATTCGTGGCGGTTTTTGTGTGCTTGGTCATTAGGTCGTACTCCTGTCGATAGTGATGGGTCCGAGTCTTTCAGCGGACTGGTTGTCTTCCCATGGGGCGTTGTACCCAACATGGGAGTGGGCGTAGAATCGCCGGACGAGACGCTATGCTGGCTTAACTCCGGCAAGGCCAAGCCAACGGATTGCAGATGTTAAGGGCGATGGGCGTCGTTCAGAGGAACCTGCCCCAAGTGTTTGATGAGAGCCTTTTTGAGCGCGGCGTAACCGGCCAGCCTATGTCCTTTTGAATTTCGATCGGTAGGCTGTTCAGAACGCGTTCCGACTTTCGTGCTTCACGGGCATTTTTGAAGGCCGCCCCATAGCGAGCGAGCGTTTCAAACATTGACATTTTCTTCTCCTGTAGAGCCTTGGGGCACCGAGGGATGTATCCAACGGGCGTTCGACGAATGTTGAATGCTCCACATTTGTATCTGGAAGGTTCCACCGAAATCGCCGTTCGGTAACAAAGATCGAGGCGTTGAAATTTTCCCACAACTGTCGCCGCTAGCTCGTGGATGCCGATGCGACATTTGCCTCTTTGATCGTTAGCGCGTCGTGATAACGGCCTCGAGATACTCGCTGGGTACGATGAGCGTACCCCGTCCGCCCCGGTTCATTCGATCCAGAAGATCAAAGATGTCAGCCTTCAAAGCAGCTTGCGCACCGACTTCGAGGGTCGCAAAGGCGCGGTTCATCGGGCCGTAGTAGGTCTTGAAGACACCAAAGAAATGATCAGCGGATTTGTACCGGAAGTTGAAAATCTGGCTTGAGCTTCTGACGTGATGCCCGGCGAAGAGTTCGGCGAGCCGCACCTGCGTGCCCCAAAGCGCCGGCGATTTAACGCCGGCCGGCGTAGGCAGATATTTGCCGATGGCCTTGAACAGCTGACCGATGAACCCGTTGGGCGTCCAGTTGGCGATGCCGATGCGACCACCCTGGCGAACCACGCGGGTGAGTTCGGCTGCTGCCTTCTCTTGGTTTGGGGTGAACATGACACCGAAGGTCGACAGCGCAACGTCGAACGAGCCATCCGCATAGGGCAGCGCCTCGGCGTCGGCCTCCTTGAAAGTAGCGGACAGGCGCTCCCCATCGGCGCGCTCCTGGCCTCGTTGCAAAAGGGCGTCGACGTAATCCGTTGAGGTGACCTGAGCGTAACGCCGCGCGGCGGCAAGCGTGGCATTGCCGTTTCCGGCAGCAACGTCGATTACTCGCTCATCTGCGCGCAGGTCGACTGCCTCGCATATGCGCTCTCCAACGATCTGCAGCGTGGTGCCGATCATGGCATAGTCGCCGGCGGCCCAGGTGACCTGCTGGCGGACCTTGATAGCCGCAAAGTCAGACAAGACCGTCGGGGAAGTGGTTTTGCTTGAATCAAGCACAGTGTTACCTTCCATAGTTGGATCATCAGATGACGAGAGCCCGGCCACGACCGGTCGGTGCGGATGGCGCCCGTCTTGGTGAGGGGTGTATAGAAGCCCACCATGCCGGCGAGTATGATCGCGCGGCCGAAACAGATGACTGATCGTCCAAATCAGGAAGACCGCTATGGACCCACTCTCGGACGTTCTGAGGTCATTTCGACTGACGGGCGGTGTATTTCTAGACGCCCGCTTCACCGCCCCATGGTGCGTTGCCACTAGGCTTTCCGCCGAGGATTGCAAAAAGTACATGACGGACCCGTTGCTGCTGATCGCCTATCACTTCGTTGTCGAGGGAAGACTGCTTATAAGCGTCGAGGGCGAGCCGGCGATCGAGGTGCGTGCCGGTGAGGTAGTGCTCCTTCCGCGCAATGATCTGCACGTGCTGGGCAGTGGCTACGGGCTGGACCCCGTCAGCGCGCTGGATCTTATCCGGCCATCGGATAGCGGCGGCCTTGCTCGGGTATCCCATGGTGGTGGTGGTGAAGCCACGCACATTGTCTGTGGCTTCCTGGGCAGCCAGGACCCCTTCAATCCCGTCATCGCGGCCTTGCCGAGCATCCTCAAACTCGACGTCCGAGAGGGGGCGTCGGGGGAGTGGATCGATGCTTCGGTGAGATTCGCAGCCAACGAATTAACCCGCGGCAAGTTAGCCTCATCGAGCGTCATGTCGCGTCTGTCAGAGCTGTTGTTTGTAGAGACCGTGCGCCATTATGCCACGACGTCGGACAATCCCGATGCAGGATGGTTGAAGGGTCTCGCCGACCCTCGCGTCGGGCGCGCGTTGGCGTTGATGCACGGGGACATGTGTGCTTCCTGGTCGACCGAAGCACTTGCTCGGGAAGTCTCAATGTCCCGTAGTGCTTTCGTTCAGCGCTTCACCAGCCTAATAGGCATGCCACCAATCCGATATCTAACGCTCTGGCGTCTCCAGGCCGCGAAATCGCAATTGCGGGAGAGCCAAAAGACGATCGGCCAGTTGGCATATTCGGTAGGCTATGAATCGGAGGAGGCCTTCAGCCGGGCCTTTAAACGGGAATTCGGTCTTCCACCGGCGCGGTGGAGAGACCAACAAGTGGCGCAATAGGCGCAATGGATTGATGCATTTGTCATCACTACGTTGTGCAAGTTGACGGTGCTTTTGATTATAGCAACGCCGCTGACTGATAGGCCTCTGCGAACTCGTCCGAAGGCTTGCCACGGGAAAAATGTTTTTGAATTCCCAACGACGGCACTTTGCGCGGCTCCGACGTTCAGTATGGTCACCAACAAAGTCTGCTTTCTCGACAGCTTTGGGCCGAAAGCTGACTGGCAGCTTCGGGCCTCGGATCTTCAATAGCGGACCTTCAAGTCGGTGCGAGTATCGTCGTGACGTGACCCACTGCGGACATAGGCCGTTACAGAAGATTAAATGATCCAGGACAGCGTTCGCGTTGCTGGCCGTCCTTGGCTTCGCAACCCCTTGCTCGATCTTTAGCGCGCATGGCGTAGCATTGGAATGATGAGAGGCGATGAGCCTACCTGAATCGTGCTCAAGATCTCAAAGCCATGCCTTTTGTAAAGAGAAGTATTCAGCGGATTCGACGACCAAAGGTATGCCGGCCGGTGCTCCCGATCGCATTGACGAAGGCCGTGCTGCAGTAGAGTGGCACCAGCCCCCTTGTTCCGGTTCAAGGCTTCGACTCCGATGAGCGACAGGTACCAATGGGGCTCGGTTGGCCGGTAATGTTCCGTCCGCTCGAAAACAGCCCCCACGTCGGCCTGCTTCTCCCCAGCAATGCTCTCTGTAATAACCGCTTCAATGGGACCATCATCGCCGTGAACACCGGGTGGAAGCCAGAGCGCGACGCCAAGGCCATCGCTGGTGCGCTGCGCTCCTCCTGCCTCAAAAGAGCTGGATCCGAGAGCTTGGAAGAGTCTCGGGATGTGGAGGAGGTATTGATGAGGGTCATGATAGATCCAGCGCGCTATTGGATCGCTGCCAAAGGCGAGAACGAGCGTGGCGATGGCATGGTCGACTTCAGCTTCGCCGGCAATGGCCGCGACGGTCGTTGGTCCGCTAGTCATATTGGTGCTCCCTTCTGGCAATGATATGGTGAGATCTGAGAGTGGTGGACGACCCGGTAAGTTCGGCGGCAGGTTGATCGCGTCGATGATCGAACGCGATCAACGGTACCAAAATAGGGGCGTCGCGTTTGCGCGGCGTGGTAGCCAGCGTGGTATTTTGCGTTGAAAGCACCATCGCGCCGCGGACTCCGGAGAAGGCGCAGGCCAAGTATCCAGCCCCCTCAGCACCCCAGCAGGATCTACAACGACTACTTGTCACCAGACGAAGCAGACAGTTGGTAGTCGCGACGAGCCGACACCGACGGTTATCGCGTGGTGCACTGCGTTGGTCTCGAGCCACCTAGGATTACCGGATTGGCTTATCCTACGACCGCATCGGGTCGGATCGCGACGCTCGCTCATCTTAAACAAACGTCGGCAGTTGGCGCGACTACGACCTCCAGTGCGGTCGCCTGCGACGTCAGCTTTCAGGAAACGGCAAAGCTGATCTATACGGCCGAGAATAGGCGCAAATTGGTCACGGCTCCACTCGTGAAGTGGAGCCGCTCCTGATCAAACCTCAGTTGCCTCGGCAAGTTCGAGAGCATGCTCTGTATCGACTCCCAGATAGCGGACGGTGTCCTCGATCTTCGTATGACCGAGCAAGATCTGGACGGCCCGCAGATTTCCGGTCGCTTTGTAGATGATCGAAGCCTTGGTGCGACGCAGGGAATGTCTGGCCGAAGGCCGATCGCCTCGACCCATTCGTCGACGAGGCGGGCATACTGCCTTGTGCTCATGTGAGCCGTTGGATCGATCCTACCCGGAAATGCGTAATCATCCACCGTCCCGCCGCGTCGCTCCAACCATGCGAGAAGGCTGGAGCGTGCGTCGCTCATCAACTCGAACTGAACAGGTCGGCCGGTCTTCTGTTGGATGATCATTGCGCGAGCTCGGATCTCCGGTCCTACAACAAGATGGCCGATTTTGATCTTGACCAGATCGCAGCCGCGCAACTTGCTGTCGATCGCCAAATCGAAGAGCGCTCTGTCTCGCAGACGCCGTTCCCGAGGTGGCAAGGTCGTAGCACGAGTGTCCATTTCGTTTCTCCTTCGGCCATGATCGGCCACCGGGGAAACGCCATTAGACGGTTGCGGGGCCGGGATAAGCAGGTCCGCTTTTGTTCAGGAAAAAACGATAGCGGACGTTCAACCTCCAAGGTCTGATGTCGTGAGATGACCCCAAAGTAGCCCTTCGGCAGCACCCGCGATCGGACCATAATGACCCCATGTGCGGAACGCCAAGGAACGTGGTGGGTTGATCGCTGCCGGCGCCGGCCTGCACGCTCGCATTAGAGGAAGGACTAGACTACGCTCGCCAGTCGGAGCGACCTATGGGAGAGCCGGGACACAAGCATGGAGCGACGCCTCACCGCAATCCTTGCTGCCGACGTCGTCGGCTACAGCCGCCTCATGGGAGCCGACGAGGTTGGCACGCTTGCGCACCTGAAGAGGCTTCGCGCCGAAGTGATCGAGCCCAAGATCAAAGAGTCGCACGGACGCATCGTCGGTTCCGCTGGCGACAGCCTTCTTGTCGAATTCGCCAGCGCAGTCCACGCGGTGCGGTGTGCGGTCGAAGCCCAGGAGGAATTGGCCGCTCACAATGCAAGTTTGCCCGAAGACAAGCGCATGACTTTCCGCATAGGCGTGAATTTGGGCGACATTATTGCACAGGACGATACGATCTACGGTGTTGGCGTGAACATCGCCGCGCGGCTCGAGAAGCTTGCAGAACCTGGCGGCGTCTGCGTCGCGAGCAACGTCTACGAGCAGGTCAAAGGCAAACTAGACTATGCCTACACCGACCTCGGTAGCCATCAGGTCCACAACATCGTGGAGGCGGTGCGCGCCTATCGGGTCAGTCGAGGGAAACCCGCTTCGGTATCCTCCACAAGGGTTGCGCTGATGCTTCCCGAAAAACCGTCCATCGCGGTCTTGCCATTCGACAACATGAGTGGCGACCCGGAGCAGGGCTACTTCGCTGACGGCATGGTTGAGGAGATCATCACCGCGCTGTCCCGGACGCGCTGGCTGTTCGTCATCGCGCGCAACTCGAGCTTTACCTACAAGGGCCGGGCAGTGGACATCAAGCAGGTTGGACGCGAGCTTGGTGTGCGCTACGTCCTTGAAGGGAGCGTGCGCAAGGCGGCGACCAGGGTTCGCATCAGCGGGCAGCTTATCGACGCGACAACGGGAGCACACCTATGGGCCGACCGTTTCGACGGCGCGCTGGAGGACGTTTTTGACCTGCAGGAGGAAGTGACCCGGAGCGTCGTCGGAGCGATCGCTCCGAAGCTGGAACAGGCAGAGATCGAGCGAGCCAAGCGCAAGCCGACCGAGCACCTTGACGCCTACGACTACTATCTGCGCGGGATAGCAAGCCTGCACCAGTTGACCAGGGAATCCACGGCAAACGCCCTTCAGTTGTTTTACAAAGCCATCGAACTCGACCCTGAATTCGCCTCGGCATACGGCATGGCCGCGTTCTCTGCCGTCATGCGCAAGGCGAACGGCTGGATGGCCGATCGTGAGCAGGAAACCGTCGAAACAGAACGCCTGGCTCTGAAGGCAGTGGATTTGGGCAGGGATGACGCGGTTGCGCTCTCACTCGGCGGGACCGCACTCGCCTTCGTCGTGGGCGACAACAATAGCGGGGCAGCGTTCATTGATCGCGCGCTCGCGCTCAACCCGAACCTGGCTGCTGCGTGGCTATTCAGCGGCTGGGTCAGAGTCGACCTCGGCGATACGGAAACCGCCGTCCAGCACCTGGCGACTGCGATACGCATGAGCCCGGTCGACCCGCTCATGTTCGACATGCAGAATGCGCTTGCAGTGGCTCATCTCTTCGCTGGTCGATTTGAGGAGGCATCATCCTGGGCCGAAAGGTCGTTACAGGAAAAGCCGGACTTTTTGGGGTCATTGCGCTATGCGGCTGCAAGCTATGCTCATGCTGGCCGAACCGAGGAAGCGCAAAAGGTGGTGAGCCGAATTCTCGCCCTCAATCCCGGCCAACGAATTTCCAATCTGGCCGATGTCATGCCGACCTGCCGTCCGGCCGATATGGCTCTGCTTGCAGAAGGTTTGCGAAAGGCGGGACTACCGGAATAGCGCTGCCAAGCTGGCGAATCGATCGTGAGTTGGGAACGCACCGACATCGCAAAGACCGCACCGTCGGTGGCGTCGGCCCGGCACAAATCGCCATAGGGCGCCGTATAAGCGATCCGACGCCATGTCAGGGCACTGATCCCACTCGTCGCGTGGGCCTCGATTGGGGTGCCTGTGGCGAAGCATCTGCTCGATCTCTAGCCAAGTCGGCGATGCATCAGCAGACCTCGACGGCCCAGATTGGGCGCCTTTCTGACTACCTTCTCACTTTGATAATTGCCGATTGGCAAGATGCGACAACGACGCGATCTTAGCGGACAATTTTGCTGCAGACCTTGCAGCGCCGGCAGGCGCCAGCTTATTTCACCCTGAGCATCGAACCGCTGCGACGGTATGTGACGTCACGCGTCGTGCCTTCGAAAGACGCCAGACGGCGTCTTTTCAGAGCCAATGGATAGCCCTGTTCACGTTGTGGTCCGATCTGGACCGGTTTGCAAATTCGTTCGGGGTGAGCCCATCGAGGCTCGTATGTGGGCAGTTTACATTGTAGTCGATCCTCCATTTTTCGATGATCTCGCGAGCATGCCGATAGCTGGTGAAGAGCCGCTCGTTGAGGCACTCATCGCGCACCCGGCCGTTAAAGCTTTCCACCAAGCCGCTCTGCATCGGCTTGCCCGGCGCGATGTAGTGCCATTCGACATGCCGGTCTTCCTGCCATGCCAGCATGGCATTCGAGGTCAGCTCGGTGCCGTTGTCCGACACGATCATGCAGGGGTATGTGCTTGGCGACCACATCGAAGCGATCAAATCCCACATTTTCAGAATGGACGACTTAACGCTTAGGGCTCTTGAAGCAAACCTGCCGTCAAAAGCGCCTGCCGGCACAGCTTAGATGCTCATGCTCCTACTGGTCCACCGGGAGATGGAACGCCGGTCAAGGCGCAACCGGAACGTCCTAACATTCCCATCGGGACAATTGAGACGACAGGACTAAAGTCTTGCGCCGAAGCCTAAGCGGATCGCACCGTCGGTCATCGGTTGTGGTCCTTCATGGTTTGTTGACCATATTAGGCCACGATAATACTCCTTCTCCGCCTGGAGGTGATTGCGAAGGACCTCGCGGCATTGGGCATACTGCTTCAGTGCCATGTTCAGGTCGGCCTTGGCGGCCATAGGTTTGCATGAGGCCTCGGTGAATGTTTTCCCTGAGTGGATCCGACCCGATTAAGCGCCTCGCTGCCTCGACATATGCGGCCGGTGTCGCACTACTCGAAACTGGCCTGCGACGTCGTACAAAGTATTCGACCTACTAACTTCGCCTCGCCATCTGAGATGGGAGAGAGGCAGCGCTGGCATCCAATTTGATCTAGCGCAAAGCCGACGACCCATTTCGCAGTAATATTCATATTTGCCATGTTAGGGGTTCGATCCGAATCTCCATTCCATTCAGCGGTAGGCTCAAGGCAGGATTTGAACTGCAGGCAATCCAGAATGAAAGTCCCATCAAATATGACCACCGGACCTGAGAAGTCCGCGCGTCGGTCCCGGGACCCCGCCGAACAGGGCTGGCTGCGCTGGTACTATCACGATTGGCGACCGACTCTCTGGGGGCGCATTTCGAACAAAGTATGGACATGGCTTGCCTCGCTTGGGGTGCTGTCGCCGACTTTGCTGACGCTGCAGGTCGCGGACCGGAGAAACGGGCGGATGCGATCAACGGTCCTCGCGGTCGTCGAGCACGAAGGGAACCGCTATCTGGTGTCGATGCTGGGCGACACGTCGGAGTGGGTCAAGAACATCCGTGCTGCAGCGGGAAAGGCGTTCATCAGACGTGGGTCAGCCATGGAGGTGAGGCTAACTGAGATCTCTAGTGACGATCGAGCGCCTATACTGAGAGCCTGGTGCCAAGTTGCCACGAGCGGACGTCGTCACCTACCTGTACCGTATGACGCTCCTGTGGCGGTCTTCGAGACGATTTCTCCTGACTACCCTGTCTTCCGCATCGATCCGTTCCAAGCCAGCGTGAAACACTCGGCATGATAATCGAGGCGGTAGCCGCGGCAGAATGCGCGCGGCCACATGGGTAGGGACAAGAGCCCCGTTGGCTGCGCGGCGGAAGCTCTCTTAATAGCTTATTCAGCGTGTCCCCTGATCATGGCATCAAGCGAACTGCGTATCACTCTCAGCCCGCCTCCGTCGTCACCCCAAGAACCCACCAAAAGTCCCAGCATGATGGCGTCCGCGACGAGAGTCTGGGAATGCGCGACATTCCGGCGACGCAGTCCGTCGCGCTGGTCGAGTAGGCACGTCCCATTCGCCCGCGCCGATCTCTGAAAGCAATTTGCCTGAGACCATTGCGGGATCGATCTGAAAATTCCGCCAAAACGAAGTTAACAGCCAATCCAGTAGCCAAGCCTCCTGAAGGACAACTGACTGAGCGTCTTGCCGTCATAACGCGTCCATGGCCCGCTTACGGTAAGCATAGGCTGTCAGATGTCCCGCAGGTCCTTGGCGTCGTGCCCGCGCGGTTGTCATGACGAACCGGCGGCCGTGAAATCACTCCAATCCTTTTGGTGACCCTCTATCGTCCAGGCGTCTCTCCGATCGTGTCGCAATCGACGACCGGTCGTGAGCGGCTCCGATAAGTCGCGGGCTGCACGAAAGCGGGCAAACCGGCAATTTCATTCACGAGCTTCTTGCGAATGGCGTTCGCAAAGCCCGCTGTGTTCTCGACGGTGACAACGAAGGCGTCAGAACCGCCAATGACGCAACTTTCGTAATACAGCTCGATAAAGTGCGGCCCAAAGCTGTCGAGCGTGTCGGCAGCGCGCAGTGAGATCGCCAGTCCGTTGACGGTCACGCCGCCGGTTATGAGTGCGTCGTGCACGAGTTGAAGCGGTAGACCGGCATTGTTGGGTCCGTCGCCGGATAGGTCGATAACCCTGCGCGGGCTGCGCAAGCCACTCTTCGCGAACAAAGCATTCGCGGCCGACAATGCGCCGGAAATCGACGTTCCACGGCCTTCAGTCAACGGCAGTGCCGCGAGCCTGTCTGCCAAAATCAGAGCGTCGTCGAGGCTTTCGACAATTGTCCACGGCATAACAACTGTTTGCTGATTTGGCCCTGCCCACTCGAGATAGAGCACTGCGATTCTGCCCCGCTCTCCTGACTTGAGTGCCCTTGCGATGTCTGCGTGGCGGAAGGCACCGACGTAGCCGTCGCGTTGCACTTTTTGTTCAACTTTGCTCATCGATGGCGAGACGTCCACGGCAAGGATCAACTGCAGATCGACTGCGGCCAGATCGGCCGTGGGACGGTGGGTCGAGTGAGCCGGTGACGCGATCGCGAAGAACAGCGTCAGCAGGCAGGCGCCCGTGAGCCGCAGCACCCATTTTCCACCCGCATATCGAGCAATTTGTACTATGTCGTCCATGACGAGCCTCTCGCTGACAAGCAACTGTCGGCCCGAGGCGTCTCCGGGTCACGAACGACTTCCGATCATTCGCCGAAATCTGCGCTCCCGCCGGTCTGGTTGGTGATGACCCTTCGCGGCGCGAAAACCGTGCTAAGATCGAAGCATTGGACTGCGGCTGTGCTTGAGGGAACCAGCTTGAATAGCTCGCGCCCCACGACGTTCGTACTCAACGGCGTTACCGCCGATCTGAGCAGCGAGACGTTGCGCGACAAGTCCAACAGGACAATCGCACTTCGCCACCAAACCTTCGCGGTGCTTCGTCACCTTCTGGAGAACGCTGATCGCGTCATCACCAAGGACGACCTGATGAAGGCAGTCTGGAATGGGCTAGCCGTGACCGATGACAGCCTGGTGCAATGCATTCACGAGATACGTGCGGCGCTCAATGACCGTCGGCAGGTTGTCGTGCAGACAGTGCCTAGGCGCGGTTACAGGCTGGTCCTTCCCTCAAATGCCGGACCGAAAATGGCCACCATCCTGGCAGCCGAATTGGCCCCAGAGGCCCGGCCGGCAGGCAAGGATGAGCGGATCTCTCCTGCAAACTTCCGGGCGTACAGGGAGATCGTCGATCGGCTGCTCGTTCAACATGCGGGTCGCGTGTCCTGGAGCGCCGAAGAGAGCGTGGTCGCCGAGTTCACCGGCCCTGTCGAGGCGATACGGTGTGCGAGCGAGATCCAGCATAAGGTCGATCGGCGGAACTGCGACGCTCCCGAGACAAAGCGCCTGCGCATCCGCATCGGCGTTCACCTGGGTTATGCCATCGCCGAGGGCGACCAACTCGTCGGCGAGGCCGTCGATGTCGCCGCTTATCTGCGAACGTTGTCACGGCCGGGCGGGATTTGCGTCACGGAAGCGGTTCATGCCTCGGCCCAAGACCGGCTCTCGCTGGAATTCCTCGACCTCGGCGAGCATAAGCTGAAGAACGTCGCACGCGCTCTGCGCATCTACCGCGTACCCCTTGCTTCGGAGGAAACGGTCAGGTCGCCATTCCGCGGTCTCGATGCCTTCGAATTCGAAGATGCCGACCTCTTCTTCGGCCGAGCGCGGGCGATTGCTGCCTGCACTGCACGACTGGAGCAGCAGGCAGCCGGTGGAATGGCATTTCTGCTCATCTACGGGATGAGCGGTTGCGGCAAGTCTTCCCTCCTGCGCGCTGGCCTGCTGCCGTCATTGACCAGGCCTGGAGCCGTGGCGGGCATATCCTTGTGGCGCCGCTGCCTGATCCGCCTCTCCGAAGGGCCGGATGCATTCGCTGTGCTGGCTGCGGCACTGCTTAGCGAAACTGCTTTGCCGGAGCTGTCCTGTGAAGTAACAGTCGCGGAGTTTGCTCTGCTCTGCAGGAGTGCGCCGGATCGGGCGCTGGCGATGGTTAGATTGGCACTTGGGAAGGCCGCCGGGTCGTCCCGCTCGCAGATCAGATTGCTTGTCGCAATCGATCAGCTGGAGGAGCTATTCACCACGGAGAAGCAGCCGGCAACGCGCGCGGCCCTTGTGCGGCTCATGGCGGCGCTAGCCGCGAGCGGGCTGGTCTGGGTGGTCGGAGCGATCCGTTCGGACTTTTTTCACCGCTGTGGTGAGATCCCCGGTTTCTCGGCGCTCAAGGACGGCCTCTCCAGCTACGAACTCCTGCCGCCGACCGGCCCGGAGATCGCGCAGATCATCCGCGAACCGGCCGGCGTTGCCGGGCTCCGCTTTGAGGAGAGTGCCGAGTTGGGGCGGCTCGATGATGTGCTGCAGGAGGCAGCATCCGCCGATCCCGGATCATTGCCGCTTCTCGAGTTTGTGCTCGACGTTTTGTACCAGGCCGGCCGCGAGCGCCGAGTTCTCACCTTTGCGCATTATCGCGCGCTCGGCGGGCTCGAAGGCGCAATCGCGCGCCGCGCCGATGAAGTCGTGGACTTGCTCGCGCCGGAGATCCAGGAGGCCTTGCCCGCGGTGCTGCGCGCCCTCATCACGGCAACTCTGGGTGATGAAACGGTCACGGCGCGTCCGGCCCTGTTCACTGAAGTTGCGGGCACGCCCGCGCGATCGTCCCTCGTCAGGGCCCTGATCGACGCACGGCTCCTCGTCAGCGGCGAGGACGCCGAAGGGCATGTCTTCGTTCGCCTTGCACATGAAGCACTGTTGAGGCGCTGGCCGCGCGCCGGTGACATTGTGAATGCAAACCGGAATTTCCTCGAGACGCGTGAACGCCTCAGGTCTGACGCCCACCGATGGCGCCTGGAGAACCGGAATAGAGAGCTTCTGCTTCCGTCCGGCAAACGTCTGGCGGAGGGCGAAGAGCTGATGCTCTCAAGACGGGAGGAGGTCGACGATTACGTCCTGGAATACATCGAGGAGTCTTTGCGTGCCTATCGGCAGAAAGAGGAGAAGGACCGGCACGCAGAGCTGGCGCTGATCGCGGCCGCCGAAGAGGCAAAACGCGAGCGCCTGGAGCGCGAAGCCGAGCGCCGGAACCTCGCGGCTGCCGCGGCAACCCGGCTTGCCCGAAGTACACGCAACGCTGCGATCGTGGCGATAATGCTCGCTCTCATGGCGGGCGCAGGTGCACTGGTCGCCTTTAGGGCGCAGGAGGAGGCAAGGTGGCAACGAGACCAGGCGCTGCGCAATCAGTCTCTTTCGCTCTCGTTCCTTTCGGAGCAGTCCACGGCGAGAGGTAACACCGAGGCTGCGATCCTGTTGGCGCTTGAAGCACTGCCCTCGAAAGACCAATCCGACCGGCCATATCTCTTCGAGGCGGAGGCAGCCCTCTACAAGGCTCTGCTGGCGCACCAACAGATCAAGATCTTCCGGCATGGCGCCGGGGTGACGTATGCGGCATTCAATCCAACCGGCGATCGCATCGTCACCGCATCCTACGACAAAACCGGAGGCGTCTGGGACATCTCCAGCGGTGCCGAAACTGAAGTTCTAAAAGGTCATGAAGAGGCCTTGGAGAGGGCTGAATTCAGCCCTGACGGGAGCCGTATTCTGACGGCCGCGAGGGACGGCACTGCACGGATCTGGGACGCCGTCTCGGGAGAACAGCTCTTCATCCTGCGGCCGGTAGGCAATTATCCGACGGCAATCTTCAGCCCGGATGGCACCCGGGTGCTGACAGCGGGGGAGAACAGCGATGCAACGCTCTGGGATGCTCGGACCGGAAAGAAAGTGCTAGGTGTAAGCAGCGACGCATATACGCGTGCTGCTTTCAATTCGGACGGCCGCAGCTTCGCGACGGCAGGCAAGCATTTTGTTTCGATCTGGAATACCGCAGACGGCGCGCTGACGCGGTCAATCCGAGTGACCTCCTGGCCCTACAGCCTGGCGTTCAGCCCGGACGGAAGCCGGATGCTGGCCGGCCCGTGGGGTTGGCATTCACACCGCGACACGTCAAGCCTTTTCGATTTGTCGAAAGGAACGGAGATCGCAAAGTTGGCCGGCAGCAAGAGCGACACGCAATTGAACGGCGTGATTTTCAGTCACGGGGGTCAGCGAATCGCCACGGTATCCCTCGATGGCACTGCCCGGATTTGGGATGGAGCGTTGGGAACGCTGGATGATGTGCTCGGCCAGGAGGTTGCGGGGTTGAAGCCAGACATCGACACAGATGAACGCGATGTGGAGATAAACGGTGCTTTCACGCCGGACGACCGCTTCCTGGCGACCGCCTCGATCAATGGGCCGATCCGCATCTGGGACGCTGAACGCGCCTCGTTGGTGACGACGATCGCCGGTCATGAATCTTTGGTCGAGCATCTGGAATTCAGCCCGGTTGACAGCAACATTCTTCTCACTGCTTCCCACGATGGCACCGCTCGGCTGTGGGATGTCGACGGCGCCCTGACGACCGCGCTCTCGCATGAATACCGGCCGACTTTTGCGGTCTTCAGTCCCGACAATGTCCATCTGCTGACCGGTGGCGGCGACAGCGCGGCGCATCTGTGGGATTTTGTCAGCGGACGCGAAATAATGCGGCTCGATACACATGAGATCGTTCAAAACGCGACGTTCAGCCCCGATGGGAAGCGCGTCACGACGGCATCTCTTGAGGGCCAGGTCCGAATTTGGGATGTGGCCACGGGATACGAGGCCGCTCAGTTCCGGTCACATGGCGGACTGATCGAAATCCAGTTTGGTCGCGATGGTAAATCGCTTGTTTCCACGTCGATCAACGCCACCGCGCAACTCTGGGACGCGACGACCGGCACCGAGCAGGCCGTCATCAATACAAGCAGTAATCTGCCGCGGGCCATTCTTAGCCCCGACGGACGTCTGATCCTCTCGGCCAGGGAAGACAATGCGGGCCACCTTCTGACGACTAGTGGGGCCGAGCTCAGGGCCCTTGTGGGGCATCAGGATCGCATCACATCAGCGGTCTTCAGCCCGGACGGTCAACTGGTCGCCACAGGCTCTCTCGACCACACGGCTCGCATTTGGTCGACCTCGGACGGAGCAAACGTCAGAACGCTAGTGGGACATACCGGCGCGGTAACGGTGGTCGCCTTCAGCCCCGACGGTCAGTCGCTGCTGACCGGCTCGCGCGATGGAACCGTCCGAATCTGGAGCGTCGCTGGCGGGCTGGAAAGGGCCGTTCTAAGGGGCCACAGCGGCGCGGTGGATAGCGCCCAGTTCAGTCCCAGCGGTTTGTATGTCGTGACCGCGTCCTCGAAAGATCGCACGGTCCGGCTATGGGCGACGCAATCGGGGCGCCAGATTGCCGTCCTTGGCAGCCACGACGAAGCAACCGTTCTACGGGGCTTTACTCGCGCAGCTTTCAGTTCCGACGGCACCCACGTCGCAATTGTTTCCGGCGATAAGACGATTCGCATCGTTCGCGTCTTCCATACACCCAAGGACCTCATTGACTTTGCACGGCGGACCGTCCCTCGCGAACTCACCCCTTGCGAGCGGCGAAGCTTCTTCCTGCCTGAAGACCCTGCAAGCGGCACTTGTCCGGGCTGAAGTCGGGAGCGGCCAGTGCCCGGGGAATGCACCGGGACGGGCGGGACGGTGCGATAGCCGAAGCTTTTCTCCATTCCAATGTTCCTAGCCTTGCGAGTATATTTTAGCTTCTATGTCAAAGTGCACAGACTCGGTCATAGAAAGGGCGCACGATGGGGAAGTCAGCGGCCATGTCATGGGCAACGCTGCTTGGGAGCGAGCATCGCACTCTCGCCCTTGTATGGAGGCGCAGAGATGCTCAATCGCCGAATGCGTGAACCCGGATTCTATCCGACAGACCTTGACTTGTTGAAGCGGGTTTTCGACGTGCTTTGTGCGGAAAGCCGCTGCCAGCCCGGTTCTCCCGAGGCTGAGGCGATCGCTATCCGGCTCATCAATCTTTTCGAGTCCGGAGAGACCAGCGAAGACGAATTGCTTGAAGGTGCGCGTCCCCGAATGCAGTTTCGACAGGCTGGCTAGCCGGTTCGCGGCCGGCCGGGCCGTAGATTGTCGACGGCGGCCTTCGTCCAGGTCATGCACCATGCGTCAGATAAAATCTGGCATGCTGGGTCAGCATGTAGGCTAAGCACTGGATCGTGTGACTAGGCCTAAAACACCCGCCGACACGATGACCCTGTTTGAGGGGTGATTTTCGTCCAAACCGATTCCACTGTCATTGACAGAATGGCGGAGGCCTGCGGGCTGAGGCACGAATCTGAGTTTGTCTGCGGCGTCGCAACGCCTAACCAGAGCCCCCGTCTGACGCGGTAGTTTTAACGCGCTCCAACGTTTGTGACTAAAATGCCCGCGCTGTCGATTGTTCTTCCCGCCTACAACGAGCAAATTAACCTCGACTATGCCGCCACCGCCGTTCTGAAGCACGTCGCTTCAGTCGTGCCCGACCTGCAAACGGTGGTGGTCGACGACGGCAACACCGATACGTTGTACTCAAACCTGTTGCACGCCATTTCGCGGACTACGGTGACAGACATTCTCTCAAGCGTGGAGCCATCCAATTGAGAAATGCGCGGAGCTTAAGTGGGAGCGGCTTCCTTTCCTGATAAACGATATGCACCGGAAGCGGCGGACGCTCAAAATCATCTAATAAAACAATAAGTTTCCCTTCCTGCCGGGCAGATTCCATCTTATAGGCCATGACTCGCGCAATGCCTGCTCCGGCGACCGCCGCTGCGATTGCCGCTTCAGAAGTATTCACAGTTAGCTTTGAGCTAATCGGCGCCACGATCTCACGGCCCTGATGCTCGAACTTCCAAGTACGCTGCACTGCAAGATCATCGACTGTGATGCAGTCATGGTTAGACAGATCGGCAGGGCTTTTTGGTTCACCGTTTTTCGCAATATAGCTCGGGCTTGCGCACGCTACGATCCGCACCGAACCGATACGGGTTGCAATCATGCTGCTATCCGGAAGGTTTCCGATGCGTATTGCCACGTCGATCATCTCCTCTCTTGGATTGAGAACCCGGTCGCTGAGTACAAGGCGTAATCTGATGTCCGGATAAGCACGCATGAATTCGCAGGCCAACGGCAGTAGATGCATATGACCGAAGCCCCATGGTGCGGTTGCCGTAAGGTCTCCCTTAGGTGCAACATATTCCCCCGAAACTTCCCGCTCCGCGTCGTCAATCTGCTCGATGATGCGCTTGCATGCCTCAATGTAACCTCGCCCCGCATCTGTCAGCTTCAACTGACGGGACGACCTCTGAAATAGCTCAGCTTTTAGGTGCTCCTCGAGTTCAGAGAGTCGGCGGCTAACCGTAGGGATTGATTTGCCAAGCCTTCGGGAGGCAGCCGAAAGGCTACCTGACTCCATTATGGCGATAATGAATGACATAGCTTCAAGGCGATCCATCTCCACACCTTTTCAAACGTCGAAAAGCTCGTTCTCAAAGTTAAGGGCTGCTCAGAAACCCGATAGTGACCGATGATCGCACTAGCTCAGGCGTTAGGAAGCAAACCGCTCAAAAGTCGATCTTTCAAAGCTTGGACGCAGCGCTCGTCTGAAGCAGTTCAGGTTGGCGTAGAGCAGATCGCAGAAAGACCGCAGTCTGCTTCGAAGCCAGTAGGCAAGGGTGAACGATTGCCCTTCAGAGCGATAGTCATGTTGCGGCGCAATTAGCCGATTGCCGAAGTCCCGTATGATCGCCCCCGTTTTGAGCGCATGGGCGGTGTTCTGCCGACAAATCTTCAAGGAGTTTCTGATGAGTACCATTACCACGAAAGACGGCACAACCATATTTTACAAGGACTGGGGTTCCGGGCAGCCAATCGTATTCAGCCATGGTTGGCCGCTGACCGCAGACGCGTTCGAGGACCAGATGTTCTTCCTGGCCTCTCGTGGTTACCGTTGCATCGCACATGACCGGCGTGGCCACGGCCGTTCCAGCCAGCCCTGGCAGGGCAATGACCTCGACACCTATGCGGACGACCTTGCGGAACTGACCGCCGCGCTCAACCTAAAGAAGGCGATTCACATTGGCCATTCGACCGGCGGCGGCGAGGTGACGCGCTATATCGGCCGGCACGGGACGGGGCGCGTCGAAAAGGCTGCGCTGATCGGGGCGATCCCACCGGTCATGGTCAAGTCCGAGAAGAATCCCGGCGGCACGCCGATGGAGGAATTCGACAAACTGCGCGCCGCCGTCGTTGCCGACCGCTCGCAGTTCTGGAAGGATCTCAGCCTGCCCTTCTATGGCTACAATCGTCCTGGCGCGAAGGTCTCGGAGGGGGTCCGGCAATCGTTCTGGTTGCAGAGCATCATGGCGGGCTTCCCGGCCTCGTATTTCTGCATCAAGGCGTTTTCCGAAACCGATCTGACAGAAGACCTCAAACGGATTGATGTCCCAACGCTTGTCCTGCATGGCGACGACGATCAGATCGTCCCGATCGCCGACTCTGCCCTGCTGTCGTCCAAGATCGTCAAAAACGCGAAACTCGTGGTCTACGAGGGTGCGCCGCACGGCATGTGCACTACGCTCAAGGATCGAGTGAACGACGAACTGCTGGCCTTCATCAAGTCCTGACCGCTTCGCGCGGACGGCCGCCCTAAACACTAGTCCGCGCGCGTTCACCACAATCGAAGGGATAAAGCTGTGACCGAGACTTTGTACTCGCGCCATGCCATGGCATCGCGCCGCACCGTCCTGATGGGGACGACTGGACTATTTGCCGCCTCGGCCTTGGGCCTGCCTAGCCCGACCGGTGCGGACCACGCCGAAGCCGCGACTGTGCGTGGCAAGGGAAAGCTTTCCGGCAGCTTCCTAACCACCAGCGACGGTGCGCAGATTTACTACAAGGATTGGGGCTCCGGTCAGCCGGTCGTTTTCAGTCACGGCTGGCCGTTGTCGTCGGATGCTTTCGAAGATCAGATGTTCTTCCTGGCCTCGAACGGCTATCGGGTCATCGCCGCGGACCGGCGCGGGCACGGCCGTTCCAGCCAGCCTTGGCGGGGCAACGACATTGATACCTATGCCGACGATCTCGGCGAACTGGTCGCGGCGCTTGATCTGAAGAAGGCGATTCACATCGGCCATTCCACGGGCGGCGGCGAAGTGGCACGCTATGTTGGTCGCCATGGAACCAAGCGCATCGCCAAGCTGGTACTTATCAGCGCGATACCGCCGCTTCGGCTAAAAACCGAAGCAAATCCGCTCGGCGCCCCGATCGAAGCATTCGATGCACTGCGCGGGAAAATCCACGAAGACCGGTCCGCCTTCTGGAGCGAGCTGTCGCTGCCTTTCTACGGCTACAACCGGCCAGGCGCCAAGATATCGGACGGCGTGCGCGGCCAGTTCGTTCTGCAATGCATGATGGCCGGCATGCCCGCATCCTATCTCGGCATCAAGGCACAGTCGGAAACCGACTTCACAGGAGACCTAAAGAAAATCGACGTTCCAACACTTATCCTGCACGGCGAGGACGACCAGTTGGTGCCAATCGCCGATTCAGCCTTGCTGACGGCTAAGCTCGTCAAGGGATCGCAGCTCAAGATCCTAGACGGAGCCCCGCACGGCATGTGCACCACCCGGAAAGACGAGATCAACGCCGCGCTTATCTCGTTCATCCGCGCTTCGGCCTGAACTGCCACGCTCGGCACTCGCCGAAGCCGCGCTACGCGGCCGTCCTCCCACCGCGTAGCGCCCCTTCCCTAAATTCCGGCCGATGCCGGCAAAGGAGCTAAGATGTTGAGTTTCAATTCCAGGGTTATTGCACTGGCGGTCGCGTCTGTCTTGCTTGCATCGACGGCGCCCCTGCCGATCGGCCTCCAGTCCGGATATGCCGCCGAACAGACGGTTCCTCCGACCGTCCACTACCGCACGGCTAAGGTCGAGGGTGTTGACATTTTCTACCGCGAGGCTGGTCCGACCGATGGACCTGTGGTGCTGTTGCTGCACGGCTTTCCGACATCATCTCACATGTTCCGCAACCTGATCCCGCTGCTGGCCGACCGCTACCACGTGATAGCGCCGGACTATCCCGGGTTCGGCCAGAGCGGCGCGCCCGATCACAAGGAGTTTGCCTACACGTTCGGGCACTATGCCGATCTCGTCGACGGCCTGCTCGGCCAGCTCGGCGGAAAGAGCTACGCCATGTATGTCATGGATTACGGCGCACCCGTCGGCTACCGGCTTGCTCTTAAGCACCCGGAACGGGTGACAGCGTTGATCGTTCAGAACGGCAACGCCTATGAGGAAGGCCTCAAGGAATTCTGGGATCCGATCAAGGCCTATTGGGCAGACGGCTCGGCCAAGCACAGGGAAGCACTTAGTTTTCTCGTCGCGCCAGAAACCACAAAGTTTCAGTACACCGATGGTGTAGCTGACCTGTCACGCATTGACCCTGATAATTGGGCGCATGATCAGGCCCTTCTCGATCGTCCTGGGAACAAAGATATTCAGCTCGATCTATTTCACGATTACGGGAGCAACGTCCCGCTCTATCCGAAGTTTCAGGAATTTTTCCGCACCAAGAAACCCCCGACCCTGATCGTGTGGGGCAAGAACGACAAAATCTTTCCCGCGGACGGTGCCGGGCCGTACTTACGTGATCTTCCTGAAGCTGAGATTCACATGTTGGACACTGGGCATTTCGCGCTCGAAGACAAGCTCGACGAGATGGGCCCGCTGATCCGGAATTTCCTTGACCGAAAGGTCGTCACAAACTGATCACGGACTTCTACCGAGATTTGTGAATCTCGCCCGCAACGCGTCTTCTAGAGAAAACCTCAGATGACCGTCAGAGGAAGAAACCATGTCGTTCGCTCACCGGAATTCCCTTACCCGCCGCGGCTTCTGCATGTGCTGCATCGGAGCCGCTGCGTCTGCCAGCGGGTGGCTTTTGCCCCGGCAGGCCTATGCGGAGGCCAGGGGCCTTGTCAGCTTGATCAAAGACAGCGCCGCCACGTCGCCCATCACGGTCCACACGCTGCGCAACAATGTCAGCGTGCTGGAGGGGTCTGGCGGTAACGTGGCCGTGCTGACCGGGCGGGATGGCAAGGTGCTGGTCGATGCGGGGATCAGCGTATCGCGGCCGCAGATAATCAAGACGCTGGAAGCCATATCCGCTGATCCTGTGACGCACCTGATTAACACCCATTGGCATTTCGACCACGCCGACGGCAATTCCTGGCTGGGTCCGGCGGGTGCAAAAATCATAGCGCACGACAACACCCTGAAATATCTCGCGCAGGTACAGCGCGTGGAGGAATGGGACTACAATTTCCTGCCGCTGGCCGCTAACGCCCTTCCGACCGACGTGCTGACAGACAGTCGCGATTTCAAGCTCAATGGCCAGTCCATCGCGCTCAAGCACTATGGTTCTGCTCATACTAACAGCGACATCTCCGTCACTTTTGGAGAAGCGGATATCCTGCATGTCGCGGACACGTTCTGGAACGGCATCTACCCCTTCATCGACTACTCGACCGGTGGCAGCATCGACGGGATGATCGCCGCCTCGGATGCCAATCTCGCGGCGACGACCGACAAGACGATCATTATTCCCGGCCACGGCCAACCGGTCAGCAACCGCGCCGAGTTGCAGGCTTTCCGCGACATGCTGGTCGGGATCAGGGACAACGTCGCCAAACTCAAGCGCGAAGGTCGCACGCGCGACGAGACCGTTGCGGCGAAGCCTACGGCCGTCTTCGACGCCATATGGGGCAATTTCGTCATCGACCCGGCCTTCTTTACTCGGCTGGTCTACGAGGGCGTGTGACTGAACCCGTACAAAAAAGGAGATTTGCCGTGGGCAAACTCGACGGAAAGGTTGCCGTTATTACCGGCGCGACGAGCGGCATCGGCCTGGCGATGGCCAAGCGATTTTCCATGGAGGGCGCCCGGGTTTTTATGACGGGCCGCCGGAAGAAGGAACTCGACAGCGCGGTGCTCGCAGTCGGCAATGGTGCGCGCGGCATCCAGGGTGATGTAGCCGACATGGCAGATCTCGACCGCCTCTATGCGATCGTCCGAGACGATGCCGGAACGATTGACGTACTCGTCGCCAATGCCGGCGGCGGCGAGTTCGCCGCATTGGGCGCGATCACCGAAGAGCATTTCGACAACACCTTCCGGACCAACGTCAAGGGAACGCTCTTCACTGTTCAGAAGGCGCTGCCGTTGTTGAAGGACGATGCCTCGATCATCCTCGTCGGATCGACCACCGGAACAACGGGGACACCCAATTTCAGCGTCTACAGCGCCAGTAAAGCCGCGATCCGCAACTTCGCGCGAAGCTGGATCCTCGATCTCGCCGGCCGGGCCATTCGAGTGAACGTCCTTTCTCCTGGCTCCACCCTCACGCCCGGCCTTTCGGACCTCGCCCCGGCCGGGGCGGCGAGGGACCGGATGTTCGGCTCCCTAAAGGCGGCGACGCCGTTGGGTCGGCTTGCCGACCCGGACGAAACTGCGGGCGCGGCACTGTTCCTGGCTTCAAGTGACAGCAGCTTCGTGACCGGGACCGAGTTGTTCGTCGATGGCGGGGCGGCCCAAATCTAGATTTCCCCTTAGCTCTGCTGAAGGATTTCGCGATGACGCTCAGTTGGAAGGATTTGATCTCCATGACCGCAGCAATCGGGATAACCACAGGGGCGTCGGCGCAAACGGCAAAGGACATTGTGGGTCCATCGCCGCTTGTCGCCATCGAGAATGAGCCGGCGCCGAAGCTCGTCGTCGACCCGCCATTGGCCGAACCGCTGTCGCGCGGCCTCGTCTTTATCCAATACCGCACCGAGAACCTGCGCGTTGTGCCGGTGTTCGGCAAAGGCGCCCTCGATGTCTCGCCGCGCATCGGCCATGTCCACATCACCGTTGATGACGCGCCCTGGCATTTCGTCGACGCCAGCGGCGAGACAATAATCGTTGTCGGGCTGAATCCCGGTTCCCACAAGGTACTGGTCGAGCTGGCGGATCCGACGCATCACGTCATCGACCGCCAGATCGTCAGCTTCGACGTGCCGGCCAAGCCAGGCACGCCGTAACAGCTCGGCGTCAGGCCGCGGCGGATGTCAACGAACGTGAAAGGGATTGAAATGGACCTCGATCGCTTTACTCGCCGGCAGGTGCTGGGAACCGCTGGCGGGCTGGCAGTATCGACTCTCATGCCGAAAGCGGCACTCGCGGCGCCGGCCTACACCTTCTCGCATGGTGAGTTTGAGATAACCGTGCTCAGCGACGGGTTTATCTCCGTTCCTGGCGAAATCCTGGTGCCCGACGTTCCGGCGGAGGAGCGAGCCGCCATCCTCGATCGCATCGACGCTCCCGGCGGCGTGGTTCGTGCTAAGACGAATATCCCGCTGCTGCGCAAGGGAAACGATCTCATCCTCGTCGATATCGGCGGGGGCCACAAATATCAACCGAGCGATGGCCACCTCGCGGAGGACCTGCAGAACGCAGGGATAGATCCTACCGCTATTACGAAGGTGGTCTTCACCCATGCGCATCCGGACCACATTTGGGCAACGTTGGTGGAAGGTGGCGGCCTGCGATATCCGAACGCCAGCTACCATGTCGGCGCATCAGAATGGAATTTCTGGATGGATCCGGATTATCTGACCAACATGCCCGATGCCCTGCATGAGTTCGCAAAGGGGGCGCAGCGGGACCTCAATGCGATCAAAGACCGTGTGGTGATGCTGAAGCCCGGTGACGACGTTATTACGGGGATGAGCGTGCTTGACTCGGCTGGCCACACGCCGGGTCACCTGTCATTCGAACTAGCAGGCGCCGAGGGAATGGTTATCACGGCGGACGTGGCCAACAACCAGATCGTCTCGTTCGAACATCCGGATTGGAAGTTCGGCTATGACACACTTCCGGAATTAGCGATCAGCAACCGGTTCAAGCTGCTCGACCGTGCCGCGACCGACAAGGTGAAGCTGCTTGGCTACCATTGGGAGTACCCCGGGGTCGGCTATGCAAACCGCACCGGAAACGCGTTCCGTTTCGTGGACGCCAGCTAGGCCGCGGCAATACGCGCAGGAAGCCGAAGAGACGAGAGATGTCGAATATTCGCGGAACTTTGCAACCCGCCCACTTCAGAGTCGTTCTCGCCGCCGGCGAGGCACCCATTTTTAAAGCGGGAGATCGGGTCCGGATACTCATGCGCGCTCCGATCGGCCACTACCGCGTGCCTATCTATCTGCGTGGCAAGCATGGGGCGGTCGAAGCCGTGATCGAACCGGCCGCAGTCGACAATGAGGAAGAGGGCTTTGGCCGCAACGCCGGGTCAAAGCGGCATTATTACCGCGTGGCGATACCTATGGCCGAGATCTGGGCAGACTATGCCGGCTCGCCGCAAGACGGGCTGCGCATCGAAATCTTCGAGACATGGCTGGAAAGGATATGAAGATGGCTGACCCCGGTCAGGACCACCATGACGATCACGCCGAAATCACGCAGGACGAAGCGCCGGGCTATTTCGACATCATGGAAACGGCCGTCCGCGAGCTTCTGATTGAGCGCAAGCTGATCCGCGCCGACGAGATCCGCCGGCAGATTGAAGTCATCGACTCGCGCACCCCCGCTCTCGGCGCAAAGGTCGTCGCGCGAGCCTGGGTCGACCCGGCGTTCAAGGCCCGCTTGCTGGAGAACGGCCGCACTGCATGCGAGGAGCTCGGCATCAGCTTCTACGACGACACAGAACTCATTGTGCTGGAAAACACACCGGACGTTCACAACCTGATCGTCTGCACATTGTGCTCCTGCTACCCTCGGCCGGTCTTGGGGCTTCCGCCGGACTGGTACAAGCTGAAGCCGTACAGGGCACGCGCCGTCTCCGAGCCTCGCGCCGTCCTTGCAGAGTTTGGCACCGAAATTCCTGACGACGTCGAGGTCCGCGTCAGCGATTCGACGGCGATAGTGCGCTACCTGGTGCTGCCGATGCGTCCGGATGGCACCGATGACTATGATGAGCAGCAGCTGGCCGATCTCGTCACGCGTGATGCCATGATAGGAGTGGTTCCCGTCAGATTAGATCTTGAGGTTGCACCATGACTGACAATCGTCACCTCGTAAGTCGACTTCCCAACGATATCGGGGGATTGCCGTCCGACCCCATCCATCGCGTAGACCACGAGCTTGAGCCTTGGGAAAAGCGCTGCCACGCCCTGGCAGATGTTCTCGATTTTCACAAGATCATCAACACAGAGGAGAAACGCTGTGGCGTCGAAGCTCTCGGCGCCGAGATGGTGGGAAAGCTAAGCTACTATGACCGCTGGATCGTTGCTTTCGCCAACATCCTCTTCCGGAAAGGCATCCTCACCCCGGCCGAACTTGCCCTGAAGATGGATGAGGTCAAGGGTCGGTAGCTTCAAGAGAGAAGCGGCGCGTGCAAAGCGAGCATAGATCGCCTCGTTGAGGCCGCGGTGGCGAATGGAATAGCAATTCTGGCCGGCATCGACCACTTCGCCACAGCCAAACAAGTCGGCATGGATGTGAGCCGACCGACTTTCTGATTTAGGCAACCCCAAGAGGGGACGCCGATCATGCAGTATGTCCAGACCGTGGCAATCGGGGGGCCCCGATGGCGGGCATTTGTGCGCAGGCGGCCACGATATGTTCGTTCACACGCGCAGCAAGGTGCCGAAGCAGCTCGTGGCGGCAGAACTATTTAGGGGGGCATTTCAACAGCAGCGTGCCAAAAAGAGCGTGCGCAATGGTTTGAATTATTGCACGCCGTTTGATTACCCATAATGTTAACATGGCTGACCCGCCAGATTTCGGATCGAAGCGTACGCACATCCGTTTGCGGCTTCCTTAAAGCCAGACATTGTGAGAAGAAACCGGACGTAGTGATTGCGGCGCGAAGTGGTCGTTGAAACGTCCCAGGCCGACGGTTGAGGCAGGGCTTACAGTTTAAAGGCTCTGCTCTTGCTCAGCAATACCTTGTCGGGGTGCCAGCGAATTGCAGATCAGCACGATCTTGCCCTTGACGCCTCCCTGACCGAGCAGTTCCTGGGCGCGACGAGCCTCGGTCAAAGGAATCCGCTCGGCAACGATCGGCTTGATCTTCCCATCGCGAAGCAGCTCGAGTAAGGCGCCGAGATCTTCGCGGAACCAGGCGGGCCTCCACCGTTTCAAATATTGTATGCTGTAAGGGAGGATGCGTCGTCGGCCTGGTGAAACGAAAGCGCGGACCGCGTACCACGCAGGTCGCAATATCCCGCGAAGACGATAACGTAAGCCGCCTGCCAGTTGGCCCTTCTGCAGAAATGAGGTGAAGCCATAGGCTATGACGCGACCGCCAGGCCTCAGAGTCCGAAACGAACGCCAGACATTGGCTTCGCCGACCCCGTCGAAGACGACGTCCACGCCGTCGTTTGTCAGGCGATGGATCTCTTTGACGAAGTCGGTCCGCTCGTAGTCGATCGGCGTAGCGCCGAGATCTGACACGGTTTGATGAGCCGCAAGAGATGCAGTCCCATACATCTCCAAGCCTGCCAGGCGGCCAAGTTGCAGCAGAGCCGTGCCCACTCCACCGGCCGCGCCATGAATAAGGACCCGTTGTCCCGCTGAGGCATGCCCAAGGCGATACATCATCTGATAGGCCGTAACGTAGTTCAGTACGAGGCTAACTGCCTCGGCGGGATCAACACCAGGTGGGACCGGAGTGAGTTCATCTTCCGGCAGGCAGATCAACTGGGCGTAGCCACCATGAATGGGCAACGCGGCAACCATTCTGCCAACCATCGCATGGGACGCTCCGTCTCCGGCCTCGTCCACGATGCCTACAATATCCCATCCTGGCGTAAATGGCAGGGTCGTCTTTTCCGGATGAATCCCCTCCCGCATCAATAGCTCTGCGAAGGAGACACCGGCGGCGATTGTTCGCACCCGCAACTCACCTGATGCCGGATGGGGCGCGTCTTCCTCCACGACCTCCAGAACTTCAGGCCCACCATGGTGGCGAACAATGACGCGCAGAGATTTCATGGCAGGGTCGGTCCAGATTGGACTCCTCGCTGAGGCAAACTCAGACAAAAAGGTAGCGCGCGCGGTTATGGAGCGATTTGCTCCAGATCAAACTTACCAGAAAACAGCCCCCACCAGATGATATTGGGACGCAGCCTCGACAGGAGCAAGTCAGCTGCCATCGGACGTAGGTGGAAACAAACGTGGGCTCACGTCCCGGAGCAGTTCGAACGTCTGATAACCTCGCCGCGGAGCCGGAAAGCCGTCACTCCGCTTCTGACCTGTTGGGGCCGCCCTTGGCGGATGACCTGACAAGCCGCCCGACCTGAAATGCTATTCGCTTTGACCGCCGAGGTCCCCCTTAAGCAACTGGAATATTAGGCGGGTGGTTCAGGGGGGCAGCCCACTTGCCGCCCCGTCGTTGTCTGCCCGTAGCGCTGGGCTTTTCATTGGGCAAACGAGGATGCCCGCCACTCCTCATTACTGACTGGCGGGGCATCCTGTTGGTTTTGAGACACCCAACGAGAAGGGACTTAGTCACTGGATGGCCTACTAGTGAGGCTCGGCGGGTTCCGTTGCACCACTCGGACTATTACCTCCACTCTTCGGTTTTGCGGGATGCGTAGGAGGTGGAACTGACGCCGGCTCGGACCGACCGAGCCACCAAGCCCTCGACATCATTTTAGATATATCTAATGATGCGAGCGGGACCCCGGAAGGTCTCCCACGCAGCCCGGGCAGCGTCACCGACACTGCCGCCTGAGACGGGCGCTCAGAACTACGCTATCAGGCGTGCGGGGAGCGGTCATGGACCGGAAGCTTGCTGCCATTCTTGCCGCGGACGTGGTCGGCTACTCCGCTTTGATGGAGCAGGACGAACAGGGCACGTTCGAGCGTCTCAAGGCCGGCCGCAAGGAACTATTCGAGCCCGAAATCTCCAGTCATCATGGTTATATATTCAAGCTCATGGGCGATGGTCTGCTGGCTGAGTTCTCCAGCGTCGTAGACGCCGTCGAATGCGCCATGGCGCTGCAAAAAGGCCTCGTGGAGCGCAACGCGGCCGTTCCCGAGGGGCAGCGCTTCCAAATGCGTATCGGCATCAATCTCGGCGAGGTGATCGTCGAGGGCGACGACCGCTATGGCGAAGGTGTCAACATAGCCGCGCGTCTGGAGCAAATCGCGGAGCCCGGTGGCGTCTACGTGTCCGGCAAGGTGGCCAAGGAGGTAGAGAAGAAGCTTGCGTTTGCCTTCGAGGCCATCGGCGAGCAGCGCGTGAAGAACATCGCCGAGCCTGTGCCGGTCTACCGGGTGAATCTGAACGGGCAGCCTCGACGCCACCTGCTCAAAGCTCGTCGCTTGCGCAACAAATGGCTGATGCCGGAAGGGTTGGCTGTTGTTGTGGCGGTCACAGCCGCCGCCGTTCTTGGCACCCAGCACTGGTGGAAACCATCGGGCGCGGCTTTCGATGAAGCGTCGATTGCCGTTTTGCCGTTCGACAATCTCGGCGATGACCCCAAATGGGAACGGATCGCTGACGGGATATCAGAGGACATCATCTCTGAGCTGTCCCAAGCGGACCATGTTCTTGTCATCGCACGCCACTCGACCGACGCTTACAGGGCCACGTCAGCGGACGTTCGCCAGGTCGGTGCGGATCTGGGGGTGAGGTTTGTTCTAGAGGGCAGCCTGCAGGCGATCGGCGATCGCGTTCGCATCAGGGCGCAGCTTGTTGACGCTGTCACAGGCGCCGACCTTTGGTCCGAGCGCTACGATCGGCCGGACGAAGATATCTTTGAGGTGCAGAGCGACGTCACTGCGAAGATCGCAAATACCTTGGGGTCCCAGGTCGGCGTCATTCGCAAATCGCAGTTTAAACTCGCCCAGCACAAGCCGCCCAACAGTCTGACGGCTTATGACACCTATTTGATGGCCGATGCGGTGGCCTTAACCCCTGTAGGAGGCGTCACGAAAGATGGGTTGATCGAAGGAGAGAGGCTGTTCCGCAAGGCCATCGAACTCGATCCACAGATGGCGCGGGCCTACGTCGGCTTGGCCTATGTGTACAGTCTCATGTAC
Organism: Mesorhizobium loti; assembly: GCA_002356515.1. NCBI lineage: Bacteria > Pseudomonadati > Pseudomonadota > Alphaproteobacteria > Hyphomicrobiales > Phyllobacteriaceae > Mesorhizobium > Mesorhizobium loti. Next base: position 6,158,356 of record AP017605.1, on the reverse strand, counting down.
GGCTATGGCTTTGCTGACTCGCCCCAGCAGGCACTGTTAAAGCAGCTTGAGGCTGCCCGAAAAGCAGTGGAGCTCGATCCCAACAACAATGAGGCCCATGGCGCTCTCGGCCAGGCTCTCAACTGGAATGGTGAGTGGGCGCAAGCGCTTGTCGAGTTCGACAGAGCAGAAGCCCTTGCGCCAAACGATGCAGACACTCTTGCGCTAATTGCCACGAACATTGCTGCCAGCCAGTCCGCGCGGGCGGTCCGTCTCTCCGAGAGAGCGATTTTGCTAAATCCTCACTACCCGAATTGGTATAATTACGGTCTTTACTGGGGATACTTTTTTCAGGAGCAGTTCGATAAATCGCTTAATTATGCGAAACTTGTGACAGGCCCTTCGATAAACGAGAAATCCTTTCTTGCCATGCTGTATGGCTACCTGAACCAGCCGGAAGAGGCGAAGAAAGCTGCGGCCATGGTGTTGAAAGATGACCCCGACTGGACTGCGGAGAAATTTCTCACCAAGTGGTTTGTCGGCGGGGAGCACGAGACCGAGCTTGTTGCAGAAGGCGCAAGAAAGGCTGGACTCCGAGCCTGCGCCACACGGGCGGAGCTGAAAGAAAACCCCAATATGATCCACGTGAAATCATGCGACAAAGAGCGACAGAAGGCGGGATCGGGTTGATTTGGCGCGCAATCGGAATGAAGCCGTTCCCCAAACGACCGTAGCCACGAATGCACTCGCCAGCAGCGGGCCGACGCCTGGGATTCCCATCAAGTGCGACCAAGCTCGGTCTCACGCGCACTCGCCCGAACCCTGCGATCGTTCTCGAGGATCTGTTCCTTCACGACCCTGAGCGGCGCCTCGAGCATGCGCGGCAATCGCTACCCGCGACAATTGCTCGTAGTCGGCGCAATGGCGGTCATCCGCTATGCCGAACGGAACGGGACCAGCAGGCCATGGCTCGTGCAGTTGATGGCGCGACGAACAACCAAGGTTGCGGCGGTTGCGCTGGCCAACAAGACCGCCCGCATGGTCTGGGCATTGATGACAAGCGGCGAGCGCTACAGGGAGCCAGTCATCGCATAGAACGAACAAGGCGCGCGATCGCCGACGAAGTTGGAAAGGGCGGACAGGAGCTAATGCACAAAGCCGGTTGAAACCGCCGGATCAGGAGATGTAGTGCGGCCTGTCATGTGCGCCAGTCACTATAGCAGGCGTTGAACGGCAACGAGCGAGCATCCACTCGTCGGGCCGCAACCGCAGTATGGTTCAAGAAAGCGGGATGATTCCTTCGAGTGCTGCATAGACCGAGGTTCGCAGCCAACGGTCCATGCTGCGGGCAAGGCCGGGGTCGCCGCTTAGGAAAAGGCCGCCCCTTTCTTTCTCGCGCTCGATGCTTGAGCGGCCCTCCAGGATGGCCCCCAGCGAAACAATGCCGGTCTCGACGTAAAGGTCGACGTCCCGCCGCGGGTCGGCTGAGCATAGCTCGGGCACATTGGCGCCCGGCTCGACCACAAGCCAGTAATGAGGGTACTTCGGCGGGGGATCGTCCCGGAAATGGAAGCGGATGACGGCACGCCGCCTCGGCAGCTCAGCGAGGTCGATCTTTCGCCGCACCAACCACATCAGAGTGGAAACATCCACGTCGGCGAGCGCGACCTCCGCCTCGATGTTGCATTGCGCCCATTCCGCCAGCGCGTTCATCGCGGGCTCGAGCTTGATCGACTTCTAGGTGCGCAAATAGGCGATGGTGCCCGACGCCTCGTCCTCGATGCGCTCGACTAGGCCCAACGCTTCCATCTCCTTGAGCCGCCTCGACAAGAGGGCGGACGAGATGTTGCCTACGCCCTTGCGAATGTCGTTGAAGCGGGTCGAGCCGTTCCAAAGCTCTGTCAGGATTTGGATCGTCCAGCGCGGCTCCAGGAACTCGCAGGCGCGCGAGATCGGGCAGAGCAATCCGTAAGGCCGTCGCGTCATGGCTGAACGCTCCTCTGCCGCAAGTTAGGCATCCAGAAGGGTTAAGGCCAGTTCACAATCTGAAGCTGAACGCTTCCGAAGCTGCGCTGGCGACTTACCCTCTTCCCCCGTCATGGTGATCTTCTTTCGCGCAACCTCGACCAACGGAGGATAACATGACCAGGCGTAACGCGGCACAAGCGACACTAGCCCAGACCGCACGGCGCGTGCCGGGGACTTCCCTTCATTCGTTCGAACGCCTGCTCGCCTTTGTCCATGAGTGGCGGACCCGGCGCGAGATAGAGCGCTCTGTTGGCCGGCTGTCCAATTTCCACTTACGCGACGTTGGCTTGACAAAATTTGACGTCGAAGCGGCCTGCTCCGACAGCTTCGATCGATCCGCCTCTCGCGCGCTCATGAGCGCATCGCAGAACCGAACGGGCAATTGGTAGAAGGCAGCCGCCGGACCTCTGCGAGCATCTGTTCCTCACTCGTGCTGGGCGACGATGCCGCGTATTGCGTCGAGGCCGCAGAAGCCGCCTGCCTGCAGGTAGAAACGGTTGGCTGATCAGCGCTCGGGCAACCCCGCCAGCTCCAAGCCTTCGGCCACCTGGTATGCCCGATCCGGGGTGTTGTGGAAGACCGGCAGCGACCGGGATCGCTCGATCGTGAAACTCGGCTGCGCGGCCAAGAGCTTTTGAGCGGCCCAGCGAGCGGTCTTCGGGTCGCCGTTCATCGCCGACCAGGCGGCAAGGTACCGATAGGACGTGATGATGTCGGGGTGGGCGGCGATGAACTCACGGGCGATCGCGACGGCCTGGGAAAAGGAGCCGTCTTGGCCAAGGCGTAGCCCATTCCCAGTCCCACGGCGAACGCGAACGGATCCATCGGGCTCAGCGCCATCACCCGCTGGAACCGTTCTGCGGGTATCCGATTGGGCAAACGCCGTAGCTGGGTCAGCCAGGCGTTTGAACGTGCATCTCAACCGCCCCTAATTTTGTTCCGATCGAAGCCGTGACCCTGCGGGTTATCTGGTCCTGCAGGGCCAGGAAGTCGCCGCCCTCGATGCCGACCCGTTCCGCCCCAACTGCGTGCCCGCACCGGCATCGGATGTCCGACACCTGCCATGCGCGTGGCGATGGACTGGTCATGGACGGAGCGGAAATAGGGGCTCGCGGGAGCGCCCCTATTTGTAGGTTGTGCCGTGCTTTGGGGGACGGGGGTACTTATGTTTCGGCGGTGTCCCAGGTGGTAGAACCGCCTTCGCTGGGGGCGCGCACGTTCCGCTCCCGGAGGTGCTTGAGCAATCTGCATTGCCATTATGGCAGCTTGCGCCCGCTGAGCCTCCGTTGTCACCGGTGCATGAAACCTGCTGGTGGGGCGTGGTGCTACAACTGCCTCCTTGGACGGATACGACTTTGCTGCCTTTGTCACAGTCCAGGGTTATGCTGGCAGCATGAGCCTGGCCAGATGGACAGAGAACCATGAGCGTCAAAAGCGCGGATGCAGAAAGCACAAGGCGTGACATGGCGTTCCTCCTGAGAGACGCCCCCCTTTCCCTTAGGAATTGATCATAGCCAGAATTGTATATTAGGTCATCCTAAAGCTACGAGACTGGGTTAACTTTCTCTTTTGGCCAATGGGCGGTCACTCCTCCTCCGGATATATTTACATCTAATTGATTTCGCTTACCAATTCGCGATTGCCCGTGCTCACTATCGAGGACCTCTCTCGCATGGATGTCGTTGACTTCCTTCAGCGAAAAGGTTCTGTCGTCTACGAAGCCTCGAATGCCGACGAAGCAATCGGGCTCCTGGGATTCCATCCACCGATCAGCTTCCTTGTTCGTTGACATCGACATGCCTGGAGCATGGATGGCCGAGTAAGCATTGACAGTCCCAATGCCCCCTCCTCAATCCGCTTCCATGTCCGCTTTTGGGAGGCCGCTAGGGTAGACCCTATGACCGAGATTGGGCGCAAAGCGGCCGTTCGCTTCAGGATTGAGAACAGGCGTAGGCTCGGAGACAGTGCAAGAAAGTGGACAAGCGGCCGGCGGCACTCGTCAGAGATGACGCCTTCGGGCGCGCAACAATTGGCAGTAGCCGCGCTCGACCATCTTCAGGCCGTCGCGCACGAGGCGATGCGTCTGGTAGCGAAAAGCCGAGTCCTGCCAGTCGGCGGCGCTGACCAGCCGCCGACCGAACAAGGCGGTCGCGACTTCAAAATGGGATGCCCGCTGGTCGCGGCCATCCAGGCATCGCAGCATGAGGCCAAGGCGTCGGCGCTGGGCCCCAGTCAAGCGGGCGTCCGGAACGTGCTGCGTATGGATCGAGCGGATGAACCGCTCGATCGCCTGGAGCCGGTCGTGGGCCATATCGTCGAGCGGGATGATGGCGGCAAGCGGTTCGCCTGGCTGCGCGTCGCCGAGAAGCGCCAGTTGCGTGCCGCCCGGCGAAGAGCGCATGTGAAGGCCCACCTCGTCATGCCGGCCCGCGGCCAGCGAGACGTCGGAGGCGATAGCCTCTCGCGCTCGCAGATCCGGCGGAACCTCGACTAGGGTCACGACCCCAGGGTCTACCTGAGGCGCCCAATAGACGGGCTGCTCGACTGCGGATTGGTCAGGCCTGGCGGCGAAACTGCAAACCCCAGCGCTTGCGCAACGCGCGCATCGCCTTCCCTGAGCGGGAGGCAGCGAAGTCCTGCTGATACTGCGAATTGCGTCGCAGGAATTCCCAGGCGATCGCATCAGCGGCGGCGCCTTTGACGAACGCATATGCCTGTGGATCACGCCACTGCGATGTATCCGGCTTCATTCGCATCCTTCCCTTCTCAAGGAGTTGATAGGGGGACGCGGCGTTGAGCGAAATCCTTGGATTCCGTCATTGACGATGGCCGAGGAGAGGTCCCGGCGCCGAGAGATGGCATGGATGCATTAAGCCACTGCGGCACCGCTGCCTGCGGACGCGCCTGATGCAGCGGTGCCCGTCGACCCGGCTTACCGAAGGGCGCCGGCAAATTAGCCGCCCAAGGGCTTGTCGGAAATTCCGACATACACCCTTCCCGGGAGAAGTTCGCGATTTCGTATCTCCGCCAGGGTCGCAGACAGGCTGAATTTGCGATCTGAAGATTGTAGCATCCGGAAGCACGAAGCGCATATCCTGGCGAAATGACATTGCAGGCAAATGGCCCCTGAACGCGCCGCCGACCCGCGCAAGATCATCCATGTCGACATGGATGCGTTCTATGCGTCGGTCGAACAGCGCGACAATCCAGAACTGCGCGGCAAGCCGCTTGCCGTCGGCGGGGCCGCGGCCCGCGGCGTGGTCGCGGCCGCAAGCTATGAGGCCCGCGCGTTCGGCGTTCGCTCCGCCATGCCTTCGGTCACGGCAAAGCGCAAATGCCCCGAGCTGATCTTCGTGCCGCCCCGCTTCGACGTCTACCGGGCAGTCTCGGCCCAGATCCGCGACGTGTTCGCCGAACATACCGATCTCATCGAACCGCTCTCGCTCGACGAGGCCTATCTCGACGTGACGCAGAACCGGCTCAACATTTCCTCTGCCACGACGATTGCCGAGATGATCAGGGCGAAGATCCTGCAGGTGACCGGTCTGACCGCTTCCGCAGGCATCTCCTACAACAAATTTCTCGCCAAGATGGCGTCCGGTCAGAACAAGCCAAATGGCCAGTTCGTCATCACGCCACGCCACGGGCCGGCCTTCGTGGAGAGTCTGCCAGTCAGGAAATTTCATGGTGTCGGCCCCGCGACAGCCGCGAAGATGGAAGCGCTCGGCATCGAGACCGGCGCCGATCTCAAGGAGAGGTCGCTCCCCTTCCTGCAACAGCATTTCGGAAAGTCTGGGCTCTGGTACTATCAGATCGCGCGCGCCATCGATGAACGCGCGGTCGAGCCGGATCGGCCACGCAAATCGATCGGCGCCGAGGACACATTCACAGCTGACATCGTCGATCTCGATGCATCAATCGCCGAACTCAAGCCGCTGATCGCCAAGGTCTGGGGATACTGTGAAGGCAAAGGCATCCGGGGCCGGACGGTCACACTTAAGGTCAAATTCGCCGACTTCCAGCAGATCACGCGTAGTCGCACCGTGGCGGCGCCGATCGAACTTCCTGATTTTGAAGAGCTGGCAGCCGATCTCCTGAGGTCGGTATTTCCGCTACGCCAAGGCATCCGCCTGTTGGGTATAACACTCTCGTCGCTTGGCGCTGTGTCACCGCCGGATCAACGTCAATTGCGGTTCGAACTATAGCGCTGCCTCGGGCCGGGGCGCAAAGAACCACCGGCCGCAGCTTGTCCGGTTCATCGCTCGTGCGGATCGATCTCGCGGACGATCTGGGAAACCTCTCCTTCAAATTCGTCGGCCCGCACGACCGTGAGTGTTCCGTCGCCGGCGCGAAAGATGACGATGCTGACCATCAGGCTGGTGGCGAGGCTGAAGGCGAAGGCGTTGGCTTCTACGAGGGACATTTTTCCGGCTCCTGTTCTGGAAGCGGGGAGCGATCCCCGCGTGACAGGCGCCCGATGTGTCCGGCCGAGGGCCGCAATCACCGTGAAGGCAAGGCCGGAACGGCGGCACGCTTTGTGTAGTCCGACCCTTCATGGGTTGATGGCATCAGGCCCTCGGACCGGACTAAGGAATTGCGCCGAGAAACGCGGCGATCGGTCCCCTGTTCTCCATTCCAGGACGAGATGCGATGTGAACCTCGTGGTCCGCCGCCTTGCCTTTATCGACGCCACATCGGCAGGGGCGGTCGTCCGATCAACGCGCCGGGAGCGACGGAAATCAGAGCAAATGACTTGAGGCGGGTGGTGGCCGCTTCACGCGGCGCCGAACTTCATTACCGGAATGCCGAGCCTGCGGGCCTTGTCGGCGAGGTTGTCCTGAATGCCAGAGCCGGGGAAATGAATGACACCAATCGGCAAGGTGTCGAGCATGGCGTCGTTGCGCTTGAAGGGCGCGGCCTTGGCATGCCTGGTCCAGTCCGGCTTGAAGGCAATCTGTGGCACCTTGCGGCTGTGAGCCCATTTGGCCGCTATCAACTCGGCGCCTTTTGGCGATCCGCCGTGTAGCAGGACCATGTCCGGATATTTGCCATGGACCTGGTCGAGCTTGGCCCAGATCAGCCGATGATCGTTGAAATCGAGTCCTCCGGTGAAGGCGACTTTCGGTCCAGGTGGCAACAGCACCTGGCTGTCTGCGTGCTTCCTCGCGGCAACGAAGTCCCGGCTGTCGATCAGTGCCGCGGTCAGGTTGCGGTGGTTGACGACAGAGCCTGAGCGTGGTCGCCATATCGAATGGCTGTAACGCTCGAAATGCTCGGCGGCCTGGTCGCGCATCAATTCGAAGGCGTTGCGGCGTTCGAGCAGCGTCTGACCTTGGGCGATCAGTTGTTCGAGTTCGACCGACTTGACCTCGGATCCGTCTTGTTCGCGTTGCAGCCGCTGCTGGCCGAGTTCGTTTTCATCGAGCTCGCGTTCGATCCGCTTGGTCGCGCGATGGAACAGATTGACCGTACCCCACAGCAGCTCCTCGAGATCGGGCTCAAGGCGTGTGTCGGCCATCGCCACCACGAGAGCGTCGAAGATGTCGGCGATGCTGGCTGCCACGACCCGGCCTTCGGGAAGCGGGCGCGGATCGGGTTCGTCGTCGAAAGGACGGTAGCCGTAGAGCTGAAGCTCCTGAAGGACGTGGTCGATGGGTGATGATGCGGGTTGCGGCGCGAAATCGGTATCGTGCTCGGTGCTCATGGCGGCTTGCCTTCGTGAGATCGGCCGCGCCCATCGCGGCCTTCATGGCGACGAAGGCGATGGACGATCCGGACTTGCACCCGCAGCGTCAGCGCAGGGCCGCAACGGAAGTGGAGGATGGCGAAGCCCGGCTATTTTGCCTCGCGATGGAAAGGCCCGAAGACGGGGACCCGCGCGGCTCGCCGCGTGGGTGGCAAGGGCCGCCGGAAAATAGCCGGGCGCAGCCATTGCCTGTCCGGACCGGCCGTCGCCCGATCGCCCTCTGGAAGGCCGTGGGCCGGCCCTCGCCCGAGCAAAGGTCCCCCTGCGCACCGAGGTACGCATCGCAAATGCCACCCCTCCCTTCCCTTCCGGTCAGGCCGCCAGCTTCATGAAGCGCTCGACGTCGTGTGGCGCGATCTGAACCCGCAGGATCCCCCTCAGCGCATCGGCGCCGAGCAGCCGCAGATCCTCGTTGAAGTCGCCAAGTTTCGGCGTCAGAACCATCGCCTCGATACCGGCCGCGCTGGTGCGCTCAATGAGGGTTGCCACTGCTGCGTCGCCCGCCGGATCATTGTCGCGGGCAATGTAGAGCCGCCGCAATGTGTCAGGGAACAGGATTGCGGACAGGTGCGCCGCCGACAGCGCCGCCAGTGCCGGCATGGCGGGCAGGACAGTGCGTTGCGACAGCATGGTCTCGATGCCTTCGCCGGCGGCCATGACATCACGGCAGCAGCCGAAGCGGACAGCGTGACCGAGCAGTTCGCCCATGGCTCGTCTCGGCGTGTCGATTGGAGCGCGGCCGAGATGGGCCTCGCTGAATCCGCCCGGATTGAGCCAGGTGCGGTGAGCGCCGGTGAGCTTGCCTCTGAGGTCGGTGACCGTCGCGATCATTGCCGGCCATGTTTCGGTCGGGCCGCTCTCTGGACGGTAATAGCAGCACGGATGAAACCGGAGGCTCCCGGTTTCATGCAAAGCTGTAATCGCGCGTCCACGCAGATACGTCTCCACAGGCGTACCTGGTATCGGCTGCGACATGGAGACCAGCCGCTGCGCCGCTTCGGGAGAGCCGCCGGCAGCGGGAACGGCTTGCTCCCGCCGATCCTTTGGTTCGTTCGTCGTCAGGGGCATCGACAGAAAGGTGCGCGCCTCGTCGCAGACGTCCTTGAAATCGACAAGACCAAGCGATTCCCGAATGACGTCCAGAAGGTCGCCATGCTCGCCGGTGGCGGCGTCGGTCCATTTCCCGGCGGCGCCCTTGCCACAATCCGGTCCCTTGAGACGGACAAACATCGAGCGCCCCGGCGCATTGCGGGCGTCGCCAACCAGCCAGTAGCGGCCCTCACGGCGTCCATTGGAAAGATAGCGGCGGCAGACCGCCTCCGCCTGTTGGGCGAGACGGCTTGCCATTTCGGATGCAGCACGAGGCGGCATCAGGTGGCCTGCCTCTCGCTGATGCGCTGTATCGGATGACGCTCGATGACCTTGGCGAGCACCTCAGGCCCACTTGCGTCCGCGGGCACGAACATGCGCAGCTTCCAGGAGATGATCTCGTGGAAAAGTCCGTAGGCCGTTAGCCGCTCGCGCATCGCATCTGTGAAGCCCGACAGCTCGATGCGATTGGCGCCCATGACGCGGACGCGGCGCAGATGAAGTCCCTCCTCGAGGTCGAGCATCGTTCGCCCATCCGCAAGGGCGTTGAAGGCATCTGATGCTGTGATCGTGCTGACACCGGTTGCGAGCGCGCCGGCGGCCCATGCGGCTGAAACCCTGCGTCCTATGATGCGCTCCCCCTCGTCGGTCTGGAGCCGATAGACCCGGCTCGATTCGTTTGGAAGTCGCTTCCAGATCGGCAGCAGCAGCCCCGCGACGATGTGGAGGGTCGAGTCCGAAAAAGTCGGGACGCCCGCGACCTCCGCACTCCAGGCGGCGGCGAAGGTCTCGCGATCAGCCTGCTGCCAATGGCTGTCCTCCATCATGCGCAGGGAAGCATGGTGCTGTTCCATCGGCCGGATCAGCCGGACGCGCCGTTCGATTTCGCCATCATCGAGCATTAACGATGGCGCGGGGACTTGCACGGCAGCACGCCCTGAGCGTTCGTTGACCAGGAGGATGGCGCGCTGGTCGTCGAGCTGGGCGACTGCTTCCTCGACGGGCACGGGTCGATTTCGCTGGCGCTGATCGATGGTGAGAAGCTGTGTTTGCGCGCCGGTGCTCGGGTGGTTGTAGATCGCCCGCCTATCGGTGACGACGAAGCTCTCTGCTCGCAGCGTTTCGAGCCCAAGATCATAAACCCCGGCCGCGATGGCGCCCTCCACCTTGGCGGTGAGCAACCGCTCGAAAGCCGCGAACAGGATATCCTGCAGTTCGATGGTGAGCGCCAGCAGTCGATTGAGGAAAGTGGTGATCGGCGGCAACTCGTCCTTGATGCCGTTCTCGTCCATCAGCGTCAGCCCCGTGGTCTGCTCGAACAGCGTGAGTGAGCAGCCCTCCACCTTGCCGCGGACGATCAGCAGGTAGAGCTGGCGCAGTGCATCGCGCGCATAATGCGATTCCAGATTGTCCTCCGGGCGAAACAAGCCCTGCCCGCCGGTCTGGCGCTGGCCTCGCGTGATCGCGCCCAGCGTATCGAGACGCCGGGCAATCGTGGAGAGGAAGCGTTTCTCGGCCTTCACGTTGGTGGCGATCGGTCGAAAAAGCGGCGGCTGCGCCTGGTTGGTGCGATGCGTTCGGCCAAGACCCTGGATGGCGGTGTCGGCCTTCCAGCCAGGCTCGAGAAGGTAGTGGACGCGCAGACGCGTGTTCCGCGCCGAAAGCTCCGCATGGTAGCTGCGGCCCGTCCCGCCGGCATCGCTGAACACCAGGATGCGCTTGACGTCATCCATGAAGGCTTGCGTCTCGGCGAGATTGGCCGAGGTCGCGCGGCCCTCGACCATCAGGCGTTCGCCCTTCCTGACGATGCGCCGCGACCGGCCCGTCACCTCCGCAACCATGTCGGTGCCGAAGCGCTGGACGATCTGGTCGAGCGCGCCAGGGACCGGTGGCAAGCTCGCCAGCTTCTCGATCAGGGCCGTGCGGCGCGCGACCGCCTCGCGGCTCTCAACGGGTTGGCCGTCGCGAAACACCGGCCTCGACGACAGGTTGCCTTCCGAATCCGTGAAGGGTTCGTAGAGTTGAACTGGAAAGGAATGCTGGAGGTAATCGAGGACATATTCGCGTGGCGTGATGTCGACGCGGACATCGTTCCATTCCCGCGTCGGCACCTGCGCCAGCCTGCGTTCCATCAGCGCCTCGCCGGTGGAGACGATCTGAATCGCGGTCGAATGCCCGGACTGGAGATCCTGCTCGATCGAGCGGATCAGCGTCGGCGTCTTCATCGACGTCAGCAGGTGACCGAAGAAGCGCTGCTTGGCGCTTTCGAAGGCCGAGCGCGCGGCGGACTTGGCCTGGCGGTTCAACGTGCCGCTGTCGCCGGTAATGTTGGCAGCCTGCATGGCTGCGTCGAGATGGTTGTGAATCACGGCAAAGGCGCCGGCATAAGCATCGTAGATGCGCCGCTGCTCAGGCGTCAGTTCATGCTCGACCAGTTCATATTCGACGCCATCAAAGGAGAGCGAGCGTGCCGTGTAGAGGCCGAGCGCGCGAAGATCGCGGGCGAGCACCTCCATCGCCGCCACCCCACCCGCCTCGATCGCCTCGACGAACTCCGCGCGGGTCGAGAACGGAAAGTCCTCGCCTCCCCAGAGGCCGAGCCTCTGGGCGTAGGCCAGATTGGCGACGGTGGTCGCGCCGGTGGCGGAGACATAGACGACACGGGCGCCGGCCAGAGCATGTTGCAGGCGCAAACCGGCGCGGCCTTGCTGTGAGGGCGCGACATCGCCACGCTCTCCCTTGCCGCCGCCGGCATTCTGCATGGCGTGCGCCTCGTCGAATATGAGCACTCCGTCGAAATCCGGGCCCAACCATTCGACGATCTGCCTGACGCGCGAAACTTTTTCGCCGCGGTCGTCGGAGCGCAGCGTGGCATAGGTTGTAAACAGGATGCCTTCGGGGAGCGTGATGGTGCGCCCTTGTGGAAAGCGCGACAGCGGCGTGACCAGCAGGCGTTCCATGCCGAGCGCGGCCCAGTCGCGCTGCGCGTCCTCAAGCAGCTTGTCTGATTTCGAGATCCATACAGCCTTGCGCCGGCCTTGCAGCCAGTTGTCGAGCACGATGCTCGCCGACTGCCGGCCCTTCCCGACGCCGGTACCGTCGCCGATGAAGAAGCCGCGCCGGAAGCGCACGGCTGCCGGCGCGTCATCGGGTACTGCTTTGACAAGATCGAGCGTTTGGTCGACTGACCACGAGCCGGCGAGAAACCCGCAATGGGCCTCGCCGGCAAGGATCACCGTTTCGAGCTGGGCGTCGGAGAGCGACGCCAGGATATCGTCGGGCAGGATCGGGCGATAAGTGGGCTTTGGCGGCGCGACCGACGCCATCGCCGCGGACTGCACCAGCCTGGTCGGGTGAGCCTTTGAGCCGGGAATACGGATCGTCTGCAATCCATAGTCCTCGTAGATCGCGTCGGTCAGCCGTGCTCCCTCGTCAGGCGTCCAATCGACCGTTTCGTACGACAGTTCAACGCCGACGGGCTCGGACAGCTGCCGGTGAACTGGGCCTGTGACAGTGCGGGCGAGAGAGCCGCGCACCGTCGGTGAAGTGGCGGGAACGACCTTAGCCGCTTCGGCGACCGGCAGCCGGGCCGGAACGTGTTCCTCGATCCAACTGAGCAAGGTGGCGACATCCGGCGCAACGCCGAGTGCATTCGGGATGAGGGACGTATCACCAGCAGGCGTCTTGTCGATGACCGTCAGTCGGGTCTCGATCGTGGTGCCATGCTTGGCATAGACGGCGCCGCTGATCGTGGCGGTGAAAACGACACGACCATGCTCCTGGAGGCGCACGAATGTATCGCGCCACGCTGGCATCTCCGGTCCGAAACTTGCCCCGGTGATGGTGACCAGCCGGCCCCCGTCGGCGAGCCGGGCGAGTGTTGAGGCGACATGGCGATAGGCCGCATCCGCGACGCGACCACGCACGTTGGCGAGGGCCGAGAACGGCGGATTCATCAGCGCGACGGTAGGCAAGCTGGCGGGCTCGAGATGATCATCGATCTGGGCCGCGTCGAACCGCGTGACCGTAAGAGCCGGGAAGAGATTGGACAGGAGACCCGCACGAGTCTCTGCAAGCTCGTTCAGGACAAGCGAGCCGCCCGCGATCTCGGCGAGGATGGCAAGCAGCCCGGTACCGGCGGAAGGCTCAAGCACGCGGTCGGACGCCGTTATGGCGGCCGCGGAGACGGCTGCGAGGCCAAGCGGGATAGGCGTAGAGAATTGCTGCAGCGCCTGAGATTCCTCGGAGCGGCGGGTATGCGTGGGCAGAAGGTCCGCAATCCGGCTGAAAAGCGGCAAGGCGGAAGCCACGGAGCCGGCTTTGCGCAGAAGCGACCTGCCGTATTTGCGAAGGAACAGAACGGTGGCGGCCTCGCAGGCGTCGTAGGCTGTCTTCCAGTCCCAGGCGCCGCTTGTGTCGGATGCCCGGAACGAGGCTTCCATCGCGGCTCGCAGGACGCCGGCATCGACGCGCCGGCCGGATTCAAGGAGGGGGAGCAGACGCAGGGCTGCCGCGTAGACTGGTGCGGCTGGATCGACAGGCGCAGCGGCGGAAGCGACCGGCTTGCCCGTTATTGTCGGAGACAAGAAGTTCATCGGAGATCCTCCGGAGAGCAAGACCGGGAAAGCCCATCGGCGCTCTCTCTGACCGCACGGGCTCAACCCGTCCCGGCCGGACACTCACTCTCACCACCGTACGCAAAAACGCCCGGCACTCTTGCGAGAGCCGGGCGATGGCCGCGGAAGGAAAACGGCCTATTCGGCGGCGTCTAGCTGTTTTTCGTCCTGATCCACAGCAGTCACATCGTTGTCACCTGCCAGGAATTCAGGCAGAGCTTGACCGTCGTCGCCAGCGTTGGTGTCGGCTACTTCGCCATCAAGGTCGACAAGCCGCAAAGGCTCGGGCAGCCAGCCACTATCGGCCAGCAGGCGTTCGGCTTCCTTGGCCATGTCGCCCTTCTTGAGGTGGTCAATGAGCTGGGAGGCGCGCTCGCCAGCACCCTCGCGAACGGCTTCCAGGATACGCGCCTTGGTGACGCGGCCGAGATAGTTGCCGACTGTGGGGCGCCATCCGGCGGCGATCATGTCGAGCCCAACTGCCCGAGCAAGGTGATCGGCATCCGCAAGGCGCTGCTGGACGCCGTGCGTTGAGATGGCGCCGTTACTGCAGCGATCAGCCCTTTCGTAAAGGGCGTTGACGCCGAGGGATGCGCAATGGGCGAAAAGCTCGGCTTGCTCGCTACCCGTCAGTGCAGAGAGCGCGTCCCATAGGTCGGCTACGTCAGTTGGAAGACGCTTTTCCCAGGCCTCGTGGCGTGCCTGGATCGAGTGCGCATAAATCGTGTCCCGAAGCCCTTCGGACTGGACCGGAAAGACCGTGCCACGGACAAAGACTTCCATCGCCACGCCTTGCGCGCTGTAGCGAGAGAAAGCGTCACGGACGAATTTGTGAAGCACGGCCAGAAAAGCAGTTGCCGGATCGTTTGCGAGCTTGTCACGCAGAGCCAGCGTGCGATCCGCGGTCAGTTCCATGATCAGCCGATCCGGCAATGGCTTGATGCCATCCTCCTCATCATCGTCCGGGTCAACCGGCCGGCCACCGATTGTGATGACGGCCCGCTGATTAGAGCCTGTGGCCGAAACGCCGGATCCTTCGGTGCCGGGATCATTATCGCCCTCGGGTGTCACGGGCGCCTCATCCTCCGGCTTCACATAGCCGCGCTCGACGAGAAGTGATCCGTCCGTATCGACGCTGACGAAGACGCCCGCTCTCGCGATTTCCGTGGGATCGAAGCGAACGGGACGCGCCTCGATCGATTTGATCGCCGTTTCGATCTCCCCAAACCGCAGGTCGACGTCATCCGGCAACTCGTCGGCCTCCTCGTACTGCGTCTGAAGCTTGTCGAACTCGTCACGCAGCGCATCCAGCGTGGCCTGCTCGTCACTGGCGAGGTCGATCGGCGTACTCTCGAGCTCGCGCAAACCGTTTGTCGCGCCATAGGGAAAACTCACTGCGACTTCGATCCACTTCCAGCCCTCATTGGCGATTTCGGCGGCCATCATCTGCAGCTTTTCCGTGACTAGCCGTTCAAGCAGCGCGACGTCCTGCAGCCACCCACCATCGTCCGACTGGAACAGATCGCGCAACACTTCGCCGCCTGCTGCCGCATAGCGCTCGAGACCGATGAACACAGCCCGTTTGTCGGAGGCGCGGACCGTATTCTCAGTCAGCATGCGGCGGATCTGGTATGGCTCTTTCGACCAGTTGTTCTTGATCGCCTCCCAGACCAGCTCCTGTCGGGCATGGTCCTTGCCGACGGAAAATGCTTCAAGCTGAGCGATCGTCATGCCGTCCTCGGCATAAACGTCGAGAAGTGCTGGCGAAACGGTTGTCAGCTTGAGACGCTGCTTGACGACGTTGACCGAGATGAAGAAAGCAGCCGCAATCTCCTCCTCTGTCATGCCCTGGTCGAGCAAATCCTTGAAGGCCCGATATTGATCCAGCGGGTGAAGTGGCGCGCGTTCGATGTTCTCAGCCAATGACACTTCCGCCGCCAGAATTGCGCTGGAAGAATTGCCGACGACACATGGCACCGGCGCTGTTTTGGCAAGCTGCTTCTGCTTAACTAACATCTCGAGGGCGCGATATCGGCGGCCGCCAGCTGGCACCTCGAACATCCCCGTCTCTTGGCCGTCGGCATCAAACACAGCACGAACGTGCAGGCTCTGGATCAACCCACGGCGAGCGATCGAAGCAGCGAGGTCGTCGATCGAGACGCCTGCCTTGATGCGACGCACATTGGACTGGCCGAGCACCAGCTTGTTGAAAGGGATATCGCGCGAGGACGATAGCGTGATCTTTTGGACGGCAGTGGTCATTGAACTTCTCCGCGACGGGCCGCCGAGAGCCTCTCTCTCAGCCTTGAGCCCGTCACAAGACCCCTCCAACCCTCTCCCTCTCCTTGCCTGCACGATCCGACACACCGTTGATCGACAGCCGGGCGTACAGGCTGAAGGCATGTCGGCCTGAACCTTGTCTCCACATGAACCGATTGTTGAAGCGGATCGACGAAGTGCGGCTGGCACCTGATGGCTATGCCGATCGGCGGGACGGCGCATGCGCTGTTCGAGCCAGCGAAGGTCATGCCGCGCATCTATCGTTGCCTGCGTCCAGCCCGACGGATGCTTCGGCCTCCACCGGCAGGTGGCCGAGAAGCCAGTCGGCCGCCTTGCTGGCCTGGCTGGCGGCACGGACGATGGCGCGATTGTCCTCGCGCAGAACCTCTAGCCATGAGCCGATATAGTCCGCATGCCGAACCGTGGGGACGATGCCCAGGGCTGCGCAGCAGAACGCCGCGTTGATTTCTGCCACGAGTTCCTCGAACGCATATCTTCTGGAGGCGGTAGAGCCGGAGAATTTGCGATCCAGGCGTGAACTGTGACCAGTTGCATCTCCGAGCTCATGCAAGGCTGTCCGATGCCAATTGATCGGCTCGAAGTAAGCTTGGGGCGGAGGGACCTGGATATAATCGTGGGCAGGCACATAGAACGCCCTGTCGCCGGCAATACGAAAGTCTATACCGGTAGCCTTGATCAGCGCCTCGACACGCGGTTCGATCGGGGTACCCGCCGGCAGCGCAGCCGAAGCTGCGACTTCATCCGGGAGCCCCTCACATTGCTGGATGTTGAAAACCGTGAAGCGCTTGAGGAATGGGATGACTTGAGCTTCCTCGCCCGTCTCGCGAGCGCGCTTCTTCTCGTAATCCGGGACAAAACGATCGGCATAAACGACCGTTGTCCCGCGTTCGCCTCTACGGACATTCCCGCCGAGTGCGAATGCCTGTCGATAGGTTATCCAATTCTGTGTTGGGAACCCGCGCTCGACGACCGCACCCCACAGGATAAGCACGTTAATCCCGCTGTACGGGCGATGCGTGCTGGCATTTTGCGGCAGGCAGAGCGACGCATTTGCCGCAGACGTCCCCCATGGCTGAACCCAAGGAAAACGACCCGCTTCCAGCTCGACAATTATCTTCCCGGTGATCTCGTCGTAGAGATTCGAACGGTCGGCGGCGGCATGGGCTCGATTGGTCGGGACAGACATTGCGGTTCTCCGCGACGGGCGCCGAAGGCCTTTCCTTCCGCTTTCAACCCGTCGGGAAAAACCCGCCCCATCCTCTAACTCTCCGTCGGGAGAGCCCCTGCGCTCCCGACCGAATGAAAAACGGCGTACAAAGCGGAAGCACCGAAATGTCCGTCATTGCGACCAAGTCAGTTCGGTGCTGGAGCAAGTTCGTGGCCCTGAGACCGGTTCAACAGGGCGGCCGAAGGAGCATCAGCATAGCGCCGCCGTGAGGCGGGATGCGGGACCGACCGCCCCCGGCGAAGGGCGCCATATGAAATCTCGCTTGCTACGCTGACAACAGAGCAGGAAGCGATTCGCCGCGCATGACGAATGGTCGATCCGGGCCATAGTTATCCCTCACTATCCGATATCTACGAAATCACCGCCCTGAATGCGCTTGGCGGCTTCCAGCCGTTTCACCCTTGAAGACTATCGGCTTCAATCGCGTCCTCAGCGATGGAGGAATGACGCCATGACTGGTCCCGCGAAAAGTGCAACAAGGCGAACGATCCGCCGCAAGGAGCTGCGCGAAATCGTACCTTTGGCCGACAGCACAATCTATGAAATGGAGCAACGCGGGCAATTTCCACGACGCTTCGCTCTCACCCCTCGGTGCGTTGTTTGGGATCTGGCCGAAGTTGAAGCCTGGCTCCAGGCTCGCAGGACAGTTCCGATCCCCCGAGCTAGCCCTCCCGATGTGAGTTTACGGAAAACCTCTCCTGCCAGGGCGCAAGAGCGGGCACAAATACCGTAAGCGCCTCGGTGCGGTGTCGATAAGCATTTCGTTCGGGCGCATTTGCCGCCGCGGCGGACCCATGGCGCCGCTAAGTCCGCTGGCCAATCTCTGAGCATTCCCGCCCGGCACGGTCTCGTCCAGTTAAAGCGCCGGATCGGGCGCCAGGATCGGCATCGACGGCGGGATGAGAGTCGGCAGGTGCGTCTTGGCATCCACCCAGGCATCAATGATGTCCGACCATTCCTGCATCATGTGCCGGCGTTGAACTTCATACTCAGCCTTGTTGTAGACACCTCGCGACGAGCGCCCGTCCTCGTGCGCCAGACATTTCTCGATCCAATCGCTGTTGAAGCCAAGTTCATTCAACAAGGTCGAGCCCGTACGCCGCAGGTCATGAACCGTAAACGGCTCCAGAGGCAGTCCGTTCGCCTTCGCCCGTTCGACGACGGCGTAGGTGATCCGATTAAACGTGGCGCGCGACATCGGAGCATCCGCATCGTACCGCGATGGAAGGAGGTATCTGGAATTTCCCGCACAGGTCTTCAGGGCGATCATGATGTCGAGCGCCTGGCGCGACAGATAGACGTTGTGCGCTTTCGACCGCTTCATGCGTTCCTTTGGAATTGTCCAGACCGCATTTTCGAAATCGACCTCGTCCCATACCGCGTCCTGCAGCTCGCTCTTGCGCACCATGGTGAGCAGATAAAGCCGCATGCCCAAACGGATCGTGGGAAGTGTGGCGACGTGCTCCAGTTGTTTCAGCATCACGCGAATTTCCGAGGGCGAAAGCGAGCGGTCCTTCGGCACGAACGTAGCGATCGATGCGGGCCCAACTTCATCGGCCGGGTTGGCCACCTTCTCTCCGTGCAGGATCGCAAAGCCGTAAATCTGCTTCAGGATATCTCTTACGTGGATAGCGGTCGCAGGAGCACCACGTTCGACGATGCTGACACAGTGGGCTCGTAGATCGTCCGGAGTGATCTCCGTCAGGAGGCGATTGCGCCAGACCGGAAGAAGCTCTCGCTCAAAGATGGAGCGCCGCATGGCGCGCGTGCTGTCGGCCATCGGCGCGGCTGTGAGCCACTTCTCCCCGAACTCGCCAAAACTCTTGGCCTCTTTCAAGCGGCGCTTTTCGCGTTGCTTCTCGATGGCCGGCGATCGTCCCTCGCGAATAGCGCGCTTCGCGTCAAGGCACTTCTCTCGAGCCAAGGCGAGCGAGATTCCGTCCCGCCCATACCTGCCGAGATAGACCGTCTCGCGACGCCCGTTGAGCCTGTAATCCAGCCGAAACGAGATGGCGCCACTGGGCATGACCCGGATGTACATGCCGTCACGGTCTGCAATCTTGTAGATTTTCTGTTTTGGTTTCAGCGCCTTAAGGGCGGCATCCGTCAGCATGCCTACTGCCTCCTGAAAAAAGTACCGTCAGTACAATTTTGAGGCTTCTCGGCAGAAAATTTCTTTTTACTTCAATGCCTTATTGGGCAAAAAAGTACCGTCACTGGCCTCATTGACTGTGACGGTACTCAGAAAATTTCGGGTGGGCAATATGTATGCGACCCGCCAGGCGGTCCGTCACAGCCAATCTCTGCGTACCGATTGGCGCTGATTGTCTTTGGAGAGTTATATTTTTGTTTTCAGTATGTTACGTCGCAGATTGGCGTAGTTTCGGCGGCGTTTGAGTGGGTCTGAATCATTCCCACTCGATCGTACCAGGCGGCTTCGACGTGACGTCGTAGACGACGCGGTTGATGCCGCGGACTTCGTTGATGATGCGCGTGGCGGCGGCGCCCAGGAAGGCCATGTCGTAGTGGTAGAAATCCGCCGTCATGCCGTCGACCGAGGTGACGGCGCGTAGCGCACAGACGAATTCGTAGGTGCGGCCGTCGCCCATCACGCCGACGGTCTGCACCGGCAGCAGTACGGCGAAGGCCTGCCAGATGGCGTCGTAGAGACCGGCCTTGCGGATCTCGTCGAGATAGATGGCATCGGCCTCGCGCAGGATCTCCAGCTTCTCGCGGGTGATGCCGCCCGGGCAGCGTATGGCAAGGCCCGGTCCCGGGAATGGGTGGCGGCCGATGAAGCTTTCGGGCAGGCCAAGCTCTTTGCCCAGCGCCCGCACCTCATCCTTGAACAGTTCGCGCAGCGGCTCGACCAGTTGCATGTTCATGCGCGCAGGCAGGCCGCCGACATTGTGGTGCGACTTGATGGTCACCGACGGGCCGCCGGTGAAGGAGACGCTTTCGATCACGTCGGGATAGAGCGTGCCTTGCGCCAGAAAATCGGCACCGCCGAGTTTCTTGGCCTCTTCCTCGAACACTTCGATGAACAGCCGGCCGATGGTCTTGCGCTTCTTCTCCGGGTCAACCTCGCCTTCCAGCGCCGAGATGAATTTTTCCGAGGCATCGACCAGGATCAGCGGCAGATTGTAGTGCTGGCGGAACATCGCCACCACGCCGGCCGCCTCGTCCTTGCGCATCAGGCCATGGTCGACGAGGATGCAGGTCAGCTGGTCGCCGACCGCCTCGTGGATCAAAAGCGCGGCGACCGAAGAATCCACACCGCCCGACAACGCGCAGATGACCTTGCCCTTGCCGACCTGCTTGCGGATCGCCTCGACCGCGTGTTCGCGGTAGGCGCGCATCGTCCAATCGCCCTCGATGCCGGCAATGTTGTGGACGAAGTTCCTGAGCAGCCTGGCGCCATCGGGCGTGTGAACCACTTCCGGATGGAACATGATGCCGTACATCTTGCGCTCGACATTGCCGAAAATGGCGAAGGGCGAGCTTTCCGACTTGCCGAACACCTGAAAACCCGGCGGCAAGGCGATGACGCGGTCGCCATGGCTCATCCACACCTGATGGCGCTGGCCGGTGGCCCAAAGGCCGTCGAACAGCGGGCTGTCCTTCTCGATCTCGACGAAGGCACGGCCGAACTCGCGATGGTTGGAGCTTTCGGCGACACCGCCCATCTGCACGCACATGGCCATCTGGCCGTAGCAGATGCCGAGCACCGGCACGCCGGCATCGAAAACGATCTGCGGCGCGCGCGGGCTGCCGATATCCGATGTCGACGCGGGACCGCCCGACAGGATGACGGCTTTGGGATTGATGCGTTTGAACGCGGCTTCGGCCGACTGGAACGGCACGATCTCGGAAAACACGCCGGCCTCGCGGATGCGGCGGGCGATGAGCTGGGTGAACTGGCTGCCGAAATCGACAATCAGGACGGTGTCGGGATGATTGGCTGTTTTCATGGCGAGCGTTTAGAGAAAGAAATGAGTCGGCGCAATGGGTTGCGTAGGCTGACTTTCAGACGAGTCTCGTCTCGGCTCGGGGTGAATCCGCCCGGAGCAGACCCGAGCCGATCGCCTGTTCGAGGCGCATGACGGCGTCGGCCAGCTTCTCGTCGATGACATGCAGATATTCGGTCCAGTCGCCGACATGCCTGAGATCAGCCGCGCCGTCGGAAATGCCGCGCAGCCCGATCAGGGGGACATCGAACAGCTGGCAGGCGCGCAGGCAGGCGAAGGTCTCCATGTCGACCATGTCGGCGGCGATTGCATCATAGGCAGCGCCGGTGATGATGGCACCGCCGGTCGACAACGTCGCTTGCCTGATCTCGGGAATACGAAACGGCAGCGGCACCGTGACAGGAAGATCGAGAAACGGTGTCGCGCCTTTCTCGAAACCCAGCGGCGAGGCATCGATGTCGCGATAGCTGACGGAGACGGCCTGATAGATTTCGGTCTGTTCCAAGGTCCGGCTGCCGGCGGAGCCGAGCGAGACAACAAGGTCCGGCAACGCCTTCTCGGATTTCAACCAGGAGAGTTCGGCGCCGAGCCGGACACCGGCTTCGACCGGGCCGACACCCGTCATCAGCGGCGTGACCAGTTTTTGCAGATGCGGACCGTATTCAGCCTGCGCCGCCATGACGAAGAGGACATCCTTGCCGCCAATTCGCGTAACGTTTCCCATCGGATCACCCCGCGATGCCATCCCGGCCCAGCACCGTCATCATCGTGCCGGTCATGGTGGCGATCAGCTTGGCCTCGCCGTCGGCGGCGAAGGCATAGGCCTGGCCGTCAGCAACGATGATGGTGCGTCCGGGCTTGGTCACCGAGCCACGGAACAGAAAACGTTCGCCCCTGCCCGGCGCCAGTAGGTTGACCTTGAATTCGATGGTCAACACGCCGGAATTCTCCGGCATCAGCGAGAATGCCGCGTAACCGCAGGCCGAGTCGAGCGCGGTCGAGATGACGCCAGCGTGGAGAAAACCATGCTGCTGGGTCAAGGCGGCTGAATAGGGCATCTCGATCTCGATGATGCCGGGGGTCACCAATGTCAGTTCGGCGCCGATCGTCGCCATCGCCTGCTGGCGGGCGAAGGATGCCCTAACGCGATCCTCATAGTCCGGAGCCGGTACGATCTTTGCTGCCATCGCTGATGCCTTCAGTTTTGCCGGAAAATCTTATCGCAGAGGCACGAGCGGCAGGCAAATGCTTTTGCTGCACTGCAACAAAACGACAATGCGAGCGTCCTAGTTCAACCAGAGAAGCGAGGCGTTGAGCAGAGTGGCGAACGCCACCCAGGCCGCGTAAGGCACAAACAGCCAGCTGGACAGCCGGTCGCGGTTCCAGGCGCTGGCGATGAACAGCAAGATGCTCGCGAGAAGAAGCGCAATGACGACCAAGGCAGGTCCCATCATCTTGGCGCCGAAGAAGGTTGGCGACCACGCGAAATTCAGAGCGAGCTGGATGCCCCAGACCTTCATCGCTGTTCCCTTGGGTTCTCGCACCCATGTTCGCCAGCCGGCCACGGCGATCAGCACATAGAGCAGTGTCCAGGCAGGCCCAAAGACCCAGTTGGGCGGATTGAAGGGCGGCTTGGCCAGCGATGCGTACCAGGCGCCCGGCAAGGTCGCGTAACCGATCAGCAGGCCACCGCCCAGCGCCAGGACAAGGAAAAGCAGCAGCGACGGATATTTCTTCAAGAGTCCCACCCCGTGGCGGCTCGGCGCCGCGCATCTGCAACTGGAGCATGATCGCTGCCTGTCAACGGCAGCGTTCAACTCGCCTTGCGCATGGCGCAGAAATAAAACCCGTCGGTTCCGCTCAGCAATGGCGACAGCGAAACATCGCCGGCGGAGCCGATCCGCGCGGCCGCCTCATGGCCCGGAAAATGGCCGTCCCACAACGCGCGATGATCAACCGGGGCAAAGCCTTTGTGCCGCTCGCGAAATGCCGCGATCTGCTCGCCATTCTCCTCGTCGAACACCGAGCAGGTGATGTAGACCAGCAGGCCGCCGGGTTTGACATACAGTTTGGCGGCATCGAGGATTGCCGACTGTTCGCCCTTGCGGGCGTCGAGCTGCCTTTGCGTCAGCCGCCATTTGGCATCGGGACGGCGCCGCCAGGTGCCGCTGCCGGTGCAAGGTGCGTCGACCAGTACGATGTCCATATGGTTGGCGAGGGGGCTGAGTTCAGCCGGCTTGGTGACGACCTGCACATTGCGGTTTTCCGAACGGCGGATGCGGTCGAAGATCGGCGCCAGCCGCGCCTTTTCGGCATCGTGGGCGAAGATCTGGCCGCGATTGTCCATCGCAGCCGACAGCGCCAGTGTCTTGCCGCCGGCGCCGGCGCAGAAGTCGAGCACCTGCATGCCGGCTTCGGCGCCGGCAAGCGTTGCCGCTATTTGCGAGCCCTCGTCCTGTACCTCGAACCAGCCTTTCTGGAAGGCCGGCTCCGACTGCACGTTGGGGTGCCTGCCATCGCCGTCGATGGGCGCAATGCGGATGCCGAGCGGCGCGATCCGCGCGGGCTGCGCTCCTGTATCGGCTAGCTCCTTGAGCACCTTGGCGCGATCGGCCTGCAGCGTGTTGACCCTGATGTCGAGCGGCGGGCGTGTCGCCAGCGCCGCGCCCTCCCCGACCCATGCCTCACCGAAGGCCCGTTTGAAAAGCGGTTCGCACCAATCGGGTATGTCGGCCCGCACCGCGCCCGGTGCGTCGGCAAGCCGGCGCCCGGCGATCGTCTGGAGCTCGGTGGCGCTGAGCAGCGGCGGCGCGAACTTGTCGCCGTCGAGCGCGTCGTTGAGCGACTGCGCCGTCTGGCCCCATTCGAGCAGCAATGCGCCGAAGCCGATGGCGCGCGGCGTGTCTTCGCCGAGCAGCCAACCGGCCGAGCGCTTGTGGCGCAGCGCGTCGTAGACGATGTTGCCGATCGCCGCGCGATCACCGCCGCCGGCGAAGCGGTGCGACAGGCCCCAATCCTTCAGCGCATCGGCCACCGGCCGGTGACGCCGGCCAATGTCCTCCAGCACTTCGATGGCCGCAGCCAGCCGTCCGCCTAGTCGCATTGATCATTCCATCAAATCGAGATCTATCGCCTGCTCTTAGAGCCTTTCGCGTCCGGATTGAACCCCGCCCCATCTCGCGACAAAGCGGCCTTCTGAAATCTGTCCGATCCATAAATATCGCGGGCCGGCAACAGCAGATCGATCAATAAATGCAAGGTCTCTAATGTTTGCAACTGGCGACCGCAAGCACGGCTTGTGGCGCAACCGCTCAGCTTTCCAAGTTTTTCGCTTGGGAATACTCTTCACAGCATGATTCGCGGCGCGGAAAACGTGGACCGGCGGATCGCTACGAGGAGAGGGCAATGAAAACTTATCTGGCGGAAGTTCTAGGCACATTTCTGTTGGTGTTCATCGGCACGGCGTCGGTGGTGACGGGCGGCTTCGGCGGCGCGCTGCCGCTCGGCCAGGAAGGTATTGGTCTGGCATTCGGCATCGGCCTCATCGCCGCCGCCTATGCAATCGGCCCGATTTCGGGCGCGCATCTCAATCCGGCGGTGACGCTCGGCGTCTTCCTCGCCGGCCGGCTGCCGGCCAAGGACGTCATCCCCTATTGGATCGCGCAGATCATCGGCGCCATCCTGGCTTCGCTGGCATTGTGGATCATCGTTTCCGGCCAGGCCGGCGGCCACACCGGCGGCTTCGGCGCCAATGGCTGGGACGAGACGAAATGGGGCATGAGCTCGGCGTTCCTGTGGGAGCTGATCGGCACCTTCACCTTCGTCACGGTGATCCTCGGCGTGACCGCTGAAAAGCACTCGACGGCGTTTGCCGGCCTGGTCATCGGCCTGACGCTGGCCGGCATTCACTTCGCGATGATTCCGGTCACCGGCACCTCGGTCAATCCGGCCCGCTCCATCGGCCCGGCGCTGTTCACCGGCGGTGCGGCACTCAGCCAGCTCTGGCTGTTCATCGTCGCGCCGCTGATCGGCGGCGCCATCGCCGGCGTCGTCGCCAAGGCACGCATCTTCGAGAAGGATTGATCTCGAAAGGCTGAATGCAGAAGGCGCGGGCCACGGCCCGCGCCTTTTTGTTGGATAGAGCTTTGTCTGGATCAGCCGGCGATGTCGAAACGGTCGGCGTTCATCACCTTGGTCCAGGCCACGACGAAGTCTTTCGCGAACTTCGCCTTGGCGTCCGCCGTCGCATAGACTTCGGCAAGAGCACGCAGCTGTGAGTGCGAGCCGAAGATCAGGTCGGCACGGGTGCCGGTCCACTTGACTTCGCCGGTCTTGCGGTCGCGGCCTTCGAACACGTCCTTGGCATCGGACGTCGCCTTCCACTCCGTGCCCATGTCGAGCAGGTTGACGAAGAAGTCGTTGCTCAACGTTTCCGGCTGCTTGGTGAAGACGCCATGCTTGGACTGCCCGGCATTGGCGCCGAGAACGCGCAGGCCGCCGACGAGGACGGTCAACTCCGGCGCGGTCAGCGTCAGCAGCTGCGCGCGGTCGACAAGCGCCTCCTCGACGGTCAACCGCTGTTTGCCGCTGACATAGTTGCGGAAGCCGTCAATCGTCGGCTCCAGCGGCGCGAAGGAGTGGACGTCGGTCTGCTCCTGCGAGGCGTCCATGCGGCCTGGCCAGAACGGAACGTCGACGCTGTGGCCGGCGGCCTTTGCAGCCTTCTCGATTGCCGCGTTGCCGCCGAGAACGATCAGGTCGGCAAGCGAGACCTTCTTGCTACCGGTCTGCGAAGCGTTGAAGTCCTTGGCTATCGCCTCGAGCTTGCCGAGCACCTTGGCCAGCTCGGCCGGCTGGTTGACGGCCCAGTCCTTTTGCGGGCTGAGGCGGATGCGTGCGCCATTGGCGCCGCCGCGCTTGTCGGAACCACGGAAGGTCGAGGCCGACGCCCAGGCCGTCGAAACCAGCTGCGACACCGACAGGCCGGAAGCCAGGATCTTGGCCTTGAGCGCTTCGGCATCCTGCTCGTCGATCAGCACATGATCGACCGCCGGGATGATGTCCTGCCAGGGCAATTCTTCCTTCGGAACCAACGGGCCGAGATAGCGGGCGACCGGGCCCATATCGCGGTGGGTCAGCTTATACCAGGCGCGGGCGAAAGCGTCGGCGAACTGATCCGGGTTCTCATGGAAGCGCTTCGAGATCGTTGCGTAGGAAGGATCGAAACGCAGCGCGAGGTCGGTGGTCAGCATGGAGGGTGCGTGGCGCTTGGCCGAGTTGTGTGCGTCCGGCACCGTGCCGGCGCCCGCGCCACCCTTCGGCGTCCACTGATGCGCGCCAGCCGGGCTCTTGGTCAGCTCCCAGTCGAAGCCGAACAGATTGTCGAAGAAGTTGTTGCTCCATTTGGTCGGCGTCGTCGTCCAAATGACTTCGAGACCGCTGCCGATGGCGTCACCGCCCTTGCCGGTGCCGAATTTGCTCGCCCAGCCAAGACCCTGCTGCTCGATATCGGCGCCCTCCGGCTCGACGCCCACCAGGCTCGCATCGCCAGCGCCATGGGTCTTGCCGAACGTATGGCCCCCGGCGATGAGCGCGACCGTCTCCTCGTCGTTCATCGCCATGCGGGCGAAGGTGTCCCTGATGTCGCGCGCCGCGGCCAGCGGATCCGGATTGCCGTTCGGCCCTTCCGGATTGACATAGATCAGGCCCATCTGCACGGCGCCGAGCGGGTTCTGCAGGTCACGGTCGCCGCTATAGCGCTCGTCGGCCAGCCACTTGCCTTCGGGACCCCAATAGACGTCCTGCTCGGGCTCCCAGACATCGGCGCGGCCGCCGGCGAAGCCAAAGGTCTTGAAGCCCATCGATTCCAGCGCGACGTTGCCGGTCAGGATCAGAAGGTCGGCCCAGGAGATCTTGCGGCCATATTTCTGCTTGATCGGCCACAGCAGACGCCGAGCCTTGTCGAGGTTGACGTTATCCGGCCAGCTGTTGAGCGGCGCGAAACGCTGCTGGCCGGCCCCGGCGCCGCCGCGGCCGTCGGCGATGCGATAGGTGCCGGCGCTGTGCCAGGCCATGCGGATGAACAGCGGCCCGTAATGGCCGAAATCGGCCGGCCACCACTCCTGCGAATCCGTCATCAGCGCATGCAGGTCCTTGATGACGGCGTCGAGGTCGAGGCTCTTGAATTCCTCGGCATAATCGAACGCCTCGCCCATCGGGTCGGACAGGGATGACTGCTGGTGCAGGATCTGCACATTCAGCTGGTTCGGCCACCAGTCACGATTGGTCCTGCCAACGGCTCCGTGCGCGACCGGGCATTTGCCCGCGCTTTTGTCATCGGTGTTCGCGTCCATCTTCAGTCTCCGATTTTGCCGAGTTTTGATCTTTGCCAGGATTTGGGGGGCGGCTCGTCGGCCGCACCATCTTGGAATGATTCCAGACTAGGCCGCATTCGCGATAAAAACAAATTGCCTTTCCTGTTCATTTCGATAGGGTTTTCTTATGATCGGATTGACAGTTCGCCAGATGCATTATTTCGACGCGCTGGCGCAGACGCTGCATTTCGGGCGGGCGGCAAAGCTCGCCGGTGTCAGCCAGCCGGCACTGTCCTCGCAGATCGCCGAAATGGAAGAGCGGCTGAACTGCCGGCTGTTCGAACGCGGCGGCAAGTCGGTGCGCATGACCGACGAAGCGATCGCGCTCTTGCCGCGCATCGAACGCATCCTGGCCGACATACGCGACGTCGAAACCACGGCCCGGCGCGGCCGAACGGCCATGGAAGGGCGTTTCCGGCTGGGCATCATCCCGACCGTCGCGCCCTATCTTCTGCCGCGCGCCTTGCCCGAACTGAAAAAGCATTTCCCGGCCCTGCAGCTCGAACTGCGCGAGGCGGTCACCACTGCCCTGGTCGAGGACGTCGCATCGCGCAAGCTCGACGCTTTTATCGCCGCGCTTCCGCTCGACCATCCCGGTCTGATCACCGAGGCCCTTTTCCCCGACCGTTTCTTCCTCGCCGTGCCGGCAGGCGATCCGGCCTTCGCCTCGCCGCCGGTGCCGCCCGAAAGCCCGGCACTGGAGCGGCTGATGCTGCTGGAGGAAGGCCATTGCCTGCGCGAACAAGCGCTCGCCGTCTGCGGCAATGTGCGGCCGGTGGCGATGGCCAGCTACGGCGCCACCAGCCTGACCACGCTGTTGCAGATGGTGGCGCACGGACTCGGCGTGACGCTCATCCCGGAAATGGCGGCCGGGCCTGCCGGCACCATCCCCGACCTCAAGATCGTGCCGTTCCAGGAGCCGATGCCGCAACGCATGATCTGCCTTGCCTGGCGACGCAACAATGCAAGGCATGGCGAATGCGTCGAACTGGCCAAAATCATCCGCAGCCTCGGCGCGGCGATGCTGGCGGCGTGAGAAGCGACCAGCCGGACGTCAGAGAACCCGGGACAAAAACTCGCGGGTGCGCGGCGATTGCGGGTTGGCGATCATCTCGCGCGGCGCGCCGCGTTCGACGATCACGCCGCCATCCATGAAGACCAGCTGATCGCCGATCTCGCGGGCAAAGCCGATTTCGTGGGTGACGACGACCATCGTCATCCCGCTCTCGGCCAGATCGCGCATCACCTGCAGCACTTCGCCGACCAATTCCGGGTCGAGCGCCGATGTCGGCTCGTCGAACAAAAGCACCTTCGGCTTCATCGCCATGGCACGCGCGATCGCCACGCGCTGCTGCTGGCCGCCGGACAGTTCGCGCGGATAACGGTCGACCTTGTCGGCAAGGCCGACGCGCCGCAGCAGCACTTCCGCCTCGGCCTTGGCCTGGTCGAGCGGGACGCGCCGCACCTGCGTCGGTGCCTCGATCAGGTTCTCCATCACCGTCATGTGCGAGAACAGGTTGAACGACTGGAACAGCATGCCGATCTCGGCCCGGCGCTGGCACAGGAGATCGTCCTTGACCTCGTAGAGCCTGTCGCCCTGGAGGTCGTAGCCGACGAACTGGCCGTCGACCAACAGGATGCCGCCGCTGAGTTTTTCCAGATGGTTGATGCAGCGCAGGAACGTGCTCTTGCCGGATCCCGACGGACCGATGATACAGGCCACCGTTCCCTCGGCCACATCAAAGTCGACACCCTTGAGGACCTCAAGCGAGCCATAGGTTTTGCGCACGCCACGCGCGAACACCATGGAGTCGGCCGGCACGCCGAAGCGGGTGCGGTTTTCGGACTTCACGTCGCTCATTGGGCAACGCCGCGCAGGCTGATCAGATTGCGCAAGGCGCGCCTCGTCAGTGGTTCTCGGCGCATGTCGCTGCGGCCGAAATGGCGCTCCAGGAAATGCTGTCCCACCGACATGATGCTGACCACGGCGAGATACCAGAAGGCGACCACGATCAAGAGCGGGATGGTCTCGAAGGTGCGGGCATAGATGCTTTGCGCGGTATAGAACAGGTCGTCGACGGCGATGAAGGTCACAAGCGAGGTCATCTTCAAGAGGTTGATCGCCTCGTTGCCGGTCGGCGGCAGCACGAAGCGCATGGCCTGCGGCAGGGTGATGCGCTTCAGGATCATGCGGTAGGGCATGCCGAGCGCGCTCGCCGCTTCCGACTGGCCAGACGGCACCGACTTGATACCGGCGCGGATGATCTCGGCCATATAGCCGGCCTCGCACAGCGAAAGCGCGACGACGGCCGAGAAGAACGGCGTCATGAAATCATTGGTGCGCACGGAAAACAGCGTGCCCAGGAAAGGCAGGGTGAGCGAGATTTCGCGCACCAGCAGAGACAGGTTGAACCAGAAGATCAGCTGGATCAGCGCCGGGACACCCCGGAAGAACCAGACATAGACGCCCGCGAAGCCACGCAGCACCGGGCTTGGCGACACACGCATGATGGCGATGACGGTGCCGACCACGATCGCCAGCAGCATGATGATGACAGTGAGCACCAGCGTGTTGCCGAGGCCGCGCATGATCGAGGGGTGAAAGAGATAACCGGCGGCCGTGCCCCAGGCGAAGGCCGGGTTGCTGGCGAAGGCGCGGATGATCAGGAAGGCCAGCAGCAAGGCGAACGCCGTGCCGACCCAGATACCATAGCGGCGCTGCGGCACGACGGTCAGTCGTGACACGGCGACGGCAACGCCTGGCTCGACGCCGATCTCGGTCTGGTGGGCCATGCCCATCAATGGTCTCCTGGTTGCTGGCCGGCGCCTGACCCAGGATCAGGCGCCGGGTAATTCCTATTCGGCGCGCAGCGCGTTCATGGTGCCGACGAAGTAAGGTTCCTTGATCGCGTAGGCGCCCATGCCATACTTTTCCAGGGTAGCCTTGTAGGTGCCGTTCTTGAACAGTTCGGCGAGCGCTGCCACCATCATGTCGGCGGTCTCCTTGTCGTCCTTGGCGATCGCCATGCCGAGCGGCGCGACATCGTAAAGCGTCGGCAGCACCACCAGTTGGCCCTTGCTCGTCACCTCGAAATAGCTCGAAGCGGTTGCATCGTCCATGCGGGCGTCGACACGATCGGACAGCACGGCCTGGACGATATCCGTCGAGGAGTTGAAGACTGACTTCGCGATGGCCGCCTGGCCCTTGTCGGTGCACTCCTTGCTCAGCTTGTCGACCAGGAAGTCGGAGGCGCTGCCGGCCGAGACGCCGATGCGCTTGCCGCAGAGCGGGGTGTCGCCGCTGAAGCTCGCCTTCTTGTCCGGCGAAGTCGAGACGGCGAGACCCGCCTTGAGGAACATGACGAAATCGACCTGCTTCAGCCGCTCGGGCGTGGCCGAGAACGTCTCCCAGGCGATCTTGAAGCGGCCGGCGGCCAGGCCGGGGATCATCGAGGGGAACGGCGTGCGCTGCACGTCGAGCTTGGCGTCGACGAGCTTGGCCACCTCGCCGGCCAGTTCGATGATGATGCCGGTCTGCTTGCCGTCGGCGTCGAGATATTCAAACGGCGCATAGTCCAGCGTGTTGGCGACGGCGAGCGTCCCGCTCTGCTTGACGTCGGTGGATTTCGCAATCTCGGCGGCCCGGGAAAACCCGCCCCAGGCCATGGTGGATATCGCCAGCGCAAGGCCGGTCATTCGCAGATATGCATTCATTGCTGTTCCCCTTTCTTTGCTTGTTTGCCGTTATGCGCCGGCGGCTTCCGCCGCCTTCTTCTTGCGGTAGTGATAGTTCTTGTCGATGCGCTCCATCAGATAGTCGCCGTAGAGCACCGGCCCGTATTTCGGCTGCGTGCCGGCCGGCACGCAGACCGACAGCGCCTCGATCGTCTCGTCCATGGACGGATCGAAGAAGAAGGGCTGCGAATAGCGCTCGCGTCCCGAGCGGTTGATGACGCGGTGCGGCGTCGAAACGAACTGGTCGTTCGACCAGCGCGCCAGTATGTCGCCGACATTCATGACGAAGGAATCCGGAACCGGAGGTGCCGGAACCCAGTCACCCGCCTTGTTCTTGACCTCGAGACCGCCGACATTGTCCTGCGCCAGCAAGGTGATGAAGCCGTAGTCGGTGTGCGGCGCCGAACCGAAGAGCCCTTCTTCCTGGGGCTGTGTCGGATAGTGCAGCAGCCGCAGGAAGGTCGTCGGCTGCTCGAAATAGCGGTCGAGGCTATCGGAGGGCAGCCCGAGCGAGAGCGCGATGGCGCGGACCATCTTGCGGGCGAGCGTGCCCATCTCCTCGACATAGCGCTCGATCGTTTCCCTGAAGCCGGCAAGCGCCGCCTCGTCCGGCCACTGGTTGGGGCCTTGCAAGGGCTTGTCGGCCAGGGCCCTTGGATCGTCGGCGCCGACCTCGTGCATGAAGAAGATCGATTCGCTCTGGTTCGGCTTGCTGACGGTCGCCACCGACGAGGTCACGATGGTCGAACCGGCAAAGGGCAGGAAGCCACGGAAATTCTTGTCGATCTTCAGCTTCAGCTTTTCTTCGTCTGGCAAGGCAAAGAAGCGCTTGGAGGCTTCGCGGACCGCTTCGACATCGGCGCGCGGAATGGGATGCCCGGTGACATAGAGGAAGCCGATCGTCTCGAGATAGCGGCGCAGCGTCGCCGCCGTTGCCCGGATGGCGCCCTCATCGTCGCCATAGAGCGCCGAAACGTCGAGGATCGGAATTTCGGAAAAATCGCCGCGCTCTTGTGCATCCATTTTCGAACACCCTGTCTTGAACATAAGATACAGTACTGTATTTCTACACATCCGAACGGCCTCATCAATAGGCTTTCGATCGCAAATGGAGAGTCGCTCGAACATGGCACCACGCAAGATCATCATCGACACCGATCCGGGCCAGGACGACGCCTTCGCGATCCTCTTCGCGCTGGGCTCTCCGGCCGAACTCGACGTGGTCGGCATCACCACGGTCGGCGGCAATGTGCCGCTTACCCTGACGTCGAAGAATGCGCTCAAGGTGGTGGAGCTTGCCGGGCGACCCGATGTGCCGGTGCATGCCGGATGCCCGGCGCCGATGGTGCGCAAGCTGATCACCGCCGAATATGTGCACGGCGAAACCGGCCTCGACGGCGCCGATCTTCCCGAACCGGTGACACCGCTGCAGAGCGAGCACGCCGTCAACTACATGGTGCGCACGATCATGGACGCGCCGGAGGGCGAGCTGACCGTCTGCACGCTCGGGCCGATGACCAATCTCGCCATGGCCATGACGATGGAGCCGAGGATCGTGCCCCGCCTGCGCGAAGTCGTGCTGATGGGCGGCGGTTTTTTCCAGGGCGGCAACGCCACGCCGGCGGCGGAGTTCAACATCTTCGTCGACCCGCATGCGGCGCACAAAGTGTTCGACAGCGGCGTGCCGGTGACCATGGCGGGCATAGACTGCACCTACACCGCGCTGATGACGCCGGAATGGCTCGACCGCCTGCGCGCCACCGGCAGCCGCGCGGCGATCGAGGCCGCCAATCTGGCCGACTTCTTCCGCCAGTACGGCACGCACAAATTCGAAACGCCGGCGCGCCCCATCCATGATGCCTGCGTCACCGGCTATCTGTTGGCGCCGCAGATCTATGAGCAGCGCCAATGCGCGGTCACGGTCGACATCGTCTCGCCGGAGACGATCGGCATGACCGTCGTCGACTGGTGGCACGTCACCGGCCGGCGCAAGAACTGCAATGTCCTGCGGCGCATCGATCCGGCGCCGTTCTTCGAACTCATGCTGGAGCGGATCAGCGCATTGCCCTGAGCTGCGCCTTCCGCGA
This sequence comes from Mesorhizobium loti, assembly GCA_002356515.1. Classification (NCBI taxonomy): domain Bacteria; kingdom Pseudomonadati; phylum Pseudomonadota; class Alphaproteobacteria; order Hyphomicrobiales; family Phyllobacteriaceae; genus Mesorhizobium; species Mesorhizobium loti. The sequence continues at coordinate 6,125,205 of AP017605.1, read as the reverse complement.
TAGATGGACACTTGATGAGTCGCGAAGCGCATCGAAGCCGGCGAACGGTTTGCAAGCGTCGCATATGGCGATGAAGGTCTTGACCAGATGAAAGCCGAAAGCGCCCCGGCCAGAGGCAAGAGACCGTCCAAAGCCGCTCCACCCGCGAAGGCGGCGCGGCAGACGCTGAGCCGCGAGGCCTGGATCACGGCCGCGCGCAAGGTGCTGGAAAAGCGCGGCATCGGCGAGGTCAAGATCGATCGCCTGGCGCATCAGTTCAAGGTGACGCGCGGCAGCTTCTATTTCCACTTCGCCAGCCTGGCCGACCTTCGCGACGGCCTGCTGCAGGAATGGCGAAACACCAATTGCGCGCCGTTCTGGGCCATGCGCGACATCCACGACATAGACGGCCTGCAGTTCTTCACCGACATCGTGCATGTCTGGGTCGATGAGGCGCCGTTCAGCCCGCTGCTGGATCTTGCCGTGCGCGACTGGTCGCGAACGTCGAAGAAGCTGGCGCAGGAGGTGAAGGACATGGACGATCTGCGCATCGCGCTGTTGATCCGCTCCTTCCGCGCCATGGGCTATCCCGAGGATGAAAGCCTGGTCAGGGCGCGCATCACCTATTTCCACCAGATCGGCCAATATGCGCTGTCCTTCAAGGAGGACCCGGCGGTACGCAGGAGCTACCAGCCGCTGTTCGGAGAGGTGCTGCTCGGGCCGCTCGTGCAGGAGCCGGGCTCGGCGCCGCGACCGAGCGAAATGCGGGCCGGCCGCCGCCAGCAAGGGGCGTAGCGGCAGGCAGGTTGCGGGACGCCCAGCCGATTTCCAAACCATCTACGAAGCAGCCGCCTCGCCGGCGATGGCGCGTGTCGCGTTCCGGTGCGGGCGTACCAGAAAATAGAACGCGGCGATGTGCGTGATCATCAGCAGCGGCACGTAGATGACGGGAATCGCGTAGGTGGCGCCAAACAATCCTGCATGGGCAGGGAGGTCGGCCTGGATGGCGAGGTAATAGTCGACAATGAGGTCGACCGTGCCTGCAACGTTGAAGGCGACGACGAACGGCCAGAAGAGCGGGCGTATCCGCACCGTGAGCAGCGCCAGCATGGCCAGCAGCCCGGTTGCGAAGTCACCATAGGCGGCGAAGGTGGCAAAGCTGGCGGGCAGGTCGGGGCTGACGACACCCGGAAGGATGAAGACCAGCCCGAAGAAGCGGAAACTGTGCAGCGTGGCAATGGCGCGTTGCGCCGCGACCCGGTCCATCGAGTTCAGCCAGGGCCAGATGTATGCGCGCAAGCAAAGCAGCCACGCGACATAACCCAGAACGAGATGGGTCTGGAAAAGGGGTTCCGTCGACATTTCTGGTCTCCTGTCAGCTGTGGGTCGACGCGGCCTCGAACACCGCGGTCAGGATGCCGAGCCGGCCTTCCATGAGATTTCGCCCCAGATTGGCTGCAAGCTCGGCGAAGTCCGGCCCCATCACCACGCCGAGATTTGGCGAAGGCGGCGGACCCAACGCCCGCAACTGCGCGAACCAGGCCTTGGCGATCTCGGTGTCGTCTTGCCATGCCAGCATGCGGAAGCCGGCCGGTTCGATCGCCTCACGCGTCGCGTCGGCTGTCAGGAGGAAGCTTGTTGCCGGCGTTCGCGCCCAGGGAAGCGGATAGAGCGGCTGGCCGCTGCCCAACACGACGTCGAAGGTGGCAAACTTGCCGCCTGATTTCAGCATGCGCCGAATCTCGCGATAGAGCTGCCCCCGGTCGAAGATGTTCATCGCCACATGCTGCAGCAGCGCGATGTCGAAACGGCCGTCATCGAACGGAAGCTCCAGGGCGCTGGCGGTCTGGAACGACAATTGTCCGCCCTGCCTCGTGCGCTCGGTCAGATAGCGCGCGGCATCCACGAAAGGCTCGCTGAGGTCCACGCCGGCAACCCTGCAGCCATAGGTCGCAGCCAGAAAGCGCGCCGGCCCGCCGATGCCCGAGCCGACATCCAGAACCGACATGCCGGCGGTGATGTCAGCCAATTGGGCAAGCTCAGCGGTCGCCGCAAGCCCACGGGTGTGAAACTGGTCGAGGGTACCCAATTGCTGCGGGGTGAGAAGCCGATCCTCCGGGCCGAAGGCAGCCAGTGCGGTCTTCAGCCGTTCAGTCAGGCCGGTCGCGCGGTAATGGTCGCGCACCCCATCAAGTCCATCGGTCATAGCAGGTCTCCAAGGTTCACCCCTTACTTAAACCCGCTTCCTTAGTTCAACTATCCGCTATAATAGAAACAGGCCATGAAGCAGAACTACACAATCCGGCATGGGGCGCTTGAGGGCGTCGAGGTGTTCCTGGCGGTCGCCAGGCGCCGCAACTTCCGCCGCGCCGCTGCCGATCTCGGCGTGACGCCTTCGGCCGTAAGCCAGGCGGTGCGCGCGCTGGAAGCCCGCATCGGTGCGGCGTTGTTTGTCCGCACGACACGCAGCGTCGGCCTGACCGAGGCCGGTCAGCGCTTCCTCGACCGTGCCGGCCCTGCCTTCGAGGAGATCGTCGCCGCCGGCGAGGCCGCGCGGGATGTCGGCCGGCGGCCGACCGGCTTGCTGCGCCTGTCGGTGCCGCGCGCCGTCGTGCCGTTGATCCTGGAGCCGGTGATCGCGTCTTTCTGCCAGGCCTATCCCGAAGTCGAACTGGAGATCGCGGCGAGCGACGAGATGGTCGATCTGGCGACCGGCGGGTTCGATGCCGGCATTCGCCTCGGCCAGTTCATTGCGACCGACATGGTCGCGGTCCGGCTGACACCGTCATTCTCGTTCGTGGTCGTCGGCAGCCCCGACTATTTCGAGCGCCATGGGCGCCCAGAACGTGTCGACGACTTGCGCCACCACGCCTGCCTGCGCTTGCGCCGTTCGAACGGCGCCATCGCACCCTGGACATTCGTCGACGGAAACGAGGCGATCGAGGCCATCGTTTCAGGCCCGCTGATCGCGCATGACTATCCGACATTGCTCGGAGCCGCGATGCGTGGGATTGGGCTGGCGCAGATCCCTCGACCTGTCGCCGAAGGTCCGATTGCCCAGGGAAAACTCGAGCCCGTGCTGGACACCATCGCCGCGACGACGCCGGGCGTCTTCCTCTATCATCCCGGCAAGCGCCAGATCCTGCCGAAGCTGCGCGCCTTCATCGACCACCTCAAATCTGGGGTCTGAGATAGCGAAGGATGTTGGAGCCTTGGCGCTTCGCTTCTACCGCAGCTTTCATGGTATAAATATCAGAAATAGATAAGTAAAAAATACGACAAGATGGACCATTCCGGTCAAGAACGTCGTTCTTTCAGTGCTGAAGCTTACATTGCATATGAAAAGCGCCAGGACCAAAAGGACCGCATCAGTAGCCGGCAGCCCCAGGGTCAGTCCTCTCCCCGTGAGCAGGCTGGCGGCTGCGACTCCCGGTATGGTCAGCCCGATCGTGGCGCAAGCCGAACCCATCGCGACATTCAAGCCGCGCTGCAGCTCGTTGTTGAGTGAAGCGCGCACCGCCGAAATGGCCTCCGGCATCAACACCAGCCCCGCGATCATTGCCCCCACAATGCTGTCAGCCTGGGTCACCTGGTAGGCAACGAGCGTATCTTCGACACTTGCCGCGACCTGTTCGGCGAGCATGACAATTCCGATCAGGCCGGCCATCAGCAGCAGAGCGCTGGCAGAGATGTTCTCGTGAGGGGCAGCGCGCACCGAAACGTCGTGTGGTTGTCTCTGGATGAAGTCTTCCCGGTGCCGGACGGTCTGCGCGAACACGAAGCTTGCATAGAGCAGCACTGAAAGGACGCTGACGAAACCAAGTTGGGCTGCCGAAAACGTGCCGGGATCCGTGGTCTGGGTGTAGGTCGGCAGAATAAGCGTCATGACGGTCAGCGCGATCAGAACCGCCAGATAGGCACTGGTCCCTTGCCGCACGATGGCCTGCTTGCGATGACGCCAGCCGCCAAGCGCGAGACACATGCCGACAACGCCGGTTGATGTGATCATCACCGTCGAGAAGACGGACTCCCGTGCCAGCGTCGGGTTGTTCTCTCCATGCAGCATCATGGAAACAATGATCGACACTTCGATTGCCGTGACGGCAAACGTCAGCACCAGCGTGCCGTACGGCTCCCCGACCCGCCGCGCTACCGCCTCGGCGTGGTCGAGCACCACGAAAATGGTGACGAACATGATCGCACACGACAGCGCGCCGACAAGGATCCTGGCGTTCAGCGACCCCTGGTCCACCGACAACCCGCTGGCTCTGACCGCGACAGCCATCGCCAGCGCAGCGAGGGGCATCGCGTAGGAAATCGCCGATCGTCCGAAACCAGTCATTCAAGCCCCTGTGCGCTTCTGCGAACCTTGGCTGCATTCACGCACCGACAGATCGAAGCGTTTTTCACGCGGTCTTCTGCGTCACCAGCCCCAGTTCCTCGACCATCGCCTGGCGCATCAGGAACTTCTGCGGCTTGCCGGTCACCGTCATCGGCAATTCGGTGCGGAAGCGGATGTGGCGGGGGATCTTGTAGTGGGCGATCTGGCCCGCGCAGAAGTTTCTGATTTCCTGTTCGGTGGCGATCTGTCCGGGCTTGAGCACGATCCAGGCGCACAGTTCCTCGCCATACTTTTGGTCGGGAATGCCGAACACCTGCACTTCCCTGACCTTGGGATGGCGGTAGAGGAATTCCTCGACCTCCCTGGGATAGACGTTCTCGCCGCCGCGGATGACCATGTCCTTGACCCGGCCGACGATGTTGCAATAGCCCTCGGCGTCGATTGTCGCGAGGTCGCCGGTGTGCATCCAGCCGTCGGCGTCGATCGCCTCGCGGGTCTTTTCGGCGTCGTCCCAATAGCCTTTCATCACCGAATAGCCGCGCGTGCAGAGTTCGCCCGGCGCGCCGACCGCAACGGTGGCGCCATCGGCATCGATGGCCTTGACCTCGACATGAGGATGGATGCGGCCGACCGTCGAGACGCGTTTTTCCAGCGGGTCGTCGACGCCGCTCTGGAAGGACACCGGGCTGGTCTCGGTCATGCCATAGGCGATGGTCACCTCGGACATATGCATCAGCGACACCACCTTCTTCATCACCTCGATTGGGCATGGCGAGCCGGCCATAATGCCGGTGCGCAGGCTGGAGAGATCGAAGCTTGCGAAATCCGCATGGTCGAGCATGCCGACGAACATGGTCGGCACGCCATAGAGGCCGGTGCAGCGCTCCTGCGCCACGGCCGTCAGCGTCGCGCCGGGGTCGAAGCCCTCGCCCGGAAACACCATGGTCGCGCCCTTGGTGACGCAACCCATCGTGCCCATCGACATGCCGAAGCAATGATAGAGCGGCACCGGGATGCAGAGCCGGTCGTCAACGGTGAGCTTGATCGCCGAGGTGACGAAATTGCCGTTGTTGACGATGTTGTGGTGCGTCAGCGTCGCGCCCTTGGGTGCGCCCGTCGTGCCCGAGGTGAACTGGATGTTGATGGCGTCGTTCGGCTTCAGCCCCTCGGAAATTCGGTCGAGGCTGTCATGCTCGTCGCGGCCGGCCATGGCCAGCACGTCGGCGAAATTGAACATGCCTGGCGAATTGTCCTCGCCCATGCGGATGACGATTTTCAGCGCCGGCAATTTTTGCGCCTTCAGCTTGCCCGGCGTGGCCTTGGCGATCTCCGGCGCGAGTGTCTCGATCATGCCGAGATAGTTGGAAGTCTTGAAACTGGCGGCCGTGACCAATGCCTTGCAGCCGACCTTGTTCAGCGCATATTCGAGTTCGGTCAGCCGGTAGGCCGGGTTGATGTTGACCAGGATCAGGCCGATGCGGGCGGTGGCGAACTGCGTCACCAGCCATTCCCAGCGGTTGGGCGACCAGATGCCGACACGGTCGCCCTTTTCGAGACCGAGCGCCAGGAAGCCCGCGGCCAGCGCATCCACCGTGTCCGACAGCTCGCTCCAGGTGAAGCGCTTGTCCTGGCCGACGAAAACGGCGGCATCCTGCGTGGCGTATTTGCTGGCGGTGTCGGAGAAAAGCGCCGGAATGGTCTTGTCGAGCAACGGCACCTTGCGCTCGCCCGAGACATGCGCCCTGCCATCGACGGGCGCGATAAAGACGCTGCCGGCGCGCGCGCCGCGGCCGCGCAGATTGGTGGCGTTCTTCAGCTCGTCGAGATTAACCGGCATCGCTGTCTCCTCCCCAGGCCGCATCGAGTCTATCAGCCCGGCGGGGCAGTGGAAATCCTATCGATGGTACTGAGAGTTCTGTGCCGCTGGAGGGCGGGATCGCTATCCGACCGCCGCTGCCATCTTCGCAGCGATGTCGCGCAGCAGCGCCTCATCTGCTGCCGCACGCGCCTTCTTCGACGCCACCAGACAGGCCTGCGACTTCAGCACCACACCGTCGCCCAGCACCTTGAGGTGGTTGGCGCGCAGGGTCGAGCCGGTGGTGGTGATGTCGACGATGACATCGGCAAGTCCAGCCGCCGGCGCGCCTTCCGTGGCACCCAGGCTCTCGACGATGCGATAGACCTGGATACCGTGCTTCTGCGAAAAGAATTGCTGCGTCAGCCGCCAGTATTTGGTGGCGATGCGCAGCCGCCGTCCATGGCGCTGGCGGAAATCGGCCGCGACGTCGTCGAGATCGGCCATGGTGTCGACATCGAGCCAGATCTCGGGCACCGCCACCACGACATCGGCATGGCCGAAGCCGAGACGGGCAACGATCTCGGCGCGGGCTTCCCAGTCGGCGAGGTTTTCGCGCACCAAATCCTCGCCGGTGATGCCGAGATCAACCGCGCCCTGGCCGATCTCGCCCGATATTTCGGAAGCCGACAGGAAGGCGACCTCGACATTGTCCAGGCCCTCGACGCGGGCGTGATATTTGCGCTCGTCGCCGGGCAGGCTGATGGCGAGGCCGGCCTTGGCCAGCACCTCCAGCGCCTGCTCCTTGAGCCGGCCTTTCGATGGGATCGCCAACGTGATCATGATGCCGTCTCCCGCAACGCCTCGATGCGGTCGAGCCAGACGGAAAAGCCGACGCCAGGGATGGCTGTCTTGGCGCCAAGCAGCGTCAGCAGCCGGTCGTAGCGGCCGCCGCCGGCCAGGGGACGCTCGCCGCCTTGCGCCGCGATTTCGAAGACCACACCGGTGTAATAGTCGAGCGGACGGCCGAAGGCGGCGTCGTAGCGGATTTTCCCGGCCGGCAAGCCATGCGCCTCGATCGCCTTGGCACGGGCGGCGAATTTCTCCAGCGCGGCACCCAGCAACAGCCCGGCACCGGCGGCAAAGCTTTCCAGCGCCTCAGCCGCGCCATCGAGCGGCACGTCGATCGCCAGAAAGTTCTTCAGGGCCGCGAAGGCCTCGTTCGACAGCCGCACGCTGCGCAATTCGGCTTTCTCGATCAGCCGCCGTGCAATGTCCGTGGGCGAGCGCCCGGCCGATGCCGACAGGCCGGCCTGTTCCATGCCACCGGCGATGTGTGCCGAAAGGCCTTCGATATCCCCGTCTAGGACAAGGGCGGCGACCTCGCCAGAGAGCTGGCCGTTGCGCGGCGGATTGGCGAGATCGGCAAGTGCAGCCTGCAGCATCGGCGCCGAGCCGAAGGCACGGGCCAGCCGCATGCGCCAGCCGCGCGGCAGGCCAAGCGCGGCCAGCACCGCCTCGAAGATACCCTGGTCGCCAAGCGTGATCGTCAGCGCCTGGCCCGGCAGTACCAGCGACAGCAGCGCATGCGCGTCGGCCACGGAGCGGGCATCGGCTTCCGCCGTGTCGCGATCGCCAAGATCCTCGATGCCGGCCTGGAAGAACTCGTTGCCGCCTTCGCGGCGCTGGCGAAACACTTCGCCCAGGTAGGAATAGCGCCGCGGCGTGCCGGCCTGCGAGCTTATATGGTCGAGACAGACCGGAATGGTGAATTCCGGCCGCAGGCACAATGTCTGCCCGGTCTCGCTTTCGGTGAGGAAAATGCGACGGCGCAGATCCTCGCCGGCCATGTCGAGGAACGGGTCCGCCGGCTGCAGGACGGCGACCTCGACCGCGTGTGTGTCGCGCGCGGCGAAGAGGTTTGTGATGTCGGCTGCGATGGCGGGGTAGCGGGAGGTCATGGATAGGATGGGCGCGAGGCACCCCCCTCTGTCCTGCCGGACATCTCCCCCTCAAGGGGGGAGATCGGCAGCTTGAGGCTCGGCGCCTCTTCTTCAACGCGGGAGATTGGCGAAAGCCCAAACGACATCCAATCTCCCCCCTTGAGGGGGAGATGGCCGGCAGGCCAGAGGGGGGTGTTCAAGCGCCACCCTTTGCGCGATCGGCAGCCTGCGCCACCAAAATCTTCTTCACCTCGGCGACCAATTCACCTTCCGCCACCGTCACCTGCGCCGGGCGGGCGGCGCGCCATTCGGCATTGTCGGTGATTTCCGCCGACATGCGCGCACCTTCGATCAGGTCCTTGATCTGCAGCTCGCCCTTGGCGCGCTCGTCGCCGCCCTGGATGATGGCGACCGGGCAACCACGCCGGTCGGCATATTTCAGCTGCGCCTTCATGCCGGCGCCGCCAAGATACATTTCGGAACGGATGCCGGCGGCGCGCAGCTCGCTCACCATCTTCTGGTAGCGGCCGAGGCTGTCGGTGTCCTTGTCCATGACCAGGACGACGACCGGCGCGATCACATCGGCGCTGTCGAGCTTGCCGAGATTCTTAAGCGCCGTCATCAGCCTGGAGACGCCAATGGAAAAACCGGTCGCCGGCACCGGCTCGCCGCGGAAGCGCGAGACCAGACCGTCGTAGCGGCCACCGCCACCGACCGAGCCGAAGCGCACGATCTGCCCGTCCTCATTGGGGATTTCGGCCAGCAGCTCGGCCTCGAGGACCGGGCCGGTGTAGTATTCGAGGCCGCGCACCACGGAGCGGTCCATGGCGATACGGTCTTCGCCATATCCCGCCGCCCTGACCAGGGCTTCGATCGTCGCGAGTTCGCTGACACCTTCCTGGTAGGTTGCGTTCGAATTGACCATTGAATCCTGGCCGGCTTGTGCATTTCTCGCCGTTGCCTGCAGAACCGCCTCGGCTTGCCCGTTGTTTAGCCCGGCGCCCTTGGCGAAGTCGCCTTCGCCTTCCTTGCCGCCATCCCAGCGGCCAGGGCCGAGCAGCAGCTTCACCCCTTCCGGCCCGAGCTTGTCCAGCTTGTCGATGGCGCGCAGCACGGTCAGCCGGCGGCCGGCATTCTCTTCGCCGCCAAGGGCGATCGCCTCCAGCACGCCATCCAGCACCTTGCGGTTGTTGACGCGGATGACGTAGTCGCCGCGTTTGATGCCGAGGGCTTCCATGACGTCGGCCATCATCATCGCCATTTCGGCGTCGGCGGCGACGCCCGGCGTGCCGATCGTGTCGGCGTCGAACTGCATGAACTGGCGGAAGCGGCCGGGGCCGGGCTTCTCGTTGCGGAACACCCAGCCAGAGCGGTAGCTGCGGTAGGGCTTTGGCAGGCGCTCGTAATTCTCGGCGACGAAACGCGCCGTCGGCGCGGTCAGGTCATAGCGCAGCGACAGCCACTGGTCGTCATCGTCCTGGAAGGAGAACACGCCTTCATTCGGCCGGTCCTGGTCGGGCAGGAATTTGCCGAGCGCATCGGTGTATTCGATCAGCGGCTGGTCGGCGGGTTCGAAACCGTAGAGCTCATAGACCGAGCGGATCGTCGCCATCATCTTCTCGACGGCGCGGATGTCCTCGGCGCTGCGGTCGGCAAAACCGCGCGGCAGCCGCGCTTTCGTCTTTTCCGATTTGTCGGCCATGAATTGGGCACCTGATGTTTCGTGGCTTCGTGGCTCGGTAAATTTACCGCGTCCCACAGCGCGCGTTTCCTAACCGATGCAGCCGATAGCGGCAAGGGTGGCACCCTAGGTCTGTCCGGACCCGAAATGGACAGAGTCGAACCTCCTTGAAACGAAAATGCACCGAAAATGAAACAATCCCGCCATGGGCGCGGCATCGTGCCGACACAATCTCGGCCGATACAGCGCAGGACATGAAGGGGTTCGGGACATGACCAGCGCAGTGAAATTCCATGCCAACAGCGATGCCGGCGAATTGCCTGCGCGCCTGCGCCCGGCCGGCACCCATGCGCCGAAACCGGTTGGCCAGGCCGCCGGGCCGTTCGACGTACCGGCCGACACCGGCAAGGGACCTTCCCTGCGCGACGCATTGGTGACCGGCCTGCTGGTGATCTATCCGACGGTGGCTACAGTAGTGGCGATCATCGCCGGCCTTTTCCTGGCCAGCGCCAACGGCACCTGAACGCTACGCCGGCCGCTTGAACGCCTTGCGTTCCTTCTCGACCTGCTTGCGGCAGACACAGCCTTCGAGATGGTCGTTGACCAGGCCCATGGCTTGCATGAAGGCATAGACCGTGGTCGGACCGACAAAACTCCAGCCGCGCTTCTTCAATTCCTTCGAAATCCGAACCGAGACCGCCGTCGTCGGGTTGGCGCGCAGATGGGCGAGGTCGACAATTTTGGGCCGTTCCTCCTTGCCGGGTTCGAACTTCCAGAACCAGGCTGCGAGCGAGCCGAACTCGTCGACCATCTCGCGGGCGCGTTTGGCGTTGTTGATGGTCGAGACGATCTTGCCGCGATGGCGGATGATGCCGGCATTGCCGAGCAGGCGCTCGACATCCTTGTCGGTGAAGGCGGCGACCTTGTCGAAGTCGAAGCCGGCGAAGGCCTCGCGAAAATTCTCGCGCTTGCGCAGGATGGTCAGCCATGACAGGCCCGACTGGAAGCCTTCAAGGCAGATCTTTTCGAACAGCCTGCGGTCGTCGGCCACCGGCCGACCCCATTCATGATCATGGTAGTGGAGATAGTCGGGCAGGTTGCCGTGCCAGAAGCAGCGCGCGACACCGTCGGGGCCGGCAAGCAGGCCGGTGTTTTCATGGCTCATTGCGAAAAATCCATCCGTTAACGCGCCTTTGCGCTGCATTTACTGTGGCTTTACCAGATTCCTGAACCCGGCGGTAACCACACCAAAAGGTTTACTGACAAAGCCGCATTTTACGCATTCCGATTCATGTTTCGGTTGCTGCTTGCGCGCCAATGATCGCTGAACCGGGGAGCGTTTCCACCCGGTTTTATCAAGACGATCAAGGTGCGTTCCCGATGAAGAGAGTTTTGTTTTCCGTGCTCGGCGCCGCGGCCGTGTTTGCCGGCGTCACACCCGCAGTTGCTGGCGACCGTTATGCCGACAGGCCGCCGGTGATGGTGAGCCCCGACCTTTCCGCCCCCTGGGTGCTGCAACTTGGCAATGCACCCGGCATCGTGCGGCAGAACCGCCAGCAGCCGCGCCTGCGCTACGCGCAACCGGCGCAACCCGATCGCGTGCAGACGGCCGCTGTGCAGGCACCGGCCAAACGCATGGTGATGCGCCCGCAGATCAACCCGATCTACCTGCCGCAGGAAGTCGCCTATGACGGCCCGCAGAAGCCGGGGACGATCGTCATCGATACGACGCAGAATTTCCTCTTCCTGGTCGAGAAGAACGGCAAGGCACGGCGCTACGGCGTCGGCACCGGCAAGCCCGGCTTCGAATGGTCGGGCACGCACAAGATCACCAACAAGCGCGAGTGGCCGGACTGGCGTCCGCCGGCGCAGATGATCAAGCGCGAAGCCGCCAAGGGCCGTTATCTGCCGACCTATCTGGCCGGCGGTATCGAGAACCCGCTCGGCGCGCGCGCGCTCTATCTCGGCACGACCGAGTACCGCATCCACGGCACCAACCAGCCCTGGACGATCGGTGGCGCGGTGTCGTCGGGCTGTATCCGCATGCGCAACGAGGACGTGGTCGACCTCTATGAGCGGGTCAATGTCGGAACCACGGTCGAGGTGATATAGTAGCTCCAGCGAATCACCAGATCAGGAAACACATCGTTTCCTGAAGTCGGAAGGAATAACGGGGGACGGGCCGTATGGGGATGCGGTCGGTCAGGAAGGGCAGCACGGGAAACCGCGCTGCCCTTCTTTTTTGATCGACGTCTGCGACACGGCCCGCGTCGTTGCGTCGCGCAAAGACATGGCGGTTCGCTTTCGTGCTGCCATTTTCGATGGTCTTTTGCTATGTCGGCGCCAACGCAAGAAAAGAGCCCCATCCATGTCCCTGTCCGACGACAGCCGCTATCTCAAGGGCGGCCCGGTTGCCCAGCGCATCATCGCCGCCGTGCGCGAGGATGCGGCGATTGCCAAGGCCGAGGGTTTTCCACCCAAGCTGATCTCGATCACCGTCGGCGATACCGATGCGGTTGACGTCTATGTGCGCAACCAGCGCGCCAAGGCCCAGCTCGCCGGCATCGATTTCGAGGAGCGGCGTTTTCCCGCCACCATCACGTCAGGTGAACTGGAAGCGGCCATCCACGGACTGAACGCCGATCCGCGCGTCACCGGCATCATCATCCAGCGGCCGGTGCCGGCGCATATTTCGGTCAAGACGCTGCAGGCGGCGGTGCATCCGCTCAAGGATGTCGAAGGCATGCACCCAGCCTCGATCGGCAACATCGTCTACAACCAGCTCGATCTGGCGCCCTGCACAGCAGCTGCCTCTGTCGAACTGCTTAGGGAAACCGGACTTGACCTCAAGGGGCTGGAAGTGGTCATCGTCGGCCATTCGGAAATCGTCGGCAAGCCGATCGCCTTCCTGCTGATGAGCGAAGGCGCGACGGTGACGGTCTGCCACCACATGACGCGATCGGTCGCAGCCCATGCCCGGCGCGCCGATGCGCTGTTCGTCGCCGTCGGCAAGCCGCGGCTGATCAAGGCCGACATGGTGAAGCCGGGGGCTGCCGTCATCGACATCGGCATCAATTCGGAGATCGGGCCGGACGGGACGAGCCGCATCGTCGGCGACGTCGACACCGAAAGCGTGCGCGAGGTCGCCTCCTGGATCACGCCGGTGCCGGGCGGCGTCGGCCCGATCACGGTGGCGATCCTGCTGCGCAACACGATGGTGGCGCTCAGCCGCCAGCGCGCGCTCTATGAGGCGACCTACGGCACGGCGGACAGGCTTGCGGCGGAGTAACTGCTTCCGTCAGGTGTATTGCGGCACATGGCATGTGATCCGGGATTCTTCGTCCCAGAAAACGTAAAGCATGCCGCCGCTGCCCCAGAAGAAGCCGGCCAGCGAATCGAACTGGAGAAGAAATTTCATTTCCCGATCCGTTCCGGGAACCCGCGGAAATTGCGGCCCCTGAACCCATGATGGCAAGCCGCCAAGCCGAAACAGGTTTTGCCGCGAATTGCTGATCCCATACGACTGCCTAAGCCAGCGCGGCGGCGTGGGTGCAAGACGGACAGTGCTTTCCGCTGTGGCTGGATCCGACGTGAAATCATAGGCGGAATGGAACGGCGCTATCGGTGTCGGCACGCCGGCAGCGTCGTGGGAATAGTAGGTCGGCTCGAGAGAATTCGTACAGGTTTCGATACAGAGCCTAGGAACGGATACCGTCGGGTCTCCAAAATCGTCCAGGGTAACTAGGTGTGTCAATTTCTGCCGGCAGATCGGGCACGTTGCCGAACCCATGCCGCCGACAGCATATGGCCGTCCGATAGTTGGCAGATGCCAGGTAGGGTGATTGTGGTGCGCGGGAAAGGGCGAGTCGCCCGGAGAGCCGCCTTCGAAGACAAAGTGTTGACAGATTGGCGGTGAACGCGGATCGGCGTGCTCCTGCCAATCTGCAAAATCGTAACTGGTGGCCAGCACACTGTCTGGAAACAGGTCTGGGGCCTGCAGCATGGCATGGGACAATAGGTCTTCAACATCTGTGCCGCGTTTCGCTTCCCCTTGCAGAAAAAATGCCAGGCGGGCCAGATGGGCGTCGTCGAGAAATGAAACGGCGTCGTTAATCAGAGTGATTTGCTGAACATCAGCCTCTACCGCCGCTTTGATCAGTGCAAACAGGAATTCGGACCCGTCCCTAAAATGTCGAGCGATGATTGCTTCGCATTCGGCATAATGGGCTTGAAAAGTCGCGGGCGATCGATCCGACAGCAGCCGAACGATCGTTTCAATTTCCTCGGACTCTGAGTTGGGCATGCCGGCAGTCCCATCAATGGGTGTGCCGCAATCAAAGCAATTTTGGCGGCTCTCCGCCATAGGCCCAGTCCAGCAGCTTGATCGTGTGCACCACGGGCAGCTTCGCGGCCGACGCGATCTGCGTGATGCAGCCGATGTTGCCGGTGGCGACGATTTCCGCACCTGTCGCCTCGATGTTTTTCACCTTGCGATCGCGCAGTTTTGCCGAAATCTCGGATTGCAGGATGTTGTAGGTGCCGGCCGAGCCGCAGCACAAATGACCCTCGCGCGGCTCGCGCACGATGAAACCCGCCTTGGCCAACAGTTCCTTTGGTTGGCGGATGATCTTCTGGCCGTGCTGCATCGAGCAGGCCGAGTGATAGGCGACGACCGTGCCCGGTTTGCGCACCGGCTCCGGCAGGTCGAGGCTCGCCAGATATTCGGTGATGTCCTTGGCCAGCGCCGAGACGCGCGCGGCCTTGTCGGCATAGGCCGGATCAAGCCGCAGCATGAAGCCATAATCCTTGATTGTCGTGCCACAGCCCGAGGCGGTGATGATGATGGCATCGAGCCCGCCTTCCTCGATGGCGCGCGTCCAGGCATCGACATTCTGCCTGGCCGAGGCAAGCGCGGCCTCCTCGCGCCCCATATGGTGAACCAGCGCGCCGCAGCAGCCCTCGCCCGGCGGCACCACGACCTCGACGCCGAGCCGCGTCAGCAGCGAAATCGTCGTGTCATTGATGGCGGGATCAAGCACGGATTGCGCGCAACCGGTGAGAATGGCGACGCGGCCCTTTTTCGTCCCCTGCCCGGGATGGACGCCCGGGGAGGCCATCGGTGAAGCTGTGGGGATCGACCCCGGCGCGAGCTTGAGCATCGCACCGAGAGGCTTCAATGCCGGGACCTTTTCGAGCAAGCCGATGAACGGCTTTCCCAGCTTCGCCAGTTTGAGCGCGGCGCGAAAGCGCTGGGGATAGGGCAGCACGAAGGCCAGCATGGCACGGGTCAGCCGGTCAACCAGCGGACGCTTGTAGGTCTCCTGGATATGGGCGCGGGCATGATCGACCAGATGCATGTAGTTGACGCCCGAGGGGCACGTGGTCATGCAGGCCAGGCACGACAGGCAGCGGTCGATATGGGTGACGATTTCCTTGTCGGCCGGACGGCCGTTTTCCAGCATGTCCTTGATCAGATAGATGCGCCCGCGCGGCGAATCGAGTTCGTTGCCGAGCGTCACATAGGTCGGGCAAGTGGCGGTGCAGAAGCCGCAATGCACGCATTTGCGCAGGATCTTCTCCGATTCCGCGACATGCGGATCGGCGAGCTGGGCAAGGGAAAAACTGGTTTGCATTTGCTGATTTCCTAGGCCATGCGGCCGGGATTGAGGAGGTTCCTCGGGTCGAATTCCTGCTTCAGCCGCTGGCTGAGCGCGGCCAACGCCGGCGGCTGCGGCTCGAAGACAGGCAAAGCGGCGCGATGGGCGGGGGCGGCGCGCACCAGCGTCGCATGCCCGCCGCCATGTTTGCGCAACAGGCCGCGCAGCAAAGAAGCTTCAGGGTCGCCCTCTTCCATGCGCAGCCACACCAGCCCGCCCTGCCAGTCGTAGAAGGCACTGACGGCCGCTTGCATGCGCAAGGTCAGAACCATCTGATGCGCGTGAAAGGGTGCCATCGACACGCGCCAGACCGGTTTCTCGGTGCCGTCGGCGAAAGGCCTGATATCGCGCACATCGCGCCAGATCAGCTGCGAAGCCTCGCCGGCAATCTCCTCCAGCGGCCCGGCCTTGCCGAGCAGTGTCTTCAGCCGGGCGATGCGGTAGGCGACGGACGGGCCAAAACCTTCGACGCGCAGCAGCGTTGCGGCCTCACTGCCTAGCGCGCCGCCGGCGACACGCGCGGCAATGCGCTCGGGCAGATGGGCGGCACTCGACACTTCCGCACTGGAGCCGAGCGCCAGGGCCATGACGTTTGCCGCGGCATCGTCGAGCAGACCACGGATGGCGAGCGTGACTTCAGTCTCGGCAGCCGGCAGCACCTTGAAGGTGACGTCGGTGAACACGGCCAGCGTGCCCCAGCTGTTGGCCATCAGCTTCGACATGTCATAGCCGGTGACGTTCTTGACCACGCGGCCGCCCGACCTGAAGGCTTCGCCACGGCCCGACACGACGTTAATGCCGAGGATATGATCGCGCGCCGCCCCCGCCTTCAGCCGGCGCGGACCCGACAGGTTCGCGCCAAGCACGCCGCCGATCGTGCCCTTGCCGGGCTCGCCGCCGAGCAACGGGCCGTAATCCATCGGCTCGAAGGCCAGTTGCTGGCCGTTTTCCGCCAGCAGCTTCTCGATCTCGGCCAAGGGCGTGCCGGCCTTTGCCGACAGCACCAGTTCGGCGGGCTCATAGAGGGTGACGCCGGTGAGTTTCGACAAATCGAGCGTATGCTCCGTCTGCAGCGGCCGGCCAATGCCGCGCTTGGAGCCGTGACCAAGGATTTCGATCGGCGACTCTTCCACCACCGCCCAGGTCACGGAGGACAGCACTTCGTCTGACGTGGTCGGGGTGAAAGTCGTCAAAGCCTGTGCTCCCTGAGTTTTTCGAGCACGGCTTCGCCCCTTGGCGACAGCCGGTAACCGACCTCGAGGCTCTCGGTGAGACCGAATTCCCCAAGCTTGCGGACATCCTGCTTGAACTTCAGCTTGTCGACGCCGGCGTGCGCCGCGAGGACGGCGGCCGGCACTTCTGGATTGGCGCCGATAGCCCGCAGGATCGACGGGAAGTAGCCGGGTGATGTCTTGTCCCAACGGGCAAAGCGCAGAGTCAGGGCGTGCCAATCCTCATCGGAAAGGCCCTCGTTGCGTAGGGAAACGCGTTCGTCGGGTTCGATGCCGTTGAGTTCGATGCGATAGACTGGAGTGCCGTTATCGGGCCCAAGCATCGCCTGAAGGGCTCCAAGTGTCGGAAGGCCGGCCGCGGTCGCATCCTTTTCGGTTAACGCGAACATGTCCACGATCGCGATGTCGCCGATCAGCACGACGCCCGACCCCGTCCGCACCCGCCCGCCGGCCTTGACCGTCGGCCGCTTCCAGCGGTGAAAGGCGAGCGTCACTTCGCCCGACGCAATGGCCGCAAGGGTCTGGTGCCGGAACAGCATCCCTTCAAAACCTCGGAATCTCCGGGAACGCAACCTGTCCCCGGTGCACATGCATGCGCCCAAGCTCCGCGCAGCGGCGCAGTTGCGGGAAGACTTTTCCCGGGTTGAGCAGATGGTTGGGATCGAAGGCGCATTTGACGCGCATCTGCTGGTCGAGATCGACCTGGTTGAACATTTCCGGCATCAGGTCGCGCTTCTCGACGCCCACGCCGTGTTCGCCGGTGAGCACGCCGCCGACCTTGACGCAGAGCCGCAATATGTCGGCGCCAAAACTTTCGGCCTTGTCGAGTTCGCCGGGAACATTGGCATCGTAGAGGATCAGCGGATGTAGATTGCCATCGCCGGCGTGAAACACATTGGCGACGCCGAGACCGTATTTCTGCGACAGTTCGCGCATGCCGGCGAGCACACGCGGCAGTTCCTTGCGCGGAATGGTGCCGTCCATGCAGTAATAGTCGGGCGAGATGCGGCCGACCGCGGGAAATGCCGCCTTGCGCCCGGCCCAGAAGCTCAGCCGCTCCTGCTCGGACTGCGAGATGCGGCAGGTGGTCGAACCGTTGCGGATGGCGATCGCCTCGACCGCGGTGATGAGATGATCGACCTCGACACCCGGTCCGTCGAGCTCGACGATCAGCAGCGCCTCGACATCGAGCGGATAGCCGGCATGGACGAAATCCTCCGCCGCGTGGATCGCCGGCCGGTCCATCATCTCCATGCCGCCCGGAATGATGCCGGCGCCGATGATGTCGGCGACGCACTGGCCGCCCTGTTCGCTGGTCGGAAAGCCGATCAGCAGCGCGCGCGCCGTCTCCGGTTTCTTCAATATGCGGACCGTGACTTCGGTGACGACGCCGAGCAGGCCTTCCGAACCGGTCATGACGCCAAGCAGGTCGTAGCCTTCGGCGTCGAGATGGCTGCCGCCTAGCCGCACCACCTCGCCGTTCATCAGCACCATCTCGATGCCGAGCACATTGTTGGCGGTGAGGCCGTATTTCAGGCAGTGCACGCCGCCGGAATTCTCCGCGACGTTGCCGCCGATCGAGCAGGCGATCTGGGAGGATGGATCGGGGGCGTAGTAGAAGCCCTCCTGCTCGACGGCGATGGTGATGCCGAGATTGGTGACGCCCGGCTGAGCGACGACGATACGATTGGGGAAATCGATCGTAAGAATACGGTTGAAACGGCTCATGACCAGCAGCACCGCATCTTCCAGCGGCAGCGCACCGCCGGACAGCGAGGTGCCGGAGCCGCGCGGCACGACGCGGATGTTACGGTCGTTGCAGTATTTCAGCACGCGGGAGACCTGCGCCACCGTCTCGGGCAGAACGACGACCAGAGGCAATTGCCGATAGGCGGTCAGGCCATCGCTCTCGAAGGCGCGCATGGCATTGGCCGCGTCGACCACGCCCTCGCCCGGCACGATGATGCGCATGTCGGCGACGATCTCGTCGCGCCGGCGCAGCGTGGCGTCGTCAGGTTTCGGCATGGCCAGGCCGGACATCAGCAGCCTCACTTTGCTTGACTGGTCAAAATCTTTTACCAGTGAAGCGTGCCGGTTGCAAATGTTGTGGCGGCGGGAGGCTCCTACGTCCAGCCGAAACAAGCTTCCGCAGCGGCAATCTGCCGCTATTCGCCCGGGTGCTTCGCCGGTTCGGAATGCATCTGCCGCACGCGGCGCACGCCCCACCAGACCAGCAGGATGGCGACCGGCACCGAGGCGGCGGTGACCACCTCGGGTGCGAAAGCATGGCCGAAGATCGAGGCGCCCTTGGCGACATAGCCGATGAGGCCGACGACGTAGTAGGAGACGGCGGCGACCGAGAGGCCCTCGACGGTCTGCTGCAGACGCAGTTGCAGGCGGGCGCGGTTGTTCATCGAGGCGAGCAGGTCGCGGTTCTGCTTCTCGACCTCGACATCGACCCAGGTGCGCAGCAGCGTCGTGGCGCGGGTCAGTTTGCGCGACAGGTTGGCCTGGCGCTCTTCGACCGAGCGGCAGGTGCGCATGGCGGGTGCGACGCGGCGCTGCAAAAACCCGCCCCAGGTGTCGTAGCCGGGCACGGCCTCTTCCTCCAGCGCTTCCAGCCGCTCGACGACGATGCCGTCATAGGCGCGGCTGGCGCCGAAGCGGTACAGGCTGGAGGCAGCGTCGGCTTCCAGTTCGGCGGCAAGCTCGGTCAGGTCGGCTAGCAGCGTCTGGCTGTCGCGGGTCTCGGCGACCTTCATTTCCAACGTGGTCTGGGCCAGCCTGTCCTCGATGCGGCGGGCGCGGCCCGACAAGGTCAGCGCCAAAGGCAGGCCGAGCATGGCGAGCGTCCGGTAGGTTTCGATGTCGATCAGCCGCTGCGACAGTGCCCCGGTGCGCGCCGGCGTCAGGCCGCGATCGAGCACCAGGATGCGGGTCATACCGTCGCCATCCTGGCGAAAATCGGTGACGATGGCCGCATTGCCGCGCTCGACCAGCGAGTAGCACAGGCTGGTCGGGTCGAAAGCGGCGATCAGCCGCTCGCTCGCCTGCGTCCATTTGCGGATTTCGAGCCGGATGCCGGAAATGACGGTGCCCGGCGGCGAAAAGCCGTTGCCGAAGGGTGTATCCTCCTGCGCCCTGCCACCTTCGGAAAGCGGGCCTTCCCACAGATAGGTCGAGAATTCCGTGTGCCGCTCCCAGCGCAGCGAGCCCTTGCCCCATTTCATGGCATGATGGCGGGCCTGGCGGTCGGGCGCGGCGATGCCGAGGCGCCGCGACAGTTCGGAAAGCACGGCATGATCGACGCCGGAACCACCCTCGGTCATGAAGGCGAGTTGCACCAGGACGCGCGGCTTTTCGATCAGCGGATGCGGCCGGGCATGGACCTCGCCCAGCGCGCCGGGCCGGCCTTCATGCGCGGGGAAACCCATGACGCTGCCCTTGGCGCGCGGCTGGAACTCGAGATTGGACGGGTCGTCTGACACGGCTTGTCCCCCGGGTTTCTGTGAACCCTCTTGCGTTCGCGTCCCTCTAGGGCCAATCGCTTGGTGACGCAAACAGCAAAGTTTAGCCGAAGGTGATATGGCATCGCGTGGCGAACCCGACGTGCTTCGACCAATTGGATAAATAATTTGACCAGTTGGCGACGCAGGCTTTATCCTGCGCGACACCGGTTCAATTCCCAGGCACAGCTGTTGAGCGACATTTTTTCCAGGATCGAGCATTCGCGGACCGCTGACGAGGTGGTGCAGCAGATCGAGAGCCTCATCCTCGAAGGCGTGTTGCGCACCGGCGACCGCTTGCCGGGGGAGCGCGAACTGGCACGCCAGTTCGACGTGTCGCGGCCGATCTTGCGCGACGCGCTGAAGGCGCTGGAAGGACGCGGGCTGCTGACGACCAAGGCCGGCGGCGGTACCCATGTCGCCGACATTATCGGCCAGCTGTTCACCAAGCCGGTGGCGGACCTGATTTCGATGCATCGCAAGGCGGTGACCGACTATCTTGAATACCGCCGCGAGATCGAAGGCATAGCCGCCGAATATGCGGCGCGGCGCGCCACCCCGGAGGATCTGGCGCTGCTCGACCGCATCATGGCCCGCATGGACGAGGCGCACCGCACCGGCGACTTCGACGATGAAGCCGAGATTGACGTCGAGTTCCATCAAGCGATCTGCGAATGCGCGCACAACATCCTGCTCTTGCACACGCTGCGCTCCTGCTACCGGCTTTTGTCGGAAGGCGTCTTCCAGAACCGGCTCCTGGTGTTCACCGTGCCCGGCGCGCGCGAGGCGCTGCTGGCGCAGCACAAGGCAATCCACGCCGCGGTCAAAGCCGGCGATCCGGCCGGCGCCCGGCAAGCGGCGATGGACCATATGATTTATGTCGAGCGGTCGATGGCCGAAGCCGAGCGCAGCGGCGACTGGCAACGTGTGTCGCGGCTGAGGCTGCGGCAACGTTCGGAAGCCGCCGATACCGAACCGGCACGCAGACGCTCCTAATCACTTCGATCAAGCGGGAACCATCATGAGCGACATTCTCACCATCGCAGACCTCAAGGACCTCGCCCGCCGGCGCGTGCCCAAGATGTTCTTCGACTATGCCGATTCCGGCGCCTGGACCGAGAGCACCTATCGCGCCAACGAGGAAGACTTCCAGAAGATCAAGTTCCGCCAGCGTGTGCTGGTCGACATGAGCAACCGCTCGCTGGAATCGACCATGATCGGCCAGAAAGTGTCTATGCCGGTGGCGTTGGCGCCGACCGGCCTGACCGGCATGCAGCACGCCGATGGCGAGATGCTGGCGGCGCAGGCGGCCGAGGAATTCGGCGTGCCTTTCACCCTCTCGACAATGAGCATCTGCTCGATCGAGGATGTCGCCTCGGTGACGAAGAAGCCGTTCTGGTTCCAGCTCTATGTGCTGCGCGACAAGGATTTCGTGCTCGATTTGATCGACCGCGCCAAGGCGGCGAAATGCTCGGCGCTGGTGCTGACGCTCGACCTGCAGATCCTCGGCCAGCGCCACAAGGATGTCCGCAACGGGCTTTCGGCGCCGCCCAAGATGACGCTGGCCAACATCATCGACCTGGCCAGCAAGCCGCGCTGGTGCCTGGGCATAGCCGGCACCAAGCGCCGCACCTTCCGCAACATCGTCGGCCACGCCAAGGGTGTCGGCGACGTCTCTTCGCTGTCATCCTGGACGACGGAGCAGTTCGATCCGCAGCTGTCGTGGAAGGACGTCGCCTGGATCAAGGAGCGCTGGGGCGGCAAGCTGATCCTGAAAGGCATACTCGACAAGGAAGATGCGCTGATGGCGGCCAAAACCGGCGCAGACGCGATCGTGGTTTCCAACCATGGCGGGCGCCAGCTCGACGGCGCATCGTCCTCGATCATGGCGCTGGAAGAGATTGCGGATGCGGTCGGCGACAGAATAGAAGTGCACATGGATGGCGGCATCCGCTCCGGCCAGGATGTGCTGAAGGCGCTCTGCCTCGGCGCCAAGGGCACCTATATCGGCCGGCCATTTCTTTACGGACTGGGCGCGCTCGGCAAGGAAGGGGTTACCAAAGCGTTGGAAATCATCCGCAAGGAGATGGACATCACGCTGGCTCTGTGCGGAAAGCGTCTGGTCACCGACATGGGCAAGGATCAGCTCCGCCGCTAGTGTCCGGTGACGGCCTGACCATGGAGACCATGAGGCGTTGGCGGAACCCGGCATCCATTTTCTCGACGCGCATGGGCCGGAGGGTGTGCGTCTCTATGCAATCGGCGACGTGCATGGCCGGCTCGACCTGCTGGCCGCCATGCACCAGCGGATCGAGAGCGAGCTGGAATGGAAACCGGCTCGCGACTGGCGGGTGATCCATCTCGGCGACTATGTCGACCGCGGGCCGGACTCTAAGGGCGTCATCGATTTTCTGATCGCGGCCCGAGAACGCGATCCGCGCCATCTGATGCTCGCCGGCAACCACGATATCGGCTTTCTCGATTTTCTGAGAACCCCCGATCCGGAAGGGCTTTTCATGCGCTATGGCGGCGTCCAGACGGCGCTGTCCTATGGCGTGTCGCTGACCGCCGACGCCAGCTGGTTCGGCAAGATGGAGACGATGAGACGGGGACATCAGGCCCTGCTCGAGGCAATGCCGCCAAGCCATGTCGATTTCCTGCGGTCACTGCCGTTCTCGTTAACGTTTAGCGACTTCTTCTTCTGCCATGCCGGCATCAGGCCAGGCATTCCCCTGGACAAGCAGGACCCGCAGGACCTGATCTGGATCCGCGACGTTTTCCACGATCACACCGGCCTGTTCCCGAAGATCGTGGTGCACGGCCACACACCCGTCCCCGAGGCGGAGGTGATGGCCAACCGCGTCAATGTCGACACGCTTGCCTGGCAATCAGGCATGCTGACCGCGCTCGTCGTCGACGGAGCGGACAAACGCATCCTGGAAATGGCGATTAAGGGAGCTTGAGCCCCCGTCGCGTCGCAGAATGCGTCGCGAGCGAGCCGGTTTTAGCGAAGCGAGGCGGTGACGCCGTAGCCGTCGACGGCGTTGTGGTTGTTGGCGGCATCGGCGGAATATATGCCGAGACCGCACAGCACGATGGCGGACAACATGGCAAAGGACAGAAGCGCTGCTTTCACGGACGTCATCTCTTGTTGAGCTTCCTGCATCTGTGCACCAGGCGGTTACCAATGCGTTGAAACGGAGAATTCGCTTCAAAGTTTCGACGATTTCGCGCTTCTAAGCGCGTTCTGTATCGACGGTGTGTCGCACGGGTCACACAAAAGGTTCATCCCGGTTGCACAGCCAATGCAGAGCGCGCGCCTTCTAGGATGGCGGTCGGACACAAGCCAAGGATGAAAGGGGTTTTCCCCAGCCGGTTTCACGGCTGCGTGCCAATTATGTCACGCGGAGCGCGCGGGCAGGCTCTTAGATCGTGGCCACCCAGGCGCGGGCAATCGCAATGCCGGCGGCATCGGCGTCGGGTCCGTTTAGGGCCATTTCGCCATCGAGCTTGTCGGCCCAATCGGGATGCCGCGAAGCAATGGTCGGGGCGAAGGAAGAGCTCCAGTCCTTCACCATCGGCCGATCAGCCTCGAAATGGAACTGGAAGCCATAGACGGCGCGGCCGAGGCGAAACGCCTGGTTCTCGGCGACTTCGTTGCCGGCGAGCCGCACTGCGTTTTGCGGCAGTTCGAACGTGTCGTCATGCCACTGGAAGATCGGAAATTTTTCCGGCAGCGCGCCCAGCACCGGATCGGCCTTGGCGTCCGGCGTCAGCGACACGCCGCGCCAGCCAAATTCATTGGCGCCGCCGATGCGGTTCTCACCGCCGAAGGCGCGGGCGACGAGCTGGCTGCCAAGGCAGATGCCGAGCACGGCGCGGTCCTTGCCGGCAAAATCACGGGTCAGTTCGAGCAATGCCGGAAAATAGGGATACTCATCATCGGCCAGCGCATTCTGGCCACCGCCGAGCACGACCATGGCATCGTGACCGGCAGCGTCGTCCGGCAGCGGATCGCCCTTGTAAGGGTGACGCACATCGAGATCGGCACCGGCCTCGGCAAGTGCGGCGCCAACCTGACCGAGGCCGGTATTGTCGTAGTTCTGAACCACCAGCACCCGCATTCGCAAAACCCTGCTGACATGAAAATGATGTCACGAGCGATATCATGCCGTCTGTATAGCAGCCAAGATGCGCGTCCGGAGAGAAAACTATGCCACTGCAGAACCGGGTCGATCCGTTCGGCGCCATCCACGCCGTGCCCGAGCGCGGCCTGTTCACCGGCAATCGCGGCATCATCCACGATCCCGCTACCAAGACGCTGCTCAGGAAACGCTGGGCGCTTCAGGCATGGATCATCTGTGTGTGCCAATTCCGCAATGTGCGGCGCGAGCCGATGGGCAGAAACCGTCCTGGTGGCAAAGCGGGCTGGACCGAGCTGTTTTTCCCCGACGAGGTGACGGCGCTGGCGGCAGGACACCGCCCCTGTTTCTTTTGCCAGCGCGAACGGGCCAAGGATTTTGTCGGCCGCTTCGGCGAAGCCTTCGGCATCGCCGAGCCGCGTGCCCCGCAGGTCGACAAAAGGCTGCACAAGGAGCGGCTGGCGTCCGGCGGCAAGCCAGCCGTGGTTGTCGTTGAAGACCTTGGCGGCCTGCCGGACGGCGCCATGGTTGTGGACGGCGGCACAGCCTATGCGCTGCGCGGCGGCAAGGCGCTGCGCTGGTCGTTCGCCGGCTATGGCCCACCCGCTGATTTCGGCTCACTCGGCGAAAGGAAGCTTTCGCTGGTCACTCCAGCGACGACGCTCAACGTCTTGCATCATGGCTTTCGACCGGTGTGGCATCCGTCCGCCGAGACTTGACGCCGGCGGCCGGCTCGCCCATTCCTCGGCGATGCGCGCCAATTACAAGATGCAACGTCTGTTCGTGCCTGACGATCTCGGGGCGGATGCCGAGTTCGACGCCGGCCAGCAGCAGAGCCATTATCTCATGCATGTGCTGCGACTTGGCGAAGGCGCCGAGATCCTGGTCTTCAATGGCCGCGACGGCGAGTGGTCGGCGACCATCGCCATGAAGTCGAAGAAAGCGGTCAAACTCAAGGTTTTGGCCCTGCAACGGCCGCAGCCGCCCCTGCCCGACCTCATCTATTGTTTCGCGCCGCTGAAGCAGGGCCGGCTCGACTATCTCGTGCAGAAGGCGGTCGAGATGGGCGCGGGCATCCTGCAGCCGGTAATCACCCAGCACACACAAGTGGCCAAGCCATCCATCGACCGCCTGCGTGCCAATGTCGTCGAGGCCGCCGAGCAATGCGGCATACTGGCGGTGCCGGACGTACGCGAGGCGGAAAGATTCGAGCGCCTGTTGACCGGGTGGGACAAGGAACGTCGGCTGGTCTTCTGCGACGAGGACGCCTCGACCAACAATCCGCTGCCTGCCTTGCAGGCGGTAAAGGAGAAGAAGCTGGCGCTGCTGGTCGGGCCGGAGGGCGGCTTTTCCGACGACGAGCGCAAGATGCTGCGCGCCCTGCCCTTCGTCACCGCCATTCCGCTCGGTCCGCGCATCCTGCGTGCCGACACGGCGGCCGTGGCGGCACTTGCGGTGATGCAGGCGACTGTCGGAGACTGGTAGGACGTCATGTCTTGCAAGAGGCCGCCCCGATCGTGACCTTCAATTCCTCTTGACCTGTGGCTCAGGATTTTTCGCTTGATCGGCTGCTGACATTTCGTCCATTTACCCCCGGCGGTCGCCCGACCGCCTCTGAGGGCTGAACCATGGCGCGCGACACTACCGATTTCCGGCCGATCGAAGACATTGACGAACTCGTCGAGCACCTGGCCGAAGGCAACAAACCGCGCGACAAATGGCGCATCGGCACCGAGCACGAGAAGTTCCCCTTCTACGTCGACGGCAACGCGCCCGTGCCCTATGGCGGCGAGCGCGGCATTCGCGCCATCCTCGAAGGCATGCAGTCGAAGCTGGGTTGGGACCCGATCATCGACGACGGCCGCATTATCGGCCTGGTCGAGCCGACGGGCCAGGGCGCGATCTCGCTGGAGCCCGGTGGCCAGTTCGAGCTTTCCGGCGCGCCGCTGGAGACGATCCATCAGACTTGCCGCGAAGGCAATGCGCATCTGGCGCAGGTGCGCGAGATCGCCGAGCCGATGGGCATCCGCTTCCTCGGCCTTGGCGGCAGCCCGAAATGGTCGCTGGCCGAGACGCCGAAAATGCCGAAGTCGCGCTACGAGATCATGACCCGCTACATGCCCAAGGTCGGCACCAAGGGCCTCGATATGATGTACCGCACCTGCACGATCCAGGTGAACCTCGACTTCGAGAGCGAGGCCGACATGCGCCGCAAGATGCAGGTGTCGCTGAAGCTGCAGCCGCTGTCGACGGCGTTGTTCGCCAATTCGCCCTTCACCGAAAGCCGGCCGAACGGCTTGCAAAGCTGGCGCGGCGACATCTGGCGCGACACCGACAACCAGCGCTCGGGCTTGCTCGAATTTTGCTTCTCGCCCGATTTCGGTTTCGCCGACTATGTCGAATGGGCGCTCGACGTGCCGATGTATTTCGTCATCCGCGACGGCCACTATCACGACATGACGCACATCACCTTCCGCCAGTTCATGGCCGGTGCCGCGCGCAACGAAGTGCCGGACGGGCTGCCGACGATGGGCGACTGGGCGAACCATCTGTCGACGCTGTTCCCCGACGTGCGGCTGAAGCGTTTCCTGGAAATGCGCGGCGCCGACGGCGGACCGTGGCGGCGCATCTGCGCGCTGCCGGCCTTCTGGGTCGGGCTGCTTTATGACGAGGCGGCCCTCGATGCGGCCGAGGCGTTGAGCGCGAGCTGGACCTACAAGGAAGTGCTGGCCATGCGCAACGCCGTGCCGGAACTTGGCATTGCCGCGCCCTTCCGCAACACCACGCTGCGCGAGATCGCCCGCGACGTGCTGGCCATTTCGCGCACGGGGCTGAAGAACCGCGGCAAGAAGAACCGCGACGGCTATGACGAAACCTCGTTCCTCAACACTTTGGACGAGGTCATCGCACGCGGCACCACCAGCGCCGAGGAGATGCTTTCGGCCTACCACACGCGCTGGGGCGGCTCGATCGAGCCGGTGTTCATGGAATACGCGTATTAACCGCGAGCTGTCGCGGGCGGCAAAAGCCGCTTCAATCGGGCGTTGAAACGAATTAGGCTCTCCTCTGAGGAATTCAGGAGGAGAAGCCGATGCCTACCTTGTTCGACATGCTGGCGCAGGCGCAGAACGGCAACGGCATGCAGGCGCTTGCCCAGCAATACGGGCTTTCGATGCAGCAGACACAGGCGGCGGTCGCCGCTCTGCTGCCGGCCTTTTCGCAGGGGCTGCAACGCAACACCGCCGATCCGTATGGGCTCGGCGCCTTCATGACGGCGATGGCAAGCGGCCAGCACGCGAAATATTTCGAGGACGCGACCCGCGCCTTCTCGCCGCAAGGCGTCGATGAAGGCAATGGCATTCTCGGACATCTGTTTGGTTCGAAGGACCTGTCGCGCGCCGTGGCCAGCCAGGCGGCGCAAGCGAGCGGCGTCAGCCAGCAGATCCTGCAGCAGATGCTGCCTGCCATTGCCTCGATGGTGATGGGCGGACTGTTCAAGCAGACGACGAACCAAATGCAGGCTGCTGGCGGTTTTGGCGGCGGCAACAATCCGCTCGGCGAGATCATCGAGCAGATGATGCGGCAAGGCGGCGGCATGCAGGCTCCGGCGCCGCAACAGCGCCAGGCCCCGCCATCTCCGAACCCGATGGACAACCCGCTCGGCAAGGTCTTGCAGGACATGTTCGGCGGTGGCACGCCCCAGCCGCAGCCGGCGCCCAATCCCTATGGCGACAATCCGTTGGGGAAGGTGCTGCAGGACATGTTCGGTGGTGGCACCCCACAGCCGCAAGGCCGGGCGCAGCCGCAACCCCAGCAGACGCAAAGCCCCTACGGCGACAACCCGCTCGGGAAAATCTTCGAGGAGATGCTGCGCGGAGGTGGTGGAGGTGGTTTCGGCATGCCTGGCGGCCAGCCAGCGCCACAACCTCAGGCCCCGCAGCAGCCACAGGCACCGCAGCCGCAGACCAACCCGAGCGGCAGGCCAAGGAATCCGTTCGACGATATTTTCGGCAAGATGTTCGAGACCGGCGCCCAGCAGCGTGACGACTATCAGAAGGGCGTGGAAACGATCTTCGATCAGTTCAAGCGCGACATGGACCGGCGGTAAGAAACCCTCGCTTCGTCATCCTGGGGCGAAGCAAGGAGCGAAACGACGCGGCGCAGACCCCAGGATCCATGCCGCGACTTCAATGCGTTGCAGCGGTGCAGAGTTCTGCTCCGCTGCACTCTACGGCTAACGTCCCGGCATGGATCCTTGGGTCTTCGCTCTGCTTCGCATCGCTACGCCCAAGGATGACGAAGCTGAGGCAAAAGAAAAGCCCGGTCCCTTGGGAGGACCGGGCAACGTGCAGGCAGGCCGGCGGGGAACCGGCAGGGAGTGGGGAGCCTGCATAACCCTTGGTCGCGCTGAACCCAAAAAAGGTTCAGCAGGACCGAAAACCAGCCGATCAGGCCACCTTGCGGGCGATGTCCTCGACCGTTTCCACGCGATCGCTGGCGATTTCGCGCAGGATCGCCGTCGGGTCGCGGCCGAACGGTACGTCGATGGCGACGTGCAGGTCGGCGCGCGTCAGGCCTATATCGGCGAGTTCGGCATCCGACATCTCGCCAAGGCGATAGAAGGCGCGACGGTTTTTCCAGGCGCGGTAGAAATTGAAGACGTTATTGGCCACGCGCATCGCAACGGCCGGACGCGAGGTGATGCGCGAGGTCTCGGTGGCGAAATCGATCGTGGTCATGGCAGTCTCCTTCGGAGTCGAACGGACAAAGCCAAGCAGTCGGCGCTGGCGACAGCGGCCGTTCCGGCTTCGATTCACATGCCTTCATGTGGACAATGCCAATTTGCCATCAGCCGATTGATTAATCCAACGAATGTTTCTAATCTTTAGCATCAACACCAGTGATGGATCATGCCGATGAAAGCGCCGCTCGATCTCGATCAGTTGCAGACCTTCATCTCGATTGCCGATACCGGCAGCTTCACCCGCGCAGCCGAAGAGGTGCTCCGCACCCAGTCGGCGGTGTCGATGCAGATGCGCCGGCTGGAGGAGCGGATCGGCAAGCCGCTGTTCGAGAAGGAGGGGCGCACCAACAAACTGACCGAGGAAGGCGACAAGCTGCTCTCCTATGCAAGGCGGCTGCTCTACCTCAACCGCGAAACGCTCGCCGCCTTCGACGACCAGCGGCTCGAAGGCACGATCCGCATCGGCACGCCGGACGACTATGCCGACCGTTTCCTGCCGGAGATCATGGCGCGTTTCACCCGCTCCAATCCGCGCGTCGAGCTGACCGTCATCTGCGAGCCGACGCCGGGGCTGGTCGAGCACATCAAGCGCGGCAATCTCGACCTGGCGCTGGTGACGCACAATGATGTGCGGGGCCAGTCGGAAGTGGTGCGGCGCGAGCCGCTGCTGTGGGTCACCTCGGCCAACCATGCGACGCATGAACAGGAAACGCTGCCGATGGCCTTTGGCCGGCCGAACTGCATCTGGCGGCGCGCCGCCGTCGATGTGCTGGACCAGCAGAACCGCGACTACCGCATCCTGTTCACCAGCTTTTCGGCGACCGTCATCACCGCTGCCGTGCTTTCGGGCCTGGCGATCTCGGTGCTGCCGGAATGCGCGCTCAGGCCCGGCATGCGGGTGCTGGGCGAGGCCGACGGCTTCGGCGCCCTGCCCGACTGCCGCATCGGCATCATGCGCGGCCAGACCTCGCGGCCGGAGATCGTCGATGCGCTGGCCCGTCATATCTCGGAGAGCCTGGACAACATCTCGGTGCCACTGGTCGAAGAGACCGGCACGTTCGATTTCGCCGCACTTGCCTACTCCAAGATCAGGCGGACCAAGGCAAACCAGATCCTGCCGGGCTGGTAGGAAGGATCGTGGCGCCTTGACGTGGGGCGCCAACCACCCCCCAATCGGCCGATGAGCGAAGCAGCATCCGAATCACGCACCAACGCCACCGAATACACGGTGAGCGAGATTTCCGGCGCGCTGAAGCGCACGGTCGAGGATGTGTTCGGCAATGTGCGGGTGCGCGGCGAAATCTCCGGCTATCGCGGGCCACACTCCTCCGGCCATGCCTATTTCGCGCTGAAGGACGACCGCGCCCGGCTCGACGCCGTGGTGTGGAAAGGCACGATGAGCCGGCTGAAATTCCGCCCCGAGGAAGGGATGGAGGTGATTGCCACCGGCAAGCTCACCACCTATCCCGGCAAGTCCAACTACCAGATCGTCATCGACAATCTCGAGCCCGCCGGCGCAGGCGCACTGATGGCGCTGCTGGAAGAGCGCAAGCGCCGGCTGCAGGCGGAAGGACTTTTCGATGCCGGCCGCAAACGCCGGCTGCCGTTCATGCCGCGCGTCATCGGCGTCGTCACTTCGCCGACCGGCTCCGTCATCCGCGACATCATCCACCGCATCAAGGACCGCTTTCCGCTGCATGTGCTGGTCTGGCCGGTGCGCGTGCAGGGCGAGACAGCGAGTGCGGAAGTGACCAACGCCGTCACCGGCTTCAACGCGCTGCCCTGGGATGGCGCCATCCAGCGACCCGATCTTCTGATCGTCGCGCGCGGCGGCGGCAGCCTTGAGGACCTCTGGGGCTTCAACGACGAGGCGCTCGCCCGCGCCGTTGCCGCCTCCGGCATTCCGGTGATTTCCGCCGTCGGCCACGAAACCGACTGGACGCTGATCGATCTCGTCGCCGATGTGCGGGCGCCGACACCGACGGGGGCGGCCGAAATCGCCGTGCCGGTGAAGGCCGACCTCGAAGCGACGCTTGCCAGCCTTGGCGCGCGGCTCAAGGCGGCCATCGCACGCAATTTCGAACGCAAGCGGCAGGCCGCTCGTGCGGCGGCGCGCGCACTGCCCTCGCCCGATCAATTGCTGGCGCTGCCGCGCCGGCGCCTCGACGAGGCGACATCGAGGCTCGGTCGCGGCCTGTCCGTCAGCGTCGATCGCAAGCGGGCGCGGCTCCAGGGCCAAAGGCTGACGCCGGCCACGCTGTCGCGGCGCATGAACGAGGCGCGCACGCTGACCGGCCGGGACCTCGCCCGGGCGCAGGCGGCGTTCTTTGCCATCGTGCGCGAACGGCGCGCGCGCTTTGCGCGCACCGCGACGCGGCTGTCGCCGGCACCAATCGCACGCCGCCAAAAACTGCAAGGGGACGCCCTGGCGGCGCTCGCAAGGCGGCAGGACCGGGTCATCTCGCTGCGGCTCGAGCGCCTGCGCGGCCAGTTGAGCCAGGCTGAGCGCCTGCTGACCACGCTTTCGCACAAGGCCGTGCTCGCGCGCGGCTTCGCGCTGGTGAAGGACGCCGACGGCGCGGTCATCAAGCAGGCGGCCGACGTGGCATCGGGGATGGCGCTTTCGCTGGAGTTCGCCGACGGCACGGCGGATGCCGTGGCAACCAGTGGTGCGGCGCGGCCGAAGCCGGCTGCCAGGCCGACGGCCAAGGCGAAAGAACCCGGCAATCAGGGATCGCTGTTCTGACCATGACCGACAATCCGCACCATCTGGCAACGCCCAGCGGCAAGCCGCGCGCGCGCAGCTTCGGCATCGGCTTCGACGGAACGCCCGGGCCGTTCAACGCAATCACCGACGTTCCCGGCGTCGCGGTCGGTTATGCGACGCTGATTTCAGGCGATGGCGCGCTGGTGGTCGGCAAGGGTCCGGTCCGCACCGGTGTCACCGCGATCCTGCCCAGGCCGCGTCCCGACCTGGCTACGCCGGTCTTCGCCGGGATTTTCAGCCAGAACGGCAATGGCGAACTGACCGGCTCGCATATCATAGAGGAAACCGGCGCTTTCAACTTCCCGATCACCATCACCAACACGCATTCCTGCGGCGTTTCACGCGATGGCACGCTGCGCTGGATGCAACGCGTGTTGCCGGCCGCGGTCGACAGTGCCTGGGGCCTGCCGGTGGCGGCGGAGACCTATGACGGGTTCCTCAACGACATCAACGGTCACCATTTGACATCAGAGCACGTCGCAGAAGCCCTCGATGGTGCCGCCGGCGGTCCGATCGAGGAAGGCAGCGTCGGCGGCGGCACCGGCATGATCACCTTCGGCTTCAAGGCCGGCTCGGGCACGGCATCGCGCATCGTCGCATGGCAGGGAAATTCCTACACGGTCGGCGCCTTCGTGCAGTCGAATTTCGGCAAGCGACGCAATTTTACCCTTCGCGGCCTGCGCGTCGGGCCGGAACTCGTGGAGCCGGCCGTTCGCGAAGGCACGGCGCGCGCCGAAAAGGGCTCGATCATCGCCATTGTCGCCACCGACGCGCCATTCCTGCCGCACCAGATGAAGCGGCTGGCCCGGCGCGTGCCGCTCGGCGTCGCCATGACCGGCGGCTTCGGCTACCACAGCTCGGGCGACATCTTTCTCGCCTTCTCGACAGCCAATCCTGCCGCCGCGCTGGCGCCGTCGGGCCGGATCGCCAAGGCTGATTTCATTCCCGATACAGACATCGATCCGTTTTTCGATGCCGTGATCCAGGCCGTGGAGGAATCGATTCTCAACGCCCTGGTCGCCAATGACGACATGACCGGACGCGACGGCAATTTCGTGCCGGCGCTGCCGAAGACTTGGCTGAAAGAAAAGTTTGGGCTGAAAGAAAAGTTCGGCTGAGACGAAAACGCGGGCCGATGGGCCCGCGCATTCAGACAGAATGGCCGTTAAAATCTATTCCGCGGCCTTGCTGGCCGCCTGCTGGTGTTCATCGGCCTCGGCGGCTTCCTCCAGCCGGGAGGCAATGAGTTCCTGGATGTCGCCGACTTCTTCCTGGATGTCCTCCAGGGGAATACCGACTTCCGCAGCCTTGGCGGCACATTCCCTGGCCAATGTCTCGGCCTGCTTGTCGATCCTGGCCTGGGACTGGCAATGGACCTTTTCGCCGATCCATCCCCGCAAGAACTCGATCGCGTGTTCACTCATACTGCTGTTCCCTGGCGGCAAAGCCGGTTGGTAATCATAAACGTCGGCATCCCGCAAAGGATGCATCCTGCCATTCCAGCCGAGTCGCGGCCAGCCGGCAAGTCAATGCCGTCCAAGGTCCACAGAGCCGAAGGAAATCGAGGGGTGAAGAACATTTTCTGATTCTGAGGGACTGTACCGTTGGCGGGATCTGGCCCGCTCCGAGCAATTGCTTCTACCTGTTACGGCTTTCAGTCCGTTTCTTAATCTCAAGGGCCGTCGCTGCAGCCGCCTTTTGACGTTGCGCCTCAAGGCGTGAGCCAGCGAAGCCGCCGCTATATAGTGATATCCTCATGCAATGTCGACTCCTCCCAACCGTGCCCACAGCTTGCACCAAAGTCGCACCCGCGCACCTCTTCAGAATGTTTCGACCCAGGGCCTGAGCTCCATTTCCCATGTCCAGGCGCTGCGGTGCTGGCGATGGATCGAGAGATAGGCTTCGGCGATCGCGTCCGGCGACAGCCGTCGATCCTGTGGCTCGGTCTCCTGCCCGGACCCGGCCGAGGCAATGGCCCCATCGATGATGAAATGCGCGACGTGGATGTTCTTCGGCGCCAGTTCACGAGCCATGGACTGGGCCAGCCCCCGCAAGCCGAATTTCGGCATCGCGAAACCTGCGGAGCCGGCGAAGCCCTTCACGCTGGCCGTTGCACCGGTGATGAGAATCGAACCCGAGCCTAGAGCCACCAGCCGGCGGGCCGCCTGCTGGCCGACCAGGAAGCCGCCGTAGGCGCCGACCAGCAAAGCCTGCCGGACCGCCTCGGGGTCGAGCTCGGCTATCGGTCCGCGGGCGCGTCCGCTGGCGTTGAAAACCACCAGCGAGAGCCGGCCGGCCTTGTCGGCGACATCGAACAGGTGCTCCACCGACGCGGGATCGGAGACATCCGTTGCCACGGCCTGCGCACCGGTCTCAGCCTGCAAGGCACCGAGTTTCTCAATGTTGCGGGCAGCCAGAACGACGCTGAACCCTTCCTTCGCGAGGAGGCGCGCCAGCGAGGCGCTCAAGCCGGAGCCCGCACCGGCGATGACGGCGACATTGGATGTCATGAGATTCCCTCCTTCTTTCCGATGGCAGGCGAACGAGTTGTGGCGGAGCTTGCCGGATCAGCACGGCGGCGGCAACGCGACGGCACCAAGAAAAAGGCCGGGCGCGAAAACGGCCCGGCCAAAAAGAAGGTCAAAACCTTCAGAGGGGAACACCGCTCGGCGAAATGGGAGGAAAACACCGAACGGATTTTTCTCTTTTGGACCGATTCTCGGGCAGATACGACGAACAGTTTTCTAAAGATCGGTTAGAATGGCGAAAATCCTGTCCTTTCTTCGCCAGCAAGCTCAGCCAACCCGGCTTTCCCCTTCGAGCAGATCCGCGTAATGGCGGCGCGCGACGTCGGGATGCGAGCGCAACCGGCTTTTCAGCACATTGGTGCCGACATCGCGAAACAGCGGGTTGTCCGGATCGCTTGCCGGCCCGCGCGCCTGCGCCGCCAGTTCATCGGAAAGCCCAAGCAACGGTATCGTCGCATCGAGCCTGGCGCTGAAGAAGAACGGCACCGAAATGCGCTCGACACCGGCGGGCGGCGTCACGACACGGTGCACGGTGGCGCGCAAATAGCCGTTGGAGGCCAGTTCGAGCAATTCGCCGATGTTGACGACGAGCGTGCCGGGAATCGGGTCCACATCCACCCAGCTGCCATCATAGTCGACCTGCAGCCCCTTATTGTCGTCCTGGAGCAGCAACGTCAGGAAACCGCCATCCTTGTGCGCGCCGACACCCTGGTCGCCGCCGGTCGCATCACGGCCGGGGTAGCGCACGATCTTCATGCGATGGTTGGGCTCGCTGCTGTAGATCGGGTCGAACGCATCCTCGGGCTGATCCAGCGATTGCGCGAAGGCCTTCAGCAACCGGATCGCCACGGCCGTCACCTTGCTCTGCCAGGCAAGCAGCGCCGGTTTGAGATCCGGCAGCGCCGCGGGCCACTGGTTCGGTCCCTGCAGCCGTGTCCAGGCGGGAATCCCCGGCCCTTGCGCGATTGCCTGGCGTTCGACGCCGATGTCAAGCTGTTCGCGCCAGTCCTCCTTGCCCTTGGTCAGTTCGCCGCCGGCGCGGGTGTAGCCGCGAAACTGCGAGGACTTGACCATCTCGATCGCCAGCTTGTCGGCCTCAGGCAAGGCAAAGAACTGGCGCGATGCCGTGAGCACCTCGCTGATCTCCGCCCAGGAGATGCCATGCCCGGCCAGATAGAAAAAGCCGATGTCGCGCGAAGCGGAACGCAAGTCCGCCAGAAAAGTCCGACGCTCCGACGCGCCTTGCTCAAGGCGGCCCAGATCGAGCACAGGCACTATTCTAGGCATATCAAGCTCCTTTCCTGGTCGCTTTCCGAGGCGTTGCTTGAAACCGCCACCCGAAAACCCAGTCGATTGAACATGCAGGCACATTTCAGCGACCATAGCCGCCATCAATGCGCGCAAGTTTCATCGACTTCGGATTGCCGGGAAAGAAACGATCGGCCTTTCGTCGCGGCCGCGACGAATAATTTTTCCATTCGCACGGGGGACTTGATGATGATGGCTGCTCATTCAGGAAGTATGCAAGTTGGTAGCGGAAGCTGCGGCGCGTCCCGCCCAAGCTTTTAATCCAAGTATTTCGCAACCATCGGAATGATCGGCCGCGCACGACGACAATCTGGGCCGAAAGCAAACTCTATTAAAATTGACGTTAAATAATAATAATATTATTATTATAGCTACACAAAATAACCCACCTGAATAGTCACTTATATTGACGACCATCTTTGAGCTACCCGGTCCTGCCGACTTGAGAGCCATCGTGCTGGGGCAGACACTCCCGACCGGCGTTAATCGCTTTGGTCCCGCTCCCCTGAGGGGCCGATCGCTCAAGAGGAGATCTCGAGATGGACGGGTATGACGAATCGATGTTCGACGACCTAGCCTTTGATGAAGCGGAAGGCCCCGCCGACAGCTATGATGAATTCGACGAAATGGACGAGGGCGACGGCTTCGACGGCGCCGATGAGGCCGACGAAGGCGACGAGTTCGACGAAGGCGACGAGTTGGAGGCCTCCGGCTTCGACGAGATGGACGCCGGCGACGAATTCGATGCCGGTGACGAGTTCGACGAGGGCGATGGCTTCGACGAAGGCGATGAGTCCGACGACGATGCCTGGGACCAGGCCATGAGCTACGCGCTTGCCGCTGAAGACAGCGACGAGTTCTTCCGTCGCATCGCCCGTGGCCTTCGCGGCGTCGTTCGCACCGTGCGCCGTGCCGCTCCGACAATCGGCCGCATTGCCCGTGCGGTGGCGCCTGTCGCCAGTCTCATTCCCGGTTACGGCACCGCCATTGGTGGCGTCGCCAACGTCGTCGGCCAGTTGATGGCGGACGAGGCTTCCGAAGACGAGGCGCTCGACGCCTTCGCCGAACTCGCGGTGCGCAATCGCCGTGCCATTCCCGTGGTCGCCGCCCTTGCAACCAGGCGCGTGCTTGGTCCGGCGGCCGTACGTATGCCGGCGGCGGCGCGCGTCCACGCGGTCCGCACCGTGCGCCGCGCTGCCACCCAGCTCGTCAACCGTGGCGGACCGACCGCGATCCGTGCGCTGCCGCGCATCGCCAACAGCGTCCGCCGCACGGCCGTGACACGCCGCACCCCGGCGTCCGTGCGGCCGCTGGTATTGGCCCGCACCGCGCGTCGTGTCGCGGCGCGCGGACAGGGTCTGCGCCGGCAGCTGACGCGGCCCCTGCAGCGAGGGCGCCAGATCGTGCGCCGCACCGCGGCGGCGGTTCGCGCCGGCATGGCCCCGGGACGCAATCTGGCGCGTATCGCCGGGCGGGCTTTGGGGCGAGCTGCAGGCGGTCGGCCAGGCGGTTGGACGGGCGGATATGGCCCCAATCATGGGCGCCAACGGCGTATCGTGATCCGCGGTCCAGTCAGCATCACCATCCGGCCCAACTAAAACCCTGTCGGTGCAAGAAGAAGGATCGAGGCGATGCGCGCTGGTTCTTCGACCAGGCGGTTCCTGGACACCAAGCTGCGGGCGCTGAAAGCGCGCGCGCAGCGCCTGAACCGCCTGACGCCGCGGCGCATCGGGCTGCGTCCCGAAGACCTGCCCTATGCGCCGTCACGGGCTCACTTCCATGCAGCCAACAAGCGGCTGGCGAACATTGGCAACGACATCAACAGGCACATCGCCGAGATCGAGCGCGGCTGGCCGCCGGCAACGGCGCAGGCCGCACTCACTCAGATGGCGATGCTCGACCGCAGGATCGACCGGCTGCGCCGCACCTTCGGCATGTTCTTCGAGGTCATGTCGCAGCGCGGCTCCGGCTTCGCCCCGGCGCTCGCCGCCCACGACGCGATCGCGCTCGATTGCTACACGGTTGTCCGCACGGCCTTGCCGGGCGTGTTCGGCGGCCCGCTGCTGAAGCCGCTGACCTATATGGAACACGGCTATTCGCCGGCCACGCAGCGGCGTGGCGTAGCGCTGGCCCGCCTGCTTGGCGACAGCAATCCGTTCCCGGTCATCCGCGTGCCCTGGGACCGCGACAATCCCTGGCAGTCGGTGTTCCTGCATGAGGTCGCTCACAATCTGCAGGCCGATATGGGCCTGTGGCAGGAGAACGCTCAAGCGGTCGGCAACCGGCTCGCCTCGATGCGTTTCGACCCGCTGGTGGTGACGATCCTGCGCCGCTGGCACAAGGAGATTTTCGCCGACCTCGCGGCACTTTTGCTGGGCGGCACGGCGTCGGTCTGGGGCATGATGGAGTTCCTCGCCCACCCAGGCGCGCGTGCCTTGACCTATCGCCCGGGCGGCGCCCATCCGACCGGCTGGATCCGGGTGCTGATCCTGACCGAGATGCTGCGGCGCATGGGGTTTGCCGCCGAGGCCGCGCGCGCCGAACGCGTCTGGCGCGGCCTTTACAATCCGGCAAGGGGGCACCGGCTGCCGCCGGCCCTGCTCGCCGCAGCGCCGCGCGTCATCCCGGCTGTCGTCGACGAGATCGCCTACCAGCCGCGGCGCGGCCTGGGCCAGCACGCGCTGGCCGATGCCATTCCTTTTTCGCGCGCCGACGAAGCCCGCATCCGTCGCGGCGGCATCCTGATCGCGGCGGGGCAAGTCCCCGACCTGCCGCCACGCTTTCTTGTGTCGGCCAGCCGCTTTGCGCTGGAGGCCGGCGCCGAACCGGACGCCATTGCCAAGCTCGTCATCAGGAACCTGGCCCAGCGCCAGGCAAGCCGACGGCCCGCCGCGCAACCGTCCCCAGCCGCACTCGTAGCATGAGGTGAGATGTCATGGCCGACCTGTTTACCACCGCCGCCAGCCCGGTCTCGAAGTTTCGGTCGCCCGCCACGGTCGCCGTCGACAATCTGCTGCGCAAGACGCTGCGCGTCAGTGATCCACGCGATCCCGACCAGATCGCCAACGCGCTCTTGAATTTCTACCCGCAGGAAGCGGACAGGGACCGACGCGAACGCGCGGGACTGCCCTATTCGAGCGTGCCCGACTACGTGCCGCAGGTCCAGAATACAGGCCCGTCCTCCGTCGAGATGGCGCAGGCGCAGGATGACCTCGAACGCGATCTGCAGACACTTTCAACCTCATCGCCGCTGAAGGATATCCGCATCGAGATGATTGGTTGGGGACGCTCGATCCGTCAGCTCGCCACTGATGGGCTTGCGGCCGCACGCCTGGCGCTGGATTCGGTCAACCACGACCGGGCCATGTCGGCCCGACGCCAGCTCGGCGAGTATTCGCGGCTGGCGCGCTATGTCGGCACGCTGACCGACGGCAGCGCCATCCTTTTCCGGCGCTTTGCCCAGAGCTGCGACGTCCTGGCCGGGCTGATCCTTGTCGCCATCGGCGAGGGACTGGCGTCCAACGGCATCACCCGCAGCACCGCGATCGTGCGTTCGGCGGCCGGCGAACTGCAGGCGCGCCGCAACGCCGTCATCATGGCACTGCGCAGCCTGACCGGCTCGGTCGAAAGCGCGCTTGGCCAGGAGGACTGGCCGCGCGGCATCGAAGCCTACCGCAATCTGGTGCAGCAACTGGAGGCCGGCGGCCAGGCGGACCTGCGCGCACTGCTGGAGGAGAACGCGCTGTCACAAGCGATGGACGACCTGGTCGACCTGTCGACAGGAGCAAGCGTCGAGGGGCTGCGTGAGTTGTCGACGGCGTCTGCGATGCTGGTCCACCGCTTCCAGCGTCTGATCCAGTTCGGCCAGAGCATCCCGGTTCCGATCGACGTGCCGATCACTTCAGGCCCGCCGGAATCGCCGCCGCTGGTGGCATTCGTCTCCAGCCTGCAGCTCTTCGTCGATGCGTTTGTCGCCAAAGGCAGCTCGCGGCTGCTCTATGTCGCGCGGCCACCGATCATCGTCTACGGCCTCTACGGCGCGGGCGGCCCCGACCAAGGCGCCATCCGCCTGATGAACCTCACCATCGCGCGCGGCTTCCTGCTCGAGCAGGTCGACTGCTTCGCCGGCTGCGGCTGCGACGATGACGACATCAGCTGCCAGGTGCTGCTGGACTACATGCTGTTCCTGCTCGACAGGGCGATCGATCTCTACGCGGTCGGCACCGACCCGGACGGCCTCGGCGAACAGGAGAGGCGGGCGACCGCCGTCGGTATCGTCGTCGACGCGGTGCTGGAGCTGACCGACCAGTTGAAGAACCCCGGTGTGCTTTTGTGCGAATTCAGCGACAGGCTGAAGAGCAAGCTCGGCACGATCTCCGGCGAATTGCTCAACCCGTTCGGTGGTCCCGGCGCCTGGGATTCGAGCCTGAAAGGGTTGGTGGTGCGTGAGTTGCGCACCTTCTACCAAGCGGAGGACCAGACCGAGCGCCTGGTGCGGTCGCTGACCCCACAATGCGACTTCAACGTCTTCAATTTCCGCAACAACCAGTCGCTGATCCGCTGGATGATCCGCCGGATCCTCGCCGATACGTTCGGCCAGGGCACCAATCTGCCGAGCCCGGTCCAGATGCCGTCGCCGATCGCCAGCTCGATGGCGAGCATGGGGCAGAACCGTCCCGACTACTGGTCGGCTTGAGCAGGCAGGAGAGGAGCAGGACAATGGCTGCGAAAATTCCGTTTCCCTACCATCCGGCCAACAAGTTCCACGCCGGGGTCAAAGCCCGCTTCGAAGTAGAGGCCGAGACGCCGCAGTCGATCGATCTGTTGACCGAGAAAGTCGACAGCAGCAGCAAGGGGACCCAGAAGGCCATCGGCGACGTTGCCAAGGCAATCAAGGGGTTCCCCGACGGCGAACAATCGAAGGCCTTCGACCGCTTGACCGTGGCGATCGAAGCCATTGCCACCACGCTGAAGAACCAGCCCAATGGCGACATTATCGACAAGAAGCTTGGCGAGATCGGCAAGGCGATCGACAGGCTGGACGAAACGGTTCAGTCGCTTGGCCTGCGCGACAAGGACAATGTCACCGCGCTCTATGCTGCGGCCGTCGACACATCAGGCGATATCGTCGGCCGGACAATCGCAGGGCGCTGGTTCAACCAGGCGAAATTCGCATCGTTGCAGGAGATCGTGGCATTCCAGAAGGGCAAGCCCCTGGAAACCCGGCGCAACGAATTCGTGAGACGCGTCCGCGACGCCAACACTTTCAGCACTGGACTTCCCACAGTTGTGACCGACAGCGAACTGGCGCGCTTCTTCGACCTGGCGCCAGCCGTATTGAACGCCATTGCCGCCAGCCAGGACGCAGCGTCCGGCGAGCCGCCCAAAGCCTGAAAAAACCGTGAGCCGCCAATTCGAGCAACATGAGGTCTGTTATGGCTAGCGAATCCAATGAGGTCATCCAACGGCTGTTCCAGCGCTTCTTCAGGGACGAACTGCCCGGATTGTCGCCGGCGGACCGGGCTGCTTTCGAAAGCGAGTTCGAGGGCCGCTATGGTGAACTGCTTGATCGGTCGTCCAGTTCGACGACCACCAGCTTCGCGGATCTGGTCGGCTTCGGCGATGGACCGGTCAAGCCGTTCGATGCGCTGCAGATGCCGCTGCTGCGCAATGATTTCGACGAATCCATCATCCCGCCGCAGCTGCAGGCATCGGCCGAACTCTACTACATCTACCAGATGGACCGCATGAAGCTGTTCCAGGTGGTCGATGTGCTGCGCCGGCTGTTCCAGAACGGGCAGATCCGCATCCAGCGCGGCCCCGGCGCGCGCGGGCTCTACATCCTCGAGAAGTGGCGGCCGATCCGCTACAAGCGCCGCGACCGGCTGATTGCCTACCGTCGTGTCTTCAATTATGGCCGCGCGCCGGTGCCCTCGGGCGCGATCGTCAACCGCAGCTTCCACTTCATGCTGGTCGCCTTCATGAATGCGATGTCGCAGTATT
Organism: Mesorhizobium loti; assembly: GCA_002356515.1. Classification (NCBI taxonomy): domain Bacteria; kingdom Pseudomonadati; phylum Pseudomonadota; class Alphaproteobacteria; order Hyphomicrobiales; family Phyllobacteriaceae; genus Mesorhizobium; species Mesorhizobium loti. The sequence goes on along the minus strand of AP017605.1, from coordinate 6,083,578 downwards.
TCCAGGACCTGACGATCGGCCAGGTCATCCGTGGCAGTTCGACCATCAACGACCGGCCATTCGCCGCACTGGCCACGGTGCAGCGCGTCGGCACGGACCTGCGCTACCATCTCGATCGTTCGAGCTACGGCAACATCCTGGCGCTGACGCGGGAAACCGGCCAATACGTGCAGCAGATCTTCGAGCTGTTCGACGCGCCCGATATCAAGAAATCCTTCGACGCCAACACCAAATGGGATGTTATCGAAGCCGTCGCCAACCGGCACCTGGGCGGTGCGGCCGAGATGTCGCAGCGCGCCAAGATGGCGGATGCTGGGCGCAGGACGTTGCAATATATCGCCGAGAACGATTTCCGCACGACGATCACGCCGGCCGAATTCGACGCCGACGCAAAGAAGATGGGTTCGCAAGCCGATGCATGGCTCGCCGCCTACCGGCTGACGCGCGAAGGGCGCCGCTTCCCCGGCCTCGATGGCGATCGTGTGCATTGGTCCTACGGGCTCAATCGCAACACCGCCTCGCGCATAGCCGCCTGAACCGTTGGAGCTGTTCGGCGTCGCGCGGAATTGCTGAACAGCTCCAAAGCTTTGTTTCTAGGCAATTCCAGTGGGAAAGCCGCGTCACGCTTTTCCAGGAATTGCTCTAGGCAGTCTGAAGGTTGTCAGTGATGGACCACCATCTGGCTCTTCCCGGGCGCTTTTCGCCAAAGCCGCCGAACATCGTCATCGACGCGCCGCTGGCGCTGTCGCCGATGGGATTGCTGGTGACGGTGACGCTGTCGCAATCGGCGCGGGTGTGGCTGCCGCGCGGCTTCTACACCTTGCTCGACAATGACGAATATTACCGCCACCGGCCGGACCAGATGGGCGGCGGCTGGCTCCGTCCCGATGTCAGGGACGCCACATTGCGGGAACTGGTGCTGGAACTCGAACCATGGCGGCGGGCCTGGCAGAACGGCCGGCTGTCGTCGCGCGTGCACTGGATCGGCGACGCACAGTATGAGAGTGCGCTGCCAGAACGCGAGGGAACGGCCCTGCTGCCGCGTTTCGAAGGCTGCTGCGCCGCGCTCGAAGCGCGGCTTGGCGATCTGGCCGGCACCGCCGCGCCACTGGATGAATGCGCCCGCGATGTGATCGCGCTGTCCGCCGCCCTTCAGCCCGAGAGCACCTATATCCTCACCAGCGCTGGCGCCGCCGGCGCGCTCCCGCCGCTATGTGATTATCTCGGACGGCTGGCGTTTCCAGTCACGCGCCATCCTGGCGCCATCCAGGGCTGGTCCGGTGCGGCGTTCTGGCCGGCCGCGGCCCCAATAGCCGCCAGCGGCCGCAGTGCCGCGATCATCCAGGTGATCGCCCCGGTCATCCTGGCGCTGCCGGACGGCTGGAGCGAAACCGACTGGGCGCTGGAGGATCCTGCCGACCACGACGAGACGCCGGACGATCCCTGGCGCAATGCCTGCGCGCTCTGGTACGAACTGGCCCCTGCGGAGGCTGCGGCATGAAACCGCCCCGCATCCTTCCGGTCCACGGCTTGCGCACCAACGCGCGCGACCTGGTCATGATCAGCGTCGCGGGACAGGTGGCCTCGCCGACCGAAAGGGGGACGCCATGGCGTATCGGCTATGATGGCAGGCCACGCTCGCTGCCGGGCACTGGCGGCATCGTGCTCAACCATCGCGTGGGTGACCCCTGCGTCGGGCTGGCCGGCGACCATGTCGAACCGGCGGTGTCGATCCGCAACGAGGCGCGCGCCGCGGGCGGCAACCCCGATGCCGCCAACCAGGCGCTGCAAAGCTATTCCTGTATCGGCAATCACGCCATCGTCACCACGGGCCGCGCCGCCGGTGCACGCGGCGTGGTGACCGGCAAGCATGGCGGCGTTGATACGGTGCTGATCGACTTTCCGCTGCCGGCGATGCGGCAGATGGCGATCGGTGACCGCATCCAGGTCTGGGCCTATGGCCTTGGCCTGCGCCTGACAGATTATCCCGACGTCGCGATCTGGAACTGCTCGCCGCGGCTGCTTGCCCGCTGGCGGCCGGTCGAGCGCAACGGCCGGATCCACGTCAAGGTGACACACCGCATTCCGGCCCGCGTCATGGGCTCGGGGCTGGGCCGCAACAATGTGCTGCGCGGCGACTACGACATCCAGATGTCGGATCCTGGCATGGTGCGGCGCTACAAGCTCGGCTCGCTGCGGTTCGGCGACATCGTCGGGATCATGGACGCAGACAACCGTTTTGGCCGGTCACGGCTGGGCGGGCATGTTTCGGTGGGCGTGGTCGTGCACTCGGACAGCACCGTCGCCGGCCACGGCCCGGGCGTTGTCTCGCTGCTTTCGGCTCCGGCCTCGGTGCTTCAGCTGGAGCTCAGCCCCGACGCCAATATCGCGCGCTATCTCGACATCAGGCCCCCGCGGCCGGCGCGGCTGTCCTTTCCGTTGCCGACGGTCGAACAGCGGGAGAGGACAGTGGCGAGGCTGCGCCGGCGGGCCACGGCATCGGACGCAACAGTCAACGCTGGTCCGGGGTGACGCCGTACCGGCGCACCGTGTTGAAACAGGGTACGAGGAAGGGAGCCGGCATGTCATATCTCGACGAACAACTCGACGCGCTGGTCGACGAGGCAGCGCAAATAGTGCCCCACCGCCGGCTATGCGGCTGCGCGCGCTGCCGCCAGCAGCAGGGCTTTCGCGCCGTCGAGGTCCGGCGCCGGCATTTTCCAAGCGGCGGTTGCGGTTGCGGTTGCGGTGGCGACGCCTCTTTCGACGAGGCGACCGTGCGGCGTGCGCCACGGCCGGCGCGCCGCCAGACATCGGTGCGGGCGCGCGGTTCGCAACTGCCGGGCTGGCGCGGCTGGACCCCGCCGGTGTCGCTCGCGGCCATCGACGCGGCGCGCACCGCTGCCAGCCGGGGCGGCCAGGTCGATGCGTTGTTGCGGCCATTCCTGGCACCGGGGCCGCAGGTCTATCGCATCACCCGCGCCGGCATAGACCGCAACCGTCCGCTGAGCATCGGCATGACCAAGGGAACCAATTCCATCGCACAGCGGATCATCGAACATTACCGGCAGCCGAGCCGCGCCGACCCGAGGGTCAACGCCGCGATCCGCAATTTGCAGCCGGGCCAGATTCTGGTCCAGGCGGCCCGGCTCACCCGCCAGGCCATGCATCCGCGCCGGGCCAGGAACTATGAGGGCTGGCTGCAGGACCGGGAGCGCCCGCTGCTCTACGACCCCAACAGCACGACATTCGACGAAGCGGCACTGATGTACGACAACTGAACCCGAAGGAGGCCCCGATGCACGGGCAAGTCGCACCGCATTCAAGGTCGGTATGGGCCGATCTGGACGCAATCGTTCTGCAAGAGGTCAAGGCGCTGCGGTCGCCGCCGCACCGCCAGACGGAGGTGCCTTTCCGGTCCGACGAGGAGTTCATGGATCGGGCCATGGCCTATCTCGAGAGCCGTGGCGAAGAGGCCCACCTGCTGGTCGACCGCCTGCGCGGCATGCTCGGCGCGGCGGCAACCGATGAGACGGATCCCGTCGAGGCGCCACAGGAGCCGGCGGGCGGGGCCGGGATCGACGATGTGTCGTCGCCGGACGTGACGCCGCGGGATGTCGTGCCGCCGCAGGCCGAACACGGGCAAGACACATGACGCTGTTTTCGCCCACGCCCTTCGAACTCGACCGTCTGGCCGACGAGGCGGACTATGCCGTGGTCGGGCCGACCGATGGCCGCGCCAGGGTCACGCATACCAACCGCTTTCCGCACAGCGCCGTCTGCCATATCGAGCGCGACTTCGGCGACGGCAGGCTGACCGGCTGCACGGCATTCCTGATTTCGCCGACGCGACTGCTGACGGCCGCACATTGCATCACCAGCCCGATCCGCAAGCGCCTCGGCCTGCCCAATCTGGCGGTGCGCATCCGCGTCACACCAGGCCGCGCGTCTCGCGAGGCGCGGCCGTTCGGCTGGCAATGGGCGAAGCGATGGCATGTCAATCCGCCCTATCGCCGGCGACCGTCGGCGCTGCACGATGTCGGGCTGATCGAACTCGAACGGCCGTTTTCGCCAGCGCCCGGCTTCTTCCGGCTGTGGTCGCCCAACCGCCAAGACCTCGAACGGCTGCGCAGTTCGCGCCTGCTGCACATTTCGGGCTATCCGGCCGACAAACCCGATGGCACGCAATGGGAGCATGCCGAGCGTCTCGACCGGATCACCGAACGACAGCTTTTCTACAGCGTCGATACCTGTCCGGGACATAGCGGCGCGCCTGTATGGATCCAGCGTCAGCAGGCCGGCCCACCGGTGGTGATCGCGGTTCACACTGCCGGTCCGCGCCCGCATTCGGGCGGCGCCTGGGGCTGCCGGCCGGGTGTACCGTTGGCGCCGGCCGGACTGTTCAACCGAGGCGTCAGGCTTACCCCAGATCTTTTGCGCTCGATCCGCGCCGGATTCGGGCGCTGAAAGGTGAAAATTGGCGACCCGATGATGATTTTTGGAATGCTAATATTTCGGAAGGTGTTATAGTCAAGGCCATCTATGCAGCTTTCATACTGGTTGCGCCGGGGGTTCGGCGGCGTAGCAGTTTTGTTGGTGCGCCAGGGCTTGTGATTGTACTGAGTTTCCTGCCAACTGGGGCGTTCGACCATGGTTGCACGTGCCGAGAATTTGCAGAGACTTTCCGACTTCGCTGACGAGATTTCCGCCGCGCGGAAAAGCTCTTCGCCAGGCGAAGAATGCGAGCGCGACACGGCCACGTCGAGCTTTGTCGTCAACGGCCATTCGCTGGTCGCCATCCGTCATCTCGACGAGGACGATCGCGGCGGGCCGAGCGGCCATGGCGCTCAGCGGCCGGTTGGCCGCATCGTATGTGCCGGCACGCACTATCTGATCTATGATGCAGTCTATGTCCCTGATGCTGCTACAGATCTGCCGCTGTCGGCCGCCGATCTGCTGACCCGGCGCGAACTGCAGATCGCGCTGCTGATCGCCGACGGCAAGCTCGACAAGGAGATTGCACGGCAGCTCGGCATCAGCAGCTACACGGTGCGCGAACACATCAGGCGCATCTTCGCCAAGCTGAATATCGGCCGGCGCTCGGCTATCGCATCCTGTGTGCTGGCAGGTCGGGCGGACTTCCGCCATGACGTGCGATAGGGTTAGTCGAAGCGGCTTTCGAGGGATCGGCACTAAGCAGCAGGTCGCCGGCTCTTCCGGGTCGGCCGGAATGTCGAACTCCCCGCAAAGGCCGGTCGACTCTTCACCTGATTCCTGAAATAGCGCAGCGCCGAAAGTCCTCAATCGCGCTGTTGCCGATCAACGCCGTGCCGGGGCGCCGGCTGGCTGCTTTCCGACACAATAAAGCAGCGATCGGTCAATGTAATAATCTCTTCATTGTTGACAAAATTCTAAATTTCTGTAACAAACTCCACAAATAAGAGGCCGTGGAATTCGGGGAGGCCAATGGCGATACGCGATGTTCTGATGCGCGGGGATCTGGCGCTGACGCCGTCGGAAGAGAAGATCGTCCGGCTGCTTTTGACGGACTATCCGACCTCAGGCCTCGGCACCGCCTCTTCGCTCGCGCGGCGCGCCGGCGTCAGCGATCCGACCGTGGTCCGCCTGGTCGTCAAGCTCGGCTATGAAGGCTTTCCGGATTTCCAGTCCAAGCTGCTGGCCGAGGTCGAGGCCAGGCTGCATTCGCCTCTGTTGATGATGGAGGCCAAGCGGCAAAGCGGCTCCAGCGACAGCGCCGTGCTCACCTATCTCGATTCCGTCACCGCGGCGCTGCAGAAAGCCACCGCCGCGACGCCGGTACAGACCTACGAGCGGGCAGCCCGCCTGCTGATGGAGGCCAAGGGCGAGATCGTGCTGGTCGGCGGCCGGTTCAGCCGCCACATCGCCGGCATGCTGGCCGGATATCTCGGGCAGTTCCGCTCCGGAGTCCGCGATCTCGGCGTGCTTTCTCCTCAGACATTCGACACGCTGGCCGACCTCGGCCGCCGCGATGTGCTGGTCGTCTTCGACTATCGCCGCTACCAGCTCGACGTGATGGCCTATGCAAGCCAGGCGGCGGCGTCCGACGTGCGCATTCTGCTTTTCACCGACCAATGGCTGTCGCCGATATCCGATCTCGCCGAAGTCACCATCGTCAGCCCGCTGGAAGTCGCCTCGCCCTACGACACGCTGGCGCCGGCGATCGCACAGATGGAAGCGCTTACCGCGCATATCGTTTCGACGCTGGGCGACGACGCCCGGGCGCGCATCGAGAGGATCGAGAAGGTGCGGCACGCCAATGCGGTAACGCTCGACAGCGATCCGCAGTCGAACGGCAAGCGCCAGACATCCGAACCGCGCAAGACACCCGGACCGAAATCAGCAAAGCAGGACGACTAGCATGACCCAAACCTTACCGAAGCGGGCCTTACCCAAGCGAGACGAAGCCTTTCGTGCCGGCGAGACGGCACTGCTGCTCGTCGACATGCAGCGCATCTGGCTGGAGCCGGGCGCCGATCCCTCGCATCCAGAGCGCGGCCCCGACCATTATTTCTACCGGCAGACATCCTCGCAGACGATCCCCAACCAGGAACGTCTGCTGGCGGCGGCGCGGGCCAATGGTGTGGAAGTGCTGCACACCATCATCCAGAGCCTGACCGAAGATGGGCGCGACCGCTCGCTCGACCACAAGCTGACACCGATCCATGTCGCGCCGAGTCTCCCCGAAGGCCTGCCGGTGGCGTCGCTGGCACCTGTCGGCGACGAGATCATGCTGCCGAAGACCTCTTCCGGCATCTTCAACTCGACCAATGTCGACTACCTCCTGAAGAACCTCGGCATCCGCTACCTCGTCGTGGTCGGCGTGCTCACCGACCAGTGCGTCGACATGACAGTGCGCGACGGCGCCGACCGCGGCTACCTCGTCACCTGCGTATCGGACGCCTGCGCCACCATCACCCAGGAGCGCCACGACATCGCGCTCAAGGCCTTCGGCGGCTATTGCTGGGTTGCCGACACCGACACCGTCGTCGACCGTTTCAACGCGCTGGGAAAAACTGCATGACATCGACCGTCGAGCCCCTCGTTGCCGTCGTCACAACGGATCTCTGCGCCATCACGCGGGGCCGTTTCGTTGTCGAAAGCAGATTGCAGAAAACCGCCACGACCGGTGTCGGCTGGCTGCAGGCCAATCTGTCGATGACACCGTTCAATTCGATCGTCGTTCCCAATCCCTGGGGCTCGTCGGGCGATCTGCGGCTGATCCCCGACCTCAAGGCGCGCTTCCGCACCGAACGCACCGGATCGGCAACGCCCTTCGACATGGTGGCCGGCGACATCGTCGAGCTCGACGGCAGCCCGTGGCTCGGCTGCACGCGGACCATGCTCAGGGATGCGCTGGCGGAGCTGAAGGCCGCAACCGGGCTTTCCGTCATCGCCGCCTTCGAGCATGAATTCCACATTGCCGACGGCAGTTTCGCGCCAGCGCATTCGATGTCCTTCGCCGCGCTGCGCCGCACCGATCCGTTCGCTCCCAATCTGATGGCGGCGCTGGAGGAAGCGGGCGTCGGCCCCGAAGTGGTCATCGCCGAATTCGGCGACGAGCAGTTCGAAGTGACGCATGAGCCGGCCGACGCACTCACGGCCGCCGACCGCGCCGTCGCCATCCGCGAAATCACGCGTGAAGTGGCGCGCAATGCCGGCTGGCGCGCGAGCTTCGCGCCCAAGACCGCGCCTAATGCCGTCGGCAACGGCGTCCACATCCATTTCAGCTTCGTCGACGCGGCCGGCAAGCCGGTGACATACGATGCGGCGCAACCTGGTGGCCTGTCCGCCAAGGCCGGAGCCTTCTGTGCCGGCGTGCTGCGCCATCTGCCGGCGATCACCGCCATGACGGCGTCGAGCGTGTCGTCCTTCTACCGGCTGAAGCCGCATAGCTGGAGTTCGTCCTACACCTGGCTCGCCGACCGCGACCGCGAAGCGTCCTTGCGTATCTGCCCGACGGTGACGATCGGCGGACGCGATCCGGCACGGCAGTACAATGTCGAATACCGGGCGGCCGACGCCACCGGCAATCCCTATCTGTCGCTGGCAGCGATTATCCGCGCCGGGCTGGAAGGGCTGAAGGCGGAGCTACCATCACCGCCGCTGGTCACCGGCGACCCGACGCTGATGAGCGAGGCGGAACGGGCGAAGCTCGGTCTGGTGCGGCTGCCGGAGACCTTGCCGGCGGCGCTGGACGCGCTTCTCGCCGACAAGATCGTCACCGGATGGTTCGCGCCAATCTTCATCGAGACCTTCGTCGGCCTGAAGCAGCATGAGGCCGAGCGGCTGGCCGGCCTCGATCCGGCAGCCATCTGCGATCTCTACCGGACGCTTTATTGATGACTGCGCAGACTGAAAAAGACCTGCTCCCTCAAAAAGATTGGCCCGACGCCGTCGAGGTTCTCAATGAGCATGGCCGCTCGGATATCGTCCTGTTGTGCGAGCATGCCTCCAACCACATACCGGTCGAGTATCGGCGGCTCGGTCTCGATGCCAGCCATCTGCAGCGCCACATCGCCTGGGATATCGGCGCCGCGGAGGTGACGCGGCTGTTGTCGGCACGGCTCGATGCAGCGGCCTTCCTCAGCGGCTATTCGCGGCTGCTGATCGACCTCAACCGGCCACTCGGCACCTCCGGCAGCATTCCGGTCCTATCGGAAGACACCGACATTCCCGGCAATGTCGGCATCGATGCCGTGGAACGGGACCGGCGCGCGAGAATCATGTTTTCGCCGTTCCATGACCAGGTCGCCGAACATCTCGATCGCCGCGAGGCCGAAGGCAGGCCGACGCGGATCGTGACGATCCACTCCTTCACGCCGGTCTTCCTGAGTGTTGCCAGGCCATGGCATGCGGGCGTGCTGCACGGGCATACGGCCGATCTCGCCGAAGCGATCCTGTTGGGCCTGCGCACGGACGCGACGCTCAACGTCGCGGCCAACGTGCCCTATGTCATCAGTCGCGACGCCGATTATGCCGTGCCCGTCCATGGCGACGACCGCGGCATCCCCGCCGTCCTCGTCGAGATCCGGCAGGACCTTTTGTCGACAAGGTCCGGCATCGAGGAATGGGCGGATCGGCTGGCGGCGGCGCTGCCGGCACAGGCGGAGGCGATCCCGTGAGCAATCTCAGCCTGCGCGAGCGCGACGCCGTGACCATCGCGCAGATCGGCAAGCTGCGCTTCTCGCCGCTCAGCGTCGTCGGCGGCCGGGGCAATAGGCTGATCGAGGAAGGCGGCCGCTCGCTGCTCGACCTGTCGGGATCGGCCGGCCCGGCAGTGCTCGGCTACGGCCATCCGGCCATCGTCGAAGCGGTCGAAGCCTCGATCCGCGACATGGCGGGCGCCAGCCTGCTGCTCTATCCGAACGAGCCGGCGGTATCGCTGGCCGAACGGTTGCTGGCAATCACCCCTGGAGACGGCGAACGGCGTGTCTGGTTCGGCCATTCCGGCTCTGACGCCAATGATTGCGCGGTGCGCGTGCTGCAGGCAGCCACCGGCCGGTCGCGCTTCATCTCCTTTATCGGCTCCTATCACGGTAACCTTTCGGGCTCGATGGGCATCAGCGGGCACACCGCCATGACGCATACGCTGCCGCGGCCTGGCGTGGTGCTGTTGCCCTACCCCGATCCGTTCCGCCCGACCTTTAGCGGCGAGCAGGTGCTCGCGCTGCTCGACTACCAGTTCGAGACCACCTGCCCGCCGCATCAGGTCGCGGCCGTGTTTATCGAGCCGCTGATGTCGGATGGTGGGCTGATCGTGCCGCCGCCGGGTTTCTCAAAGCGTTGCAGGAGCGCTGCCGTAGGCACGGCATAAAAATCGTCGTCGACGAGGTCAAGGTCGGGCTCGCCCGCAGCGGCATGATGCACTGCTTCCAGCACGAAGGGCTGACGCCGGACCTCGTCGTCTTCGGCAAGGGTATTGGCGGCGGGCTGCCGCTGTCGACCGTGATCGGGCCGAAGACGATCATGGATCATGCGCCGGCCTTCGCCTTGCAGACCACCGCCGGCAATCCGGTGGCGGCATCGGCCGGCAATGCGGTGCTGAAGACGATCGAGAGCGAAGGCCTGGTCGAACGTTCGGCGCGGATCGGCAAACTCTTTTCCGATGCGCTGCGGACGCTCGGCGAAAAACACGAGATCATCGGCGACGTACGCGGGCGCGGGCTCGCCATTGGTGTCGACCTGGTCAAAGACCGCGCGACACGCGAGCCTGTAGCTGCCACGACGACGGCCAAGATCATCTATCGCGGCTACGAACTGGGTGCCGCCTTCACCTATGTCGGGCTGAAGGCCAATGTGCTCGAATTCATGCCGCCGCTGACGCTGACCGAAGACGAAGTGGCCGAAGGCGTGGCCATCGTCGACCAGGCCATCGCCGATGTGAGTGCTGGCAAGGTCTCGGATGTGGATGTCGCGTCGTTCATGATGTGGTGATGGGAACAGGGCCAGGCGCCCTACGCGGTGGCAGCCCCTGTGAAGTGAGCCGCGGAAGAGTACGCGAAAGCCCGCGCCCATGGCGGAGGCGCGGGCTTTTTGTCACTGTAATGCGGGCTCTTCAGGCGGCGCGCTGGCTTTGTTTGGGCCGCAGATTCTGGTTCATGCGGAACAGGTTCAGCGGGTCATAGCGCTGCTTGATCTCCAGAAGCCGCTGGTAATTGCCGCCATAGGCCGCTTCGACCCGGTCAACCTCGTCCTCAGGCATGAAGTTCACATAGGCCGTGCCGGCAGCATAGGGCTTGGCCGCCTCATAGAGGCTGCGTGCCCAACCGATGCAGGCCCTGTCCATTGCCGGTTCGCGCCAGCGGGCATGAACATTCATGACGAAGTGCGAGCTGCGTTGCGGAAACGCCGTTGCGTTCTGCTCCACGCGGCCCGCCGCACCGCCGACGTGGCCGATGAATATCTCGCATTCCGGGCCAGGAAGCTCACGTATCGCTTCGGTGACGATCTCAACTGCCCTGTCGGGAAGCTGGGTGAAGTCATGGCTCTTCCAGTAGTTGCGGGCGCCGGGGGTGAGCAATGGGTCGAATGCCTGCTGCCAGCCGGTGAACGGGTTGGGGCCGACGACATCGGCAATCGGCGAGCCGATGGCGCGAAGCTTCTTCGTCGCCTTTTCACCTGCCTGGAGATCGCCGCAATAGCACATGGCCAGCACCAGAACATCCTTGCCATGCCACTCAGCCGGCAGGAAAGGCAGCGGCGGCGCTTGCCGCATCACCACCCAACAGGTCAGTTCGTCGGGAGCCGTTTCGAGCGCCTTGCGATACTCCTCCAGCACCTTCTCCGCATCGGCGAAAGGATGGACGACAAGCCCCGACAGAACCTGCGGACCCATCTGGTGGAGTTGAAACTCGAATGCCGTGACAATGCCGAAATTACCGCCGCCGCCACGCAACGCCCAGAACAGGTCCGGATTTTCCGTCTGGCTGGCGCGCAGCAGCTTGCCGTCGGCGGTGACCACATCGGCGGAAACAAGATTGTCGATGGTCAGGCCGAATTTGCGGGTGATCCAGCCAAAGCCGCCGCCCAGGGTCAGGCCTGATATGCCGGTGGTCGAATTGATGCCGGTCGGCACCGCCAGCCCAAAGGCCTGCGTTTCGCGGTCGACATCGGCAAGCGTAGCGCCGGGTCCGACCCATGCCCGCCGTGCGGCGGGATCGACCCGCACCGACTTCATCGGCGACAGATCGATCATCAGACCGCCATCGCAGACGGCGCTGCCGGCAATGTTATGGCCGCCGCCGCGCACGGAGACGAGAAGCCTGTTTTCCCTGGCGAAATTCACGGCACGAATGACGTCGGAGGCGCCGACGCAACACACAATCAGCCCGGGCCGCCGGTCGACCGTGGCATTCCACACGGTGCGGGCTTCGTTGTAAGCGGCGTCCCCCTGCTGAAGCAGTGTGCCGCGCAATTGTGCCGAAAGCGCTTCTATTGCTGCGGCGTCGACCGTCGTCTTGCCGCGATCAAGCGTGGTGAGGCTCATGGTGTTCATGGTTTCCTCCCGATTTGCTTATGAGCCGTTCTCCTTCAAACGCCTTCAATTCTGCTCTTATATTAGATGTCGCGCAAGTTGGAGCAGCTGACGGGAACGGCGCATGGCGGACAAAAATCCTGGCGTGCATGTCACACCAGCAAGCCCTCACTCGTCATGGGATCGGCACCAACAGAAGGAAGCCAACCATGACCGCAAAAATCGACCTCTTCGCCGCCGCCCCTTCGCTGATGAAGAACTGGCAGCGTTCCTCGATCGAGCTCTCCGCCGCCGCCAGCCTCGAGCACAGCCTCACCGAACTGGTGAAACTGCGTGCCTCGCAGATCAATGGCTGCGCCAACTGCATCAATCTCCACGCTACCGAAGCGCGCGAGAATGGTGAAACGGAGCAGCGCATCTATCTGCTACCGGCCTGGCGCGAGGCGCCCTGCTACAGCGACCGTGAACGCGCGGCCCTTGCCTGGACCGAGGCACTGACCCGGCTTTCGGAAGACACCGGCCGCGCAGGCGCCTATGAAGAGCTGAAGGCGCATTTCACGGAGGAGGAGCAGATCAAGCTCACCTTGACGATCAACATCATCAACGCCTGGAACCGTATCGCCGTCGGTTTCGGCCTGTATGCCGACCCGGCCGCCGTGAAGGCCGCCCGGGTGGCCGCGGCCTGATGACGAGCTCAGCGCCCGACGATGCGGCAGCAGGCTTCGGCCCGCTGCGGCACAAGCTCATGCGTGTCGCCTACCGCATGCTGGGCTCGGTGTCGGACGCCGAGGATGCGGTGCAGGAGGCCTTCATCCGCTGGATGAAGGCCGACCGCGCCGCGGTGCGCGAACCCGAGGCATTCCTGCGCCGCACGGTGACGCGGCTCTGTCTCGATCAGCTCAAATCCGCGCGGCGCCAGCGCGAGACCTATGTCGGCCCCTGGCTTCCCGATCCCTTGGTGGAAGAGGACGAGGTGGAAGACGTCACCTTGCCGCTTATGCTGGTGCTGGAACGCCTGTCTCCGCTCGAACGGGCGGCCTTTCTGCTGCACGATGTGTTCGGGCTCGGGTTCGACGAGGTCGCGGCCGCCATCGAGCGCGACCCGGCGGCCTGCCGGCAACTGGCGGCCCGGGCGCGCGGCCATGTCCGCGAGGCGCGGCCTCGCTTCACGGTGGAAGGGCAACGCGGCCTGGAGCTTGCCGAGGCCTTTTTCGCGGCCTCGCGCAGCGGTGACATGAAGGCGCTTGGCACCATGTTGACGACCGATGTCATCGCCCATGCCGACGGTGGCGGCAAGCGTCCTGCAGCCACGCAACCGGCCCTCGGTTTCGATGCCGTGATGGCGCAGTACGAGCGCGTGGCGGCCTGGTTGCGCACGCATGCTTCGAAACTTGTCCGCGTCGGTTTCATCAACGGATTGCCCGGGTTCGTCACGCTGGAAGCCGATGGCGAGTTCCAGACCACCGCACTCGACATCGAGGACGGCAAGATCGCGGCGATCTACGTCGTGCGCAATCCCGACAAGCTCAGGCACCTGCATTGAGGTATGTTGATATTCAGGTGATGCCGGCCTGCAAACGGCGGCTTTCCGCGCTTCCGGTGCTCACGGACCCGAATGTCCGCTCCGCTCCGGTTCTCGAAAACCACCATTTTCGGCTCGGCCTGACCTGAATCTCAACACACCTTAGGCAAGAGCTTCAATCAGGCCAACCCGAACTTCTCCACGGCGCGCATGATGCCACGCAGTTCAGCGAGGCCTTTCAGCCGGCCGATCAGCGAGTAGCCGGGATTGATCTTCTTCTTGCCGATGTCGTCGGCGAGCAGGTGGCCGTGGTCCGGCCGCATCGGGATGCGCCAGTCGGCACGGCCCTCCTTGCGGCGGCGCGCCTCCTCCTGCATCAGAGCCAGGATCACATGCGCCATGTCCGTGCCGCCTTCGAGATGCTCGGCTTCGTAGAACGAGCCATCCTCCTCGATCGTGATGTTGCGCAAATGGACGAAATGGATGCGGTCGGCGAATTCCTTGACCATGGCGACAATGTCGTTGTCGGCGCGCGTGCCGTAGGAGCCGGTGCAGAAGGTCAGCCCATTGGCCGGGCTGTCGACGGCGTCGAGGATGAAACGCGCGTCCTGCGCGGTCGAAACGACGCGCGGCAGGCCATAGAGCGAAAAGGGCGGGTCGTCGGGATGGATGCACATGCGCACCCCTTCCTCTTGCGCCACCGGAATGATCTCGCGCAGGAACCAGGCGAGGTTGTCGCGCAACTCCTTCGGCCCGATCCCGTCATACTCGGCCAAAGCCTCGCGAAAACTGTCGCGGTCATACTTGCGCTCGGTCGCCGGCAGGCCGGCGATGAGGTTGCGCTCGATCTGGTCGACCTGCTCTGACGTCAACGCCTTCAGCCGCTTCTCGGCTTCGGCGATCCGTGCCGGCGTATAGCTGGCCGCGCCATCCTTGCGCTGCAGCACGAAAAGATCATAGGCGGCAAAGTCGATGGCGTCGAAACGCAAGGCATAGCCGGTTGTCGGCAGGCGATACATGAGGTCGGTGCGGGTCCAGTCCACCACCGGCATGAAATTATAGCAGATCGTCTTGATGCCGGCCTTGGCGAGCGTGCGGATGCTGTCGCGATAGTAGCCGGCATAGCGCTCGCGTTCCGGCGCGCCGATCTTGAAGGAATTGTGGACCGGGATGCTCTCGACCACCGACCATGTCAGGCCGGCGGCCTCGATGATCCGCTTGCGCTCGAGCACATCGGCTTCGGGCCAGGCCCTGCCATCGTAGATGTGGTGAAGCGCTGAAACCACGCCGGTGGCGCCAGCCTGCCTGACATGATCGAGTGTCACCGGATCATCGGGACCATACCAGCGCCAGCACTGTTCCATTACCGCTTTCCTTTTTGCGAGAGACCGGCAACCTATTGTTTGACACCGATGAGTGTCAAACTCAGAACCACGTTTTTTGATGGCGCATGAAGGAGCTCCCGCGATGAAGGATTTCGACGGCAAGGTGGCATTGGTGACGGGAACGACCGGCATCGCGCTCGCCACCGCCAGACGGCTGGCGCAGGGAGGTGCGGCGATCATCGCCTGCGGCATCGACCGGGCCGCCAATGCCGCCATGCAGGAAAGCCTTGCCAAGGCCGGAGCGAGTGCGCTGGTGCAAACGGTCGACGTGTCCGTTTCCGATCAGGTGCGTGACGCGGTCGCAGCCGGCGTCGCGAGATTCGGCGGCATCGACGTCATCGTCAATTCCGCGGCGGTCCATCCCTACGGAACCGCGACGACGACCGATTGGGAAACCTGGAATCGGGCGATGACGGTCAATGTCGGCTCGATCTACCTGACCGCCCATTTCGGCATTCCGGAAATGATCAAGCGCGGCGGCGGCGCCATCGTCAATGTCGCTTCGGTGCAAGGCTTCGCCTGCCAGCAGAATGTCGCCGCCTACGCCACGACCAAAGGCGCGATCCATACGCTGACGCGCTCACTTGCGCTCGACTATGCGGCATCAGGCATCCGAGTGAATTCGGTCAGCCCGGGCTCGATCCGCACGCCGATCCTCGAGAAGGCCGCGCGCGGCGACAGTGGCAGCGATGCCGATGTCGAAGAGGCCTACAGGCGCTTCGGCGCGGCCCATCCGCTTGGCCGCATCGGCGAGCCGGAGGAGGTGGCGGAACTCATCGCATTCCTGTGCTCGTCCAAGGCCGGCTTCTGCACCGGCGCCGACTACAAGATCGATGGCGGTCTGACCGCCGGTATCGGCGTGAAATAACCAGATCGGCGTGGCCTTCATCGCCAGCAGGACGCTCAGGGCTTTTGAGACCGCAATGTCCGCAAGGTAATCGAATAGCGGTGCTCGGCAAGCGGCGGGATGCTGTGCTCCCATTCGCTGCGCGAAGGACCAGTCATGAGATAGGCTGATCCTGGCTCGACGGCGATGGTCCGGCGCTCCCATCTGTCACCGTTCTGTCGCCGCAGCCGAAAGCTGCAGGGCGCCAGCAGCGAAACGCCGGCGACGTCTTCGAAATGCGGCTTGTCGCGATGCCAGCCGATACCGGCGCCCGGCCGGTATTCATTGATCAGCACCTGCGCGAAAGCCTCTATCGGCCGGCGCGCAAAGGCCGCGACCTGCTCGCGCACAGGCAGCAGGAAATCAGGGATCGGCGCCGCCTCGACGACTTCACGTCGGTCATAATCGTAGCGCAGGCCAAACCCGACGACGCGCCGGTTTGCCAGATGCCCGTGGAAATCGAACGCCTGGAACGGCAGTCTCTCAAGATGCCGCGCAAGCTCCGTCTCTTCCTGCGGCGTGATCAATCCGGCCTGGTAGGCGAAACCTTCGGGCAGCTCTGCGACATCACCAAAGAGATCGTGCTGGAATGCGGGAGTGTGGCCCGTGGCTTTCGATTTGAGTGACGACATCCCGCCTAGATGGTGAGGGCCGGACCGCAAGGCAATACGGAACCGCACTTCCATGCGTCATAGACCGTGCGGTGGCAATGGCAGGGAACCGGACCATGGTTAGCGAATTTATCTGGCTGAGCAGCCAGGTGCCACTATGCCGTCGACCGCGATCCGAAACACACAATACGATCCCACGACCAGGACGCTCTCCGTCTGGTTCGTGCCGAGCGGCAATCGCTATGACTATGCGGACGTTGCCCCGGCAACTTATGCGGCTTTCAAGAAGGCCGCCTCGAAAGGCCGCTTCTTCAATGAATTCATCCGCGATCGCTACAGCTACCGTCGCGTGGCATGACACTGAGGGTTGTTTGCCTTGTCATGCCTTCTTGTTGAGCTCCGCGGGCGCTTTGTCCGGCGCCGGTTCCCAACCAAAGACACTGCGGCCGCCAAGCAGATGCGACTGGTCGAATTCGCCGGCGACAATTTCCTTCAGGCTGGGGCCGGTGACGTATCGCTCGACCTCGCGCGACTGATCGTCGAGCCGCCGAAGCGCGCCGATTTCCTCTTCACGGCCAAGCCTGGCTTTCTGCACGGCGGACTTCAGCACGCCGATCGTCTCGTCGTAGACCTTGAGCGGAACGGGGAACGGGTGCCGGTCCTTGCCGCCATGCGCCAGCGAGAACCGGCCCGGATCGGAAAAACGGCACGGCGCACCGTGCACCACTTCGGCAACGAGGGCCAACGCGCGCACGGTACGCGCGCCGACGCCGGGAACCAGGAGAAGCTCGGAGAAATCCGCCGGGCCACGCTCTGCGGCCGCCGCCATGTTGCCATGCAGGCGGCGCATGACGACATCGCTTTCGCGGACATCATGGTGGGCCGGCATGACCAGATGCGGCAGCAGCGGCTGCTCCGGAGCCGATGCGGTGCCTGGCTCCAGGGCAGCGAATTCCCGCAGGATGCGATCCGGCCCAAGGTCCTGGAGCAGGTCCAGCTGTCCCTGGCGCGAGGCCTCGGCGCGGCGGTCGGTCAGGTTGACGATCTCGCCCTGGTTGGCGCCCTCGATGGCGGCGTGCGGCTGATCGACGAAACTTTTCAGACCTTCGGACAGCCAATGGTAGCGGCGCGCCACCTTGCTGTCGCCGTTCATGCCTTGCTGCACCACCACCCAATCGCCGTCGTCAGTGACGATGAAGCCATGCAGATAGAGGTCGAAGCCATCCTGAACGGCGGCACTGTCGACTTTGGCGACAAGCCGGCTGACGGTTGCCAGGTGCTCTCCATCGAAGCCGATGCGCTCGCCGATTGCCGCAAGCTCATGCGGGGTCTTGCGCGAATGCGCGCCACGGCCGCCGCAGACGTGAATGCCGAGTTCGCCCGACAGCGGCGTAAGGCCGCGTTTCAAGGCGCCGACGACGCTGGTCGTGATGCCGGATGAGTGCCAGTCCATGCCCATGACGGCGCCGAAGGATTGGAACCAGAACGGATGCGCCAGCCGCCGCAGCAGCTCGTTGCGGCCATAATGATGGATGATCGCCTCGCACATGACGGCGCCAAGGCGCGTCATGCGGTCGCCCAGCCATTTCGGCACGCGTCCGCCATGAAGTGGAAGATCCGCACTGCCCGATCGTTGCGCCAAGTCTGTAGCCTGTTCCAGTGTCTGTTCACACAGATAGGCATCCCAGGCTACGCAGGAAAGCTTTGAATGCGTCCGCTCGAATTAGCCGGTGGACCAACCGGTTTCGGCTGGGTCGCGAACGTAGCGCTTCCCGCTATCTCACCACGCGTTTTTCGAGCTTGCGGGCCAAAGTGCGCCGATGCAGGCCAAGCCGGCGCGCGGTTTCGGAGATGTTGAAGCCGGTCTCGACAAGCGTCTCGTGAATACGCTCCCATTCGAGGTTCTTAATCGAGGTGGGACGATTGCTGACGGAAACCGAGACATCGCCTTCGGCGCGGCCGAAGGCGGCTTCGATGTCGTCGGTGTTGGCAGGCTTGGCCAGGTAATGACATGCGCCGAGCTTGATCGCCTCGACCGCGGTGGCGATGCTGGCAAAGCCGGTCAGCACGACGATCCTCATCGAAGCGTCGCGGGCGCTGAGCAGCTTCACGCACTCCAGCCCGGAGCCGCCGGCGCCAAGCTTGAGATCAACGACGGCGTAGGAAGGAACCGCTGTTTCGAGGGCGCCGAGCAGTTCTTCCCTGCCGTGGCAGACCACGACGTCGTAGTCGCGCTTTTCGAAGGAGCGTTTCAGCGTCTTGGCGAAGGTGGCGTCGTCCTCGACGATAAACAGGGATCGATCAGGCCTCATGATCATCTCCATCGGTCAGCGCCGCGAGCGGCAGCGAGAGCGTAACACAGGCCCCCTGCTCCATGTTACGCGCCGAAAAGTCGCCTCCCAGCTTTCGAACCACATTGACGACCAGGAAAAGGCCGAGGCCACCGCCAGGCCGTCCCTTGCTCGACATATAGGGTTGGCCGAGCGCGGCCAGAATAGCCTCGTCAAAACCCGGCCCACGGTCGCGCACGGCAATCACCAGTTTCTCGCCTTGCCGCTCGGCGGTGACGCCGACCCAAGCCTGCGAGGCCTCCAGCGCGTTGTCGAACACGTTGAAGATGACCTGTTTCAGCGCCGTGTCGGACACGATCTGCTCGTCGGGTTCGAAATCGTTGCTGTAC
Source organism: Mesorhizobium loti (assembly GCA_002356515.1). Classification (NCBI taxonomy): domain Bacteria; kingdom Pseudomonadati; phylum Pseudomonadota; class Alphaproteobacteria; order Hyphomicrobiales; family Phyllobacteriaceae; genus Mesorhizobium; species Mesorhizobium loti. The sequence continues at coordinate 6,064,478 of AP017605.1, read as the reverse complement.
TCCAGATTGAGCGGCTGGCGGCTGCCGCGCCATTCCATCACAAGATCGTCGATGAAATGGCGGATGCTGGTGCGGATCGTGCCTTCGCCCCGCGCCTGCCCCGAAGACATCAGGATGCCCGACACGATGCTTTTGCAGCGCTCGATCTGCGCCTGCATTTCGGCCACGTCCCCGGCCAGCTCGCGATTGCGGGTGACGCTGCGCATCTGGCGCCAGTCGGAGAGGATGACGGAGATGGTCGACAGCGGCGTGCCCAGTTCATGCGCGGCACCCGAGGCGAGCAGGCCCATGCGCACGATGTGATCCTCCTCGGCCGAGTGCTGGCGCAGATCGGCGAGATAGGCATCACGTTCGCGCAGATTGCGGTTGATGCGCGTCATGAAGATCACGATCAGGCCCGCCGCCAGCACGAAGCAGATGAACATGCCCCTGATATGCAGGGCCAGCAGGTCGCTGCCGCCTTGGTGCGGGATTGCGATCGGCTGGAACTGGAAGGTGAGGAAGACGAAGCAGGCCGAAGCGGCGGCCACCAGGCTCCAGGTCGACCAGGGTGTCAGCAGCGCGGCGCCAAGCGTGATCTGCAAGAGATAGAGCGACACGAACGGGTTGGAGGCACCGCCGCTCAGATAAAGCTGTGTCGTCAGCGCCGCCATGTCGAAAATCAGCGCGACGAAGAGCTGCGCGTTGCTGATCGGGCGCTGGCCGCGCGAAGCCAAGAGGCTGAAGATGTTCAGCCCGATCAGGAAAAGCACCACGCCAGCCATCTCCGGCAGCGGCAGCGGGATATCGAACCAGTATTCCGTCACCAGAATGGTGAGCACCTGACCCGCCACCGCCAGCCAACGCAGCTGGATGAGCAGGAGCAGGTTCTTCCTGTTCGCCGCATCGGGATCCGAGACCGTGCCGCCATTGCCCGCAAGGGATACCGCGAAGGATTTGTCGTTGCGAAGCGTTTGCGTCGGGACGCTCATCTTGCCGGTCCTCGCCGCCGGTGGCGGCCGATCATCGGCGCGGCCAGGGCTGCAACAAGCATCGCAGCGAGCGTGAACCAGGTCAAAGCATAGACGAGGTGGCTGTTGCGGAACGTCACGACGGTCAGGCCGCCGCGCGGCCAGCCGTCCGTGCCGGATGCCTCCGCATCGACGAAATAGGGGGCGACATCCGTCAGGCCGCGCGTAGTTGCGATGGCGGTGACGTCGCGCGAATACCAGCGATTGCCCGCGGCATCGTTGTTGCGCAGGAAACCACCGCCCGGCTCGCTCTTGCGCAACAGCCCATCGATGACGGCCGGCGCGGTGAAGCTACCGCTCTCTTGTTCGAATTCGGCCTTGCGCTGCTGGGGGATGAAGCCACGGTTGACCAGCACGACGAAGCCACGGTCGGTCCGCAGCGGCGTCAGCACCCAATAGCCGCCGCCAAGTTCCGTCACCGCCTGCACCAGCGTGTTGGCGCCGCCCAGAAAGTGCCCAGCCAGTCGCACATGGCTGTATTCACCACTGGCCGCGGTCATGCCGGCCCAGGCCCCCGGGCCGGGGGCATCGGCAACCGGAGCATGAATGCGCTGGTCGACGCGGGCGATCAGGTCGAGCTTCCAGACCCGCCTTTCCAACTGCCAGATGCCGAGCCCAAGAAACACCAGCACGCCGAGGAGGCCGAGCAGTGCGAGGAAAAGCCGCGACGCAGGCGATCTGTCGGCGTCCTTTCGTGGCGCGGCGGACAGATCAATGCCGGCCTGCCCGATCCCTGACTCGACAGTGGCCCTCCGCCCGCCCGGCGCCGGGCTCATGGCATCTCGCGCATGTCGTGAAGCCCAGGCATCATGTTGGCGTTGAGGTGGTACATCACCCAGAGCGAGCCGGTCAGCACGATGACGACCAGGATCAGTGTGAAGATCAGGGCCAGCATCGACCAGCCGCCCTCCGAGGCGGTGTTCATATGCAGGAAGAAGACCATGTGGACGACGATCTGCACCACCGCGAAGGCCATGATGACGATGGCCGTGGCCTGTTTGTTGTCGATGGCGCCGCTCATGACCAGCCAGAACGGGATGGCGGTTAGGATCACCGACAGGACGAAGCCGATCAGATAACCCCTGAACGATCCATGCGCGGCTCCACCATGGGCGTGGCCGTGATCGGCAGCGTGATCATGAGCGCTCATCGCAACATCCCCATCAGATAGACGAAGGTGAAGACGCCGATCCAGACGACGTCGAGGAAATGCCAGAACATCGAGAGGCACATCAGCCGGCGGCGGTTGGCCTCGGTGAGGCCGAACCTGGCGACCTGCGTCATCAGCGTCACCAGCCAGACGGTGCCGAAGGTGACATGCAGGCCGTGCGTGCCGACCAAAGTGAAGAAGGACGACAGGAAGGCGCTACGCTGTGGTGTCGCGCCTTCATGGATCATGTGCGCGAATTCGTAGAGTTCGATCGACAGGAAGGCCAGGCCGAACAGGCCGGTCACGGCAAGCCAGGCTTGCGTTGCAGCGACGCGGCCCTTGTCCATTGTCAGCATGGCAAAGCCATAGGTGATCGACGACAAGAGCAGCATGGTGGTGTTGACCGCGACCAGGTCGAGATCGAACAGGTCCTTCGGAGCAGGCCCCGCCGCGTAATTGCCGCCGAGCACGCCATAGGCCGCGAACAGCATGGCGAAGATCAAGCAGTCGCTCATCAGATAGAGCCAGAAGCCGAGCATGGTGCTGCTGCCTTCGGCATGCGCATGCTCTTCTTCCAGGTGAAAGACCGGTTCAGGGCCGGCCGTGATTGCTGTCGTAGCCATGCTCAAACCCTAGCCTGGGCGGCGAGGAGAGTCGTCCTCGCCTCCTCCGTCTGCGTGACCTCGGCCGCCGGAATGTGGAAGTCGCGGTGATAATTGAAGGTGTGGCCGATCGCGGTGGCGATCAGGCAGACGAAGCTCAGCGCCGCCAGCCACCAGATGTACCAGATCAGGCCGAAGCCGAGCGCGACGCTGAAGGCGGCCAGGATGACGCCGGTGCCGGTGTTGCTCGGCATATGGATCGGCTTGAAGCCGGCGAGCGGTCTGGTATAGCCGGCCTTCTTCATGTCCCACCAGGCGTCGTTGTCGCGCACGACCGGCGTGAAGGCGAAGTTGTAGGCGGGTGGCGGCGAAGAGGTCGACCATTCGAGCGTGCGGCCGTCCCAGGGATCGCCGGTCGGATCGGTCAGGGCCTCGCGCTTGCGGATGGAGACGAAGATCTGGATCAGGAAGGCGGCGATGCCGGCAGCGATCAGCACCGCGCCGAAGGCGGCGATGACGAACCATATCTGCAGCGAAGGGTCGTCGAAGACGCGCATGCGGCGCGTCACGCCCATCAGGCCGAGTATGTAGAGCGGCATGAAGGCGAACCAGAAGCCGACCACCCAGCACCAGAACGACACCTTGCCCCAGAACGGATCGAGCTTGAAGCCGAAGGCCTTGGGCCACCAGTAGGCAATGCCGGCGAACAGGCCGAACAGCACACCGCCGATGATGACGTTGTGGAAATGCGCGATCAGGAACAGGCTGTTGTGCAGCACGAAGTCCGCCGGCGGCACGGCAAGCAGCACGCCGGTCATGCCGCCGACGACGAAGGTGAGCATGAAGGCCATCGTCCACATCATCGGCAGTTCGAAGCGGATGCGGCCGCGATACATTGTGAATAGCCAGTTGAAGATCTTCGCCCCGGTCGGGATCGAGATGATCATCGTGGTGATGCCGAAGAAGGAATTGACGCTGGCGCCCGAGCCCATGGTGAAGAAGTGGTGCAGCCAGACGAGGTACGACAGGATGGTGATGACCACCGTGGCGTAGACCATCGAGGTGTAGCCGAACAGGCGCTTGCCGGAGAAGGTCGAGGTGACTTCGGAGAAGACGCCGAACAGCGGCAGGATGAGGATGTAGACTTCCGGGTGACCCCATATCCAGATGAGGTTCACATACATCATCGGGTTGCCGCCGAAGTCGTTGGTGAAGAAGTTGGTGCCGACATAGCGGTCGAGAGCCAGCAGAGAGAGCACCGCCGTCAGCACCGGGAAGGACGCCACGATCAGCACGTTGGTGCAGAGCGACGTCCAGGTGAAGACAGGCATGCGCATCATCGTCATGCCGGGTGCGCGCATCTTGATGATGGTGCAGATCAGGTTGATGCCCGACAGCGTCGTGCCGACGCCCGCCACCTGCAGCGCCCAGATATAATAGTCGACGCCGACATCAGGACTGTAGCCGATGCCGGAGAGCGGCGGATAGGCGAGCCAGCCGGTGCGGGCGAATTCGCCGACGAACAGCGAGGCCATGACCAGTATGGCGCCGCCGACCGTCATCCAGAAGCTGAAATTGTTGAGGAAGGGGAAGGAGACATCGCGCGCGCCGATCTGCAGCGGCACGACGAAGTTCATCAGGCCGGTGACGAAGGGCATCGCCACGAAGAAGATCATGATCACGCCGTGGGCGGTGAAGATCTGGTCGTAGTGATGCGAATTGAGGTAGCCCTCGGAACCGTTGAAGGCGATGGCCTGCTGCAGGCGCATCATGATGGCGTCGGAGAAGCCGCGCAGCAGCATGACCAGGCCGAGCACCATGTACATGATGCCGATCTTCTTGTGGTCGACGCTGGTGAACCACTCACGCCACAGATAGCCCCACAGCTTGAAATAGGTGATGACGCCGAGAAGGGCGATGCCGCCGAGCGCCACCGCGATGAAGGTGGCGACGACAATCGGCTCGTGCAGCGGCAGCGAGTCCAGGGTGAGGCGGCCGAAGATGAATTTGATCAGCGTATCGGGCATCTTCTGTCTCTCACAATTCGCGCCGCAGCAGGCCAAGCGACGGCGTATCCGCCTCGGCGCGGCGGCTCTCGGTGCCTGGCCTCAGCAGCCCCGCCCCACGTAGCGGGGAAAGATTCCTGGCCGGCCAATCCGCCGGCGTGGCATCGCTAGCCGCGCGCGCCGCGGCAGCCGCCTCCTCCGCCGTGCAGATGCTGGCGACATAGGACGGATCGTTGCCGAACACCGCGCCGCGCCGGGCGAGCTTGTCGTATTGCAGCGGCAGCGTGTTGCGCACACCCGCAAGACCGAGGCCACCCTTGGCGTCGATCGACATCATCTCGTTCATGCACATCTTGCCGCGCTCGACGCACAGGTTGAGGATGGCGCCGTAAAGGTCGGGATCGACGGAGGCATAGTGGCGGACCGGTTCGTTCTCACTCGGCTTTTCGAGTTCGAGATAATTCTCTCGGCTGAGCGCGGCCGACGCGGTCCTGGCCTGCGCCACCCACTGCTCGAAAGCCTGGTCGGACAGGCCGTGGAAGGCGAAGCGCATCCCCGAAAAGCCGGCGCCGCTGTAATTGGCCGAAAAGCCGCTATAGGTGCCCGGCCGGTTGATGACGGCGTGCAGCTTCGTCTCCATCGCCGGCATGGCATAGATCTGCCCGGCAAGGGCTGGGATGTAGAAGGAATTCATCACCGCCGACGAGGTGATGCGGAAGTCGATCGGCTGGTTGACCGGTGCGGCCAGTTCGTTGACGGAGGCGATGCCGTAGTCCGGGTAGATGAACAGCCATTTCCAATCGAGCGCCACGACCTCGACCCGCAGCGGCTTGTGCAGTTGGGTGACCGGCTGGCCGGGCTCGATGCGGTCGATGCGGCGGTACGGGTCGAGCAGATGCGTGCCGAGCCAGGTCAGCGCGCCAAGGCAGATGATGATGAGCAGCGGCGCCGCCCAGATCACCAGTTCCAGTTTCGTCGAATGATCCCAGTCCGGCGCATAGGTCGCCGCGGCGTTGGATTGCCGGTAGCGCCAGGCGAAGAACACCGTCAGCGCCATGACCGGGATGATGATGACCAGCATCAGCAGGGTCGAGACCACGAGCAGGTCGCGCTGCTGGGCCGCGACATCGCCGGCGGGCGCGAGCACGACCAGATCGCAGCCGCTCAACAGCCCGGCCAGGGGGAACAGAAGCAAGGCTCCAAATCGTTTCATCAAACGCTGCCCTCGATGGACCGCGGCAACCGTTCATGTTGCAGTGCGGTATCGATCCAAGGGCTACTGCTCGCGGCGGCGCGGCAACATTGGACAATTTGTCCAATGCCCAGCCGGCATGGCTTTGGCGCAGTGTGCAGTGCACAATAGAACCCTTGGGGAATCCCCAGAATCGGGTTCCGGACAGTTCATTCCACGCGGTGGCGACGGATAAGATGGCTCAGACTTCGACTGCCGAAACAAACAGCGAGCTGATCGGCTCGCATCATGGCCAGGTCAGCGCCGGCGATATAGCGGTCGGCGTGATCGTCGGCAGGACGTCGGAATTCTTCGACTTCTTCGTCTATGCGATCGCCTCCGTCATCGTGTTCCCCAAGCTGGTGTTTCCGACGCACGACCCGCTCGTCGGCACGCTCTATTCCTTCTGCATCTTCGCGCTGGCCTTCGTCGCGCGCCCGTTCGGCTCGGTTCTGTTCATGGCGATCGACCGCGCCTATGGGCGCGGCGCGAAACTGACGATCGCGCTGTTCCTGCTCGGCACGTCGACCGTCGCCATTGCGTTCCTGCCGGCCTATGGCGACATCGGTGCGGTCGCGGTGTGGCTTTTGGCGCTTGCCCGCATCGGCCAGGGGCTGGCGCTTGGCGGAACATGGGATGGACTGCCCTCGCTGCTGGCCCTGAACGCGCCGCAGAATCGACGCGGCTTCTATGCCATGATCCCGCAACTTGGCGCGCCAATCGGCCTCATCGTGGCAAGCTCCCTCTTCGCCTTCTTCGTCGCCAATCTGTCGGCCGACGACTTCTTTTCCTGGGGCTGGCGCTATCCCTTCTTCGTCGCCTTCGCCATCAATGTCGTGGCCCTGTTCGCCAGGCTTCGCATCGTCGTCACGCCCGAATTCTCGAAACTGTACGAGAGCGGCGACCTGCAGCCAACGCGCATCAGGGACACGATCCGGGCCGAGGGCCACAATGTCGTCGTCGGCGCCTTCGCGCCGCTGGCGAGTTTCGCCCTGTTCCACATGGTGACGGTGTTTCCGCTTTCCTGGGTGTTCCTGTTCACCAATGAGGGGCCGGCACGCTTCCTGATGATCGAGGCGGTGAGCGCGCTGTTTGGCATCGCGGCCATCGTCGCATCGGGCCCGTTGGCCGATCGCGTCGGACGCCGTGCGCTGCTCGGCGGTTCGGCGATCGCCATCGCGACCTTCAGCGGCTTTGCCCCTCAGCTCCTGGATGGCGGCGCCGTCGGCGAGGCCCTGTTCATGGTGCTGGGCTTCATCCTGCTGGGATTGAGTTTCGGGCAATCGTCGGGCGTCGTCGCGTCGAGCTTCTCCCGGCAGTACCGCTACACCGGCTCGGCGATAACCTCGGATCTGGCCTGGATGTTCGGCGCCGGCTTCGCGCCGCTCGCCGCCCTGCTGTTGGCCGGTAATTTCGGCCTCATCGCCGCCGGCGCCTATCTGCTCTCGGGCGCGGCCTGCACATTGCTTGCGCTGTGGATCGACGGCCGCCGCCCGGCCGCGGACCGTCAACCTGACTAGACTAGCCCCGCTTCGGGATCTGGATATCCTCCAGCAGGAGGCCGGCGAGGGAAAATTAGTGCACTGTCACCGTAATTCGAACGACGTCGACGCTGGTAGAACTCAACTCTAAGGGGCTATGATGTTATATTGGCGGACCCAGCAAGATTCCAGAAATTATGCCATTCTTAGTGATTGGGGGAATGACTATGGACCGCAAGATTTTCTAGGAATGGAAGGTGCGAGGGATATCGACCAAAGCAAGTTGCAATTCCGCTTTGACAAACAGCGTCCCCTCCCTATCGGAGATTTCGTGGCGACTTCTATAAGGAGTGGCTTTTTTGCAAGGCGCGAAGTGTTCGAGCTATTTGGGGCGATAATTTTACAGAGCCGACACAAATTCTACGCAGCAAAAACTGACAAGTACGATATAGAAATATATGTTCCTATGGATGAAGTGGACGGATTCGATTTTTTAACTTCGTCTTATGAAAAATACGACGACGGTAGTATATCTAGGATTTTCGAGCTCAAATTGAAAAATGGATTTTCGACAGAACTTGACATATTTAGAATGAACGATCCAGTTGTCGCCAGGTTCGACATAATTGTTTCTGATAATTTTAAAAATATATACGATTCCAATAAGCTAACAGGACTCCGGTTCGCTGCGGCTTGATTTTGTGTCGACAGTGTCACTTTTATTTGTTTTTGATAAATCTGAGGTAGAATAACGGTGACAGTGCACTTTTTTCGCGATGTCGGCTTGGCCTCCCAGGCCAAGCCACCCCGCCTCTGTAGTCCAAGCCGTCTCGGATAAAATCATACCCCCCTGCTGGAGTAGCACGCGTCCATCGATCCTCAAATCGCGCACACTCTTCTCCTCACCCCTGCAGCCTCGCCCACCACCTACCCCGTGGATAGACCCCAAACACCGCCATCATTCTCGAATTACGGTGACAGTGCACTTTTTACCCTGTCCGCCTGGCTATGGCCGCGTGTAGACTGACCGCATGGCTCGCCTTGCTCGCATTGTCGTTCCCGGTCTGCCGCACCACGTGACGCAGCGCGGCAACGGGCGCGCCAAGGTGTTTTTCACGCCCAGGGACTACGCGCTCTACAAGACCCTGCTGGTCGAGCATTGCCGCGCCGCCAATGTCGGCATCTGGGCATGGTGCCTGATGCCGAACCATGTGCACCTGATCCTGACGCCGACCGATCCGGACGGTCTCCGGCGCGCGCTCGCCAAGGTGCATCGCACCTATGCCGGCATCATCCATGCGAGACAGAAGAAAACCGGACATTTCTGGCAAGGCCGCTTCGGCGCCGTCGCGATGGACGAGGATCACCTCTTGTCGGCGGTACGGTATCTTGGACTGAATCCGGTGCGCGCGGGGCTGGTGAAGCAGGCGGCGGACTGGCCCTGGTCAAGCGCTCGCGCGCATCTGACGGGCGAGCCCGATGGCGTTACGGATCTGCAACCAATAAGGGATCGTCTGCCATCGTCTACCGGGCTGTTCGATTTGCTCGAGACGGATGTCGCTGCCTTCGACGCGCTGCGCAAGGCCGAGAGCATCGGCCGACCGGTTGGAGATGAAGCCTTTTTGGGCCGGATTGCCGCACAAACCGGAAGAGCCGTGAAACCGAGAAAGCGAGGCCGACGGAGAAAAATTAGTGCACTGTCACCGTAATTACCGACATCAAGGTCGTCGGCACGACCAAATACTTCCTGCATCGCGAGCATCTGGCCTCGGTGCGCCTGGTCACCGACATGTCGGGCGCGGTGGTCGAAGGCACCACCTACGCCACCTATGGCGAGAGCCTCAACACCGGCTTCCAGACGCAAAAGGGTTATATAGGCGAGCGCTTCGATGCCGAGACCGGACTGCTGTATCTCAACGCGCGGTACATGGATCCGGTGCTGGGGCGGTTTGTCTCGCCGGATGATTGGGATCCGACGCTGCCGGGCGTTGGGACGAACCGATATGCATATGCGCAGAATGATCCGGTCAACAAGAGTGATCAGAACGGGCATGCTACAGGTATTGCGGGCCCGGCCGCCGAAGCCAGGGCAGCAGCGCAAAAAGCTGACCACGAGCGGGCCGAGATTGAAGCCCGCGCGGAGGCGATAAGGACGGGTCGGCGGGACTTCTTCAATGCGGACAGGGACCCATATGAACGTCTAAGCCCGAAAGTATCCGATGAAGTGGCTCGCCAGAGTGAACTCAGCGCTTCAGGAAAAGTGGACAACGCTGATGGTGTATTTGGGCTCATGCCTGGCGTTGCACCTATAAGAGCTGGGGTCTTTGTAGGAGTTGCTTTATTTGGTGGAAAGACGGCACTGAAAGATGCAGCGACGTCTGTTTATACAGGAGGATCAACTAGCGTATATCAAGCGGTTGATGCTTCTGGTGTTACCAAATACGTCGGAATAACAAATGATTTGGTTCGTCGTGCTGCTGAGCATCTTCGTGGAAAAGGAATCAGTATTTCAGAAATACCTGGCCTTTCGAATCTAACTAGAATGGACGCAAGGCTTGCGGAACAAGCGCTGATCGATCATCATGGGCTGCCAACGAGTGGAGGAAGCTTGATGAATGAAATCAACAGCATCGCAAAATCGAATCCGGCGTACGGACAAGTGGGAACACGCGGCGTTGACATAGTAAAAAGCGTGGGCTACCCAGGCTTTTAACCGAGGTTATTCGATGGTTAAAATTGGAGATGTTGTTGAATTTCAAACGTCTATTGGAAAATGCTACGCCATATACACTCACAAGCATGTAAGATATGGCGCCCTCCTAAGGGTTTTCGAAAAAATCTATAAAACTCGCCCGAAGAAGATAGGCGATATCGTTAGCAACGCCGTTCAATTTTCGTGCTTTTTTCCTCTAGGGTCTGCAGTTTCAAAGGGTATTGTAACAGTTGTGGGGAACGTTGCGGTACCGGCCGAGGTGGCAGCTTTTCCTATATTTCGAGACGGAGTTGCCGACCCTCGCACTGGAAAGGTTTCTGTATGGTGGCTGTGGGACGGTGAGAAGGAGTGGCGCGTCGAAAATCTCACGCCCGAGCAACGCAAAATGCCAATTCGTGGTATCTGGAACGACACTTTGCTGATCGAGCGAGTTATTTCTGGATGGACATCTGATTCTGACAATCGTTGAACTACGAATCGCGGAATCGCATTTTACGGTGACAGTGCTGGGGATTACGGAATTACGGTGACAGTGCACTTTTTACGCTGTTCGCCTGGCTATCGCAGAGTGTAGATTAGCCGCATGGCTCGCCTTGCTCGCATTGTCGTTCCCGGTCTGCCGCACCACGTGACGCAGCGCGGCAACGGGCGCGCCAAGGTGTTTTTCACGCCCAGGGACTACGCGCTCTACAAGACCCTGCTGGTCGAGCATTGCCGCGCCGCCAATGTCGGCATCTGGGCATGGTGCCTGATGCCGAACCATGTGCACCTGATCCTGACGCCGACCGATCCGGACGGTCTCCGGCGCGCGCTCGCCAAGGTGCATCGCACCTATGCCGGCATCATCCATGCGAGACAGAAGAAAACCGGACACTTCTGGCAAGGGCGCTTCGGCGCCGTTGCGATGGACGAGGACCACCTCTTGTCGGCGGTACGGTATGTCGTACTGAATCCGGTCCGCGCGGGGCTGGTGAAACAGGTGGCGGATTGGCCCTGGTCAAGCGCTCGCGCGCATCTCACGGGCGAGCCCGATGGCGTTACCGATCCGCAGCCGATGCGGGATCGCCTGCCATCGTCGAGCGGACTGTTCGATTTGGTCGAGACGGATGTCGCGGCCTTCGACGCGCTGCGCAAGGCCGAGAGCATTGGCCGGCCGGTGGGGGATGAAGCTTTTTTGGGCCGGATTGCCGCGCAAACTGGAAGAGCCGTGAAACCGGGAAAGCGGGGCCGACGGGGAAAAATTAGTGCACTGTCACCGTAATTCTTCCGTCCGCGCGGTAACCTATGATGCTAACGGGAATATCCGAGGAGGGTTTGATTTCTAATGTCAGCACTTGTTCTCCTTTTAGCAGGTCGCTTTGACGAAGCGGTCAGAGCATTTAGAGAGATAATCGCTGTAGAGCCGAATGATATTGGGTGGATCGATGGATTGGCAAAATCCTATTGCGGGATAGGAGATTATACAGCAGCGCTTCCTCTTCTGTACCAAGTAGATTCCTATCAGAAGAAGAACACTCCGGATGCTCCAGGACAACAACTTCAAATAGGCGCAGCTTATTGGTGTCTTGATGATCGCGCTCGGGCGATCGAGCTCACTCGTGAGCTGTGTGCTGGCATTATGGATCGATCAATAGGCATGGCGCCCGACCTGGCTGGTGGTGCGACCTTCGGACTTGTCCTGCACTACATGGCCCTGACGATGGGTGACGATGCCAGCCGCGACTACGCGCTTGAATACCTACGCAAGCTGAACGTTAAATACAACAAGCGCCCGACACTGTTCCGCTACCCGGCCCAGACCGTGAAACAAATGCTGGGCGAGATCGCCTTCGAGGATGCGCTAGAAGGTGCGACGAAGGAGCGAAGCCTGGCTGCGGCCTTCCGGACTGCTGCTAGCAATCGTTCAATCAAGTTAGCGCTCGGAGTTGCATTGTTTCACGATGGCGCGTTGCACCGAGCTTCTGGCGACGAGACGGGCTGCATGGAGCGGATGCAGCAGGTTTTCGATATGGGATACCAGACGGAACCCGTTCGCTGGTATCTCGCTCGGCATGAGGTTCTAGGAACCGAAAGATAAAAGCAATGGCTCACCTGCGGGGGTAAACTGTTCTCTGCTCACCATTGTTAGGGAGGAATTACGGTGACAGTGCACTTTTTCGCAATGTCGGCTTAACCTCCCAGACCAAGGCCACGCCGCCTCGATAGCCCAAAGCAGTCCCGACCGAGATCGCGCTCCTGTGCAGGAGCGCAAGCATCCTGCATCGATCTCCAAATCGCGCACACTCCTCCCCACCTACCCTGTGGATAGACCCCAAACACACCCATCATTCCCGACATCGGCCTGCAAGAAGCCCTAGACTGAACCCCTAGGGGAATCGGGTGGATGTCGAGCAAGCCGAGTCATTGCGTCGTGTTGTTCACGCTGCTGGCTGTTGCCGGCTGCACCTCCGCGCCGGGCAAGGACTTTTTCACCGAGACCATCGACAGCCTGCACGCCAAGAATTCGCCACTGCGGTCGGGCTATACAGGGCCTGCCACCATCACCTCGGCGGCGGGCGCCGCACAACGCTTCAATGGCGCGCAGTATCAGGGCACGGGCCAGTTCGTGTCGTCGGGCGCGCCGGTCACGAAGGTGACGAGCGACGGCTCCGGCAAGTTCGAGCTCAATCTGGTCAATGCGCCGATCGCCGACGCGGCCAAGGCGGTGCTGGGGGACGCGCTGCACCTCAACTACATCGTCGACCCGCGCGTGCAAGGCACGGTGACGCTGCAGACCTCGCAGCCGGTGTCGAAGGATGCGCTGGTCGACATCCTGCAATCGGCGCTGGCGGTGAACGCCGCCGGCATCACCAGCCGCGCCGGCACCTACCAGATCGTGCCGCTGTCGGAGATCATGGCCTCGACGCCGCCGGTCAGCGTGCCCTCGACCTCGCCGTCCGGCCCCGGCGTCAAGGTGCAGGTGCTGCAGCTGCAATTCATCGCCGCCGACGAGATGAAGACCATTCTCGAACCGATCACCCGCCAGGGCTCGGTGCTGCGCGTCGATTCCACCCGCAACATCATCACCGTCGCCGGCAGCGACAGCGACCTCAATGCCATCCGGGAAGCGGTTTCGGTGTTCGATGTCGACTGGATGCGCGGCATGTCGGTGGCGCTGCATCCGTTGAAGACCTCGAAGCCGGAAGCGGTTGCCGCCGAGCTCGATTCGATCTTCGGCACCAAGGAAGGGCCAGGCGCCAAGCTCATCCAGTTCATCCCCAATGACAGGCTGAATTCGGTGCTGGTGATCACCTCGCGCCCGGCCTATCTGGCGCGCGCCGCAACCTGGATCAACAAGCTCGACAAGCTGGCCGAGACCAATGAAAGTCAGCTCTTCGTCTACCAGATCCAGAACCGGCCGGCCAAGGAACTGGCCGCGGTGCTGAGCTCGGTTCTCGGCACCACGGTGAAGACCGAAGGCCAATCGGGCGGCTCGAACGTGTCGCCCGACCAGACGCCGATCGCCATGCAGTCGGACGGCGTCACGCCGGCGCCGCTGACCGGGCCCTCGCCCTCGCTGCCTCAGCAAGACAATGAGGCGCCCGCCCATGCCACTGTGGTCGCCGATGTCGAGAACAATGCGCTGCTGATCCAGACCACGGCGCGCGACTATGAACGCATCGAGCAGATCCTGACCAAGGTCGACGTGCTGCCGACGCAAGTCATGCTGGAAGCGGTGATCGCCGAAGTCACGCTCAACGACGATTTGAAATACGGCCTGCGCTGGTTCTTCGAGAATGGCGGCACCAAGGTCTCCGTGACGGACGTGGCCAAGGCCGCCGCGGCGGCCACCCTGCCCGGCTTCAACTGGAGCTATGCAACCGACAACATCCAGGTGACGTTGAACGCGCTTTCCAAGATCACCGACGTCAATGTCATCTCGGCGCCGACCATCATGGCGCTCAACAACCAGAAGGCGATCTTGCAGGTCGGCGACCAGGTGCCGATCCTGACCCAGCAATCGCAGGACACCGGCAACGGCAGCGCACCGATCATCAACTCGGTCCAGATGAAGGATACCGGCGTCATCCTGACGGTGACGCCGCGCATCAACAATGCCGGCAGGGTCATGCTCGACATCCAGCAGGAGGTCAGCAACGTCACCAAGACGGAAAGTTCCGATATCGACTCGCCAACCATCCAGCAGCGCAAGATCCAGACGCGCGTGCTGGTCAATGACGGCGAAAGCCTGGCACTGGGCGGCCTCATCCAGCAGAACAACAATGTCGACCGCAGCCAGGTGCCGATCCTCGGCGACATCCCGATTCTCGGCAATGCGTTCAAGCAGAAAGACGATTCCATCAGGCGCACCGAATTGATTATCTTCATCCGCCCCCATGTCGTGCGTGATATCAATGAAGCGCGCGAGGTGACCGACGAATTCCGCGGCAAGATCAGCCTGCAGACGCCGATCCAGAAGCGGCGTGGCGGCACCAAGCTGCAGCAGGATTTGAAGAGGCTGGCGTATTGACGATGGCTACGCATCCATCTCTCGTACTGGCTGCCACGATCGCCCTGGCGATTGTTCTCGCCGCCATTGCGGTCGCCGATTTCCGCCGGCAGATCATCCCTGACGGGCTCAACCTGGCGCTGGCCGGCATCGGGCTTTGCTATCAGTTGGCGGCGCAGGCAGACGGCCTACTGCTGCATCTGCTGTTCGCCGCCGCGACTTTCATTGCAGCCTGGCTGCTGCGGCACGGCCATTTCCTCATGACCGGCCGGATCGGCCTCGGCCTCGGCGACGTCAAGATGCTGGCGGCCGCCGCGTGCTGGATCAGCCCGCTGCTGTTGCCGGTGCTGCTGTTCATCGCCAGCACCAGCGCTCTTTTGTTCGTCGGCGGGCAGGTGGTCGCGACGGGACCGGCGGCAGCTCGGGCCCGCGTCGCCTTCGGTCCGTTTATCGCCATCGGCCTCGGCTCAAGCTGGGCGCTGGAACAATTTGCAGGTCTAGACATGGGACTGCTCTGATGATGCGCTCTCTTCACCCCTCCGAAAAACGTCAACCCTCCGAAGAACCGGGCCGCGCCAGAAAATCTGTCGGTAAACGCGACGATCGCCAGAGCGGCTTCACCCTGGTCGAGCTTCTGGTCGTGCTCGCCATCATCGCGCTGATCGCGACGCTCGCGGCGCCGCAGGTGCTGCGCTATCTCGGCGCGGCCAGGACCAATGCGGCCAAGGCGCAGATCCGCAACATCGAAAGCGCGCTCGAACTCTACTATGTCGACAATGCGAAATACCCGACCGATGAAGAGGGGCTCAACGCTCTGGTCGCGCAGCCTGCCGGCGAGACGCGCTGGAACGGGCCTTATCTCAAGGGGACAACCGGCCTGAAGGATCCATGGGGCAGGCCCTACTCCTACGAAGTGAAGGCCGATGCCAGCGGCGTGGTCATCCGCAGCCTTGGCAAGGACGGCAAACCCGACGGAACCGGCGAGGACCAGGACGTCACCAACTGACGGTCGAAGAGAGCCCGCTCAATTCGTGCGAGGCGGTGCGGTGCCTGCCAGATCGAGGCGGGCAAAACCCCGGGATGAATAGGCCGCGCCATCGCGCGCCACTGAGAGGGTGAAGCGCACGGCGGCGGGCAGCCGCCGCGGCGCATTCCAGACCGGCAGCCACGATGGCGGCGCGAGCGCGTTGTCGAGATATTCGAATTTCATCGCGCTCACGCCGCCGATCAGCCGCACCGGTTCGCTCGACACCGATGCGCCGGGCTTGCTGCCGCGCCGCGTTTTCTGGACGATGACCAGGGCGCCTCCGCCATCGCCGGGCGAAACGGCGATTTCGCGCAATGCGGAGGATTTGAAACCTATCGCCTGAACGGCATTGAACTCGATCCGGGCACCATCCCCGCTGAAATAGAGCACCTTGTCCGGCGACGATTTCGACAGAGGCAAGGGCTCGGCGTGGCTTATCGCCGTCTCGAGGAACCGCGATGCGGCATCGACCTCCATCTGGAACTCGGTCGCCTTTTCGATACGCATCATGGTTCGCGCCTGGCCGAGAAAGACCATCATCAGCGATGTGATGACGCCGATCAGCGCCAGCCCCACCAGCACATCGATGAGCGCAAAACCCGCTGCCGATGCCTGGGGTTGCGGATGCGACTTGCCGTCGGATGAAGCAGCGCCTGCAAGACGGCGGCGAACGACGCAGGCCTTCGCCTGAGCGCGGGAGAACGGCCAGCTCATCGCGCAGCCGGGCCCTGCGCCGGCACGAAAGTCAGAAACGGGCCGCCTGGAAACGCTCCGCCCGGCTTCTCGATGAGAACGGCGGTCACCCGCGCCTTTGCGACGTCTATCGTGCGGGTCTTCAGGGTCCAGCCGGGCTGCGCCGTGGTTTGCGCCCGGGCCTCGTAGTCGGCCAGCATCATGCGAACCGTTCTGGCCGCCTCGACCTGGCGTTTGGCCGCGGCAATGCTGCGGCTGGCCAGCACGATCGACTGGCTGGCGATGCCGAGCACCAGCGCCAGGATCGTCATGGCAACGATCATCTCCAGGATCGAGAATCCCTCTTCGGCTGAGGATGGGGACGATGGCCCGGTCATGGCAGGGTTCGCCATGTCGAAAGCCCTGTCAGCCAGTTGACCGCGATGCGCGCGGTCCGCCCTTTTTGCTCCAGCGCTATGTCCATGCCGGAAGCGCTGCCGTCGGGAAGGAAGGTCAGCACTGTCTGCCGATCGGCGACGACAGTCTCCTGGCCGGTGATCAGGGTCACTTTGACATCGTCCGGCAAGGCAAGACTGTCGCGTTCGCCGAAGTGGATGAGACGGCTGCCGAGATCGACAACGATCTGCCTCGGCCGGGCGGTGGCGATGGCCGATGTGCGCGACAGGCGCAACCGCATGGTGATCTCGCCGGCCACCGTCTCCAGGCTCTTGGTGCGATAGTGGCTGACCAGCCCCGGTGCGGCGATGGCCGCGACAAGCGCCATGATCGCCAGCACCACCAGCATCTCGACCAGGGTGAATCCGGCCGTTGCGTCCGCCTCTGTGTTGGCTCCAGGGGCGGCGGTCATTGCAGCGCCAGATCGTTGATGCTGAGGATCGTCGTCATCACCGAAATGACCAGGCTACCGACGAGAAAGCCGAGCGAAATGGTGAGTGCCGGCGTCAACAGCTTCAGCACGGTGTCGATGCGCCGCGTCAGCGTCAGCTGCAGCATCTTGGCGGCGCGATCCAGCACCACGGGAAGCGCATTGGCCTCTTCGCCAAGCGAGACCAGCGACATTGTCGCGTGGTCGAAAATCCCCGCCTTGACGATAGCGCCGTGCAGGCGCGCGCCATTGGCGACGTTCTCTTCAATGGTGGCAAAGCTCGCGGCCAATGAACTCTGCCGGGAGACATTGGCGGCCAGGCCAAGCGCCTCGGTCATCGCCACACCATTGCCGAGCAGCAGAGCAAGCGTTTCGAGATAGCGCGCGACCACGGCATCCCTGACCAGCGCGCCGATGAGCGGGATCTTCAACACCGAGTGCGAAAGCTGTCTCCTGGCGCCGGCGGAACGGGAGACCAGAAGGTAACAAAGCAGGCCGAGAACCGCCGCCAGCGGGAAAACGAAGGGGTAATCGCGGAACACGATGCCGAAGGTGGAAAGCATGGTCATGGTGAACGGCTTGGGGGCGGATGAACCCTCGAAGATCGGCTCCAGCGCCGGCACCAGGACCGTTGCCAGGATGACCAGCGCGCCGCTCATGACCAGCAGCAGGAAGGCCGGATAGGCCAGCGCCTCGCCGATTGCCGCGCGGCGCTTGGCTGTTGCCTCGAACGTGTCCGCCAGCCGCTGGCAGATATAAGCCATCTTGCCACTGCGCTCGCCGCTGGCAAGCAGCGCGGCAATATCCGGGGTGATGCCCGGCAGGGCGGCAAAGGCCTCGGCGATCGGCCGGCCGCCGGTCGTCAGATCGAGCACCGCTTGCAGCTGCTGGCGCCGCTGCCGGTTGGCTTCGCCGGAGATGACCGCGCCCAAGGCACGGTCGACCGTGAAGCCGGCATTCAGAAGCACCGAAAGTTCGGAAAACAAGCGGCTGAGGTCGACCCTGCGCGTCAGCGTCAGCGCGCTGCGCCCGGGCAGGCGAAGCTGCGGCCTTTCGCTGTTCACAGGGGCAAGATGGTAGGATCGGCGGCCCTGCTGCGCCAATTTGCGCGCGGCGTCCTGTTTGGTCGATGCATCGAGAACGCCGGCTTCCGTCGAGCCGTCGGCCAGATAGGCGCGATAGGCGAAGGCCGGCATCAGTCACCTCCCGCGAGATCGATGACCCGACGGACTTCGTCCATCGTGGTCACCTGCGATCGCGCAAGGGCGGTTGCGTGGGCCGACATCGGCACGAGGTCGTCCTCGGCTGCAATGCGGCCGATCTCCATTTCGCCGGCACCCTGGTCGATAAGCTCGGCAATGCGTGGCGACACTTGCAGCATTTCATAGGTCACCGTGCGGCCGCTGTAACCGGAGCCGTTGCAGGTGCGGCAGGCCGGGCCGGTCTGCTCGGCGCCGTGGCAAGTCGGGCAGATACGGCGCAACAGCCGCTGCGCAATGACGCCGCGGATCGTGGCGCCGAGCAGATAGCCATCGATGCCCATGTCGCGCAGGCGCGTCAGCGCGCCTGCGGCGCTGTTGGTGTGCAACGTCGAGAAGACGAGATGGCCGGTCAAGGCCGCCTGGACCGCGACCTGCGCCGTCTCGCGGTCACGGATTTCACCGAGCAGGATGATGTCGGGGTCCTGGCGCAGGATCGAGCGCAAGGCGGCCGCGAAGTCGAGGTCGATCGCCGGATTGACCTGCAGCTGGGTGATGCCGGCCATGCGGTATTCGACCGGATCCTCGACCGTGAAAATCTTGACATCCGGCCGCGAGCGTTCGGCCAGGATCGAATAGAGCGTCGTCGTCTTGCCGCTGCCGGTCGGTCCGGTGATCAGCACGATGCCGTTGGCAGCTTGCGACATGTTGCGGATCTTCGCCTGCGCGGCAGCGTCGAAGCCGAGTTTCTCCAGTTTCAGTTCAACGCCGGCGCGGTCGAGAATGCGAAGCACGATGGCCTCGCCGTGAATGGAGGGAATGACCGAGACGCGCAGGTCGACATCCCTGCCGCGCACGGCAATGCGCATGCGTCCGTCCTGCGGCAGGCGCCGTTCGGCAATGTTGAGCCGCGACAGGATCTTGATGCGGGTGGAGATGCCGGACAGCATAGCGATCGAGGCGGTATCGACGGTGGACAGCATGCCGTCATGCCTGAAGCGGATGCGAACGTGATCCTCGAGCGGCTCGATGTGAATGTCAGTGGCCCTTGCGTCGACCGCCTTGTGGATGGTCTCGGCGACGAAGCGCACGATCGGCGCCTCACGGGCAAAATCCTTCAACCGCTCGAGGTCGTCGGGGCCGAAATCCAGGGTTTCGCCGCTGCCGCCGCCATTTGAAACAGCAGCCATGGCCGATTGCTCGATGCGATCGATGTGTTCGGCGATCATGCGCCTTGGCAAGATGCGCAGCGCCAGCGTCCGCTCATAGTGGAAGGCCAGTGCGTCGATGGTGGCCGAGGAGAAAGGATCGGCGACGGCGACAACCAGCCGCTCGGCGTCCATCTGCAGCGGCAAGATGGCGTTTTCCCTGAGATAGGCCAGCGGTACGCTTGCCAGCATCTCGGGGCCGATCTGTTCGGGAATCTCGACCGGCATCGGCGCCTCGAGATAACGACTGAGGCTGTTGGCTAGGTCCTGCTCGCCGATCAGCCCGAGTTCCGTCATCACCGTATCGAACGGATGCCCCGATGTTCGCGATGCCCCGAGCGCGCGTTGGGCGGCATGCGCGGTCAGTACTTTCTCGCCCTCGAGAAAGGCGAGAAACGCCTCTATCCCCTTTGTCTGGACGGCAGCGTTCATGAGCTCCATCCCCGCAGGATCTGCGCAGCCTCAGTGCCGAAAAGCACTTCGCAGTCAGCCGTACTGGCGACTGGCAGCAGGGCGCCGGCTTCGCTGGCCGGGCTTCGGGCGACGCGTGGGAATGCCCCGCCTGTCGCAGATTTCTCGATGATGAACCCGGCCTCGCCTGCGATCCCGGAGCCGTCCCGTCTCACCACCACGTCGACCGTGTAGGCCGATGGTTCGGCCGACGCCTGAACGACCGAAGCGCTGGAGCCACCGGCAAGGGCGGCGCGAAGACGGCTTGGCGCGCGATCGGCGCTGATCGTGCCGCGCTTCGAGTTGACCGTGAAAACACCATTCAGGGCCTGCAGTTTTATCGACGACAGGGCCGAAAACTCCTGCAGTTCGGACACCGATTCAAACGGCGCCTGCTTGTCTTCCGGCGGTCCGACGGCGCTTCTTGATTGCGGCAGGCCGGCGAACAGCTTGGCGCTGTCGCGAAACCGGATGGCGGCCTTGGCCAGCTCATCCGATGGCTGCTGCTCGAAGCCGAGCGCTGCAAAGCCAAGCGCCAGCAGGCTCTCATCCGCGGCATTGAGGTCGATCAGTCCGCCGTGATCCTGGACGCGCACATTGAAACTGAACTCTCCCGACTGGCATGCTGTCGGTGTGGAATCCAGCGGAAACTTTTCCGCGCCTGAGCCGCCGGTCAATGCGCTCGCGACCACATTGCCGAGGCCTTCGGCAAGCAGCGACAGGCGCTCCTGCTCGACCTCGTTGTTGGCGATCATCAGCCGCGTTTTGGCCATCACGGCAAAGGGGACGACGATTGCCGAGACGATCAGCATGAACACCAGCACGGCAACCAGCGAAAAGCCGGCGCCTCCGCTGTCGTCCGCTGCGCTTTCATTGGCGCTGTCATGGGCGGCGCGGTCGCTCATAGTTCCGGGGCATTCGGAGTTGGTGGGCCACTCTTCCAGGGCGGATAAAGCGGGATGCGTGCCACCTTGCCATCCCGCTCCAGCACGGCCTGATCCTTGTCGATCGCCGACACCGTCCAGCCGTCGACGGTCTCGCCATTGCCATACCAGACCGCGGCCCCGCTGCCGGCGACGCGCAGCAGCGCCTTTGCCGCTCCGCCCTGAATGCTGATGCCCAGAAGCGATGGCGCGACGGCCGGCGGGGCTTCGGGTGGCGGCGGCGCCGGTGCCGGCGCGACCGGGGCAACGGCAACCTCCACCGGCGGTGG
This sequence comes from Mesorhizobium loti, assembly GCA_002356515.1. Taxonomy (NCBI): domain Bacteria; kingdom Pseudomonadati; phylum Pseudomonadota; class Alphaproteobacteria; order Hyphomicrobiales; family Phyllobacteriaceae; genus Mesorhizobium; species Mesorhizobium loti. The sequence continues at coordinate 6,043,141 of AP017605.1, read as the reverse complement.
CGGCGCGACCGGCGGCGGCACGAATTTCCGGCGTGTCGGCGTGAACAGCGGACGCTGAAACGTCTCGCTGAGATCGCCAGCTTCGGGAAATTGCAGCGATCCCGCCACCGAGGTCGGGCCGCCATCATGGCCCTTGCCGGAGGCGACCGGTGTGATGTCGACAGGTGTGTCGTAAAGCGCGACATTGACCAAAGCGAGGGCCGCGATCACAGCCGCAATCGCCAGGCCTGCGAATTTCCCGGTCATGGTTTGACCCCGGCGGGCGCCATCTGCGTTTGCAGCGGCCCGTAAAACAGGATCTCGGCAAAAAGCTCGGGGTCGCCGGTTCGCCCCGCCGCGGGCCTGACATCGGTGGTGCGCAAGGTGGCCTCGCGAATGAACAGCACCGGCAGCGACGTCTCGATGGCGAGGATGGCGTTGTGGATGCCTTCCAGCGGCCCGGACAAATTGGCCCGCAGCCCGATGAAATCGACGCCGGCCTCGCTCAGCACCGGTGCATTGCCGGCTGACAGCACGCTGACCCCATTGGCGGCGGCAATCGCGTTCAGGCGGGTTTGCAGCCCGCCGCGGATAATCGCTTCGCTGCCGCCGGTGAGAAATTCGGGATTGGCCGGGGCTTGCGGACTTGCGGCGCTATCGAGGCGCTTTGCCAGGGCCGCCACGCTCTGCAACTGGCCGAGAAGCTCGCGCTTTTCCTCGATCCCGGCCTGTGCGGAGGCGACGCTGTCGAACGCCGCGAACACCACCCAGGCAAGCATACAGGCCGTGACTACGGCGAGCGCCAGCGCAATCAGGCGGCGGATCGTCGGCCTCGTGTTGAGGATGGCGGAGAGCATGGTCAGAGCGCTCCGATCTTTGCCGAAATGGTGAAGTGCTCGCCGTCCTGACCGGGAACCTTGACCACGGGTGATGCGAATTCAGGCGCCGAAAATAGCGGCGAGGCGTCGATCGGCTGGATCAGTTCGGCGGCCGAAGTGGAAAAGCCGGAAATGGTCAGGTCGTCGCCCTTGGCCGAGAGATCGGTCAACCATGCCGTGTCGGGCAGCAGATGCGTCAGCTCGGCCCAGACGCGCACCAGCGATGCCGTCGTCTTCTTTTCCTGACGGATCTTCTCGATCCGCTCTATGCCGGCCTGGCGCTTCTGCAGCGAGGTTCGCGCCGCCTTGGCCAGCACCTGCGCATCGGCGATCTGCATGTCCAGTTCGGCCTCGGCCTGCCAGGCGCGCCAATGCGCATGCGCGAAGGTCACCAGCACGGCCCCGGCCAGCACCGAAATGGCCGTGATCCATGCAGTCCTGGCGCGCCGGTCACGCGCCGTCGGCGGCCAGATGGCGGCAAGGCTGAGCGGATCGGCGTGCAGCGTGCCGGCCGGCCGCGGCAGCGACAGGCAGCGGACCGAGCCACCCGCCCGGCGGACCGCGTCCAGCACGGCGGCAAGCGTCTTGGCCTTGACGACATGGTAGGCGCTGTCCTGTTCCGCAGCCGTGGCGAAGATGACATGCACCTGCGCCGGGTCGATCGGCGTCGCAGCCAGAAGGTCGAGTTCGGCCATGTCGCGTGCCTGCCGAAGCGGCAGCCGGCGAGCCGCCAGTTGCCGGGTCAGGACCAGGCCGGGCTGGACCCTGATATCGAAGCTCGGCCGCCTGCGCCGAGCGCCACCCTGGAGCAATGCCAGGATCTCATCCGAGGAAGCAGTCAGCGCCAAGGGGATCGACTGAAACTCCGGCGCATTGGCCTCCCGCACGCGAATGCCGTCATCCGCCAGGCTGACGATCCAGTCGGCGGTGGAGGCTTGTTCTTTCCTGGCAACAACCCGCGTCCGGACCCCTCGCAGCTCATCGAGCCACCAGTCGAAAAAATCCAGAAATTGCGCGTTGAGTGTCGCCACAATCAACCACCCGCCGCCCCGGCTGATTCTCGGCCGAGGTATTCAAGGCGAGACTACTACAGATGGTGTGGCGATGCGGATATTTGCGGGGGTGTGGGAGAGGGATTAGCCACAGCTTTTGTTGGGAGTGCCAAGAGATTGCGGGAGCTATACGTCTCGAACGACCCGAAGGCGGCAAGCCGACGGCGCGGACCAGGGTCAGTTTTCGTTCCGGCATGCAGCAACCCGGCTGACCTTGCGCCATTCAGTCAGAGCGAGTCGTAAACGGCGTCGATCAACAGTTTGCGGCGTGGGTCCAAATCGTCAAAGCCCAGCATGCGGTTGGTGACATAGCCGAACCCGACGCCGGCACCGGGATCGGCAAAGCCGATGGCGCCGCCCCAGCCGGTGTGGCCGAAGGTTTGCGGCGACGCACGGCCGGCATAGACCGGATCCTCCATCTGATAGCCGGCGGCGAAGGCCGTTGGAACCGCGAAGCTGTCATCCATGCCGCGAATGCGCAGGTGCGTTGCTTCCTCGATCGCCGCGCGGCCGATCAGAGCTTTGCCCTCCCAGACCCCGCCTGCTGCCATCATGCCGTAGATACGTGCCAGGGCATGCGCCGTCGACTGGCCATTGCCGCCCGGCACCTCGGCGGCGCGCCAGACGCGGTCGTTGGGGGCCAATGCACGCGGCGCCGGATTGTCGCTTGCGTGGGGAAATGGCGAAGCGCGAACGAACTCGACCCAGTCCGAAGTCCTGGGACCCTCGATCATCTCGGCGACCCTGGAATCCTCGCGGTCCGGCAGACCGACATGAAAGTCGGCTCCGAGCGGGCCTGCGATCTCTTCCGCGATGAAGCGGCCGATGCTTCGCCCGTCGACGCAGCGCAGCACTTCGCCGGCAAGGTGGCCATAGGTCAGGGCGTGATAGATGCAGCGGCTGCCAGGCTCCCATAGCGGCGACATGGCCGCAAGCGCGTCGACAAACGGCGTCCACGCGAACATTCCCGCTTCGTCCATCGGCACGGCAAGACCATTCAGCCCGGCCTGGTGCGACATCACCTGATCGAGCGTGATGCGCTCCTTGCCGCTGGCCGCGAATTCCGGCCAGTAGCGGGCAATGGGTGCGGCATAATCCAGCCTGCCGCGCTCCACCAACATTGCGATCGCCAGCGCCACGACGCCTTTGGTGGAGGACCAGACATTGATCAGCGTGTCCTGCCGCCAAGGGCGGGTGCGCGCGGCATCCGCGTGGCCTCCCCACAGATCGACGACAGTCTTGCCGTGGACGACGGCGGATACGCCACCGCCATGTTCCAGCCCTTGGGCAAAACATTCGGCGAATGCCTCGCCAACGGCGGCAAAGCGTGGATCACAGATACCATTTATGTTCATGCGCGAATTCTATGTCAGGCTGGGCTCGCTGAATCAAACAGCCTGCGCAGCATGAATGCAGTTCACATGCCCCAGACTACCGCCTGCTCATGGCGCTTGATCAGGTGCTTGAGGTTGTCGAAGCTCTGGCGGATGTGTTTGGCGAAGGCATCGACGGCCGGTGCGCGCGGGGTGTCGGCGCGCCGAAGCAGGCCGAGCGCCCGCTCGGGATGCGGAATGGCAACGGGAAGCGCCGTGATCGACTTGTCCTTGCGAAAGGCAAAGACCACGCTGTGCGGCAGCACGGTCAGCGCATCAGTCTCCTTCATGTAGTTGACGGCGCTGGTCAGCGATCCGCCGGAATAGCGGATCTTTATCTCGGTGGCGCCGAGCGACAACAGCAGGCTGCGCAGATCTTCCAGCAGCGGGCTGCCCGGCGGCGGCGCGATCCAGGGATAATCGAGCAGGTCGCCGGTCTTGAGCTTGCGCCGCAGCAGCAATGGATGCGTGGCGCGACAGGCGACGACATTGCGGCCGGGCAGGATCTCGCGGAACTCCATCCCTGACCCTTCCTCCAGTATGTCGATCGGACAAACGGCAAGGTCGATGCGGTCGGCGTTGATGGCGGCGCGCAGGTCCGTGAGATAGCCATAGCTCTGGTCGACGCGCACATCGGGATAGGCGTTCTGGAAATCGGCGATCATGCCGGAGATCAGCGCATCCATGAAAAACGGCGTGCCGCCGACCCGCACCACGCCGGAACGGCCCTGGCTGAAATTGGCGACGATGTCGGAGGCCTTGAGCGAGGCCGTCAGCATCACCTGGCCATGATCGGCAAGCGCCTTGCCGAGTGGCGTCGGCTGCAACGGCCGGCGGCCTTTCAGAAACAATGGTTCGCCCAGCCGCTTTTCCAGCATCGACAAAGTACGCGACACGGCCGGCTGCGACAGGCCGATAAGCGCGGCGCCTTCGGTGACGCCGCCCGCCTGCACCACCGCTGCCAGCTGAATCAAATGCCTCTCATCGAGCTTCATAACGATATGGTATATTAAATCTGGCAGAAATCATCATCTTCGTCTTTGGCCCGCGTTAATGTTCCCCGGTGAGATGAAACCGGGGAGGAGCATGTCACAGACCGGTATCCCACCATTCAGCGAGGCCAACTCGGCCGAGATGGTCGCCCAGCGCCTGCTCAAGGCGAAGGCCGGGCCGCTGCCGCGTTTTCTCGCTGTTGTCGTCGACCACCTCCATCAGATCGTCAGGGAAACCCGACCGACCGCGGCGGACTGGCGCCAGGCCATCGCCTTCCTCACCGAAATCGGCCATGCCAGCGACGACAAAAGGCAGGAATGGGTGCTGCTGTCGGACCTGCTCGGCGTCACCGCGCTGGTCGAGGACATCAACTCCCGCCGCCCGAACGGCGCGACGCCCAACACCGGGCGCGGTCCCTTCTATCGCCCCGATGCGCCAAGGCTGCCGCACGGCGCCGACATTTCGCTCGATCGCGCCGGCGCGCCGCTCATCGTGTCGGGGCGGGTGACCGATCTCGACGGCATGCCGATAGCGGGAGCAATGGTCGAAACCTGGCAAGCCAACGCGCAAGGTTTCTACGAGAACCAGCAGCCCGACCTGCAGCCGGAATATAATCTGCGCGGCGTCTTCATCACCGACAGAGACGGCCGCTTCCACTACCGCACCGTCAAGCCCGACGGCTACGGCGTGCCGGACGATGGACCTGTCGGACAGATGCTCGGCCGCCTGAACTATCCTCTCAGCCGGCCTGCACATATCCACTTCCTCATACGCGCCGACAATTTCGAGACTCTGACCACGCAAGTGTTCGATCGTGCCGACCCGCGCCTCGACCAGGACGCGCTGTTCGGCGTCAGGCCGGAACTGGTCGGTGACTTCAAGCGCTCTAGCACTGGCGACGGCTGGTCGCTCGACTACAGCTTCGTCATGGCGATGGCGCGCAAGGGGGCGGCATGACAAGAACGTTCACCTATTCCGGCAGCCCGGCAAACATCGTCTTCGGCAATGGCGCCGCCTCGCAGGTCGGCAGCTGGATCGAAAAGCTCGGCTGCAAACGCGCGCTGGTGCTGTCGACGCCGCATCAAGCGGGCGATGGCGAGGCGCTGGCGAAGCGGCTTGGATCGCTGGCCGCCGGGACCTTTTCGGGCGCTGCCATGCACACGCCCGTCGAGGTGACCGAAGCCGCCATGCGCAAGGCAGCCGAGGTCAGGGCCGACTGCGTCGTCGCGCTTGGCGGCGGCTCGACCACCGGTCTCGGCAAGGCGATCGCGTATCGCACCGACCTGCCGCAGATCGTCATCCCGACCACCTATGCCGGCTCGGAAGTGACGCCGATCCTCGGCCAGACCGAGCATGGCGAAAAGACCACGGTACGCGATGCGAAAATCCTGCCGGAAGTGGTGATCTATGATCCCGAACTGACCATCGGCCTGCCGGTCGCGATGAGCGTCACCTCTGGTCTCAATGCCATGGCGCACGCGGCGGAAGCGCTTTACGCCCAGGACCGCAATCCGATCTCGACGCTGATGGCGAGCGAGGGACTGCGTGCCCTGAAGGCGGCTCTCCCCGTTCTGGTGAGAGAACCCAGGAATCTCGATGCCCGTGGCGACGCACTCTACGGCGCCTGGCTGTGCGGCACGGTGCTCGGCACAGTCGGCATGGCGCTGCATCACAAGATCTGCCACACGCTGGGCGGCTCCTTCGACATGCCGCATGCCGAGACCCATGCGGTGATGCTGCCGCACACGATCGGCTTCAACGCCGTCGCCGTGCCCGAACTGCTCAAGCCGGTCGCCGATCTCTTTGGCGGCAGTGCCGGCGGCGGTCTCCACGCTTTTGCCGGGTCCGTCGACGCACCGCTGACGCTGAAGGAGCTTGGCCTCAAGCAGGCCGACCTCGACCGCGCCGCCGAGATCGCGACGAAGAACCCGTACTGGAACCCGCGGCCTTTCGACCGCGCCGCAATCCGCGCCCTGTTGCAGGACGCGTGGGAGGGAAGACGTCCGCAGGACTGACGGCAACACAGGGAGGAACAACAGTGATTACCAGACGCGAATTCATCCGGAATACGGCCGCCACCGGCCTGCTTGCCGGCGGCCTGCCCATGCCGGCGATCGCGCAGAGCGCGCCGATCAAGCTTGGCTATGTCAGCCCGCAATCCGGCCCGCTCGCCGCCTTCGCCGAGGCCGACAAATTCATCATCGACGGTTTTATGGCCGCCACCAAGGCCGCCGGCCTCAACTACGAGGTCGTGGTCAAGGACAGCCAGTCCAATCCCAACCGCGCGGCGGAAGTCGCCAAGGAATTGATCGTCAACGACAAGGTCAATCTGATGCTTGTCGCCTCGACGCCAGAGACCACCAATCCGGTCGCCACCACCTGCGAGGCCGAGGAAGTGCCGTGCCTGTCGACCGTGGCGCCCTGGCAGCCCTGGTTCATCGGCCAGCAAGGCAATCCCAGCGATCCCGCTTCGTGGAAGCCGTTCAACTACGCCTATCATTTCTTCTGGGGGCTGGAAGACGTCATAGCCGTCTTCACCAACATGTGGGCGCAGGTCGAGACCAACAAGAAGGTGGGCGGGCTCTTCCCCAATGATGGTGACGGCAATGCCTGGGGCGATGGCACGGTCGGCTTTCCGCCGGTGCTGGCCAAGGGCGGCTACGGGCTGACCGATACCGGCCGCTACCAGAACCTGACCGACGATTTTTCCGCGCAGATCAACGCCTTCAAGGGCGCGTCGTGCGAAATCATCACCGGCGTGATGATCCCGCCCGATTTCACCACTTTCTGGAACCAGGCCAAGCAGCAGGGTTTTGCGCCGAAGGTGGCCTCGATCGGCAAGGCGCTGCTGTTCCCGCAATCGGTCGAGGCGCTCGGCAAGTCCGGCCACAACCTGTCGTCGGAAGTCTGGTGGACACCCAACCACCCGTTCAAATCGTCGCTGACCGGAGAAAGCTCGGCGCAGGTGGCTGATGGCTTCACCAAGGCCACCGGCCGGCAGTGGACGCAGCCGATCGGCTTTGTCCACGCGCTGTTTGAGATCGCGGTGGATGTGATGAAGCGGGCGGGTGAAGCCGGCGACGGCGACAAGGTGGCGGCGGCGATTGCCGCAACCAAGCTCGACACGCTGGTCGGGCCGATCGCCTGGGACGGTGCCAAACTGCCGCCCTTTGCCGCCAAGAATATCGCCAAGACGCCGCTGGTCGGCGGCCAGTGGCGGCTGAAGGACGGCGGCGGCTATGACCTCGTCATCACCGACAACAAGACCGCGCCGAACATTCCGACCGGCGGCAAGATGGAAGCCATCGGCTAGCCATGGCCATCCTCGCCCTCTCCAATGTGTCGAAACGCTTCGGCGCACTGACGGTCGCCGACGCGGTTTCGTTCGAACTTGGCGAGGGCGAGGCGCTGGGCATCATCGGCCCGAACGGCGCCGGCAAGTCGACGCTGTTCAACCTGATCACCGGCAACATATCGGCCGATGCCGGCACCATCGTCTTCGACGGCCGCGAGGTGACACGACTGCCGCCGATGCAACGTTGCCTTGCCGGCGTCGGCCGCTCTTTCCAGATCCCGCAACCCTTCGAGAAACTGACCGTGTTCGAGAACCTGCTGGTCGCCGGTGCCTTCGGGGCAGGCAAGACTGAAGCCGAGGTCGGTGAGCGTTGCGCCGAGATCCTGGTCGAGACAGGACTGATCGACCGCGCCAATCATCCAGCGGGGACCTTGAGCCTATTGCAGCGCAAGCGGCTGGAACTTGCCCGCGCGCTTGCGACCGAGCCGCGGCTGCTGTTGCTGGACGAAATCGCCGGCGGCCTGACCGAAGGCGAATGCGGCATGCTGGTCGACACCATCCGCACCATCCACAAAGGTGGCATGTCGATCATCTGGATCGAGCATGTGCTGCACGCGCTGAACTCGGTGGTCGAACGGCTGCTGGTGCTCAATTTCGGCAGGGTTATCGGCATGGGCGCGCCCGATGCCGTGATGGCGTCGCGCGAGGTCCGCGAAATCTATCTCGGGATCGAAGTCTGATGGCGCTGCTCGAGACCAGGAACCTCACCGCGCGCTATGGCGACTTCCAGGCACTGTTCGGCGTCGACATCGCGCTGAACCAGGGCGAGACCATAGCCATCATCGGCGCCAACGGCGCCGGCAAGACGACGCTGATGCGCTCGATATCAGGCATATTGGCCAACCAGCCCGATGCGGTGCTGTTCGACGGTGAGAAGATCGGCGCCCTGCCCGCTCCCGACATCGTCGCGCGCGGCATTGCCATCGTGCCCGAAGGGCGAAAACTGTTTCCCTCGCTCAGCGTCGAGGAGAACCTTCTCATTGGCCGCTATGGCCGCGCGGTCGAAGGACATTGGAGTCTCGACACCGTCTACGCGCTATTCCCGATCCTGAGGGAGAGACGTGGCAATCCGGGCACGGCGCTGTCCGGCGGCCAGCAGCAGATGGTGGCGATCGGTCGCGCGCTGATGTCCAACCCGCGCGTGCTGCTGTGCGACGAGATCAGCCTTGGCCTGGCGCCGGTCGTCATCAAGGATATCTACGCCGCCTTCCCCCGCATCCGCGCCGCCGGCGCCTCGATCGTCATGGTCGAGCAGGACATCGGCCAGGCGCTGATGGTCGCCGACCGCGTCTACTGCATGATGGAGGGTCGCATCACGCTCTCCGGTGCGCCGTCGGATCTGACGCGCGAAAAGATCCACGCTGCGTATTTCGGGGTGGCCTGACATGGCGTGGCTCGACACCATCATCCAGGGCATTCTGCTTGGCGGCCTCTACGCTTTGTTCGCGGCGGGCCTCAGCCTGGTCTTCGGCATCATGCGGCTGGTCAATCTGGCGCATGGCGACTTGATCGTGCTCGCCGCCTTCCTGATCCTGATGCTGGTTTCGGCCCTTGGCCTCAATCCCTTCGTCGCCGCCCTGGTGGCAATGCCGCTGATGTTCGCGATCGGCTGGGCACTGCAATTCTTCTTGCTCAACCGCACGCTCGGCACCGACATATTGCCGCCGTTGCTCGTTACCTTCGGCCTGTCGATCGTCATCCAGAATGGCCTGCTCGAAGGTTTTACCGCCGACAGCCGACGCATTTCGGTTGGCGGACTGGAATCGGCGTCGCTGGCACTCGGCCCGATCAATGTCGGCGTCATGCCGCTGTTGACCCTGGCTTCGGCCATCGCGGTGATTGTCGGGCTGAACCAACTCTTCTACCGCACGTCGCTCGGTCGCGCCTTCCGCGCCACCTCCGACGATCCGGTCACAGCCGGGCTGATGGGCATCCAGCCAAAGCGGATTTTCGCCACCGCCACCGGCATCGCCATGGTGGTGGTGACGATCGCCGCGCTTTATCTCGGCACGCGCGCCAATTTCGATCCAACCATCGGCCCGGCGCGGCTGATCTACGCTTTCGAGGCGGTGATCATCGGCGGTCTCGGCTCGCTGTGGGGGACGCTCGCCGGCGGCATCGTCATCGGCATCGCCCAAACCTTTGGCGCCGCGATCAATCCGGAATGGCAGATTCTGGCCGGGCACCTGGCCTTCCTGTTGGTACTGCTGGTCAGGCCGCGTGGCCTGTTTCCGCGTGCGCTGGATTGAACGCCATGACCTACGTCACAATCCCGCACTGGAAAGTCGAGACCCGAACCAAAGCATCGGCGACATTCGCCATCGTCGCCGCGCTCCTCATCCTGCTCGCTTTCGCCGCGCCGCTCTTCGCTTCACGCAGCGTGCTGCAGGACCTGTTCTTCATCCTCACCATGCTGGTGCTGGCGCAGAACTGGAACTTGCTCGCAGGCTATGCCGGGCTGGTCTCGGTCGGCCAACAGGCCTTTGTCGGCTTCGGCGCCTACGCCATGTTTGCCCTGGTGATCCTCGCCGGGCTCGACCCGCTGGCCGCGATCCTGCTCGCCGGCATTGCCAGCGCCTTGCTTGCCGTCCCGACCGCCTTCTTCCTGTTTCGCTTGCAGGGCGCCTATTTCGCCATCGGCAGCTGGGTCATCGCCGAAGTCGTGCGGCTGGCGCTGGCGCAGTGGAAGATGCTGGGCGGCGGCACCGGCACCTCGCTGCCGCGCGAAGCGACCCGCGACATGCCGGCACTGAAACTGGTTGGTGAGCTGTTCGGCGTCAAATCGTCCGAAGCCGGCGATATCCTCACCTACTGGCTGGCGCTGCTGCTGGCCATCGCCACGATCGGCCTCGTCTACCGCCTGCTGCGCTCGAAGCAGGGGCTGGGGCTTGCCGCCGTGCGCGACAATCAGGAAGCGGCGCGATCGGTCGGCGTCGACGCGCGCCGCATGAAGACGCTGGTCTATCTGGCGGCGGCCTTCGGCACCGGTCTTTGCGGTGCGCTGATCTATGTGCAGAAGGCCCGCATCTCACCGGACGCCGCCTTCTCCGTCGTCGATTGGACCGCCTATGTCATCTTCATCGTCGTCGTCGGCGGCATCGGCACCATCGAGGGGCCGATCGTCGGCGTCATCGTCTTCTATCTTCTGCAAAACCTGCTGGCCGATTACGGCTCCTGGTATCTCTTGATCCTCGGACTGATCGGCATCGTCATCATGCTGTTTGCGCCGCGCGGCCTGTGGGGCCTGTTCGCCGAGCGCACCGGCATCCAGCTTTTTCCCGTTCGCCGCCGATTGACCGGCGGACCTGAACCATTAGCCAAAAAGGGAGGGCCGCATGGCTGACATCACCACCGACGTGCTGACCATCGGCACCGGGCCCGCGGGCTCGGCGACGGCAGCGCTGCTTTCGACCTATGGCGTCGAGAACATGGTCATCAACCGCTACCGCTGGCTGGCCGCGACGCCTCGCGCGCACATCACCAACCAGCGCACGATGGAGGTGCTGCGCGACCTCGGAAGGGATGTCGAGGCGGAAGCCTATATGCATGCCACCGAGCAGGATCTGATGGGCGAGAACGTGTTCTGCACGTCGCTGGCCGGCGAGGAGATCGGCCGCATGCGCAGTTGGGGCAAGCATCCGCTCAGCCGTGCCGAGCATCTCTTGTCCTCGCCTTCGCACATGAACGATTTGCCGCAGACCTTCATGGAGCCGCTTCTGTTCAAGACAGCCTGTTCGCGCGGCACGCAAGCGCGGATGTCGACCGAATACCTTTCCCATGTCCAGGATGCCGACGGCGTCACCACGACCTGCCGAGACCGGCTGACCGGCAAGGACATCACCATCCGCTCGAAATATCTGGTTGGCGCCGATGGCGGCAATTCGCTGGTCGCCGAACATGCCGGTCTGCCCTTCGAAGGCAAGATGGGCGTAGGCGGCTCGATGAACATCCTGTTCAAGGCCGACCTGTCGAAATACGTCGCCCACCGGCCGTCAGTGCTCTATTGGGTGGTGCAGCCGGGCGCCGATGTCGGTGGCATTGGCATGGGCCTGGTGCGCATGATCCGGCCGTGGAACGAGTGGCTGATCGTCTGGGGCTACGACATCAACCAGCCGGCACCGAAGGTCGACGAGGCCTTCGCGAGAAAAGTGGCGCGTGATCTGGTCGGCGATCCCGAGCTCGAAATCGAGATCCAGTCCGTATCGACCTGGACCGTCAACAACATGTACGCCACTGAGACCTCCAAGGGCCGCGTGTTCTGCATGGGCGATGCCATCCACCGCCACCCGCCATCGAATGGGCTAGGCTCCAACACATCGATCCAGGACGGTTTCAATCTCGCCTGGAAGCTTGCCCATGTCGTCAAGGGCAAGGCCGGCCCAAAACTGCTCGACAGCTATTCACAGGAGCGCGCGCCGGTCGCCAGGCAGATCGTCACCCGCGCCAACAAGTCGATCGAGGAATTCGGCCCGATCTTCAAGGCGCTTGGCCTGCTCGATTCCATCGACCCGGTGAAGATGCAGTGCAATATGGACGCGCGCTGCGACGACACGCCGGCGGCCGAAGCGCAACGCGCCAAGATACGCGAAACCATCGCTTCAAAAGTCTATGAATTCGACGCCCATGGCGTCGAGATGAACCAGCGCTACAGGTCGAATGCCATCGTCACCGACGGCCAGCAGGAGCCGGCTTTCGACAGAGACGCCGAATTGCACCACCAGCCGACCTCCTGGCCGGGCGCGCGTCTGCCGCATGTCTGGGTGCATTCGGATCGAGGCGACAAGGTCTCGACGCTCGATCTGACCGGGCACGGCAAATTCACCGTGCTGACCGGCATTGGCGGCCAAGGCTGGCTCGACGCGGCCAAGGCAGTCGGCAAGGAATTGGGCATCGACATTACGGGGCATCTCATCGGCCCGCGCCAGCCTTGGCAGGACTTTTCCGGCGACTGGGCGCGCGCCCGCGAGATCCGCGACAGCGGCGTGCTTTTGGTGCGGCCCGACCAGCATGTAGCCTGGCGCAAGGACGCCATCAGCAGCGATCCGACGGCGGATCTGCGCCGCGCCCTGACATCAATTCTGGACAGGTGAGCGATATGGAAGCGCACGAAAAGGGCTTCTTCACCGAGGCGAATTCGGTCGAGGTCGTCACCGGCCGCAACAAGAACGCCAGGAGCGAACGGCTGAAGGCGGTGATGGAGGTCATCACGCGGAAACTGCATGAGGCGGTCAAGGAGATCGAGCCGACGCAGGAGGAATGGTTCGAGGCGATCCTGTTCCTGACCAAAACAGGCCAGCTCTCCACCGAATGGCGGCAGGAGTTTATCCTGTTGTCGGATGTGCTCGGCGTTTCGATGCTGGTCGACGCCATCAACAACCGCAAACCCTCGGGCGCTTCGGAATCTACGGTGCTCGGGCCATTCCATCTGGCCGACGCACCGGAACTGCCGATGGGCGCCAACATCTGCCTCGATCAGAAGGGCGAGGACATGTTCATCCATGGCCGCATCCTCGACACCGAGGGCAAGCCGATCGCCAATGCGGTGCTCGACGTCTGGCAGGCCAATGACGAAGGGTTCTACGACGTGCAGCAGAAGGGCATCCAGCCCGACTTCAATCTGCGCGGTGTCTTCCGCACCGGTGCCGACGGCCGCTATTGGTTCCGCGCGGTGAAGCCGAAATTCTACCCGATCCCTGACGACGGCACGGTCGGCAAGCTGTTGCACGCGCTTGGCCGCCATCCCTACCGGCCGGCGCATCTGCATTACATTCTCAAGGCCGATGGTTTCGAGACGCTGACCACCCACATCTTCGATCCGGACGATCCCTACATCAATTCGGATGCCGTGTTCGGGGTGAAGGAGAGCCTGCTGGCAGAGTTCAGACGCATCGACGATCCGTCGCGCGCCAGGGATTATGCGTTCGACAATCCCTTCTGGGACGTCGAGCACGATTTCATCCTGGCGCGGCCTCGGCCCGCTTGAGTCCCAGGCGCGACGAGTCCTACTGCTTCACCGAAGTGGAGGTGCCCCAGGTATCCGACAGCACATAACCCTGGGGATAAGGATCGGTCGGATCGAGATAGTAGCTGTGCTCGCCGGTGATCCAGGCCCGGCCGGTGATCTCCGGAACGATCGCCTTACGCCCTGCGACTTCCGTCAGTTCCACGATCCTGCCGGTGAAGCGCGAGCCGATGATCGATTCATGGATCAGCACGTCGCCGACGCCCATCAAGCCCCGGGCTTGCAGCACGGCCATGCGGGCCGATGTCCCGGTTCCCGTCGGGCTGCGGTCCGAGCGGCCCGGCGAGACGATGCAGGTGTTGCGCGTGACGTTGCCCGGCCCCTGGAACGGCATGGCGAACTGCACGATCGACACGCCGCGCACATGGTCGAATTCCGGATGGACGACATCGAGCTGTTCGCGCGCGGCCCGGCGGACCTTCTCGCCGGCCACCGCCAACTCGCGCGCCTCGTCGGGGGCGACCGAAAAGCCGAGCGCCTTGGCGTCGACGATGGCGTAGAACATGCCGCCATAGGCGATGTCGACGGTGAGCGTGCCCAGCCCTTCAACCTCGATGGCGGCATCGAGACGTTCGGCGAAGGCCGGCGCGTTGCGGAAGGTGATCGAGACGCATTTGCCGTCGCGGCATTCGGCGCGCACCTCGATGACCCCGCCCGGCATGTCGAGCTTGAAGCGCGTCTCGGGCTCCTGCATCGGCACCATGCCGGTCTCGAGCAGCACCGTGGCGATGCATATGGTGTTGGAACCGGACATCGGCGGATATTCCGTCGGCTCCATGATGATGGCGCCGGCGGCGCAATCCTCGCGCGTCGAGGGAACCAGCAGATTGACATGGCGCGCCACGCTGCCGCGCGGCTCGCAGATCAGCATGCGCCTGATATGATCGTGATCGCGTTCCATCGTGATCATCTTGTCCATCATCGTGCGGCCCGCCGGCGGCAACACGCCGCCAATGATGACGTCGCCGACTTCGCCTTCGGCATGGCAGCCGACGACATGGATGCTGGTTTTGCTGCGCATTGTTGCTCCCTGTGCCGGTCCCTGGCGACCACGACTATTTTGCTTGGCAAGCCATGCCGCTTCGGGACAAACTGGTCAATCCGCGTGCCAGCCTCAAGGAGAATCCGAAATGACCCCCAATGTTTTTTCCGGCTGCATGCCGGCGTTGATGACCCCGTGCACGCAGGACCGCCAGCCCGACTTCGATGCGCTGGTGCGCAAGGGACGCGAGCTGATCGCGGCCGGCATGTCGGCCGTGGTCTATTGCGGCTCGATGGGTGACTGGCCGCTCTTGACCGACGAGCAGCGCATGGAAGGCGTCGAGCGCCTGGTGAAGGCCGGCGTGCCGGTGATCGTCGGAACCGGCGCGGTCAACACCGCCAAGGCCGTTGCGCATGCCGCACACGCCCAGAAGGTCGGCGCTCGCGGCCTGATGGTGATCCCGCGCGTTCTGTCGCGCGGGCCTTCGGTGACGGCGCAGCGCAACCATTTCAAGGCGATCCTCGCCGCCGCACCCGACCTGCCCGCGGTCATCTACAACAGCCCCTATTACGGCTTTGCCACGCGCGCGGACCTGTTCTTCGCGCTGCGCGCCGAACACCCGAACCTGGTCGGCTTCAAGGAGTTTGGCGGCCCGTCGGATCTGCGCTACGCGGCGGAAAACATCACCAGCCGCGACGATGAGGTGGCGCTGATGATCGGCGTCGACACCGCCGTCTTCCACGGCTTCGTCAATTGCGGCGCGTCCGGCGCCATCACCGGCATCGGCAACGTCCTGCCGAAGGAGGTGCTGCACCTTGTGGGCTTGAGCCAGGCCGCGGCCAAGGGCGACGTCGAGGCCCGCCAGCGCGCGCTGGAACTGGACGCCGCGCTCGCCGTGCTGTCCTCCTTCGACGAGGGCCCCGACCTGGTGCTCTATTTCAAGCACATGATGGTGCTGAAGGGCGCTCCTGAATACAAGCTGCACTTCAACGAGACGGATGCCCTGACCGACAGCCAGCGCGGCTATGTCGAGGCGCAACTCAAGCTGTTCGACAGCTGGTATGCCCAGTGGTCGAGGCAACCCGGCGTGATTGCCAGATACGCAGCCTGACCCGGCAAGTGCGACGGGCGGCCATGGTACGGCCGCCGGTTGCATTGCGGGGGCTGAGCAGTCGCTATCCGACTTAGTGCCTGACCATCCCGGCGTCGACATTCAGCGTCTGGCCGGTGATCCACCGCGCATCGTCGGAGGCCAGGAACGAAACCACATCGGCGATATGCTCCGGCTGGCCCTTGCCCTTCATCGCCTGCAGCATTTCGACGAAGCCGAACGCCTCGTTGTGCGGGCTTGCCTTGACGCCGTCGCTCTCGATCAGGCCGGGTGTCACCGCGTTCGCCGTGATGTTGTATTTGCCGAGTTCCGTGGCCAGCGCCCTGGTGAAGCCGATGACGCCGCCCTTGGCCGCGACATAGGCGGCCATGTTCGGTGTGCCGGCAAAGAAGGTGTTGGAGGCGATGCTGATCACCCGCCCGGCCTTGCCTGCCGCACGCATCTGGTCCGTGCCGGCGCGGGTGACGATGAAGGTGCCTGTCAGATTGACGTCGATGATCTTGCGCCAATGGTCGAGATCGACGTCGTCCCAGGCGACGAACGGCACGATGCTGGCATTGTTGACCAGAATGTCGACGCCACCGGTCAGGGCCTGGATTTCGGCGAAGAGCGCCTTGACCGAGGCCGGATCGGAAATGTCGGCGGCGATAGCCCTCGCCTTTCCGCCGATCGCCGCGGCGGCAGCCTTGGCGCCTTCGGCATTGATATCGCTGACGATGACGGTCGCCCCGTCGGCGGCAAGCCGCGCGGCGATTGCCTTGCCGATACCCTGTGCGGCGCCTGTAACCAGGGCCGTTCTTCCCGCAAGCCGTTCAGTCATGAAAATACTCCCTCAATCCGTGATCTGGTATGTCGGTTCAGGCGTCGGCGTCGATAACGGCCAGCGCCGCCTCGATGCCTTTGCCGATTGCAAGTTTCTGCCCGGTTGCGTTCAGGGCGCCGCCAAGTGCCGTGAGTGCGGCGATCGCATAGATCGGCTGGGCGGTTGGGCCCATATGGCCGATGCGCGTCAGCTTCCCCAATGTCTCACCGCGGCCCGACGAAAACACCACGCCGTAGCGGGCGCGCGCGGCCTGGCGAAGCGCCTTCTCGTCGACACCTTCGGGGGTGCGGACGGCGGTGGTGGTCGGCGACGCGATGCTGTCGCTGGCGGCCCAGATCGCCAGGCCCATCGCGGTGACGCCCGCGCGCATGGCCCTGGCGGTGAGCGCGTGGCGCGCCCACACCGCCTCCGGCCCCTCATTGAGATAGAGGTCGAGCGCGACGTCGAGCCCGTTGATTTCCGAGACCGATGGCGTGAACGGAAACGGTCTGTCCCTCGACCAGGCATTTTCCCAGTCGACGATGCTGAGCATCGACGCGCGCGGCGCCAGGGGATTGGCCTTCATCTTGGCCCAGGCCCGCTCGCTGACACCCATCATGGTGAGGCCGGGAGGCGCGCCCAGGCATTTGTTGGGGCCGGTGACATAGATGTCGGCCTTACAATCCTGCGGATGCGTCTTCATGCCGCCAAAGGACGAGACCGCGTCGACGATCAGATAGCCGCCATGCGCCGAAACCAGCGCGCCGATGGCGTCGATCGGATTGATGGTGCCCGACGGCGTGTCGTGGTGACAGACCGAAACAACGGTGATTTCCGGATGTGCCTTGAGCATGTCGGCGACCGCCTGCGGATCGATCGCCTCATTGTAGGGCACTTCGACCTCGAGCAGATGCGGCGAGTACCGTTTTGCCCAATAGCCAAAGCCCTTGCCGTAGACACCCGAGGCAAGGTTGAGCACCACGTCGTCCGGCGCGATCAGCGACGCCGCCGCCGCTTCGAGGCCGAGCACCGGCTCACCATGCAAGATGACCGGCTTGTTCGACAGCCGCATCGCCTTCTGCGCCTTGTCGACCACACCCTCGTAGAAGAGCTGGAAGGCCGGATCGTAGTCGTAGAGCACGGTGCGGCCGAGGCCGCGCAGCACGTCGGGATAGGCGTTCACCGGGCCCGCGGTCAGGGTGATGACCGGATCGGCGTGTTCGGGATAGCGCATCATCTTGTCTCCGGATTGGCGGCGGTCAGCCGTAGAATTGCGTGCCGGTCCTGTAGGTCTTGAAGTTGTCCATGTCGTGCGAGTACATCAGCTCGGCACCGTGGTCCTCGGCCAGCTTCTTCACCTTGCGCATCGAATTGACGCCCGCCACCGGGTCGATGTGGAAAGCCGCCTGGCACAGCGTTTCAAGGCTCTTCTGTGTGTAAGCGGCGTCGATGGTGAACATGATCGGCTTGCGCTTGGGGAACTCGACCAGCAGGCTGTAGTGGCCGATCGAATGGCCGGGCGTCGAGATCAGCTTGACGCCCTTGGCGAGATCGATGTCGCCGTCGACGCCTTCGAAGGTCGAGTTGGCGCGCGTCGTACCTTCCAGCAGCTGCGCGGTCGCGCCACGCGCTTCGGCAGCCTCCGCCGAGAAGCTCAGGTCGGAATAACCGAGATGTTCGAAAGGCTGCGGATTGCAGGCCTGCGGCACCTCGGTCCGGTGGCAGATCTTCTTGGCATGCGGAAAATACTTGTTGCCGCCGCAATGGTCGAAATGGAAATGCGAATTGACGACGACGTCGATATCCCTGGGCTCAAGGCCGAGCAGGCCAAGCGCGCCGGGGATGGTCTGGTGCTTCTCCTGGATCGGCTTTTCGAAGGGCAGCACCTTCATGACGTGATCGTAGTCGTAGCCGGTGTCGATCAGGAAGCGGCCCTCGGCATGCTCGATCAGGATCGAGTAGACGGGGAAGCGCACTTCGCCGCCCGGGCCGCGATTCCAGAACACGTGGTAGCCGTCGAGAACGAGCGAGCCGCCGTCGAGCAGGTAGACTTTGGTATCCGACATTCTTGCCTCCTGTTTTGGCGCGGTTCCCTTCCGCGCATGAGTTGTTGTCAGCGCGCGCCGCGCTCGTATGGAATGCCAAGTGCCGCCGGCAGGCTGGCGCGCCGGCCGAACAGCACCAGCATGATCATCACCGCCAGGAACGGCAGCATCTGGATGATGTCGGTCGGTATGTTGATGCCAGCCACCTGCATGGCCGTGGTCAGCGACAGGCACACGCCGAACAGCAAGGCGCCGAACAGCACCCAGACCGGACGGCCGCGCGCCAGCATGGCCAGCACGATGCCGAGGAAGCCGGCGCCGTTGGTGATGAACGGAATGAACAGGCCGGCCCCGACATTGGCGAGATAGGCTCCGCCGAGCCCGGCCAGCGCGCCGGTCGTGAGTACCGCGATGGTGCGGGTCCTGATGACGTCGATACCGGCGACGTCGAGCGCGGCCGGCTTGTCGCCCGCCGCCTGCAAATTGAGGCCGAGCTGCGTGCGCCGATAGAGGTAGCCCATGCCGAACACCAGCGCGACCGCCAGATAGACGATCAAATGATGCTTGAAGAAGGCGGGCCCGATGACAGGGATATCCGACAGCAGCGGAATGACGGTGGCGTCCGCCGCCGGCAGGCGGGGATAGCTGCGCGAGAACTGAAAATGATGAAGCAGCGCGGTCAGGCCTTCAAGACCGAGCGTCAGCGCGATGCCGATGACGATCTGGTTCAGCCCGATGCGCACGCACAGCAGCGCCATGACCAGCGCCACCGCGACGCCGCCGGCGGCACCGGTAAGGAACCCCAGCCATAGCGACCCGGAATAAAAGGCGCCGACAAAGCCAAGATAAGCGCCGGCCAGCATCATGCCTTCGATGCCGATGTTGAGCACCCCGGCTTTTTCCGACATCTGCTCGCCGAGGCCGGCCAAAAGTAGCGGGATCGCCGCGGTGACGGCGCCGAACAGCAGCGCGCTGAGAAAGACTTCGCTGAAGAGCCCGGTCATGCCTCAAGCCCTCCGCGACTGGTTGTATCGATGATCGAAATATTCGGCGAGCGCGAGCACGATCAGCACGATGGAAACCAGCACCAGCGTGAAATGATTGGGCACGCCGAGCCGCCGCGCCGCGCTCTCGCCGCCGATCGACAGCACCGAGAGCAGGAACACGAAACCGATGGCTGCAAAGCCGTTCATGCGGGCGAGAAACACCGCGGGAATGACGGCAAGCCCGTAGGCGGGATTCCAGTCGGCGCGGACATTGCCTTGCACGCCGATGATATCGACGGCGCCGGCCAGGCCGGCGAGCCCCGCTGAAATGGCGAAGACAGCGACGGTCAGGCAGGGCACGCCCAGCCCCGAATGGACCGCCGCGCGCGGATTGGCGCCGACGATCCGCAACTTCAGGCCGAACGCCGTGCGCGTCATCACCAGATGCACGATGATGATCGCCGCCAACCCAAGCAGCAGGCCGCTGGTGATGGTCGTATCGAACAGGCGCGGCAGCCGGTCCTCGACCGGCAACGTGCGGGTCTGCGGCACCGTCGTGGTGGGGTCGCGAAATGCCAGCTTGACCAGGACATTGGCGAGCGAGGTGCCGAGGAACGTCATCATCAGTGTGGTGATAATCTCGTTGACGCCCTGATAGGCGCGCAGCAAGGCCGGCACCAGCGACCAGATCATGGCCACGACCATGGCGATCAGGAACGAGCAGATGAGCGCCAGCCAAGCCGGCAAGATCTCCACCAACACCGGAGCGCTGGCCGCCGCCGTCACCGCGCCAAGCAGGAACTGGCCGTCGCCGCCGAGATTCCACATACCGGCGCGAAAGGCCACGATCAGGCCGGCGGCGAGAAACAGCAACGGCGCCATCCGCGTCAGCGTCTGCTGGATGCCGAGCGGCGAGAACAGTCCTTTCTCCAGCACGAAGCCGTAATAGGCGAGCGGGTCGACGCCGACGGCAAGCAGGATGCAGCCGGCTATGACGAGAGCGATGAGGATCGGGCCGAGCGTCATCAGCAACCTATGCAGGATGTCGCGACGCGTCGCCGCCGCGCTCGTTGCGTCGAGTGCGGTGGCACTGGCCGTGGGTGCGGTGTCGATGCTCATGCGGCAAGTCCGATCATCAGGCGGCCGATCCTGGTGCGGGCGTCGTCGGTATTCTCGACGGTGCCGACCAGCGCTCCGTTGGCGATGACGGCGACGCGGTCACACATGCTGAGCAACTCCTCGAGGTCGGTGGAGATCAAGAGCACGGCAAGGCCGCGGGCCGCCGTATCGCGGATGCGCTGGCGCGACGCCAATGTGTTGGCGAGATCGAGCCCATAGGTCGGCTTGTTGAAGATCACCACCTTGGCACCCTCAGCCAGTTCGCGTGCCAGAAGCACCTTCTGGATGTTGCCGCCTGACAGCCGGGCGACCGGGGTCTTCAGGCTTGGCGTGCGCACATCGTATTCGCGCACGAGTTCAGCGGCGCGCTTGTCGATCTCGCCGCGCTGCTCGACGCCGCCGCGCCAGAAGGGCGCAGCGCCAACCTGCTTGAGGAAGAAGTTGATCGACACCGGGAAAGTGCCGACCGTGCCTTCGCCCAACCGGTCATCGGTCAGGTAGCGAAGGCCTCGCTTGCGGCGTTCGCCGACACTCAGCGCCTCGATGGCGGTGCCCTCCAGCCGCACCGAACCGCTGGTCGCGGCGCGCTGGCCGGCCAGCGCTTCCGCCAGTTGCTTCTGGCCGTTGCCATCGATGCCGGCGATGCCCAGGATCTCGCCCGGGCGGATGTCGAAGGAGATCGACGACAGGCCGGGCGCATTGTCCGTCGGCGCGACCGCCAGATCAGCGACCTGAAGCAGTGGAGCAGCAGCGGTGCGGACTGTACGGACCGGGCGCTCGACAGCTTCCGGATCGTCCTTCTGCTTGCCGAACATCAATTCCACGATCTCCGAAATGATCGCCTGTTCGCCCAGTGCGCGAAACCGCTCGGGTGGGATCTCGCCGACCTTGCGGCCGAGCTTCAGCACCGAGATGCGGTCGCCAAAGGCCGCCGCCTCCTTGAGCTTGTGGGTGATGAAGACGATCGCCAGGCCCTGCTCGACAAGGCGGCGCATCAGCGCGCCCAGTTCGTCGATGCCTTTCGGCGTCAGCATGGAGGTGGATTCGTCGAGGATCAGCAATCGGCTGTTGCGCACCATCGCGCGCAGGATTTCGACCTGCTGCTGCTCGCCGAGCGAAAGCTCCGATACCTTGGCATGCAGCTTCACCGTGATGCCGAGGCTGCGGGTGATCTCGGCGACGCGCGCCTCAAGCTCCTCGGTCCTGGGGCGTTGCCACCAGGGTCCGCCAAGCAACAGGTTTTCCGCCACCGTCAGCGTCGGCACCAGCATCATGTGCTGGAAGACGGTGCCGATGCCCAGCGCCAGCGCATGGCGCGGCGAGGTGATCGGGGTCGGCTTGCCGTCGACCAGTATGCGCCCTTCGTCCGGCTGCTGCAGCCCCGACAGCACGCCGATCAAGGTGGATTTTCCCGCGCCGTTCTCACCGAGCAGCACATGCACCTCGCCGGGACGGATCGACAGGTCGACGCTGTCATTGGCGACAATGCCGGGAAACCGTTTGGTCACGCCTTCCAGCGCGACGATGTCGCGCCCGGCAACGGACGATGAAGAAGAACCGCTCATGAAAGCCCTGTACCAAAAAATGGTAATCAGCCGGAGAGGTGAACGGATCACCCCTCCGGCAGCCGACCTCGATCGCCTTACTGGGCGACGCTGGTCATCAGCGCCCTGACGGCGGCCGCGTCATAGACCGGATCGACCTTGATCTTGCCGGAAATGACGTCTTCGCGCAGTGTCTGGATTTCCGTCCAGACATCGTCCGGAATGGCAGCGGTTTTCAGCAGCTTCACCGAGTCGTCCTTGAGGCCGATCGTATAGTGCTTGGTGCCGAACGTGTCGGCCTTCAGGTCGGCGATCATCGCCGCATAGACCGGCTCGATGTTCCACACCACCGACGACAGCAGGAAGCCCTTGTCGATCGGCGACTTGTCACCGATGACGTCGATGAAATAGACCTTGCCGCCGTCGCCGGCCTTGGTTGTCTCGACCGCCTGCAGCATGCCGAAGCTCGAACCGTTGCCCTGGCCGAAGATGATGTCGGCGCCCGACGCAATCACGCTTTCGGTGACGCGCTTGCCGCCGGCGGCATCGCTGTAGGCGGCGGGTCCGATCACCGCATAGGTGATCTTGACGTCCGGGTTTTCCGCTTTCACGCCTTGCGCGAAAGCCGCCGATTGCGAATTCCACGATGGCGGTTCGCCCGAGACGACGATGCCGACCGACTTCGAGCGCGACATCTTGGCGGCGAGACGGCCGGCGAGATAGGCGCCCTGGTGGCCGCTCAGCGTGTAGTCGGCGACGAGGCCCTTCTCCAGGCCGTTCGGCGTGTCGACGATCGCCACCGGAACCTTCAGTTCCTTGGCGATTTCAGGCGCCGAGGTGTTGTAGCCGCTGGCGTGGGCGATCAGCAGGCTGGCGCCGTCGGACGCAAGTTCCCGCAAGGTCGGACGAACGTCGCCATAGCCGAGGCCCTGGGCCACGACCACTTCGACGCCGGCGGCCTTGCCTGCCGCCTTGGCGGCGTCGATGCCCTGCTGGTTCCAGCCGTAGTCGGTGCCTTCTTCAGGCGTCAGGATGGCGATCGACTTGACTTCGCCGGCAAGCGCGCCGCCCAACAAGACACCGCTCAGTATAACTGCACTTACACTGCTCTTAATAATCTTTAACATGTTACCCTCTCTGTTTGATTTTCCAATCAATATTCTTATTGTTATTGCGCAAAAGCGAGATAGACTGCCCGATGAAAATCTACCCATGGAGATCGGGCAAAGTGAAGATTCGTTATGTCCTTTCAGTGATGCTGGCGTTCACATCCTTCGCCAACGCGGTCGAGTTGCACCATGTCACCGTCCGCAAGGGCACCGACGGGCTCGCCATGGTGCCGTTGACGATTTCGAATGCGGGCAATGAAGGGCTGTCCTGCAATGCCGACTTCGCCCACTGGTATTCGGCCGGGATCGCGACGGTCGAGCCGGGCAAGAGCGCCCGCATCGAGCTCTGGTTCGATGCCAAGACCGGCACGTTCACGATCCTCAACGACAAGCACGAGAACCTGCCGGTCGAGCGCCTGTGGTGCGGCCTGTCGGGTCGCGCATATGCCACACGGGTGCAGATCACACTCGACCGCACCGACGCGGCCAAGGGAGCGCGCGCCGTGTCCTGCGGCGTGGAGCGGGACCGGCTCGCGTGCCGATAGGCGCTCATCGATCCGTTGGCCCGCGACATGGCGCGACCTACTCCTTGGCCAGGAATTTGTCGGTGAAGACGTCGTCCGCCGACAGGGCCGCCTTGAGCACGCCCTGATCAGTGAGCGTCTTCAGCGTTTCCTCCCACTGCGTCTTCGTCATCCAGCCAAGGCCGTGTTCCTTGGTGTCCGGGCTGGTGAAGGTCGACGCGATGTCGGCGTTGATCTGCGCCAAAAGCACGTCCTTCTTGCCGGCGTAGCCGGGTGCGGCCTTGGCGGTGATCTCGGCAGCCTCCTCAGGGTGGGCGACGACATAGTCGAAGGCTTCCCTATACGCCTTGACGAAGCGGGCGACGATTTCGGGCTTGTCCTTGATCATTGTCTGCGAGGTGAACAGGCCCGAGCCATAGGCCTTCCAGCCGTGATCCGAGCCCATCATGATGCTGAGCGAACCGGGACCGCCCGCCTTGGCCTCCAGTTCGGGAACCTCGGCGTCGACATAGCCGACCACCGTCTGGACCCGGCCCAGAAGCAGATAGCTTTCATAGGGCGGCGAGACGCTGTTGAGCGTCATGTCCTTCTCCGTCAGGCCGTTGGCCGCCAGGAAGCCCTTGAAGAAGATGTAGGTTGAGCCGGCCGGATGAATGCCGATGGTCAGGCCCTTGAGATCCGCCGGCTTGGCGAGCTTCAGCGTCTTGGCCAGCGAGATGATCGCCAGCGGCGAGTGCTGGTTGACGGCGGCAAGCGCCACCACCGGGACATTCTGCGACCGCGCAACGGCGAGCGTGGGAAGATCGCCGAAGCCGAAATCCGCGTTGCCATTGCCCACCAGCCGCATGGCATCCGGCGAGCCGGAGCCCTTGCGGATTTCGGCGACGTCGATGTCGTTCTTGGCGAAGAAGCCCTTTTCCTTGCCGACGAAGAACATGGCGTGGTTGCCGCGCACCACCCAGTCGAGCTGGACGTTGACCTTGTCGGCCGCCAGGGCCGCGCCCGAGAAGCCGAGTGTCCCGACACACGCCGCAAGCGCGGCTGCCTTGATGAGTGAGCGTCTGAGCATTTTTGTTCCCTTTTTCGTTGGTTGAGAGCGGACCTAGGACTGGCTGAATTTCGGCGCCCACGGCACCACGATGCGTTCGAGAATTTCGGCCGCGTAGTAGAAGGCGATGCCCAGCACCGAAACGAGGAGCAGGGCCGCGAAGACCAGCGCGGTGTCGAGCTGGGTCGAGGCGAACTGGATGACGTAGCCGAGCCCGTCAGAAGCGCCGGCGAATTCGCCGACGATGGCGCCGATGACGCTGAGCGTCGCGGCGATCTTGGTGCCGGCCATCAGGTTGGGCAGCGAATGCGGAACGCGAATCCTGAACAGGATTTGCGTGCGGCTGGCGCCGACCGAATTCATCAGCGACAGCAGCGAGCGATCGACCGACTGCATGCCCGCCAGCATCGACAAGGTCACCGGGAAGAAGGCGATGACCAGGATCAGGCCGATCTTGGGCGCGAGCCCGTAGCCGAACCAGAGGATGAAGATCGGCGCCAGTGCCACCTTGGGCACGTTCTGGAACAGCACCACCAGCGGATAGAGCGCTCGCCCCAGCCAGTCGAAGCGCACGATGACCAGCGCGATGGCAATGCCGACCACGACGGAGACAAGGAATCCAACCAGGATCTCGCCCGCCGTCACCAGTGTCGCCTGCATCAGCGTTGCCCATTGCGCGACCAGCGATTGCGCGATCTCGGACGGGGCGGGAATGATGAAGGCGGAGATGGCGAAAATCCGCACCACGGCTTCCCACACCACGATCGTCGCAAGCAGGAGGATGACCGCCGGCAGCCAGCTGCCTGTCGCCGCGGCCCAGTTGGAGGCAGGCCGGGGCTCGGAGAGATTGGTGATGGGTTGATCGCTCATGACGCGCCTCCTGGTTGATGGCTGGCGCGCAGCATCACCCGCAGCTGAACCACCAGCCTGACGAACTCCGGATCTTCCGTCACCGACAGGTCGCGCGGATAGGGCAGACCAATGTCGAGGCTCTCGGTGATCCGCCCCGGCTTGATCCCCATCACGTGGACATGGCGCGACAGGTGGATGGCTTCGTCTATGGAATGGGTGACAAGCACGATGGTCTTGCCGGTGCGCTGCCAGATCTCCAGCAGCGACTGGCCCATCGAATCGCGGGTGATGGCGTCGAGCGCGCCGAACGGCTCGTCCATCAGCAGCACCGCCGGATCGAGCGCCAGGGCCCGCGCGATGGCGACGCGCTGGCGCATGCCGCCTGACAATTCATGGGGGCGCTTGTGGGCGCTGTCGCCCAGCCCGACTAGTTCCAGCATCTGCTGGCCGCGCGCCCGCAACTCAGCGCGCGAGAGCGACTTGTCGGCGATGCCGAGCAGCATCGACGCGTTGTCGACGGCGTTCTTCCAGGGAAGCAAATTGGCGTCTTGGAAGACGAGGCCGATCATGCGCTTGCGCGCCGCCTCGACCGGCGAAAGCCCGGCAATCGAAACACTGCCGCTCGTCGGATTGACAAGCCCGGCCAGGACTTTGAGCAAGGTGCTCTTGCCGCAGCCGGAAGGACCGATAAGGGAGACGAACGACCCTTTCGGTACCGAAAGATCGATATTCTGCAGAACCAGCTGCTTGGCCATGACCACCGAAACGCCTTTGACGGAGATCAGATCGTCGTCGTGGCGGATATGTGCTGGCCGGCCGCCTGCTGCTCGAATGGGTTCCATGCGCATGGCTACTCCCGGCCCTCCAGGATACGCCGCACCGCGACCAATTTGCGCGCCCGTTCGCCTTGCAGCGCCTTGGTCTGCTCGGGCGTGTAGGAGAACATGCCCTCGCCCGACTTGATGCCGAACTTCGACGCGTTCGTCTTCTCCAGCACCATGGGCGCGACATCGTCGCGATTGGAGAGATCGGCATTGAGGAAGGAGGAGACGGACTTGTAGATATCGAGGCCCGCCATATCGAGCAGCGCCATCGGCCCGATCACGGCGATCTTGTAGCCGATGCCCCAGGACACGCAGGTGTCGAGATCTTCCGGGTCGATGACGCCGCGTTCGACAAGGTCGACCGCCTCGCGCAGCAGCGCATAGAGCACGCGGTTCTCGACGAAGCCCGGAACGTCCTTCTTCACCACCACCGGCAGCAAACCGATCGAGCGGATCAGGTCGCGGATGACAGCCACGGTTTGCGGCGCGGTGTTCTCGCCGGCGATCACCTCGATCATCGGGATGATGTGCGGCGGGTTCGACCAGTGCATGCCCACCATCCGCTCGGGATGCGAGATATGCGCCTGCAACTTGGTGATCGGGATACCCGACGTGTCGGAGGCGACGATCGTGTCCGAGGCGATCAGGCCGTCGATCGCGCGATAGACATCGGCCTTGACCGAAATGTTTTCAGGGACGTTCTCGATGACGAGGTCGGCCCCCGATACCGCATCGCCGATATCATCGGTGAAGCGGACCGCTCCAGCGCCGGTCGACGGCGGCGCGATGCCCAGGGCGTCCAAAACGGTCTCGGCCACGCCCAACATGGATCTCGCGCGCTCGATCGCTGCCGGGGCAACATCGTAGGCGACGACCTGCAAGCCGCCTCTGGCGAGCCGGGCGGCCATGCCCGGCCCCATCGTACCCATACCGATGATGGCGATACGTCGGATCATTGCATTGTCCCGCTTTGTTTTGAGCTGGCGATGAGGTCGGCGGCTTTCTCGGCGATCATGATCACCGCCGCATTGATGTTTCCGCAGACCAGGTCGGGCATGACGGAAGCGTCCACCACCCTGAGGCCGTCGACGCCGCGCACGCGCAATTGCGGGTCGACGACCGAGGCATCATCGGCGCCCATCCGGCAGGTCCCGGCCGGATGATGCACTGTGATGGAGGTCTTGCGGATATGCTCGTCGATCTCGTCGTCGCTCTGGCACTTCGGACCGGGAAAGAATTCCGCCTCGATGAAGGGCTGCATGGAGGGCTGCGCGGCAAGATCGCGCGCCACCCGGAAGCCGGCCCGCAGCGATTCCCAATCCTTCGGCGAGGCGAGGAAATTCTGGTGGATCAGAGGCGCCGCGGAAGGATCAGCCGACGCCAGTTTCACCGCTCCCCGGCTTTCAGGCTGTGTCGCCACGAT
Organism: Mesorhizobium loti; assembly: GCA_002356515.1. Classification (NCBI taxonomy): domain Bacteria; kingdom Pseudomonadati; phylum Pseudomonadota; class Alphaproteobacteria; order Hyphomicrobiales; family Phyllobacteriaceae; genus Mesorhizobium; species Mesorhizobium loti. The sequence goes on along the minus strand of AP017605.1, from coordinate 6,015,120 downwards.
GCGTGTTGCGAAGCCGTCTGCAAACGGCGCCTTGAACGGCTTGAAATATGGCCATGCCGCGAGCGGCGCCGCCGTGAAGAGCAGTTGCACATCCGGCAATGGCCGCGCCGGACCGCTCTTCAGGAAGGCGACAACACCGCCGGGCACATCGCCGGAAAAACCGCGTCCCGTGAGGTAGGTCTTGACGAAATCGAGCCCGATCCGGTCGGCACGCATGTTGCGCAGGAAAGGGCCGCCCGGAGCCCGGCGCCGGTACATGAGGATGACCGAGACGTGATCCTGCAGGTTCTTGCCGACCGCCGGCAGGTCGACCCGCGTCTGGATCCCGTGCGCGGCAAGCTCGTCCTGCGCCCCGATGCCCGACAGCATCATGAGTTGCGGCGTGTTGATCACACCGCCGGAAAGCAGCACTTCCCTACGGGCGAGAACCGTGCGTTCGCCGCCGCGATGGTTTATGGTGACGCCGGTGGCGCGCGCACCCTCCAGCACGATCTTCGTCGCGCTCGCTTCCGTCAGGACGGTCAGATTGGGCCGCTTCAGCACCGGCCGCAGATAGGCAGAGGCGGTCGAGGCGCGCCGGCCCTTCGAAATCGTCATCTGGAGGCGGCCGAACCCTTCCTGCCGCTCGCCATTGTAGTCGTTCGTCTGCGCATAGCCGGCGTCCACGCTGGCTTTCGCAAATGCGTCGATCAGCGTGTCCTTGTAGCGGCAGAACTGGGTGCTGACCGGGCCGTTGCCGCCACGATACTGGTTCCCGCCGCCTTCCCAGCTTTCCTGCTTGCGGAAATACGGCAGCACCTTGTCGTACGACCAGTCCCTGAGCCCAGAAGCTGCCCAACGATCGTAATCGCCGCGATTGCCCCGCACATAGGCCATGGCGTTGGTCGACGAGGATCCGCCAATGACCTTTCCGCGCGCGCACTCGACCCGGCGTCCTCCGACATTGTCTTCCGGCTCGCAGAAATACATCCAGTCATGCCGACGCTCGGTCAGGATTTTGCCCCATCCAAGCGGAATGTGGATCATCGGATCGCTGTCCCAGCCGCCGGCCTCCAGCAACAGCACCGAACATCCCGGGTCGGCGCTCAGCCGGTTGGCGAGCACGCAACCGGCCGATCCGGCCCCAACAATGATGTAATCGTAGCTTTCAGCATGCGGCATGGTGCGTTTCATTGCCTTCGTCCGACGCCGCGGCGTCAGGGAACCCATTGCGATCGAGTCTGGAAAACCTGGGCCAGGACCAAGGTCTTTCCCGGTATGTTCAAACGCCGCCGGCCCCTAGGCCAAGCCTGCTTCCCTGAGGCGCTGCGACCAGTGATCCCATCCACGGTCGATCTGGGCGCCGACGAGATTTCCTGCGGCCTTGATTTCGCCCGGCGACAGATACTTGATCGTGCCGATCCGCAGGCCGGCGGTATGCGCTGCCGCCTCCTGCTCAAGATAGAAGGCCCGGAACACCACCTGCCGGACGGAACTGCCGACATTGACGACGCCGTGGCGTGCCATGAGCACGACGGGATAGTTCCCGAGACTTTCAGCGATGTCCGCACAGACGCTCCGGCTGCCGCCAAAGAGATCGGTATCGTCTCCCTGCTTGTCGCGTATCTCGTAGACCGGGACGGCGTCGCCGAGGAAAGCCCCCATATGGGTCACGGGCCGCAGCGGCTGGTCGGTGAAGCAATAGGGCAGGACAGCCGGCGAATGGCTGTGGAGCACGCACTGGACGTCGGGCCGTGCCTTGTAGATCTCGCTGTGGATATAGCGCTCCAGATAGGATGGCCGGTTGTCCGAGGTCTCGCCGTCGAGGTTGAACCGCTGGATATCCCCAACCGTTATCAGGCTTGGAGCCAGCTTCTGCGCCAGGAAGAAGCTCTCGGGATCCTCGGGGTCACGGGCACTGATGTGCCCGAACGTATCCAGGATGCCTTCGTTCAGAAGTATCTTCGTTGCCGTGACGAGTTCCTCGAAGACCTTCTGGTGCGCGGGGTTGTTGTCTTTCATTTCCAAATTCTCCCATTGCGGCGATGGCGACCATTCTTGTTGTTGTTATTGGTCACCAGGGCCGCGGATTTCACTTGTTTTCGTAGATGCCGACGATCCGGTTCTGCTCGATGATGTTTCCGGCATATTTCTGCAGGAACTCCTCCCGGGTGGGCGTTCCTTCGACCTTCGTGTCGAGCGCATAGACCCAGAAATAGTAGTGATGCTCACCATGACCCGCGGGCGGCTGAGGGCCGTAATATTGCTTGCCACCGGCGCCGTTGGGGCCGACGCGGAATTTCTCCTGCGCATCCGACAGGTCGGTGGTCGAGGGATCGATGCCGTAGACCACCCAATGCGTGAAACCGTTGGCGAGCGGCGCGTCCGGATCGTGGCAGATGACCGCCAGTTCCTTCGTCCCTGCCGGGACGCCGCTGACGGTAAGCCTGGGCAATACGTTGCCCTTGTCGCCGGCATGCTCGTCACGCAGTTTCCCGAGCGGCTTGAAATCCGCCGACGTGATCTTGAGGTCCTTGATGTTCAGGGGCATGAATTCGTCCTTCAGCAATTTCGATCGAACTAGACGCCGGCCTTGAGGTCGGCGACGGATTTGCCGCCGACGCGCTGATGCACGCGCGGACCTGATGCGACGGCGACGCAGATCAGAAGTTCGTCCGGGCGCGGCGCATCCGGCACGGAAAAGGTGACGGCGTCGTAGTGGGAACGGATGTAGAGCTCGTCCTTGTGGGCAAGCGGGATATCGATGGTCGTGCCGGCGACAGCGACCTTGCTGACCGACGAGATCCACGCCTTGCCACCGCCCACCTGCTGGCGCAGCGGATCTCCGAAGACCGTGGTGATGCAGGCGACGACATGCTCCTGTTCGCCTGATGTACCCGCGATACCGCCCTTGCCATAGCTTTCGACCGGCCTGTTGCCGAGCAGCGCCACGGCGCGCTCGCCAAGCGCATGACCGATCGCGGCACTCGGATTGGTCAGATCAGACAGTTCGGCGACGAACTTTCCGGCAAAGGGATTGCGTATGACAACGCCGGTCGCGACTTTGACGAGGGTCTCGCCCGGTGTGCCGCCGTCATGCCGGCTTTCCTGGACCGAGGAGTACCATCCCCTGACCTCATAATCTCGTTCGACTTCACTGGAATAATTCATCTTTATCTCCTGAAGGGTGCGCGCTGTTTCCGCGCGCACCGATTAATTCGCTGGCCGGCTTGCCCGACGTTTATTGCGGCCACGAGAAGACACGGCGCAGAGGGTCGTAGCGGGCAGCTTCCAGTGCCGCCGGTGTGAACATGTTTCCCTTCGAGAGCGAGCGGTTCGCCGCATAGTCGCCGGACAGGGCCTGGCAGCGATCCGTGATCGGGCGGATGCGCTTCTCCCACGCGACGAGCGCATCCTCGACTGAAGCGCCCTCCTCCAGGTCCTGCGACAGGCTGAAGGCGTTGACCATCGCGCAACCGGCACCCTGGGCAAGAGCCGGGCACATGGCATGCGCGGCATCACCCACAAGGGCGACCTTGCCTCTTGTCCAGCTATCCAGCTTGGTCGTTTCGTACTTGTCGTATCGGGCGGTTTTCAGCTTGGCCGCCTCGACCAGGCACGGCTCAAGGAAAGGAAACATCTCGACCCAGACTTCGAGATCGATCGGAACGGCGGATCCGCGAGGATCGGCGGCCGGAGCCATCAAGCCCAGATAGAGTTCATTCTCATTGCAGGGCGAATAGAGAATGCGCTGAACACGTGGCCAGAAGTTCCACATGTCGATGGTGTTGTCCCACTCGCCATGACCGAGCTCTTTCTTCATGCGCGGGACAATCAGCCGGATGAGACCATCTTTCGAAACCCATCGATCCTTTTTGAAGCCGATGGAATCCCTGACCTTGGAGCCGACGCCATCGGCGCCGACGATCAGATCGGCTTCGAGAACCTCGCCGGTCTGAAGCGTCAGGCGACCTTCCGGATCGGCGGCGACCGTCTCGGAATTGACGCTTATGTCGACACCAAGCGCACGAGCGCGGTTGACCAGGGCATCGTGCAGGTGGCTGCGCGTCATGATGCGCCAGGGCAGACCGTTGAAAGTCTCCTTGGAGACCGACTTGTTGTGCATCCAGGTCTCGTAGGTCGGAGGCGTGTGCGAACCCTGGAGAACATCGTCCAGGGCGCCCAGTCCTTCGAGCACGCGAAGGCCATTGTGCCAGAGATAGATGCCAGCGCCGAACGCCCGCAGCTCCGAGCTCTTTTCGTGCAGCCTGACGTCCCAACCGATCTGCTTGAGAGCGATGGCGGCGGTCAGGCCGGCAAAGCCGCCGCCGGCGACTTCGGCGCGACGCGTTTTGCCCGGAGTTTTGTTTACATTGGCCATTTTCTATCCTGATGCTGCGTACAAGAAGACGGCGCGCTTGGCCGTCAGGCGTCTATGAAGTTGGTGATGGCTTTCAGCGTGATCTCGGGAGAGACCTCGTTGACGTAGTGGTCGGCGCCCGGGACGACGACGACAGGCAGATCGGGCCGCAGCTGGCTTGTCTTGGACAGCGCCGCCGCCGAAACCAATTTGCTCGTCTCGCCGCGAACGATGAGGACAGGCTTCGTCACGTCGCGGTAGGCCGGCACCAGGTCCGCTCGCAGGCCCTTGGCGGTCTGCGCCATCGCCGCGGGCGAGGCCAACGGACGCAATCCGCCGTCGACCGGCTGATAGCCACTTTCGGCCCTGATCCTGATGGCGGGAGCGGGAATGTTCGGATAGCGGCCGGCGAGATATGCTTCGACAGCCCCGACATCCTCGAAAAGCTGGCTCCCCGCGTTCACCCGCGCTTCCAGCGCGTCCAACGCTTCGGTCTCGATGTACGGCGTAAAGTCGATTGCTATGACCGACCGCACCAGATCCGGGTATTTCGCCGCGGCGGTGACGGAATTCCTGGCACCAAGCGAATGTCCGACGAGGACGGGAGGGCCGCGATCGAGCGTGCGTATCAGGCCGGCGATGTCTTCCGCGTAGTCATTCGCCTCGTAGCCGGTTTCCGGCTTGTCGCTGAGGCCATGCCCCCTCTGGTCAACCGCAATCGTCGTAAACCGATCCGAGAGCCGGGCCATCAACGGCTCGAAGACGGCGGAGTTGGAAGTGATGCCATGGAAGAACAGCATCAACGGGCCGCTGCCCCTCTGGCGCACGTTCAAGGTGATGCGGCCAATGTCGACCCGTCGCGAGATGAAGTGGTCGGAAGCTACCTCTGCCGCCATGTCCATGATCCTCGCCTCCGCTGCTCGTCTCCTGCAAAAGGATCATACAGCCCGAAGCGCGTCAAGCAGATTGTCTGACATTCTTGCAATCTTCAGATTTGACAATCAGGCCATCCTGCTGTCAAATTTCAACGGCGTGGCGTATGCTGCTTCAGCTTGCGACTCAAAAGCCCATGAGACGTTATCGATGCCCCCAGATTTGAATTTGCGAATTTCGCCACGGACCGTGCAACGGGAGACCGTCGACAAGTTACGGCTGGCGATCTTCTCCGGATTGTTTCAGCCGGGAAGCCGCCTCATCGAAAGTCAACTGTGCACACAACTCGGCATCAGCCGCCCCTCGCTGAGGGAGGCTTTGCGCAGTCTTGAGGCCGAGCGCCTGATCGAGATCGTGCCCAACCGCGGGCCGTCGATACCGGCGCTTTCATGGGAGGTGGCAACCGCCATCTACGAGGTTCGAGAGCTGTTGGAAGTCGAGGCGGCGGGACGATGCGCGCTAAGGATTTCGCCGGAACAGTTGCGTGAACTCGAGAAATCTCTTTCCGCATTCGAAGAGGCGGCATCGAGCAATGACAGCCTGGCGCAGGTGATGACCGCCGCGGACTTCTATTCCATCATACTCGCGAATTGCGGCAACCCGATCCTGGAGGAAGTCCATCGCGGTCTTGTGGCCAGGATCAGCTTCTTCCGAGGACGATCGATGTCCCTGGAGGGCAGAGCACAAAGCAGCCTGGCGGAGATGAGGGAGATCTTCGAATCCATCGCCGCCGGCGACGAGAAGGCCGCCCGCAAAGCCTCGAAACAGCACGTCCTGAGGGCGAAAGCGGCGGCGAAGATATCCATGGACCACGGGATTTGAGCTCTTCGATGGACTGTCGTTCCATCTGAAGACTCGACGTCCTTCATGACGTTTTCGGATCGGCCGAACGTAGATCAGTGCGCGGCCTTCTTCATGTCGGTGTCAGACATGCCGGCCATCGAAGCCGGCAAATGGCAGATGGAGTGATGATGACCAGGGCCGATGTCGAGCGTAGACCGAATTGCGATATCGTCATCGTCGGCGGCGGTTCGGCCGGGACGTTGCTTGCCGCGCGACTGAGTGAAGATCCGGACAGTCGAGTTCTGCTGATCGAGGCGGGCGAAGAGGCGACGGACCCCGACATCTGGAACCCCGCCGCGTGGCCGGCGCTTCAGGGCCGCAGCTACGATTGGGACTATCGCACGCAGCCGCAGGCCGGCACCGCGGGCCGGGTCCATCATTGGGCGCGCGGGCGGTTGATCGGCGGCTCGAGTTGCCTGCACGCGATGGGCTACATGCGCGGTCATCCCTCGGATTTCCAGGCCTGGGTCGACGCGACCGGGGATCGCCGCTGGGGTTGGGATGAACTGCTGCCGGTTTTCCAGGCTATCGAAGACCACCCGCTTGGCGGCGACGGCATTCACGGCAAGGGCGGACCATTGCCGATCCATCTGCCGGCTGACGAAGTCAGTCCGCTTGCTTGTGCCTTCATCGAGGCAGGCGCATCATTGGGTCTGCCTCGCCTCGAGGGCCATAACAGCGGAGCGATGATCGGTGTCACCCCGAACTCCTTGAACATTCGCGATGGGCGGCGGGTCACAGCGGCGGACGCCTGGCTCACCGGGGCAGTTCGAGGCCGCGAAAACCTGACCATCCTTACGGGATCCCGAGTGCGGCGGCTCAATTTGGAACGCAATCAGGTCCGCAGCCTCGAGGTCGCAGGGCAACAGGGTCCGGTCGAAATCTTTGCGGATCAAATCGTGCTTTGCGCCGGAGCGCTGGAAAGTCCGGCTTTGCTGATGCGTTCGGGGATCGGTCCGCGTGATGTGCTCGATGCCGCGGACGTTGGCTGCCTGATCGATATGCCTGAAATCGGTCGAAACCTTCAGGACCATCTGCTTGGTGCCGGCAACCTTTATGCCGCCCGCAAGCCGGTGCCGCCGTCACGCCTCCAACATTCAGAGTCGATGGCCTATATGCGCGCCGACGACTTCGCCGCTACCGGCCAGCCTGAAATAGTCGTTGGTTGCGGCATCGCGCCGATCGTGTCCGAATGCTTCCAGGCACCTGCCGCCGGCACGGCCTACTCGCTGTTGTTCGGCATCACCCATCCGACGAGCCGCGGCAGCGTGCGCATAAGTGGGCGTGAGCTCGGCGATCCCCTGATCATCGACCCGGCATATCTGCAAACCGGCCGCGACCGCGCGCTGTTTCGCAAGGCACTCGAGGCGGCACGGACAATCGGGCATGGAGATGAACTCGCCGGCTGGCGAGAGCGCGAACTGCTGCCAGGCGCGCTGAACAGTGCGGCCGAGATCGACGACTTCATCGCGCGATCGGTCATCACGCACCATCATCCCTGCGGCACATGCAGGATGGGCAAGGACCCGGACGCCGTCGTCGATGCAGATCTACGGCTGAAGGCGCTCGACAATCTCTTTGTCGTGGACGCGTCGATCATGCCCAGCCTCACCGCGGGACCGATTCACGCCGCGGTCCTCGCGATCGCCGAGACCTTCGCTCGACGGCACCGGGAAATCCTACAATCCTGACCCGAAGGGCTCGCGTCCGGCCCGACAATGCCATCTCTTCTTCGTTCTCGTGCGGACGACCCCAACAAGGGCCAGAATTTCGGAGCCATTGCGCGGTTAGTTTTTGCTTGTGAACACGCTGGCGGATTGTAGCTTGCTCATGAGCCGGTCCGACAGAAGGTGGTCCGCGAGATGATCTACATCCTCATGGATGCGCCGTGCCGCTGAAAGCAGCCACCCATATCGAGGCCATGTCTGCCTTCGCGCTTGCGAATTTCGGCGGCTATGACCGGCCGACCCTTGCCCAGAACGAAAGCGCCTTTCCACCCAGCCCCAGGGCGATTGCCGCCGGCCGGGACGCGATTGCCCGCAGCCATCTCTATCCCGATCCGGACTGGACAGCGCTGCGCGAAGCGCTCGCACAAGCCTACGGGGTCGAGCGCAGCCTGGTCTTGTGCGGCGCCGGTTCGATGGACCTGATCAGTTGCACCGTCGCGGCGTTTGCCGGGCCAGGCGATGAGGTGCTGGGCACCGCCTTTGCCTATAATTTCGCCGCGTCCGCCGCCGCGCGTGTTGGTGCAGTCTACGTCAAGGCAGAAGAGCGCGATCTCACCGTTTCGATCGACAACATCCTGGCTGCCGTCACGCCAGCAACGCGTATCGTCTTCGTCTGCAATCCGGGTAATCCGACCGGCACCCGTATCCGCAACAGCGAACTGCTGCGGCTGCGCGCGGCGTTGCGGCCGGACGTGCTCCTCGTAATCGATCAGGCCTATGGCGAATTCGACGACCAAGACCCAGGACCGATTTTTGCGCTCGCCGCGCGTGGCGATACGGTGGTGTTGCGCACCCTCTCCAAAGCCTATGGCCTGGCCGGCGCGCGCGTCGGCTGGGGACTGTTCGCGCCTTCGGTCGCGGCTGAAATGCGCAAGATGCAGAATTCGAACCAGGTCACGACACCGAGCCTGGCAATGGCCGTCGCGGCCGTGCAGGACCAGGCCTATATGCGCGAAACAGTGGCCCGCACGGCCGTGATCCGCGATCGGTATGCGCATGATCTGCGGTCTGCCGGCTACCATGTTCCCGAAAGCCGGACGAATTTCGTACTGATCCGCTTCTCCAGTGCAGCCGCCGCAGAAGCCGCCGAGAGAACTTTACGCGGCGCCGATATCATCGTGCGCAGCCTGGGCGGCTACGGCCTCACGGACTGCTTGCGCGCGACGGTCGGCCCGCAAGAGATAATGGATCGAGCACTGCACATACTGATCGACATGCGCGGCGGATAGTTTTGGCGACCGCATGTCTTACGACTGAATCCTGGGGAGATTGAGAGATGCCGTATCTGCCTGTCCGTGACCTTATCGGCTATGGCGCCAAGCCTCCGGCCGCTGAGTGGCCCGGCGGCGCCAAACTGGCACTCAACATCGTCGTCAACTACGAGGAAGGCGCAGAATACAGCATCGGCGAGGGCGACGGCGTCTCCGAGGCGATCCTGTCGGACCTTGCGGTGTCCCCGGCAGTGCCCGGCCTGCGCAACCGCAACATGGAATCGCTCTACGAATACGGTTCGCGCGTCGGCGTCTGGCGGCTCGCTTCGCTGTTTGGCGAAAAGGGCATCGTTCCGACTTTCTATGTCGTCGGCAGGGCGCTGGAACTCAATCCGGCGGCCGGCAAGGCGATCGCCGCACTCGGCAGCGACATCGTCTGCCATGGCTGGCGGTGGATCGACTACGCGCCGCTGAGCGAGGCCGAAGAACGCAATCACATTGCGATGACCGTGGACACCGTCCAGCGCCTGACCGGCATTCGCCCGCTCGGCTGGTACACGGGCCGGCCCAGTCTCAACACCCGGCGGCTGGTGGCGGAGCATGGCGGCTTCCTGTTCGATTGCGACGACTACAATGACGACCTGCCCTATTTTGTCGACGTCGATGGCAAGCGGCACCTGGTCGTCCCGCACAGTTTCGACAACAATGACAGCCGCTTTTCGCGCGGCTCCGGTCTGGAGACCGGCAGCCAGTTCTTCGAATATGTCAGCGATGGCGTGGACTGGCTGCTGGCCGAAGGCGGGCACACACCGCGCATGATGACCGTGTCGCTGCACTGCCGGCTGGCGGCCCGGCCGGGCCGTATGATCGGGCTCGCCCGCTTCCTCGACAAGATCAAGGCCAATCCGGACATCTGGATCTGCCGCCGCTCCGACCTTGCCCAACATTGGCTGGATCGGTTCGGCGGCTGACAATGCACCCGGCGGCATTGTTTTGACGCAATTCCGGACGGAAAACCGCTTCGCACTTTTCCTGGAATTGCCCTGGCCGCCGGCAACACCCTACTTGTTCGGAACCTCGTAGACCTTGCCGTGCCAGGGTGCCGCATCGATCTGGTCTAGCGCCATCACGTAGAGCTCTTTCTCTTCGGGTCCGAAGGCGAAATTCGGCATGGATGGCGATGGCACCGAAAGCGTGCGCAGCAGCTTCGCATCCTTGTCTACGACGACAATCTTGCCTGGCGCGTCGAGCGAGCGCGGGCTCTGGCCGATATACATCTCGCCGGCCTTGTCCATCTTGATGCCGTCAGGCCAGATATGCGGCTGGTTCGGGAACAAGTCGTCAAGGCGCAGGAAGACGCGGCGGTTGCTCAGGCTATGGTCGGGCTGGACGTCGAACTCGATGATCCTGTTATCCTCGGTCTCGACCAGGTACAGGATTTTTCCGTCGTTCGACATGACGAGGCCATTGGCATTGTGCAGGTCGCCGGCAACCTTCTTCACGCTGCCGTCCTTGCCGATGTAGTAGGCCGAGGCGTCGATCAGCGGTCCGCCCTTGCCGGAGCCGGTGAAATAGATGCCGCCATCCTTGTCGGGCGCGAAGTCGTTCGGCCCGCTGAACGGATTGCCGTCCGTGTCCTTGTCATAGGCCGGCAGTGTCTTGCCGTCAGCGGAGATGCGGCCGATCGAGTTGCTGTCGTAGCAGGTGACAAGGAACTCGCCAGTGGTCGTTGGTAACACCGCCGATGGGCCACAACCGTCCATCTTCCAGAAGATCGCGTTCTTCTTGCCGTCCCATACGTCCACGGTACCGCGGCCATATTCGACGTAGAACAGCTTGTCTTGATACCAGATCGGACCTTCGGCGAACCACGCGTCTTGATTGATAACCTTGACGTCTCCCGCATGCGCGGAGGATGTGAGGATCAGGGCAAACAGGGTGCCCAGCAGATGCCGTTTGATCATGCGATTCCCCTTTGTTTTCAGACGGTCAAAATCTTCCTCGTTCAGCTTCGCCGGCGTCTCCGGCCGGCTACGGTTTTCGTCAGTTGGTTCACTGGGCGAACGGATGGCCGAACCTCTATGAGCGCAGCCGCTTGCCCTCAGGATCGAAGGGCGGATGCGGCAGCAGGATCGCCTCATGCGGCCTTCCCAGTATGGCGACGGAGACCTTGTCGCCGGCCCTGGCGGAGCCCGCCTTGACATAGCCGAGCGCCAGCGACTGCTCGACGAAATAGCCGTAGGCGCCTGAAGAGACCTGGCCGATCGGCGTGCCGTCGGCGAGGAAGATCGGCTCGCCGCCGGTCGCGTCGGCATCCCTGGCGTCGATCGACAGCATGATGAGTTCGTCGCGCGCCGGCTTGCCGGCGATGGCGGCATAGGCCTCGCGGTTGAGGAACGCGCCCTTATCCATTTTGACAAGGCCGTCGAACTTGACCTCCTGCGGCCAATATTCGGGCGAGTATTCGCGGCTCCAGCTGCCATAGCCCTTTTCGACCCGCAGCGACATCAGCGCGCGCGACCCGACTGGTCCGGCGCCAACTTCGTTGCCGGCCTTGAGCAGCGCGTCGTAGAGCTCGACCTGGTCGGCGACCTTGCAATGCAGTTCCCAGCCAAGGTCGCCGGTGAAGGATACCCTGAGCGCCACCACATCGATGCCGGCGACGGTGATCCGGCGCGACTGCATGAAGGGGAATGCCTCGTTCGACAGATCTTCATTGGTCAGGCGCTGCAGCAAGTCGCGCGAACTGGGTCCGGCCACGTTGAAGCCGCAGAGGTCCTCGGTGCGCGAGCGGAAGGTCGTGCCCTCGGGCAACGGGACGGCCTTGAAGAACCTTTGGTGGAAGCGCTCGGCCATGCCGGAACCGACGACCATGAATTCGTCGTCGGCGAGCCTGGTCACGGTGAAGTCGCCGGCAATGCCGCCGCGCTTGCCGATCAGCGGCGTGAGGCAGGAGCGGCCGATCCTTGTCGGCATGCGGTTGGCGAACAGCGCATTGAGCCAGGCCTCGGAGCCGGGACCCTTGACCTCGTATTTGGCGAAATTGGAGATGTCGATGATGCCGGCGCGTTCGCGCAGCATACGCGCCTCGCGGCCCACCGGTCCCCACCAGTTCTGGCGCGTGAAGCCGATCGTCTCCTCGCTCGGCTCGCCCTCGGCGGCGAACCACAACGGGTGCTCCCAGCCGAAATTGAGGCCGAAGACGGCGCCGATCTGCTTCTGCGTTTCATAGGCAGGCCTTGTCCGCACCGGCCGCCCGGCGGCGCGCTCCTCATTGGGGAAATGGATCTTGAAGCGATGGCTGTACTGATCCTGGACGCGGGCCTTGGTGAAGGCCTTGCCGGCCCAGTGGCCGAAGCGCGCCATGTCCCAAGCAAACATGTCGAGCGAAGGCTCGCCCTCGATCATCCACTCGGCCGCCAGCTTGCCCATCCCGCCCGACTGCGAGAAACCGGGGATGATGCCGTTGCAGCAGAAATAGTTGCTGAGTTCGGGCACCGGTCCGAACAGCACCGCGCTGTCCGGCGACCAGATCATCGGTCCGTTGATCACCTTTTTGACGCCGGCGGTGCCGACGGCCGGGACGCGCGCGATCGCGCGCAGCATGTTCTCTTCGATACGGTCGAGATCGTCGGGAAACAGTTCGTGGCCAAAGTCCAGCGGCGTGCCGTCCTCGGCCCAGAATTTCATCTTGCGCTCGTAGGCGCCGATGAGCAGCCCGAGGCCTTCCTGGCGAAGATAGTACTCGCCGTCGCGATCGGCGACCGAGGGCAAGCGGCGGCCCATGGCGGCGATTTCCGGAATGGTCTCGGTGACGAAATACTGGTGCTCGGTCGGGATCAGCGGCAGTTGCAGCCCAGCCATCGCGGCGACCTCCCTGCCCCACAGGCCGGCGGCGTTGACCACCCATTGCGTGTGGATGTCGCCCTTCGGCGTGCGCACGATCCAGCTGCCGTCGGGTTGCGCCTCGGTGGCGGTGACCGGCGTGAAGCGATGTATCTCGGCGCCGCGCTGGCGCGCGCCGGCGGCGTAGGCGGCGGTGACGCCGGACGGATCGACATTGCCGCCTTCCGGCTCATACATGATGCAGCGTATGCCGTCGAAATCGACCAGCGGGTGCAGCCGCTCCGCCTCGTCACGCGCGACCTCGTAGAAATTCATCTTGTAGCGCCGCGCCTTGGCTTCCTGCAGCCTCAGCTGATGCTCGCGCGCCTCGGTCTGGGCGAGATAGAGCGAGCCCGGCTGGAAGATGCCGCAGCCCTGGCCGGTCTCGGCCTCCAGTTCCTTGTAGAGCGCCATGGTGTAGTGCTGCAGGCGGCTGATGTTGGTGGAATCATGCAGGCCGTGGATGTTGGCCGCCGCGTGCCAGGTCGAGCCGGAGGTCAGTTCGCTGCGCTCCAGGAGAACGACATCCGTCCAGCCGAACTTGGCAAGGTGATAGAGGATCGAGCAACCGATCAGACCACCGCCGATGACGACGGCTTGTGCATGGGTACGCATGTTTCTTCCCTTTATTCGGCGACTTTTATCTTGGCGTTTGATTTAGCTGATGGGTCAATCGCAGTCGCCCGGCGACTTCAGGGGCGCAACATGCGCCCCTGAAATATTTGCTGTGACCGGCCGGCCTAGGCCTTGTCGAGCCAGACCTTGTCCAGCTGCAGTTCGAATGTCTGATGCATGCCGAGGTTCTTCACATAGGTTGCGTGGTGCCGGTAGAGCGAACGCCAGAATGCCTGGATGAGGATGCCGGAGTCCTGCAGAATGAACTCGACGTCCTTCATCAATTCCTTGCGCTTGTCGACGTCCGCCACGGCGAGCGCCGCGTTGAGCTTCTTGTCGAATTCCGGATTGGCGTAGCCCGACTCATTCCAGGCCTCACCGCTGCGATAGGCGATCGCCAGCACCTGGACGCCGAGCGGCCGCATACCCCAGTCGGTGGTCGACCACGGATATTTCGTCCAGTCGTTCCAGAACGACGAGCCCGGAATGATGGTGCGCTTGACCTTGAAGCCGGCCTCGCGCATCTGCGCGGCGACGACGTCGGCCGGGTCCTTCACATAGTCCGCATCGTAGGAGATCAGTTCGAATTCATGATCCATCTGGCCGGCCTCGGTCATCAGCGCCTTGGCCTTGGCAATGTCGCGCGGAACTTTCGGCAGGGCGAAATATTCCGGATGGATCGGACAGACATGGTGGTTCTCGGCGACTTGGCCCAAGCCGCTGTAGCCGAGCTTCAGCACCGTCTCATTGTCGACCGCGAGCTGGATGGCATTGCGCACGCGTTTGTCGTCATACGGCTTGTTGGTCACATTGGTGCGCAGCACGATGGTGCCGGCGGTGATGACCTGCTCCTTGACCAGGCCCATGCCGTCATAGAGATCGACCGTGCCGCCCACCGTCTGGTAGTTGCAGTCGATCTCACCGGCCTCGAAGGCGCTGCCGATGGCGGGGTTGGAGGCGTCCGATCCGTAGTCGGTCCAGTCGACGCCGTCGAGATAGGGCTCGCCGCCGAACCAGGTGAAGTCCTTGCGCCGCCGTACCGAGGCCGACTCGCCGACCTTGTACGAGATCAGCTCATAGGGACCGGTGCCGGGCGTCTTGAGCATGTCGGCGTCGTTCTTGTCGAAGTCGCGATGGACGATGACCGCCGGATAATCGGAAAAGCCCGGAATGATGGTGACGTCGGACTGATGGCATTTCAGCTTCACCGTGTGGTCGTCGACCTTGGTGATGGCGCCGGCAGCGGCCTTCTTGGTGGCGGGATCGATCAGAGAGCTCATGCGTCCGGCCATCGAATTGCCCTCGGCCGCCTTGTCGCACCAGCGCTCGATGTTATGGACGATGTCGTCGGCGTTGAAGTCGTCGCCGTTCGACCACTTGACGCCCTTGCGCAGATGCAGCGTGTACTCGGTGGCGTCGTCGCTGACTTCCCAGCTCTCGATGAGATGGCCCTCGAAGGTGAAGTCGGTGGTGTAGCGGATCATGTAGTCGTTGCACTGGCGCATGACGTTGGCGATCTCGGACCAATCCCAGGAGCGCGGATCCTTCATGTCCTTGATGATCATCTGCATCTTGAGGATGCCGCCCTTCTTGCCGGGCACGATCGCCGCGGCCTTGGCCGGGGCGATGCCGGCCATCGAATAGGCGAACGCCGTGGAAGCGCCCATCGCGCTTGCCATGGCCAGGAATTCGCGGCGATCCATCCTGCCGCTTTTGACTTCGGCTGCGTAGCTTTCGATGACCGCCGGGACGCGATCACCGTTGCTCTTGAACATTGTCATCGTTGTTCTCCGGTTCAGGGCTTTCCGCCCGTTACATTCCCCTTGCGATATCCATGTTAGGGGCGATGCAAAAATCCCGGAAGGGCTCGAACCCTGAAGAACCGCCAAAAACCGGCCCTCAAGACCTAAAAAAACGATGCCATTGGCGTGTCAATTTTTTGAGCGCGGGCCTGCCGTCGGCTAGCGGATGGCTGTCAGGCGCCGTCTTCGCGCGCTCGCGCGAGGATCCATTCGCGCACGATGCGCGCGATGTTGCCTTTGGAGAGCTGGCTCTCGGTGAGGTAGTAATTCCAGGGGCTTGGCGGCCGAACCGGAAAGGGTTCGACGAGCAGCCCGCGACGCAGATAGGCGTGGGCAAGCGACCGCTGGGTGGCGACCAGTCCGGCCCCCATGGCAGCGAGTTCGAGCGCGATGTTGGAGGCGTTCGTCGACAGCCCCTTGTCGTGCTCGTCCATGTCGAGGCCAAGCGCCGTCGTGACGACCTGCCAGTATTCCTGACGGCCGTGCACGAAGATCCAATCCACCTTGAGGATATCGCGCGGCGTCTTCAGCGCGTGTTCGCCATCCAGCAGCGCCGGAGCGCAGAGCAACAACAGTTCGTCGTTCCAAAGCGGGATGCCCGCGGGCGGGCGATCGTCGAAACGCCGCGTCGAAATCGTGATGTCGGCGATCTGTTCGCTGATATCCTCCCAGATCGTGCCGTGCAGCACGATCTCGATCTCGGGATGCTTCTTGCGGAACGCGGCCATGCACCCCGCCAGCCAGTTCTCCGCCAGGCTCATCGGGCAGGAGACGACCACGGTGCGGTTGCGCGAAGAGGTGACGATCGCCTCCGTCGCCTGGTCGATCTGATCGAGGGCTTGGCGCAAGGTCGGCAGGAAGGCCTCGCCCATTTCGGTCAGCTTGAGGCTGCGCGGATAGCGGATGAACAATTGCCGTCCGATGTACTGTTCGAGTGCGCGCACATGCGTGCTGACCGCGGCCTGCGTGTATCCGAGTTCGTTGGCGGCAGCGGTGAAGGAGAGATGCCGGGCCGAACTCTCAAAAGACCTGATATAGTTCAACGGGGGTGGCGGCTTCATCGCTCTCTCCTGCAAGATGCAGGGATAGCTATCGCACAGACCGGCCGGCGTTCAATCGTGCCTGATCGCAAGACGTGAATTTTTTTGGCCAATGCCGCTGAACTAATTGCGTGAAAGCACGATGAACCCAAATTAATGATGTCGTGACGCAAAGGGGAGTGATGCAAGTGGCTGTGCCGTCGCATCGGCGTGAAGGGCCTGACGTAAGTACCAGCGTTGCCGTTCGCCTGGCCGATTTCGTGTTACGGCGGCCGGCGGCCGCATTCCCCGCCTCCGTCCTCGAGCAGGCACGCTATCTCCTGCTCGACACAATCGGCATTGCCATTGCCGCCGGTCCGATGGAAGCGGGCCGGATCGCCCGCGACACCGCCACGCTTCTCTATGCCTCTACCGACCCGCGGCATTCGGCACGCATGCTTTTCGATGGCCGCCGTGCCAGCATCGCGGGAGCCGCCTATGCGGCCGCGACACAGATCGACAATCTCGACGGCCATGACGGATACAGCCCGACCAAGGGCCATATCGGCGTCGCCGTCGTGCCGGCGCTGGCATCGCTTGCCGAGGCACGCCCCGACCTTGGCGGGCCGGAGGCACTGGCAGCCCTGGTCGTCGGCTACGAAATTGCCGGCCGGGCGGGCATTGCGCTGCACGCAGCCGTGTCGGACTACCATACGTCGGGCGCATGGAACGCGCTGGGCGTGGTTGCGGTGGCGGCAAGGTTGCGACGGCTCAGCGACGATCAGCTGCGCCAGGCGCTCGGCATTGCCGAATATCACGGCCCACGCAGCCAGATGATGCGCGAGATCGCGAACCCGACAATGCTGCATGACGGCTCGGGCATCGGCGCGCTGATCGGCCTGTCGGCGGCCGTGCTCGCCGAACGCGGCTTTACCGGCGCGCCGGCAATCACGATCGAAGAGCCCGAGGTCGCGCCACATTGGCAAGATCTCGGCGCCTTCTGGCAGGTGCTGCACCAGTATGTGAAGCCATACCCGATCTGCCGCTGGGCGCATGCGGCGATCGACGCGACGCGCGGGCTCTGCCATGCGCATCATCTCGCGCCCGCCGACATCAGCCACGTCGAGGTGAACAGCTTTCATTACGCCGCAACGCTGTTCGACGGCATGCCGGACACGACCTCGAAGGCGCAGTACAGCCTGCGCTTCGCCGTCGCGACCTTTATCGTCCATGGCCGCATCGGACTGGAGCACATTTCCGGCAGCGGGCTGGAGGATGCTGCCGTGGCGGATATGCTGAGCCGCATCACGGTCGTGGAATCGGAACGCCACAGTGCCCGCTTTCCGGCGGGCCGCTGGGCCGACGTGCTGATCACGACCACTGATGGGCGGATCCTCGCTTCGGGCGACGTGCATGCGCGCGGCGGACCGGAGGCACCGCTGACGCAAGCTGAGATCGAGGCCAAGTACATGGAATTCGCCGCGCCGGTGCTCGGACAAGGCCGCGCCGAGGCGATCCGCGACGCGGTGCTGTCGCTCAGCGACCGCGACAGCCTCTTCTCCGACCTCTCGGCCTTGCTCTACGATCCTCCGGTGATCACCAGGATGCTGCAACGACCGGCGTGGTAGCGGCCGGACGGCGGCAGCGGTGATCACACCCGAATACCATCACGCAAAGAGGATACGCATGACCCGCCCGCAAGGAACCATCGCACCGATCCTGACACCGTTCGCGGATGACGGCGGCATCGCGCGCGATCTCTTTGTGTCCCACGCCAAATGGGTGCTGGGCCAGGGCGCGCATTTCCTGTCCCCCTTCGGCACCACAGGCGAGGCGCTGTCGCTGTCGCTTGGTGAGCGCATGCAGGCGCTGGAGTGGCTGATCGAAGCCGGCATTTCGCCAGGCCGGCTGATGCCCGGCACCGGCGTCACCGCGCTTCCGGAAACCGTCGAACTGTCGGCGCACGCGGTCGGGCTCGGCTGCGCCGGCGTGATGGTGCTGCCGTCGTTCTTCTACACCGCCGCCGGCGATGACGGCCAGGCACGCTACTACAGCGAACTGATCGAGCGGGTTGCGAACCCGGCAATGAAGATGATCCTCTACCATATTCCGCAGAACTCCGGCGTGCCGGTGAGCCCGGCCTTGACCGCCCGGCTGAGCGCGGCGTTTCCCGACACTGTCGTCGCCTACAAGGACAGCGCCGGCGACTGGAACAACACGGCGGCGGTGATTGCCGCCGCGCCAAATGTTGCGGTGTTCCCCAGCTCCGAAGCGCAACTGACCAAGGGGCTGGCCAACGGCGCGGCGGGCTGCATCTCGGCCACCGTCAACCTCAACGCCGCGGCCATCCGCTCGCTCTACGATCGTACGCTGGCCGGGGAGAACGTTACTGAGGCGGATGCGGCGATCAAGGCATTCCGCAAGATCATCCAGGATGCCGGCTTGATCCCTGCGATGAAGGCCGTGCTGGCCGCGCGCTCCGGCGACCAGCGCTGGCTGAACCTGCGCGCGCCGCATGAGAATGCAACGCTGGAGAACGGGCAAGCGCTGCTTGTCGCGCTGGGCAGTGCCGCCGATCATATCGACCACGGCTGAGGCCCGCGCCATGTCGGCCCGCCCAACCGTCATTCTGCACACCGACAAGCCGGCCGGCGCGTTGGCCGTGCTCGCCGAGACGCACCCGGACCTCCCGGTCCACCCCTGCGACAGCTACGCTGGGCTTCCCGAACTGATCGAGCGCGTGGCGGCGGAAGTGGTCTATTCCATCCGCTTCGACGGCACGCCGCGCTATCCACGCCAGGCCCTCGTCGAAAGCCCGACCGTGAAATGGGTGTCCATCGGCGGCTCCGGCACGGATCATCTGGGACGCTGGGATCCGACGCGCGTCACGGTGACCAATTCCGCAGGCGTTGCCGCCGGCATGCTGGCGGAATATGCGCTCGGCGCCATGCTGTCCTTCTCGCTCGACCTGCGCGGCTTCGAACGCCGCCAGCAGGCGCGGCAGTGGGGCGGCGGTCGTGTCGAGCCGATCGAAGGCAAGACCGTGCTGATCATCGGCCTTGGCAAGACCGGCGAGGCCGTCGCCAAACGGGCAAAGGCGATGGGTATGCATACGCTGGGTATCCGCGCGCGGCCCAAGCCGACGCCATGCCTGGACGAGGTTCATGGCGTTGACGCGCTGCTACCACTCATCGGCCACGCCGATTTCGTCATCTGCTGCGTGCCTTTGCTGCCGACCACGCGCGGCCTGCTCGGCAAAGCGGCCTTTGCCGCCATGAAGCCTTCCGCTGTGCTCATCGACATTTCGCGCGGCGGCGTCGTCGAGGAAGCAGCACTTCTGGCCGCGCTCGATGCCAAACAGATCAAGGGCGCGGCGCTGGATGTCTTTGCGACCGAGCCGCTGCCCGCCGAGCACCCGCTTTGGGGCTACGACAACGTCGCCATCACGCCGCATTGCGCGGCGGTCTATGACGGCTGGGACATCAAGTCGGTGCGAATGTTCGCCGACAATCTGGCGCGCTACCGCCGCGGCGAGCCGCTGGAGAATGTGGTCAGTCCGGAGCGCGGCTATTGAAGGCCGGGAAGGAATAAATCCGATGTCACAGGACAGGCGCGGCGGTGGCCGCAAGTCGAGGCTGGAACGCGGCGGCGGCGGCATCGCGCAACTGCCGTGGCAGAGCGTCAAGAATCCCTATCCGCCCATGCAGCTTCTCGACGAAGAGCGGATGCAGCAACTGCACGACACCTCGATGCGCATCCTGTCGGAGCTCGGCATCCGCGTGATGAGCGAGCGGGTGATGGACCTGTTCGCCTCTGCCGGCGCCATCGTCGACCGCGAGGAAAAGACCATCCGCATCGACGAGAGCCTGGTGAACGAGGCGCTGCGCGCGGTGCCGTCCTCCTTCACGCTGACCAGCCGCAATCCTGAGAAGCAGGTGCATCTCGGCGGCAATTCGCTGGTCTTCGGGCTGGTCGCTGGCCCGCCCAATGTGCACGACCGCATCAACGGCCGACGTCAGGGCAATCTTGCCGACTACCAGAACTTCATCAAGCTGGCGCACCACTTCAACGCCATCCACATCATCGGCAACCAGGTGGTGGCGCCGATGGAGCTGCCGGCCAACGCGCGCCATCTCGACACCTATCACGCCAATCTGACGCTGAGCGATCTCTCCTTCCACTGCACCGCGATCGGCCGCGCCCGGGCGATGGACGGCATCAACATGATGGCGATAGCGCGCGGCATCTCCGTCGAGGAGATGCGCGCCTCACCGGGCGTGACCACGATCATCTCGATCAACTCGCCGCGCCTGTTCGACGATGCGATGGCGGAGGGACTGATCGCCATGGCCGAGCACGGCCAGCCGGTGACCGTCACGCCCTTCACGCTGATGGGCGCGATGACGCCGGTGACGCTGGCGGCAGCGCTTTGCCAGCAGAATGCGGAAGCGCTGTTCGGCGTGGTGCTGACCCAACTCGTCAACCCCGGCACGCCGGTGATGTATGGCGCCTTCACCTCCAATGTCGACATGAAGTCGGGCGCGCCGGCCTTCGGCACGCCGGAGAACGCCAAGGCCAACATCATCGCCGGGCAATTGGCGCGGCGCTACAATCTGCCCTACCGCACCTCCAACGCGAATGCCTCCAATGTGGTCGATTTGCAGGCGGCCTATGAGACGGAAATGGCGACCTGGGGCGCGGTGCTTGGTGGTGCCAATCTGATCTACCATGCGGCCGGCTGGCTCGAGGGCGGGCTCACCGCGTCCTATGAAAAGCTCGTGCTCGATGTCGAGATCCTGCAGAACATGATGGAGTTCCTGCGGCCGCTGCCGTTCCAGGAAGACGACCTCGGCTTCGAGGCGATCAAGTCGGTGCCGGCCGGCGGCCATTTCTTCGGCGCCGAGCACACCATGTCGCGCTACACCACCGCCTTCTACCAGCCGATGCTCTCCAACTGGCAGAACCATGGCGCCTGGGAGGAGGCCGGTAGCAAGGATGCGCTGGAGCGGGCTACGGAGCTCTGGCAGCAGGCGCTGCACGATTACGAAGAACCGGTGATGGACCCCGCGATCCGCGAGGAGCTCGACGCCTATGTCGCGCGCCGCCGCGAGGAGATCGCCGCCAATCCGGACGGCTAGAGCATGATCCCGAAAAGTGGGAACCGGTTTTCTCGGACAAACGGTTTCCGTTTGTCCAGAGATCATGCTCCAACAAAAGAGTTGGAAATCTGCCCGATGCCATACGATCTCGTCATCCGTCATGCGACGTTGATTTCCGGCGACAGCTCGAAACCGTTCGAGGCCGACATTGCCGCCACCGGCGACAGGATCGCCGCCATCGGCCGGCTGGACGACGCGACTGGCATCGAGGAGATCGATGCCAGCGGCAAGGTGGTCGCGCCCGGCTTCATCGACGTGCACACCCATGACGACGGCGCGCTTTTGGCGCCACGAGGCATGGACCCGAAGATCAGCCAGGGTGTCACCACGGTGATCGCCGGCAATTGCGGCGTCAGCCTGGCGCCGCTGCTTCTCGACAAGACACCGCCACCGCCCTTCACACTGGTCGGCGGCCGCGAGAGTTTCCGCTTCGATCGCTTCGCCGACTATGTCGCCGAGCTCCAGCGGCGCGGCATCGCCACCAACGCGGCACTGCTTGTCGGCCACACGACTCTCCGCCAGCGCTGCATGCCGGTGACCGATCGTGCAGCCAATGAAGCGGAAACGGCGGCGATGCAGGAGGCGATCGCCGAGGCGATGGCTGAAGGCGCGTTCGGCCTCAGCACCGGGCTCGACTATCCGCCGGCGGTCAACTTCCTCGACCGAAGAGGTCAAGGCGCTCGCCGCCACGGCGGCAAGCCTCGGCGGCCCGTATGTCACGCACACGCGCAATTATTTCGAGACAATGGACGAGGCGATCGAGGAAGCGATCGACATCGCTGATCATGCCGGCGGCAAGCTGTTCATCTCGCACCACCAGTGCACCGGCCGCGCCAATTTCGGCAAAAGCCGTCCGTCCCTGGAAAGGATCGACCGGGCGCGCCAAACGATGGACATCGGCATGGATGTCTACCCCTATGCCGCGAGCTCGACCGTGCTTCGCTTGGAGCGCTGCGACACAGGGCTCAAGATCCTCATCACCTGGTCAGATCCGCATCCCGAGATGGCCAGGCGCGAGATCGCCGACATTGCGCGGGAATGGAACTGCAGTGAGCACGAGGCCGGCCAGCGCCTGCTGCCAGCAGGTGCTGTCTATTTCCAGCTCGACGAGACGGACGTGCGCAACATCATCGCGCATCCACGCACCATGATCGGCTCGGATGGCCTGCCGCATGACATCCATCCGCATCCGCGCCTGTGGGGCACGTTTCCGCGTGTGCTCGGGCACTATGCCAGGGATGTCGGCCTGTTCAGCCTGGAGGAAGCCGTGTTCCGCATGACCGGCCTGCCCGCACGGGAGTTCGGCATCGCGCAACGCGGGCTTCTCGCGGAAGGCAATTTCGCCGATCTCGTCATCTTCGATCCCGACACGATCATCGACACCGCCACGTTCGAGGAGCCGCGCCGGCCCGCCGCCGGCATCGAGCATGTCTTCGTAAACGGCGTATCCGTCTGGCGTGGCGGCAGGGCAACCGGAGCGCTGCCGGGCGCGGTGCTCAAGCCGGCGGCCTCAAAGGTCGTCAGAGGCGCATGCGGCTGCGGCGCCGATCACAGAGCCTCGTAAATCCGGTCGACGGTTTCCAGCGTGTAGACAAATTCCACCGGCCGCGTGCAGCGCCAGCCGTCGAAAGGCTGGCCGGCGAGCGCCTTCAGCGCCTCGGGCAGGCGCAGGATGCCGCCGCCATAGAGCCGGTTGGCCATGTCGAGCATCCCGGTGCGGTGCATGGCCTCGCTCATGCTGCCGCAGGCCTCCTTGACCAGCCAGACCCTGAATCCCTGATAGACCGCGTCGAACACGCTCTCGGTCACGCAGCTGTCGGTCAGCACGCCGGTGACGATCAGGTTCTCGACCTTGAGGTCGGCAAGCCGTTTTGAAAGATCGGTGCGGCGAAAGGCGCTCGGCCAGTGCTTGTGGATGACGATGTCGCCGGGCCGGGCCGCCACTTCGGCGCAGATCGCAGCACCTTCGCTGCCGGCCACGGCGGAGCGGAATTCCTCGGTCAGGATCTCTTCCTGCCTTGCATAGCCATCGCGTTCCTCCGGTTTCACCCAGGCCTGCGCATGGATGACCGGCACACCGGCCGCGCGGGCGGCTTCGATCAGCGCGGTGGTGTTGGCGAGCACCGCGTCGTAGCCGATGACCGGCCAGGCCGCACCGGGGCGGTATTCATTCTGCAGGTCGATGACGAGCAAGGCGGTCGCGGCAAGGTTCATGGCTGCCCCACGGGATTGTCGAAGTCGGTGACGAAACGAAGAAGCAGGCGGATCGCCTGATCGAGATCGGCGATTTCCATCGCTTCATGCGGGTTGTGGCTGCCATTCTCGTTGCGCACGAAGATCATGGCGGTCGCAATATCGGCGCCGGCAAAGGTGGCCGCGTCATGCCCCGCCCCGCTCGGCACATGCGGCGCAGGCATTTGCAGTTCGGCGGCAGCGCGGTCCAGTCTCGCGATCAGCGCCGGCGACATGGTCGCCGGCTCCCAGGTGAAGCGCCGCCCGGCCTCGAAGCTCACGCCACGTTTCGTGCCGACTTCGGCGAAGATCGCGTGCAGCCTTGCCTCGATCCGTTCCAGAACAGCGGCCTTGGCGCTGCGCACATCGAGCGTGAAGCTGATTTCGCCCAGGACGCGGCTGCCGCCGTGCTGGCTCGGATTGGATTCCACCCGGCCGAAGGTGATTGTGGCTTCGTGGCCGTCGCGCTCGAGCGCGTCCCATTCCGCTTCAAGGCCGGCGACCAGATCGGCAAAGCCGAGCACGCTGTCATGGCGGGCAAAGCGCGGCTCGGCGCCGGAATGCGCGTAGGCGCCGAAGCATTTCGCATCGACATAGCGAAAGCCGCCGGCAATGCCGGTGACGATGCCGACCGACGCGCCGGATGCGACAAGGCGCGGTCCCTGCTCGATATGCACTTCGACAAAGGCCGCGATCCGGCCGGCGTCGATGCCCGGCACACCGCGCCGTACGGCACCGGGATCGAAGCCTTCCTCACGCATGTGATCCGCTAGCGTGCGGCCGCTGTCCGACCGCTTCGCATCCAGCGCCACCCGCTCCAGCAACCCAAGTGCGGCCTGGCTGCCCGGATAGGACAGCGGAAACCAGACAGCCTCTTCGGCGCGGGTCGCCAGCACGATCAGATCGCGCGGCAATTGAATGCCTTGCCCGACCAGTTCGGCCATCACTGCCAGCCCCGCCACGACACCCGCGGCGCCGTCGAAATTGCCGCCATGCGGCACGCTGTCGAGATGCGAACCTATGACGATCGCCGGCAAATCCGGACTACGTCCCTTCAGAGTCAAATAGAGATTGCCGGCGGCATCGACATGCGCCGTGGCGCCGAGCTTTTCCGCTTCGTCGCGCACGAGATCATGGGCGAAGCGCTCACCTGGTCCGTAGGCGACGCGCGTGATCCCCGGTGCATCGGTGGTGGCGTGCGCAAGCCGCTCCAGCAGATGCCCGGCCAGCCTGCCGCCGGCCGTGAGGGCAGCGTTGCTCATAAAGCAACCTGCCTGGTTTGAGACTCGACGCCGCGCAGCCGGTGTGGCGTGAGATCGTCCATCGACACGCCCTGCCTTGCGACATCGTCTGGAAAGCCCTTGCCAGCAATCAGGCTGGCGCAGATGCGCGACAGCGCAGGCGAGGTCTTGATGCCATAGCCGCCCTGCCCGACCAGCCAGATGAAATCCGGCACTTCGTCATCAGGTCCGACGACCGGGGAACCGTCGGCGACAAAGGTCCGCAAGCCCGCCCAGGAGCGCGAAACGCGCTGCACCTCGATCGTGGTCGCCCGCTCCAGACGCTCGGCACCGATCGCCACATCGATGTCCTCCGCATAGGCATCCATCGGCGGAGAAAGCGTCGCATCGGCGGGCGAGACGAACAACTGCCCGGCATCCGGCTTGAAATAGAATTCGGCGCCGACATCGTTGACCAGCGGCCACTCTGTGATGTCGACGCCGGCGGGCGCCGGAATGTTGAAAGCGGTGCGGCGCTTCGGCTGCAGGCCGACCGGACGCACACCCGCCATCAAAGCGATCTCGTCACCCCAGGCACCGGCGGCATTGACGAGCGTTGGCGCAAGGAATGTTCCCGCCGGGGTTTCGACCCGCCACTGGCCGCCTTGCCGTCCGATGGCATTGACGCCGGTGTTGGTGACGATGCGCGCGCCACGCGAGCGGGCGCCGCGCAGATAGCCTTGATGCAGGCCGTTCACATCGATGTCCATCGAATGCGGTTCGATATAGGCGCCGGCGAGGTAGTCCGCGCGCAGCACCGGCACGCGCGCAATCGCCTCGGCCGGTGTCATGGCGACGATCGAAGGTACCAAGGCCTGCGCAGCCTCCAGATCCTGCGCCAAGAGATCAAGCTGATCGGCGCGCGCCACGGTGATCATGCCGCGTTTGCTGAGCAGCGGGTAATCGCAGAAGCCGCTGGGCGGCTCGGTCAGGAAAGACCGGCTCGCCAGCACGATGCGGCGGATGATGCCGTTGCCGTAGTTTTCAGTAAAACTCGCCGCCGAGCGGCCGGTGGTGTGGTAACCGCAATGGCTTTCCCGCTCGAGCACGACCACCTTGGAAGTGCGGGACATCTCGAAGGCGGCGCCGGCGCCGGCAATGCCGCCGCCAATGATGATGATTTCGGTTTGCTCGGCGGCACTCATATCAGCCCATCCTTCAACATGACTGCACAGCCCTGCTTTCGCGCGGTACGGCAGGCGGCTCACCCAGGCGTCCGCGCCGGGCACGGTCGCGGGCGCCGCGCCCCTCGGCCAGATTCTCCGCCAGCGAATTCTGGGAGGCGCAATCTTCAAGTGCGAGATCGGTGACTAAAGGCACCGGCTTGCCGGCGATCGCCATGCCTTTGAGCCGCGCCCAGACAGCGCGGCGCTTGCGCACCTGATGCGACTGCAACTCGCTGATCTCGGCAATATTGGTGTCGCGCTTGATCTCCAGCGCACCGGCCTCCACTGCCGCGTCGAACAGCTCAAGGCCGCGCCTGGTGCGCACGATGATGCCGTTGAGCGCCTCGTCCTCGGCCGCCGGTCCGCCGTTCAACCAGGCGTCGTGAACCGCGATATCCGCCACCTGGCCGATCGCGTCCGGGCAGATCTTGCAGCGCGGCTGGATCATCCATTTGTCCTCGTCCTCCCACAGTTGCCGATAGGTGAGCTCAAAGGCGCGGCCGTCCCTGGTTTCGATCCGATTGAGGCCGGGATTGCCGTGGCCGCGGTAGCGAAACAGCGTGAGCTCGTCCTCGGCGAGGCCGAAACGCTGCAGCACCTGTTCCGATTTCGACAGGTCGGATGCGCCGCCGCAGACGAAGGCCAAGGCATAGCGCATATACCGGTCGACGCGCGGATCGAGCCGCGCCAGGTTGCGCACGGCAGTGACGTCGCAAGGCTTGGCGATCAGCGCGAAGGGCTCGCCGCGATCGAGGATGTCGCCGAAATCCACCAGGGTCGCCGCCGGACCATAGCGCGAGCCCGCACCCTCAAGCATCGACGCGGCATCGAAGCTCAGCCGCCTTTCACTGCGCATCGGCTGGGCATGCGATGCCGCGACATGCAGCACGAATTTGACGCGGCCGGAGCTCAGCAGGAACTGGCCGAGCGCCGTCAGCACCCCGCCGCCGGAACCGATAAATCGCACGGTCGGGTCTTTCGCGCGGCCAAGCACGAGCCGTTCGACAGGCCCCCAGACGGTATCCGTCAAAGCGGCTTCGCTTGATTGCGCCGGTGGTGGACCGGCGATGCGCGTTCCCGGACAGACGGCGTTGATCCGCATCAGCGTCGGCCTGTCCAATGCCTGCCTCGCCACCGGCCGCTCGCGGCCCTCCGGCGTCATCACCATTTCGATGGCATCGGGCGTGGCGATCGAACGGCAGAGGCCGCAACCGATACAGAGCCCATTCTCGACGATCTCGCCGAGTGACAGAGGATCAGCCGCGCGCGGCATCGTGTCCTGATTGGTCTCGACGAGGCCCATGTCGTTCGATCTCAGACTGGTTCCGAAATGCGCCGGTACTGATCGGGGCGGCGATAGAGCGCGAAGTTGAAATTCACCTTCCGGCAGGTCTCGATCAGGTCGAGATCGGCGCGATGAACGATGACCTCGTCGTCGAGCGATAGCGCCTGCGCGGCGATCTCGCCGGTCGGCGCGATGATGCAGGAGCCGCCGATCAGCGCCTGGCCGTCTTCCAGCCCGGCCTTGGCCGCGGCCGCCACCCACAGCGTGTTCTGGTAGGCGCCGGCCTGCATTGGCAGATGGTTGTGGAACATTCTGAGATGCGCCAGCGCCGGCGCCTCGTCGAGCAGCAGTGGCGTGTTGTAGCCGAGCAGAACCACCTCTGCGCCATTGAGGCAGAGCATGCGGTAGGTCTCTGGCCAGCGTCGGTCGTTGCAGATCGCCATGCCGATACGGACGCCGCGATAGTCGAAGACCGGGAAGCCGAGATTGCCCGGTTCGAAATAGCGGCGTTCGAGATGCGTGGTGGTGCCCTCCTCCGGCTCGGCTGAGCCCGGCACATGCATCTTGCGGTAACGCCCGATGAAGGCGCCGTCCGGTCCGACGAGGTCCATGGTGTTGAAATGGCGCGTGCGGCCGTCTTCCCTGGCGATCTCGCAATAGCCGAGCGCGAAGCCGACTTTGAGACGCGCGGCGGCGTCATAGAGGCGCTGCGTTTCGGGGCCTGGCATCGAGTGTTCGAAGAAGGCGTCGATCTCCGCCTGATCGTCGATGCCCCAACGGGGAAAGAAGGTGGTCAGCGCCATCTCCGGGAACGCCACGATTTCCGCCCCTGCGGCGGCGGACTGCTCTAACAGATGGACGAGGCGATCGACCGTTTCGGTACGCGAGGCGCTGCGCTGGATGGGCCCGGTCTGGGCGACCGCTATGGTCAGGCATCGAGCCATGGCGTCGTCTCCTCAACTGGTTTTCCCGATCGCGCCGGATCGGCCGCGGTGCGCTCTATGAATTGTCCGAACCCCGGCTGCACCTGCAGCTCGCCGTCGGCGACCACCGGCACGCCGCGCACCAGCACGGTGGTCGGCTTGCCGGTCACGGTCCGGCCCTCGTAAGGGGTGAAGTCGACGCGCGAATGCAAGGCGGCATGACCGAGCATCCAGGTCACTGTCGGATCCCACAGCGCCAGGTCGGCATCGAGGCCGACCGCTATCCGGCCCTTGGCGTGGGCCAGACCATAGATCGCGGCGGCGTTGCGTGAGGTGAGATCGAGATAGCGGTCGAGCGTCAGCCGGCCGGTGAGCAGCCCTTCCGAGAAGAGCAGCGGCAGACGAGTCTCGATGCCGGGAATGCCGCTCAGCGTGGTGGTGAAGCCAGGTGTCTGCGACCGCGCGATCTTGTCGGCGAAGAAGTAGGGCGAATGGTCCGAGGACCAGAGATCGATGCCGCCATCGATCAGTGCCTGCCACAGATGCTCATGGCTGCGCGGCGAACGCGGCGGCGGCGAAAAGACGAAACGCGCGGCATCCAGGGCCGGCCGATCGAGGTCGGCGGCGCCGATGAACAGATATTGCGGACAGGTCTCGGCGATCGCGTCGACGCCGCGCGTCCTCGCCCGCGCCACCTCTTCGGCCGACTGCCAGGAGGAGACGTGGACGATGGTCATGCGCGCGCCGGTCATTTCAGCGAAGGCCAGCGCACGATGCGTTGCCTCGCGCTCCATCGTCTCGCTGTGGGCAACGACATGGTAGCGGATATCGGTGCGGCCGAGATCGATCAGGCGCTGGCGCGTGCGGCGGATGGCGGCGTCGTTCTCGGCATGGACCATGACGATCCAGCCAAGCGTGTGGGCGGTATCGAGCACCCTGAAGAAGAGATCGTCGTCGACGGCGAAACCCTGATAGGTCATGAACAACTTGACCGAGGCGATGCCACGGCCGGCGAGCTGCGAAAGCTGTTCCTCTACATCCGCGCCGGTGCCCATGGTCACTACGGCGTGCAGCCCGTAGTCGATGACCGCGCGCCCCGTGGCGCGATCGAGAGCGCGGTCGATGGCGCCAATTGTCGTCATGTCCGGACCCGGCATGCCGAACGGGACGATGCATGTCGTGCCCCCGAAGGCGGCCGAGATGGTGCCGGACTCGAAATCGTCTGCATTGCCCGCCCCGCCCCAGACCGGCTGGTCAAGATGGCAATGGGCGTCGATGCCGCCGGGCATGACCCAACGACCGCCGGCGCCGATCACGGATTGACCATCCAGGTCGGTCCCGATGGCGGCGATGCGGCCATTGTCGATGGCGATGTCGCATTCGGCCCAACCGTCGTCGAGCGCAACCCGTCCGCCTTTGATCACCAGCTCATGCATTCGGTTTGCCCACCCCAATCGGCGTCAGCCGACCGCCGCCGTAACCATGATCTCGACGCGATATTGGTCGCCGGCAAGTCGTGCCTCCACCGTCGCGCGCACCGGCATGGCGCTGCGATCGATCCAGGCATCCCAGGCCGCATTCATCATCTCGAAATCGGCGATGTCGCGCAGCCAGATCTGAGCACTGAGAAGCTTCGACTTGTCGCTGCCAGCCTTGGCCAGAAGCGCATCGATCTTGGCGAAGATCTGCTTGGTCTGCGCGGTGGTGTCGCCGGAAAGGTCGTCCGCCGTCAGGCCGGAGACATAGACGGTGCCGTTGTAGCGCAGCACCCGACAGAAGCGTTGGCCGTTCTCAAGACGTTCGATCGTCATCTCCTGGTCTCCTCTCGATGTTCTGCAGGCGGCCTATCGTAGGGAGCGTGCGAAACGACTGTAAAGCCTGTCGCATGGCGCGACGCCGTTTTCAGCCACCGGGATGGCCAAAAAAAATGACGCCATAGCCGTGTCAATCTTCGCTTGTGGCACGCATGACGAGGTGTAGCTTCTGTCTGGGAGAGCAGCCGCTGGTCAGCGTGACTGCCAAGGGGAGCCGTCGCCATGCATGAACGTCCAGCGTCGGTCATTGATCCTGTTTGCGATCGCCGGCGTCTGCTCTAGCCGACCGACAGCGGCATTCATGGGATCGATTGCTCAATCCGCGATGCGCTTGTGGCGGAATGCCGAGCGTTCTCGCGCCATGTTGCCGATCATGGCAAGCGTCTGTCTCGCCTGTATCGGCAGCGCCATGCTGACGACTGCGGTGTCGTTCCATCTGGGCAAACCCGGCGTCGACCCCAAAATCGTGCAGATCGTGCTGACCGCCTATCCGGTCGGCTTCCTGATCGGCTGCCTGATGACACGTCCATTGGTCGCCCGCTACGGCCATGAGCGGACCTTCCTGCTGATCCTGACAACGGCGCTGCTGTCGGCCCTGGGCTTCGTCTTCACCGACTTCATACCGTTCTGGTTCTGTTTCCGGCTGCTGGGCGGCATGTCGATGGCCTCGATGTTCGTCGTCTGCGAGAGCTGGATCAATCTCTATGCCGAACAGCACAATCGCGGGGCGATGTTCTCGATCTACATGCTGACGACGGCGATCGCCGTGCTGCTCGGCCAGATCCTGGTGGCGCTGGTCGGTCCGCAGTCGCCGCATCTGTTCTTGGTCGCGGCGGCGACGGTGCTTGTGGCGTTCGCGCCCAAATTCGCGGGGCTGCGCTGGCCGACGCTGCCTTCGGTGCCGGCAGACCCGGCGCCGGCGCCCGGAGCGAAGGCAGACAGGCGGCTCGGACCGCTCTCGCTTTTCAGGCTGGCGCCGGTGACGGTCGTCGCCATTTTCCAGGCCGGCATCACCAATATGAACATCTTCGTGCTGACGCCTCTTTACGGCACGCAGATCGGGCTGTCGGCGGCGGCCACGGTCTGGTTGGTGACCACGATCAGCATCGCCGGCATGCTCGCGCAGACCCCGGTCGGCTGGCTGTCGGACCGGTTCGACCGCCGCCTGATGCTGCTCGTGCAAGGGCTGGTGTCGGTGACGGCCTGCGCCGCGATCGCATGGGTCGGCACTTTCTCGGTGCCGCTGCTGTTCGTGCTGTTCTTCCTCTACGGTGCCACCGCGCTGACGATCTATCCGGTGGCGATGGCCTTCGGTGCATCGCAGCTTCATAGCCGGCACATGGTCGCTGCCTCCGGCACGCTGCTCCTGCTCTACTCGATCGGTAATGTGGCGACGCCGGGTGTCGCGGCGGGGTTGATGGCGCATCTTGGGCCTCCCGCCATGTTCCTGCTGCTCGGCGGCGGCGCTGCCCTGGTCACGCTCGCGGCCTGCTACAATCTTCTGCGCCGGCCGGTCACCGCGCCGGTCATGCAAAGCGTCGAGGAACGTGTTTGAGGTCGCCGCGATGAACCGATTGCAGGGAAGCGTTGTCCTGATCGCGGGCGCCGCAAGCGGCATTGGCGCCGCCATTGCCCGGCGCTGCGTTGCGGAAGGCGCCAGCGTAGTCTGCGCCGACCATGATCTCACGGCGGCAACACAGCTTGCCGACACACTTGGTCCTTCGGTTGCCGCCTGCCAATGTGACGTGACCGACATGAGTTCCGCCCGGGGCGCCGTCGAATTCGCGAAACAAAAATTCGGCCGGCTGGACGGACTGGTGCATAACGCCGCCGCGCCATCGACCAACGCCACCGTCGTCGATCTCGACGAACAGTCCTGGCGTCGCGAGCTCGACGTCAGCCTGACCGGTGCGTTCCTGATGAGCAAATACGCGGTGCCATTGATCGCGGCGGGTGGCGGCGGTTCGGTGGTGTTCATCGGCTCGCAGTTCGGACGCGTCGCCACCACCAGGGCCGTCGCCTATTGCGCCGCCAAGGCCGGGCTGATCCATCTCGCCAAGGCGATGGCGGTCGACCATGCGCCGGACAAGGTCCGCGTCAACAGCCTGTCGCCGGGCGCGGTGGCGACAACGCGGCTGCTGCGCAGATTTCCAGATTTCGAGGCCGCCAATGCAGGTCTTGGACCCGCGCATCTGCTCGGCCGCATCGCTGAGCCGGATGAGATCGCCGCGGCGGCGGCTTTCCTTTTGTCATCGGACGCATCCTTCGTCACCGGATCCGACATGCTCGTGGACGGCGGCTATGCGACGCGCTGACCCTCTTCGTTCAACTTCAAAGGAGTTCGCATGACGCTGCTCGTCACCGGAGGCACCGGCTTTGTCATGAGCGTGGTCGCACGCGCCTGGCTCGACCGCGATCCGCAAGCCCGTGCCGTGATCCTCGACCGGTCCGGCCTCGACGCGGCGGCCGAAAAGCATTTCGCCCCGGTGCGCGACCGGCTCACAGTGATCGCCGCCGATGTGCTCGACCCGAAGACCTGGTCCGCAACGCTGGACAAGCAAGGCATCACGGCAATCGTGCATGGCGCGACAATCACGCCGATCTCACGCGGCAGCGCCTTGGAGGCAAAACGCCAGCCGGAGGCCGAGGACCCGGCCCGCATCGTCGACGTCAATCTCATGGGCACCGTGCGGATGCTCGACTGGGCGCGCGCGAGGCCGGAGGTGAAACGCTTCGTCTATGTCAGCTCGGGCTCCGTCTACCGCCACAACGGACCTGACTGGGGCGGCGAGCCGCTGCCGGAAGACGGCTATGTCGCGCCGCTGACGCTCTACGGCATCTCGAAATTCGCCTCCGAGATGGTGACCAACCGCTATGCCGACCTGTTCGGCCTGTCGGCGGTCTCGGTGCGGCTTGCTTCCGTCTACGGCCCGATGGACCGCGCCACCGAGAGCCGCAACTTTCGCCATGTTCCCAACCGCGTCGCGCATATGGCCCTGGCCGGCGAGACGATCAGGCCGAACAGCCTGGAGCCGGTCGGCGACTACGCCACCTCGACCGACGTTGCCGCCGCGATCCTCGCACTGATCGATGCGCCGTGCCTCAATTACCGCCACTACAACATCGGCTCCGGCTCCAGCCAGACCATCGGCGAGATCATCGGCTGGGCAAGGGAGCGTGTGCCCGGACTGAAAGTCGAGGTGACATCGGGAGAAGACGCCAACATCGTCCAGGATGTGAGACTGAAAGGCGGCATGTGGGGCGCGTATGACATCGCCCGCATCCTGCGCGACACCACATGGCGGCCGCGTCCCGGCAAGGAAGCCTTCCACGCTTACATGGACTGGATAGAAGCCAACGAAACCAGTTGAGAGGAATTTGCCATGACGCCGAGCGCTGCCCCGCAACCGCCCCAGCCGCGCGACTTCGTCGGCTATGGTTCCCGGCCGCCCTTCATGACCTGGCCCGGCGGCGTCAAGCTCGCCATCAACCTCGTGCTCAACTACGAGGAAGGCTCGGAGTACTCCTGGCTGGAAGACGGCCGAAACGACAATTGGGGCGAATACAATCTCACCTCCAGCCCGCCGGTGCGCGACCTCGGCACCGAGACGCATTTCGAATATGGCAGCCGTGCCGGCGTGTGGCGTCTGGCGCGGCTCTTCGATCGCCACGACATCCCGATCACCATCTCCGCTTGCGCGGTAGCGCTGGAGCGGAACCCGCCCTTCGTCGAATGGATGAAGACGCGGCGGCACGATCTGCTCGGCCACGGCCTGCGCTGGATCGACTACACGACCATGGAGCGCGGCGAGGAAAAGCGCCACCTGCATGAAGCGATCGCGCTTTACGAGAAGCTGCTGGGCAGGCGCCCCCTCGGCTGGAACTGCCGCTCGCTGCCCAGCGTCAACACGCGCGATTTGCTCGTCGAGGAAGGCGGCTTCCTCTACCACTCCGATCCCTGCAACGACGACCTACCCTATTTCCTCGACCATCGGGGGACCGAGATCCTGGTCGTGCCCTATTCCAAGACGCTCAATGACAGCCGCTATCTGGTGGCGCCCGGCTACAGCAATCCGCGCGACTTCGCCGAGGATTGCCGCTCGGCGATCGATTACATGCTCGACGAGGCGGACGAAACCGGCGGCCGCATGCTGACGATCGGCATCCACGCGCGCTGGATGGGCCAGCCCAACCGGGCGTCCGGGCTGCGCGAGGTGATCGAGCATGTGAAGCGGAACCCGGCCGCTGCCTTTATGCGGCGCGAAGACATTGCCCGGTTCTGGCTGGACAATCGTGCCGGCTTCGAGCGGCGCGGCTGACAAGAGCAACGAGAATGGCGACATGTTCGATACGCTGATCCGGGGAGCCACCATCGTCAACGCCGAAGGGTTCGAGCGGCGCGACGTGGGCATCACCGACGGCCGCATCGCGGCAATGATCGCGCCCGGCGAGACGGCTTCGGCTAGCACCGTTTTCGATGCGGCCGGTGCCTATCTGCTGCCCGGCCTGGTCGACGCGCATGCACATCTGCGCGAGCCCGGCCTGACGCACAAGGAGGACTTTTCCTCCGGCACGCATGCCGCGGCCCTTGGCGGCGTGACGACGGTGCTCGACATGCCGACAGACGAGCCGTGGACGGCCACGGCCGAACAGCTTGCCGACAAGATGGCGATGACCGATGGCCGCATCCATGTCGATCTCGGCTTCCAGGCCGTGGTCAGCAGCGACCTGTCGCACGTCTCAGGCCTGCTCGATCTCGCGCCGGTCTCGTTCGAACTGTTCACCGCCGATGTGCCCGACAACTTCCTCTTCGCGACGCTCGACACCGTGGCCGAGGCATTGAAGGCTTTCGCCGGCAGCGACACTTTGATCGGCATCTCGCCGGGCGATCAATCGATCCTTACCGGCAGCACACTGCGTGACCGCTCCGGCACCATCGCCGCCTTTCAGGCCAGCAGGCCGCCGCTGGCGGAAGCCAACGGCATTGCCCGGGCGTTTGTCGCCGCCGCCTCGGCCGAGGCCAGGATTCATGTCCGCCAGATCAATTCCGAACTCGGCGTCGAAACCTGGAGCCGGCTGCGCGGCATGGCCGACACCAGCGTCGAAACCACGCCACAGAACCTGTTCTTCACGGCGCAGGATTACGAAACACAAGGCGCCAATCTGAAGGCCTCACCACCATTGCGCTCGCCGCATGATGTCGATGCGCTGCGCGCCGCGCTGAGCGCGGGGCTGATCGATATCGTCGCCACCGACCACGCGCCGCACAAGCCGGCCGAGAAGGCGGCGCCCTACGCGGCTTTCGCCGACATTCCGGGCGGCATGCCGGGGTTGCAGACGCTGCTGCAGGCGATGTTGAAGCTGGTCGACGAAGGCCTGATCGCCCTGCCCGATCTGGTGCGCCTGTGCGCCCGCAACCCGGCCGAGCGTTTTGGCCTTGGCCGGCGCAAGGGGAAGATCGCCACCGGCCACGATGCCGATATCCTCATTCTCGATCCGCGCCAGTCCAGCGCGATCGCCAATGCCGATCAGGTGTCGCGAGCGGGCTATACGCCATTCGACGGCTGGACCGTCCAGGCGCGGCTGACAAGTGTCTTCCTGCGCGGTCGCGAGATCGTGCGCGAGGGAAAGCTGACCGGCCCGAAAGTCGGAAACATTGTCACCCGGGAAAGCTGAGGACCATGCCCCTGCTCACAGACAAGACCGCCATCGTCACCGGAGGCAGTTCCGGCATCGGCCGCGCGATCGCGCTGAAATTCGCGGCCGAGGGCGCGAACGTCGTCATCGCCGACACGGTCGAGCAGCCGATCGAAGGCGGTGAGAGCACCATGGGGCTGATCCGCTCGGCCGGCGGAGCCGCCGTTTACATCCGGACCGACATATCCGACTGGAACGCCGTCGATGCGCTGGTCGGTGCGACGGTCGAGCAGTTCGGACGGCTCGATGTGATGGTCAATAACGCCGCGATCTACACCAGCACCAATCTGATCGAGACGTCGCCAGAGCAATGGAGCCGCGTCATCGGCGTCAATCTGACCGGCTTCTTCTACTGCTCGAAACGGGCGGTGATGCAGATGCTCGCCCAGGCGCCGGTCAACGACGTGCGCGGCCGCATCATCAACATCTCCTCGCAGCACGGCATGGTCGCCTGCCCCGGCGACTTTCCCTATTCGGTGAGCAAGGGTGGCATCGTGCAGATGACGCGGCAGATCGCTGTCGACCACGCCGACGACCTGATCATCTGCAACGCAATCGCACCCGGCAAGATCATCACCGGCAAGCCGGGCGTGGCCAACGACCCCGACGCACTCAACTATTCACATCGGCGCACGCCTTGGCCGCGACTCGGGACCCCGAACGATGTGGCAGGAGCCGCACTGTTCCTTGCCAGCGACATGGCGAGCTACGTCACCGGTATCAATTTGATGGTGGACGGTGGCTGGATGGCGGGCTGAAGGCTGGCTGGCCGCAATGCGACCAGTCGGGTTTTGGTCATTGCCTGATAAACGTGCCTCTGTAGGTCTGGCCGACGAGCGCATAGGTTACGGACAGGGTCCCGTCAGGCATCATGGTCAAGCTGATGTCCGCGCCATTCGGCAGGCGCCCGAGCTTCAATGTGCTCCCGACAATTCTTCCTTCACCGGCGGCCTCGCCCGGATTGTTGTCGCCCAGATTGCCCCAGGCAAAGGTGACCGTCACCTTGCCGTTCGCAGAAATCGTCTGAACGGCGACCTTGGCTTCATACGCGCCCTCCAATCGTCCAGCCCACATGCCTGAAAAAGCCGCGTACTTTGCCGGAACGCCCTTCGCCGGGGGAGTGATCGTCACGGATGTATCCATGATCGTAGAGCCAGCAGGAGCAGCGGCAGCCAAGGCCGGTTGAGGGGCGACCGGACCCGACGCGGGTTCGACAGCGGCGGGTTGCGGCTCCACGGGAGCCGATTGGCACGCAGCCAGGGCAAGTGCCGCCAAGCCCAGCATCGTGTTCCGCATCTAATTCTCCATGTCGTTCACGGACTATCGGCGGACCGCGGACATGCGCCGCACGATGTTTCAGCTCGATGCTTGTCGTCGAGAATCCCGGCGTTTCCGTCACGATTGCCGGCGACTATCGATCGCCGACATCGCGATCTGGCCATGGATACCGCGTTTCCCGAGACACAAGACCAACCTCAACGATTTTGTCAATGTAAGGCGCTGGTGTCTCGACCTCATCGATCGTCCAGCCGTCCAGTGTGCCTCCTTTCACCGGCGATGCCCCGCGGCCGGAATAAAGGTCGACTGCGGATCAAGACGAAGATCTGATTGACCGTCCAGGCCGGCCTGCGGGCGCAAGGCCTTCATGCGATATACGCAAAAACCCAGCTAGGCGACCGAAGCCGTCGTTTCGGCTCCCAGCACGGAAGACCGGTGCGCCGCACGGGCATATTTCTGGGCAATCATGGCGCAGACCATGAGCTGTATCTGATGGAAGAGCATCAGCGGCAGAACGATCGCGCCGACGCCCTGACCGGCAAAGATGACGTTGGCCATCGGCACGCCGCTCGCCAGGCTCTTCTTCGAGCCGCAAAAGGTGATCGTGATCTGGTCGGCCCTGTCGA
This sequence comes from Mesorhizobium loti, assembly GCA_002356515.1. Classification (NCBI taxonomy): domain Bacteria; kingdom Pseudomonadati; phylum Pseudomonadota; class Alphaproteobacteria; order Hyphomicrobiales; family Phyllobacteriaceae; genus Mesorhizobium; species Mesorhizobium loti. Next base: position 5,977,286 of record AP017605.1, on the reverse strand, counting down.
AGCCAAGAAGCCGGCTGCCATAGGTCGTGCACAGAAGCACCAGGACGAGCAAGGCCATGTCGGCGACAACGACCACGGCAATGTCGCGCAGCGAGAACATGTGCCACAGTCCCTCGGCAACCGCCGTGCTGAAGGCCAGGTAGACGACCATCAGGATCGAGCCGCGATCGACAGGCATCAGCAAGGTCTTGCGAGCGCGTATCCACTTGCCGATCCGCGGTTCCAGCAGCTGCCCGAGCGCGAAGGGCAGGAGCAGTTGCATCAGGATCTGGCTCACCGCATCCCACGAAAATCCGCCGTGACCACCGATGGAGAAGAGCAGCCCGACGAGCAAGGGTGTCAGGAACATGCCAAAGATGTTGGAGGCGGACGCCGAGCAGATGGCCGCGGGGACATTGCCACCGGCCATCGAGGTGAATGCGATCGAGGACTGAACCGTCGACGGCAAGACACACAGAAAAAGAATACCGAGGTAAAGCGGCTTGGGCAGGATCGCGGCAGGCAGATAGCCAAGCGCCAGGCCCAGCAGCGGGAACAGGCCAAAGGTCGTCAGAAGGATGACCAGGTGCAGGCGCCAATGCATCAGGCCGGCAACAACGACATCGCGCGAGAGCCGCGCACCGTGCAGGAAGAACAGAAGCGCCACGGCAAGATTGGTCGCCACCGCGAACCATCCCGCGAACGCCCCTGTTGCAGGCGCGACCGACGCCAGCGCGACGGTGCATAACAGCAGGATCAGAAAGGTGTCCGGCAGAAAGCGGCGCATGACATGTTCGCTCCAGAGTGGTGGCGCCGTCTTCTCGCGCATTGCGAAACAGGATACAATGGATAACAGTTATCGTGATTTAGGATGTCAATGCTCGACCTGGTCCAACTGCGCAGCTTCGTCACCGTCCAGCAAATGGGAAGCTTTACCTTCGCGGCCGAGAGGCTGGGCCTCGGGCAATCCACCGTCAGCCAGCACATCGGCAAGCTGGAGACCGCGCTTGGCCGGCAATTGCTGGCCCGCGATACGCACAAGGTGGTGCTGACGCCAGACGGCGAAGCCCTGCTCGGCCATGCCCGGACCCTGTTGTCGATAGAGGGACAGGTCCAGGCGCTGTTCACTGCGCAGAGACTGCGCGGCACCTTGAGGCTCGGCGTATCCGAGGACCTGGTTGCCAGCCGTCTGCCGCTGGTGCTGGAGGATTTCGTCCGGTCTCATCCATCCGTCGACCTTGAACTGACCGTCGCGCTCAGTGGCGTGCTCTACCAGATGCAGGACAATGGCGAGCTCGATCTCGTCCTGGCCAAGCGCCGGCTGGGCGACAGCCGTGGCCGGCTCGTCTATCGCGAGCCGCTTGTCTGGCTTGCCCGCGATCCGGAACACGTCCTGTCGCTCGCAGCCTTGCCGTTGATTGCCTTCCCCGCGCCGAGCGTCACGCGCAGCATCGCGCTGGAAGTGCTCGAACGGCACCGCATGCCGTGGCGCATTGTCTGCACATGCGGAAGCCTGAGCGGGCTGACGGCCGCCGCCCGCGCCGGCATGGGGGTTCTGGTGCAACCGCAGAGCATGTCGCCGTCGGGCCTGAAGGAAATCGGCCGCCTGCCGCAGCTGGAAGATGTGGAATTCGTCCTGATCCCGAGCAAGGGCGCTGACAGGGCCCTCGTCTCGGCGCTTTCGGACGATATTCTGGCAAAGGTGAAAGGCCTGCGCTGACCCATTCCGTCGCAGGCCGATTTCACCTATTCCGCGGCAGCCTCGATCACCGGAGCGACCGGAGCCGGCGACGGGCTGCGTCCGATCCGCCACTGATAGGGTGGCGGCGTGCCGTTGACTGCGAAGTCGCCTACGATGCGATCCTTGTAGATGCGCGGGTTGTGGGAAGACAGGGTGCGAGCGTTGCGCCAATGGCGATCGAGGCCGATCGGCTTCCTGGTCGAGGACGCACCCAGCGCATCGAAGATAATCGTCGACGCCTCAAGGACCAGGTTTGTGACGACCGTCACCGCCTGCGATGTCTCGAGTTCGGCGACGGCGTTGGCCCTTTCCTCGGCATCGGCATCGCCGGCAAAGTGCGCCTGATAAGCACGTTCGATGGCTTGCGCCACCTGCAAGACGATCGCGCCAGCCGCATAGGCGTTGCTGCGAATGCGGCCGACGACCTGAAGCACTTGCGGATCCTGGCTCGAGCGTGGGCCGGCGCCATTGGAGTATGAGCGCTGGCGGGCGGCGACGGCGGCGGCCGTCTCGTTGGCGATCGCCCGACCGATACCGGCAAGGGTGGCAAGATGCACCAGCTGGTAGAAGGCGGCGCCATAGCGGAACTTGTCATCGTCGACCACGACATCGTCCGGGTCGACCGCCGCATCGGTAAAGGTCGTGGTGCCGCTGGCCGTAAGCGTCTGGCCAAAACCGTCCCAGTCGTCGACGACATCGACGCCCGGATCATCGCGGCGCACCTGCAAGACAATGCCTTTCCCGTCGAGCCCTGTCGCACCGACATCGATCCAGTCGGCGAACAGAGAGCCGGTGGTGTAGTATTTGGTGCCGTTGAGCACCAGCCTGCCATCCTTCTTCGAGATGCGGGTCGAGAAAGCGTCCTGTTTGGCATCGCCGATCTCGGTCCAGGCATTGCCGGCGATCTCGCCACGGGCAATCCGCTCCGCCCAGCGCTTGCGGCTCTCGCCTGGCGTCTTGTTGACGACATCCTCGACAAACCCGAAATGACCGCGCAGCGCCTGGGTGATGTTGGAATCGGCCTCCGACAGCTCGATCAGAATGTTGGCGAGTTCGGGCAGCGTCGCGCCAAGGCCACCTTCGGCTTCAGACAGGCGCAGCGCGCCGAGGCCCGCCTGCTTCAACTTCGCAATCTCCGCTACCGGCAGGTCGCGGCCAAGCTCCCGCTGGACCGCACCGGCGGCGATCTCTGCAAATATCGGCCGGAACCGTTCTGCCAGTGTCTCGTAGCGAGCGCTGGGGCCCGCGCCCCAAGCGGTATCGATCTGTGTCATTTTGCATTGTCCTGAAATTGGCCGCCCCACCCGGCGCGGGCGAAGCGGTCAGTGTGCTTTGGCGACATTGGCACCGCCCAGGTAAAAGTCCTGGACATCCTCGCGGGCGCGCAGTTCCTCGGCCGTTCCCGACAGAACGACGCGACCGTTTTCGAGGATGTAGCCGTAGTCGGCATAGCGAAGCGCGAGATTGGCGTTCTGCTCGGCAAGCAGGAAGCTGACGCCCTGCTCACGGTTCAGAACGCGGATGATCTCGAAGATTTCCTGCACGATGATCGGCGCGAGCCCCATCGACGGCTCGTCCAGCAGCACAAGGCTCGGCCTGGTCATCAGCGCGCGGCCGATAGCCACCATCTGCTGTTCGCCCCCGGAGGTCAGGCCGGCCTTGACCTTGCGCTTCTCCTTGAGGCGGGGAAACCATGTGTAGATCCGTTCGACGTCGCGCTGCAGGTCTGTCCTGTTCGGCTTGCGGAGGAAGCCGCCGGAGAGGATGTTTTCTTCGACCGTCAATTGCGCAAAGCAATGACGGCCCTCCAGCACCTGCACGACGCCTTTGGCGACGAGTCGGGACGCAGAGAGGCCGCTGACCGGCTCGCCCTGCCACAGGATGCTGCCGCGGCTGACCTTGCCGCGCTCTGGTCCAAGCAGATTGGAAACCGCCTTCAGCGTTGTGGTCTTGCCCGCGCCATTGGCGCCGAGCAGGGCAACGATCTTGCCTTGCTCGACCTTGAGCGACACGTCGCGCACGGCAAGGATCGCCTGACCATAGAGCGCTTCCATGTTCTGGATCTCGAGGATGCCTGTTGCTGAAATGGTCATGGGTCGATCCTGTCCGTGCGGGTTGATGTCAGTTCGTCGCAACGCGGGGCTCGATGCCTTTTTCCTTGGCGTAGGCGGCAGCCTTCGCCTTGATGACGTCGGCAAACAGCGAGGCGTCGGCCTTTATCCAATCGGTCCTTGTGTCCCAGGACTGACCGTTCCACTGGATGATCTTGGCGGCGATGGTTTCGCCCTTGTGGTTGTCGATGGAGGTTTTCAGCGGGCTGATGAGGCCTTCCGCGCCAAGCTCGGCGATCCGCTTCTGATCGATGTCGAGGTGTTCGAGCGCCCACTGGCCTTCGGCGGCGGTCAATGGCCTGTTGCCGAACTTCTTATGCCCGGTGCGTAGCGCCTCGACGAAGGTGATGGCTTCGATCACGCCGTAATTGTAGTAAACCGTGCCGAACTTCGAACTGTCCTTCAGGTCGGACTTGCCCTTGTCGAGAATGTCAGATTTGAGCGTGTTCAAGATGCCGTAGTCGGTGCCCGGCGGGAAGACGGAGACGGCGAGGTAGCCTTTGGCGGCGGCGCCCGCCGGACGGGCATCGTCCTCCGAACCGCTCCAGATATCACCGATGATGCGATCGGCGGGGAAGCCGACGCGGGCCGCTGTCTTGATCGCCACCGGCGTCATGACGCCCCAGCCGCGCAGAAAGACCCAGTCGGCGTTTGCACGGCGGATCTGCTGCCACTGTGTCTGCTGCTGTTCGCCGGGATGCGGAACCGGGATCTGGATGTCCTCGAAGCCGTATTTCTTGGCAAGGATGCCGAGCGGCTCGATCGTATCACGACCATAGCCGCTATCGTGATAGAGCGTCGCGATCTTCAGGCCCTTGAGCTTGTCATAGCCGCCCGCCTGCTGGGCGATGTAATCGACGATGATCTGGGCTTCGCTCCAGTAGTCGAACACCAGCGGATACTGGTAGGGAAACACGCGACCGTCTGTGGCGATGTTCTGGCCGCCGCCAGGGCTGACGATCGGGATCTTGTCGATGCGAGCCTTGTCGGTGAGGGCCACGTCGAGACCGCTCGAATGCGGATAGATTGCCGCCGTCAGCGCGCCATTATAGCCGTTCTTGTAGCGCTCGTAGCATTCGATGCCGCGCTCGATCGTGTAGGCCGTCTCGCACTCCTGGACCAGGATCTTGACGCCATCGACACCGCCCTCGACCTCATTGATGTATCGCAGATAATCGATATTGCCGGCGCCGAACGGAATGAACGATGGGGCATAGGGCCCGGTGCGGTAGGTGAACAGCGGATAGAGCTGTTGGCCAGTGCCGTCTTCGGCGAAGGACGCGCTGCCCAGCAGCGTGACGGCCATCGCGGCAGCGGCCGCCAGCGACATGGTCTTGGTTAGCAATGACATTGTGCAACCCTTGTTTGAGTGGTTTGGAGAAAGTGACGACCGATGCTTGGGAGGAGGCGAAAGACCCGGCGCCGAGGTGTTTCGTCTGTCTGGTTTCAGTTCGATGATCGTGCTCGCGAGCGAAGGGCTTCCACGCCGCGCCTTCCCAGACTCGACAATCCATCCGGCTCCTTGATCAGCAGCACGATGATGATCGTGCCGAAGATGATGTGCTGCAGGTTTGCCAGCGCGCCCTGGTCGCCGAGGAATGACAGATCGATCACCAGCGACAGCCGGTCGAGCAGGATCGGCGTCAGCACGATGAAGGCGGCGCCGAGAAAATTGCCGAAGATGGTTGCCACGCCGCCGATGATGACGATGAACAGGATCTGGAACGATTTATCGAGATTGAACGCATGCGCGTCCGCGGTGCCGAGATATCCGAAGGCCCAGAGCGCGCCGGCGATGCCGAGGAAAAACGAGCTTATGCCGAAGGACAGAAGTTTGCGGCGCGCAACGCGGATGCCGATCACCGAGGCAGCGACATCCATGTCGCGGATCGCCATCCATTCGCGGCCGACACGGCTTTTGACGATGGCGAAGGCCAGCGCGATGAGCAGCACCGTGGTTGCGATCACCAGATAGTAGCGGCCGGTGGCCGACTGCAGGTCATAGTCGAGGATCTGCAGTCGAGGCGCCGAGATGGTCAGCGACTGGCTGTCATTCGAAAACCAGCTGAAATTGGTGAACAGCCATTCGAACAGGAACTGGGCGCCCAGCGTCGAAGCGCCGAGATAGAAGCCCTTGATGCGCAGCGACGGCAGCCCGAAGATGACGCCGGCAATCGCCGCGATCAGGCCGGCAAGGATCAGAACGACCGGCAGCGGCAAGAATGGCGCGCGCAACAGCAAATTGTAGGTCGAGAAGGCGCCGATCGACATGAAGGCAGCCGAACCGATCGACACAAGCCCGGTATAGCCCATCAAAAGGTTCAGGCCGATGCCCGCAAGCCCCATGATCACCGTCGGGATGATGATCGAACTCAGCCAGTAATCGTCGGCAAGAGCCGGCACCGCGAAGGCGGCGATCAGGCCAGCGACGATGGCGATGGTGCCGACCCCAAAGGCAAGCCGGCGGAGCGGCTTGGTCGGGGCGGATTCCTGCAGCGTGGTCACGATCAGACCCTTTCGATTTCGCGGTCGCCGAACAGGCCGGCCGGACGCACCAGCAGGAAGCCGACAGCGAGGATGTAGGCAAACCAGGTGGAAACGCTGCCATTGACCAGCGGGCCGACATAGATGTCGGCCAATGCCTCGGTCGCGCCGACCAGCAGGCCGCCGGCGATGGCGCCCGGGATGGACGAGAAGCCGCCGATGATCAGCACCGGCAGCGCCTTGAGCGTCACCAGCGACAGCGAATATTGCACGCCCTGGCGCGATCCCCAGACAAGGCCGGCAACCAGGGCGACGATGCCGGCGACGCTCCAGACGAGGCGCCAGATGACGGGCAGGCGGATGCCGATCGACTGCGCCGCAAGCGTGTCGGAAGCCACCGCCCGAAGCGAGATGCCCATGCGCGTCTTGTTGAAAGCGATAGCCAGAGTGGCGACCAGCGTCAGCGCGATCAACGAGGCGATGATGTCGAACTGGCTGACATAGATGCCGCCGACCTGCACGGCGACATCGGGGATGCCGAGATCGAGCATGTGAACATCCATGCCCATCAGCAGTTGGGCAAAGCCCTCGATGACGTAGCTCAATCCCAAAGTGGCCATGAACAGGGTCAACGGATCGCGGTTGCGCAACGGCCGCAGCACCAGCCACTCGATCAGGATCGCCATCGCCACCATGACGAGCGATGTGACGATGAAGGCCAGGGCGAACGGCATGCCGTTCTCGATCAGGGTGACGAAGCTCAGCGCCGCAAACAGCAGCATCGCCCCTTGCGCGAAATTGAAGACTCCGGATGCCTTGTAGATGAGCACGAAGCCAATCGCGACGAGTGAGTACATCACTCCGGCAAACAGACCGCTGACCAATGTTTCAAGGAAATAGGACATGGGTTCCTCAGTGAACCGTGCCGAGATAGGCGGCTATCACGTCGGGGTTCTTGCGCACCTCGTCGGGCGCCCCGTCCGCGAGCTTGCGGCCGTAGTCGAGCACCACCACATGGCTGGCGAGGTTGAGCACGATGCCGACATCGTGTTCGATCAGCACCACGGTCGAGCCGAAGACGCGATTGACCTCGCGGATCACGCGGCTCATCTCCTCCTTCTCTTCCTGGTTCATGCCGGCCATCGGTTCGTCGAGCAGCAGCAGCTTCGGGCCGGCGACCAATGCCCGGGCGAGATCGACGCGTTTCTGCAGGCCGTAAGGAAGTGTCGAAACGATCCTTCCCGCATGGCGGTCGAGCCCAAGGAACGACATGGTGCGCTCGGCGCGGGCAAGGAAGCCTTGGCGCTCGGCGCCGTCCCTGCCCAGCCGGAAGATGTTTTCGAAAAAGCTGGCGTTGCCATGACGAGAGAGACCGACCAAGACGTTCTCGCGCACCGACAGGCGGCGGAACAACGCATTGTGCTGGAAGGTCCGGCCGATGCCGAGATGGGCTGCCTTCTGCGGATGGATCGCCTCGAAGCGCAGCCCGTCGAAGACGATGTCGCCGGCGTCGGCGCGGTAGACGCCATTGATGACGTTGAGAAGCGAGCTCTTGCCGGCGCCATTCGGGCCGATCAGGGCGCAGATCTCACCCTTGGCGACGCTGAAGCTCAGCGCATTCAGCGCTCGCACGCCCTTGAAGGACAGCGACACGTCGTGGAGTTCCAGCAGGCCGGTCATCATGCGCTCACGGATTTCAGACGGGACGCTGCAGCACGATCGGCTTCGCGGCGCTTGACGGCTTCGATGTCACGGTAGCCGTCGGCGGGATGCGTCGCAGGAAGATAGGGCCCTTCGCCGAACAGTTTTTCACGCAACGTGCCGGGCTTGTAGGCAGTGGGGTAGACGCCGCGCTTCTGCAATTCCGGTACGAGCAAGTCGACGGCGGCCTCAAAGCTTTCGGGCGTCACCGCATAGGCGAGGTTGAAGCCATCGACGCCGGTTTCATCGACCCATTCCTGCAGGATGTCGGCGATGGTGCCGGGCGAGCCGACGAAGACAGGCCCGACGCCACCGATGCCGCCCCATTTCGCCAGCTCCTCGACGGTCCAGGCCTTGTCCTTGCCGGCGAAGTGCTCGACCATCGAAACGATGGCGTTGGTCTCGACCTTCTTGAGCGCGTCGGTTGGCGCATACTGGCCGAAATCGATGCCGCTCCAGCCGGACATGAACACCAGTGAGCCGTCATAGGACGTATAGCTCTGATACTCCTCGAAACGCTTCCGGGCCTTTTCGTCCGTTTCATCGATGATCAGCGTGGTGAGGTTGTAGATCAGAACCTTCTTCGGATTTCGGCCCGCGGCGGCGGCCTTTTGGCGGATTTCGGAAACATAGGCCTTGAGCAGCGATTTGGTCGGCGCGCCGACGAAGACGCACTCGGCATGCGCGGCGGCGAAGGCCTTGCCCGGACCCGAGGCGCCCGCCTGATAGAGAACCGGGGTGCGCTGCGGCGACGGCTCCGACAGATGGTAGCCGGGCACCTCGAAGAACTTGCCCTTGTGGCCGATCTCGTGGACCTTGCTGGGGTCGGTGAAGATGCCGCGGACCGGATCGCGCAGCACCGCGCCCTCCTCCCAACTGCCTTCGAACAGCTTGTAGAGCACCTCGACATATTCGGACGCGACCTCGTAGCGGTTGTCATGGCTCTTCAAGCCGGTCTGGCCGACATTCTTGGCGCCACTTTCCAGATACGAGGTGACGATGTTCCAGCCCACCCGACCCTTGGTGTGGTGGTCGGCGGTCGAAAGGCGGCGGGCGAATGTGTAGGGATGTTCGAACGAGGTCGAGGCGGTAATGCCGATGCCGAGATGTTCGGTGGCAAGCGCGATCGGCGCGGCCAATTGCAAGGGATCATTGACCGGAATCTGCGCCGCCTGCTCGATCGCGTGGTAGTTCGAGCCCTTGTAGACGTCGTAGTAGCCGATGACGTCGGCGATGAATATGCCGTCGAAAATACCGCGCTCGAGCGTCCGAGCCAGGTCCTGCCAGTAGTCCAGATCCTTGTATTTCCAGGACTTATCGCGCGGATGCTTCCACAGGCCAGGGGATTGATGGCCAACGCAATTCATGTCGAAAGCGTTGAAGCGAATATGCCGACCCATCCGTCACTCCTTTGATAGCCCTGTCAGGCGACAGCGGGAGGAAACTAACGGTAAGCCGGCCGTCAACGAAGACAGAATATAATGTCTATGGATTATATAGAGAATTATTATTCCGCGCCGGGCGCGCATCGTGGTTTCCCCGAGACGCGGCTTGGGACGCCGGAAGAGGGTGACCATGGCAAAGCTGAAACAAGCGCGCGGCGAGCAGCCGCATCAAGCGCGGCGCTGCTGAGCGCAGCGGGCTCCTAAGAGCTATCGCCAACTGCAACCGGTGCCAATACGCGGCAGAGATCGTCTGAACTGGCGAGCGCCTTCGAGAATTTGAGGCTGTGGCCGAGTTGGACAACCTAATGGTACCGTTGGCTGGGATCGGTCTGCAACATAAAATATTGTTTTTATTTACTTTTTTAGACCGCAACTCTCGATTTGTATCACAATAGGTATCACAATATGTAGCACATTCCGGTGTCGCTTGCTGACGGTTCGGCCGGCCAGAGACGTCGAGGTTAGGAGCCTCGTTCGGAATGGCCGCAATGGGGCCGTAGGCAGACAGACTGGTTTCGGGAACCAGACGCGAACGGCTGCCGCTCCGGGGCGCGCCACCTTGGCGAAGGTGGGCGGTATCGAGAGAACAGGCGCGCCCTTAGTTTATCCTTGCGCCGCTCTGGGCGTCGAACAGATGCACCTTACGCACCATAATCTCCAGATTAACCTCTTGATCAGGTTTGAATGGTGGCTGTTCCCGGATTTCGGCCATCAGGTCGACGCCATCAGCAGTTAAGATGATTTCCTGCGCTTCGCCGGTCGGCTCGACCACCTGGACCTTGGCCTTTGCGTGGCTGCCGCCTACAGCGATGTGCTGAGGGCGTATCCCGTAAACCACGCCTTGCCTGTCCCCTATCCTCGCCTCCCTCGGCAAGGGCAGACGCAGGCCCTGCTCGGCGATGAACGCGCCGTTGTCGATTCGGCCTTTGATCAGGTTCATCTCCGGGGAGCCGATGAAGCTCGCGACGAACAGATTGGCCGGGTTCTCGTAGAGCTCGGAGGGGGTGCCGATCTGTTCGATGCGGCCTTTGTTCAGCACCACGATGCGGTCGGCGAGCGTCATCGCTTCGGTCTGGTCGTGAGTGACGTAAATGCTCGTTCGCCCTAGCCGTTGGTGAAGTTTCTTGATCTCGGCGCGCATCTTGACACGCAACTTGGCGTCGAGGTTGCTGAGCGGCTCATCGAACAGGAAGGCGGAGGGGTCGCGCACGATGGCGCGACCCATGGCGACGCGCTGGCGCTGGCCGCCGGACAACTGCCGCGGCATGCGGCCGAGCAGATCCTGCAGGCCAAGGATTTCGGCCGCAGCCTTCACCCTCGAGACGATCTCTTGCCTGGGAACCTTGGCCAGCCGAAGCGCGAAACTCATATTGTCGGCCACGCTCATATGCGGATAGAGCGCGTAGCTCTGGAAGACCATCGCTATGTCGCGCGACTTGGCGGGCATCTCGTCGACGACACGTCCGCCGATGCGGATCTCGCCCGTCGTCTGCTCTTCCAGCCCGGCTATCATGCGCAGCAGCGTCGACTTCCCGCAACCCGACGGGCCGACCAGCACCACAAACTCGCCGCTGGCGATCTCGATGTTCACGTCGCGCAGAACTTCCACGGCGCCGAAGCTCTTGCCGAGCTGTTCTATCTCGATTGCAGACATCTGGTTTCCTCCCGTTCGGCGCCACTCATTTTTGTTGAGCATGCCGCCATGCGCGGTATTCGGCCTCGCCCTCGGGACTGAGCGGATAGTATTTCCGCAAGTCTCCTCCTTGCGCCAGGCGCGAGCGCGAAAACTCTTCCCACTCGATATGCGCGCCGGCGAGCTCGACCAGTTTTGGCGCGAGGGCGACCGGCACGACGACCACGCCGTCATCGTCGGCGACAATGATGTCGCCAGGGATGACAAGCACGTTCGAGCAGGCGATGGGTACGTTGACGGCGAACGGCACGATGTTGGTCTGGGCGTGGAAATTCGGCGTGACGTCCCTCACCCAGATGCCGATGTCCAACGCTGCCGCCTGGGCGGAATCGCGGATGCAGCCATCGACCACCACGCCGGCTCCGCCGCGCCCGGCAAAATAGGTCAGCATCATCTCACCGAAGATGCCGCTGCCGAGGTCGCCGCGCGCATCGACCACCACCATGTCGCCCGGCTGCGTGGGATAGAGTACGTGACGGTGCAACTGCCGCTCCGGCTCCTCATACTCGGTCTCGTTGTAGAGATCCTCGCGCTTTGGCATGCACTGGAGCGTGAGAGCAGGTCCCGCCGCCGTGCGGCCAGGCCTCAGCGGATGCGGGCCCCGTATCTGCGGGTCGCGAATGCCCATCTTGTGGTAGAGTTCGCTGGCCAAAGTCGCCGAACCGATCGCCGCAAGCGCGTTGACCAATTGCCTCGGCGGCCGCGAAATATCCGATATCGCCGCTATCTGATCAGTTCCCATGTCTTATCCTCCAATCGAGGGCCTTGTGGCGAATGCCGGCCATTCAGCCGCGAACCGCGCCTGTGGTGAGGCCCTTGACCAGCAGGCCCTGGGCAAACCAGACGAACACCAGGGTCGGGATGACCATCAGGACGCCGGCAGCCGACATGGCGCCCCAGTCGATGCCGTACTGCGAGACGAAGTTGGTGAGCCCGACCGGCAGCGTCTGCGCGGCCTTGCTCGAGGTCAGGGTCAAGGCGAGCAGCAGGTCGTTCCAGGTGAAAAGGAAGGTGATGACCGCGCTCGCGCCGATGCCGGGTGCAATCAGCGGCGCCACGATCTGGACCAGCGTGCGCACCGTGCCGGCGCCGTCCGACTGGGCGGCCTCCTCGATCTCCTTCGGCACGTCCTGGATGAAGCCCAGGAGCAGCCAGATGGCGACAGGCAGTTTGGCCGCCGTATGGCTCAGGATCAGCGCCCAGATCGTGTCGAGCAGGCCAAAAGCGGCGAACACGGCAAAGAGCGGGATGGCAAGCGCGATGACCGGGATCATGCGCATGATCAAGAGCAGCCCGAAAATCAGCATGGCGCCAGGCATCCTGAAGCGCGACAGCGCATAGGCGCAAGGAATGGCCAGCAGATGGACCAGGATGACCGTCGCCACCGAGACGATGACGGTGTTCCAGACATAGCCCATCGTGTCGTACTCCGCGAAAACGGCGACGTACTGCGTCAGGGTCGCGGTCTCGGGGATGATATGCACCGGGACGGAGAATATGTCGGCCGAACTGCGGATCGAGGTCAGGAACAGCCACACAAGCGGAAAGACGGTGAGGGCGACGGTCAGGACCAGCGCCAGATATTGACCGGCGATCCCTGCCGTGAATCGGCGGCGTCGGCGCTTTGGCCTGGGGCGTGCGGTGACGATGGCGGCTTCGCTCATATCGCTCTCCGTTTCGCAATAAGCCACGGCACTCCGTAGAGCAGCCCGAGCACGAACATCGACATCCCGAGCGCGATGTAGGAGACCGCCGCCGCGTGTCCGAAATCCACCGCCTGAAACGCCAGCAGGTAGGAGTAGACGGTAAGCAGATTGGTGGCGCCGCCTGGCCCGCCCTGCGTCATCAGCCACACCACGTCGAAGGTCCGGAACGTGTCGATGATGCGCAGCATCAAGGCTATCATGATGACCGGGCGCATCAGCGGCAGCACGATGTGCCAGAAGCGCTGCCATGGCGTGGCGCCGTCCACCGTAGCGGCCTCGAGCGGCTCCTGCGGCAAGGACTGCAGGCCGGCGAGGAACAGCAGCACCATCAGCGGCGTGTTCTGCCAGACATCGGCCACGATCACCGAGACAAGAGCCCAGGTGGGGTCGTTGAGCCATGGAATATCGGGCAGGTTGAACATGCGCAGCAACGCGTCCACCAGGCCGTACTGGGTGTTGAACAGCCAGCGGAAATTCAGGCCCACCACGGCGGGCGCGATCATCGGCGGCACCAGGAGCAAAGTGCGGGCGAGCCGCATGCCGCGCAATTTGCCGTTGACGAGCACGGCGATCGCCATTCCGGCTACCACTTCGATCGTGATGGAAATGACGCTGAATATCGCCTGGTTTCGCAGCGCCTGGTTGAACTGGCGGCCGGAGAGTTCGTCGGCGTAATTTCCCATCCCGACGAAGGGCGCCGAGCCGCTCAGATCCCAGCGGAAGAAACTCATGATGAACGAGTATCCAAGCGGATAGATCAGGATGGCCAGCATGACGAGGAGCGCCGGGCTGGCCAGAAGGTATCCTCTCTGCCAGGTGTAGGGCAGCGGCGAACGCCGCCGACGCCCTGACACCTGATGCTGGGCGAGGGGCGGCATCGTCAATCGTAAGCTCCGGCCCGACGCATGATCTCCTCAGCCTCGGTTGCCGCCTGGTTGAGCGAGTCGGCGGGAGAGACCTGGTCGCTCAGGGCCTGTTCGATGGCCGAGAACATAAGCGTGCAGACTTTCGAGAAGCCGGCGAGCTTTGGCCATTCCTTGCCGTTGGCTATCGTCGTCTCGAGCTGCTGCAGCCACACGGCCTGGGGGCCCTTTGCCGCCGCTATCACTTCCTTGGCGATCGCCTGGCTGCTGGGGAAGTTGGTGAACTGATCGAACTGCAGCCGCTGCGCTTGCGGACCGACCGTATATTTGATGAATTCGACGGCGGCTTCCTTGCGTCCGGATTGCCCGTTGAGCGCCATGGCATGGGAGATGGCGCATGAGATCGCCGCCTTGTCCCTGACATAAGGTGCTGTCGACCATTTGCCGACGACGCGCGAGGTCTCCGGATTGGACAGGGTCGCGAAGGCGCCCGGCCAATCGAAATTGGCATAGACCGTGCCCGAGGAGAATTCGGTCGAATTTTCGTTCCACTGATAGCCGACCGCATCGGGCGGCACGATTTTGTGCTTCTGGATGAGATCGCGATAGAAGGTCAGGGCCTTGATGCCGGCTTCGGAATTGAAAGCCGGCTTGTTGGCCTGGTCCACCCAATCGCCGCCGGCTTGCCAGAGCAGATCGCTGAAGGTGCGTTGCGCGGGATCGCCCTGCCCCGGCACGACCAGCCCATAATGGCCATTGCCGGTCAGTTTCAGCCCGACATCGACGAGTTCCTCCCAGGTCTCGGCCGGCTTCAGGCCTTTCTCCTGGTAGATGTCGCTGCGGTAGTACTGGACGCGGGAATCCATGTTGCGCGGAATGGCCGCCAGATTACCTGTCTTGGGGTCGCGCAGGTACTTGACCGCAACCGGATAGAATTCCGCCAGTTCGGAATCGCTGAAATAGCTGTTCAGCGGAGCGAAATGGTTGAAGTAGGAATCGATCTGCGCCGTGTGGGTGCTGTAGACGTCGTATTGGCTTGATCGCGCCGCGCTCAGCGTGACCACCTTCGCCGTCAGCGGGGTAAATTCCAACAGGTCGTAGCGAACCTTTACGCCGGTCTTGGCGGTGAAATCCTGAACGATCTTTTCCCAGTATTTGGGATAGAGCGGGCCGCCGGTGATCAGCAGTGCGGTGATCTCGTTCGCGTCTGCCCTGGCAATCCACGGCGCGGCGAGCGAGCCGGCGGTCACTGCGGCACTTGCGGCCAGGAATTTGCGTCTCGATAGGTTTGCGGACATCACAATCTCCTCCTTGGTTTGATTGGTCGGCCCATCCAGGGGTCGGCCGATAACTTTCAACCTTTCTGGCAAGTCCGCGGCGGCTTGCTCCTCCCGCAGCGATACTGCCTGGGATTACGTCCCGGACGACGCTTGCGCGCCCGCCGGGCGATTAGGCACGTTTGTCCCAACGCGAAAGCGTAACGATCCTGATCTCGGACGACGGAAAGCCAGGAATGGAACTGTCGGGGACCTCCACCGTTCAATCCTCCCTTCCCGCAGACCGAGTTATAGGCTAGTGAGCATCCATGAGATAAGTTGACTGCATATCTAGCTATCAGCCTATAAGCTTATCAGACAAGTGGATGTTAATGATGGATGCCGTGGAGGTCAAGCTTCAAACTTTGCCCAAGCAGGTGGCCGGCGTGCTCGCGCGTCGCATCGCCAGCAGCGGCGCCGCCGGCGGTCAGGGACCGTCGGAGCAGCAGATCCTTCAGGAATTCGGGGTTTCGCGCGCGGTGGCGCGGGAAGCGCTGAAGATCCTGGCGTCTCTCGACATGATCGAGATCGCGCAGGGCCGGCGCGTGGTGGTGCGCCCGGCCGAAGAATGGGACTATCTCAGCCCATTGCTCATCGACTGGCTGCCGCCCGAGCAGAGCCGCGAGATATTGGCGGAAGCGCATGCGACGCGGATAATCATCGAACCGGCTATCGCCGCGATCGCGGCCAAGCATATGACCAAGGAAAATCTCGAGCGTCTTGGCACCTTGCTGGCGGCGATGTCGGCCAGCGAGGACAATCCGGACGCCTATCTGAAACTCGACCTGGATTTCCACATGGAGATTTGCCGGGCGGCCCAGAACAGGATCCTCGACCGTTTCATGTATTCGTCGCGGTGGTGGCAGATGGCGAGCAGGCGCATCAGCAACCAGATGCCTCATGCGCTGCCCTCGGCAACCGATATGCACAGGGCAATCTACGAGGCGCTCGTCGCCCGCGATGAAAAGCGAGCGGAAGAAGCCATGCGCCGGCACCTCAAGAAAACCACCGCGGTCGGCTTGCCTCGGTGAAGGAGCGGCGCAGCCAGCATTTGCGCTGGCCGCGCCGCATCGTGTCGGGAGGACACGGCTTGATCTGGAGCAATCCGGAAAGTGAACTAGGCTCTCTTGGCTTGCTGTTCCTGGCGCTGCCGTGCGCGGAAACCGAACATGTCGCCCTTGTCCTTGATTTCCGCCCATACCGGCGTGGTGATCCTGTCAATGGCGGCTATGTCCGCGTCGGAGATCGTCCAGCCGGCGCTCTCGACATTTTCCTCCAGCTCCTTGACGGTGCGCGCGCCGACCAGCGGCGAGTTCACGCCCGGCCTGCTGGTCAGCCACTGGATCGCCAGCTGCGGAACCGTCTTGCCATAGTGCGCCGCGATCGGCTTGAGGGCGTCGACGGCATTCACCGCGCGCTCGTAGGTGCCCGGCTGGAACAGAACGGTGGTGCGGCGCTCATCGCCTTCGACGAATTTGGTGTCCGGCGACAGCAGGCCGGTAAGCAGGCCCTGGGCGAGACCGCTATAGGGCATCACGCCGATATTGTGCTTGCGGCAATAAGGCAGCGTCTCGGCCTCGACCTCGCGCCACAGCATGTTGTAGGGCGGCTGGAGCACATCGATGACGCCGTGCTGGCGAGCGCTGTCCATGTCGGCGGTGCTGAAATTCGAAACGCCGACCGCCTTGATGCGCCCTGACGAGCGCAGCCGCTCCATCATCTCCATGGTCGGACCGATCGGAAAATCCGAATTCGGCCAGTGGACGAAATAGACGTCGACATAGTCAGTCTGCATGCGCTTCAACGAACCATCGAGCGCCGCCTCGATCGCGGCGGGCTCGAGATGATTGGGCGCGACCTTGGTCGCGATAACAGCCTTGTCCCGGCGGCCGGCCAGCGCCTTGCCGACGACCTCCTCGGCATGGCCATGTCCATAGGCTTCGGCCGTGTCGATCAGCGTGATGCCGAGATCCAGGGCGCGCCTGATCACCCGGATCGATTCCTCGTCGTCGGCCGCGCCCCAAAACGCGCCGGACATACCCCAAGTCCCCAGGCCGATCTCCGATACCTTGACCGGCGACGATCCGAGCTGTCGCTGTTGCATCCTGTTCCTCCTGATTGGCGGCCCGCTTGGGCCATCGCCCTACCGGACTCTAATTTATACGCTTATATACTCGTCTAACAAGTGGGTTCTGCCGATTTGTGATTCCTGATCGGAAATCCAGAATTTCTCAAATGATTCAATGCGTATCAGAGTTTGAAGGGCCCATTCCCGTAAAATCCTTCAAAGGGGGTTTACGTCTTGCTGCTTCATCTTGTATGCTTATTAGACAAGTTTACTTTTGACCGAAAACCGTGTTTGCAAGCGCGGCGCCGTCACGGGGAGGAGGATTCGATGAAGATCGTGGATATCAAGACGGCGGTGGTCGCGTACCACGGCAAGGCGACCTTGATCCGTATCGATACGGACGCCGGCATCTCCGGCTATGGCGAAGCCAATCCCGACGCAGGTGCGGCGGCAATCGTCGGACTGATCTCGGAGCTGAAGTCGGAACTCATCGGCCAAGATCCGCGCAACGTCGAATACTGTTGGGACAAGATCCGCCGCGATCATGTGTTTTCCGGCGCGCAGGCCGGCATCTTTCTCATCGCACTGACCGGGCTCGAAATGGCTTTGTGGGACGTGGCGGCGAAAGCCGCCGGCCAGCCGCTCTACCGCATGTTCGGGGGCAAGTTCCGCGACCGCATAAGGCTCTATGCCGATTGCGGCGACGGCGATGAGGCATCGGGATCGCCGGAGGGCTGTGCATCGCGCGCGCGCCGCATGGTGGCGGAAGGCTTCACCGCACTGAAATTCGACATCGACAATCTGCGCCACCCGGCGAAGTTCGACGCGGTCAACCACACTATCAATGGCGCCGAGCTGCGCTCCATGATCGAGCGCGTCGCGGCGGTGCGCGATGCGGTCGGTCCTGACATCGATCTCTGCATCGACCTGCACGCGCGCTATGACGTGCTCAGCGCCAGCCGCATAGCGGCCGAGATGGAGCGCTTCAACCTTCTGTGGCTGGAAGAGCCGATCCCGGCGGAAAACGTCGAAGCCCTGAAGCAGATCCGCATGCGAACCAAGACGCCGATATGCGTGGGTGAAAATCTCTATCTGCGTTGGGGTTTCCGGGAACTGTTCCAGAATTACGGCGCCGACGTCATCATGCCCGACGTGCCGAAATGCGGCGGCTTGGCCGAAAGCCGCAAGATCGCGAACCTCGCCGAGATGTACTACGTGCCGTTCGCGCCGCACCTGGTGTCGACGCCGCTGGGCACCATGGCGACATGCCATGTCTGCGCCAGCGTCCCGAACTTCCTGGTGCTGGAGTGGCACGCGCTCGAGGAACGGGAAGCCTGGGACAGTTATGTCCGCCTGCCGAACGGCGCCAGGTCGATCGTTGAAGACGGCCACATCGTGGTGCCTGACGCGCCCGGCATCGGCGTCGAGCTCGACATGGACGGTGTCCGCAAACACGCCGTTCCCGGCTACGGCATCTTCGAATAACGGATGACCGGCTTGGCTGGCGGGATCCGCCGCTCGATCAAATAAATCCTTTGGGAGGAAACCATGGGCAAGCGGATCGTCTTCACCGGCGGCAGCGGCAAGATCGGCCGGCATGTCATACCCTATTTGCTCAAACGCGGGCATCAGGTCCTCAACCTCGACCTGACGCCGCTCGATGTGCCCGGTGTCGACACCGTCATCACCAACCTTGCGGATGCCGGCGAAACCTACAATGCGCTCACGCTGCATTTCGGGTTCAACGAATATTTCGGCGGCAAGGGCCGCGGTCCGGTCGACGCGGTAGTCCATTTCGCGGCGCTCCCGCGGATATTCCTGCGGCCGGACAACGCCATGTTCGCCGCCAATGTGCAGTCGACCTACAATGTGATCGAAGCCGCCACCAAGCTCGGCATCCGCAAGATCGTCACCGCTTCCAGCGAAACGGTCTATGGCGTGTGCTTCGCCGAAGGGGTCCGCGATTTCACATCGTTTCCGGTGGATGAGGATTACGACGTCGATCCGACCGACAGCTATGGTCTTTCCAAAGTGCTGGGCGAGAAGATCGCGCGCTCTTTCGCTTCCCGTAGCGGAGCCGACATCTATGCACTCAGGATCGGCGGCGTCGTCGAACCGCAAGACTATGTCCGCTTCCCGGAATTTCTGGCCGACGCGTCAAAACGACGTCGCGACGCCTGGACCTATATGGACGCGCGCGATCTCGGCCAGATCGTCGATCTGTGCATCGAGAAGGATGGCTTGGGCTTCCAGATCTTCAACGCCGTCAACGACAACATTGTGGCTGAGTTACCGACGGCGGAGTTTCTGGGCAAGCACGCACCCAATATACCCGTCACACGCGCTATGGATACGTTCGAAGGACCGATCTCAAACCGCAAGCTGCGCGACGTCCTTGGCTTCCGGGAGGAGTATAACTGGCGGACACAGCGATCCGGTTGATGCGCTGACGGGCAACTTCACCGATCGAAGAAGCCCGCATCCTCTTCCCTGAGATATTTCCTGGCCGCTTCAGCGTCGATATCGAGACCCAGCCCCGGTGCCTCCAGCAGGTCCACCATGCTGGCCTTCACGATCTGTGATGGCAAGCCGATCACCAGATCCTCCCACCAGGGGTCGGGCGCGCTCGGATATTCGAAAGCGATGTAGTTGGCGGGCAAGGTGGCGTAGACATTGATCTCCACGCCGAGACCGAGCAGGCCGTTCGCGGTGCCGTACGGCGCCATCAGGATCGAAGCATATAGGCGTGCTCGGCGACCCATTTGAGCTCGGCGATGCCGCCGATATCGGCCGGATCCGGACCGATGACGCGGACCGCCTGCGTTTCGATCAGCCAGCCTCTGCCCTCAAGGGTCTAACGTCTCATTTTGGGCCGGAAGCAGACGGTCCGCTTCCGGAAAGGACTGGCCCGAGAGGCGCATTCCGCCAGCGACGCAATATTAGCCGTAATAAGTTACTGTCGGTTGTCCGAGCCAGGAATCGCGCCATAGGCGGCGTTGTACACTCGGCGACAACAGCAAAACCGGCATAGGGCTTAAGCGTAACGATTTCGAAATCGAGCATCCCTGCCCTCGCCAGCGGCAGCGCCGCCAGCGTCTCGTGAACTTCACCCTCATCCTTTGCCTCAACCACCTGGCAAGCGCCGGGCATGTCGCCGCGATGCCAGATCTGGCGCGTGAAGCCGATGCTATAGAGATGGCGGGCTTGTGCACCCTCGCTGGGTACTAGGCGTTCGAAATCAGCGCCGCTGAGCTGGTCCGTTCGACGGCGAGAAAAACAAGAAATTGCATCGGCCTGGTCTCCGACGACTTACGCTACTGCTGCGATCACGTGGCGGGCATGTGCAGACCGGACCCCCTTGACCAGATCGGCGCCCTTTTCGCCGATCATCATCGTTGGCCCATTGGTGTTGCCACTGATCAGGACTGGCATAATCGAAGAGTCGATCACCCGCAAACCGTCGAGTCCGCGCACACGCAGTTCGGGATCGACGACTGCGGTCTCGTCGACACCCATCTTGCAGGTGCCAACAGGGTGATAGTCGCAGCAGGCATATTGCCTGATGTAGGCCATCAGTTCCTCGTCGGTTTTCGCAGCCGGCCCAGGCAGCCGTTCGACCTTGACGAACTTGGCGATTTCACTTTGCGCCAGCACGTCGCGGATGATGCGAACCGATTTCAACGCCATGCCGCGATCGTAGGGATCGGATAGATAGTTGGGGTCGACCAGCGGCTCGTCGGCGGGGTTCGACGAGCGCAGTTTCACCGAGCCGATGCTACGTGGCCGAAGGAATGTTGAGTTGATGGTAAAACCATGCCCGTCCAGTCGTGTCTGGCCGCCGCGTACCACCATAGCCGGCGCGATGTGAATCTGAAGGTCGGGCCGCTTCGCTCCCTCGCTCTGGAAGAAGCCGCCGCCCTCGACAATGACCGAGGCGGCAGGGCCATTGCGATAGAGCAGCCAGCGAAGGCCGTGCAGGAGCGCCTTGGGATAGCGATCCTGGCCGTCATAGCTGATCGGGTCCTTGAGCGTCAGATGGACATTGGTGCAGAGATGATCCTGGAGGTTCCGCCCGACACCGCTGAGATCGGTGACCGGAGCGATCCCGAGAGCTTTCAACTCGTCAGCCGGGCCGATACCGGACAGCATCAGCAGGCGCGGCGAGTTAATGGCTCCTGCCGATACGATTACCTCGCTTTCGGCCCGCAGCACTTTCCGCGCTTTGCCCTCGGAAAGTTCGACGCCGACGGCGCGGCCGTTCTCGACAACGATCCTTGTGACCCGGGCTTGGGTCCTGACTGTCAAGTTGTGCCGCCTACCGACGGGATGCAGATAGGAGACGGCGGACGAGCGGCGGCGGCCATCGCGACAGGTGACCTGGTAGAAGCCGGCGCCATACATGGTGTCGCCGTTGAAGTCGGGATTGAACGGCAGGCCATATTGTTGCACGGCACGGACAAAGGCCCGGGTCAATGGGTGCGGACCGACCTGATCCGAAACTGCGAGCGGACCGCCCTGCCCGTGATAGCGATTGGCGAGCCGATCATTGTCCTCGGATTTACGGAAATAGGGCAAGACATCCTCATAAGCCCAACCGTCGTTTCCGAGTGCTGCCCAATTGTCGTAGTCCTCCTTTTGGCATCGGATGTAGATCATCGCGTTGATCGAGCTTGAGCCGCCAAGGGTCTTGCCTTGCGGATACCAGATCGAGCGGTTGTCGAGGTTCTTCTGCGGCACCGTGTGGAACCGCCAGTTGACGCCCGGCCCGAATAGCTTGCCGATGCCGCCAGGAATATGGATCATCGGATTCCAATCCCGGCTGCCAGCCTCCAGCAGCAGGACCTTGACTTGGGGATCCTCGGACAAGCGGTTTGCGAGCACGCAGCCGGCCGAGCCCGCGCCGACAATGATGTAATCCCACATATTCTGCCTCCACTCGCGCCCGAGGGCGCCTTCTCCGTCCGCGCAACGAAACCCGGGCGGACCTTGCTCCTCAGTCCTATTTGCCCCTGAAGGCCGGCGCCCGTTTCTCGGCAAAGGCTCGCAGCCCTTCAATCCGGTCCTCCTTGCCGAATGCCTCGACGGTCAGCCGGTGCTCAATCTCGAGCCCGCTTTGCAGTTCGGTTTCGAATGCCGCCAGAACGGCCTTCTTGGCATAGGGCGTGATGGCAACCGACTTGGCGGCGATCGCAGCGGCGATCTCCAGCGCCCGTGACAGGAGCCTGTCGGCCTCCACGACTTCGCTGACCAATCCTTTGCGCTCGGCGAGGGTCGCATCGACCATGTCGCCGGTCAGGATCATCTGCATGGCAAAGGATTTGCCGACGAGGCGTGGCAGACGCTGCGTGCCGCCATCGCCGGGAAACGAGCCGATCTTGATTTCAGGAGTCGCGAATTGAGCTGCCTGCGAGGCAATGATGATGTCGCACAGCAGCGCAAGCTCCAGCCCGCCGCCCAGCGCATAGCCATTCACGGCAGCGATAATCGGCTTGGAGAAGCCCTCAATGGCGTGCCAGCATGCCAGCCGCTCCGGATCGGTATAGGAGGCGACGCCGCGTTCCAGCATGTCAGAGATGTCGGCGCCTGCCGCAAAGGCGCGACCGGCACCCGTCAGCACCACGCACCCGACCTCCGTGTCGGCGTCATAGCCAGCAAGTAGTTGGCTCAATTCGGCCAGCAGCGCTTTGGACAACGCGTTCAGCTTGTCCGGCCGGTTGAGCGTCAGCAGTCGGATGCCGGGCGCCGGTTCCACTGCCTGAACGAGGCGGTCCATCATCGACTAGGCGACCTTCCTGTAAAGCGTCTCCGCGCTCAATCCGGCAGCATTCAGCAGTCCCCGAATCTTCTCGATCTCGGCGGGGTCTGGCTTCATCAATGGGGGCCGGACGTGAGCTTCGTCCAGTCGCCCGAGCAGCACCAGCGCCTCTTTCATGCGATTGTGCATATCGAGAAGCGGCGCGTCATAAAAGGCCCGTACCGTCGGATAGATGCGGTCATTGATCGCCTTGGCAGTCTTGAGATCGTTTGCCTGCACGGCCCGGTACAGCGCGACCTGAAGGCTGGCGATGACGCTGCCGGCACCCGACAGGAGCCCGTCGCAGCCAAGCGTCAGCGAGCCGAGCAGCCAGGCGCTGTGGGTGGTGAGGGTGTTGACCGGACGGTCGAGAGCTTTCAATTCGCGGATCTGACGTTCATGCAAATTGCCATCGCCGCACTGGTCTTTAATCGCGACGATCGAGGTAAAACGACGGCAGAGGTCGAGCAATGTCTGAAGCGGGTAAGCAAGGTTCGATGCCAACGGATACTGGAACAGGATGATGGGAAGGTTGGACGCATCGGTAATGCACTTCAGATGCTCGACGATCATCTCTGGCCGCAGGTGCCCACCGAGCGTCATGAAGTCCGGCGGGAAAACCAGCAGCCCGTCCGCCCCCTCTTGCTCAGCATAAGCGGCGATGCGCGCGGCCTCGAGGCTGGAGTTTGTGTAGACACCGACAATGGTCGGAACCTGATCCTGCAACACATCCTTGGTTACCACGATCGCGCGGTATTGCTCGTCGATGGTGAGCGCGTGCACTTCGGCCGCATGACCATTGATGGTGACGCCGGAAATGCCTTCGACCGAGGAGACGTCAGCGAGGTGCTTGCGGTAGGCGCTCTCATCGACAGCCAGATCGGCGGTGAACGGCATCAGGCAGGCGGGAATGACGCCATGGGCAGCAAACGGTTTCTTGTCGCTCATCATTCAGTTCCTATTTGAAATTTCGGGACGCCGCGCCAGTGCGGCGTCCCGTTGCCCAGGCAAGACTTAGAAGCCCTTGCCGATCATGTCGGCGATGTTGTCCGGGGTCACTGAGACCGTTGGCAAGGTGATCGTCTCCGGGACCTCTTCACCCTTGGCCACCTTGTAAGCGGTCTCGATGCCTTCCGGCGCCACGAACGGATAAACGAAGGTTGCGGCGAGCTTGCCCTGTTTGACCGCCTCGAAAGCAGTCTCCTGGCCGTCGATACCGACCACGGCCACTTCATTGAGCCGGCCGGCGGCCTCCAGCACCTGGATAGCGCCGAGTGCCATTTCGTCATTGTGCGCGTATACCGCCTGGATCTGGCCGGGACCAAAGCGCTGCACCATGTCTTCCATGAACTTCACCGCCTTGTCGCGGGTGTAGTCACAGTTCTGCGATGCGACCACCTTCATGTCCGGGTGCTTTGCGATCGCTTCCGCAAACCCCTTGTTGCGATCGATGGTGGCCGATGCCCCAGCTGTCCCCTGCAACTCGATGATGTTGCCCTTGCCATTCAATTTCTTCGCAAGGAATTCCCCCGCGCCAACGCCGAGCGGCAGGTTCTCGCCGCCGACATGAACGGTGACGGGCGTGTTGACCTTGCGGTCGAGAGTCACAACCTTGATGCCGGCGTCCATTGCTTCCTTGACGACCGGCGTCAGTGCCTGCTCTGTCAGCGGCGAGATCATCAGCACCTTGATGCCTTGTGCGATCAGGCTTTCGACGTCTGCCACCTGCTTGGAAGCATCGTTGTTGCCGTCAGTAACGATAAGATCGACATCTGGATAATGCTCGGCCGCGTACTTCTTGTTGCCCTCCACCATGGCGACGCGCCAAGGATGGTTCATAGTGCCTTGGCTGAAGCCGATCTTGATCTTGTCCTGAGCCAAGACCGCGCCCGGCATCATGGCGCCCAGTACCAGGGTGGCGGCAAGAGCCGTGGTTCGTAGAAAATGTCTGCGACTGGTCATTTTTTCACTCCTCCATTGTTTTTCGTTTCAGGCTCCAAAGCGCGACGGCCGGCCCGTCTGGCAAGTACTGCCGCGCATGGATGTCAGGACCGTCTTTTGTGACGGTAGACCTCGAACATCACCGCGGCGATGATGATGGCGCCCTTCACGATCTGCTGCGTGAATGGCGATATACCTAGCAAATTCAATATATTAGCCATGACGGCGATAATCGCGGCGCCGATCACGGTGCCGATGACGCCACCTTCGCCGCCAAACAGGCTGGTGCCGCCGATGACGACGATCGAGATGGCCTCGAGTTCGAGATTGGTGCCAGCGGTGGGCTCACCAACGGTCAGCCGCGAGACGAAAACCAGGGCGGTCAGCGCCGACAGCACGCCGGAGATTGCATAGACCGACATCAACACGCGCGGCACGTTGATGCCGGCAAGCCGCGCCGCCTCGGTGTTTGAACCGACCGCGTAGATCTGGCGACCGAACGGCGTTTGTCGCAGGACGACGAAAGCCACGGCGGCTATGGCAACGAAGATCCAGATCGGTACGGGAATGCCGAAGAGAAAACCGCTGCCCAGATAGGAGAAAGCATCCGAAGCATCGCCAAGCGTCTTCGGCTCGCCGTTGGCGATGGTCATGGCAATGCCGCGCCCCATCACCAGCGTGCCGAGGGTCATGATGAAGGGCGGCATGCCAAAGAAAACGACGCCAGCTCCGTTGATGGCGCCGAACAGGGCTCCCATCCCCAGCGCCGCGATCATCGCCAGCGGGATTGGAACGCCAGATGAGAGCATCAGCGCGGTGGCAACCGCGACGACACCGACAATGGAACCGACGGAAAGATCGATGCCGCGTGTCAGAATGACGAAGGTCATGCCGACGCTGACGATGCCAAACAGCGCGACCTGGCGGCCGACATTCAACATGTTGCCGGTCTGGATGAAGCTCGGCGACAGATACACCGCGACAGCGCACAACACGATCAGGACCCAGAGCAGGCCAAGGCTTTGCGCCCAGACTCGCAACCGACCCACCGCCCCCGGCCGGATCGACGCCAACCCTTGTCCCGTTGTCATCTCAGCCATTCCTTCCTCCCGATTCGTGCGCCATTGCGAGGGTCGATTGCCGTTGCAGCAGCCAGGCCACCGCATCGGCCAGCCCGCCCTCGTCGCAGGACGGTCCAACGAAATGCGCGAGCCCCTTGGCTTCCGGGACCGCGTTTTCGACCGTGACCGCCGTTCCGGCCCAGGCCAGCATCTCAAGATCATTCTCGGCGTCGCCGGCGGCGGCGCAGTCCGACGCCGCCATTCCGAGTTCGGCAGCAACGGTCGCGATGGCGGTCTTCTTGGAGATGCCGAGCGGACCGATCTCGAGCAGACGTGGATGCGATCCCGATACCGACAGGCACCGGGCAAGCTGTACGCGGAGAGCTCCAAAGGCTTCACGGTCCGTGGGCTGCGCGGCGACACACATGATCTTGCCCGGTTCCCCCGGCAGGTCTTCCAGCGCCTTCGCCACGATTAAAGGCTCTGCGGTCACGCCGGCTTCGCGTGCGATGATCGGGTCTTCGGCAAGTGCGTGAATGGCGTGGCCGGTGAACCACATTGGCCGAACGCCCGCCGCTTGCGCCGTGGCCATGGTGTGCAGCGCATCGGTGCGACTGATCCGCTGCCCGGACAGCGCAACGCCGGTCGAAACATTACCGATCCAGCCACCGTTGAAGCAAATGGCGAGGCCTGCAATCCCAAGCTTCTCCGCATAGGGCTTTAGCCCGAGCGGCGAGCGCGCCGTTGCCAGAACAATCATGATGCCGGCCTCTCGTGCCACGTGCAGAGCGTCGGCCACACGCTGCGGAAGCACATGGTCGTGCGTCAGCAAGGTGCGGTCGACATCGGTGACGATAAGGCGCGGAATGGTCATGACCCGCCTCAGACCGGAAACACCGGAGCGCGCGGCCCGGTCTGAATGAGAAGTGTCTTGAGTTGGGTGAACTCTTCAAAGCCGGCCTGGCCCATCTCGTAGCCGAAGCCGGATCCCTTCACCCCGGTGAGCGGCAGTTGCGGGGCGCCGTCAATGATTGTGTTGGCCTGCACCCAGCCGCTTTTCAGCCGCTTGGCGACGGTCAGGACCGTGTCGATATTCTTCGACCAGATGTAGTTGGACAGGCCATAGGCGGTGTCGTTGGCCAACCGCACCGCGTCATCAACCGTATCGAACCGTGTGATGCTGAGCACCGGGCCAAAGATCTCTTCGCGGAAGATGGTCATATGCGGCTCGACCCGGTCGAAAATGGTCGCTTCGTGAAAATGACCGACCGTCCCTGCTGCTACGTTGCCGCCGAGCACCAGTTGGGCGCCTTCCTCGATCCCGCTTCTGACAAAGCCGGTCACCTTGGCCAGATGATTGTGGTCGATCAGCGCGCCGACATCCGTGTCGTCGTCGAACGGATCGCCGACCTTCATCTTGCGGGAGCGCGCCACCACCTTGGCGATGAAGTCGTCGGCGATGGACGACTGTACGAACAGCCGTGACCCCGAAACGCAGCACTCGCCATTGTTGAAGAACACGCCCATCAGCGCGCCATCCGCCGCGGCTTCCAGATCCGCATCGGCAAAGACGATATTGGCCGACTTGCCGCCCAGTTCGACCGAGGATTTGACCAGATGACGGGACGTGTTGCCGACGACACGGCTGCCGGTGCGGGTCGAACCCGTGAAGGAAACGAAGTCGATGCCCGCATGCCCCGTCAGGTGGTCGCCAACGGTTGCGCCATAACCGCTAACGACATTGAAGGCGCCGGCCGGCACGCCGGCTTCGGCAGCAAGCGCGGCGATCTCGAACGCGGAGCCTGACGTGAACTCGGATGGCTTCAGCACCACCGTGCAGCCGGCGGCGAGCGCAAACGGCACTTTCTGCGACAGGATCAGCGCCGGGAAATTCCACGGCGTGACCAGCGCCGCGACGCCCACCGCTTCGCGGCTTATCAGCGCCGACTTGCCATCGCCTATGTTCGTGTAGGTGAGGCCCGCCATCTGCATGGCCAGCGAAGCTGCATAGCGTGTCAGGCCGGCTGCACCATCAATATCGCGGCGCGCAAAACGAACTGGCTTGCCGACCTCCTCGACCTCAATCCTGACCAGCCGGTCGCGGTTGGTGCGGATCAGATCGGCAAGACGGTTCAGGACCTCGGCGCGCTCCATGCCGCTCATACGCGGCCACGGCCCTTCCTCAAATGCGATGCGCGCCGCCTCGACGGCAAGATCGACATCCTCGGGCGTGCCATCGCAATAGCGGGCGACCAGGTCACCTGTGGCCGGCGACCGGCGCTCGATTGAGCCGGAGCCTGAACCGTCGACAAACCGCCCGCCGATGAATTGTTGATAGCTGCGCCTGCTCATGTCGTTGCTCACTGCCAAACCGCATGGGTCATGATTGTTTCCTCGGTCGCGCCCTCGCCCTCGAGAACCGCCGAAATGGCCCCTTCGCGCATGACGATGATGCGATTGCAGAGGCCAAGGATTTCCGGCAATTCCGACGAGACCATCACGACACTTGCACCGCGCTTCGATGTCAGTTCGGCGAGCAGGTCGTAGATTTCGCGCTTGGCTGCCACGTCGACGCCGCGCGTCGGTTCGTCGACCAGAAGGATTTCCGTCCCCGCATGCAGTTGACGGGCGATGCCGCATTTCTGCTGATTGCCGCCCGACAGCGTGCGGACCTTGGTGCTGGGGCTCGGCGTCTTGATGCGCATCTGTTGGATGAATCGGGAGACAGCGTCGTGCTCGCGCCAGCCACTGATCAGGCCGCCGCGGGTCAACGGCGCCATTTGGGAAACGGTGACGTTGAATGCGACCGACTGGTCGAGGAAGAGCCCCTCGGTCTTGCGATCCTCCGGCAGCAGGCCGACGCCGTGCGCAAGCGCGCGGCGCGGCCCGTCGATGGCGACCAATTGGCCGTCGATCCTGATTTCGCCGCCGTCGAGCGCATCGGCGCCGGCGATGGCACGCAACACCTCGGTCCGGCCCGCGCCGGCAAGGCCGCAGATGCCGACAATCTCGCCGCGCCTGACATTGAAGGAGATATCCTTCAGCACGCCGGCCCGCGACAGGTTGCGTACGTCTAAACGAATCTCGTCGCCGGGCTGCGAGCGCGGTGGGAACACGTCTTTGAGTTCGCGCCCCACCATATGCCTGATGAGATCGGCTGTGGTCGTCTGGCCAAGCGGCATCGACGCGACGACCTGGCCGTCCCGCAGCACGGTGACCTCGTCACAGATCTCATAGAGTTCCTTCAGGCGATGGGTGATGTAGATGAACGAAACGCCGTGCTCGCTGCTCAGCCGCCTGATCGTCTTGAAAAGATGCTCAAGCTCGGCGTCGCCCAGAACAGCGGACGGCTCATCAAGCACGACGATGCGAGCCTCGCGGGCAATCGCCTTGGCGATCTCCACCATCTGGCGCTGCGCGACGCTGATTGTGTCGATGCGCGCTGCCGGATCGACACGGAATCCAAGCCTGTCGAGCACATCCTGAGCTGCGGCTTTCGCCCGGCGCCAGTCGATCGTGCCCAGACGCGTTTTCGGCAGGCGGCCGATAAAGATATTTTCAGCCACCGTGAGATGCGGAGCCTGGGCGAGCTCCTGATAGATGACCGCGATTCCGAGCTCGAGCATCCGCTCAGGCGTCGGCGCAACCACCACATCTCCGTCGATGGCCACTTCACCCTCGTTGGCTAGGAACGCGCCAGCCAGGACGCGCATCAATGTCGACTTGCCGGCGCCGTTTTCACCGATGACGCCGTGCACGCTTCCCTTGCGGACGGCGAAGCTGACATTGTTCAGCGCATACACACCCGGAAAGCGCTTGTGGATGCCGCGCATTTCGAGAACTGCGTCCTTCATCACGTCGTCTCCCAATCCGAGAAATCGTTTTCTCGGTCCCTCAAAAAAAGCTCACAGGCGATGCATCTGCATGCCGCCGCCGATGTGGTAGATGTCCCCGGTGCTGAAGGGCATGCCGCCAATGGCCAACGTCGCCACGCCGCGGGCGATGTCTTCGGGCTGCCCCCACCGCCTGATTGCCGAGAGTTGTCCGGCCTCGACCTGCCCCGAATACTTATCGTAGACATCGGCGGTCATATCGGTCTGGATCAGGCCTGGGCGAATCTCGTGCACCCGGATGCCTGCATCCGCCAGACGAATGGCGAACTGCTGGGAAGCCATCGACAGTCCGGCCTTGGATATGCAGTACGGCCCCTTTTCCGGAGAGACTAGCCCCGCGTTAGCAGAGGTGATCGTCACCACCGACCGTTCGAGCCGGGCTTGCGGCTGGGAAATCATCGCGCGCGCTACGGCCTGGGTGAAGAAGAACGTGCCGCGCAGATTGATGCCGACCAGCCGGTCGAAGCTCTCCTCGGTAACATCGAGAAGATCGCCGCGCACGGAAACCTGGACGCCGGCGTTGTTGACCAGGCAGGTGGTTGCCCCCAGATCGGCTTCGATGCGCTCTATGAGCGCCGCATTGTCCGAGGTCTCGGATATGTCCTTGCGATAAAAGGCGGCATTTCGTCCGTGCGTGCGGGCAAGGTTGACGGTCTCGCTGCCATTCTCATCGTCGACTATGTCGACCACAGCGATATCGAAACCCGCCTGCGCGAGTTCACAACAGATGGCTCGGCCGATGCCGCGACGGCCACCCGTCACAATGGCAAGTCCGCGGTTGATGGAGGCTGCGTGCTCGGGCATAGCAACGCCGATTGCAGCCGGGGAAACCTGTTCCAGCATCACGAAGCCTTCCTTGCCAATGCATCGTCCTTTTCGCGGGATGCGACCACGGCCTTAGACGCCAGCAGCCGCTGAACCTCGTCATCGGCATAGCCAAGCTCATCCAGGATCTCGCGCGTGTGCTCGCCGATCTCCAAAGCGAGGTATCGCAGCGCAGGCACCTCGCCGTCGTAGCGGTTGGGATGGTTGACCAGGTGGATCGTTCGGCCACGCACGTTCACCTGCCGGAACACTTGCGCGTGGCTGAGCTGCGCGTCGGCCAGCAGATCGTCATAGTAATTGATGGGCGCCCACCAGATGCCATGGCGGTCAAAGCGCTCGGCAAGTTCGGCCACCGCGAACCGGGCCGTGGCACTGGCGAGCCGGCGAGCATAGTCGTCGCGTTCGACGTAGCGGTCGACACCGACTACCTCGCGCAGTCCGTCGCTGTCGAGCGCTTCGGCCAGCACGGAAGAATCGCAAAGCGACACCACCACATGGCCGTCGGACGCAGGATAGACACCGTAGGGCGCGGCATGGAACCACGTCGCCAGATTCGCCTCGCGGTTGAGCACCTCGCGGGTCATGCCGCCGGCGAAGTAATTGACCAGCGCCTCGCCCTGCAGGTCGATCGCCGAGTTGATCAGGCTTGCCTCGACACGAGTCCCCTTGCCATCCCGCAAGCGGCGCACCAGCGCACCCAGAATGCCCATCGCCAGCAGTGCCCCGCCATGTTGGTCGACGATCGCCGCACCGACCGGCGTGGGGCCACGTTCCGGAGTTCCGGTGACGCTCATTAGACCGGAACGCGCCTGGGCGAGAAGATCCTGGCCGGGCTTCGTCGCCATCGGGCCTGTTGCGCCAAAACCGCTCGCCGAGGCGAAAATCAGATTGGGATTGATGTCCCGGAGTGCATCATCGTCAAAGCCGAGCTTGGCAAACACGCCCGGCCGGAAATTCTCCATCACCACATCGGCGCCGGCGATCAGACGCCGGGCGACTTGCTTGCCTTCGGTGCTCTTCAGATCAATGCCGATGGAGCGCTTGTTGCGGTTGGCGCAGAGGTAGAAGCCGCTGACCCCTTCCACATAAACGTCAGCACCCGACCAGCGGCGTTCATGGGCGCCATCGATAGGTTCGACCTTGACGACATCTGCACCCATGTCGGCGAGATATTGGGCGCCTGCAGGACCCTGCAGAAAATGGCAGAAGCTGACGACTTTGATGCCGCTGAGCATTTCTCTTCCCTTGGTTCTGCGCTATAAGTTGCGCCTTTGTGAAATCGTTTTCACGTCTTTTCTCATAGCTGTCAAGCCCATTTTGAAAGGCTTTGTCAAAGAAAGATGGTGTAGCCTTCAGAAAAGAAATGTGTCATCTGGAAAACGGTTTCTCGAAAACCGTCGGATTCGAGGCTCAATGGATATCGAGGATGGCGGCGCAAAGCTGATTGACGTGGCCAGGCTTGCAAACTGTTCGCCGGCTACCGTCTCCCGCGTGCTCAACGGCAATCCCAACGTGAACGAGGTCGTGCGGGATCGTGTTGTCCGGGCGGCGCGTGATCTCGGCTATGTGCCCAATGGTTCCGCCAGGGCGCTGCGATCGACCCGGACAAGGTTGGTCGGCGCGATCATTCCCACATTGGACCACGCCATCTACGCCACGATGGTCGATGGACTTCAGGCGCGTCTTTCCGAAAAAGACGTTTCGCTCATTATCAACACCTCGGGCTACGACATCGATCATGAATATGAGCAGGCACGTCTGCTGGTCGAGCGCGGGGTCGAATCTGTAGTCCTTGTCGGGTCAACGCACCGACCAGCCACTCTGGCCATGTTCGAACAGAAGCGCATCAACTATGTATACACCTACACGTCAAAGGCGACCGAGGCAGGTGCGGCCGTGGGGTTCGACAACGAAAAGGCAGGGCGAACCGCCGCCCGTTACCTGCTCGACCTCGGCCACACCAAATTCGCGATGATCGCCGGCATCACCCAAGACAATGATCGCGCAGCAGGCCGCCGCGACGGTTTCTTGAATGAACTCGAACGATCAGGCATCGATCAGGGCATGGTTCCAGTCGTCGAGGGAGCCTACAGGCTGGATGACGGCCGCACCTGCATGCAGCGGCTAATGGACGACGTCAGAAGGCCTACTGCGGTATTTTGCGGCAGTGATATCCTTGCGGCCGGCGCCATCAAGTACTGCCACGCCGAAGGCATCGCAGTCCCGAAGGAGGTCTCGGTTGTCGGATTCGACAATCTGGAGATTGCGGAACTGACCTCGCCCGAACTGACCACATTGGAGGTGCCCGCGCGCGACATGGGCCGGATTGCCGCCGACTACATCTTGGCGTCGCCATCGCAGCGACTGCATCTCAGACAACGGGAGCTGGCCATCAGGCTGATTGTCAGGGGAAGTACGGCTGTCGTCAGACGCTAATACTGGCAGGCTGGGATCGATCCATAGCACAACATATTGTTTTTATTTACTTTTTCTGGCCGCAACTCTCGATTTGTATCACAATATGTAGCACATTCCCGATGTCGCTTGTTGACGGTTCGGCGGGCGAGAGACGTCGAGGTTCGCGCGGCCGTTCGGAGCCTCGTTCCGGAATGACCGCAATTATGCCCCGAACCGGCCGGTCCGCTATCGGGCGAGCTCGGCGGATAGCTGCCCATTCGACGAACTACCTCTGAGCGGACGTTGATGCGAGTTGCATGCATACAGATGCCCCGGGGTTCTGAGGAGCGGTTCTCACATAGCGCTGTCTCACAGAGTTTCATGAGCGTCTAACGGCCTGACATCGCGCCAAACAGACAGGGTGGGAAGTTCATCAATAAAGGTGCGGCGAGGAATCCATGACGGAGGCTCCAGATCCGGGCCGCCAGTTGTAGGGACGCGCTTATAGCGGCGATATTGCCGACGAGCGGACGCATTTCTACGGCTGCCCTTCCGTAATTCACCCTCCAGAACGGCGATGTCGAGTGGGCAGAGGGGGCGATAACACGATGTCTTCCTGCTGCTGGAGCAAGCCCCCCTTTTCGGCCAGTCGCTTGCGCCTTTGTTCGCGGAAAACTGTCATGCCATAGCGGGTGATGCCATAGAACAACAGGCCAAAAATCAGCCCGAGTGGCACCGCACCGCACAGCATGGGCTTTAAGACCGGTGCCCACAGTCGCGAAATTGAAAGGGTCTGCAACATCTCACTCAGATGGGCTGGCCGTTCGTGACTTTGCATGTGGCCGTGCAACATGATCTTGCCGGTCTCCCAAGTCGCTCCCACAACAAACGGGAGGGTCAGCGGATTGCCAAAGACAAATGTTCCTAGCCCTGCCGCCACCATGTTTCCTGAAATCAGCCAGCACACGATGGCGGCAATAGCGAAATGGGACCCTAGTGGAAAGAAAGACGCGAAAATCCCAGCCGCCACCCCCGCCGCGACGGCGTTTGGAGTGGCGTTCAGACGGAGGATACGCTTTGAAACATACTGAAACGATCGCGAGAAGGAGCGGCGCGGCCACATATAAATGCGCAATCGCTCGAAGAGACCATCAGGATTTCGGCGTCTAAAGAGCACTCTCTTGCCCACTTCAAACGCGGTCGGTTGAACGGATGGGCCTCGTCTCTAAAAAACGCAGCCTGTGCTGCTTTGTTCTGAATTTGCTGATCAACCGGGTGTCCGAAGCGCAGTGCGGATAGTGGGCAACAGCCGGAAGAAACCCAGTCTGAGAACGCGGCATAGTTTTATACCGAGTTGAATGGGTAGAGCGTCTGGTAATCGGCATTCCGCCAACCCGCCCCTACGTCGGGCGCCCCTTTTTCGGCTCCCGCGCAATGCGCCACGGGCCGCCGGGCTTCTGAAGTGGCAGCACTTTTCACCTCAACATCGCCCAGGACCAATACGCACCAATTACCATTTGCACTGCGAACGCAGTGAACCTGAGACTGACTGCGATCTGGCTCGTGGAGACGAGGTGAATTATCGACTGAACTATTCGCGCGACTAACAGTGTAGAAGCCAGCGGATCCGTGACATCAGTCTTTGAAATAAGGATCGCGACTCCGAGCAGACCTCCGAAGATTGGAAGCCCTTCTATGCAGTTGGCGTGGGCGCGGGCCAACCTCTGCATAAAGGGAGAAAGAGCCGCGTTATCTGGCGTAAAGCCGTTTTGCGACCTTTCCAGAGATCACCAGATATGTACGGATCGCTTCCATCACGATCAGCAGTCCCAGTGCCCACGAGATGAATCCAGTCAATGCAAACGCAGTCGCCGACATATGCCGTCCCCGTTGCTAGCAGTCTCTGTCCTCGTAACCAATCAACTAGTCTACCGCTGTGCGTTGGTGGAGGCCAATGGCACACCAGTGGCGCATTACCGCCCGGCAGCATTGGGGCCGAAAGCGGACGGCCTGCTTTCGGGATGTCGCGTCGGAAATCCGACATTGCATTCGGCTCACTGAGCCTTACTCCCCATCGAGGTAGCCTGCGTCGAAGCCGACAACGTCGCTGTCGGCGCCCGCCGGGACGCTCAGAGACAGCATCTTTCTGCTGCCTGAACTGGATCAAATTGGAAATGGAATGCCGGGCGGCCGATCGCCCCAATTTGCCGAAATCGCTAGCTCATATAGCGAACGCTATTTGCAGCCGGGCACGCGTATGTGCGGTTCGAACCATCACTGTAGCTGGCCGTCGCTATTGAAATCTTCCCGGCCGGACAACTTAGCGCGAGACGCGTAATAATTGCTCGTATTGCCGGATTTAGCGAGCGGCCGCTCAAAACATCAGCCGACACCGAACAGCCTGCTGAGCCACGTCATCTGTTGGCGCTCCTGATAACCTTGCCCACCCTCGTGGTTGTTGAATTCGTATTCTACGATGGTCTTTTCGCCTGCATAGGCATTGAATGCGCCATACACGGTAGAGGGCGGGCAGACTTCGTCCATCAGGGCCACCGAAAACAGCGCCGCCGCCTTGGCCTGCCGGGCGAAGTTGACGCAGTCGAAATAGTTGAGCGTTTCAAAGACCGCCGCCTTCTTTTCGCGATGCTGGGCCAGAAAACGAACGATTTCCAAATAGGGATCGCGCACGGCAGTCTGCACAGCGCGCGGAAAGTCGCACAGAAATGGCACGTCGGGCATTACGGCCTTGACGCGCGGGTCGATGCCGCCAACGGCGAGCGAAATACCGCCGCCCTGACTGTCACCGCAAACCGCGATGCGTTCGGGATCGACGAAGTCCAGTCCGAGCAGAGCATCTATCGCCCTCACGGCATCGGTGAACAGGCGCCGGTAATAGTAGTCATTCTTGTCCAGCACGCCACGCGTCATAAAGCCGGGAATGGACGAGTTCGAGCCGACGGGATCGGCGGTCTCACCGACGCTCCAGTCGCTTCCCTGCCCGCGTGTATCCATTCGGAAATAGGCAAAGCCTGACGCCGCCCAATGCAGTTGCTCATGCGCCAAGCCGCGGCCGCCGCCATAGCCGATGTACTGCACGACGAGAGGGAGCCGTCCCTCGTGATGCGTCGGCAAGATCAGCCATCCTTTGATCGGGTGACCACCGTATCCCGGAAAGGTGACATCGAAGGACTGGACCGCCGTCAGGGTCGTCTGCGCCTGCACGATGCTGACCTCACCGCCGGCCTGGCGGGCCTCGGCGATGGTCGACGCCCAGAATTGGGCAAAGTCGTCCGGCATGCCGACACTGCTGACATAAGCGCCCAGTTCGGGCTGGATTAGATCCGGGAACGGCATTGTTCCTCCCTATTTTAAATCGAAGCAAAGTCGGCGATTTTGATATGGATGGCTCCGCATTGGGATCCGCCCGCGGGTGAATCTGCGCGTTACCGCCCAAGAGATTCCGCCCGCCATTCTTCTGCGCATGCCTGTCAGTGTGGCGACAGACCCGCACCTCGGGGCGCCGCTGGAAAAATGGGGCGGCGACCGCCCCATCCATATCCCGTTTAGCTGCCCGTCTTGATCTGCGTCCAGAGGCGGGTGAGGACGCGCTGCTCCTTGGATCCGTACGGAGAAATCGTGAAGAGCTTCTTCAGCGTTTCCTGCGGCGGATAAACCGACGGGTTCTTCAACACCGCTTCGTCGATGAATTTCTGCGAGGCGAGATTGCCGTTGGCCGTCTGGACATAGTTGGTTGACTTGGCAATGACTTCCGGCCGCATCAGGTAGTTGATGAAGGCGTGCGCCTCATCGACATGCTTGGCATCGGCGGGTATCGCCAGGTTATCGAACCACATATAGGTGCCTTCCCTGGGGATCAGGTATTCGACGTTGACCCCGTTCTTGGCTTCCTTGGCGCGGTTCTTGGCCTGCAGCACGTCGCCCGACCAGCCGATGCTGATGCATTTATCGCCATTCGCCAGATCGTTGATGTAGGAAGAAGAGTTGAAGGTGCGGACGTAGGATCGGATTTTCGTGTAGATGTCACCGCCGGCTTCGAGGTCCTCTTTCTTCTTGCTGTCGCCGTCCTTGCCGAGATAGTTCATGGCAACGGCCACGGTCTCCTCCGGAGCATCGACGATATTGATGCCGCAGTCCTTTAGTTTGGCCGCATTCTCCGGCTTGAAGAGCACGTCCCAGCTGTCGATCGGCACGTCGCCGAGCGCAGCCTTCACCTTGTCGACATTGTAGCCGATGCCGGTGGTGCCCCACATATAGTTGACGGCATATTCGTTGCCCGGATCATACTTGGCCAGGCGAGCCATCACGTCGGGCCACATGTTCTTGAGGTTCGGCAGCTTGGACTTGTCGAGCTTCTGGAACACGCCGGCCTGAATTTGCCTGGCCAGGAACGGCCCGGTGGTAACCACCACGTCATAGCCGGAGCCCCCGGCAAGCAGCTTGGTTTCAAGAATTTCGTTCGAATCGAACGTATCGTAGACGACCTTGATGCCGGTCTCCTTGGTGAAATCATCAAGGATGGAACTGTCGATATAATCAGACCAGTTGTAGACGTTGACGACCTTGTCCTGCGCCAACGAGACGCCTGCGGAAAACAGGACGGCCGTCATCGTGACAGCCAGTCCGAGTAGCTCCTTCTTCATGAAGATTCTCCTGTTGTGGCGCCCGCCATTCTGGTGGCAGGCCGTTGCTGCATTCTCGAAGGCAAGGAGAGTGGCGTTGCCCTCCCCTCCCGATTGTCTGCGAGACTGTCACCCATTCTCCAGCAAAGGCATTGGCGGCCTCATTGGTGCTTTCTCAAGCTGTCGTCGAGAGCGTTGACGAAGATGTCGACTTCGCCGCGCGACCAAATCAGCGGGGGGCGTAACTTGAGCGTGTTGGGCGTGCCTTTCCCGATGAGGATGTTGCGGGCAAGCATGTCTTCGATGAGTCGCTCGGTCAGTGTGATGGCCGGCTCCTTCGTCAGGCGATCCGTCACCAATTCCACGCCAGTCATCATTCCAAGCCCGCGTACGTCGCCGATCACGGGGTGCTGTTCAGCCAGGCGCCCAAGCTCCTGGCGCAGATACTCCCCGATGGCGGCGCTCCGCTTGATCAGATCCTCTCGCTCAAGGACGTCCAGCACAGCCATCCCGGCCGCGCACGCGACGGTATTGCCGCCGAATGTGCTGAACAACAGCGGGTAGGTGCCATTGAGGAACCGCTTCATCAATTCCGAGCTGAGAATGACGACGCCAAGGGGGTGGCCGTTTCCAACCGGCTTGCCCATTGTTATGAAATCGATGTTTTCGTCCTTGAGCCCGTTTGCCCGGAAACCCCAAAAAGTTCCCATGCGGCCACAACCGGCCTGCACCTCGTCCGCGATGACAAATCCGCCCGTCGCCCGGACCTTTTCCGCGACAAGATTGAAGTAGTTTTCAGGCGCCCGCAGTACCCCGCTCGAACACAGGGCCGTGTCGACCATGAATGCTGCCGGCCTGTGGCCTCTTTCGCGCAAGGCGGCTATCGCCCTGTCGGCGTCGGCGGCATATTTCGCTGCCGCTTGGGGGTCGCGGGAAAAACGGCCCCTATACATATCCGGGGCCGTCAGTGTCTCAATGCGTTTGGGATGCTCGTCAGCGGGAAGATGACGCCAGCTTTCATTGGACAGGGCCGTCGTCAGCTCCGTGCATCCATGGTAGGATTGGTCAATTATCAGACCCCCGTCCTGCCTGCTGAGCGAAGAGGCTATCTGCATCGCCAGGTCGTTGGCTTCGCTGCCCGAATTGACGAAGATGCAGGTGTCGAGGTGATCAGGCAGGTCGGCGGTCAGGCGCGCCGCGTACTCGACAGCCACGTCGCACATATACCGGGTATTGGTGTTCAGCGCGCTGGCCTGGCGGTAGATCGCTTTCGCCACGTGCGGGTGACAATGACCGATCTGGGGGACGTTGTTGTAGACATCCAGATAGGCAGTGCCATCGGCGGCATACATCCAGGCGCCGCGGGCGCGGGTGATGTGCAATGGCTTGGCGTAGAAATGCCATATCGGTCCCAGGTGAGCTTCGCGCTCGCGCCTGAGCAAGTCATAGTCATATGTGAGATGCTCGCCATCCTTGCTTATGGCGCCGTACACCGGAAACCGGCACGCCTGGCGAAGCCGGCGCACCGCCTCTGCGCGGCCTTGCCGGCTCAGCAACTCCATCATTCGAGGATATTGGCCGGCGTTTTCGATGTGGGGGATGCCGGATTCACTGGTGGCCCCCCTCGCCTCGACAATCGCGGTAGCCATGGCGAGGCGCAGAAGCAGCGCATCGAAAAGGAGATCGACCTCGTTTTCTTCAAGCGGGTATATCGAATCGAAGCCTGAGGTCACGTCGCAAAGGTAGGCGATCGGATCGTCATCGAAGTCCGCGAAAGTCTCGGAAGCGGTCACGATGTCCGCGACGATGGAATTGTGGCCCATATCGCCAAAATCGATGATGCCCACCGGCGATGTGCTGTCCGTCGGATCGACCAGGATATTGCCGCCATGCGAATCCTGATGCACGACTTGGCGACGCGTCTTCGACAATTGCGGAAGGGTAAAGCGCTCGGCGCGCTCGAAGATTTCCTCGCACAATTGCCGAAGCCTGAGGTCGGAGACTTTTGCTGTCTGCGGGCGCAAGGCCAGGGCACGTGAAATGTCCCAGAGGTGCACATTGCTGCCGGCGTACGGATGAAAAAAATCGCGCAGCGCATAGGCCAGCCGTCCTACCATCACACCGATGTTGAACCGAGTGGCGGCGGAAAAGGCTTCCTCAACCTGCTCCATGACCTTCCCCGGAAGGAAGGTAAGCACACGCACCATGTGCCGGCAGCCGCGCTCGTCCTCGATCCATTCATATGGCGCGCCGGCGAGGGAGGGAACGACGCGAGGCACCGGCAGAGACGGATCGCGCTCGAAGATATGGTTCAGGGCTTTGACCTGCATATCCACGACGCCTTCAGGTTCGCCTATGTTCGATATCTTCACGACGACGTCGCGGCCGTCGGTGCCGTCGATCCGCCAGGACAGATCGCGCTCGGAAGCCAGTTGCGTGTACGTCCCGTCGATCCCGTACCGGGTGGCCACGAGGCGCCTGACCGCTTCCGGCGAAAAACTAGGAAGGTTGCGAAACAGCAGAGCGTCCGTGCTCATTCCATACCTTAAGGCCAAATATCGACACCCGACGTGGCAACCAATTCGAAGTTGCGCGTTTGGCAGAGAAGTCCGCAGGTGCGCATTTTTGCGCAGCGGTTCGCCAGCCGTGCCAGAGGCTAGACCTCCATCGGCGTGGCAAGAATATCATTCAGAGAACCGATATATTGGTTTTTACAAATGCATCCGATGCGCCCTGATGACTGCGTCGCGGACATAGGCGACGTTGGCGGCCTGCTCGCCTGTTCGCGTGGCGACCTCGATGTCGGCGGAATAAGCCTCGTCGGCTAGGGGAAGTCGGCGAAGACGCCCCTGCTGTTCGAACACGCGGGCAAAATGTATCGGCAGGACCCCGAGGTAGGCGCCCGACAGGACCATCAGAAGCTGCGCCTCGATATCAAAGGCCACCCGGTTCGCGGCGGCGGTGTCGAAGCGATGACGCCGAATCCCATACCAATAGCCTCTCTCTACCCAAGGATGGCCGTAGCATTCCGCACTCGTAATCATCTCGTCATTTCGGCGAAACAAGGGATGCGTCGAAGCGCAAAATACCGCGTGCTCTTCGTGGTAGAGGACCTGGTATTGCACGCTTGCGACTTTGATGTCGGAGCCACCTATCCCAATGTCTATTTCGCTTTCCGCCACGGCCTTCGTTATGTCGTTGGGGCGCATGATCTTGAGATCCATCTCGATTTCCGGCGCAGCTTTGGAAAGCTCGGCAATTGCATCGGCCAGTCGGAAACTTGGGTCGGTCGCGAGGCAGTCAACAATGCCGACGCCGACCTTTCCCGCCAAAGCGCTTCTGACACGCGAAAGCCGGGCCGAACCGGCGTCCAGCATCCCGGTGATTTCCGTGGTGATTTCGTAAACCCGCCGCCCTTCCTCCGTCAGTGAAAACCCGCGACGCCCCCGTTCGCACAACTTCACGCCGAGCCGCTGTTCAAGCGCCGTCAGATGGTTGGAGATCGTAGGTTGGCTAAGCGACAGTTCCATCTGAGCTGCAGACATGCCGCCATTGCGGACCACGCTTTCAAAAACGCGAAACAGATGGAGATCGGAGCCCGATATCTTCATGAAAGCAGATTGCACCAAACGAGTGGGAAGGCAATTCGGCTGACATACTGTGGCTACCCGTATTGAGGACGGCCTTGATTCCGGAAGCCGGAAGCGACCGATCGAGACGTCGCCCGGGTTCTTGCAGTTCCTTCCTCACGTCCGAACCAGCCCATCGGATCTCCGGTCCGCCGCGGTGCGTCACGGGGTATTGACGATGCATCAAAATGCGGCTTTGATGATACGTGGATACAAAAATACTTTTTGAGGTCCCATGGCGACGAACTTTCCAGAGATGTCCGCCACTGCGGAAGTAGAGGCGTACAATCACGTTCAGAGAGCCCTTCGCCTCGGCCGCTACAAACCGGGCGACAGGCTCATTCCCGAGGAGATTGCCGCCGAGATCGGCATGAGCCGCATGCCGGTGAGGGAAGCCTTTCGGCGCCTGGCCTCCGACGGGCTGGTGGTCCTTCGTCCTAATCGGGGATGCGTGGTCGCGGGCCTCACTGTCGATGAACTTTTCGAGATTTTCGAGATTCGCTCGGTTCTGGAGGGACTCGCCGTCAGGCTGGCGGTGCCCCGGATCGACGACGAGGAGTTCGAGGAACTCGACCGCCTGCTCGAGCGCATGGAGCGTGCGGGCCAGAGCGGCGGCGGCGACTGGGTCGTCCGCCACCAGGAATTCCATGGCCGCATCTGTGCGTTGAGCCAGAGGCCCAAGCTGATCCACCAGATATCGGCGCTGCATGTGGTCATCGAGCCTTACATGCGCATCTGGTTCGACGATTGTAACAAACCGCTTTCCGCGCGCGAGGAGCATGCCGCCGTAATCGCTGCCTTGCGCTCCGGCGACGCACATCACGCGGAACAGGTGATGCAGGAACATGTTCTCGGCACAGCGCCGCTGCTGGCCGAGTTCGTGAGTCCCAGCCGGTGACGAAAGCCGGCCGGGCAGGAGTGGCCTCGAACCGGCAATGCGGCCGGGCGCGGGAACAGTTCAATCAGCCTATCAAAAAAAGGGGAACCAAATGAAATTCAATCGTTTGGCCGTAGCCGCGGCCGCACTCAGCATGTTCGGCTTCATGCACACAGCGTTGGCAGAAGATGCGCCCAAGTCCATAACCATTGCCACGGAGGGCGCCTACGCTCCGTGGAACTTCACCAACGCGGACGGCAAGCTCGACGGACTGGAGATCGAACTCGCCAACAATCTTTGCGAGCGGATGAAGGTCAAATGCACCATCATCGCCCAGGACTGGGACGGACTTATTCCGTCGCTGAAGGTCGGCAAGTTCGATGTGATCATGGCCGGCATGTTCATCACGCCGAAGCGGCTCGAAACCATAGATTTCACCCAGCCTTATGCGGTCGATCCGGGTGGATTCGCCGTTGCCAAGGACAGCGAGCTTGGCAAGCTCGGTGTTTCCGCGGAGAAGTTCAATCTTGACGACGAGGCTGCTTCCAAGGCCGCGATCGAGAAATTGAAGCCGCTGCTGAAAGGCAAGGTGGTCGGCGTACAGGCGGCCACGATGATGCTCGATTTCGTCAAGAAATACTTCGGCGACACGGTGGAAATCCGCGAGTACAAGACCACCGAGCAACATGATCTCGACCTCGCCGCCGGCCGCGTCGACGCTCTTTTCGCGCAGCGGACGGCGCTCGCCGCGACACTCTCAAAACCTGAATTTGCCGATTACACCCTTGCCGGACCGGGCTTTGTGGGCGGCCTTTTCGGTCGTGGAACCGGTGCGGGGCTGCGCAAGGAAGATACCAAGCTCAAGGAGATGCTCAATGCGGCAATCGACGGGGCTATAGCCGACGGCACCATCAAGCGCATCTCGGAGAAATGGGTGAAAACCGATGTGACGCCGATGAAGTAGGCGCGGGCGAACCTGCCCGGCGTGGCGGAGCGAGCCGTCCGCGTCGGGCAGCGCGCTGAAAGGCTATGACTTACATGACCAATATTATGCATATCTTGGGTTTTCAGCAGGGCGGCTGGGGAGCAGCTCTGCTCGCCGCATCCAGTGTCACGCTTGCACTGTCCGTTCTCGGCTTTATCCTCGGTGCGGCCCTCGGCGCCACGGCCGCGGCCGGTCGCCTGTCTTCCCGCCGCGTCCCGGCCTGGCTCGCCCATGTCTACGGCACTGTATTTCGCGGTGTGCCAGACTTGCTGACGATCTATCTCCTCTACTATGGCGGCAGCATCGCCCTGACGCAGATCGGCACGTTGTTTGGTAGCGATGGCTTCGTCGGGCTGCCGACGTTTGCAACCGGTGTCCTGGCGATCGGCATCATATCGGGGGCTTATCAGGGAGAAGTCTATCGCGGTGCCTACCAGGCCGTGGATCGCGGCCAGTTCGAGGCTTGCAAGGCGCTTGGCCTGTCTCGATATCAATCGTTGCGCCTTGTCATCGTGCCGCAACTGATGCGCCACGCGCTGCCGGGCCTCGGCAATGTCTGGCAGTTGGTGCTGAAGGACTCGGCGCTGATCTCCGTCATTGGCCTCGTCGAACTGATGCGCCAGGCGCAGATCGGAGCGGGTTCGACACGAGAACCTTTCATCTTCTATATTGCCGCCGCCGCGCTCTACTTCGTCATCGCCGTCGTGACCGCTTCCGTCTTCCGTTTTAGCGAGGCGCGGGCCTGGAGAGGCATGGTTCACGCGTGATCGACTTCGCCTTCTTTCTCGAGATCATTCCCGTCCTGCTTGCTGGCCTGCCATTGACACTGCTGCTTACAACAGCCTCGATGGTCATCGGCTTCTTTTTGGCATTGCTGCTGGCGCTCGCCCAACAGGGAAATCGCCGCATCGTGATATGGCCCATCCGTGCCTTCGTTGCAGTCTTTCGCGGAACGCCCCTGCTGGTACAGATATTCCTCATCTACTATGGT
Organism: Mesorhizobium loti; assembly: GCA_002356515.1. Classification (NCBI taxonomy): domain Bacteria; kingdom Pseudomonadati; phylum Pseudomonadota; class Alphaproteobacteria; order Hyphomicrobiales; family Phyllobacteriaceae; genus Mesorhizobium; species Mesorhizobium loti. Next base: position 5,933,146 of record AP017605.1, on the reverse strand, counting down.
CTCGGCCAGTTTCGCCCGTCGCTCCAGGCGATCGGAATCTGGTGGCTGTTCCGCGAGCCGCACTGGTGCGCCATCGTGGCGCTCAGTCTCAATGAAGCAGCTTATGGAAGTGAAATCCTGCGCGGCGCGATCAAGGCCGTGCCGCGAGGATTGACCGAGGCCGCTACAGCCTCCGGCATGTCGAAGCTGCTGACGCTGCGGCTAATCGTGCTGCCGCTGGCCCTTCGTCAAGCGATCCCGAATTACACCAACGAGATCATCCTGATGGTCAAGGGCACGTCGCTTGCATCCATCATTACGCTCATGGAGATCACCGGTATCGCGCAGGGGCTCATTTCGCAGACCTATCGCGCCGTGGAGGTTTTTGTGGCTGCCGGTGCGATCTATCTGGCCCTCAACTTCGCAATCATTTCGGCGCTGAACGCGCTGGAAACGCGGCTGACGCCCTACCGGGTCCGCGCATGAAAAGTGCCGGTGTCATGACGAGGAGATCTGGCGGCATGCGCCGCTGTCGAAAAGCCGAGGGACGCGCTGCCATGTCGCATCAAGCGATGGCGGCAACGTCGCATCCATCAGACCAAGGGATTGAAAAACAGAATGCGTGATTTCCAGTTTCCCGGCCGCTCGCCGGTTCGCGCCACGGAAGCGGTCGCCGCTACATCGCACCCGCTGTCGACGCTGGCGGCGATCGAGATGCTGCGCGCTGGCGGCAATGCCATGGACGCGGCGGTCTGCGCCGCCGCTGTGCAGGGCGTGGTCGAGCCGCAATCGACCGGCATCGGCGGCGACTGCTTCGTGCTCTACTGCCAGTCGGGACAAGGGGACGTGCTGGCCTTCAACGGCTCTGGCCGCGCGCCGGCGGCAGCGACCGTGGACTGGTATCTGGACAGGGGTTTCAGCGAGCTTCCCAAGCAGGGATCGCACGCAGTGACGGTGCCGGGCGCCATCGACGCATGGTGCCGGCTGCTCGAGGACCATGGCAGCAAGGACCTTGCCGAGGTGCTGGCACCCGCCATTCACTATGCCGAGAACGGCTATGTCGTGCATGATCGCGTCGCCTTCGACTGGGCGGACCCGGAGATCGACCTTACCGCCGACGAACACGCCGCGCGCATCTTCCTGCCCGGCGGCAAGGCGCCACGGGCGGGGGAGGTCCACCGCCAGCCGGAACTCGCCGCCACCTTGCGGATAATCGCCAAACAGGGTCGCGCCGGCTTCTACGAAGGCGCTGTCGCCGACGACATGGTGCGCCGGCTCAGGGAATTGGGCGGGCTGCATAGCCAAGAGGATTTCGCCGCGACCAAGGGCGACTATGTGGCGCCGGTCAGCACCACCTATGGCGGCCATGACATCCACCAGATGCCGCCGAACAATCAGGGGCTGACGGCGCTTTTGATGTTGAACGTGCTGTCCGGCTTCAAGCTCGGCGGCCTTGACCCCAATGGCGCCGAGCGCCTGCATCTGGAGATCGAGGCCGGGCGGCTGGCCTATCAGGACCGCGACCGCTTCATCGGCGACCAGGACCATGTCCCGGTGCCGGTGAAACAGCTCCTGTCCGGTGCCTATGCCGACCGGCTGCGCGCCGAAATCCATCGCGACCGCGCCATGACGCATCTGCCGCGCCTGGAACTGCCCGGCAGCGACACGGTCTACATCTCGATCGTCGACCGCGACCGCAATGCGGTCTCCTTCATCAACTCGACCTATTATTCCTTCGGCAGCGGCGTCGTCGCTCCGAAGACCGGTGTTGTGCTGCAGAACCGTGGCTCGAGCTTCCGCCTCGACCCGGCGCATCCGAACGCGATTGCGCCCGGCAAGCGGCCGATGCACACGATCATGCCTGGCATGGCGACGAAGAACGGCCGCGTGGTGATGCCGTTCGGCGTCATGGGCGGCGGCTACCAGCCGTTCGGCCATGTCCACCTTCTGACCAACATGATCGACTTCGGCATGGACCCGCAGCAGGCGCTGGATGCGCCGCGTGTGTTCTACAATGATGACACCGTGGAGGCGGAGCGCAGCGTTCCCGCCGCGGCGGTCGAAGGCTTGCGCAAGCGCGGCCATCGCGTCGTCGAGCCGCATCAGCCGCTTGGCGGCGGCCAGGCGGTGCTGATCGACTGGGAAAAGGGCACGCTCACCGGCGCCTCCGACCCGCGCAAGGACGGGATGGCGCTAGGATATTGATGGCCGGCTGCATCGCATCTGTGTGTCGCGGCTTATTTTAACGGATTGGAACGATAGTCGGTGACCATGACCAGCAAAGCAAATTCGCAAGGACTTTCCCGCCGTCTCGCCGCCGGCGACGATGACGCGCCGGCGATCCTGGCGCCCGACAGGGCAACACTGACCCATGGCGGGCTGCGCGCCCTGATCAAGGCCACGGCCGAGCGGCTGCATGCGCTCGGCATCGGCAAGGGCGACCGGATGGCGATCGTGCTGCCGAACGGGCCGGAGATGGCCACAGCCTTCGTCGCTGTGGCGGCCACTGCCTCAACGGCGCCGCTCAATCCCGCTTACCGCGCCGACGAGCTCGATTTCTACCTCACCGACATCGGCGCCAAGGCGATCCTTGTCGCGGAAACCGAGACCGGGCCGGCCGCGGCGGTGGCCGAACGGCTCGGCATCGGCGTGCTCAGGCTCGTCGCGCAACCCGATACGCCTGCCGGCAGTTTCACCATCGAGGGCGCACCGATCGGCCCACAGGCGGCGCCTGACATGGCAGGGGATGGCGACATCGCGCTGCTGCTGCACACGTCGGGCACGACATCGCGGCCAAAACTGGTGCCGCTCAGCCATGCCAACATCGCCGCCTCGGCAGCTCATATCGGCGCGACGCTCGGCCTGACCGCCGATGACCGCTGCCTCAACATCATGCCGCTGTTCCACATCCATGGCCTGATCGCGGCGGTCCTGTCGTCGCTGGCTGCGGGCGGCAGCATCTACTGCACGCCGGGCTTCAACGCGCTGCGGTTCTTCCAGTGGCTGGGCGACGCCAAACCGAGCTGGTACACGGCGGTGCCGACCATGCACCAGGCGATCCTGCCGCGGGCGGCGCGCAATGCCGAAGTGCTGGCGGCGGCACGCCTGCGCTTCATCCGCTCGTCCTCGGCGTCGCTGCCGGCGCAAGTGATGGCGGAGCTGGAAGCGACCTTCGGCTGTCCGGTCATCGAATCCTACGGGATGACCGAGGCCGCGCACCAGATGGCGTCGAACCGGTTGCCGCCGGGCCAGCGCAAGCCGGGCAGCGTCGGCGCCGGCGCCGGACCAGAGGTGGCGGTGATGGCGCCAGACGGCCGGCTGCTGACAGCCGGCGAGACCGGCGAGATCGTCATTCGCGGACCCAATGTCACGGCCGGCTATGAAAAGAACCCGGAGGCCAACGCCACGGCCTTCGCGCATGGCTGGTTCCACACCGGCGACCAGGGCGTGCTCGACGAAGATGGCTATCTCAGGGTCACCGGCCGGCTGAAGGAGATCATCAACCGCGGCGGCGAAAAGATCTCGCCGCTCGAGGTCGACGACGTGCTGATGGACCATCCGGCGGTGGCGCAGGTCGTCACCTTCGCCATGCCGCATGACAAGCTCGGCGAGGAGGTGGCGGCCGCCGTGGTGCTGCGCGAAGGCATGAGCGCCAGCGAAGGCGACATCCGCGCTCACGCTGCGACGCGGCTCGCCGACTTCAAGGTGCCGCGCAAGGTGCTGATCCTGGACGAAATCCCCAAGGGCGCGACGGGCAAGCTGCAGCGCATCGGCCTTGCCGCCAAACTTGGGCTTTGACGATGAAGATCACCATTTTCGGCGCCGGCGCGATCGGCGGCTATCTCGCCGCCAGACTGGCGATCGCCGGCCGCACCGACCTGTCGATCGTCGCGCGCGGCGCCCATCTCGAAGCGATCCGGGCTAATGGCCTGCGCCTGATCGAAGACGGTGAGGAATCGGTGGCGCCGGTGAGAGCCGCCGCCAAGGCCGACGAACTTGGCGCCCAGGATTATGTCGTGCTGGCGCTGAAGGCCCATTCCCTCACCTCGGCCCTTGACCAGATCGCACCGCTGCTCGGCGACCACACTTCTGTCGTCACCATGCAGAACGGCGTGCCCTGGTGGTATTTCCACGGCGTCGGCGGGCAACTCGAAGGCACCAGGCTGAGCGCTGTCGATCCCGGCGGCGCGATCTGGCAGCGGATCGGGCCGCAGCGCGTCATCGGCTCTGTCGTCTATCCCGCCGTCGAGGTCGACGCGCCCGGCCTCATCCGCCATGTCGAGGGCAAGCGCTTCTCGCTCGGCGAACCCTCGGGCGAACGCAGCGAACGGGTGACGCAACTGGCCGAGGAAATGGTCAAGGCCGGCCTGCAAGCGCCGGTGCGCGAGGATATCCGCAGCGAAATCTGGGTGAAGCTGTGGGGCAACCTCTCCTTCAACCCGATCTCGGCGCTGACCGGCTCCACGCTGGCCGCAATTGTCGCCGACGAAGGCACTCGCACGCTGGCCCGCACCATGATGCTGGAGGCGCAAGCGATCGGCGAAAGCCTCGGCGTGCGTTTTCCGATCGGGGTGGACCGCCGCATCAAGGGGGCCGGCGATGTCGGCGAGCACAAGACCTCGATGCTGCAGGACCTGGAACGCGGGCGGCCGATGGAAATCGACGCGCTGGTCAGTGCGGTGCAGGAACTTGGAAGGCTGACCGGCAAACCGACACCGGCTATCGACACGGTGTCGGCACTGGTTAAGAGGCTGGCGGTGGAGCGCGGCTGCTATTCCTAAGACAGGACGCGCTATCCTAACCACCGAAAGGCCAAAGGCAGAGACGAATTCAACGCTTCACAACGACGATACACCTCGTCGCAGGCTGCCAGGCGGCCCATGCGCACGGCTTTTCCCTACCGACGGTATCGACCTCAACAGTCGGTTGCCATTTGACCCTATCGGAAATTCACGCCGCATCTGCGAGAAGCTGACCCTCGAGCATCAGCGGCGCGGAACTCTGCGGAACGGCGCGTTCCTTCAGTGCGTCAACTTTTTCATCGCCGGGAAATGCGTTTCTCAGGGCGCCGCAAGACGCTCCGTGCAGGCTTTCAATATCGACAGGCGTGACGTCTATCAATAGTTGGCCCGCACACGCGCCGCGCTTTTGTCGGCGAAGGCGGCGAGCCGAGCACGTGCTTCCGGCTGGGTGTTCACCACACCCGCGACGACAGCCTCGGCGTAAGCGGCATCCAGCGCGGACATATTCTGCATATGGCTCACAGCGGAGCAGATCGCAAAGTTGGACAGGGGCAGGTTCTGCGCTGTTTTGTGGGCGAGTTCCAGGGCCTTCTCGAAACTTGAGCCTTCGACGATGTACTGCGCAAGCCCCAGATCGACCGCTTCTTGCCCTTGATACACCCGGCCCGTCAGCATCATGTCGATCATGCGCGCCTTGCCCACCAGATCGGTGACGCGGATCGTTGCGCCGCCGCCGGTGAAAAGCCCGCGCTGGCCTTCAGGCAGTGCAAAATAGGTTGTCTTGTCCATCACCCGGATATGGGCGGCGCTCGCCAATTCCAGCCCACCGCCGACGACGGCACCCTGCAGCGCCGCTATGATCGGCACGCCGCCATATTCCATTTTGTTGAAGGCCTCGTGCCAGCGCAGGCAAATATGCATGAAGTCCGCCGGGCTGCGGTCAGCTTGATGATGTTCGATCAAGTCGAGTCCCGCGCAGAAATGGTCCCCCGACCCGGCCAGCACAATCGCGCGCACACCCGCGCGAGGCGCGGTGGAAAAAAAGTCGACCAGTTCCTCGATCGTGTCGGCATCCAGCGCATTGCGTTTGGTGGGGCGGTTCAGCGTTACGACCCAAACCCCCTCGTCATGAGCCTCCACGGCAAGGTTCTTGTATCGGGTGATGTCGATTTGGATGGCCATTGTACGGTCCTGTTCCCGAGTTGAAGAGGGTTGATTGTTCTATTCAGAATTCGATGTCCAACAGGCTTGCGGCGCCGTCCATGACCCGGGCTCGCTGAAGGTCGGTCTCCCCGAGAATGTGTCGGGCGTAGAACCGTGCCGTGGCGATCTTGGCGGTCATGAAATCGGGATCTTGGCCGTCCTCCAGTTCCGCTTCGGCGACGAGGACCGAGCGGGCCAGTTGCCAGCCCGCTACAAGATTGCCAGCCAGCATCAGATAGGGCACGGCGCCGGCATAAGCGGCGTTCAACTCCGTTGGCTTGACCGCAACCAGATGGGCAACGACGGACTCAAATGCTTCCCGCGCGCCGGACAACTGCGCGGCGATCTCCTGCGCCACGGGCGAGCCTTGCCGTAGGGCATTTTCTGTTTGAGCTATCAATGCAGCGAGGCGTCTCGCCGTTGATCCACCGTCCCGAAGCGTCTTGCGGCCCAGCAGATCATTGGCCTGGATGGCCGTTGTACCTTCGTAGATCGGCAAGATTCGTGCATCGCGGTAGTACTGGGCAACGCCCGTTTCTTCGATGAATCCCATGCCACCATAAATCTGCACGCCGGTTGATGCGACCTGCAGGCTCATCTCGGTGCAGAAGCCCTTGACCAGCGGCACAAGAAATTCACCTATCGCCAGGGCCTCCGCTCTCAGTTCCGGCGTGGCGGCAAACTGCGCACGGTCCTGCCATCCCGCGGCAGCGGCGGCAAGGGCACGGCCCCCTTCGGTCGTGGCGCGCATGTGCGCCAGCATGCGGCGGACATCGGCGTGAAGGATAATGGGAACTGCCTCAAGGGAGCTACCACCGACTGGACGGCCCTGTATACGGGCCTTTGCGTAAGACAGAGCCATTTGATATGCACGTTCGCCTATCGCAACCCCTTGAACGCCTACGGCGAAGCGGGCCGCGTTCATCATCGTGAACATGAATTCCAGCCCGGCGTTTTCGCGGCCGATCAGATAGCCCGTGGCGCTTTCGAATTCGAGCATGCACGTCGGGCTCGCTCTGACGCCGAGCTTGTGTTCAATGCTTTGGCAGCGGAGCGAATTTTGCGCGCCGGGTTCGCCACTTTCGCCCACCAGCAGTTTCGGCACGAGAAACAGGCTGATGCCCTTGACGCCGTCGGGCGCGCCAGGCGTTCGAGCAAGGACGAGGTGAATGATATTCTCGGCCAGATCATGCTCGCCATAGGTGATGAAGATCTTTGTTCCGGAGATCTGATAGGTGCCATTCGCCTGGCGTTCGGCTCTTGTCCGTATCAGGGCCAGATCGCTGCCCGCCTGCGGCTCGGTCAGATTCATCGTGCCGGTCCATTTGCCGGAAACCAGATTGTGCAGATAGGTCTGTTGGATTTCAGGCGACCCGAAACGCAGAAGCGCCTCGATCGCGCCATCGGTCAAAAGAGGACATAGCGCAAAACTCATATTGGCCGCGTTGATGATTTCGGTCGCCGCAGCGGCGACAGCGCGGGGCATATCATGCCCGCCAAATTCCGAAGGATGACGCAACCCCTGCCAGCCCATGTCCATGAACTTGGCATAGGCCTCACGGAATCCGGGCGGCGTTTGGACGTGACCTCCGTCCCAGTGCGAGCCGATGCGGTCGCCCGCGGCATTCAGCGGTGCGATTTCCTCGGCACAAAAGCGGCCGAACTCTTCGAGGATCGCTGACGCTATCTCGAGATCACCCATCGCATCGCCGGACCATGGCGCGATGTGGGCGATATTGAACATCAAGTCCTTTAATGGTGCTTCAAAAGTCATGCCTGAGGCCCCAGGTCACGGGCTGCCGCCCGCAGAATGAACTTCTGAATCTTGCCTGTCGCGGTTTTTGGCAAAGGGCCGAACACCACCGTTTTCGGCGCTTTGAAATGCGCGATATTGGCGCGACAGAAGGCAATGATTTCCGCTTCGGTCGCGCTCGCGCCCTCGCGCAGTTCGACAAAGGCGCATGGGCTCTCGCCCCATTTCGGATGCGGGCGGGCCACCACGGCCGCAAGGCTGATCGCAGGGTGTCGGTATAGAACGGACTCGACCTCGACGGACGAGATGTTTTCCCCGCCTGAGATGATCACATCCTTCAGCCGGTCCCGGATCTGAATATACCCGTCAGGATGGACCACCGCGGCATCACCGGACCAGAACCAGCCAGACTCGAAGGCCGCCGCGGTGGAGGTCGCGTCCTTGTAATATCCCTTCATCACCGTATTGCCGCGAATGGCGATCTCACCTTGTGTCAGCCCATCGCGCGGTACATCCGTGCCGGTGTCGCGGTCGACAACGCGGATGTCCTCGACCATCGGAAAGGCGACGCCCTGCATCGCCTGTTTTTCAGCTCTTGCAGAAACGGACAGGGCTTCCCATTCGTCCTGCCAAAGACATTGGGAAATATGACCGTAGGTTTCGGTCAGACCGTACACTTGCATCACATCGAGACCCATTTGCGTGGCCTTTTCCAGAACCGCGGGCGGAGGCGGTGCACCCGCGGTCATGACCCTGATCTGGGGATTGAAGGGCTGCGCGGAAGCATCGCGGCCGTCGCAGAGCATTTGCAGCACGATTGGCGCAGCTCCCATATGGGTGACGCGATGCGCCGCCATGGCCTCCAGCAGTGTGCCTGGCGACGCATCGCGGGTGAAAACCATGTTGGCTCCGACGATCGCCATCGACCAGGGATGGGTCCAGCCGTTGCAATGGAACATGGGCACGACCGACAGGTAGGTCGGGTGCTGCGGCAAGGCCCATGCGGCAATCGTCCCCATCGCCATCAGATAAGCGCCGCGATGGTGATAAATCACGCCCTTCGGCCGCCCCGAAGTGCCGGAAGTATAATTCAGCGCCAGCGCCTGCCACTCATCCTTGGGCAGCTCCCATACCATGGGAGAATGAGCCGCCAGATCGTCATAGCTGCGTTCGCCGAACCCGGCAGAAGCCTGCGCCTGCGCATCGACGATATCAACCACAGGGAGCGTGTTGCCATTCAATCGAAAGGCTTCACGCAGCAGGGGCGCGAAGGCTGTATCGGCAATCACCAGCGTCGAGTCCGAATGCGCCAGGATATAGGCGACGGTTTCCGGCTCCAGGCGGGTGTTGATCGTGTTCAACACAGCCCCCAACAAGGGTACGGCATAGTGCAGTTCGAAGAGTTCAGGAATGTTTGGCGACAGCACCGAAACCGTGTCCCCCGGCCCCACGCCCAAAGCCGCCAGCCCCGCCGCGACCGAACGGCAGCGAGCGCCAGTCTGTGCCCATGTGCGCCTTATGTCGCCATAAGTCACCGCAGCGCGCCCGGAGTAGACCAACTCGGCCCTTTTCAGGAATGACAGTGGAGACAGGGCCACGTAATTGGCGTCATCGCGGCGGGCGGCGTCGTAGTGCTGTCTCATGCTCTGATCCTATGGCCAAGGTCCCGGCGTTACAGAAAAGGCAGCTCTACGAGTTTGGCGGAAACCGGCCCCGGATCGCGCATCACCTGCACTGTTTCGCCTGCAGGCACGCCTGCGTCGATCAGCGCATAGCCGATGTTGGCTTTCAGGCGCGGTGACCAGACGCAATTGGTCATCATGCCGATGCGCTGGCCATTGCGGATGATGTCTTGGCGGCGGAAGCCCAGGGGAGCAGGGGCATGGCCTTCAAGCACCAGACCGAGCTGATGGCGTTTGACACCTTCCGCCTCGATCCGGCGTAGCGCCTGGATGCCCACGACGTCATCGGCAACATGAAGATCAACGTACTTGCCCAGACGCACCTCGAACGGATTGGTCGCGTCGTCGGTATCACCGCCGACCGACACAAGGCCGCTTTCGGTGCGCTCCGCCGTGGCAGGAGCGCCTGGGCCAATGCCCCAGGGCTGGCCCGCCTCCTTGAAAATATTCCAAAGCTGAGTGCCGCGCGTCCCGTCTTTCAGATAGATTTCGAACCCGCCTTGCTTGGACCACCCAGAGCGCTGAACGGCCACCGGGATGCCTTCGATTTCGGTTTCCTTGAACCAGAAATACTTCAGCTGTCGAACCCAATCCCCCAATACATGGGCCACGACATCCTCGGCTTTCGGCCCTTGCAGCGCCATGGGGGAGACGTCAGGCTCGCTGACCTCGACGGTCAGGCCACGTTCGGCAGCAATGGCGCTGGCCCAAAACCAGATGTCGCTATCGGCAATCGACAGCCAATAAAGGTCATCCGCCAGCTTCAGCAGAATCGGATCATTGATGATCGTGCCTCTATGGTTGCATAGCGGCACATATTTGCCCTGACCGACTTTGCAGTTGGACAGATCGCGCGGTGACAGGATCTGCGCCAGGCGGCCCGCATCCGGCCCTTTCAGTTGCACCTGGCGCTCCACGCCGACATCCCATTGAGAGACGCCGTTGATCAGTCGCCAGTATTCCGCCTCGGGATCACCATAAGATGTGGGCATGATCATCCGGTTATAGATGCTTGCCGCGGTCATACCTTCGGCGACGGCCGAGGCGTAAAACGGTGACGGCCGCAATCGCGCCGTTGGGAAAACTGAAAACATCGGCCCCTCCCCTATGGTCGACAACCAATGATCAGGCTGGCGCGGTTTCGTCAAAGGACGTATTAGGGGGGCATACCCATACAAAAAGTTATGGCTGTGTTTTGGAGCGCGCTTATGAACCGTTACCTGCCGCCTCTGACATGGCTACGCGCATTCGAGGCTTCGGCCCGTACGCTCAGTTTCACCCATGCCGCCTCCGAATTGCACATCACGCAAGCCGCGGTGTCCAAACATGTGAAATCGTTGGAGCACCATCTGCACCATATGCTGTTCATCCGCCGCCCGCGCGGCCTGGAGCTCACCAAATCTGGCGCCGCCTATCTGCCCAAGGTGCAGGATGCGATGGAACGGCTGGCTATCGGTACGCGTGAGGTGTTTGGCCAGCGCCGGACTAGCTCGCTGACCGTGCGATGCGCCATTTCCTTCTCGGTCAATTGGCTGGCTCAGCGCTTGCCCGAATATCTCGAACGTTATCCGGGCAAGAATATCCGCTTGCTTTCAAGCGTCTGGAATGACGCCTTTGACGCGCAGGACTTCGATCTCGACATCCAATACGGCACCGGACACTGGCCTGGGTTCAACAGCCATCGCCTGACGTGGGAAACCATCACGCCCCTTTGCGCACCCGAATTGCCTGGCCGCAATCCTCTGAACAGTCCGCAAGACCTGCGTCATCATCGCCTGTTGCACGTGCTGGGCTATCATGAAGGCTGGGGCATCTGGCTAAAGGCGGCTGGAGCCCAGCAAGTCGATGCCGGTTCAGGGTTGCATCTCGACTCGTCCTTGACGGCGTTTGAGTTGGCGGCGGACTGTGCAGGCGTAGCACTGGGCCGCAGTTCCCTTGCCGGACATGCCCTGGCCTCCGGCCGATTGATAGCGCCGTTTCCTCTCGCGGTGCCTATCGATGAAGCGTTTCATCTGATCCAACCAGCAGGCAGCAGCCGCCATCCAGATGCCCCGTTGTTTGTCGAATGGCTGCTGTCCGCCGTACAGAAGTCGGAAAACGCCAACAAGCACGCAAGCTGAACGTCCATGAGGTAGCGCTCGCGGCGATGACCATCAGCTTCAGCAGCCGCATCAGGTGGTGCCCCCACCAACGGCGAGGGCCATCCGGCGCGATGGACTCCGGAAAATGCCCAATAACTGGGCACTGACCCGAAACGGGAAGGATAGAGGTCGACGATCCGGTGATAGTACGATCGCAGGTCAGGCTGAAATCGGAGCGTGGTACGGTAGCGACGAGCGACGTCCCGCGCTAGGATAGCCGCACAGGCGAGCGAGTGATGTCTTGTCCTGAAATTTCTTCAACCGAGGGTTCGGCGCTAAATTCTTCAGAGTAGTGCAGGAGGTGCGCGCGGCGTGTATTTTGAGACCACCTTCCATGACGCAACGGAGCAGGAAGCGTCCTTGCCAGGTTGGCGGCAGGAATACCGACAGGTCTCGACCGGCGGCTATGACGGTCGAACCATGGCTATCCTGCTCCCAGGCGTGGAGATTTTGCGCGAGACCATCAGTGTCGGCACGGAACAAATGTTCTCGGCGCCTGAAGGCAGCATGATCTTCTATTACTACCCTAAACGCGATCGAAGCGAATTGGTCCGCGGCGAAAAAGCGCCCGGCGTCTCAGGTTTCGCCTTAAACTGGACCAATCGCATCGGGTTCATGGATGCCGATAGCGACCTGCTGATGCTCGTCCTGAGGCGTGATGCTGTTGCGGACGAGGACCGCAGCAGAATAGCGGAGCTTGTCGAACCGCCGCTAGAGAATGCGGCTTTTCTTGCAGACTGGCTGCTGTCGTTGCTCGGTGGCGCTCGCCAACAATCGCATCCCTGCGCGTGGGGAGACTTCGATGACGTGCTCGCGGACGTCATTACAGATCGTTTCGAGCTGCTTTTCCAGAAAAGCCTTGTTCGCCAAATGCCGCACATAGCGCAGACAGAAAAAATCTATAGAAAGATCCGCGATCGAATTTTCGATGCGCCTGATATGCCCCATTCGGTGAAGTCGCTGTCGCGAGATCTTGGTGTATCGCCCTTCAACCTCAGGGCATCCTGCCAAAGTTTCACGCAGATCCCTCTCGACAGAATCCTGATGATGCTTCGCCTCAACGGCGCCCGCCGCGACTTGCTGCACGCTCGTTGTTCGCCGCGGAAGGTATCTGACATAGCAATGGATTGGGGCTTCTTTCACTGGAGCCGCTTTGCGCTGCGCTACAAGTCGCTTTTCGGCGAAACACCCTCTCAGACCCTGAAGGGTTAGCATCGCCAAGGGCGTCCCGCATCGTCACCGCACTTGCTCCATATCCTCAGCGTTCACTGGCTTGCGCTTCAGAACCTGAAGGCACCCCAAGGGAGCTTCAGGCCCGGCTTCAAAAATGCTCAGGCTGGTTGGTTGTCGTCTAGCCATCTGCCCTGCCTAAAAGGAAGGCAGGCGGCCGGATCATGCCGGCTTCCAAAGTCCCTCACGGATCAGGTCATCCGCGGTGGCTTCAATCCCCTTGCGAAGAGCATCGGTCATCATGTCGATTTGCGAACGGCTGATGGTCAGCGGCGGTGACATCACGCACATGTTGATCAGGGGGCGGACTAGCAACCCATTCTCCTGGCAGTGAAAATCGATCCGCTTGCCGACGGTCAGATCAAGATCGAGACGATTGTCCGTCTTGGCGTCGGCAACACATTCAATCCCCGCCATCAGTCCGGCGCCGCGCACCTCGCCTACGAGGGGCAGCTCCTCGAGCGTCCGCAACTGCTCCTGAAAATAGGGACCGATTTCACGCGCGTGCTCAAGCAGGCCATCTTCCAACAGTTCGATATTGCGGATGGCCACCGCACAGCCGATGGGATGGCTGGAATAGGTCAGACCATGCACGAAGTTCGCCTTAGGATGGTTCAGGCGGCGAAGTCCGCTGAGCAGACGATCGGACACCATGAGGCCGCCCAAAGGAAAATATCCGGAGGTGACGCCCTTCGCGAAAGTGATCATATCCGGCTGGATTCCGAACACATCATGCGATGCGAAGATATGGCCGAGGCGTCCGAAAGCGGTGACGACCTCGTCGGCGATAAACAGAATGTCATTTTCGGCGCAGAGCGCTCGCATGCGCTTGAGATAGTTCGGCGGCGACATCAACACTCCGCCGCTCGCCTGGATCGGTTCGGCGATAAAAGCGGCGATCTGCTGGGCACCCTCGCGCTCGATGAGCGCGCGGAACTCATCGACGAGGAAATCTTCGAACGCCTCCAGCGACAAGTCCGCCGGTCGGTGGAAGGGATTGGGGCAAGTCAGCTTTCTGACGAGATCGCCTGCGCCATCCATCCAGTCGTGATCACGCGGGCGGCCGTTCAGCGACGCCGTCAGGTAGGTCGAGCCGTGGTAGCTTCCTTGGCGTGAGATCAACAACTTCTTCTGCGGCAGTCCACGGACGTTGTTGTAGAATTGCACGAGCCGTATTGCTGTTTCGACCGCGGATGAACCACCAGTCGTCAAGAAGACATGGTTGAGGTCACCCGGCGCGCGCTCCGCGAGCATCTGCGCAAGCTTCTCCGCGGGAGCGTTGCTTGTATACCACGGTGTTGAATAGGTCAGGGACATTGCCTGGTCGCGCAATGTATCGGCCAGGGCTTGGTTGCGATGTCCCACGTTGATGCACCACATGCCTGCCGGTCCGTCGATCAGTTTTCTGCCGCTCTGATCAGTGACGAAGATATCTTCCGAGGATGTGATGAGTTCGCGAGCTTCCGCACCGATACTGCCGGCCAGAGGGGCGGCCTGGATCAGGTGAAACCGCTCATTGGTGGGGGCGCCGGTTTCCGTTGGTGAGAGAGCAGGTTTAACCATAATAATCCTCACAATCTAAAGACTAGCTGTAGGAAGCATGGAAGCCCTTTTTCGCTCTAGCCACTGTACGGCGCGACAACGCCTATTAAGTAGGCATCCGCCTTTTTCTGGTTGCCAAGCGATCATCTCGCACAAACCTGTCCTTGGCGATTGGCGTTGTCCTGGCACTACCATTGAGCACTGATAGACTGGCATGCCGCCAATGACGAACCAGGTCCTTCCCCTGGCCCTCCGGTAGCCAAGATGACGCGACCATTGCGTGCGGCGTCGCATCACCGTGCGCTGAATTGCGGACTTTCACGTCGACGCGGACGAATGCCAAACGATTGTCCGTCGCGGTCAAATTTGTTTAGCGCCCTGCTCTCGCCGTAAGTTGCCGGGGCCACCCTACAGGGAGCTTTGCGCGAGCGGGACATACCGCTTGCTGCCTTCGGCCTAGGTGCTCGCTTAATGTCAGATGGGATCGTCACTGAAACTGGCTGCCAAAACTGTCAGAAACTCCCTTACCCTTTGGGGAACAAAGCGGCGGGAGGGCTGAACGGTGTGTATGGGCATCGTTGGCATGGTCCAGTCTGAAAACATCGACACCAGGCGCCCTTCAGCAAGATCGCCTTTCACTAGATCTAGCGGCAAACAAGCAATACCGGCACCATCGATGGCGAGCTTGCGCTGAGCTTCATCAAGGTCGACCTCGATCCTACAGTGACCGTGAGTTCTTCCCCACTTGGCCCAATAAAGGGCCATCGGTTGCGCGGCACAAAATTGAGATTGAGCAAGCAACGCGCCTGCGACAGCTGACTGGGATGGGTGAGCTTGCCGCAGCGTCGGACAAAGTCGGGAGCTGCGCAGCAGGCGAAACCATAGGTCCCCAGACGCCGAGCAACCAGACCGGAATCCGGCAGTTTGTCAATCCGGACGGCGGCGTCGAACCCTTCCGCAATGAGATCGACACGCCGATTGGTAAGGTTGACCTCCAGAATGACACCGGGATGCCTGACGTCGAATGCAGCGAGAATGGCCGGCAAGCGTGTTATGCCGATTATGGTTGGAGCCGTGATCCTGATGCGCCCTGAGAGCTCGGCTCCGGCTACGCGTCAGCTTTGAGACCGGCAGACGCTGTGCTGGATGGCAGAATTGAGGCGCAAAGCGCCATTCGATAGAAGATAAATGCGCTCAGTGGGTGGCTGGATCAGCTTCTTGAATCAATTTGGGCGAACCGCTTCGTAACCCATTGGCGGATAACGATTATGTTAGTCGCTGAGGGTCAGCGTTTTCTACACAAAATCAATACGTTAGCGGATGGTTCGCCAAGCCGTTTCCTTCGTATTCTCTCGTATGGTCTGGCGAACCGAAGAAGGAGCCCGATTAATGCGGACCACGAATCCGCAAGCCGTATTGGAGAGACAGATGCGGCCGTGTCACCGCCCCCCGAGTCTCTCGCTACCTCCCCGGTGCCGATGGCGACCGCGCGCCCGGTTTCAGAACGATGGCATCGATCACTTCTGTCTGCATCGGCAGGTCTGGGCGTTGACCCGCGGCGGAATCGAGTGGCGTTCGCCAACTCCCAGTGGCACAATCCGCCAGCAATCGGCGAGGCGAAAATGACACGCGTAGTGATCATCGGCGGCAGCGGCCATGTCGGCACGTACCTAGTGCCGCGGCTGGTCGAGGCCGGATATGAAGTGGTCAATGTCAGCCGCGGCCAGCGCGCAGCCTATACGCTGAATGCGGCGTGGAAATCGGTCGAGCCCGTAGTGATCGACCGCGACACGGAGGAGAAGGCTGGCACATTCGGCGAGAAGGTCCGCGCGCTGAAGGCCGATATCGTGGTGGACATGATTTCCTTCACCCTCGACAGCACCAAGCAGATCGTTGGTGCGCTGCGAGGCGAGGTGCAGCACTTCCTCCATTGCGGCACCATCTGGGTCTATGGGCACAATACCGCAATCCCCGCGACAGAGGACCAGCCGAAGAATCCGTTCGGCAGCTATGGCACGCAAAAGGCCGAGATCGAGAGCTGGCTGCTCAACGAAGCCAGGCGGAACGGTTTTCCAGCCACGGTGTTTCGTCCCGGCCATATCGTGGGGCCTGGCTGGGAGCCGCTCAATCCGGCGGGGCACTTCGACGTCGGTGTGTTCTCCCAGATCGCCCGTGGCGAGCCGCTGGTGCTGCCCAATCTTGGCAACGAGACAGTGCACCACGTGCATGCCGACGACGTAGCACAGATGGTGATGCGCGCCATTGTGAGCTGGAGCAACGCGGTGGGCGAGGCCTTCAACACCGTCTCGCCTCAGGCGATCAATCTGCGCGGCTACGCCGAGGCCCTGTACAACTGGTTCGGCCACGCCCCGCGGCTGAGCTACGAGCCGTTCGATACATGGAAGGGCAAGCAGACCGAAGAAAATTGGCGCGCCACCTGGGAGCACATTGCACGCAGCCCGAGCCATTCGATCGCCAAGGCGCGGAACCTCCTGGGCTACGACCCGCGGTATTCGTCGCTCCAGGCAGTGTATGAGTCCGTCGAGTGGCTGGTGGCGAACGGGAAACTCAGCCGGTAGGAGTGCCAGATACTTCTCAGCCTCGGCGCAGGTCGACACCCGCATTGCGTCTATCAAATGAGAATGCGGGTTTTTCTCGCAAAGCGTAACTTGAACTTTGGAGGGCTGATGGGAGGAACTGATGGATCTCAAGAAACTCATCACTGCCGGTCAGAGCAGTGAACCGTGCTGCCTTTTGGCATTGCTCGTTCTGCCTTGCGGCGAGGTGACCCTCAACCCTTCAGCTCCTGCTTGGCTCTGGCAAAGCCCCGATCCGTCGCGATAAATCGCTCAAGCATGGGCACAATCAGGCGAACAGGATCAGTTGGCGGCTGACCCGCGTCGCGGCCAAGGATCTCAGCATATCTGGACAGATCGCGGTGCAGCGGCGCCGGCAGTTCCACTGTGACCTTAACCGGCTTGTCGTCTGCAATCGGACCGAGTTTCAGCTTGGCCATTTTCAGCCTCCGTAGGGTTCGAGCACGAGATCGCGCGTAACGACGACACGCACATTGACGCCCGGCCGTATCGTCAGCGTCGGTGCGATGTTGAGTTGGCGCTGGACGATCTGCTGGCCCACCTGGCTGAGGCTGTCGGAGGCGCCGCCGCGTAAGGCGCGCACGATGTCACTTTCCTGGCCGGACGAGCCGGCCTCCGCACCGACGCTAAGGATGGTGGTGAGTGCGGCCGCCTTGAACAGGTCGGCCCAATGGTAGTCGACGCCGTCCTCAAGGCCGGCATAGCCTTGGGCGTCAGTGCCAGGCTGGCGTTCAAGAACAATGGAGCGTCCGTTGGGAAAGACCAGCCTGCTCCAGACGAGCAGCACGCGACGCTGGCCGAAGCCGACCCCATTGTCGTACTGGCCAATGACACGCGTACCTTGCGGGATCAGCAGCGAGCGACCCGTGGGACTGTCATAGACATTTTCGGTCACCTGCGCGGTGATCTGACCGGGCAGATCGGAACGGATACCGGTGATGAGGGCCGCCGGGATGACGGCCCCTGCCTGAAGCACATAGGGCGAGGCCGGCGGCGTGACGCGATCCGGCGCCACGGTGCGCCGATCAGCGGCCGCATTCAAGAAGGCGAGCTGTCGGTCTTGCGCGGTCGACTGGCCAATCGGACCCGCAAGGTCGGCAGTGGCAAGGTTCGGTGGGGCAATTCCTCCTGGCGTTTCGGCTATCCCCACAGTTGTCTGTCCCGTCTGGAAGAAAACACGCGAGGTTGGGGCCGCCTCCTCTTCGGCCCGCCGGCGCTGTTCCGCCTCATCGACCATGGGCGTCGCGATCATTGGCGGCACGACGGGCTGTCCCTTATTCTGGGCATCAAGCATCGGCCGGCCAAGATCGCCAGGCAGCGGCGGCCCAAGAACGGTCGCGAGGCAGGCTGGCCAGTCCGTCGGCGGGCTGCCTGTTGGACGTCGAGTACAGCTCGTCGCCATGCCTGCCGGTTTCACTCGTCTGAAGCGCGTAGATCAGCGTGCCGCCGACGCCAAGCGATGCACATAAGCCGATGCCGGCGAGCACCTTGCGCGACAGGCGCGTGACACGCGGCGGCTCGGCGCGAATCTGCATCGGGGCGGCAGCGACTTCGTTCTCGTTCATGAGACCGGCTCGCTGCGGTTCACCGGCGTGTCAAACGATCGCTGGATCGAACGGCAACACGATCTTCATGAGTTCTTCCTGCCACATCTTCATATCGCCACCCTCGCCGTATTTCGGCCGATCGATCGTGTGGCCCATCAGCATGCGGCGGAGTTCCTCGTCCAACCTGCCGTTCTTCATGCGATCTTCGAACGAATGGCGTAGGGAATAGACCGTATGTTTGTCGGTTGGGAACAGTTTGTGGTTCTCGAAGTGCTTGTTGAGCAGGGCCGAGAGGGAGGCCTCGCGATCCTTGTACCGCGGGAAGCCATTAGAGTGCTTTTTGAACACCTCAAGCGCCACACCGACCAGAGGTATCTTTCGCACGGATGAGGCCGTTCTGATTTCGCGCGGATCGTCAGGATCATCTCGCGGCTCGACCGAGATGTGAGGCACTTCGTGGTCGAGATGGATGACGCCAGCGTGCAAGTTAGCAAGTTCGCTCGGTCTTGCCCCCGTCTCCGCGAAGGCGAGCACTATGCCTCGCGCTTCGTCATTGAGCGCAGCGAGTGCGCCTGGCGCGAAGATCTTGTCGCGAATCCAGATGGTCGGGAAAGGCGGGCGGCCGCGTTTCGACTTGTCGCTGAATGAAAGGTCGGCGAACGGGTTCTTCTGCTCGGGAGAACCGAGGTGGCGATAGTAATCCGCGTATAGGGTTCGCAGATTCCCCATGTTTCGGTTGCCGGTCGACGCCGAACGGTCTGCCTTGCCGTTGGCGGGCGCGATTCGATCCAACCAATATTTGTGCACCGCACGCGCATCGTCGCGCGTGATTTCGCCCATGAGCTTGTCCCCGGCCAGTGC
The DNA here is from genome assembly GCA_002356515.1 of Mesorhizobium loti. Classification (NCBI taxonomy): domain Bacteria; kingdom Pseudomonadati; phylum Pseudomonadota; class Alphaproteobacteria; order Hyphomicrobiales; family Phyllobacteriaceae; genus Mesorhizobium; species Mesorhizobium loti. The sequence continues at coordinate 5,913,869 of AP017605.1, read as the reverse complement.
GATAAAGACATCGACGCTCATTTGGCGCTTGGCCTTCCATCAATGAGTTATGGGAGAAGCCGATGGTACCGTTGGCTGGGATCGAACCAGCGACCTCCGGATCCACAATCCGGCGCTCTAACCAGCTGAGCTACAACGGCACACTTGCCTGAGCGGGGTCGAAGTGGAAAACCACTCGAGCGCTCTGTCGTTCGGCGATGCGTCCATACGGGCTTATGGATTTTAATTCAAGGCTTTTGCGAAGCAAAGGCCACTTCCCCACATCTCGCCGTATCGGGCGGGTTTCGCCGGGCAAAGAAAAAGGCCGGCGGGAGGAGGTGCCGGCCTTTTCCTGTTACGAGCCAGCGGGAGGAGGTGCTGGCTGGTCACCCCGGGGAGCAGAGGGAGGAGGTTCCACTCGCCGGGTATTCGTTGATGGCACCCATCCTACGCCTGATCATTTTTAAGAAAATGCGACCTTTTGTTGCATCTTCAAATCATGCGCAAATGTTAGGCAGCCTTGATGTCCTTCACAGCCTTCTCGAAGGCGGTCTTGATCGGCTTCGAGACATCTTCGGCCGCCTTGGAGGCAACAGCCTGGAAGTCCTTGGCCTGCTCGACGGTCAACTCGATACGCTTGCGCAGGAAGGAGGTCTGCAGCTCGACGACTTCCGACAGCGACTTGGCGCCGATCAGGGCTTCGAGATGCGAGAAGCCGGCTTCGGCATTGGCGCGCAGCGCCGCGATGGTCTTGAGCGACAGGTCGCTGGAAACAGTCTTGGCGGTCTCGTAGGTCGACTCCAGAGCCTTCTGGGTCTCCTCGGCGCCGGTCTTCAGCTTGGCATAGGCCTCTTTCGACTGCTCAACGCCCTTCTCGGCGAAAGCGCGGATCTGGTCGGTGGCCTTGGAAGCGTCGAAGCTCGGGAATTCAACGTTTTCGATCGTCTCGGCGGTCTTGGTCCTGGACATTTTCCATCCTTTTCAGCGGCAGCGGCTTTGACAGAAAGCCGTCTCGTTCAGTTATGATGGCAATATAAAGGCAAATTTTGTGCATTGCAATATCTTTGTTGCAGTGCACCATAAATTTCTTTCTGGCCGTTAACCAAAAGCCCAGAAACCGGCCTTTGCACGTTCTGGCTTGTGGACCTTCGCGCCGCCGGCTTTTATTAACAAAGCGTTAACTGCAAATTTCGCCGCTCCGTGAGGGTTCGCCAAGCGCATGCCGTCCGAATATTCCTTCCTCGACGTCGCCGTGCTCGATGCGGTGCGCCAGCGCTTTGCCGCCGGCGACGCGATCGCGATCCTGTCGGTGGACCTGGAGCAGGTGATCTGGGCCAATGGGCCGGGCGCCGCCCTATTCGGCTATCCCGACATCGAAGCGATCATCGGCGCCTCGGCACAGCTGCCGCTGATTGCCCGCCGCCAGATCATGGCGACCAGCGGCTTTCCCGAGATCGGCAGCGATCGCGGCATCACCGTCAGGCTGGCGACCGGCATGACCAGCCGCACCATCGGCTTCCAGGCAAGTGCCGTGACCCTGCCCGACGGCGAGAAGGCGATCATGCTGGCGGTGCCGGCGACGCAGACAGGCTCGCGCAGCGCCGCCGAGATCGCCAGCCGGGCGATCAGCGGCTTCACCGAAGACGGCCATTTCATCGCCTTCATCGATGCCGGGGGCAATGTCGAGGCGGCGTCGGACGGATTTTCGAAGCTCGGCATCCAGCCGGCAACGCTGGCCGCTTTGGTGGCCGATGTCGCTGCCGAGGACGAGCGCATCGTCAAGCGCCTCGTTCCGGGCGGCAACACCTCCTACCCGGCCGGCCTCGCACGGCTGACGCCGGAGCGGCATCTCCTGGTGGTGATCGACGAGAATCAGCTTGAGGACAACGCTTCTGCTGCGGAAGCCTCGGCAAACACCCTCCCCACAGCAGCGGAAAGCCCCGCCAACGAGATTGGCGGTGAAACAACAGCGGTAGAAAAGGCCACCGCAGAATCCGAGCCTCACCAGGACAATCAGCCGACGGCGGATGTTTCGCAGGCAGAAGCGATCGAGCCACCCCCCGCCACTGCAGAGATTGAGCAGTCTGCTCCTTCCGATCCCGTGGCCGCAGATATGCCGGAACCGGCAACACAAGCGATTGCGGAGCCGACCGGGCCGACACCGGTTGCCGCCGACAACGATCAGCCGGTAGCGGGCGGCGCGCCCGCACAGCACGATCATTGGTATTTCCATGCCGGCGAGGATGACGCGCGACCCGCGTCGGCGCCGAGAAACGAGGTCGAAGCGATCGGCGGCGAGGCTTCCAGCGCGAAGCAGGACGAGGCCGCCCCGCCTGCTGCGCCGGTCGCAAGCCCGGCTGCCCGGACGATAGACCGCTCGGCAGCGCCGCTGCGCTTCGTCTGGCGCACCGACGCCGAGGGCAAATTCAGCGCGCTATCGCCGGAATTCGCCGACATTGTCGGCAAGCCGGCCGCCGATGTGATCGGCCGGCGCTTCAGGGATGTCGCCGCGGCCTTCGGCCTTGACGCGTCCGGCGAGATCGCCGGCCTCTTGGAACGGCGCGACACCTGGTCCGGCCGCTCCGTGCTGTGGCCAGTCGTCGGCACGGACCTGAAGATCCCCGTCGACCTGGCGGCATTGCCCGTCTATGGCCGCAGCCGCGCCTTCGAAGGTTTTCGCGGCTTCGGCGTAGCGCGAACCGGCGATGCGGTCGTCGATCCAGAGGCGATCGGCATGGCCCTGGTGCCCAACGGCAAGGCGCCGGCGACGCCGGAACCGGCAGCCGTCGAGCCTCCCGCTGAAGAGCCGAAGACGGAAGAGCCGAAGGCCGAGGAACCAAACGCGGCGGACCCGTTCAAGGGCGAGGTGCCGGCGCTGACCATCGTGCCGAAACAGGAGCGGCGCTTTGCCGACAAGGTCATCCGGCTGGCCGAACACCGGCAGCCGGCCAACGACAAGGGGCTGTCGACGCTGGAACGCAGCGCCTTTCGTGAGATCGGCGAGCGGCTGAAGAAAGACAGTGCGCCGGCCGAGCCGCCGGAGGCCGAGAAGCCCAGCGCCGAAATCCCGTCGGAACCAGAGACCAAGGCGCCGGCTGCGCCCACCGCGGAAACAGCTGCGGAAGTTGCGGTTGCGAAGACAGAGGCTCCGATCGAGCCCATCCGCGAGGTTGCGTCGACGCCTGACGCTGTCCCGGATCAGGAGCCGGCAGAAGCCGGCGAAATCCCGCCTGCGGAACCAGGGAACGACGCGGTACTGGCCGAGCCGTCCGAGACCGATGCCGAGGACGAGGACGAGGCGGATCTCGCACGGCTCGACGGCGCCCATCCGGACGACATGGTTCACGAGGCGCATGCCGACACGCCGGCCGGTGCGACAGGCTCGCTGCTCAGCTACGCCGACCGCGCCGATGAGCCCAGCTCCGTCGCGGACAATGACGGGCTCCCGGTTTCAGAACCCGTAGCGGCAGAATCGAAACGTGCCGAGCCCACTGCGATTGATGATGAACCGGCAGTTTCGGACGCCGGACATGTTGCGGCCGACGATGATGACAGCATGACGTCGGCCGATTTTCGCGATGCCGAAGACAATGAGGATTGGAGTGACGGCGCAGAAGATGCCAGGGCTGATGATCAGACCCCAGAGCATGTTGCGCCATCGACTGTCTCCGACGGGCAAGCCATTCCGCCAGCCGCTGAGATTGTCGGCGCAGGCGATGCAGCCGAGATTCAGCGTCCACGCCTGCAGGTGCCGCCGCTCAAGACCGAAGGGTTCGTGCCATCAGCGTTTTCCGTCGGCGACGAGAGCAAGGCTCCGGACACCTTGCTGCTTGGCAAGCTGCCGGTGCCGTTGCTCATCCATTCGGGCGACCAGCTGCACTATGCCAATGAAGAGTTCCTGAACCTGACCGGCTACGCCGCCCTCGGCGACCTCGAGGATGCCGGCGGCCTGGGCGCGCTGTTTGCAGACCCCTACGCCGATGATGGCGCCTCCGACGGCAGCGACCGGGCGCTGCGGCTGAGGACGCACGGCGGACAGGAATTCCCGATCGACGCCATCCTGCGTTCCGTTCCCTGGCGCGAGGGCAAGGCACTGATGCTGGTCGTGCGCCGCTCCGGCGAGGATGACGCGCCCACCGCCTTGCACGCGGTCGGCGAGGAGCCGACGCAGCCCGACATTTCCGAGCTCAAGGCCCGCATCGCCGAGATGCGCACCATCATCGACACCGCCACCGACGGCGTCGTGCTGATCGGCAGCGACGGCACCATCCGCTCGATCAGCCGCCCGGCCGAGGCGCTGTTCGGTTTTGACAGCGACGAGGTGGCCGGCAAGCCGTTCGCCTCGCTGTTCGCCATCGAGAGCCAGCGCGCGGCGCGCGACTATCTCGCTGGACTGTCCGAGCCCGGCGTGGCGAGCGTAATGAATGACGGCCGCGAGGTGATCGGGCGCGAAGCGCAGGGGCGCTTCATCCCGCTGTTCATGACCATCGGCCGGCTGCCCAATGACAGCGGTTTCTGTGCCGTCGTGCGCGACATCACGCAGTGGAAGCGAGCCGAGGAAGATCTCACCCAGGCGCGTGCGGTGGCCGAACGGGCTTCCTCGCAGAAGACCGATTTCCTGGCCCGCATCAGCCACGAGATCCGCACGCCGCTCAATGCCATCATCGGTTTCTCCGAACTGATGGTCGACGAGAAGTTCGGGCCGGTCGCCAATGACCGCTACCGTGACTATCTGCGCGACATCAACCGCTCGGGCAACCATGTGCTCGACCTGGTCAACGACTTGCTCGACATCTCGAAGATCGAAGCCGGCCAGCAGGAGATGGCCTATGAGGCGGTGTCGCTCAACGATACGCTGGCCGAGACCGTGGCTATGATGCAGCCGCAGGCAAACCGCGAACGCGTCATCATCCGCTCCAGCTTCGCCTCGCGACTGCCGGAGGTGGTGGCCGACCTGCGCAGTGTGCGCCAGATCGCGCTCAACATCCTGTCCAACGCCATCCGCTACACCCAGGCCGGCGGCCAGGTGATCGTCTCGACCGCCTATGAAACCTCGGGCGACGTCGTCATGCGCGTGCGCGACACTGGCATTGGCATGAGCCAGGCCGAGATCGAACAGGCGCTGAAGCCGTTCAAGCAGATCAACGCGCTGAAGCGCGGGCGTGGCGACGGCACCGGTCTCGGCCTGCCGCTGACCAAGGCGATGGTGGAGGCAAACCGCGCCCGCTTCACCATCAATTCGACGCCCGGCGAAGGCACGCTGGTGGAGGTCGCTTTTCCCTCGACCCGGGTGCTTGCGGAATAGCACGCCCAAAAGAAAAGGCGCCCAAAGGACGCCTTAAGAGATGGGATTGCTGTCACAACGGGGGCTTGAGCGAATTCAGATCCTCCGGGGGCTGAGGAACGGGATTTCTCCCTCAAGTTACATGCGACTATCGGGGTCGGGCCTTAACAAGTCCTTACCGGCTCGTCGAAAAATTTACGAATGTGTACCACTCGTGAAATCTAGGTAAATTCCCGCGACATAGTTCGTTAACCATGCCGGTCGGGGTCACTCGGCCAGCTGCGGCAGGTTCCGGAACAGCTCCAGCGCTTCCGGGTTGGCGAGCGCTTCCTTGTTCTTGATGGCGCGGCCATGCACGACGTCGCGCACGGCGAGTTCGGTGATCTTGCCCGACTTGGTGCGCGGAATATCCGATACGGCGACGATCCTGGCCGGCACGTGACGGGGGCTGGCGCCGCTGCGGATCTTGGCACGGATGCGCTTTTCCAGATCCTCATCCAGCTTGACGTCCGCGGCCAGCCGCACGAACAGCACGACGCGCACGTCATTGTCGAAATCCTGGCCGATGCATAGCGCTTCCAGGATTTCCGGCATCTGCTCGACCTGGTTGTAGATCTCCGCCGTGCCGATGCGCACGCCGCCCGGATTGAGCGTGGCATCGGAACGGCCATGGATGATCATGCCGCCATGCACGGTCCATTCGGCGAAATCGCCATGGCACCAGACATTGTCGAAACGCTCGAAATAGGCCGCCTGGTACTTCTTGCCGTCCGGGTCGTTCCAGAAACCGATTGGCATGGACGGGAACGCTTTGGTGCAGACCAGTTCGCCCTTCTCCTGCCGGATCGGCCTGCCGTCGTCATCCCAGACATCGACAGCCAGGCCGAGGCCGGGTCCCTGGATCTCGCCGGTCCAGACAGCTTGCGTCGGCACGCCGAGCACGAAGCAGGAGACGATGTCGGTGCCGCCGGAAACCGAGGCGAGATGCACGTCCTTCTTGATGCCGTTATAGACGAAGCGGAAATCCTCGGGCGACAGCGGCGAACCGGTGGACGAAATCGCCCGCACACTCGAAAGATCATGGCTGCGGATCGGCTTGAGGCCGGCCTTGCGCACGGAATCGATGAACTTGGCCGAGGTGCCGAAGAAGGTCATCTTCTCGGCATCGGCGAAGTCGAACAGGACATTGCCGTCGGGGTAGAAGGGCGAACCGTCATAAAGTAGCAGCGTCGCCCCGGAAGCGAGGCCCGACACCAGCCAGTTCCACATCATCCAGCCGCAGGTGGTGAAATAGAAGAAGCGGTCGCCGTCGACGAGGCCGGCATGCAGCCGATGTTCCTTGACATGCTGGATCAGCGTGCCGCCGGCCGAATGGACGATGCATTTGGGGATGCCGGTCGTTCCCGATGAAAACAGGATGTAGAGCGGATGCGAAAATGGCAGCCGCTCGAAGGTGACGGATTTGACGGCGAAGGGCGACAGCGCCTCGTCCATCGCCACCGCCTTGTCTATGGTTGCGGCCACGTCGGCCGACGTGCCGAGATAATCGACGAGCAGGACCTTACGGACGCTGCCGAGCTTGGCCGCGACAGCCGCGACCTTGTCGGCGACCTCGATCGCCTTGCCATTGTACCAATAACCGTCGGGCGCGATGAAGATGACGGGCTCGATCTGGCCGAAGCGGTCGAGCACGCCCTGCTCGCCGAAATCGGGAGAGCAGGATGACCACACCGCGCCGATGGAGGCCGCGGCCAGCATGGCGGCGACGGTCTCAGGCATGTTCGGCATCATCGCGGCAATGCGGTCGCCCTTCTTGACCTTGAGCGACAGGAAAAGCTGCTGCAGGCGCGAGACCAGGCCATGCAGCTGGTTCCAGGACAGGCGCCGCTCGACCTTGTCCTCGCCGCGGAAGACGATCGCCTCGCCGGCGCCGGTCTTCTTCAACAGGTTCTCGGCGAAATTCAGCGTTGCGTCGGGAAAGAAGGAGGCACCCGGCATCTTGTCGCCATCGGCCAGCAGGCGCTCGCCCTTGTCGCCGGCAATGCCGGAAAAGTCCCAGACCAGACTCCAAAATCCTTCGCGGTCCTCTACCGACCAGCGGTGAAGGTCGGCATAGGAGGAGAATGTGGCACTGGCTTTCGCCTCCGCCGCCTTTAGGAAAGCTGTCAATGGCGAAGCGTCGATCCGGTCTTGCGTCGGGGTCCAGAGCGGTACTTCGGCAGCCATGATCGATCCTCCTCGGTCGTCATCGCTTATGCATATCGCAGCGCAGCAGAGCAAGATTTTGTTGGGCCGATACCCTCAGGTGTGCGCAAATGCCATCGCCGGGCCATAAAGACTTGAAATGCCTCAGTCCTAAGTCGTAGTGACGACTGGGGTTATGTCTGTCGGGCGATTTATCGGAACGGAAGCATATAGGGCGAGATGCCATCATCCTTGATCCGCCGCGGAGTATGGGCGATCGGCGCTGCCGTGATCGTCATTGCTCTGGTGGTCGCCACCCTGCCGCTGATCGCCTCGACGCGTATCGTGCGCGACCGCATCGCCTGGGAAATGAGCGCCTGGAGCGGATTCCGGGTCGCCATCGAAGGCTCGCCGCGCATCGAGGTCTGGCCGAAATTCCGGGCAATCCTGACCGACGTGACGCTGTCCAAGTGGACGGACACCGATGCGCCGCCGGTCGTCGAAGCCGAACGGGTGGAGATCGACCTCTCGGCCATGGCGGCCTTGCAGGGCGACGTGGCGTTCTCCACGGCACGGCTGGTGCGGCCGACGATCCGGGTTCAGCGCACAGCGGATGGCCTGTTCCTGCCCACGGCACCGACCGGGGGCCGCATCGCGCGCTCCATCGACACGGCGCGCGGCGTGGTCAATGCCGACCCCGCCAAGCCCGATCTCGACAAGCTGCCGGCCGACGCCTTCGGCACGGTTGAGTTCAGGGACGGCCGCATGGTGGCTTCCGTCGACGGCAAGGACGTGGAAATCCTGAGCAGCCTCAGCGGCCAGGCGAATTGGGCGGCGATGAACAGCAATGCCACACTGTCGGCAAGCGGGATCTGGCGTGGCGAAAGCGTCGCCCTCGACGCTGCCTCGCCGAAGCCGCTGGTGCTGTTTGCCGGCGGCGTGGCGCCGCTCACCCTGTCCTTCAAGGCCGCGCCCGCCACCTTCTCCTTCGACGGCACGGCCAGCATGTCCGAGAACGCCTATTTCGACGGCCAGGTGAAGTTCGCGGCACCTTCGCTGCGCCGCGTGCTGGAATGGTCGCAGGCCGGCATCGCGCCAAGTGCTGCGATCGGCTCCGTCAGCATTTCGAGCAAGGTCACGGCGTCGGCCGGACGCATCAAATTCGAGAACACCGCGCTGGCGCTGGACAACAATCCGGGCATGGGCGCGCTGGACCTGTCGCTTGGCGACGCCCAGCCGGTGATCTCGGGCACGCTCGCCTTCGACACGCTCGACCTCAGGTCCTTCCTGTCCGCCTTCACGCCGCTGGGGCCGGCGAGCGGGGCTGGGTCAGAGGACGTCGAGGCAGGTTTCGCTGACCGGGTCAATCTCGATCTCAGGCTGTCGGCGGCGCATGCCACGGCCGGCGCCATCCAGCTTGCCGATGTCGCCGCCACCGCCCAGGTCAAGGATGGTCTTTCCGTCTTCGATATCTCCGACGCCTCCGCCTTTGGCGGCAACATCCAGACCAGCCTTCGTTTCGACCGCAAGCCCGAGGGCACGCAGGTCGAGATCCGGCTGCTTGCGTCCGATGTCGATGGCGGCGCGTTCGGTACGGCGGCCGGCATGACCCGGCTGGTGCCGGTCGGCACGGGCACCGTTTCGGTCATCCTCAAGGGGCCGGGCAGGACCTGGGATTCGATCTTTGAAAACGCCGACGGCTCGGTCTCGGCGACCTTCGGCCCGGGCGCGCTCAGCAAGTTCAACCTGCCGGCCTTTCTCAAGCATACCGAACAGGGCGGCTTCTTCGCGCTAGACGATGTTTCGGACGGCACGCTGCCTATCGACGGCGCCGAAGTGAAGGCGACCATTTCGCGCGGCGTGGCAAGGCTCGACAAGGCCGAGGCCAATTCGGCGAAATACAAGATCTGGCTCTCCGGCATCGCCTCCTATGCGGGGCGCGGGCTGGCACTGTCCGGCGGCGTCATCCAGCCAGACCAGGCGACGACGCAAAAGACCGGCCAGCAAGGGCCCAACCAGTCGTCCTTCTTCGTCGGCGGAACCTGGAACACGCCGTTCATTTCCCCGATAAGCCGCGGCGTTTCGGGCGAATAGAAGCGAGCTTGTACGGATCAGGCCCGAGGGCATGCCTTTCGGGATCATGCCTCCGTTTAGTTGAGCATGATCTTGCCCGAAAACCCGCTTCCACTTTTCGGGATCCTGTTCACCCGCGTTGCGCCGCCTGTTCGTCGAGCTGGCGCTGCACCTCACGCCGCTTGTTGGCGATCGAGGCGATGATGACGCCGACCGCGACGACGGCGATCAGGATGGTGCAGGCGGCGTTGATCTCCGGCGTCACGCCGAGACGAACCTGGCTGTAGATTTTCATCGGCAGCGTCGTGGCGCCCGGCCCCGAGGTGAAGCTGGCGATGACCAGATCGTCGAGCGATAGTGTAAAGGCCAGCATCCAGCCGGAGACGATCGCCGGCAGGATGACCGGCAGCGTGATCTGAAAGAAGGTCTTGGCCGGCGTTGCGCCGAGATCCATCGCCGCCTCCTCCAGCGACCGGTCGAAGGAAACCAGGCGCGATTGCACGACGACCGCAACGAAGCACATTGTCAGCGTGATGTGGGCGAGCGTCACCGTGAAGAAGCCGCGGTCGAGACCTACGGCGACGAAGAGCAGCAGCAGCGACAGGCCGGTGATGACTTCCGGCATGACCAGCGGCGCGAAGACCATGCCGGAAAACAGCACCCTGCCCCGGAACCGCGTGTAGCGCGTCAGGGTGAGTGCCGCCAGCGTGCCGAGCACGGTCGCCACCGTCGCCGAAATGACGCCAACACGCGCCGTGACCCAGGTCGCATCCATCAGGCCCTGATTATGGAACAGCGACACATACCATTTGGTCGAGAAGCCGCCCCAGACGGTGACAAGCTTGGATTCGTTGAACGAGAAGACGATGAGCAGCACGATCGGCAGGTACAGGAAGGCAAAGCCAAGCACGATCGAGGTGACGTTGAAGCGGCTCCAGGTGGCGTTCATTTGCCCTGCTCCTGGGCACGCGCCTGTGCCTGCTGGAAAAGCATGATCGGCACGGTGAGCAACAGCAGCAGGATGACGGCGACGGCCGACGACACCGGCCAGTCGCGGTTGGCGAAGAACTCGTTCCACAGCGTCTTGCCGATCATCAGCGTGGACGAGCCGCCGAGCAGATCGGGGATGACGAACTCGCCGACGGCCGGGATGAACACCAGAAGGCAGCCGGCAATGACGCCCGGCAGCGACAGCGGGAAAGTGATCTTCCAGAAGGCTGATGTCGGCGGGCAGCCGAGATCCTTGGCCGCTTCGATCAGCGAATAATCCATCTTTTCCAGCGACGAATAGAGCGGCAGCACCATGAACGGCAGATAGGAATAGACGATGCCGATGAAGATCGCCGTATAGGTGTTGAGGATGACCAGAGGCTGGTTGATGATGTGCAGCGACAAGAGCAACTGGTTGAGCAGGCCCTCGGGCTTGAGGATGCCGATCCAGGCATAGACGCGGATCAGGAACGAGGTCCAGAACGGCAGGATGACCAGCATCAGCAAGGTCGGGCGGATGGTGGCCGGCGCACGTGACATGCCATAGGCGATGGGGTAGCCGACGATCAGCGTCAGGACGGTCGAGATCGCGGCAATGATGACGCTCGTCACATAGGCCTTGAAATAGAGCGCGTCCTGCGTCAGCCAGACATAATTGTCGAAGTTGAGGTCGCGGAAGCCGGCGAAGAAGCCGGAGACGCCGTCGCTGAAATCGAGCACCGGCGTGTAGGGCGGCATGGCGATCGCCGTCTGCGACAGTGAAATCTTGAAGACGATGACGAAGGGAATGAGGAAGAAGAACAGCAGCCAGAGATAGGGGACGATGATGACGAGCCGGTTGACGAAGCCGGCACCCAGGCGGGTCAGTAACGGCTTGGCGGCAGTCGATGGCGCGGCGGCATCGGTGACGGCGATGTTGGACATATCTGCCCCCTACCGTGCCAGCACGACGCCGGCGTCGGGTCGGAAGGACACCCAGGCGCGGTCGTTCCAGGTCAGCGGATCCTCGGTCACGCGCGCCGCGTTCAGGGCGCTTGCCCTGATGATCTGCCCGTCGTCGAGCCTGATGTGGTAGACGGTCATGTCGCCGAGATAGGCAACGTCATAGACCTCGCCTTCCAGCGCGTTGACGGCATCGGCGGGCTTCTTCGACGAGACCTTGATCTTCTCCGGTCTGATGGCGAAGACGATATCGGCATTGGCCGCGGCGGCCGCGCCGCCATTCTCGACGATGATCTGGGCACCTGTCGCGCCAGTGATGCGGGTGGTGTTGGCCGACCGCTCGGCGACCTTGCCCTCGAACATGTTCACATTGCCGACGAAATGGGCGACGAAGCGCGAGGCCGGGGCTTCATAGACTTCCGCCGGCGTCGCAACCTGCATGACCTCGCCCTTGTCCATGATGGCGATGCGATCGGCCATGGTCATCGCTTCTTCTTGGTCATGGGTGACGACCACAAAGGTGAGACCGAGCTCCTGCTGCAAATCCATCAGTTCGAATTGGGTTTCTTCGCGCAGCTTCTTGTCGAGGGCGCCCAGCGGCTCATCGAGCAGCAGCACCTTCGGCCGCTTGGCGACCGAGCGGGCAAGCGCGACGCGCTGGCGCTGGCCACCGGAAAGCTGGTGCGGCTTGCGCTTGGCGAACTGCTCGAGCTTGACCAACTTCAGCATCTCGGCGACGCGCTTTTCGATATCGGGCTTGGGCATGCCTTCCTGCTTGAGGCCGAAGGCAATGTTGTTCTCCACCGTCATATGCGGGAACAGGGCATAGGACTGGAACATCATGTTGACCGGCCGGCGATAGGGCGGAATGCCGCGCAAATCCTGGCCATCGAGCAGGATGCGGCCGGCCGTCGGTTCCTCGAAGCCGGCAAGCATCCTGAGCAACGTCGACTTTCCACAACCCGAGGCGCCAAGCAGGGCGAAGAATTCGCGCTCGAAGATGGTCAGCGACAGATTGTTGACGGCGGTGAAGTCACCGAACTTCTTGGTGACTTTGTCGAACTGGATGTATGGCTTGGCGTTCGGGTCGTTCCATGGCGCGAAATCCCTGCGGATGCTGCCAAGCGATTTCATATCCCCACTCCGTGCTTATTGATTCCCCAAAAAACGCGACCCCGGCAGTTGTCTGTCGGGGTCGCTCCAAATGCTTATTGGCCGGTAACGATCTTGGTCCAGGTGCGCGTGATGACGCGCTGGGTCTTGGGATCGTAAGGAGAGACCGTGTAGAGCTTCTGCAGGGTCGCGTCGTCCGGATAGACGGCCGGGTCGCTGAGCAGTGCCTTGTCGACGAACTGCTGCGAAGCCTTGTTGCCGTTGGCATAGAGCACGGCGTTCGATGATTTGGCGATCACTTCCGGCGTCATCATGTAGTTGAGGAATTCATGCGCTTCGGCGACATGCGGCGCATCGGCCGGGATCGCCATCTGGTCGAACCACATCTGGGCGCCTTCCTTCGGTACGGAATAGCCGATCTCCACGCCTTGCTTGGCGTCCTGGGCGCGGTTGCGCGCCTGGAAGACGTCACCCGACCAGCCGACCGCCAGGCAGATGTCGCCATTGGCGAGCGCATTGATGTACTCGGACGAGTGGAATTTCCGGATAAAGGGGCGGACCTTCATCAGAGCTTCCTCGGCCTTGGCGATGTCGTCGGGCGAGGTGCTGTTCGGGTCGAGGCCGATATATTTCAACGCCGCCGGAATGATGTCGGCTGGCGAATCCAGCACGTAGACACCGCAATCCTTCAGCTTGGCGAGGCTTTCGGGATTGAAGAACACGTCCCAGCTGTCGATCTTGTCGGTGCCGAGCGCGGCCTGCACCTTCTTGATGTTGTAGCCGATGCCGACCGTGCCCCACATGTAGTTGATCGAATACTCATTGCCCGGGTCGTATTTGGCGGTCCTTTGCGAAACCGTGTCCCACATGTTGGAGAGGTTCGGCAGTTTCGACTTGTCGAGCTTCTGGAACACGCCGGCCTGGATCTGGCGGGCAAGGAAATTGCCGCTCGGCACGACGACGTCATAGCCGCTGCCGCCGGCGAGCAGCTTGGTTTCAAGGATCTCGTTGGAATCGAATGTGTCGTAGACGACCTTGATGCCGGTCTTCTTGGTGAAGTCGTCGATGATCGTCGGGTCGATGTAATCGGACCAGTTGAAGACGTTGACGACGCGGTCCTCGGCATGCCCGGCAGGTGTGAACAATGTCAGAAATACCGAGGTCGCCGAAAGCCAGAGCGCTTTGCGGATCATGCTATTCTCCTTTGGTGAGTGTTCCATCGCCGGCTCGTCGCGACAGGCGCGCGGCCGGGCATTTGTTTCAGACTATTGAGCTTTCCAGGGGACAACAAGCGCCGATTGGAGCGACGGTCGCGGCCGCGCAATTGTCCCGGGCTGGAGGGAATCACGGCGCCGTCAGAAGCTCTCGCCGCCGTGCGGACAGAAATACAGAAATATGAAGCGGTCTCGATCGGGCCGCCGGGGAGACTTGGCAAGATACGCCTGTCTTGTTGTTGCCGTGCTCCCAGCCTGCCCGGGCGGCAGCAACGTTGTCAATGGCAAAGCTTCAGCGGCTTGCATCAATTCGGCGACGGCACCCCGGTGACCCCTGGCCGCCGCGGCCGCGCCTGGCGCTTGAACTCGAGCCCGATATGGACGAGGAGCGCCGTGACCACCACCGCGCCGCCGATGATGGTGCGCCCGGACGGCACCTCGGAATGGATGAGCCATACCCATATCGGCCCAAGGATCGGCTCGAAAGTGCCGAGCAGTGCCGCGAGGGCCGCCGGGATCAGCCGCGCGCCGGTAGCGAAGAAGGCGAGACCGATGCCGAGATTGACCACGCCGAAGGCAAAGAGAAAGCCCATGTCGCCGGCCGAGACGGTGAAAGTCGACGCCCGCGAGGCGGCAAAGCCCGCAGCCAGGATCGTCCCGAGACAGGTCGCCGGCGTCATCCGCACGCTGGCGAACCGCCTTGTGATGACGGTGGCGATCGAGAACATCAAGGCGATCAGCAGCGCCAGCCCGTCGCCTATGGGTGAGACGGCGCCATCGAGCGATTCCGACACCATGATGGCGACGCCGGCAATGACGGCGGCGATCGCCACCCAGGTCACGGCACCAACCCGCTCGCGAAACAGCGCCCAGGCAAGCAGGGCCGCCAGAAGCGGCACGCCGGCCTGCATCAAAAGGATGTTGGCGACGGTGGTGTAGGCGAGCGCCACGACGAAGGCGGTCGATGCGATGGTGAAGCAAAGCGCGACGGCAAGGCCAGGCAGGCCCATGTCGCGAAACGATCTCAGCATGCCGCGCCAGCCGTCACGCCAGGCCATGAAGGAGAGCAGGAAGGCGGCGGCCCAGACGGAGCGCCAGAAAATGACCGTCCAGCTGTCACCGACGGTGATGAAGCGGGCGATGGTGCCGCCGAAACTCCACATCAGCGCCGACAGGAAGACCAAAAGCATGCCGATACGTTCCTCGCGGGGCGAGGAAGTCGATGCCACAAGACCCGGTGATGATGCTGCGTCTGTCATGGGCGCGACTGTCGAGCTTTTGTGGACGGGACGATGCGCAAGGGACGACAAAAAACTGCTTTGTTCGCGTAACGCAAAGACTTGGAGAGCGGGTGATCCAGACACCAGTGATGATTGTGGCACCTTTGCTGCCGCGTTACTGGAAATCGAAGGCGCTCAGGCCCGTCACCATCTCGTCGAGGCCGAGCGGGCGCGTTACCGGCGGTTCGGCGCGCGCCAAGCAGCCGACGCGTTCGCAAAGCCGGCAAGCGGGTCCGACCGGCGTCGCCGTCAGAGCGCCCGGTCCAGCCTTACCGCCGACTGCAGCGCCGGGCAGAGCCGCGCCATAGACGATGTCGTCGCGGAAGCCGATGTCGCAACCGAGCAGCAGCGCGGTACGGCGCGGACGCTCCGAGAAGGCGCCCTGCGGCCCCTCCAGCGTGCGGGCGATGCACAGGAACTCGGCGCCGTCGGGCATTTCCACCGCCTCGACGAAAACTTGGCCGGGCTGGGAGAAGGCGGCATGCACAGGCAGCTTGGGACAGCCGCCACCGAAGCGGCTGTGCGGAAAGCCCTGGCTGCCGGCCCTGCGGAAGCGGTTTCCGGCATTGTCGACCTCCAGCATGAAGAAGGGCACGCCCGTCGCGCCCTGCCGCTGCAGCATGGTCAGCCGGTTCGCCGCTTGCTCGAAGGAAACGCCGAAGCGCGAACGCAGGACATCGATATCGTAGCGTGCGCGGACGGCGGCCGCGTGAAAGGCCTGGTAGGGCATCATCAACGCATGCGCGGCATAGCGGCCGAGTTCGAAGCGGGCAAGGCGGCGGGCTTCGTCCGTGGTCAGCTTGAGCGCCTGGATCTGGCCGGCGACCGCAACCGTCATTCGGATCAGGCAGGCCTCCATCGCCACTTCGCGCAGCTGGTCGAATGGCGAGAGCCGCTCTGACAGGAACAGGCGTTGCGAATGGCGATCGTAGCGGCGGCGCCAGTTCGGCATGGTGGCGACCGGCAGGACCTTGACGACGATGCCGTATTCGCGCTTCAGCCAGGCTTTTAAGGCACCGAACAAATCGTCGCCGGGATCGAGCACCGCGGTGAACGCCTCGGCCTCCTCCTCAAGTGCCGTAAAATGGTTCGGCCCCCGCTCGAAGGTCTCGTGCACCTCGTCGATCGGCAGGCGGGCGCCGGACAGCGCGGTGGCGCGGCCCTCGCGCGCCAGGAGCTCGTTGAGGTCTGACAGCCGCTCGGCCTGCTCGCGATAGGCGCGGAACAGTTTTATCACCGCGGCCGACGCATTGGGCGCCGCCTCGGCAAGTTCGATCAGTTCCTGGTCTCCCGGCAATTCGCCGACCAGCAACGGATCGGTGAAGACCTCTTTCAACGCCGCGACCGACCCCCTCGCCTCGCCCTGCAGCTCATGCGGGTCGACCTTGTAGACGGAGGCCAGCTTGAGGATCAGCTGCACCGTCAGCGGGCGCTGGTTGCGCTCGATCAGGTTGAGATAGGACGGCGAGATGCCGAGCCCCTCGGCCATCGCCGTCTGGGTCAGGCCCTTGGCGTTGCGGATGCGGCGGATGCGCGGCCCGGCGAAAATCTTCTGCTCAGCCATCGACTGCCCTTGACAGGAATTTACATGGCATTCGCGTCAATCCATTGCCGCTGATATTTACAATCATGACAAATTTACAGCAGCTACCTGTCAAACGCAACACAGGTTTTCCCTTATTTCCTGCCATATCTTCTGATTTTTCTGGCTGATTTTGCGCCGCAATGTAAATTCAGTCACATCCCAAAGCGCCGAAAGACAGGCGTGCGGACAAGAGCAGCAATCCTTCGGAGTGACTCATGACTGATTTTTACAATCTCGTTCCCTCGGCGCCGGAAGGTCGCTTCGACGGCATTGAACGTCCCTATTCGCCGGAGGATGTGAAGCGGCTGCGCGGCTCGGTGCAGATCCGCCAGAGCCTCGCCGAAATGGGCGCTAACCGGCTGTGGAAGCTCATCCACGAGGAGGATTTCGTCAACGCGCTCGGCGCCATGTCCGGCAACCAGGCGATGCAGCAGGTGCGCGCCGGACTGAAGGCGATTTACCTGTCGGGCTGGCAGGTCGCGGCCGACGCCAACACCGCTTCGGCGATGTATCCCGACCAGTCGCTCTATCCGGCCAATGCCGCGCCTGAGCTGGTCAAGCGCATCAATCGGACGCTGCAGCGTGCCGACCAGATCGAGACCTCCGAGGGCAACGGGCTTTCGGTCGAGACCTGGTTCGCGCCGATTGTCGCCGACGCCGAAGCCGGCTTCGGCGGGCCGCTCAACGCCTTCGAGATCATGAAGGCGTTCATCGAGGCGGGTGCAGCCGGCGTCCATTACGAGGACCAGCTGGCGTCGGAAAAGAAGTGCGGCCATCTCGGCGGCAAGGTGCTGATCCCGACCGCGGCGCATATCCGCAACCTCAACGCCGCGCGGCTGGCGGCGGACGTGATGGGCACACCGACGCTCGTCGTGGCACGCACCGACGCCGAAGCCGCGAAGCTTCTGACATCCGACATCGACGAGCGCGACCAGCCCTTCGTCGACTACGATGCCGGGCGCACGGTGGAAGGCTTCTACCAGGTCAGGAACGGCATCGAGCCTTGCATCGCGCGGGCCGTCGCCTACGCCCCTCACGCGGACCTGATCTGGTGCGAGACCTCGAAGCCAGACCTGGCGCAGGCCAAGAAGTTCGCCGAGGGTGTGCGCAGGCATCATCCGGGCAAGCTGCTCGCCTACAATTGCTCGCCCTCGTTCAACTGGAAGAAGAATCTCGACGACGCGACGATCGCCAAGTTCCAGAGGGAACTCGGCGCCATGGGTTACAAGTTCCAGTTCATCACGCTCGCCGGCTTCCACCAGCTCAATTACGGCATGTTCGAACTGGCGCGTGGCTACAAGGCACGGCAGATGGCAGCCTATTCTGAGTTGCAGGAAGCCGAGTTCGCCGCGGAAGCCAATGGCTACACCGCGACCAAGCACCAGCGCGAGGTCGGCACCGGCTATTTCGACGCCGTGTCGATGGCAATCACCGGCGGCAAGTCGTCGACCACCGCCATGCATGAATCGACCGAACACGCACAGTTCAAGCCGGCCGCCGAATAGCGGATCGGAAAACACCGAGGAAACGCCCAAAAGGGCTTCAGACACAGGAGAAGACCAATGGCATCGATAAGCCGCGTCAAGGAACGTGCGGAAGAACAATCGACCACGATGAGCGTCGACCAGCAGGCGACGATCCGCATGCTCGCCAACGACCTGCACAGACTGAACCAGTCGGTGATGAAGGCGGTCGAGGCCGGCGTCTCGGTGGAGCTGGTGCGCTCAGCGAGACACCATGGCGGCGACGGCAATTGGGGCGATCTGCTGATCCCGGTGATTGTCACCCAGCAGAGCCATGGCTGACCGGAAATCGTTGCAACCGACCCTTCACCTGCGCAGCGTATGCGCAGGTGAATTTTATTTTTATGCGGTCGATCCATGGACAGGGCAGTACAGTACTGTTGCTTGACTCCACTGTCGGAGGAGGTGTTTTCGGAAGCGTTTTATTTCAACTTGACATGGGGTGCCATCTCACGCCAATTGTCGGCCAGATTCAACTCTGCATTGAAATAGGGGCGAGCTTCTTGGCCGACTTGAGTGCCCAGTGAGTAGCGAGGGCGAGACCGCAAAACATCCGAATCTGGTAAGCCAGGATTCAAGCGCCGAGACGATCCGCAATCCCTCGCAAGCGCTTGTTGTCGGGAAATCGCCGATCAATCGCGTGGTGGTGTCGAAAATCGTAGAGCGATCCGGGCTCAGGCCAATCTCGGAATCGCCCGATGTGGCGGCGAAGACCTTGCGAAGCCTGGTGCCGGGCGTGATTGTGCTGGACGGCGGCGCCGACAACAAGGACTGCGACAATCTGATGTCCGGCATCGAAACGCTGCGGCGGGCTTCGGGCAAATCGCTTCCGCCCGTCATCCTGCTTTCAACCAAGACCGGCACGCCGGAGAGCCTGGGCCTGTCGAGCGTCATCGACGCCGTCGTCGCCAAGCCGATCACGCCCGAACGGCTGCAACCGGTGATCGATCGCCTGATCAGCCGCTAACGGGTTTTCCATCGGAATAGAAAACTGAACACTGCGATCAAGCTGGGTTCTTTATACTTTCGACCAATGTGGGCAATTGCCCGAGGTCGGATATCTGGCGGAACCGCGGCTCGGCGAGCGGCGCCTCGACGTGCTCGAGCACCCAGGTCAGTTCGTGCGGCACATGGACACCCCAGCCGCCGGCCTCGATGGCCGGCACCACGTCCGACTTCAGCGAATTGCCGACCATCATGCTCTTTGCCGGACCGTCGCCATGGCGGCTGAAGAGCCGGGAATAGGTCGCGGCATTCTTGTCGCTGACGATCTCGACCGCATCGAACAGGTCGCCTAGGCCGGAGCCAGCCAGCTTGCGCTCCTGATCGAAGAGGTCGCCCTTGGTGATCAGCACGAGGCGGTATGCGCCGGCGAGCGTCTCCACCGTTTCACGCACATGCGGCAAGACCTCGATCGGGTGGCTCAGCATCTCGCGGCCGGCGTCGAGAATCTGCGCTATGACCGAAGCCGGCACGCGCCCGTCGGTCACCTCGATCGCCGTTTCGATCATCGACAGCGTAAACCCCTTGATGCCGAAGCCATAGACGGCAAGGTTGCGCCGTTCGGCTTCGAGCAGCCGCGCCGAAATCTGTTTCTCCTCGCCATGGTCGGCAAGCATGGCGGCGAAGCGCCTCTCCGTCATGCGGAAGAACTGTTCGTTCTGCCAAAGCGTGTCGTCGGCGTCGAAGCCGATGGTCGTCAGTTCATTGTTTCGCATCGATGCCTTCCGGATTGGGAGCCGCTTGAACCTAAGCCGACCGACACGATTTTCAACCGGAACGAGGAATGCCGGCGGCGGCTCCCCTTCCCTTCCACAGGGGGGCACGGCTATACTCCGAAATCCGCAACCCAATCTGGTGAATGATGCCGCCTGCAAAAAAGGAAGTCCGTCCGTCGAGCCGCGGAGGACGGGTGCGCACGCCTGCCTTCGTGAAAAACCTGCGTGGCGTGAAGAACTGGAAGGAAGTCAGCGAATGGCTGGAATGGCGCGGCATCGAGGACATCGAATGCATCACGCCTGATCAGGCTGGGGTCGCGCGCGGCAAGATGATGCCGTCGAAGAAATTCACCTCGAACACCTCGCTGGCACTGCCTTCGGCCGTCTTCATGACGACGATTTCCGGCGGCTATCCCGAGGACGGCAACGGTTTCCACTATCCGGAAGACGACGGCGACCTGAAGCTGATGCCGGACCTGTCGACGCTGACGGTGGTGCCCTGGGAAGAAGACCCGACGGCCGCCGTCATCTGCGACCTCGTCCACCAGGACGGCCGCTCGGTCGAGTTCACGCCGCGCAACGTGTTGAAGCGCGTGCTTGCCGCCTATGACAAGCTCGGGCTGAAGCCGGTGGTGGCGCCCGAGATCGAGTTCTACCTGGTGCGCAAGAATCCGGACCCGGACTATCCGCTGACCCCGCCCGTCGGCCGCTCGGGGCGCGCGATCGGCGGCGGCGCCGGCTATTCGATCGCCGGCGTCAACGAGTTCGACGAGCTGATCGACGACATCTACCATTTCTCCGAAAGCCAGGGCCTGGAGATCGACACGCTCATCCATGAGGAGGGCGCCGGCCAGCTCGAGATCAATCTGCGCCACGGCGACCCGATCGAACTTGCCGACCAGGTGTTCATGTTCAAGCGCACCATTCGCGAAGCCGCGCTCAAGCATGAGATCTACGCCACTTTCATGGCCAAGCCGATCCAGGGCCAGCCGGGCTCGGCCATGCATATCCACCAATCGATCATCGACAAGAAGACCGGCAAGAACATCTTTTCGGCCGAGGACGGCTCGGAAACCGAAGAGTTCTTCCATTTCATCGGCGGCATGCAAAAGCACGTACCGAACGCGCTGGTGATGTTCGCGCCCTATGTCAATTCCTACCGCCGGCTGACGCAGGCGGCCTCGGCTCCGGTCAACAACAAATGGGGCTATGACAACCGCACCACGGCGTTTCGCGTGCCGCGTTCCGACCCGGCAGCGCGGCGTGTCGAAAACCGCATCCCGTCCTCCGATGCCAATCCCTACCTGGCGCTGGCGGCATCGCTTGCCTGCGGGCTGATCGGCATCACCAGGAAGATCAAGGCCGAACCTCCCGTGCTGACCACCGCCAATGCACACGAGATCGACCTGCCGCGCAGCCTGCTTGAAGCCGTCGACCTGTTCGAGGGCGACGAGGAGCTTTGCGCGCTGCTGGGCAAGTCCTTCGCCGCCACCTACGCGGCGATCAAGCGGGCGGAATTCGAGACGTTCATGGAAGTGATCAGCCCATGGGAGCGGGAGTATCTTCTGCTCAACGTGTGAGTGCCGACTCGGCACGTGAATGGTGAACAGTGAATGGTGAGTAGTTTCATACTGGATGGATGAACGCAGACGCGCTTTCTCGCGGCCGTTCACCATCCACACTATTCACCATTCATTGGATTCGCTGGCGTTCCCATGCCCTATCAATCTCCGATTTCTCCCGGCCGCTCGTGGTATGAAGACACGGCGGGACCTAGACCCGAATACCCGGCGCTCGACGGCGACCGGACCTGTGACGTCGTCATCATTGGCGGCGGCTTTACTGGTTTGTCGGCCGCGACACATCTGGCCAAGGCGGGAACCAATGTCGTTTTGATCGAAGCCTATCGCTTCGGTGATGGCGCTTCGGGGCGCAATGGCGGCCAGCTCGGCACCGGGCAGCGCGCGTGGGCCGAGGATCTGGAGGCGGAGTACGGTCTGTCCCGCGCCAGGGCGCTGTTCGATCTCGCCGAGGAGGCGAAGACGCATCTTCTAGAATTCGCGGCCGCCAACCAGATCGATATCGACTACATGCCGGGCCAGCTCTCGGTGGCGCACAAGCCGCGCTATGTCGACGATTACAAGGCGCATGCCGAGATTATGGCGAGCCGTTTCTCCTATCCGCATATCTCCTTCATGGATGCGAAGGAGACGGCGGAGCGGCTGGGCTCGACCGCCTATTTCGGCGGCACGCGCGACACCGGCACCGGCCACATCCACCCGATGAAGCTGGTGATCGGCACGGCGCGGGTGGCAGCACAGGCCGGCGCGCAGCTGTTCGAAGGCACGCCATCGACCGGCATCGTCTCCACCGGCGGCAAGGTCAGGGTTTCGACGCCGAGAGGTACCGTGACGGCGCAGAAATGCCTGATCGCGGTCAACGCCTATGGCGGTATGCTCGAACCGGTGAGTGCCGCGCACATCATGCCGATCGGCTCCTTCATCGGAGCCACCGTGCCCTTGGGGGCGGACTCGAAAGTGCTGCCCGGCGGCGAGTCGGTCGATGATTCCCGCTTCGTGGTGCGCTATTTCCGCAAATCGCGGGATGGCCGGCTGCTGTTCGGCGGACGCGAGGTCTATGGCGTCAACGACCCCAAGGACATCCACATCCATATCCGCCGTCAGATCGTCGAGCTCTATCCGGCATTGAAGGATATCGAGATCACCCATGGCTGGGGCGGCTATGTCGGCATCACGGTGCCGAGGAAACCGTTCGTGCGCGAGGTGATGCCCAATGTAGTCTCGGCCGGCGGCTATTCCGGCCATGGCGTCATGCTGGCGAACTTCTTCGGCAAGCTCTATGCCGAGACCGTTGCCGGCAATCGCGACCGGCTGAAACTGATCGAGGATTTGAAAATTCCGCCATTTCCCGGCGGCCGTCGGTTCCGCACGCCGCTGCTGTTCCTGGCGCTCAACTGGTTCGCGCTGCGCGACCGGATCTAGGGCATATTGGCCAAAAGTGCCCCCCGGTTAGGGGAAACCATATAGGCCTGAAGTGAGTCGCATGGACCTGTTTCGACGCGACGCGCCTTGTGCTGGATCCAATCGCCATCACGATCTGATGTAATATTGTAATATTCATTGCCCTGGCGGCACATTGCGGAAATGCCGGCAAAGGCGCAGAATCCACTATAATGGCGTACTGATGCCACAATCGGGGGCGAAAGGTTCGCGCTTCTGGGCGACTATTCGGGGATTGCTGCGGGCTTGCCCGTGTTGATTTTTGGGACCGATGCCGATCAGACGCCGGACTTCCGGCAACGATCGAAAGAACATCGGCCCGCTTATGGAGGTGGCGAGAGTGAGAGAGCCCTTCAGTTTCGGTGCTCCGGAACGTCGGCGCTTTGCCATGCAGTTTGGATACGACATGCGGCCGTCCTTCTGGCAGGAAGTCCGTTCGAACTCGCATCTGGTGATTGCAGCGGTCGGCACCGCCGCGCTGCTCGGCGTGGCCGCGGTGGCGCTGTGGCTGGCATTGCCGACGAGCGAGCGGCAAGCAGCCGCCAGCCAGGAACAAAGCATTCCGGCCATTCCGGTAAAGACGACGAAGATCGTGCCTGCCGGAACAACGGTGGCCGCGGCAACCGTGCCGCAGCCCGCCCGCAAGCCCGACCAGGTCTCACCGACCGTGGCGGCGGCGAAAGCAAAGATACAAGCGCTGGCCGCCAACGACCCCCGCTGGACCGAGGCGCAGCCGAAGCCCGCTTCGGCGGCATCCGATCAGGCGGCTGCCCCCAGCCAGATGGCCAAACAGGCTGAACCGGCGCCGGACAAACCGGCCACCGCCGCGGCATTCGCGCAATCGGCGACCGATACCGACGCTACTGCCGAACTTGCCAAGGTTGCCGCGCCGGCGCCAGCGGCAGGCAGCAATCCGGATGGCGCACAGACCGCCGCGATCCCGCAAGTGCAGCCGCAAACGCCCGAGCAGCAGCCGGCGGCGAGTGATGATGGCAGCAAGGCCAAGGCCAAACCGCGCAAAGTGGCGGCGGCTGGTAATGGGCGCATCCTGAGGGCTGTGACCATGCGCAGCGGCCCGAAGAAGAACGCGGCCGCCATCGCCACCGTGCCGGCAAGGACATCGGTGCAGGTGACGAACTGCAAGCAATGGTGCCAGATCGTCTACAACGGCAAGACCGGCTGGATCTACAAGAGCTACATCAAGACTGGCGGCTGAGCGCCCGCGCATTTGCGGCTGAGGCCGGCCTCGCCGAGCGATGCGCATGCTGCCGGAACAAATCAAAGCGAAGTCGCGGGCGCGGGCAAACCGACCGGCGTTGCAATGACGATACCCCTCAGATGCAGCGGCCGCCATCAACCTCCAGCGCCACGCCGGTGATGAAGGCGGCTTCGTCAGACGCCAGCCAGAGTGCGGCATTGGCAATGTCGAGCGGCGTCGAAAGCCGGCCGAGCGGGATCGAAGCACGGAATGTCTCGCGGATCTCGGGCGTGTCGGCGCCCATGAATTTCTCCAGCATGCCGGTTTCGCCGGCGACCGGGCAGAGGCAGTTGACGCGGATGTTCTTCGGCGCGAGTTCCACCGCCATCGACTTGGTGGCGGTGATGGCCCAGCCTTTCGAAGCATTGTACCAGGTGAGGCCGGGCCGTGGCCTGAGCCCAGCGGTGGAGGCCGTGGTCAGGATGACGCCACCACCTTGCTGGTCCATGATCGGCACCACGGCAAGGGCCGCGTGATAGATCGCCTTCATGTTGACAGCGGTGATCAGGTCGAAGGTCTCCTCGTCGACCTTCAGCATGTCGCCATTGCGATGGGTGAAGCCGGCATTGTTGACCATGATGTCGATGCGGCCGAAGGCGCTTTTTGCGGCATAGACCATCTCGTCGAATTCGGAGCGCAGCGATACATCGGTCTGTGTCCAGATCGCCGCCTCGCCGATCTCGCCGGCGACGCGCTCCGCCCCTTTGGCGTTGAGATCGGCGACAACGACCCTGGCGCCTTCCTGCGCGAAGCGCTTGGCCATGCCTTCGCCGAAGCCCGATGCCGCGCCGGTGATGATGGCGACCTTGTTTTCCAGACGCATGCCTTGCCCGCTCATCGATGTTTTCCCGAAGCCAGTAAGGCGGCTGACCGGCGCGGCCCATGCCGCGACAGACAAGGCGCCATTTCTCCCTTAGCTTTCGTCACATTCACGTTCTATGCTGCAACTGCGAAAGCTCCCGGAGTCTTCGTTCACCGACAAGCCTCCGGCAAGCGCCAGTGTCAAGCGCACATGTGGACCCAATCAATATCCAGCGATTGGTCCTCGATGTGACACCATGGCACTGGAAAATTTAAATCGATTAGAATATATCAGCCGCGTACTCGCGACCGGCGTCAGAGCGGACAGACCATGACCAGCCAGATCATTCCCGTCGATCCTTTCGACTTCATCATTTTCGGTGGCACCGGCGACCTGTCGGAACGCAAGCTCCTGCCGTCGCTCTATTATCGCCAGCGCGACCATCAATTCTCCGAGCCGACGCGCATCATCGGCACGTCGCGCTCGAAGATGAGCGACGAGGAATTCCGGGCCTTCGCCAGCCAGGCGATCTCCGACCACGTCAAGCCGGCCGATATCGACGCCAAGGAGCTGAAGACCTTCCTGGCGCGGCTTTCCTACGTCTCGGCCGATGCGACGACCGGCGCCGGCTTCGACAAGCTCAAGAAGGCGATCGGCGAGAGCGAGAGCATCCGCGCCTTCTACCTCGCCGTGGCGCCGGCGTTGTTCGGCGATATCTCGCACAAGCTCAAAGAGCACAAGCTGATCACGCCGAACTCGCGCATCGTGCTGGAGAAGCCGATCGGCCGCGACCTTGCCTCGGCGCGGGCGCTCAACGATCTGGTCGGCGACGATTTCCACGAAAGCCAGATTTTCCGCATCGACCACTATCTCGGCAAGGAGACGGTGCAGAACCTGATGGCGCTGCGCTTTGCCAATGCGCTCTACGAGCCGCTGTGGAATTCCGCCCATATCGACCACGTGCAGATCACCGTCGCCGAGACCGTTGGCCTGGAAGACCGCGTCACCTATTACGACAAGGCCGGCGCGCTGCGCGACATGGTGCAGAACCACATGCTGCAGCTGCTCTGCCTCGTCGCCATGGAGGCGCCGTCGTCGATGGACGCCGACGCCGTGCGCGACGAGAAGCTGAAGGTGCTGCGGGCGCTGAAGCGCATCAACGGCAACGAGGCGCCGAAGCACACCGTGCGCGGCCAGTACCGCGCCGGCGCTTCGGCGGGCGGACCGGTGAAGGGCTATGTCGAGGAACTCGGCAAGGACAGCAACACCGAGACCTTCGTCGCCATCAAGGCCGAGATCGGCACCTGGCGCTGGGCTGGCGTTCCGTTCTACCTCAGGACCGGCAAGCGGCTGGCGACCCGGGTTTCGGAAATCGTCATCGAGTTCAAGCCGATCCCGCATTCGATCTTCGGCGACAGCGCCGGGCCGATCTTCGCCAACCAGCTTGTCATCCGGCTGCAGCCGGACGAAGGCGTCAAGCAGTTCATCATGATCAAGGATCCGGGTCCGGGCGGCATGCGGCTGCGCCAGATCTCGCTCGACATGAGCTTCGCGCAATCCTTCGACGGCCGCGCGCCGGACGCCTATGAACGGCTGATCATGGACGTCATCCGCGGCAACCAGACGCTGTTCATGCGCCGTGACGAGGTCGAGGCGGCGTGGAAGTGGATCGACCCGATCCAGAATGCCTGGGAAGGCGCCAAGCAGGAAGCACAAGGCTATACGGCAGGCACCTGGGGGCCATCGGCCTCGATAGCGCTGATCGAACGTGACGGGCGGACATGGCACGAGAGCAATTGAACGGCGCCAGCTACAACTGGAACGCTTTCCCCGACCGTCCGCAACTGGCCGCGACGCTGGCCGCCCGCGTGGCCGATCGCCTGGTGAAGGCGATCGCAGAGCGCGGCACGGCCGTGCTGGCCGTCTCCGGCGGCACCACGCCGGCAAAGTTCTTCGCTGCCCTCTCGGCGGCGCCGATCGCCTGGGACAAGGTGATCGTGACGCTGGTCGACGAGCGTTTCGTGCCGGCCTCCTCGCCGCGCTCCAATGCCGGGCTGGTGGCCGCCAATCTCTTGCAGAACGCCGCCAAGGCGGCGCGCTTCGTGCCGCTCTACCATGAGGCGTCAGGCATCGAGGATGCGGCGGCATCGGACGATGCCGCACTGCGCTCCCTGCCCTGGCCGCTCGATGTCGTGGTGCTCGGCATGGGGCCGGACGGCCACACCGCCTCGTTCTTTCCCGATGCCGACGATCTGGCAAAACTGCTCGACCCGGCCTCGGACAGGATCATCCTGCCGGTTCATGCGGCCAGTGCGGGCGAGCCGCGACTGACCCTGACGCTGGCGCGCATTATCGATGCCGGCTTCATCGCGCTGCACATAGAGGGCGAGGACAAGCGCACTGCCTTCGACGGCGCGGTCGCGCCCGGGCCGCGAAAGCCCATCCGTGCCGTGCTCGACGCCGCTCCCAGGCCCGTAGAGGTTTTCTGGGCGCCCTGATTTACGTTTAGTGGTCCCGGCAACGGCGGGAGGATGTTTCCGGGACCTCGCCTGAAAGGACCGATCGCCATGACCGCAAGACGCGACATTGAAGCCATCACGGAGCGCATCCGCCAACGCTCGAAGGCGGGCCGCGAACGCTATCTCGGCCGCATCGCCGAGGCGTCGAACCAGACCGCCAACCGGTCGGTCCTGTCCTGCGGCAACCTTGCCCACGGCTTTGCGGTGTGCAGCCCCTCGGAAAAACTGGCGCTCGGCGCCGACAAGGTGCCCAATCTCGGCATCATCACCTCCTACAACGACATGCTGTCGGCGCATCAGCCCTTCGAGACCTACCCTGCACTAATCAAGGAAGCCGCGCGCGAGGCCGGCGGCATCGCCCAGGTGGCCGGCGGCGTGCCGGCCATGTGCGATGGCGTCACACAGGGCCAGCCCGGCATGGAACTGTCGCTGTTCTCGCGCGACGTCATCGCCATGTCGGCAGCGGTCGGCCTGTCGCACAACATGTTCGACGCCGCCGTCTTTCTCGGCGTCTGCGACAAGATCGTGCCGGGGCTGGTTATCGCCGCACTCACCTTCGGCCATCTGCCGGCGGTGTTCATCCCGGCCGGACCGATGACGACCGGCCTGCCCAACGACGAGAAAGCCAAGGTTCGCCAGCTCTATGCCGAGGGCAAGGCGGGACGCGCCGAACTTCTGGAAGCCGAGTCCAAATCCTACCATGGGCCGGGCACCTGCACCTTCTACGGCACGGCGAATTCCAACCAGATGCTGATGGAAATCATGGGCCTGCACACGCCCGGTGCCTCCTTCGTCAATCCCGGCACGCCGTTGCGTGATGCGCTGACCCGCGAGGCGACGAAACAGGCGCTGGCGATCACCGCACTCGGCAATGCCTATACGCCGGTCGGGCGGATGATCGACGAGCGTTCAATCGTCAACGGCGTCGTCGGCCTGCACGCCACCGGCGGCTCGACCAACCACACCATCCACCTGATCGCCATGGCGGCGGCCGCCGGTATCTCGCTGACCTGGCAGGACATTTCCGACCTCTCGGAAGCTGTGCCGCTCTTGGCCCGCGTCTATCCGAACGGCCTCGCCGACGTGAACCATTTCCATGCCGCCGGCGGGCTCGGCTTCCTGATCCGCGAGCTGCTCGACGAAGGCGTCCTGCACGAGGATGTGCAGACGGTGTGGGGCGAAGGCCTGCGGCCCTATGCGGTCGAGGCAAAGCTCGGCGCCGACGGCTCCGTGGTGCGCGAGGCATCGCCGCAGGCCAGCGGCGACGAAAAGGTGCTGGCGCCGTTCAACAAGGCGTTCCAGCCGACGGGTGGCCTGAAAGTGCTGGCGGGCAATCTCGGCCATGCCGTCATCAAGACCTCGGCCGTCAAGCCGGAACGGCGCCTCATCGAGGCACCGGCCAAGGTGTTCGACAGCCAGCAGGGCCTGAACGACGCGTTCAAGGCGGGCACGCTGACCGGCGACTTCATCGCCGTCATCCGCTTCCAGGGGCCGAAGGCCAACGGCATGCCGGAACTGCACAAGCTGACCACCGTGCTCGGCATTCTGCAGGATCGCGGCCAGCGCGTGGCGCTGGTCACCGACGGGCGCATGTCTGGCGCATCGGGCAAGGTACCGGCGGCGATCCATGTGACGCCGGAAGCCGTCGAGGACGGGCCGATCGCCCGGATCCATGACGGCGACATCATCCGCCTCGACGCCGATGCAGGCACGCTGGAGGTGCTGGTGCCGGGAACCGAGTTCGCGCTGCGCCGCACCGCCGAAGCCGATCTCATCGGCAATGAGTTCGGCTTCGGCCGCGAGCTTTTCGCCGGCTTCCGGCAGCTGGTGGGCCGTGCCGACCACGGTGCCAGCGCCTTCGGAACAGCTTGAGCTTTCTGATGTTCAAATGAAAAGGGCGGCACCTGAGCCGCCCTTTTTTGCTTGCCCAGCTGGATGTTACTCGACTTTGAGTTCACTCCGCTCGCCGGCCTTGACCGTAAAGGGCGTTTCCTTGTCGGCCTTGTCGGTGGTGAAGTTGGTCACGAGCACGTAGTCGCCCGCCGCCAGCGTGGTCTGCATCTTCTCTCCATAGGCGTAGGTCACCTGCTTGCGCTCGCCCTGGATGTTCTTCTTGGCTTCAAAGATCTTGAAGCCGTCCGCGCCTGGCGCGTCGACGGCCAGGACACCCGCATTCAGCGTCACGTTGACATCGGTCATCTGCCCGACCGTGACGCTGAAGGGCTGTTCCGTGGACACGGCCTGCACATCGACGCCCATCACATAGTCGCCCGGAGGCAGATCGAACTGGCTGTCGGGGCCATAGGCATAGGTCACCTGATCACGGGAGCCATCAAGCTTCTTGGCAGCCTTGTACACCTTCCAACCCACATCGGTTTCGGCCTTCTCACCGCCCTGGGTGTAGAAGGCGTTGGCCTTGGCCTTGCCGACACCGACGATGATGTCCTTGTCGACGACCTGGCCGGCGGCAAGCTGCATGGTCTCGCTCGCCTCGCCGGCTCCCAGCTTCACGGTGACCTTGGTCTCGCCGGCCGGAACGACGTACTTGACCTCGCCGTAGTTGCTGTCCGAGGTGCCGCCGGGATAGGCGATGCTGATCTGTGCGTTGCGGTCAACATCGGCTCCAGGCGCCGGTCGGGCGTGGATCGAGAGTTCCGCGGCGTTCAAATTGAGTGCGAGTTCGGTTGCCTTGTTTGCCGTCAGCGTGACCTTCTGCTGCGCCTTGGCAGCACCACTTGAGGCGACAACGATGTAGTTGCCAGCGGGAACGTGGAATTTGACAGCGTTGTAGCCGTCGTTGACATGGTCTCCACCGACACCTTTGGCATCGTCCGGAAAGACTTCATAGTAGACGTCGATCTTCGGCACCTCGCCGCCCTCTTTCAAGAACGCCTGCGGGATGAGGTTGTAGTCGACCTCGGCCGCTTTCGGCGCTGGAGCCGGTGCTGGTTCGGGAGCCGGGGCAGGAGCCGGTGCCGCGACGGTTTCGACCAGCGCTTCCTGCAGCGCCTTCTCGTCGGAGGCCTGGATGTACTTGCCGCCGGTGTTTTCAGCCAGGCACGCGATCTGCTTGCCCTCGTCGGCCGTCAATCCAAAGCCGACGACGTCGGCGGTGAAGTCGACGCCGGATGCCTCGAGTTCCTTGCCCAGCGCGCATGGGTCGCCGCCGCAGGTTTCGAGCCCGTCGGTGATGAGGACGACGGTCGCCTTGTCCTCAGTGTATTTCAGCGCTTCGGCCGCCTGCTTGACGGCTGCCGTCAGCGGCGTCTTGCCGAGGAATTTCAGACTGTCGGCGGCATCCGTGATGGCGCTTGCCGAGCCCGCCTGAGGCGGCACGATCAGCTGGATGTCGTCGCAGCTGCCTTTTTCGCGATGGCCATAGGCCATGAAGCCTATCTCGTCGTCGGCGGGAACCGATTGAAGCACAGTCCTCAGCGATTCCCGGGCGATTTCGAGCTTGGGCTTGCCGTCGATCTGCGCCCACATCGAGCCGGAAGCATCGAGAATGATGATGACCTTGTTTGCGGCAAAGCCGAACGTCGTCATCGACAAAAGGAGGATCGCCGCAGCGACGCTCCGCGCAAGTCCCACCATCGAAATCTCCTGAGTAGCCGCCCCGCCTGCGGCCCGAAACTATTTGAGCGCGCCTCTGGACACAAGCCCGGACGCGGCCATCTCGCTCAGGCGCCAACCGGCGGAGCCGGCCTGAAGCCTTCGTGTTCGACGATGGCGCGGTATCGCGCATCGGACCGCAAGCGCTTGAACGGAGGCTCGATGCGGATGCCCATCATATCGTCCTCCTTGCGCCGCATCGCCTCTTCGAGATAGCGGATCGCTTCGTCATCGCGCCCCAGCATCGCCGCCGTGCACGCCACCTTGTAGGCGGGTTCGAGGTTCCTTTCGTACTGACGAATCTGCTCGGCATACATGGCCGACAACAGGCCCTCTGCGCCACCTTCGCGCAAACCTTTCTCGGCGGCGTCGGCAATAGCCAGGCGGGCGCTGTTGTTGGCGATCTCGGCGGCGCGCCGGTATTCCCGCAGGAAATCGGTGAAGCGGCCCTGATCGAGATAGATGGTGGCCAGATATTCGGGCGGGGACCGCAAATTCGGTTCGGCCTTGGCCAGTTGCTGCAGGATCATCACGGCATCGTCGACACGGCCGGTATAAAACAGGATGAGCGCCTTGTTGGCGATGATGGCGCGCGATTCCGGGTTCAACGCCTGCGCCTTGCCTATCTCAGCCAAGGGTATGGCGGTCTCCCCTGTCACCATCAGGGTCAAGGCGTACCAATGATGGGTCTGCGCGGCATTCGGATCGAGCCGGATGGCACGTTCGAACAGCTCCCTCGATCGCGGAAAATCCTTCGTCCAGTAGAAGGTGGTGAAGCCAAGGGCGGCATAGGCGCCGGCATTGTCGGGTTCGAGCGCGATTGCCCGTTCCGCGGCGGCGACGGCGCGCGGATAGGCCTCATTGGCCGGCATCAGCGTGAACTGGCTGACCGTGTTGTAGGCCTCGGCCAGTTTGACATAGGCATCGGCATAATTCGGGTCGAGCGTCGTTGCCTCGGTCAGCAGTTGGATCGCGTGCGTGAAGCCGTCGGCCTGTCGGGTGCCGAGATGATAGACGGCGTCGAGGTAGAGGTCCTGGACTCGGGAATCTGGGCGATAGACGACCCGTGCCGGCGGCGCATCGACATGCTGCATGGCCAGTGTGCCGGCAATCGCAAGCGACACCAATCCAACCGCACCGAAGGCCAGCAGCGAGATTACGGGCCATTTCGAAGATCTGGCCGAAGCGGCTGGGGCGGTTGTTTGCGCAACCACAGCCAAAGGCGGCACGGCCGGTTCTTCGGCCAAGGGCTCGACATCGTCGGATGCGGCCGGCTCACCGCCACGCAGCCACGCTTCGAGCTCATCCGTATAGGCAAACACCAGGCTCCTGGCGCCGCCGGAAATGCGGTGCACGGGCAGGCCGCGTTGTTGCTCCCAACGCCGCACCGTGCGCTCGTCGCGTCCGAAGAACGCTGCGATTTCCTTCCAGTCGCGAACGCGACGGTCGTGCTTGCTCGTCAAGGCCATTGTCCCCTAACGCCCGTATCTGCCCGCATTCGTCTGATGCCCTCCAACACCAGGCTGAGCTAGCATCGCCATCGACATCAAAGCTTCGATGCCGCCAACGGCGCTGCCGGCGGGAAGCATTGCTTGGTCTATCGCCGTTTTCAACCCGGCGAAAAGGTGGGGGAAATCGGGCTGCCTTCCAGGCGGCTCAGTAAGTGGTGCGGCGCTCTTCCGAGGGCGGCCTGCCGAACTGCAGCCGGTAGCTCTGGGCAAAATAGGAATGCGAGGTGAAGCCGGTCGCAATCGCCACGTCGAGGATCGGCATGTTGGTCTGGCGCAGCAATTCGCGTGCCCGCTCCAGCCGCAACCGCATGTAATAGCGGCCCGGCGTGACGTTGAGGTGGCGCAGGAACAGGCGCTCCACCTGGCGCACCGAAAGACCGGCCGACTTGGCGAGTTGCACCGCCGAGAGCGGCTCGTCGAGATGGTCGGCCATCAGTTCGACTATGCGCCTGAGCTTTTCTGACTTGCCGGTGAGATCCCGCTCCGGGCCGACGCGCTGGCGGTCGCCGGCCGAGCGGATGCGCTCGTGCTGGAACTGGTTGGCGACGCCATTGGCGAGGTTCGAGCCGAAATCGCCGCGCACGATCTCCAGCATCAGGTCGATCGAAGTGGTGCCGCCGGCGCAGGTGTAGCGCTTGCGGTCGATCTCGAAGACATTGCCGGTGCAATTGATGTCGGGGAAGCGCTCCATGAAGCCGGCGCGGTTTTCCCAATGGATGGTGCAGCGGTACCCGTCGAGCTGTCCGGCCTCGGCCAGCAGGTAGGACCCGACCGACAGCGCGCCAAGCGCGTTGCCGCGCCGGCCCCAGCTGCGCAGGGCCGCCAGAACCTTGCTCTTGCCGGGAAATTCGGTCGTCAGGCCGACTGAGACGAAGAGGATGTCGACCGGCGGCAGGTCGGCGACGGCATAGTCGATCTTGAGCGGCAGGCCGTTGGACGCCATCACCGGATCGCCATCGGCCGAAACCGTGGTCCAGCCATAGAAATCGCGGCCGAGCAGACGGTTCGCCGAACGGAACGTATCGATCGCCGCGGCCAGCGAGAACATGGAAAACTTGTCGACCAGCAGGAAGGCGAACTGCCGGCCACCTTGAACGGGATCACTCACGACCGGCCGTTCCGGGGAAATGGTGGGGTTCGGCAAAACTGGCGCTTTCAGGGTCAACCCGGGCTCAGAAGGAGGGCCGCTTCAGTCCGGCCGCAAGGTAGGCAGAAGCTAACGTATTGGCCATCAGCATGGCAATGGTCATCGGCCCGACACCGCCGGGCACCGGCGTGATGGCGCCGGCTTGCCTAGCCGCCTCGGCATAGGCGACATCGCCGACGAGGCGCGACTTGCCCTCGCCCTTCTCGGGTGCGGAAATGCGGTTGATGCCGACATCGATGACGGTGGCGCCCGGCTTCACCCAATCCCCCTTGATCATTTCCGGCCGGCCGACAGCGGCGACAAGAATGTCGGCCGTGCGGGCAAGTGCCGGCAGATCCTTGGTGCGGCTGTGGGCGATGGTGACGGTGCAGTTGGCGGCAAGCAGCAGGTTGGCCATCGGCTTCCCGACGATGTTCGAGCGGCCGACGACGACGGCGTTGAGGCCGGACAGGTCCTTGCCGCGCACGCGTTCGATCAAAAGCATCGAGCCGGCAGGCGTGCAGGGAACGAATGCCGTGTCGAGTTCGCCGGTGCCGAGCTTGCCGACATTGATGAAATGGAAGCCGTCGACATCCTTCTCCGGCGCGATCGTCTGGATGATCTTGCCGGCATCGATATGGGCGGGCAGCGGCAACTGCACCAGAATGCCGTTGATCGCCGGATCGGCATTGAGGTCGCCGATGATCTTGAGCAGCGCCTCCTCTGAGGTCTCGGCCGGCAGCGTGTGCTGCAGCGAATGAAAGCCGCATTCCTTGGCGGTGCGAGACTTAGAAGCGACATAGACCTGGCTTGCCGGATCCTCGCCGACGATGACCACGGCAAGACCAGGCTTGGCCTTGCCCTTGGCAACCAGCTCGGCGGTCAGCGTCTTGACCGTCCGCACGACATCCTCGGCAACGCTCTTTCCGTCAATCACTTCGGCCATGAACCATCCTCAACCCTGTTTCGCCCAACGCCGCTTTTCGGGAACAAGATGCCACGGCGGCGGCAACATGCAGCGCGGCATTGTCACGAAAATTCCGGCACGCAATCCCGTCAAAGCGCCGTCCCATGCCGTTTACGCGAAAACCGGGATGGTTTTGTTCGGCCTCGGCGATGTATCTTGTGGCTCAGAAGTAGCGGCGGCGCGCACGGCTCTCGGTGAGTTCGCGGACCGCCTCGCGAAATTCGCGCAGGCTGGCGCGGATTTCCTCGATCGGCGCCTGTTCGGCGCTTTCCTCGGCCCGCGATGGCTCCGCCGGCCGCTGGGCTGAATGGGCCGGTGCCTGCGGCGGCGCGGGCTGCGGCGGATACGGCATATGCCCGGCATAGGCCGCCATGCCTTGGGCGCGAGGGCTGCCTGCCGGCGGCGCCTGCCATGGCTGCATCTGCGGATAGCCGGCCTGCTGCGCAGGGGGATAGGGCGGCGGCGCCGAATAGAGCGGCTGCAGCGGCATTATCGGCGACCGCGACGGCGGCCCCATCGGCTGGGAATAGGCGGCATCGAAGCCTGGCGGGAAAGGCGGCCGCGCATAGTCCGACGACCGCGGCATGAAGCCGAAATCCGGATTCGGGACGCCGGAAGGCAGGCCAGTACCCGCCGCCCGCGCAGTGTCGCCAAAGGCGGCAAACTCGCTGGCGTCGTCCGCCTCTGTGGTTGGCTTGCGGGACACAGCATTGCGCAGCTTTGCCATGAGCGCGGCGATGCGCCCGGGCCGTTCGACGGGAGCGGCCTCGGCCTGTACCACCGGCGGTGGTGGTGCAGGCGGTGGGGGTGGCGGCGCCGGAGGTACCGGTGCGGCCGACATTGGCGGCGCGGGCGGCGGCGCTGCCCGGAATGCCTGCTCTTCGAGAGGCGCCTTGCGGTCGCGGCGCGAACGTGATGTCGCGGTCTCACGCAGGCTTTCATAGGCACCACGCATGGCGCCAAGGCCGACACCAGAGGCAAAGCCGAGCAACAGGCCGGCAAGTGCCATCAAGGCTCGCGACGGCCCCTTCGCCTCGAGCGGCGCAAAAGCCTTGGAGATCACATTCATATTGGCGGTGTTGATGTCCTTCTGCTCGCCGGTCTCCTTGGCGCGCAGAAGGTACTGTTCGTAGACGGATCGCTTGGCGGCTGCCTCGCGCTCGAGTTCACGCATCGACACCAAATCGTTGTTGACGTCGCCGCTGCGCAC
The DNA here is from genome assembly GCA_002356515.1 of Mesorhizobium loti. Taxonomy (NCBI): domain Bacteria; kingdom Pseudomonadati; phylum Pseudomonadota; class Alphaproteobacteria; order Hyphomicrobiales; family Phyllobacteriaceae; genus Mesorhizobium; species Mesorhizobium loti. Next base: position 5,877,959 of record AP017605.1, on the reverse strand, counting down.
CTTGAGTTGCGCCAGGCGGGAGGAGAGATCCTGTTCGAGCTGGACGGCGCGTTTCAGATCGACCTGCAGAGAGGACGCGATGCGGCGCAACTCACCCGCGATGCGATCGCGCGCGCCGGCGATCTGCGCGTTGAGCGCCTGGAGTTCGGGATGGCGCGGACCGAGCCGGATGGCGGCACGGTCGGCCTCCTGCTTGAGCGTCGCATATTGCGAACGCAGATCGCTCATCGTGTTGGAGTTGATCTCTTCCGGCAAGGTGCCGGAGAGAACCGAGTTGACGTCGACCGAGCGCGCCGAAGCCGCCCTTGCATTGAGCTCGAGCGTGCGGGCGCGGGCGACCGAGAGCTGCTCGTTGAGCTTGAGCATCTCGTCGTCGCTGATCAGATGACCCTGTGCGTCGACAAGGTCATGCGACGCCCTGAAATCCTCGACCTTGCGTTCGGCCGCCTCGACGCCCTTGCGCAGTTCATCGAGCCTTGCCGTCAGCTCGTCGGTCGCACGACCCGCCGTATCGGACTGGATCTGACCGAAGGTCTGCAGGAACACATCCGTCATCGTGTTGGCGATGAGCGCCGATTTCTCGCCGTTCTGCGTGATCGCGCTGACGGTGATGACGAAGGTCTTGCCGCCGCGCTCGACCGAGAGGCTTTCGGCCAGATTGCCGACGGCAAGCGCACGCCGGCGGACCTCGTCGGCGCCGCTCCGGCCGTCCTGGTGCGGAAGTAAAGAGCGAATGAGAGACCTGATGCCAAGACCGCCGGCCCCCTGGCCATTGAACTCCGGATCGTTGGTGAGGTTAAGCTTGTCGACGACCTTGTTCAAAACCGTGCCCGAGGTCAGCACCCGGACCTGGTTTTCAACGATGGCGAGCGTGGCGTCGGAAGCGACGACATTCTGGGTGAGGTCGCGGTCGGTGAGCTTGAGGTCGCGCGGATCGACGATCAATTCCGCGGTGGCTTCATATTTCTTCGGCGTCGACAGCGCGATCGCTATGCCGAGTCCGGCACCTATCAGGGTGGTGGTGATGATCAGCAGCTTCGACCTGGCAATGCCGCGCACCACCTGCATCGGATCGATCAGCGGCTTCCATTGCTGGTCATCTCGGCGATCGCCGAGGGAAGCATCCGCTTCACCCGCCCGTCGGGATCCGGACGTGTCATCAGAGCGGGCGCTGCCGGAAGGTTCTTCCGGGGACTGCCTTGAGTACGGCACGGCCGGCGGCGGATCACGGGTGTCGTCTTCTTCCTGCAAGCGCCAGGCGTCGTCCTGTGCAGCCGCTTCCGGCTCTGACCGGATGTGCTCTGTTCCGGCGGCGGCGGACGGATTTAGGTTCGCCCGCGCCTCACGCTGCGAACGGGCAAGGCGGTGGCGCGTGGCGGCATCCTCGCGCCATGCCGAATCCGCGCGATCGCCTATCGAGACCAGGGATGCGTCATCCTCACCGCGCATGGCCTGGCCGAGCGCCAGCAAGGAACGCTCGCGCCTCCAGTCTTCACGGTTTTCCCTGTCGACCATGTCTTGGAGCTTCACTCTTTGGCCGCTGGGCGGCGGCGGTCGGCTATTCCTTAAGTCACGCTAAACAAGCATAGGAAACAAAAGGTTAATTTCGGCAGGCCGGTATCTAAGCTTTTCATAGCCCCAAGTGCCGGAATTTCAGCGCTTTCGGGCCTCAGAACGGCACGTTAAGTTTTCCCGCCTATGGCTTCCCAGACATGACCGAAGCTCGCGGCATACCGCAAAGGCGCAGTTTCGCCCGGATCGGCACTTTCGTGGCCGAGCGACGGGGACTGGTGCGCGACTATTTTTCGGCGATCAGCGGCGCCGGCGGGCGATTGGTGTTTTCGCTGGCCTATTTCATCGCGCTCGCCAACACACTGTCCATTTCCGAATTCGGCATGTTCGCCACCGCATCGGCGGCCGGCGTGATGCTGTCGCGGATCCTGGCCTTCGGTTTCATTTCGGCGCTCTATCGCACCGCCACCATCCGCCCCAATCTGATCGGCACCTTCACCGCAGGCTTCCTGCTGCTCGGCGTCGTCTCGCTGCCGCTCTTGGCCGCGGCCTCGTTCGGCGTCTACCTGATCTTCTTTGCCGGCACCGTGCCGCTGTCGGTGTTTTCGGCGATTGTATTCGCCGAAGCGCTACTATGGCGGCCGGTCGAGGTGGCGCTGATCGTCAACAACGGGCTGGGCAAATTCGGCCGTGCCGCGATCCTGGCGATCCTGGCGACAGCGCTGCGGGCGCTTGGCGCGGTGTTGTTCATGGTCTCGGCGCAGCACAGCATATGGGTGTGGTCGTGGTTCTATATCGGCGCCAACGCCGCCTCGCTGCTTCTGGCTTTCGGCTGGTTCTATCCGCGCCAGAGGCTGCGGCTGCGCATCGAGCTGTATCTGCGGCGGCTTGCCGATTCCATCTACGTCGCCGGCGCCGAGGTGCTGTTCTATCTGCAATCGGAATTCGACAAGCTGCTGGTGCTGGCGATCGGCGGCCCGCATCTGGCCGGCATCTATGCCATCATCATGCGGTTGGTCGACCTGACCGCGATCCCAATCCGCACCTTCTCTATGATGCTGGTGCAGCGCATGATGCGCGCCCCGGACCTGTTGTCGCGGCTGGCGGTCAAGAGCGGCATCGAGGGCGGCGTCTTCCTCGTTTCGACGCTGGCGCTGCTGGCGCTCGGCACCGTGCTGCATTTCTTCCCCAACGCGCTTGGCAGGAATGTCTCTGAGGCAGCGCCGCTGGTGGCGTTGGCGATCTGCGTTCCGGGGCTGCGCAATCTTGTCGAATACCAGGCCGAGCTTCTCTTCGCGCGCGGCCAGACCCTGGTGCGGGCGATCAACCTGGGCCTGCTTGCCGGGCTCAAGGCGCTGCTTTTGACCTATGTGCTGACCACCATCGCCGACACGTCGAAGCTGGTGCTGTCGCTCAACATCGTCTTCCTGCTGCTCTATCTCGCCTCGATGCTGCTGACCTATTCGGCGCTGCGCAGGCCGGCGAAGGCGATCTGAATTCAGCCAGCCAATCCGATCAGGCGGCGGATGCGGCCGATATCGGTGCCGATGAAAGATTGCATGCCGATCGCCACCTGCTCGGGCGCCATGCCGGCAACGAAGCGGCGAAACTCGTCGTCCGACAGCGCTTCGCCCGTCCAGTGGACGCGGCAGAATTCTTCCGAACCGTGGAAGTGACCGGCGCCGTCCAGCAGATCGTCGACATAGCGGCCGTAGATCATGCATTCGGAGAATCTGCGCGCCTGGCCGACCACCTCGACCCAGTCGCGGCCATGCACCTTCTCGATCTGACCGCACATGGCAAGCACGGTGTCGCGGCGCCAGGCGATCAGCGTCGAGATGTAATCGTGGACCGACGTCCGGGTCGGGTCGATGCCGAGCGCGGAACCGGCATTGCGCGACCAGATGCGATGCTCGTCGTGGCCGTCATCCGCAAGCACGCCGTCGCGGCGAAACAGCCGCGCCTTGCCGTCGCGCCAGAAGGCGGCGCAGTCGAAAGACCTGAGGAAAGCGACGTCGGAATCGCAGAAGACCAGAATGTCTTCCCTGGCATGCGCCGCGATGGCGATGCGGCGCAGTTGCTGCACGTGCCAGCCGCGCAGCGGCTGCGTCTTCAGGCTGAGCCAGACGCGCCGGCGAAACAGGCTGAGCGGATCGTCGAAAGCGCGCAGCCAGCGCGGCAGCAGGTCACGCTCGTCGACAACGGTGCGCCGGTCTGTCTCCAACTGTTGGAAAAGCTTGATATCGCGATGTTCGACTAGGATGTAATGGTGCGCGGCACCGGAAACATGCCGGTCCAGGGTCTCGCACAATAGCCGGCAGCGCTCGAAATCCGGCGCGTAGCTTGCCGTCACCACCGCCGCCGTCGGCGTCTTCGGCAACAGGCCCTGGCCGGCACGGGCGTCTGGAACGAACCGCTTGTTCAACGGAGTTCTCCGGCCGTGTCAGCTCCATGCGACCATCGCTGCTTGAAGACCCGCCACAGGAACACCGGATTGCCGACGACGTAGCGGCGCCAGAGCCGGCCCGGCTCGACCGCCAGCCGGAACAGCCATTCCAGGCGCAGGCGGCGCATCCACAGCGGCGCGCGCGGCACCGAGCCGCTCAGGAAATCGAGCAGCGCGCCGACCGCGACCGGCATGGTGCAGTGGCGTTCGTCGATATGGCGCGCGATCCACAGTTCCTGGCGCGGCACCCCCATGGCGACCAGCAGCATATCCGGCCGCAGCGCCGCGATCCGGCCGATGATCTCCGGCTCCTGTTCGGCGGAGAAATAACCGTCATGAATGACCACGAAATTGTGTTGCACGGCAAGGGCCGCCAGCTTGACCGACGCCGCCTCGGCGTTGACACGCGTCGCGCCGAGCAGCCCGACGGTCAGCGGTCGCGTCGAGGCCTGCAGGAAGGCCGGCACGAAATCGGTGCCGTTGAGATTGTCCGGAAACGGCGCGCCGTAGAGAAGCTGCGCGGCGAGATCGACGCCGATGCCGTCCGGCAGGATGAGGAAATCGTCGAGCGCCTCGGCGAAGGCCGGGTCTGAATAGGCGATGTTGGCGTTGTGGGCGTTGAGAAAACTGACCTTGGTGAACCGCCGTTCGGCGATCAGGCGGGTGAGCAGGGCGATCGCATCGTCCCAGCGGATGGCGAGCACCGAGATGCCGAGGATCGTCTTCAGGCTGTCGAACCCGAACGCAGCGCGGGCGGCGTGCATATTCATGCAAACACCTCTTGCCTGACGCCCCCAAGTTTTTCGAGGCCGAGCCGGATGGCGGCATCGAGCGCCTTAACCTGCTGGCGATGGAACGCACTGCCATCGACGTCCCGGATATTGACTGCTGCAGCCTCCAGGGCCCTGGCGAAACCGGCCGGATCGTCGGTGACGACGCAATTGTCGGGGCGATGGTCGATGCCGCGCAGCGAGCGGCTGGTGGCGACCGACGGCAGGCCGAGTTCGAAGGTCTCGATGGTCTTCAGCTGCACGCCGCTACCGGCGGTGCTGATCAGCGGAATCACGGCCGCGCCGCACACAAAAGCCCTGGCATCCGGGACACGGCCGACAAACTCGACACCCGGATGCGTCGAGGTGACGCCGGACGGCATGTGGCCGGCGATGCGGATGCGGAAACCGGGCCGCAGATGCGGCACCACCTTGCCCAGGAACCAGTCGAGGCCGATGCGGTTCGGCTGCCAGGTCCAGGTGCCGATCAACGCGGCGTCACAGTCGATCCGGCGCGGCCCGTTCCGGGTTGGCGCTTTGGCGCCGGTCACCAGCGGCAGCACCGCCGAGCGGTCGTCGGAGGCAACGCCGAGTGCCGCCCGGTCTTCCTCGGCCAGCGTGAAGACGAAGCGCGCCCGGTGGCAGAGACGCTCTTCCACGATCTCGAGCAACCTTGCCTCGCGGCGGAACAGCAGGCGCTGGAAGAGGCCGCCGGCGGCAGCCGCGTTCTCCCGCGCCGAGAGATGCTCGACATTGTGGGCGACGAAGATGGAAGGCTTGTCTTCGAAGAGCTTTTCGAAGGCGCCGGCGAACTGCACGGAATTCAGCACATAGCCATCGAACGGACCGGCTCGTTCGAGAGCGGCCTGGACATCGCGGTCAGACACCCCACGCAGCTTGACCGACGCGAAGGTGAGGCCCGACAGCATCGCCTTGCCGACCCAGGCTAGCTTTTGCAGCGTTGAGGCGCTTTCGGTGCGTACGTCGATCGCACCCAGCACCACGGTGTTTTCCAGGTCGGCCGCGGCCTTCCCGGGCCAGGCGAAACCGATGACCGTGACGCGCGCGCCAGCGCGCCGCAAGGCGGCGATGATCGCAGCATTGGCGATCTCGTAGCCCGAGGCGAGAGCGCCATCGGGCACGATCGATGTGGCGAACAGCAGATGCATCTCACCTATCCTGTGGTGTAGCCGGTAGCAAAGCGCGGTGAACCCTTGATTAAGCGAGCACAGTCGGCGCCCGAAAGCCCCTGCCTGGCGGGCCTCTCCGCGCAAGGTGATTAACGAAACCTTATCATCGTGGTGCTACCAGAACGCGACTCACCATGTGGCTGGACACGGATGATCCCTTTGCCATCGGACGGTTCGGTATCGATCGCTGGACGGTCTCCCCGGCTTAACGTGGAGGTTGTCGAAGCGATCGTCACCTTGCCGACCTTCAAGCGGCCCGAACAGGTGCTGGAAACGCTGGCGTCGCTGCGTGCGCAGCGGACCGGCAGGCGCTTTGCCGTCATCGTCATGGAGAACGAAGCCCAGGCGCAGGAAGGCGCCAAGGCGGTGCTGCCGATGTTCGAGCGCGGCGAGATGCCCGGCATGGTCATCATCGCGCATGAGCGCGGCAATTGCAGCGCCTACAATGCCGGCTGGCAAACGGCGATCCTGCACTTTCCGAACTTCAGGCATCTGCTGGTCATCGACGATGACGAGATCGCCGATCCGCACTGGCTGGAACGCATGTGCACGGCTGCCGAGACGCTCGGCGCCGATATCGTCGGCGGCCCGCAGGTGCCTGTCTTCGCAGACGCTGCCCATGTGAGATGGGCCGAGCATCCGGTGTTCGCGCCACCCTACCGGGAAACCGGGCGCGTGCCCGCGCTCTATTCGTCCGGCAATCTTCTGGTCGGGCGCGACGTGCTGGTCGCCATGGGGCCGCCCTTCCTCGATCTGAAATTCAATTTCACGGGCGGCGGCGATTCCGACTTTCTCAGCCGGTCGGCGCAAAGGGGCTTTGTGCTCGGCTGGTGCGCGGAGGCCAAGGTTCGTGAGACCGTCCCGGCGCGGCGCGTCGAGGCCGATTGGATCCGGGCCCGCAGCCTGCGCAACGGCGTGATCTCGACACTGGTCGAGAAGAAGAAGCGCGCCGGCACGCCGCTGGCCGGCGTCAAGGTGTTCGCGAAGAGCCTGGCGCTGCTTGCCGCCGCGCCGTTTCGCGGCCTGATCCGGCTGGCGCGGACAGGATCGCCGGCGATCGCAATCTACCCCGTCCATGTGGCGCTCGGCCGCGTGCTGGCCGAATTCGGATATGCCAATGAGCAGTATCGCCAGCCCGAGAAAAACTGAGCGCGCCCCGCTCAGCGACGCGTTCACGCGCGACGGCGTGGCGACGGCGATCGCCGCACTTCTGTTCACCGTCATCATGGTGTCCTTCCGCCCGTTCCAGCCGGCCGGCGCCGAACTCACCGGCGACGGCGGCGACATCGTCAACCAGCTCGGCTTCGGCTCGCTCGGCGCCATTTCGATCTTCTCGCTGATGGCCTTTGCCGATCCGCGCATCGTGCGCTCGCTGCTCAGCCCATCCTGGGTGCTGATGCTGGGCTTCTTCTTCCTGTCGGTGGTGCTGGCGACCGACCCGCCCTCGGCGATGCGCGCCGCGTCCTTCACCATGATCGGCATCCTGACCATGGCGACGATCCTGGCACTGCCGCGCGATGCCGAGTCCTTCTCGAAAGTCATCATCTTCACCGCTGTGGTGGTCATGGGGCTTTCCTATGTCGGCCTGATCGTCTTCCCGCACGAAGCGCTGCACACGGCCGACTCCCAGGAGCCGGAACATGCGGGCCTGTGGCGCGGCGTGTTCACCCACAAGAACATCGCCGGCCCGATCATGGCCTGCTTCAGTTTCGCCGGCCTCTATCTCTACCGGCGCGGGCAACGCTGGTGGGGCGCGGGGATCTTCTGCGCGGCGATGATCTTCATGCTGCACACCGGCTCCAAGACCACCGCCGGCCTGGTGCCGTTCTCGATCCTGATTGTGGTGCTGCCGAGCCTGATCGGCATGCGGCTCGGCACGCCGATCCTGTTTGCGCTGGCGATCATCGCCACGGCGGTCGGCACGCTGGGCATCGTCTTCCTGCCGCCGGTGAAACATCTGTCGGCGGTCTATTTCCCCGACATGACCTATACCGGCCGCACGACACTGTGGGAGTTCGCCGGCTCGATGCTGGCTAAGAAGCCATGGACCGGCTACGGCTATGAAAGCTTCTGGGGCACGCCGCTGCTGCTCAACCAGGACCAGCCCTTCGACCGGCCCTGGGATATCAGGACCATCGTGCACGGCCATGACGGCTATCTCGACATCGCCGTGCTGATGGGCATCCCCGCGCTTTGCGTGGCGGTCTACACCTTCCTCATCGCGCCGCTGCGCGACTACATGCGTATCCCACTGCGCAAGGAAAACATCTATCTCGGCGACTTCTTCATGATGGTGGTGCTGTTCACCGCGCTCAACGCTTTCCTCGAAAGCTTCTTCTTCCATCGCGGCGACCCGGTCTGGCTGTTCTTCGTGCTCGGCGTGCTTGGCCTGAGGCAAGTATCGCTGCGGCCGATCGCGGTGCGCAGCCCCTCTCGTCCTGCCTGACGGGGCTTCCCCAGGGAACCGCGAGCGTCTATGTCAGAACCTTCCTTCGGAGGGTTCTCAATGACGATCAGGCTTGTTCTCGCCGGCTGTGGCAATATGGGTTACGCCATGCTCTCGGGCTGGCTGAAATCAGGCAAGCTTGCGCCATCGGCGGTTTTCGTGGTCGAGCCCAATGCCGATCTGCGCCAGCGCGCTGCAACGCTTGGCTGCGCTGCGGCCGCGGATGCCAGTGAGATTCCAGCCGATGCGGTGCCCGACCTCGTCGTCATCGCGGTGAAGCCCCAGGTGATCCGCGACGTCACTGCCGCCTACAAGCGTTTCGGCGACGGCCGCACCACCTTCGTCAGCATCGCCGCCGGCACGCCGGTCGCCACTTTCGAAGACATACTCGGCAGCCGCGCGCCGATCGCGCGCTGCATGCCCAACACGCCTGCTGCCATCGGCAAGGGCATGATGGTGGTGTTTTCCAACCCGCTCGTCTCCGATGACACCAAGCGCTTCGTCGCCGACCTGCTGTCGGCAAGCGGCGAAGTGGCCACAATCGACGACGAAGGCCTGATGGATGCGGTGACCGCCGTGTCGGGATCGGGGCCGGCCTATATTTTCCACTTCATCGAAGCGCTGACCGTAGCCGCCGAGAAGGCCGGCCTGCCGGCGGCGACCGCCAGACTGCTCGCCATGCAGACCGTCTATGGCGCCGCCTCGCTGGCCGCCGAAAGCCGGGAGGACCCGGGCGTGCTGCGCCAGCAGGTGACCAGCCCGAACGGAACCACCGCAGCGGCTCTTGGCGTGCTGATGGGCGAGGACCGGCTGACCAATTTGCTCACGCAGGCCGTGGAAGCGGCGCGGCTGCGGTCGATCGAACTGGGGAAGTAAGCCGCTACCTTCTTTGCGTACCTTGACGGAACCGACCTTTGGTTCGTCATCCTGGGGCGAAGCAAGGAGCGCAGCGACGCGGCGCAGACCCCAGGATCCATGCCGGGACTCGGAAGCGCTGCCACGGTGCAGAATTCTGCTTCGCTGCACTCTCCGACCAAGGTCACGGAATGGATCCCAGGGTCTCCGCGACGGAGCTTCGCTCCTGCTCCGCCCAGGGACGACGAAGTTGGGAAGGCTTCGGCCAATCGCGAATGTCTATGATGTTCTACCGATGTCGACATCAGGGATACCCCCCATGCCGTCGATTTCATCCTTGCTCATAGAGCGACCAAAATCCCCAGCGCCAACGGGGTCGTCTTACGCGCCATACAGCATCTCATCCTGCAGCCGGCGCAAGGCGAACAGCCTTGTCGTTGAGTCGGGCGCGGCATTGTCGGCGGTCAGCAACTCGCCTTTCCTGACCGGCTTCAGCACCTTGCCGCCCTCGAGCAGGCCGACCGGTAGGGCGCGCTGGGCACGGGCCTCTTCGACCGTCATCGTCCAGGAGCGGTAGCAGGTCTCGCCGATCGCATCGAAGGTCTCGCCGGCAGCCAGGTCGCGCTTGGCAACCGCGCAGACTTCGGCGACCGGCCTTGGCAGCGGCACCATGTCGGGCTTGCCGGAAAGCACGATGCGGGCAGCGGTGAGCGGCACTTCCAGCGAGGTCAGATGATACGGCCGGAACAGGCTGTAGTAGGGACCGTGGCCGATATGCAAATCGTCCATGCGCTCGATGATGCGCGGATGCGTCGCCTCGACGATGACGAAGACACCGGGCGCGACCCCCTTGCCGATCGTGTAGTCGACGACGCCCTTTTTCAGCAACAGCCCGCCATCCTCGCGCGGGATCAGCACTTTGACGAGGTCGTCGCGGTCGGCCTTCGGGCCATGCATGCCGGGCACGTCGGGCACCAGGCCCGTGGCGTTGGCGATGGCGCACATCTCGACCATGGTTTTCGAGCCGTCGACGAACTCGACCAGCATGCGCGGGTTCATGTTGCGGCGGATCGCTTCCTCGCGATAGTCGTCGGGCATGGCGTCGTGGTTGAGTGGGTTGTTCTTGCCCTTGCCGGCCGAGACGATGGTCAGGCCGAGCGCGGAGGCGAACTCGATCAGCTCCATGCAGCTCGACGGCTCGTCGCCGGCGCCGACCGAATAGACGACGCCGAGCCTGTCGGCCTGCTGCTTGAGATAGCAGCCGATGGTGACGTCGGCCTCGACATTCATCATCACCAGATGCTTGCCATGCTCCATCGCCGACAGGCAGAAATCGGCGGCGACACCGGGTTTTCCGGTGGCGTCGATGACGACGTCGATCAGTGGATTGGTGACCAGCATCTCGTTGGAGGTGATGGCGATCTTTCCCGCCTCAATGGCCGCGGTGACTTTCGATGCCGTGTCGGCTTCGACCGCCATCGCCTCGTCGCCATAGGCGATGCGGATGGCGTCACGCGCGGTGTGCGGGCGTCGAGTCGAGACGGCGCAAACCGAAATGCCCGGCATCAGCATGCCTTGCGTGACGAGGTCGGTGCCCATCTCGCCCGAACCGATGACGCCGATGCGCACCGGGCGGCCTTCGGCGGCACGGCTGGCGAGATCGCGGGCAAGGCCTGTCAAGGCGACATTGGTCATGCAGGAGATGTCCATGGTTCCTGATTTGGAGGCGGCATAGCAGGGAACCACCCGCTTTTGCCAATGAAACCGCTCAAACGTGGCTTCAGACCACTCTGACGTAGCTCGTCATGCCCGATTTCTGGTGCTCGATGATGTGGCAGTGTAGCAGCCAGTCGCCGGGATTGTCGGCGACGAAGCCGAGCTGAACCTTCTCGTTGGGCTGGATGAGATAGGTGTCGGAAATCAACGGCTCAACCTGCCGCGTCGAGGACGACAGCACCTTGAAACTCATGCCGTGCAGATGCATCGGATGCGACTGCGGCGTCAGGTTCTCCATGTCGATGACATAGCTCTTGCCGAGCTTCAGTTCGGCCAGCGGCGCGGTCGGATCGGATGTATCGCCTGGCCACGGCACCTTGTTGATGGCCCAGAAACTGTAGCCTAGCGAACCGCAGATGCCATCGCTCGGGACATTTTCCGCAGTGGCGCTGAGCGCCAGCGAAATATGCTGGGCGCTGGTAAGATCGACCTCCGCCACCGGATTGACCTCCAGCGGTGCAACATCGCGAACATCCCGCTTCAGAGAACTGCCCGTCGCCCGCAGGGTCGCCAAGATTTTGGGCTTGGTGCCCCTGACGTCCCGCAGGCTCACCACCGCGCCCTCCTGGTCGGGCATGCGGATGGCGAGTTCCATGCGCTGCCCCGGCCCAAGCAGCAAGGCATCAGGTGAAAAGTGCTCACGCACCGGATTGCCGTCGAGCGCTATCACGGCGGCTTCGGCGCCGTCGACGCGAAAGGCATAGATGCGGGTGACATCGGTGATGGCGACGCGTAGTCGCACCAGGCCGCCGGCCGGCGCGTCATATTGCGGCTGGTCGAGCCAGTTGGCGGTGCGCACCGTGCCGTAGGTGCCGGTTCTCGCCACATCGCGCGGCCGGAACTGGTCGATGAACTGGCCGTCGTCGCCAAGACGCCAGTCGCGCAGATTGAGGACGAATTCGGCGTCGAATTTCGGATCGCTCGGGTTCTCGACCACGATCACGCCGGTCAGGCCGTGGCCCATCTGCTCCAGCGTGTTGCAATGCGGGTGATACCAGAAGGTGCCGGCGTCGGGCGGGGTGAAGGCGTAGTCGAAATGGACGCCGGTGTAGACGTAGGGCTGCACCAGGAACGGCACGCCATCCATCTTGTTGGGCACGCGAATGCCGTGCCAGTGGATGGTTGTTGGATCATCGATGGCATTGACCAGGCGCGCGGCGAACGGCTCGCCCTTCTTCATCCTCAGCACCGGCGGCATCCCGGCATTGCCATAGGTCAGCACATTGTTGGTCGGGCCGACATCCATCAGCTTCGCCTGGATTTTCGCCGTCTGCAGCACCACCGGTTCGGGGCTGGCAGCAGCCCAGCTGCCAAGCCTGCCGATGGCCGAGAGCCCGAGCCCGCTTGCGCCAGCGATCGCTGCCGTTTTCAAGAGCCTGCGGCGTGTCAATCCGGTCATTCAGCGCTCCAGCTGCAAAGACGAGTGCCAAGGATTTATCGTCGCCTTGGATCACAGGCGAGCCGCCAGCGCAAATGCCGATATTGGCACATCGCGTCTCAGTTCAAATCAGCCAGCAAGGCTTGCGCCTCGGCAAGGTTCTTCTCGGAACCGGCGGTGAGATCGTCCATCTTGCGGTCCCTGAAGATGACGAGCGCCTCCTGGCAAGCGGCGATCGCTTCCTCAGCCAGCGCCTCGTCCTTGCGGGCAGCACCCAGGTCGGTCAGCACGTCGCAGAGACTGTGCTCGGTAAGCTGCATCGCCCACCCCGGAACCCGCAAGGCGCGATCTTACCTTGCGAGATGGCATCATGACGGCCGGCGCATGGCAAGTCCTGGGGTGAACGATGTTCTTGTCGTGAGGCACCGATGCCGGCTGGTTTTCATGCCGTGAGCAGGTAGTCTTCAGCAAAGCGCCGTTCCTGTAAGCGTACTGTCGACAGGTTCGGCCCAAAAAGGCTTCAGGGGAGGTTGCGATGACAGAATTCACACCAAAATTCGATCTGGTCGGCAAGGTGGTGCTGGTCACCGGCGCCTCGCGTGGCATTGGCCGCGCTTGCGCACTCGCCTGCGCCGGCTCCGGCGCCGACGTCATCGTCGGCGTGCGCAACAAGGCCGACGGCGCGGAGCTTGTCGCCGAGATCGAACGCATCGGCCGGCGGGCGCTTGCCGTGCAGATGGATGCGACCGATCTCGCCACGGTGCGCAAGGGTGTCGCCGACGGGCATGCCGCCTTCGGCCGCATCGACGTGCTGGTCAACAATGTCGGGCTCGGCCCGGAAAACCTGGCGGAGAACGTCACCGAGGAGGATTTCGACCTCACCGTGAACGTCAACCTCAAGGGCACGTTCTTCACCACGCAGGCGGTCGGAAAGCTGATGATCGCGCAGAAAGGTGGGCGCATCATCAACATCAGTTCGCAGGCCGGCACGGTCACGCTGAAGGGCGAGGCGATCTACTGCATGACCAAGGCGGCGATCAACCATCTGACGCGCTGCCTGGCGGCCGAGTGGGCGCAGCACAAGATCGCCGTCAACAGCGTGGCGCCGACCTTCATCTGGACCGATGGCACACGCCCCTCGCTCGCCGAACCGGATTTCCATGCGCATGTGCTCGGCCACATCCCGCTCGGCCGCATCGGCGACCCGATCGATGTGGCGGGAACCGTGGTGTTCCTCGCCTCGCCGGCAGCGTCGCTGATTACTGGAACGAATATACTGGTCGATGGTGGCTGGTCGGTGGCGTAAGCCCTGCCGCCAATTTTGGAAAGATATTTTCGGGAGGGGAGTCTTGCCTAGCGATTTGGAGCGCCGTGCCCTTGCGTTTGCTACTCGGGCGCACGAGTCGATCGACCAGCGGCGAAAATACACCAACCAACCCTATATCGTGCATCCCACAGCGGTCGCCGAGATCGTGCGTGGCGTGCCGCATACCGACGAAATGATCGCCACGGCCTATCTGCACGATGTGGTGGAGGACACGCCCGTAACGATTGCCGAGATCGAAAGCGAGTTCGGCCGGACAGTCGCCGAACTCGTCGGGTGGCTGACCGATGTGTCTGTGCCTTCCGACGGCAACCGTGCTGCGCGCAAGGCCAGGGATCTGGAACATACCGCAGCCGCGCCGGCGCAAGCCAAGACGATCAAGCTCGCCGATCTCATCGACAACACGCGCACCATCGAACGGCTCGATCCCGGCTTCTGGCGCGTCTACCGCGTCGAAAAGATCCGGCTGCTCGACGTTCTGAGAGAGGGCGATGCGACGCTGTGGAGGCGTGCCGCCGAGCAGTGCTCCATGCCGTCGGATAGCCCGGCAAGATCATGACGGCAGGCTGCGTCTAGTTCTTATCCACGCTTGCCAGGAACCGCGCGAAGATCGGGTCGAAACGGTCGGGCGAATCCCAGAAAGGCGCGTGGCCTGAATTGTCGAGCAGGTGCGCCTTGCCTTCCCAAAGGTTGGAAAACTTCACCGCCGAGACGAAGTCGGTGTTGACGAAGGGTTCGTCGATGCCGTTGAGGACAGCGATCGGCGGCGTCTTGCCGGCGACGATCTCGCGCTGGTTGCGGCCGGTGCCGGCCGAAAACTTCTCGAACATCAGGCGCCGCGCCCGCCCATCGGTGCGCGCGACCGTGTCGATGAGGAACGACTCAAACGGCTCGCCGCAGGTGCTGCGCGCATAGGCTTCGACATCGGCTGCGTTGAAGGTTTCCTGTCCGGCAAGGTGCATGTGCGGGCTCGGCTTGAAGCCGTTGGAGACCTCCTCGGGCGCCACCGGCGGCGTCCCGGTGATCATCAGGCCGAGCAGGCCGGGAAAACGGTCGATCATCTCCAATCCGATATGGCCACCCAGCGACCAGCCGAAGACGATTGCCCTGTCGATGCCAAGCAGCCCAAGCACTTCCGTCATCGCATCGGCATAGCCCTCCATACTGTAGGAGCGGTCCGGATCGATCGCATCGCCTGATGCCCCGTGCCCCGGCAGATCGGCAGCGATGATGTGGTAGCGCTCGCCCAGCGGGCTCTCGAGCTGGTTGCGGAAAACCGCACTCGAAGACGAATTGCCGTGGATCAGCAGGACAGAGGTGCCTTTGCCGCCGGTCTCGCGGACGGCGATCCTGCCGTGGCTGGTTTCAAAGGTCTTCTGCGCGATCGTCATGGTCCGCTCCGTCTGGAATTGCCTTGTTTCAGTGCAGGTGCGCAGCAAAGCGCCACGGCTTCCATACCTTTGCGGGAATCGACTTCCCGATCAGGCTGCGTTGAAAAATCCTTTTCAAATAAGAACAATTATGCGTAGATTGTCAATTATCCAACTCCCGATGAACGGGAGGAAAACAGGGAACAGCACGATGAAATCCAAATCCGCCGCCACCAGACTCCGCCATATGCTGATGAGCACCGCGCTGATCGGCGCGTTTGCCGTAGCCGCCGTTCCCGCCTTCGCCGATGTCGTCAAGATCGGCCTGCTGGCGCCGATCACCGGGCCTGCCGCGGCCGACGGCCAGGAATTCCAGCGTGGCGTGCAGATGGCGATCGACGAGGCAAACGCCGCGGGCGGCGTTGCCGGCAACACGTTCGAACTGGTGGTCGGTGACGTCAAGGATCAGTCGGCCGGCAACGTCACCAGCGCGGTCGAGCGCCTGCTTGGCGATCCCGGCGTGCAGTTCATGCTCACCGGCTATGCCAGCCTGACGAATTTCGAGATCGACAACATGGCCGAGGCGGAGATGCCCTACATGCTGGCGGCCACCTCGCAGCAGACCCGGGACATCATCGCGCCGCACCCGGACAAATACATGTGCTGCTGGTCGCTGACGCCGTCCTTCGACGCCTACAACACCGACGTCACCCTGTTCGTCGAGAAGCTCGCGGCCGACGGCAAGATCACCTTGCCGACCAAGAAAGTCGCCATCATCTCCTCCGACAACGCCTATTCGAAAACCATCTCGGAAGGCATGAAGAAGACCTTCAAGGAGAAGGGATGGACCATCAGCGTCGATGAGATCGTCCCCTTCGGCGAAGTGACCGACTGGCGCTCGATCCTGGCCAAGGTGCGCGAGAATGTTCCCGACGTCGTCATCAACACCGACTATCTGCCGGGTAATTCGGCATCCTTCCTGAACCAGTTCCTCGAACAGCCGACCAAGAGCCTGGTCTTCCTGCAATATGCGCCGAGCGTGCCGGAATTCGTTGAACTGACCGGCAAGAAATCGAACGGCGTCATCTACAATCTGCTCGGCGGCGCGCTCACGACGCCGAAGAACCCGCGCGCCGACGAGGTGGCGGCCAAGTTCAAGGCCAAGTACGGCGTCGAGAGCGGCACCTACGGCGTCGGCCTCTACGAAATGACCAATGTCTATTTCGACGCGGTCAAGAAGGTCGGCGGCGCATCCGCCCACGCAGCGATCATGAAAGCACTGTCGGAAACCGACAAGCAGGTGGCGGAGGGCCGGCTGAAGTTCGATCCCGCGACACACCTTGCCACGCAAGGCGACGACTATATCCCGATCACTTTCTTCCAGATCTGGGACGGCCAGCGTACGCTGATCTCGCCGGAGAAATACGCCACCGGCGCCTTCAAGCCACAGCCCTGGATGCAGTGAGGAATGGCCCTGCTTGAACTGGACGACGTCTCGAAGGCCTTCGGTTCGCTGAAGGCCGTCGACGGCGTGTCATTCAAGGTCGAGGCCGGCGAGATTTTTGGCATCGCCGGCCCGAACGGCAGCGGCAAGAGCACGCTGTTCAACATCATCACCGGCATCCCGTTCGGACCGGACCGGGGCCGCATCCGCTTCGATGGGACCGCGATCAACGGCAAGTCAGGGCATGCCATCGCACGCCTCGGCCTTGCCCGCACCTTTCAGCGCGAGACCAGCTTCGACGGGCTGACCGTGTTCGAGAACGCGCTGATCGGCGCCAGCTACGGCAAGCATGAGAAAGCGGCCGGAGCGGCCCGCGAAGCCGCCGCCGAGGCGCTGGAGTTCGTCGGCCTGGGATCGGCGTCATTCGGGCGGCTCGCCGGCGAACTGTCCGTCTTCGAGCGCAAATGCCTGATGCTTGCCACCGCGATCGCCATGCAGCCGCGCATGCTGTTGCTTGACGAACCGGCGTCAAGCCTGACCAAGCCGGAGATCGAGACGTCGATCGGGCTGATCCGCCGCATCGCCGAGCGCGGCATCACGATCCTTCTGATCGAGCATGTACTGACCTTCCTGATGAGCCTGTCGCAGCATCTTCTGGTGCTCAACAATGGCCGCGTGCTTGCCGCCGGCAAACCGGCCGATGTAATCGCCGACCCGCGCGTCATCGAAGCCTATCTCGGGACAAGGAGGGCGGTGGCGTGAATCCCATCCTCACCGTCGAAGGCGTCACCGCCGGCTACGGCCGCGTCACCGTGCTGCACGACATTTCGCTGGAGGCCGGCCGCTTCGGCAATGTCGGCCTGTTCGGGCCCAATGGCCACGGCAAGACGACGCTGCTGCGGGCGATCTCCGGGCTGCTGCAGCCAAAGAGCGGCCGCATCCTGTTCGATGGGCAGGACATTGCTGGCCGCAGCGCCCGCGCCATTGTCGGCGCCGGGCTGATCCATGTGCCGCAAGGCAACCGGCTGTTTCCCGATCTCTCCATCGCCGACTGCATGGCACTCGGCGCCTATTCGCCACGTGCCCGGCCGCATGAGGCGGAAAACCGCGAGAAGGTGATCAAGCTGTTCCCGAAACTGGCGGAACGCTGGCGCCAGCGCGTGCGCACGCTGTCGGGCGGCGAGCGCCAGATGGTGTCGATCGGCACGGCGCTGATGAGCCACCCTCGCTTGCTGATCCTCGACGAGCCGACGCTGGGGCTGGCGCCCAAGATCAAGGACGAGCTGTGCGCCTCGGTGATGGACATTTCGCGCGGCGGCGTGCCGCTCATCGTCGTCGAGCAGGACATCGAATTCCTGCTCGAGCTGACGCAGCAGCTCTACCTCGTCAATCACGGCGCGGTGGCGACCGAGATCAAGCCGGGCGAAAGCCTCGACCACGGCGAGATCATGTCAATGTATTTTGGCCACTAGATCGGGATGCATTTGAATTGAAACTGCATCCCGCTCTAGCGATTTGTTTTTGCCGCATTTCTGCGACGCCAAGCGATTCCGCTTGGCTGCAAAACGCTTGAGGAATCAGGACATGAGCGCATTGGCGGAAATCCTGTTCGGCGGCCTGTTCCAGGGTTCGCTCTACGCTATGATGGCGGTAGGACTGGCCCTGGTCTGGACGACGATCGGCGTGTTCAACTTCAGCCATGGCGTGTTCATGATGCTGGGCGCCTACATCGCCTGGCAACTGATCGAACTCGGCCTGCCGGCGGCGGTCGCCTTTCCGGTCGCCGTGGTCGTCATGGCCGGCGTCGGCTGGATCCTGCAGGCGAGCGTCGTGCGGCCGCTGATCGGCCGGCCCAACATCGTGCTGGTCGTCGTCATCACCACGCTTGCCGCCGGATCGTTGATCGAGAACGGTGCCCTGACCATCTGGGGACCGCGTTCGAAGCAGATCCCGGCGCTGATCGACGGCAACGCCACCATAGGCGGCGTCGGCGTCTCGCTGCACCAGATCGCCATCATCGTCATCACGCCGCTGATCCTGGCGGCGCTGTGGATGTTCCTCAACCGCACCCGGCTTGGGCTGGCGTTGCGCGCCGTGGCGCAGAACGAGGATGCCAGCCATCTGGTCGGCCTCAACGTCACCGCGCTCTATGGGCTGGCCTTTGCCATCGCCGCATCGCTGGCGGGGCTCGCCGGCATCTTCATGGGCGGCTATCGCTTCATGTCGCCTGTCATGGGCAGCGACCCGCTGCTCAAGGCACTGATCGTCGTCGTCTTCGGCGGCATATCGAGCATATCGGGACCGATCTTCGCCGCCTATCTGATCGGCTTCTTCGAGGCTGCCTGCAGCTATTATTTCGGCCTCTACTGGACGCCGGCGCTGCTGTTCGGCGTGCTGATCCTGACCCTGATGGTGCGCCCCGAGGGCATTTTCGCCAGCCGCTCACGAGGCCTCGCATGACCGACATAACCTCGACGATGGCACCAATCCGTATAGCGGCGGCAATTCCGATCGCGCCCGGCCGCACGCCCTGGAAGCATGAGGCCGTCGGCTTCGTGCTCGGCTTCGCGTTGCTGGCGCTGCTGCCGTTGGTCTTCGGCGATACCTATGCCCGCCACATCCTGATCA
Source organism: Mesorhizobium loti (assembly GCA_002356515.1). Taxonomy (NCBI): domain Bacteria; kingdom Pseudomonadati; phylum Pseudomonadota; class Alphaproteobacteria; order Hyphomicrobiales; family Phyllobacteriaceae; genus Mesorhizobium; species Mesorhizobium loti. The sequence goes on along the minus strand of AP017605.1, from coordinate 5,858,820 downwards.
TGGCCTTCATCTATGCCATCGTCGCCTCGAACTGGGACCTCAGCCTCGGCTATGGCGGCGTCTTCAACTTCGGCCACCTCGCGCTGTTCGGCATCGGCGTCTATGCCTACAGCCTGCTGACCAAGCTGACCGGCCTCGATCCCTGGATCGCGCTGTTTGCCAGCGGGGTCATCGCCACGCTGGCGGCGATCCTGGTGACCATCCCGATCCTGCGGCTGAAAGGCATCTACATCATCCTGGTGACATTCGGCTTCGCGCAGCTGGTGATGCAGGTAATCCTCAGCCAGTCCGACATCACCGGCGGCACGCAAGGCATCGTGCGCATCCCCGGCCTCTACTGGTTCGACCACAACATGGTCCGCGACGCCAAGTTCGCCTATTTCTACATCGCGCTGGCGCTGCTGGTGGCAAGCACCTTGTTCCTGCGCGTCTTCGTGCGCTCACGCGCCGGCGCCAGCATCGTGGCGTTGCGCGACAATGAGGAATACGCCATCAGCCGCGGCATCTCGATCGTGCGCCAGCGCATGCTGACGCTGGCGGCAAGCGCCTTCTTCACCGGCGTTGCCGGCGCCTTCTATGCCGCCTACCAGCGCAATGCCTCGATCGACGTGTTCGGCATGAGTCTCGCTACCATCATCCTGTCGATGGTGCTGCTCGGCGGCACCAGCACCATCTATGGCGCCATCATCGCCTCTTTCGTGCTGACCATCTTCGCGGAGTGGATGGCCGATTTCGGCGCCTGGCGGCCGATGATCACGGCGGTGCTGATCATCGGCGTGATGCTGGCCTATCCCAGCGGGCTGGCCGGCATGATCAGGGCCGCATGGGGCGCTGTCGCCGGACGGATCAAACGCCCGGCCTGACCGTTTTCGAAACGCAGCCTCAGCGGACGCCGCACCAGTCGATAACGGATGCCGCGATCACCTTGGCGGTCTCGACCACCGATTCCACCTCGACATATTCGTTGGCGCCATGGAAACCATCGCCCGACGGCCCGAAGATGACGCCGTCGACGCCAGCACCCGCATAGTGCGCGGCGTCGCAGACGGCAACGAAACCGCTCGCCTGCGGCGCCTTGCCGATGGCGGCCTTGCGTTTCATCAGCGACGTCACCAGCGGGTGGTCGACCGGCGTGTTCATCGGCGGGAGATGCAGCCCGCCGAGTTCCCACTGAATGGTCGGCGGGTTGTCGCGCAGCCAGGCGTCGGTCTGCGCGAAATGATGGACAAACGCCTCGAAGTCGCGGCGATAGTCGGCCGAATTCTCATCCGGCAGGAATTTCATGTCGAGGTCGAGCACGGCGACATCGGGGATGATGGCCGGGTTGGTCATCACCGTCGGCAGGCCGTGCTCGCCAAGACCGGTGCCGCCATGCATGACACCGATGTTGATGGTGTTCATGCCGATCGGCAGCAGCGGATGCGACTTTGCCCGCGTCCGGTCGAGTTCGTACTGGCGCACGGCGGCGATGAAGCGGGCGGCGATCTCGATCGCGTTGACGCCCGGCTTCAGCCGGTCCTTGTCGTGGCGCTGCGGATAGATCTCGTTGTAGCGTAGCGCCGAATGCGCGTTGCGGCCACGGATCGTCACCCGCGCCCATTCAAGCCCGCCCTCGACCGGCAGGACATCGCCCCAGGTCGGCTCGGCGACAAGCACCGCCTTGGCGAGCTTGCCCCTCTTCACCGCATCTATGGCGCCGAAGCCGCCGGCCTCCTCGTCGACGACAGAGTGGATCGCCAGCCGGCCTTGCAGCGTGATGCCGGCCTTTTTGATCGCACGCGCGGCGGCAACGCAAGCCGCGACGCCGCCCTTCATGTCGACCGCGCCGCGGCCATAGAGCCGGCCATTGGTGATCTCGCCGCCGAACGGATCGACCGACCAGTCCTTCATCTCGCCGACTGGTACGACATCGATATGCCCGCACAGGATCAGGCTACGGTCTTCATTTCCGGCCCATTCGCCGACCAGATTGGGCCGGCCGGGCAAGGCATCCCACTGTTCGGTGCGGAAGCCATCCTGCTTGAGGATCGGTTCGAGCAGCGCCTGGACATCCGCCTCGCGGTTGATCGCCGATTTGGGCTCGAATTTGGGATTGACCGAAGGGATACGGACCATGTCGCGGGTCAAGCCGATCAGCCAGTCGCGGTCGGCCTCGATCCCGGCCTGCACGGCGTCGATGATGGTCTTGATATCAGGCATGATTGTTCCTTCCTCGCATCGCCGCATCGGGCGTATCGACGCTATTTCCTTGGGGCTTTGGGTTTGGCGGTCTCGCTGTCCGGCGATAGGGCGGCATCGAGCGTGACGGCATTGGCGCTGCGGATCTTCTCAATGTCCTCGATGCGCTTGCGCACGCCTGCGCCATGGCCTTCCAGCGCATGGGCAAAGACCGTCTCCATCTGGGCGACGGCGGTGGCCAGCGTGTCGAACGGCGAATTGGCATCGATCGCCGCGACCATGGTCAGGTCGGCGATCTCAGCGATCGGCGACAGCCACACATCGGTGAACAGCAATACGGAGACGCCGCGTTCATGCGCCTGTTGCGCAAAGCGCACCACGTCCGACTGGTAGCGGCGGTAGTCGAAGACGACGAGGAGGTCACGCTTGCCGAGGTCGATCAGAAGATCGAAATCGGCGGGGCTCAGCGAACCGATGTCGCGCACGCCGGAGCGGAATTGCAGGAGATAGCCGGCAAGCATGGAGGCAATATGCCGGCTGAAACGGCCGCCCAGCAGCACGACCTGGCCCTTGGTCTCGAGCAGCAAATTGACCGCGCGCGTATAGGCCTGCAGCGGCACCGCCGTGCGCGTGCGCTCCAGGCTGTCGGAAACCGAGTGGAAATAGGCGAGCGCCGTGCCTTCGCTGGAGCCGCCCGGACGTTTGGCCTCCATCATCAGCAGCGGCGAATGCAGCCTGGACTCCACTTCGGTGAGCAGGCGCGCCTGGAAATCGGCAAAGCCGACATAGCCGAGCTTGGTCATCAGCCGTGTCACGCTGGGGTCGCTGACCCCGGCCCGGCGTGCCAGCCGGGTTGCTGTTCCCAGCCCCGACATCGGATAATCGGCAAGCAGGACCTGAACGATCTTTTCTTCCGCCGAGGTGAACGCCAAGGTGGTGTTGGCCAATTCTTCGCGGATCGACATGGTCATCGCCTCTCGCTGACAGAAAGACGATTATCTTACAATTTCATGCACGATTGTCAAATTTGGAAAATATCTTACAGAGCCGTGTGAACGACCTCGGCATGGATTGCGCAATGGCGTGACGGCACAGGTCATCCACATCGCGCGACACTATAGCGGATCGAACGGGAGCGTTCGCCCCCTATTTGAAGCTGGCGATGGGCAGGAATTTCACCGCGGAGCCGGTGAAGCGGCGGTGATCTGACGTCTGTCCGCGTGGCTGGAATCCGTCGAGATAGACCTGCTCCGGCGCCGTGCGGATGAAATTGGCGGCAATGACCGGCGCCGCGGTCGACCCGGTTCCGCTGGCGATGCCGCGACCTGCCTGAAGCGGACGGCCGGTTGACGCCACGGGCACAATCACGGCGGTGGCTTTGGGACCGAGACGTGGCTGGACACGATCGGCCTTGGGGCTGGTCCTGACACGATCTTCGGGTTTCGATGCGGGGACTGCAACCCGCTTACCGGCCAGTCCGAGGCCGTCATCAGGATGATGCATGGTCAGCAAGGCAGCGATGGCATCGGCAGATTTGGCCGCTTCCGGCTGACGCGACGGGCTCGTCTGGCTTTGCGGCCGCCACGTCGGCAAGGGGATGTTCAGCGCCGCCTTGTCGAGCGCGACGCTAGCGGCAGCGGTGTCTGTCTTGCCCATTTCGGCATTGGCTACCGCCGGCTTGGTCGCGGAGAGTTCGGCTTGCGCCGTGGACGCGCTGGCGATCACGAACGGCGCAGTTTGCGGGGTCGGGATGCTGGCCGCGAGGGCGGCGCGCGGGGCGAAGGCCGGCAACGGCACCGCGCTGGGCGCCATCGCCATGACGATCGCTTCAGGCGTCTTCACCTTTTGCTCAACTGGCGGTTCTTCAGCTGCACCGGCGGAAGCCATCTGGATGTCCGCGCGCTGGGTTGCCTCCGGCGGCACGATGGCGATGCCCTGCCCTGGCGCCTTGGTCTCAACCGACTTGGCCGGTTTGCGCGGCGCCGGGGCCGCTTCCGCGACATCATCCGCCTCGTCCGCGCCGCGGCCCAAAAGTGTCGCCAGCAGACCCCGCGACTTGCGCTGGCCGCTGTCGGCGCTTGCCAGCTCGATGTTGGGCGTGCCGGCGGCCTTGCGCGATTTGTAGGTGGCAAGCGCCTGGTCATAACCGGGCAGCGGCCGGCCATCGCTCGGCACATGCAGCGTGTTGCCGTTCGGGAAGACCCTGGCCAGTTCCTGGCGGCTGATGCCCGGCCAGTGCCGCACATTGCCGACGTCCATGTGAATGAAAGGCGAACCGGAGGTCGGATAATAGCCGACGCCGCCGCCCTGCATCCTGAGGCCGATGTCGCGGAGCTTCTTCAGCGGCACGTCAGGCAGGAAGAAATCCATGGCACGGCCAACCATGTGCTGGCTTTCCCGCGCCACGCCCTTCGAGCGGCTGCGCAGCATGGCGTTGGTCGCCGGCGAGCGATAGGCGCTGACCACATGGATATAGGACGTCGAGCCGCTGGCGCGATAAGCCTGCCAGACGAGGTCGAGCAGGCGCGGATCCATCCTGGTCGGCTCGTTGCGGCGCCAGTCGCGCAGCATGAAATTGATCTTTTTCAGTCCCGCCTGATCGTAGCGCCCGTTGCGCTTGAAAACGATCTCGGCCTTCTCGCCCGTATGCAGGTGCTGGATCTTCAAGGCGCGCGTCTCGGCGGACGCGCTGGTGACGCACAGGCAAAAGAGCGCGACGACAATGGCCGGCAACCATGTCCAACGCTGTGAGGCGCCAGGCGCGTTCTGTTCGCTTTCGATCACATTCATGCCTTGCACATTGTTTCTGTTTCGGGCGATTTGACGTCTTCGCCGGCTGCGGAGCCTTCTTTTCGAGCCTCGACCGGACAAGCAGGCTTGACCAGGCAGACGGGCATCTGTCGCACAAACTCGTCCTGTCGATGAACAGCATCTTGGTTAATGAATCGTGTTCGCGCCGGGAATGGGCCTTCGCTGAATTCAACCGATCGCGTCAGCGGAACAGATATTTCGAGACTTCCGGATTGCCGCGCCGCCACATCACATTGTCCAGGAAGTAGTGGTGCACGTTGATGAAAATCCAGGCGATGAAGAGGAAAAGCGACGAGCCGAGCACCGCCTTGTCGTAGGGAACCATGGCCGTCAGCGCCATCGGCACCAGCCAGAAACCGAGCGCTCCGAGAATTCCGCCGAAGACGACAAACGCCAGCACGCGCAGCCTGTACACCGGTCCAAGCGTGGACAGGACCTTCGGTCCCAACCGCTCGACGGCATCGGCTCGATCGCGCTCGACATTGGTCTGGTAGCGCCAGACCACAGCCAGATACTGCAGCGAATGCATCGCCGGCACCACGAGCAGCCAGAGCGGGTTCAGCGTCACGAACAGGATCCAGGCGTAAAGCGACACGACATAGGCGACGACGCCATTGTAGGGCAACGCCCCACCATGCTTGCGCCAGCGATTGATGAACATCACGGCGGTGGCCGCCGAGGAGGCGGCTGCGATAGACATGGCGATGGTGATGAGCCATGGCGGGACCGCGAAGGTGTAATAATCCAAGCCCCAGAATTGCCTTTGGGTGATCACCACATTGGTCTGAAGCCAGGCGAACAGCCAAACGGCGTAGCCGTTGAACAGCAACACCTTCTTGTCCTGATCGCTGAAGAATTTGCGCTTCAGCACGGCATCCACCATCAGCATGCCGTAGCCTTGCTTGACGTAGTGCCAGCCGACGAAGAAGCCCATGGCGTTGGTCGCATAGCCGAGCAGCCGGGTGTTTCCCGTCAGCGCACCATAGGCAAAGAAGGCGATCATGGCGAGCGGAACGACAATGCCCGCGAGAATATACCGGATCTGGAGGTTTCGGCCGTAGCCCTCGCCGCGCACCTTGCGCGCGAAATTGCGATAGAAGATCTGGTAGGAATGACCGAAATGCGGCTGGTTTATGAGGTGCGAGAGCAGGAACATCGTCAGCGTCACGGTGGCTTCGTACCTGAGCGGGACAAAATACAAGACCGGCAGGATGAGAAGCGCGCTTCCGCCAAGCATGAAGAAGTCGATGAACGGGCCAAAGAGATATTTTTGCGGCGTGACTGCTGCTGAAGCCGGGGCATCTGCCGATAGGTGAAGTGCCATGGTGCCTTCTCCCTGTGATGGTTTATTTTAGCCATCGACCTGGTTGCGCGGCAAGATATCGGCGCAGCTTTGGAAGGGGAGCGGACTATCCTAGGCACTTCCGCGCGATGGAAACGCGGCAGACGCATCGGGACTCGCCGGGCATGGAGCGCGCCTATTGACGCAATCAGGCCGTCTCGCTGCCGATCCTCGCGGCGCTATCGGTCTGGGCCTGCTCATAAGCTCCGATAATTCTGACGGCAAGGATGGACCCCACGGCAACCATCGCTCCGGCAACTACGTCGATTAGGTAGTGGCCGCCCTCGGGGATGGTAGAGACGATCATGATTGCATTGATGAACGCCGCTGGAATAACCAACACAGTTCGCCGCAGGCAATAGACGATGATGATTCCGAGCGCGGTATGAAAGGACGGAAAGCAGGTCAACCCAACCGTTTTGGTGACCAGGAATTCGAGTGGTGCCTGCGAGTGCAGTGCGGCGATCGTCGAGAGATGGGAAACACCCACTCCGGTGAAATGGGTGAAGCTAGCGGGATCCGGCTTGTGGAAAGCATAGGGACCGATAGCTGGGAACGCCAACATGATCACCTCGGTCGTCAATAGTGAAATTGCTACCAGGGCCGTGAATTCGAGTACTCGCTCGCGCCGATCCATGATTGAGTGCAGCAACACGACTATCGGCACCTGATAGCCGAGTGCGGCGTAACAGAAGACTAGGATAGCCGAGATCGATGGAAAGGCGTTGACAAACGCTAAAACCCGGGGCCAATCGAAGCCCAGCGATGCGTCGGCGGCAGCCAAATAGGAATCTACCGGCGGTCGCCGCGTTGCTGCCGCCAGATACATGAACAGACAGCTTACAACAGAAAACGGTATAAACAGCATCAGGAAGGCGCCGATGTTCCCCAATGCCGCCGCGATCCTATTTACTATGGATCGCCACTGATTGGGGACAAAGGGCAAGCGCACCCGGATCATTCTTGCTGCGATATAATAGAACACAGCCATCGACATGGCGATCGTCACATCAACAGCGTTGGACGGACTGACTGTTACCCCGGAATGAGGGAGCATGATCAGATCGGACGCGCCGAATAAGACCGTAGTCGCCAATATCGCAACGAATAACATCGGAGAAGGTGTCATCATCGAAATGACGATATAGATGGAAACAGCATTGGTGTCGTTTGCGCGTAGGCGTTGTATTCAGGGAACGCCATCCGTAGGACCTTCTCCTCGTTGACCAGCCGCCGATATTGGAAAGCAAGGGCAATCACGCAGACTGCGACTGTTATCCACCTCGGGTTACGCAAAACGATTCCGAGCAGCACGATCGCTTCGCAGGCATAGAGTGGGTGCCGCACGATCCTGTAAGGTCCCGCTGTGACAAGTCGTCTAGCCTGGGCAATGATGCTGAACGATCTACCGAGCCACCACAGGCACAAAATGCAAAGCACGAAACCGACGGCGGTAATGAGGTCGGCAACAAGCTGAAGCTGCGAAAAAGTCTGGATGCGAGGGACAGCAATCAAAGTCACAGTGGCAAAGGACCCAATCAAAGCCGAGACGCGAGGTTCCGCTCCCTGTGCGGTTTTCACAGGCGGCAGCCGGGCGACTGTCGTCGCAACCATGAGCACCACGAAACCGATGGCGGCAATTTCCGCTATGACGTCAATAGTCCGGGCGGTTGTCCATTCTCCGCTACGAACAGCTACGATCAGGGCTCCAGCCTTCAAAGTCACCCAAAACGTGAAGTATAGAGTCATCGTTGCACGGCCGATGAAATCACGTATCGCCGGTGAAGGGAGCTTCATTGGTTTTGCCCTTTGGGATCAATGGATAGGCGAGTTGCTCAACGTAGGTTGGTGGAACGGGGTCATCGACGCCATAGCGTTCTGGTACAGTTTCGCCAGGCAGGTACATCGTTCCAAAGAGCGCGTCGATGAATGACAGTTGCCCCGCGAAATTCTTGTCGTAGGCCGCTCGCTCATGGGCGTGATGCCAATGATGGAACTGAGGCGAGGCGACTAGCCATCGAAGCGGACCGATGTTCAGTCTGACATTGGAGTGCAGCAAGATGGCATGGACATGAAAAATGAGCGCGAACAGCACGATGGCCGGGCTGCTGAATCCCATTAAATACACCGGTACGAGTGAGGCGCTCTTCGTCAAAACCTGATCAACAGGATGAACCCTGTGCGCCGCCAACCAATCAAGTTCTTCGATGCTGTGATGGATTACATGGAAGCGCCACAGGAAAGGAATAGCGTGAAAGGCGCGGTGCGCCCAATACAGGCCAATGTCCGCGACTATGATAATCTCCAACACCTGGAGCCAAACTGGCTGCGATGACACCGCGATACCGACATAGTCCGGTATAATGTGACCTACCGTGCTCGTTGCAAGCGTAACAGCCGCAACCAACCCTAGGTTAATCGGGACGCCGTTGAACAGAGCATAGATCAGGTCGTTGAAGAAGGCTTTCCTGAGGATCTTCTGGCCGGGTCGCAAGGCGAACAGGCGCTCGATCGGCACGAAGATGAGAGCCGTGATCAACAGTGCCTTTATATCCAAAACGTCCATACGGCGCCCCGCCGACAAGGCGCGATCCAAGCACTTCGCCACAATTAGCGCAAGCTAATGGTTTCCAGAAGGTTAATCTGGCTTTAGCCTACCTGCCACATCGACATATTGCCAAGTACGCCGAGTCTGTAAGCGATCTGAAATGCTATTGCGCAGATCGCTGCCGCCGAAATCGGCACGCCGAACGGCACAACGCCTTTGCGATCCAAGTGCTGAATATAAGCGCGGAAAGCGCCCTCAGGCAGCATGAAGGGGTTTTTCACCACCAAGGCTGTGGCGAGCGCGAAAACCAGCAGCAGCATGGAAAACACTACAAGATCGGTTCCGCCAATCAGCAGCGGCACGACTGCCATCAGCTTGACATCGCCCGCACCGACTTTTCGCAGCACCCAAAACGGAAAGAGCGCGACGAACAGCACAAGCGCGGCAATGGCGCTCAGCCCCATGTCCCACCAGGATCCGGACTGGAGCGACAAAAGCAGCAGTGCCCCCGCCCCCAGGCAGAGCAGCAGCAGCACGTCACGATTGGCTATCTTCTGTGTCGTGAAGTCCAGCCACGCAATCCTTGCGAGCAAGGGTATGGCGAGTGCTTTCAGCAGCAACGCTTCGACAAGCAGCATATTAGCGCTCGATGTTCTGCACGCTCGACGACAGCAGCTTCAGATTGTTGGCCACCGTCGGATCGTTGGGCGCCAGCTCATAGGCCTTGAGGAAACTGCTGCGTGCGTCCTGCAGCTTGCCGCGCAGCAAATAGGAGTAGCCGATATTGTTGTAATATTCGGGTGACGCGCCTACCAGCTTGAAGGCTCGGGCGTAGGCCCGGTCGGCAAGGTCGAAGCGATGAATGCGATCGCACGAAGCGGCCAGCCCCATCCAGGCGCCGCCGTCATTGGGGGCCAGTTGCGTTGCCTTGAAGAACAGCGCGCCGGCGTTGCCGTAATTTTCCGCGCGAAACTGGTTCGTAGCTTCGGCGACGGCCTGGTCCGAGGCGTAGTACTCGACGTTGCCGACCGTTTTCAGCCCGTCGAAGGCATCGCCAAAGGCGGTCACGTCGCCTTTCGACGGTTCGTTGGTGCGCACGACACCATCTGCGGTGTCCGCACCATTCGTTTGGCAACCGGCAAGTGCCATCAACAGACTGGCTGCGGCTACAGCTGCGAGGCGCATTGGCCCTATCATTTTGTCTCCCAAGAGTCCCCCGACTCCGTTTTAGAACCAAAGCATATAAACATTTAGAAGAAAATGCCTTTCATACGGATGACAACAGGTAGCATGACCACCATCATCACGACCGGAAAGATGCAAAGCCCCAGCGGGATCATCATCTTGACCGGCAGGGCGTTGGCGCGCTCTTCGGCATTCATAATTCTTTGCCCTCGCATTTCGTCGCTATAGACGCGCAGGGCGTCCGTCAAACTGGTGCCGAGTTCCTCGGATTGCCGGAAAAGCACAGCCAGGGCTCGTGCCTCCTCAAGCCCGACGCGGTCAGAGAGTTCGCGCAATGCCTCGCGCAGCGGCTTGCCGGCGCGCAATTGCAGATTCATGATCGACAGTTGAATGCCGAGCCATTTGTGAGTGCCGGCCAATTCGGCGCCAACGCGCTCCACGGCCGCCTCGAGGCTCATGCCGGCGTCAGCGCATGTGATCATCATGTCCATGAAATCGGGAAAACCGCGCCGATAGATCTTTTTTTGGGCATTCTCGAAGCGATCGAGGGCGATGCTAGGGACAACGATGCAAGCTAGCCCGAACAAGGCAGAGCCGCCAAAGGCTACGAAAGCGGGCAATTGCGGCGGTAGTATCCGCGACAGCAGCGCGTAGATTGCCAGAAAGCCGACGCATACGGCGACAAGGCGAGACAGCGTGTAAATTACTGGTGCACTTGCTTGATAGAATCCGGCTCGAAACAATCTAGCCTCAAGAGCATTCGGCTCCCCACGTTCCTTTTCCATCGAGCGGAAATACGCATCGACCGGTAGCTGCGCAGAAATCTTGTTGAGTTCCTGCTGTGCGTAGAGCGATCGGCGGTTGGTGATTCCCTCTGATAAAAGAGTTTGTGCAACGATCCTTCTCGTCTGGAGGACCGGTATGAGGACAAAGGCAGCAAGCAAAAAAAGCGCTACGGCCGCCAGGAAAATGGCAAGCGAGAGCAGCATGGGCGAATTTCCAGTGTTGGCCAGAGAATCCATATCCGCCCCTAGAAATCGAAGTTGACCATGCGATACATGATGAAGTCACCCATAAGCGCCCACAGCCCAAAGATCAAAAACACTGGCATAAGGAGCGGACTGTCCCAGACATCGCCGTAATAGCTCGGGGCGATGACCATCAAAATGCTGAACATAAAAACTGGAAACAGCGAAATGATCCAAGCCGACATCCGCCCTTCAGCGGAAAGTGCCTTGATCTTCATGCGCAGTTTCCTTCGTTCGCGCAGTACTGACGAAAGGTTCGATAGTATTTCGGTGAGATTGCCGCCGGTCTTGGACTGGATGGAGAGCGACACCGAAAGCAGATGGAGACCTTCGAAGCCCACCCGTTCTGACAATTTCCGAACAGCCTGCTCCAAGCTGAGACCAAATGTGATTTCGTCCGAGACAATGCCGAATTCGGTGCCGAGCGGATCAGGCATTTCCCGCGCGACGAGGCCGATTGCCACCGTGGTTGGGTGACCGGCGCGCAACGAACGCACGATCATGTCGAGTGCATCGGGAAGTTGGGCAGCAAATTTCTGGATCCGCTTGTCCCGGGCACGTCGCAGAACGAGAAGCGGCAGGACGAATCCGACAAGCATAAAGGTGATAACAGCTACAACGACCGAAAAGCCCAGCAGCAGGGGCAATACCAGAGCCAGCACCAAACCGGCAAGCAGGAATACTGCAGCAAACGCCAGCGGGTTGCCGGTGATGCCGGATTGCGTATAGAGCCGGTTGAGCTTGATTGCGCCGAAAATGAAGTCGCCCGATGCGGTCAGCCCGCGCTCCCGCAGCAGCCCATGCAAACTCTGCTCGGCCGGAGATTCCTCTCCCAATCGCCTGAGCCGCCGATTGATCGCGCCTGCGCGCGCGCGCCGCCCGGCAAAGGACAGGTAGAAGGACTCGGCTGCGAGGATAACCGACGCTGCCGCCAGCACATAAATGAAGTATAGCAGAGTCTGGCCCGTTGGGATCACAGCGCTACCTGCGGATTAAACGCATCCTTGGTGAAGTGATGGCCAAGCGTCGCCGCCTCCTGGGCAAAACGTGGACGAACACCAGTTGCGCGGAATTCGCCGATAATGGTGCCTTCGGCGCCGACATCGCGGCGTACGAAATGGTAGATCTCCTGGAGTTGGACGACATTGCCTTCCATGCCGGTGATTTCCGATATGGACGTTACCCGCCTGCCTCCGTCTGACAGACGCTGCGTCTGCACGATAATGTCGATAGCCGACGCAATCTGCGCCCGAATGGAATCATTGGTCATCGGCATGCCGGCCATGCCGACCATCTGTTCCAGCCGCGATATCGCGTCGCGCGGCGTGTTGGCGTGGATCGTGGTCATCGAGCCTTCATGGCCGGTGTTCATGGCCTGCAGCATGTCGAAGGCTTCCTCGCCGCGAACCTCGCCGACGATGATGCGGTCGGGCCGCATGCGCAGCGCGTTCTTCAGCAATTCGCGCTGGCGCACCTCGCCTTTGCCCTCGACATTGGGCGGGCGCGTCTCCAGCCGTCCGACATGCGGCTGCTGCAATTGCAGTTCCGCCGCATCCTCGATGGTGATAAGGCGCTCTTTCGAGGGGATGTAGCTCGACAGCGCGTTGAGCAAGGTCGTCTTGCCGCTGCCGGTGCCGCCGGAAACAAGGATCGATTTGCGCGCTTGTACTGCGATCCGCAGCAGATCGATCATCGGCTGGCGGATCGAGTTGAACGCCATCAGACGTTCGAGCGAATAAGGGTTCTTGGAGAATTTGCGGATCGAGACCAGCGGCCCGTCGACCGAGATTGGTCGCACAGCAATGTTGACGCGTGAGCCGTCTGCCAGCCGGGCATCGACCATCGGCGCCGATTCGTCGACGCGCCGGCCGATCGCCGAGACGATCTTGTTGATGACGCGCAACAGATGCGCCTCGTCGCGGAAGCGGATCGCGGTCTCCTCGATCACACCATATCGCTCGATGAAGACGCGCTTGTGGGTATTGATCAGAATGTCGGCAATCGAGTCGTCCTTGAGCAACGGCTCGATCGGCCCCAGGCCGAGCATCTCGTCGGCCGTGTCACTGGTCAGCTGATCGAGCTCACGCGCGTTCAGCGGTACGTTGCGGCCACGCACGAATTCGCGCACGATGGGGCGGATTTCGTTCAGGATCTCGTCCTTGGACGCACTTTCGAGCGATGCGAGGTTGAACCGGTCAATGAGATGTCGATGCAGATCGACCTTCAGCGCCAGGAACTCGTCGCCATGCGGTTCGAGATCGGCGACAGGCGAGGCGCCCACGGCAACGGCGATGTTCGCAATCGACTCCACCCTTGGCTCGATCCGCGCCTCGCCACCCTTGATGAACCGCCCTAGCATAATCCCCTATACTCCCCGCAGACGCATATTAGCGGAAACTAAACGTTAACCAACCGACGCACAAGCGCCAGGGCGCGTCACGTGCGGCCAATACTTTCAACATAGTTAAGAAGCGGCGTCAAAAAATATCGTTTTTATTTCCTGCCCCCGTGCCGTCGAACATGGTTGCCGCACTAAGCTTTTCAGGACCCAGCGTCCCTTGCGCTCTCCGACATGGGTATCCGCCCCATAACTGGCTATAACCCCTTAGATATAAAGGAATATGCCGCATAGCTAAAGTAGGGATAACTTGTTTAGCTTGGAGGCATAATTGTGAACGAATGGTTAAGAGCGCTTGAAAAATTAGACGAATCAAGCTCTTGCTGACAATTAGACCCCCTCCGAACTCGAAAGTTCATGTATTGGAAAGTTAAGGAACCATTAATCCCGTTTGACTCCGCAATTTCTCGGGACCTAGGATCGAGATGACGGGGGATGCTTGGGTATGGGGTACATCCTTGGCTCTGTCTCGTCGGGTTCAAACCTCCAAAGGGAGAAATTGACATGAAGAAGCTCATGACGATGACCCGGCAGTTCCGCGACGACGAAAACGGCGCTGCTATGGTCGAATACACCATCTTGCTCGGCATCATTACAGTAGCTGTGATCGCTACCATCATTACTGTCGGTACCTGGGTAGCCGGGAGGTGGACTACGCTTAGCACGCAGCTCGCCGCCGCTACGGCGTAACTTTGGCCACCGCGAAGTGGCCCAAGCGACTATGGCTTGGGCCACTTCAGGCGGGATGATTGGAATGGATTTATTCTTGGCTCATCTCGTGGTGGTCACTCCAGTGGGAGAAAATTGGCATGAAGAAGTTTATGACAATGACCCGGCAGTTCCGCGACGATGAAAACGGCGCCGCCATGGTCGAATACACCATCCTGCTCGGCATCATTACGGTAGCTGTGATTGCTACTATCATTACTGTTGGCACCTGGGTCAGTGGCCAGTGGACGGTGCTTAGCACATCGCTTGCGGCCGCAACTGCGTAGTTTGAACTGCGAAGAAGGCTGCGGGCGGCGCTGGCGAAACGTCGTAATCGCCTTCGTCGACGCCGGGATGATATCCGGCGTCGACAGACTAGGGAAAAGGTAGGCGGAGTTAGATTAACGCTGTCAGGTGGGGGCAAAAGTGCGTGCAAATACTGTCATCATGATCGTCCTCGCTGGCGTCTTCGGCGTGCTCGCGGTGGTTCTCGCAAATATCTGGCTGGCGAACCAGCGCAGCGCTATGGCGCGAACGGATGAAGTGCAGCGTGACACGGTCGTGGTGGCCGCGGTGGCGCTGAAGTTCGGCGACACGCTGTCCGCCGACAAGTTGCGCGAAGTCGCATGGCCGGCGGGCGCGGTTCCGGCCGGTGCCTTCAAGACAACGGACGAGCTCCTGACGAAAGACGTCCCCCCTGGCGGAGCCCCCAAACAGGCATTGCAGGCGATCGGCGTCAATGAACCGGTACTCGCCACCAAGATCACCGGCCCGGGCCAGCGCGCCACGCTTTCGGCGGTGCTCGGCGACGGCATGAAGGCCGTGTCCATCCGCGTCAACGACGTGCTTGGCGTCGCCGGCTTCGTCTTCCCGGGAGACCGGGTCGACGTGCTGCTGACGCGGACCGTGCGGAGCAACGACGGCGCGGATCAGAGTTTTGTCGACGTGCTGCTGCAAGGCATGAAAGTGCTCGCCGTCGACCAGGTGGCCGACGAAAGCAAGGACAGCCCGACCGTCGTCAAATCGGTGACGCTTGAGGCCAGCACCAAGGACGCACAGAAGCTGACCCTGGCGGCAGGCGCCGGCCAGTTGTCGCTGGCGCTTCGCCAGGCCGCCGCCAGCAAGGGCGAAACGACAGAGCGCGTGACGCTTTCCGACCTGACCGGCGAAATGCCGGCTGACGTCGCCAAAAGGCAAGCGGAACTGGCCAGGCAGGCAGCAGCCGATGCCGCAGCCGCGGCCGAACGCCAGAGCGCGGAAGACGCTCGTAAGCGCGCGGACGAGAAGATCGCGGGACTGGCCCAAGCCGTTGACCGCGTGGGAAACAAGCTCGACGAGTTGAGCAAGGTCAAGCCGCCGGCTCCGGTCGTGGTATCAGCTCCGGCGCCGGAGGTGCACGAGGTCACGAAGGAAGTGGTCAAATACGTCCAGCCGGAGCCGCCGGCGCGGGCAACTGTCAGCGTCTATCGGGGGATAACGCTTGAATCTTATGAAGTGCCGCGACAACAATAATAAGCTAGAGTGTGGCGAAGCAGGGCTGCCGGTGGCGGAAGCAAGGCTGCCGGTGGCGGAAGTAGGGAGATGGGGATGCGGGGGGTTTGGGTGAGATTGGTCGGTGCCGCGCTATCCTGTATGGCGGCTCTGTTGACGTGGAGTCTGGCGGCCGATGCAGCCGACCGCTTCATCGACGTGTCCAATCCGACCGTCCACCGTATTTTCCTGCCGTCGTCGCAATCGGTGACGATCCAGGTGAGTGCCAATCTCGGCGACATCGTCGTCGGCGACCAAAAGATCGCCGATGCCCAGCCGATGACCGACCGCACCCTCTATGTCATCGGCAAGAGTGCCGGCACCACCACGGTCAATCTCTTCTCACCCGAAAAGCGCTCGCTCGGCGTCATCCAGATAGAGGTCGGCGTCGACGTCAGCGACATGGCGCAGGCGATCCGCCAGGTGGCGCCGAAGTCACGCATCGAAATCGGCTCGGTCAACGGCAGGGTCAGGCTTGGCGGTCATGTCAAGGACGGCGCCACGCTGGCGGCCATCCTGGAAGTGGCGAAGCAATATGGCCCCGACGACATCATCAATTCCGTCACGGTCGACGACAGCCAGCAAGTCAATCTGGAAGTGCGCATTCTCGAAGCCAAGCGCAACGCCGGCCGCGATCTCGGCGTGTCGATCAGGAGCAACAACAGCAGGAGCACGACCATCGTTGGAACCGGGATTACCGCCGTCGACAAAGACAAGGAGGTACTCGGCACCGGAGGTTTTCTGAGCGACCTCCTATCCACCTCCACCCCCTTCGGAGCGCTGCTCACTCGCGTTGTCGACAGCAACATCAAGGTCGATTTGTACATCGAGGCGCTCGAGGCCAAGGGCGCGGTGCGCACACTTGCAAATCCCAATCTCACCACCCTCTCCGGCGAGCAGGCAAGCTTCAACGCCGGTGGTGAAGTCCCTATCCGAACTCTCGACAAGAATGGCGAGATAAGCATCGTCTACAAGCAATTCGGCGTCAATCTTCTGTTCACGCCGGTCGTGCTCGACGACGGCAAGATCCATATGAACCTGGCGCCGGAAGTCAGCGACCTGAACGGTTTCACGACCGCCGGCGACCCGATCTTCACCAACCGCAAACTATCCACCGTCGTCGAATTGCGCGACGGCCAGAGCTTTGCGGTCGGCGGGCTCCTGTCCAGCAGGACCACCAAGCTGCAGAACCAGGTGCCATGGCTCGGCCAGGTGCCGGTCATCGGCACGCTGTTCCGCAATTCGAGCAACCAGAAGGAGGAGACCGAACTGGTCGTCATCGTCACACCGCATATCGTGCGGCCGGTGAAGCCAGGCGAGCAGTTGGCGACACCCTTCGACAAGACACGGCCCGCCAATGACCCGGAATTCTTCGTGCTCGGTCAGCTCGAGGTGAACAAGGACATGATCCGGAAATATGAAACGGGCGACGGCGTCACCGGCCCCTATGGCCACATGTTGAACTTCAAATCGAAGGACAAGATGCTCTATGTCAAGAAATAGCGCCTTGATCCTCATTCTTTGCAACGGCCTGCTGGCGGGCTGCGCAGCGGACTATCTGAATCACTATGATTCGGTGACTTTGGCCGCCGGTGACACGCAGAAGTACAATTCGCTGCTGCAGACAGTCGACCCGCTCAATCCTGCATCGAGGAACACGCACATAGAAGGTGACGGCCAGCGCGCCGCCGCTGTGGCTCAAAACTACAAATTTCCACCGCCGCCGCCGCCACCACCAGCCATCACGGTCAATGTCGGCGGGGCGGGGGCGGGGGTGACAACGAACACAACGCCGTAAACTGAACAGAAGGATGCGGTTTCAGTGCGCCAGGCCAAACGAGGGAACCTGGCGTCAGGGGAGCTAAGAGTAAGGCCATGCTGCGGACCATTCGCGCGTTCTGGCACGATCAAAGGGGAATAGCGCTGATCCTCGTCAGCGTCACGCTGCCGGCGCTCATCGGCTTTTCCCTGCTGGCCATCGACATGAGCCGGGCCAACAATTTGCACAATGATCTGCAGAAGGCGGCGGACGCCTTCGCGTTGGCTGGAGCCGCCGAGCTTGATGGCTTGCCCGGTTCATGGGCCAGGGCCGAACGCGCCATGGCGACACTGGTTACCAACCAGGCCGCATTCTCGACCGTTGGCACCAATGGCCGGTTCACCTTGACATCAGGGCAACCGGGCGGCACCGCACGCTGCAACAGCGCCGGCAACATTTCGTGGTGCTTCCTGAAGACCATACCCGCGTCGGACGCAACTCCGGTCAGCAGTGCAAACTATGCCAATGCAACGCAATCCATCGGCGAAGATGAAACCGTATTCGTCGAAGTGACGGTCACGCCGACCGGCTTCGCCGCGATGTTCCCGGCGTCGTTTCTGACCGGCAATTCGGCCAGCAACGGCTTCAACGTCGCTGCCAAGGCGACTGCCGGGTTCACATCGGGCGTCTGCGATTACACACCCGTTTTCATGTGCAATCCGTATGAGGACACAAGCATCACCGGCGGCGTCACGCTGGAGCAGGCGGCACAAACCAGGCAATACCGCCGCCGCCAGATCATGCTGCGCGGAGACGGATACTACTTTCCCGGCAACTTCGCTTTCCTGGCTTCTCCGTTCGGCAACGGCGCCAACCAGCTCGAAAAGATGCTCGCCGACTCCAAGCCGCAGAATTGTTATTCGCGCGACGGCGTCGACACCGAACCGGGCCAGAATGCCGGCCCTGTCGAGAATGGCATCAACTCGCGCTTCGGCATCGATTCGTCAAGCTACTCAGACGGACCTGGGGTCAATGTGCGCAAGGGTGCCAAAAACGGCAGCCAGTTCGTCAAGAGTAACAAGGTCGACTATGAAACAGACCCGACAAAGGGTGTCGGGCTTGAGCGCGATGCGTGCCAGATCGCCGGCAACTGCACCATGATGAGCGGCCGCATGGGCGACGGTAACTGGAATTTCGCGCGCTACTGGGCCGCCAATCATCCCACGCGTGCCGTGCCCGCGGCTCTCTCAGGAACCGGCGCCAATCTCCCGACACGTTATGAAGTCTATCGCTACGAGATCGACAACAATATCTATCAGGACGCTGCAGTCGGTGGCGAAACGGGTATCCCGCCCGCGGCGGCAGGCACCCCGATCTCGATCCCGGACCGCCGGTTGCTTTACGGCGCAGTCCTGGACTGCAATGCGCTCGCGGCTTCGGGCACGAATTTCAGCGGCCGCCAGACGGGCATTCCGGTGAGGAGATTCGCCAGCTTCTTCATCACCGAGCCGATCAAGGACGGGAAGAATATCTACGTCGAGCTGGTCGACATCACCGGCAAGGGCGGCAACGGAACGCTCGACAACTACCTGCGCGATGAAGCGCAGCTCTACCGGTGACCGCGATGTTCAAGATGCTGTCCCGATTTTTTGATCGATTTCGACACGACCAGCGCGGCGCGGTGCTTGTCGAAATGACGATCATCACGCCGCTGATGCTGGTCTTGTCGGCCGGAGTGTTCGAGTTCGGCAATCTGATCCACGACAAACTGCTGATGGAGGCCGGACTTACAGACGCCGCTCGCTATGCCGCGCGATGCAACAGTCAGTTGTATACCGACTCCGGGCTGGCGGCGATCAACTGTACCGCCATTGCCGCGAACATCGCTGTGTTTGGCAACCCGGCCGGCACCGGTAGCGCACGCGTCAGCGGCTGGCAGACATCGAATGTCACCGTGACGACGAACAACTCCTGCCAGGACACCGTGGTGGGCGGCGTTACCCAATATCGCTCCACCACCGCACAAGTCTGCACCGTGCGCGCGTCCGGTACCTACCCATACGCCGGCGTCGGGATGCTGTCGTTCATCGGCATCAGTCCGATAACGCTGCAGGGCTCCCACGACGAGCGGTTGATCCGGTTCTGACCATGATCCAGCGTTTCGCAAAATCGGAAGACGGTGCGGCGATGGTGGAAATGACCATCGTATCGACGCTGCTGTTCTCGCTTGTCCTGGGCTTCGTCGATTTCGGCTATGCGTTCTATCAATGGAACGCGGCGACCAAGGCGGTGCAGATCGGCGCGCGGCTGGCTTCGATATCGGATGCGGTGGCAACCAACCTCGCGACCGCGCCCCCGATCTCGTCTCCCGGCGCCCCGGTTGCCGCGGGCGCCTATGGTCCCTTCGTCTGCACCTACACCGCAGGCACGGGCGGCTGCAGCAACGGCGGCGGCTTCAGCGCCGCCAATTTCAGCCGCATCTTTCGTGGCGACACCGCAAACACCAATGACGATGTCTGCCCGGCGCTGGCGACAAACCAGCGGGCGGGCATGTGCCACTTCTTCCCGGGCCTGCTGCGCAGCAACGTCGTCATCACTTACACGGCCACCGGCCTTGGCTATCAGACCCGGCTTGGCGGGCCGGTGCCGACCATCACCGTCAGCCTGCAGAACAGGACCTTCCAGTTCTTCTTCCTCCAGGGACTGATGGGTTTCGCCAACATCAACATGCCCTCCATGCTGAGCACGGTTACGGGCGAAGACATCAAGAGCACCTGGCCATGAATGCCATCAACACCAAGGTTCTGCCGACCAAGCGAAAGCAGGTGGCGCTGTTCTCGTCGGATGCGAATTTCAAGCGCGAGGTGGCGACACGGCTCGATGCGCTGGCGATCTATGACGTCCGGATCTCCGAGACGGATGACTTTCTCAAAGGCCCTCCCGCGGATACGCGCCCGGGCATCGTCATCCTCGATCTCGGCAATGGCGAACTGCTCGGCAGGCCCGGCATCGTCGAGGCGCGCGCCCTGTGGGCATCGGTGCCGCTGATCGCGGTTTCCAACGAACTGACGTCGGAACAGACGCGCGTGCTGGTGCGCATGAACGCCTCGGACTGGCTGCACAAGCCGCTCGACGGCAAGGAACTGCTCAACGCGGTGACTTTCCACGATACTGGCAGCCAGGGCACGAAAAGCCGCATCATCACCTTCATCAGCGCCAGCGGTGGCGCCGGCGCCACGACGCTGGCGCTGTCGGCGGCCGAGCACCTGGCCTCGAAATCGGCCGAACGCGCGGCCTCCACCTGTCTGGTCGATCTCGATTTCCAGAGCGCCAATTGCGGGGCCTACCTCAATCTGTTCAATCAGTTCGACCTGGCGGGTATCATCGGCCAGCCGGAACGGCTCGATGTCGAGCTGATGGATGTCATCAAGCTTTCGCGCCCGTCCGGTCTCACCCTCTATGCGTTCGAGAGGCCGCAACTGCCGTTCGAGCCGCAAGGCGGCGATTTCGTCTTCCGGCTTCTCGACCTTGTCGCCTACCGCTTCGACGACATCGTCATCGACCTGCCCAATATCGAAACGCCCTGGTACAATTCAGTGCTCTCGACCAGCGACGAGATCTTCATCGTCTTCGAACTCAACGTCGCGTCGCTGCGGCAAGGCAAGCGGCTCTATACAAAAATCCGCGAGCTGCGCGGCAATGCGGTCAACGTCACGCTCGTCGCCAACAAGCACAAGCGCAAATGGTTCGGGAACCATTTTTCGCGCAGTGAGCTCGAGAAGATATTCAAGGCGCCGCACATCAAATCGGTCGCGCTGGACAACGCCCTTCTGACCGATGCCTTGAACCGGGCGATCCTGCCTTCCGAAGTGGATGGGCGGGCGCGCTTCAACAAGGATCTGAAGCGGATGTTCAAAGAGCGGCTCGATGACGCTGCCCGGTAGACATGGAACCGTCGCCAGGCTGGCCGGGGCCTGCGTGGTCAGCCTGGCGCTGGCGCTGTCGGTCCAGGGCTTCGCGCAGGCGCGGTCGGGGGTTTCGGACCGGCCGCCGCTGCCGGCAATGGGCCCCAGCCTGCGCAAGGTGGTAGCCTTCACGACCACGGAGCAGCCGGGAACGATCGTCATCCGCAAGAACGAGAAGGCGCTATACTTGGTGACCCGCCAGGGCCAGGCCCTGCGCTACCAGATCAGCGTCGGGCGTGACGGATTTGGCTGGACCGGGGTCGTCAAGGTCGGGGCCAAGACCGAATGGCCGCAGTGGCGCCCGCCCAGGGAAATGCGCGCCCGCCAGCCGGAGCTGCCGGAGCTGGTGCCCTCGGGGCCATACAACCCGCTCGGCGCGCGGGCGCTTTATCTGCTTCAGGACGGGCACGACACGCTCTATCGTATCCATGGCACCAACGATCCTTCGGGCGTAGGATTCGACGGCACATCGGGCTGTTTTCGCCTGACCAACACGGACGTGATCGATCTTTTCAAGCGCGTGCCAATTGGCACCAAGGTGGTGGTTCAATGACGACGATCAGCGACCCGCATGTACCGGCGGTCTCCGCCGAGCCCATTGAACCGCAACTGCTCGACAGAGACGCGAGCCGGTCGCGGCTGGCCGTCGTGGTCGGCGTCGGATTGACGCTGTTTGCCGTGCTGAACGCGACCGCCGCCATCTACCTCTATCGAGGCATTAGCGACCTGCGCACCGTGGAGGGACGTCTCGAGGAGCTCGGCACGTTCGAGCAGCGGATCGTTGCCCGGCTCGACACGGTCAACAACGGTTTTCAAAGCCGATTTGAAAAGCTGGACAGCCAATTGCAGGGCAGTTTCAACGAAATCAACGGCAGCATAGCCCGGTTGGAACAGAACCCGCCACCGACCGACGGTGCCGGTACCTCAAGCGTGTCGGAACCCGTCGCGGCAACAGGTACCGTGATGGAAGCGTCTTCCAGTACGGAAGTCGCGGCCGAACCCACAATTGTCGATACACCCCGGCCACCCAAGAGAAGGGTTGCCGCCGCGCCCCCTGCCCCTAATCCGGGATACCAGCGAACGGAAACGCCGGACGGCAAGGTCTACTATCGCAAGATCAATTAGAGGAAGGCGGGCGTGAGGGCCAGCGATATTGGCGCTCTCTTGAAACGCCCAAGTCCGCTGGATTAGAAATCGCGCTGCAAAGCGATGAGGCGAACGGCCAATGCCTCCCCACGCTGTCGGGTTTCGCGAAGGAACGCGACATGACAGTAGGCGCAGGCCGCAAAGCCCAGAACCAGCACGAGGCTGTTCTCCCAAGTGAGATCGGCGATCAGCGAAAACGAGAACCCGCTGGGTGCCGTAAATGCGGCAATCGCGCTCGCCGTTTCCGAATGGCTACCGACGGCGATCATCAGCCCGGCGAAAAGCAGGGCCAGATGATTGGCAAGAAAGAAGGCGGCTGACCTCCCGGCACTGCAAGCGCTCCAGCAGGCGATCGCTGCGGCAATCAGGATGACTGCATCCAGAACCATCGAACTGCCCAGATAAAGGTCGACCTTTTGCCAGAACATCGCCGACAAGGGACGCAGTTCAAGCCAGATCCACCACATTGCGGGGCTGGCGGGATAGGTTCCGAGCAGGAACGTTGCTGCTCGCTCGCCTGCCATAGTCGTCAGGATGAATGCGGGAAAAGCGAAGAGTAATATCGACTTGCGCTTCATGTTGCCCTCGACAATCTGGCGTCAGCATAGATTGCAGAGATTGCGCAAGGCTTAACGGAGGAGCGTTACTGCTGCTTGGGCGCTGGGTTTAGCAGCAGTAACCGGCAATTCAGCCTCGGTCCAGCCGTCGTTCCTCCCGCTGGCACCATAGTGGTCGAAAAACAATTGCCAAATTCCGGCGACGATCCGTTCGACGCTGCCAGTATGCCAGCCAGTTCACCGCACTTCACAGGACGCTGCTTGCAGGAGCGATTGCCCCTTTGTCTTTTCAGCTCCCGGCAGCGGCTGGATACAACCGCAACGGACCGGGTGTTGTGCCATTTTTGCTACATTTCTCAACCTTATGATCGGAAATGCTCCTTCAGGACTATCTAATTTAATAATCACTCACATATTTCGTGAAACTGTCGGATAATGTGTGACGGCAAGCTCAGGCTTGGTTGTAGCGCTGTGGGAAAAGGCGCACGGAAAACGTTGGGGCGGGTTAGATGAATACGACAAGCATGTCAGCCATGGGCAGGCGCCTGGGTCTTTTGATGGCGGCCACGATGCTGAGCTGCGTAAGTGCGAGTGCACTTTCGCTCAAGGAAGCGGTGGCGGTTGCCGTCGAATCCAATCCCGAGATCGGCCAGGCCATAGAAAATCGCGAAGCGATCGAGTTCGAATTGCGGCAGGCCAAGGGGCTCTATCTTCCCAGCGTCGACCTGGAAGCGTCGGCTGGCGCTCGCCGTCTCGACAATTCCTCACGACGCGCGCTCTCCATAGAGGACGACGCACTTTATCCGGCAGAAACCGATCTGACGGTTTCGCAAACGCTCTATGACAGCGGCGCAAGGCGAGCCGAGTTGAATCGCCAAGCCTCGCGCGTCGACGGCGCGTCCTTTCGTGTGCTGGAGCGGTCGGAATTCATCGGGCTCTCGGTCGTCCAGGACTACCTCGAATACATGCTTCAGGCTTCGATCGTGGCCGAGGCAAAGAAGAACCTGGGCTTCCATCAAGCAATCCTCCACGACATCCAGGAAGGCATTGCCGGCGGCGGGTTGAACGAAGCCGACCGGCAGCAAGCCGAGGAGCGGCTGTTTGCGGCCAAGGCCCGCATGCAGGAAGCCTCGGAGGAGCTGGAGGCCTCGAGGATACGGTTCTTCAAGACCGTCGGGAAGCCGCTGACCAATGCATCGAGGCCGGCCGATGTTTCCGGCGCGCTGCCAAGGTCGCTGGACGATGCGATCGGCCTTGCGCGGGAGAGCAATCCGCGTGTTCATATGGCCGATAGCGATATCGCCGCGGCGGCCTCGCTGGTGGACGCGGCCCGGGCGAAATACGGCCCCTCGATCGTCGCTGAAGGCGTCGCTCGGGCTGGGTATGACATCGACGGCGACAATGGAGACACATCCGACCTGCAGGCACGCCTGGTGCTGCGGTGGAACTTGTACCGGGGCGGCATCGACAAGGCCAATGAACAGGAGCAGATCCGTCGCACGAGTGAGCAGCGGCTTGCGATGCATCAGGTGCTGCGGGAAATCGAAGAGGCCGTCCGCACATCGTGGGATCGCCGTTTCCGGCAAGCCGACCTGGCAAAGACCCTGAAGCTGCAAGCCGCCTCCAACGAGAAGCTGGTCGCGTCCTATCGCGAGCAATTCAAGGTCGGTCAGCGCTCACTGCTCGATGTGCTGGATGCGCAGAATACGCGGTTCAACACGGCGACCCTGGCGGACACCGCATCCTACGCCTCTCTCTTTGCCCAATATCGGCTTCTGGCGGCGACTGGGCAATTGCTGAAAACCATGGATATCCATCCGCCAAAGCAGGCCGCGGCCTACGCGCGAACCGAGTTCGCGGCACCGGAAACGGCCGACACCGAAACCTATGCGCGGACGCCTTCGGAACAGAAAAATGACCTGCCGTTCGATATCCTGGCACCGGTCAGGAAAAAGTAAGCGGATGTAAGGGTCGATCGAAAGTCCCTGTGGGCGGATCGTGAACCAGCAACCCAACATCCTCTCCCCGAAGGAGGCGTTCAAGGCCTGCTTCTCGGCTGTTGCTGGCTATCTCGGCAGGCCGAGCGCGCAAACGGTGCTGTTCGCCGGCGTGCCGCTGTCGGACACCCGTATCGACATCGATGCCATCCGGCATATTGCCGAGCGCATTGGCCTTGAAATCACCGAGTTCAGCCATCGTGACTTTCTTCGGGGGCGCATCGACCTCCCCGCTATTGTGTTTCGCGTCAGCCAATTGCCGGTTGCCCTGCTGGCCGAAACCGAGGACGGCGCATTCACCACCGCTCCCCAGGAAGACGGTCGTATAACCATCACGAGATCCGAGCTGGCCGCCAGCTACATCAGTGGCGGCGTCTCCTTCTCGATAACCTATGCCAACGCCGCCGAGGGGATGAACGTCGGTTCGGCGCCGAAGATCGAGCGGCGACATTGGCTGACGGGAACGATGGGCCCGTTCTGGCGCACCTATTCGAAGGTCATCCTGGCGGCAATATTCATCAACATGCTGGCCATAGCCTCGCCGATCTTCACCATGAACGTCTACGACAGGATCCTGCCGAACAAGGCGATATCGACGCTCTGGGTGCTGTCGATCGGCATCGGCGCGGTCATCCTGTTCGACCTGCTGCTGAAGACCGCCAGGGCGTCCCTCATCGACTACGCCGGGCGCAAGGCGGATCTGCGTATTTCCTACTTGCTGTTCGAGAAAGTGCTGAATTCGTCCCTGTCGGCACGGCCAGGTTCAACGGGCGAATACGCAAATCGGGTGACGCAGTATGAATTCGTTCGCGAATTCTTCACCTCGAACACCATCAGCGTGTTCATCGACACGGCCTTCGTCTTCATTTTTCTCCTGGTCATCTATGCGATAGGCGGCTGGCTGGTGATCATCCCCGCGCTGGCCTTCGTCGCGTCCGTGATCGTCGGACTGATCACGCAGCGGCGTATCGGCAAGCGTGTCGCGGCCTCCATGAACGAGGCCTCGCAACGGCAGGCCCTGCTGGTCGAATCCATCTCCACGCTGGAGACGATCAAATCGCTGCGGGCCGAGGCGTATCTGTTGCGAAAATGGGGGGAGCATTCCAAGAACGCGTCCAACACGTCCGAGAAGATCAAGCAGCTCTCGGCGGCCGCTGGCAACATAACGCAGGCCATCCAGCAGATGGTGACCGTCGCCTTGATCGTGGCCGGCGCCTATGCCTTCTCGGAAGGACACGTCTCCACCGGAGCCATCATCGGCACCGTCATGCTGGCCAGCCGGGCGGTGTCTCCACTCGGCCAGATCGCCATTACCCTGTCCAGACTTCGCCAGGCCATGCTTTCCTTGCGCATGGTGAACTCGATCATGGCGCAGCCGGAAGATCGCCCGGATACGGTGGGTTTCGTCAACCGGCCCATCCGCAATGGCGCGATGATGTTCAGGAATGTCGGCTTTGTCTATCCAGGCTCCGAGAACGAGGTTCTGACCGGTCTGAATTTCTCGGTGAAGCCCGGTGAGCGGATCGGCATCATCGGCCGTATCGGCTCGGGAAAGACAACCATGGGCCGGCTGATCGGCAGGCTCTTCCTGCCGACATCAGGCGAGCTGCTGCTGGACGGCATCGACATCCGCCAATACCACCCTTCGGAGGTTCGCGCCGCGGTCGGGATCGTCGCGCAGGCCAACGATCTGTTTTCGGGCACCATCAAGGAGAACCTCCTGATGGCATGTCCGGAGGCGACCGATGAGCAGATCGTCGAAGCGGCCAAGGCTGCTGGCGTCGACGATTTCGTCTCTCGTCATCCGCGTGGCTACGACATGAATGTCGGCGAGCGCGGCACCAATCTCTCGGGCGGCCAGAGGCAGACGATGGCGATTGCCCGCCTTTTGCTGACCAGACCGAAAATCGTCTTCCTGGACGAGCCGTCGGGATCGATGGACCTGGCTTCCGAGCGGCAGTTGATCAAGCAGCTCAAAGTGGCCTTCGACCGGAACACGACACTGATCGTTTCAACACACCGCTTCAGCATGCTCGAACTGGCCGACCGTCTTATCGTCATCGAGCAAGGCAGGATCGTTGCCGATGGACCGAAGGATCAAGTGATACAGGCGCTGCAGAAAACAAACGCCTGAAAAACAGACTTATTGAACGCATTCAATGCGTTGGGGTTGTAGGACATGCTTGCAAGGGAAGACCGGCCGCCGCTTTTCGCGTCGGCGTCCTTGTTCATCATAGGGGCACTTTTTGTGTCCTCTGTCGCCTGGGCGTCCTTTGCCGAGGTCGACGAAATCGCGCGCGGCGACGGCAAGGTCATACCGGCTTCCAAAACCCAGATCATCCAATCCAGCGAGCCGGGCGTCGTTCAGGAAATTGCCGTGACGATCGGGCAGGTCGTCAAGAAGAACGATCTCATCATCCGCCTCGACAATACGATGAACACGTCCAGCCTTGGCGAGCAGCAAGCCAAGGCACGGGCGCTTCAGACGCGCATTGCGCGGCTCAAATTCGAACAGAGCGGCAATATTGATGGCCCATTTCCCTGTCCGCCCGAAATCCAGAAGGTCGCCCCGGAAATCTGCGACAACGAGCAGAAGCTGCTGATCGCACGTCGCGACAACTTCCAAGTCAAGCTGTCGGTCCTCAAATCGCGTCTCGATCAGCGCCAGAACGAATTGGACGAAGCCACCGCCAACCTTGATCGCCTCACCAAAAATCTCGAAGTCAGCGACCGGGAAACGGCGCTGGTCGAGTCCATGGTCAAGAAGGGGCTGATGGCCAAGACCGAGCAGATCCGCGTCGAGCGGGAGCAGACCGAACTGCATGGGCAGCTGAACCTCGCCGGTGAAACCATCAAGAAAGCCAAGGCGGCCATCGCCGAAGCCAAGCTTCAAGTCAACGAGCTCGGCCTGCAGCTGCAGCAGGAGGCGCTGAGCGACCTGACGCAGGCGCTGGCCGATCTTTCGGTGGTCGATGAGACCATCCGCGGCGCCACCGACAAGGTGGCGCGCACGGACATCCGCTCGCCTGTCGACGGGATCGTCAACACGCTTGATATCAACACGGTCGGCGCTTTCGTGCAGCCCGGCGCGGTCGTGGCCGGCATCGTGCCGACTTCCGAGACGCTGCTGGTCGAAGCGCGGGTTTCACCACGCGATGTTGCCTTCATCCGGCCGGACCAGGACGCGCTGATCAAGATAACCGCCTATGATTTCTCGATCTTCGGCGGTATCGAAGGCAAGGTCTCCAACATCACCGCCGACAGCCTGGTCGACCAGAAGACGGGCGAGCCCTACTACCAGGTGCGCGTCGCAACCGAGAGGTCGACGCTGACGCGCGATGGCAAGACCTATTCGATCATTCCCGGGATGATCTGTTCGGTCGACATCAAGACCGGACACAAAACCATCCTCACCTATCTGCTGAAGCCTATCAACAAGGCACGGGAGGAGGCAATGAGTGAACGATAGCGCGACCTCCCCACTTGCCGATCGCGAGCGGCTGCTCCCACCCATGGCGACAGAGGATTTCGGCCTGGAGTTCCGGGTCGTGGCGCGTGGCGGCACGCGACGCGGCATTCGTCTGGAGCGGGCGTTCTGGACCGCGCTGAAGCAGATGGCCGAAAGCCGCAAATGCACGATCGGCATGCTGATCGACGAGATCGCCGAAAGCCATGCCCACACAGGAAACCTGACATCGGCAATCCGGGTGGCCTGCATGCGCGGATTGGCCGATGAAAACCAGACCTTGCGAAGGCTTGCGTCGATCAAGACGATCAACGCCATTCTGGTCGCCTGTCCGTCACCGGCTTTTGCGCTCTCGTCGTCGAAGAGGATCCTGACTTTCAACGCGCCGTTCCAGCAACTGGTCAGGCGTCAATTGCCGGTCGCGCCAAGCGAAGATGCGCGCCACGACCTGAAGCTTGCCCTGGATCTCAATGTCGCTGACATATTCGCGCGGCTCGACGCCAATGGCGAAACACCGGTCGCCACCGGTTTCGTCATCGGTGCAGGCGACCGCCGCTACCGGGGACAATTGAATGCTGCGCGGGCGCCGGTGCTAGAGCCGGAGCTGCTGATGGCCTTTGTTTTTGGCGGCTAACACATATCGCCCGAACGTGACCTCGCTTCAGGGGGCGATATCGAAGAACGGAGGCGTCCCTTAACGGGCGCCTTGTCCTGGGAATGCTACGGCTGCAGGCCCTCGCCGGGTGCAACAGTCGCAAGACCGCCCTTGACATCGGCGACCTGGGCCGCGCCGGGCCTGGTGCCATGGATCCACGCGCGGTCGGTGCTGAACGAATACAATGGCACGTAGTCGGGAAGATCGCTGTCGCGCGAGACGACGTTGCTCAGGCTGTCCAAAATGAAGACCCCGCTGCCGGTGCTGACGGACAGCACGGCATGAAAGAAACCGCGCTTGCGGTCCTGCAGAACAACGAGCGACATGCTCTGCGCCGGAATGCCGGCACGCAGCAGCGCCGCCATCTTGAGAATGGCAAAATCCTCGCAGTCACCCGCCCGATGCTCGAGAATTTCCGAAGGCTTGGCCCAGTAGTCGAGCTTGCCGTAAACCACGCTGTCCTTCTTGTAGGCGATGGCGTGGTTTATGCTTGAGTTGATGAAGGACAGCTTGTCGATAAACCGCTTGTCCTTGGCAGCATTGACGATCGCGGTGAAGATGCTGTTCTTGCCATCACACCCACTGCCGGCGGAACAGTCGACGATTGCCTTGTAGACCGGTGCCCAACGCGCGGAAACCGGAAAATTATGCATGGACAGAGCAACCGATCCGAACACGCCGGGAATGATCGCCGCCGTCTGGATGGGATCGATCCCGGCATTGCCCAGTGCCGTCGAAGAGCCGGTTTGCTGATCGATGGAGGCAGGACCATAGCTGCCCAGAACCATGCCGATTCGGTAGGTCGAGGCGGGCTGCCAAGGCTGCGGCCGCAGCAGCGAAATGCCGCCGAGAGTGGGAGGCGCTTCGACCTCCGCCAACAGCGAGCCGGCCGAATCGATCCGTGCCGGCAAAGCGCTCGCGGACAATGGCTGCGGCAGGCCCATAATGCCGATTGCCAGCAGCAGCGCTTTGAGCCTGGTTGCCCCTTGGGCAGATTTTTCTTTTGTCATAACGCCCACCTTTGACTGTGGACGCTACCAATCTCGTCTCAAATTATTGAAAAGGAAGGTGGATAAGTTTCCTGCACTTGATGCCCTCTATTTTATGTAAAATTTTATACAAGTTTATACTTCTGTTTACCAAGCGGCGGACGCCAACCCTCATCATACCAGCCAATGTATATCGGGTTATATATTTCGAGTTTACCACGCATAAAAAATGCCGAAGCCAGCATATCCGAATATATGAAACGGATTGCGGCATAGTTGCAAAGTAGAAGTGGTCACTGTCTGTTTCCGGGAAATGCCGGAGGGGTTTGGCTATGACCACCAGTAACGAATTGGACACCGTCTCTCATTCCTGGGACGAGCATTCTGAACATAACGGCCTGCCGTCGCAGGCGCAGATCCAGGTCGCGGAAGCCAGCCCGGCGCAAAAGGCCGCCCCGGCAGCCACTGAGCCGGTTCCCGTCGATGTCGGCAGCGGCACGCCGGTCAAACCGGAAGCACCCGCGGAGGCCAAGGCCCCAGCGGCAGCCGCGCCGCACGAATATGTGGCCGACGCCAGCAATGTGGTGAAACTTCCCGCCAATGTCTCGATCGACAACATCAAGGTCGACGGCCATAACCTCGTGCTCGAGCAGGCGGACGGTTCGGTAATCGTCATCAAGGACGGCGCCCTCAACGTGCCGACCTTCGTCATCGGCGACGTCGAAGTGCCGCGTGTTGCCTTGATCGCGGCGTTGGAAGCAAGCCATGTCGACGTCGCCTTTGGCGCCGACGGATCGATATCGGCAGGCCCCGGCGGTTCACCCGCGAGTGCCGGCGGAGACTTCTCGGTTCCCCCTGGCGGCATCGGCGACGGGTTCGGCCTGTCGGCGCTGTTGCCGCCGACGGATCTGGCGTTCGGCCAGCCGGAACATCGCGAACTGTTCCCGTCTCTTCTCAGACCCAATTCCACGCCGTCGATCAGCGACCTGACGCCTTCCGTCGATGGCGGCGACACCATCGTCAATGAAGAAGGCATACCGGCAAGCTCGGGGTCGGAAGGCTCGGGCGAGGCGGCGGCGCCAGGCGTCGACGGCGACACCTCCGAACACAACACCGGCACCTTCACCATCTCTTCGCCAGACGGCATCGGCTCGCTGACCATCGCCGGCCAGGTGATTTCGGGCGCTGCCCTTGCCGACAGCGCATCGACGCCGATCAATATCACCACGCCGCTCGGCAACACGCTGACGATCAGCGGTTACGACGCCAGCACCGGCCAGGTGAGCTATAGCTACACGCTCGTCCATGGCGTGGTTCACCCGGGTGCGGGCACCGATTCCATCTTCGACAACATGACAGTGACGGTGACCGACAGCGACGGCGACACCTCGGTTCCCGGTACGCTGTCCGTCCAGATCATCGACGACGTGCCGACCGCCAATGCCGACATCGGCAACGTGCCGTCCGGCAGCCATGCCGCGATCAACGGCGATGTGTTCGTGAACGACGTGTTCGGCGCCGACGGCAAGGATGCCGCGGGCGGTGTCGTGGGTGTTGCGGCTGGTACCACGGTCGGCGGCGGAGACGCCAATGTCGGCACCCAGATCCAAGGCCTCTACGGCAAGCTGACGCTCAGCGCCGACGGCTCTTACACCTATGTGCGCGACGCCGGCTCGCCGGGCGGCCATGACGACGTCTTCACCTACACCATCAAGGATGGCGACGGCGACCTGTCACACACCACGCTGACCATCTCGGTCGGCGACTCCACGCCCAGCGACAACATCCCGGCGCCCGGCCTCGCCTCGACCACCGTCTATGAAGCCGGCCTGCCGCCGCATGGCGGCCTGCCGGCCGGCTCCGGCGAGATCGCCGACGGCAATCCCAACAACAACTCCAACACCTCCGAGACCACCTCGGGCACCATCGGCTTCACCTCGCCTGACGGCATCCAGACCGTCTCGCTCGGCGGCCATGTCCTGACCGGCGTGCCGCAGACCTTCACCGACGCCACCGGCTCGATGACGGCCAGCTATGTCTATGACACCAACACCGGCATCGGCTCGATCAGCTACGCCTACACGCTCACCACCAACACGACGGGCGACAACACCAGCACCGCCTTCGCGGTCGTCGTCACCGACGCCGACGGCGACACCGCTCCGGCCGGCAGCCTGGTCATCAACATCGTCGACGACGTGCCCTTCGCACATGCCGACACCGGCAACGTCAACGAAGGCGCGCTGCTGAGCGTGACGGCGGCGGCGGGCGTGTTGGTCAACGACGTGGCCGGCGCCGACGGCTTTGCTGCCGGCGGCGGAGTTGTGGGTGCCCGTGCCGCAGGCGGCGACACCACGACGGCAGTGACGACTGGTGCAGGCGCTGACATAACGGGCCTGCATGGTACGTTGCACCTCAACGCGGACGGGTCCTACACCTACCAGTCGACGGCCCACAGCATCAACGCGAACACCACGGACGTGTTCGTCTATACCATCAAGGACGGTGACGGCGACCTGTCGACGACGACGCTGACCATCAACCTGACCGACGTCAACGACCCACCAGTTGTCGCCAACACCCAGAACTGGATGTCGAGCGATCCAGGGCAGGAGACGCTCGGCACCCCTACCTATCCCAACGGATATCCTTTGCTGGTGACAATCCCGACGGATGCCGATGGCGACAATCTCATCGTCACCGCGACAGGGACGATCCCCACCGGCACGTTCTATTTCAACGGCGTGAGCTATGTCGCCCTGACCACTGGCACGGTGCTCTACAATCCGTCCGCCGGCATCAACCTGCTGGATGACCTAGTCTACAGACCGACCGCGACGGTGACCGATACGGTCAACAACAACCTGTCGCTGGATGTCTTTGACGGTACCGTCCATGTCACACAGACTGTCGGCATCCACGAAGTGCCCCCGACCAGCCTGCCTAGCGACACGTCGCAGATCGGCAATGGCAGCAGTCCGCTTACGTCCGGAAATGACCAGGTCTCGACGCTGACCCTGTCTGCAGCCACGGTCAACGCCATAAACGCCGATCCACATGGCGCGACAGTGGTGGTCTATACCGACTTCCAGCAGACACCTTTCGCCACGCCCATCCCTGTGTCGGAGCAGAATCCCGGCGTTTTCGGGGACAGCAGCGCAGGATCGCACCGCGAGCAGGAAGTTCAGGTCGAGATCGTCATTGGCACCAACCACTTCGCGGTTGTCGAAGACGATCTGACTGCCGCAACATTCGAGCAGAGCTGGTTCTTTGATGCGACTACCGGCCTGATGAAGGCGACTGTCAACTACGACCATGTTTTCTTGCTCGACGCCGCTGGCAACGCCACGTCCACGACGCTTGCCGCCTATTTGATCGCGCACCCGCCGACAGCCGGCGATTCATGGACCTTGTCCTATTTCGACAACAACGGCGGCAACTACCAAGCCCGTAACGTCAGCTTCTCCTTCTTCTCGCATGACCCGGGAGATCCCGGGATCACCGTGAATGGCGACGCCACACAGGCCGACCAGATTTACGGAACGTCCGGTATTGATCATCTGTCTGGTGGCGGTGGAAACGACATCATTGTCGGACGGGGCGGCAACGATTTCCTGACCGGTGGAGGCGGCAACGACACCTTCGTGATCGGAACGGGCGATTCGACGCCGGTCATAGGCGGATCAGGCAACGCCGGCACGATCTCCGGCTACGATATCATTACGGACTTCGCAACCGTGGCCGACAAGCTGAGCCTGCCTGGAACACTGGTGGCCGCCACCACCGGCAACGTCAATGGCGGGGACTCCACATTGACGATCGGCGGGGACACGGTTCAGTCCCATTCGGTGACGAACGGCATCGCCAGCTTCTTCGGCACCGACACCTTTACCGCGCCATTGGCGGTCACCTCTGCTGCAAGCCTGGCGGCGGTGGTCCAGTATCTGACACTTACAGATATCGGAGACGCCGGGGCGACGCTCGCTTTCACAGGGACGATCGCAGGGGTAAATCATACCTTCGTCTACACTCAAGCAACCGCGAGTGCCGGTGTGGGAGCATTCGTTGACCTTCAGGGCGTCACCGTGGCGAACCTGAACACGTTGATCGGTGGATCGGTCGATCCCGTCATCCTCGACCTGAACCACAATGGCTTTACATTCTCCGACGTCAGCCACGGTGCTCAGTTCGACATGAACGGCGACGGCACCAAGGAGCAACTGGCCTGGAACACCTCGAACGACGGCATGCTGGCGGTCGACCTCAACCATGACGGCAAGATCGATGACGGCACCGAACTGTTCACGCCGAACTTCGGCGGCGGCCATTTCGCCAGCGGGGCGGCGGCACTGGCATCGCTCGACAGCAACCATGACGGTGTCATCGACCACAACGACGCGGCGTTCAGCAGCCTGCTGATCTGGAAGGACGCCAATGCCAACGGCACCAGCGACGCCGGGGAACTGTCGAGCCTCGCCGACAACGGTGTTGCTTCCATCAGCACGGCGGCACACCCGGCTGTCGGCGAAATCGACGGGCAGACCGTGACCGGCAACGGCACCTTCCAGATGGCCGACGGCACGAGCGGCAACTATATCGAGGTGGAACTCGATACGTCGCTGGTTGCCCCGGCGCAGCCGTCGGTGGCCTCCGATGGCACCAGGACATTCGCCATCGGCTCGCTCGAAGTCGCCGATCTGATCGCCGACTTCCACGATGGCGCCAACGGCGACAAGATCGATCTGTCCTCGTTGCTGAAAGGCCTGGCCGGCGTTACCGATCTCGAAGCCGGCGGCTTTGTGGAGATCTCGCAGTCCTTGGCCAATGCGGCGAATGCCGAAGTCAAGGTCGACACGAATGGCGGTGGCGACAACTACCATACGGTCGCCGTGCTGGAGAACTATACGTTCCACAGCGCTGCCGAAGCGGTGAAAATACTTTACGATGACAGCCACGGCACCAAGACGGACGTGGCCTAAGGGGCGAAAGGGACGAGGTGACGAGCATGAACAGAATTCTGCGTGTGGCTTTCGGGGCCGGGCTGCTGTCGATTGTTGCGACGGGGCTTGAAGCCGCCGACATCATCGAGGGTCCAACGGGCGACTATTGCCGCGTCGTGGGGACGTCCAACCTGGTGTTGAACGACAACATCGTCGATCTCAAGGAGCAGGTGGTGAAGCTGATGGACGAATCGGTTGCCGTAGCCAACAGCCCGGAATGGATCAACTCATCCCGGCCTGCCTTCGTCTGGGCCTCGGAAGCCAAGGTCGCCTGCGGCATGGCCTATGGCTATCTGAAGACGAACTACAAGGACGAAGACACGCTCAACAAATGTGAGTGTTTCCACGACCGCATGGTCGAATACATGCACTGACCGGATGGGCCGCGCCTGTTGGCCATCATGACATCGGACGGATCAATTTTATGGGCGATCGCCGCAACGATCGCCCTGTTCGGCGCTGATCTGTCTGCCGCGCAGGCCGGCGCCAACCGGCTGGGCCTTTGCCGTTTGCGGGCACAGCGTGTTCGCGCCCGGGCCACGACAGATGAAATGCAACCGACTATGCACCGCCAGGCGCATCGAGGCGCCGGCTCCCGGCTTTCGACGGCTAAAGAACAGCAAGACGGCGCGGCAAGTCCGCCGTAACATGAGTTGAGGACCAGACCGGGAAAATCCGGCGGCAGACGGGGTGGAGCAATCATGGAAGCTGTCCGGCAGGGCTGCAGTCCGCAGATTTGGGCAATCGCCCTGGCGCTCGCCATGACCTTGTCGGGCTGCCAGTCGAAAGGCGGCGTTTCCGAAGTGCTCGATCCGGCGGCGGTCGCCGCGCCTGCGGGACAGAATGGCGCTGCCGGCCCCGGTCCGGCCCAGGCGAGCCAGTCGCTCGGCTCCGGTTCCGCCAAAGTCACGATGCTGCTGCCCTTGTCCGCTCCTGGGACGTCAGGGGAAACCGGCCGGAAGATGCTCGACGGCGCCAAGCTGGCGATGACGGATATCGGCAATGGATTGCTGACGCTGACGGTAGAGGACACGAAAGGCGACAGTGCGCAGGCCAGCAAATTGGCGGTGCAAGCCATCACGACGGGATCCAAGGTGGTCATCGGCCCGACCGAACTGCCTTCGGCCCAGCATATCGCCACGCTGTCGGGATCGAAGCGGCCACCGGTTCTGGCGCTTGCCGACAATTTCGCGGGCGGCGCCGGGGTTTATGCCGTGCGCCTCAGCGAAGCCGACAGCGCCGCGGCGGGCGCAGCGGGGCTCGCCGCGAAAGGCAGCAAGAAGTTCGTATTGCTCGTCGCGGAAGGCTCGAACGCCAGTGCCGTGGAGAAGCGGGTGGCGAACGGCCTCAGCATCTATGGGGCGACGCTCGCGGTCACTGTGCCTTATTCGGCCGGCGATAGTGGCACGAAGGCGGTCGACCAGATGGGCTCACTCGTGGACGCTCCCGACGCGGTCATCATTGCCAGCGGCGACGGCAGCCCCGCGCCTGTCCTTGCCGCCCTCAAATCAAAGGGCATTCCGGGAAAAGCAATCTCTGTCGTCGGAACGGACCGTTGGCTGGAACACCCCATGGATCCACTGTTCGAGGGCGCATACATCGCCACGCTCGATCCAGGCGAAACCGGACCGATCGCCGACCGCTTCAGGACGACATACAATTACCAGGCCGACGTCAATGTGGCCTATGCCTATGATATGGTTGCCTTGACGGCGGGGATTGCCAGCGCGGTCGGACCTGACGGCTTCAGCAAACAGGTGCTCGAAAACCCGAACGGGTTTCGCGGATCGACCGGTTTGTTCCGTTTTCGCGCTGACGGATCGAGCCAAAGATCGATGCCATTCTATCGGATAGAAAAGGGTGCGCTCAAACTGGTTGCCAAATCGACGTCGGGTTTCTGACCGGCTGCCGGCGGGGCCTTGCGCGAACGCCGCGCTGACCTGATGGGCTGGCATGCCCGCCTCGTGATCGCGATCGGGGGCCTCGAGCTCATGGTCGGGATCGCCCTGATCATGCGGGCCGGAACCTTGATTTCTCTCGACCAGTCGGTCCCTGCGCCGTCCCTGCAAATTGCCGGCAAGCAAGCGAATCAGGTGGCCGCGGCCATCATCGAGGGACAATCGCGGGAACCCGCACGGCGGATTGCCGAGAGCCTTATCGCTCCGCCGCCGGTTGACGTGTCGGAAATCGAGCGGGTCGAAGCCCGGCCGCCGCTCGGGGAACTCGGCCTCGCCGTCCGCCCCAAAACACCCATGCCGCAGGACTGGCGCGAAACCCTGCTCTTCCGTCCGATCGCAACGTCGTCGGCGACTTTCGAATCGATGGGGTGGAAAGTGGTCATCAGCGGGGTCCAGGACATCGGCGTGGACCAGACCTGTTCGTTTCGCGACGAGGCCTGGCCCTGCGGCCAGCGAGCCCGCGCGACCTTCAATGCCTGGCTGCGGGGGCGCGCGCTGAACTGTTTCCTGCCGCCGGAAACCGAGCGTTTTGCCATCGCCGCATCGTGCCGGCTGGGCAAGCAGGATGTCGGCGCCTGGCTCGTCGCCAATGGCTGGGCGATGGCGCTGCCGGGCGGCATCTATGGCAAGGCGGAAGCAATTGCCAGGAATGCCGGGATGGGTATCTTTGGACCGCCGCAATAGGCAGCAGCTGACCGTCAAAACGCAGAACTTCTCACAAACCGGCTTCGTCGGGGCATATGGAAGACGCCATCCGGCGTTTCCATAAAATTGTACGGTTCGGCGAAACCGAAATTACGGCAGGCAGGCCTTATACCAGCCGACCTGACAGGAGATCGGCCAATGACGAGACCAATGGCGACCACCACTGCCCAGCCCTGGAAGCAGGTCGCATGGCTGACATTGCTGGGGACCGCCGGGAGCCTCGGCCTTTCCCTTGGCCTCAACTACCTGCTGCTGTTCAGCGACGCGCTGACGCCGTTCGCCCGCAGCATGATCACCGCGGGCCTGCTGCCGGTGATCATCGGCCTGCCGCTTTTCGCGCTGATCGGCTGGAATCGCGTCGAAATCCACCGCTACCGGCAGGAACTCAACAGGTCCGGGACCTATGACAGGCTGACGGGCTGCCTGAACGGGCCGGTCTTCACGTCGATGGTTGAACGGCGGGCAGCCAGGCGATCGGGGCCAGGACCGCGCTCGGGCGCCTTCCTGATCATTCATCCGGAACACCTTCGCTCCATCAACATGCGCTTTGGCCTTGAATGGGGCGACGAGGCCTTGCGGCTCATCGTCTCGACCATACAGTCGTCGGTGCGCGAGGAGGATCTGATCGGACGCATCGGCGCCTCGATGTTCGGGGTTTTCCTCTCGGGCGCGACGGAAGCAGAAGCCAAGGAGATCGGCGAGCGCATCCGCACGCGTATCGCGCAAGTCTACTTTGCGCCAAAAGGCACCGAGGATGTCCTCACCATCAAGGTCGGCGGCGTGATGCTGGAGAACGAGATGGAGTTCTCGGACATGTTCCGGTCCGCCGAACAGCACCTGTCCGACACGCAGGATGACGCGGGGTTTGAACTGACGCATCTCCACAGCTGACGACCCGCTGGGGGCTTTTGGGGGCGGCTGCTCGATTTGACAATCCCGCCCATCCCGCTGTGGATCGGCACTACGGTGCTGAGTTTGATCCTCCACGGGCAGCCTTGAGGCAATATTCTTCGTGGCACGAAGTAAGCGCTCTCGCTGCCACACAGCGCGGTGAACTCGTCCGTCGCCTGAGGCCATCCCCTAATAAAGTGGTATTGCGAGCGGGCGGGCATCGAGCCCCCCGCCGCATGAGCCCGCTCTCTGCGTTCAACAATTATAACGCTATGAAACAATACTGGCGCTACCGCCATTCAGGGGTATAATCAGCCGTTGTTTAGCTCAGGCTCGGCAACAGGTAGGAGGAGTAAGGCCTACCGCACCCCCCCAGTGCAGGCCTATCCGTCGCCTCCCCCTCCGCGACGCTCCTCCTACTGGCCCTCCGAGCCGGGCCTTGAGGACAGGGGACCGTCCTCAACCAAGGTTGCGGAGGACTAGGCGATGTCCGTTACCGACCAAGCACTAAGATACGGCATCCTAAGTGCCAAGGAGTTGGCTCTATTGAGTCGTGCGTTCGACACGGCATGTCGTCAACGCCTGGTAGACGACCATTCGCTGGAGGCGGAAATCATAGCGGAGGAAATCGTTGCCGCATACCGACATGGGGTGAGGAGCGAGGACGAATTGATCAAGGCCGCTGGAACCTCATCACACATCGGATAGATCACGCCGCGGTGAGGAGTTTGAAGGTCAGCCGCGCTCGCGCGGAAAAGACTGGTGCTGCGAGAGAGGATTGAACTCTGAATCAGATTAACGATTTCAATTACTTACGGACTGTTTTGTAACGTTGTGACGACCCGCGAAATGATCAAAAGAAGACGGCTGCCGAGGACGCCTCAATCAGCATCGAGTGCCCTGTCCGAGCGCGAGGAACGTTCGCTTGTAAAAGGCGCGTTGGCCATCACCACACATTGATCCGAACGGCTCGTGATCAGAACGTCAGCGCGTGAAAGCACTTGTAGCTAAACTAGTTTCAACACGCACTGAACGCCATTACCTTAACCCATGCGCTATTTGTCGTGCTGCGGGTATGCGCCGGAGCGCTAGCATTGCCGCGACACCGAGCACCGGGCCAGGCGCCAGAACCAGGAAGCTCCAGCGCCAGCCAACGGTCTGCGCCATCGATCCTGTCAGGTGGATGGAGACAAAGGTAAGCGCAATGCCGATGCTCAACTGCAGGGAAAGGGCCGTGCCGACATAGCGTGGATCGCTCAATTCGGTCGCCATCGCCGAGAATTGCGCGGAATCGCCGATGACGGTCGTTCCCCAGAGAATGGCGACGGC
Organism: Mesorhizobium loti; assembly: GCA_002356515.1. Taxonomy (NCBI): domain Bacteria; kingdom Pseudomonadati; phylum Pseudomonadota; class Alphaproteobacteria; order Hyphomicrobiales; family Phyllobacteriaceae; genus Mesorhizobium; species Mesorhizobium loti. The sequence continues at coordinate 5,818,675 of AP017605.1, read as the reverse complement.
GGCGAACAGCCAGAGCGGACCGACGAAGGTCAGGCCTATGGTCAGTGCGCAGAGGCCGGAGACCGCCATCATCGCGGCCGCCGTTGCGGTGCGGCCGATCCGATCCGCCACGATACCGCCGATGATCGAGCCGATCCCGCCCGATGCCACGACCAAGAACGCCAGCAGGGAGGCCGCTCCCGGGCCACCAACGCCAAGACCAGGGCCGCCCGCCCTGATGTAGGCCAGTATCCAGCCCCACATGGCGTAGAGTTCCCACATGTGGCCTAGATAGCCTAGATTGGCGAGCATCAGCGCGCGGTTGCGTAGCAGTGTTTTGATGTGGCGAGGGTCGAATGTCGACCTGGCAAAAGGATAAGGCCCCTCCTCGCCGAGCCAGAAGATCAACAACGCACCCGCCATTGCCGCAAGGGAGGTCGCGACGATGACGTCTTGCCAAGCCAGTTCGGCGGCATGTGCTGATACTAGATGAGGAAAGGCAGAACCAAGCGTCAGCGCCGCGAGGAGAATGCCAAGTGCGGTTCCCCGCCCGCGGCTGAACCAGGTCGACACCAGTTTCAGCGCCGGTGGATAGACGCCCGCCAGCGCCATGCCGGTGACAAAACGGGCCGCCAGCAGCAAGCCGACGGAGGGCGCGAACAACAGACAGAGGTTGGCTGCGGCCGCCGCCAAGGCACTGACGCCGATCACTTTGCGAAGCGAGATAATATCCAGAAGGCCGGCCATGCTGGAAGCCAATGCGCCAATCGCAAAGCCGATTTGCACGGCACCAGTGACCCAGGCTGCCTGCTCAGGAGAAAGGTCCCAGAGCCGTGTCAGTTGCGGTGCGATCGCCGTCGCGGAAAACCATGTGGTCATCGGCAGAAAGGCGCCGATCGAGATCACGACCAGCATCGACCAGCGCCGGGCGGCGCTGGCAGCGGTGACGTTCGCGATCGCCATGTCGTCGATATCCATCGGATCAGGCCGCGATTGAGCCCTGCAGTCGCATGAGGACGGGCAAAAGGTCGGCCGGGTCGGGTCTACGCGTGTAGTCTGGACTGACTTCGGCATAGGCGATGACGCCGTCCTGTCCGATCACGAAGCGAGCCGGCATCGGCAATTTCCATGAGGGGTCCTCGTTGATCGCCGGCAGATCGACGCCGAAGCTCTGATACAGCGCGATCAGGTCGTCCGGCAGGCGAAACCGCAGACCGAAGGCGTCAGCCACCTCACCGTGGGGATCGCTCAGCATCGGGAAATCTATCTGCTTGTCGCGCTTGGCCTTGCGGCCGTTCGCCAGCGACTGCGGGGAGATGGAGATCAGTTGCGCGCCTGTGGCCTGGATTGCCGGCCAGGCTTCCCGCAAAGCGCCTAGTTCGATGTTGCAATAGGGACACCAGACACCTCGGTAGAAACTGATCACCAGCGGACCGCGGGCAAGCAGATCGCTCGATCTGACAGAACCGCCATCTGCCTCCGACAATGTGAAGGCCGGGGCAACGGCGCCCGCCGTCAAAGCCTGGTCGGCCTGACCCGACGCTATGAGATCAGCGGTCGCGCGATGCATGATCTCGACCGCTTGCTTGGGGGCCTTGCCTTCAAAGTCGGCTTTGAAGGCATCGAGCTTTTCCTGAAGAGACATGGGACACTCCAAATCTTGACCGCATTGTTTGCGGCGGAATGTCCTCGCCTATTTCCAAAAGGAGGGGTAGCTTGCCGGATGGGATAGCAATCATCCGGAAAACGAATGGCTGACCGACTCCAGGAACTCGAGGTTTTCGTGCGGGTGGCCGAGCGCGGCAACCTTTCCCAGGTCGCTCGCGAAATCGGCCTTTCGCAGCCATCGGTGTCGCGGATCCTGAATGACCTGGAGGCGCGCATCGGCGCCCGTCTTCTCATCCGCACCAGCCGCAAGGTCGGGCTGACAGAGGCTGGGCAAGTCTATCTCGACCAAATCCGGCCAGTGCTTGCCGACCTTGGGGCAGCGGCCGACACCGCTGCAGGCAATGAGGAATTACGCGGCGTTCTGCGCGTCGAGCTGTCGGTCACCTTTGCCGTGCGGGCGCTCATCCCTCGCCTGCCCGGCCTTCTCGCCGAGCATCCCGACCTCTCTGTCGAGCTGATGATGGACGATCGTCGGCGCAGCCTCGTCGAGGAGGGTGCCGATGTCGCGATCCGGCTTGGCCAGCTCGACAATTCCAGCATGATGGCGCGCAAGGTCGGGCAGACGCCGCGGCTGCTCGTTGCAGCGCCAGACTATATTGCGCGGCATGGCCTGCCGAGCAGCCCCGCCGATCTGGCGCAGCACCAGGTGATCTTCGGGCCTTCCGACAGCTCCGGCGCAACGTTTCAGGAACTGGTCGATCCGCAGGTCAATTTCGTCCTGCCTGAAAGCCCGCGTATCAGGGTCTCGAGCTCGGCCGGCGTCACCGCATGCGTCGTCGCAGGCCTTGGCGTGGCATTCGGTTCTGGCTGGATGTTCAACGCTGAACTGCAGGACGGCCGCCTGCGCCGGCTGCTGCCGGATTTTCCTCTGCCGACCATACCCATCCATGCCCTGTTCCCGGCCGGGCGCCAGCCGAGCAGGCGCGCCAGGGGCTTCGCCGATTGGCTGAGCAAATCGCTCAGCTCATCATGACTCAGGGATTGTCAGAGCAACGCTCGCCTAGGCGCTGCTGCCATGCGCACCTATGGTGTAGCGCGATCCATTGCGTTAGTCTTCAGATATGCACCATCGCTGATAGACCATTTCGCTAAGGGGGCGAATATTTCATGGAGATGCAGCAGGTCCGCTATTTCCTGGCCCTGTCCAGCACGCTTAATTTCACCAGAGCTGCCGAAGAGTGCAACGTCACCCAACCCGCGCTGACGCGAGCGATCAAGACGCTTGAGGAGGAGCTTGGCGGAGAGCTCCTCCGGCGCGAGCGCCAGCATTCGCACCTGACCGAACTCGGTCGACGCATGCTCCCCCTGCTGCAGCAATGTTACGATGCCGCCACGTCTGCCAAGTCCCTCGCCAAGGCCGTGCAAAGCAGCGACGTAGCTCCTCTCAACGTCACCATTTCCAATAGCGTCAACATAGCGTTGCTGGTTTCACCGTTCACCGAGCTTTTCCGGGCCTACCCCGGAGTGCATCTCAAGATTAGTCGCGGTTCGCCGACCGCTGTCGTCGAAGCCCTCAAGAACGGCGGGGCCGAACTGGCGGTTGCCGGTGTTCTGGGGCAAGCCTGGGACCGGCTCGACGCCTGGCCGCTCTTCCAGGAGGGAATAGAACTTGTCGTCAATTCCGATCACCCCCTGGCCCGCCGCAACGAGGCAGAGGTCGCGCTGAGCCAACTGGCAGCGGAACCTGTCCTCAGCCGAATCGACTGGGAAACGAGCGAGGAGTTGTCGCGCAACCTTGCGGCAAAGGGGGTGGCGCCTCGAACCGCACATGAGGTGGAGACCGATCAGGATTTGCTAGCACTGCTGGAGGCCAACGCCGGGGTAGGCTTTGTCTCGGCGACAGCACCGCATTCGCCCAATGTCCGCAGGCTCAAGCTGCGCGACTTGGACATTTCGCGGATCGTCGCCGCATACGCGGTCGCCGGCCGACACCGGTCACCAGTGGCTACGACGTTGCTCAACCTTTTGCGGTCGACCGACTGGTCGACCTTCGGCGTCAGCGAGCCCGCCTGAGCGCCGCGATCAAGTCATCTATGTCCATGCGCCGACGGTAGTCAGGATCGACGAAGCGATCCGTGATCACTCCGTTCGTGCCAACGACGAAAGTCGCGGGGATCGGCAGGAACCAGCTGGCGTTGCCTTGGTAGTTTGGCAGATCATACGCAACCCCCATCAACCGTTCCATTTCGGTCCCGATCCAGATCGCAAGATTAAGCGAGAGGGCATAGCCGTTGTCCATGTCGGTCAGGAACGGAAAGTTGGCACCCACGGCCGCCTTCATCGCTTTCGCGAACCTGCGCCGTTCAGGCATGATTGCCACGACCTGCCCGCCCAGCGTCGCAATCTCCTGCTGGGCTTCGACGATTCCGATCGCATTCAATCGGCAATAGGGACACCAATGTCCGCGTTGAAAAGTGATCACGGCCGGCCCCTGGAGAAGGATCTCGCCCAGACCAACCAGTCTGCCCTCGTCGTTAGGTAGCAGGAATGCCGGCATGACTTCGCCGGGAGCCGGCGCCATCGCTCCGGCCTCTTGCTGTTCCAGGCGCGCCACTAGGCGGTCCACCGCATCGGCGAAACCTGGGTTGAGCCGGCGCACCGCGGTTGCAATCACCGCCAGCCGCTCGTTCAGAGGGGCATCGAGTTCTATGGCAGCCTGGACGGACTGTTCAAATGTCATTGATTGATCGTCGACGCCCATTTCCGCGCTTTCATAGGTCGGATGTAGCCTATCATCGAAGCCCCGCCGCCACGGCCATGTTTTTCTCGCATGGTTTTGATGCCGCGCGTGCATCACCGCAGGAGACGTTCGTATTCTGTTCGCAGCCTCTCCTCGATTCGTTACATCATGTTCCTGATATCCGAGGCAAAGGTCGGGAAGCCGTATACCGTATCGGACAGCTGCGACGCCGTGATGTCATGTTTCATGGCAAGCGCGAACAGATGGATCAGCTCTTCGCCCGCGTGGCCCACCATGTGGGCGCCAACGATCCTGTCGGTAGATTCCTCGACGATGATCTTCGACCACGCCACTGTCTCGGCATAAGTCCTGGCGGAAAGCCAGCCCAGCATATCGTTCACATGGACCTTTACGCCAAGGCCTTGCTCTTTCGCCCTGGCCTCGGTCAGCCCGACGCTGGCCAAGGCGGGGACCGTGTAAAGAGCCGACGGTATCTGGCCATAGTCCGGCCGGTGTCTCGGTCCATCGACGATATTGCGGCCAACGATGCCGCCCTCGTAAGTCGCGACAGGTGAAAGCTGCGGAGAATTCCATACCGCGTCGCCGCAGACATAGACGTCAGGGTTCGACCGCGAACGCAGATGATCGTCGATTTCGATGCGGCCTTCACGATGCACGATGACGCCAGCGCCAAGATCGAGCCCCTCGACATTGGCCACTCGTCCAGCGCAATTCACAACTCTGTCCGCGTCCACTGCGTGCTGGACGCCATCCGCCACAAAGGTGACGCGCAATCGTCCTTCGGCCTTCTCGATCTTCTTGACCCAGGCAAGCGTGCGGACTCGAATGCCTATGCGTTCGCTCTCGCTACGGATCTGGGCCACGGCATCGGCGTCGAATGCTCCCAGCAGATGTGGCAATGCTTCGAGGATCGTCACGTCAACGCCGGCACGCGCATAAACGTGGCCCAGTTCGAAGGCAATGACGCCGCCGCCGACGAAGACGACCGCGCGAGGGAGCACCGGATCATTCAGGACATCGTCGGAAACCGTCAGGTGCTCGGCACCAGGAATTGGTAGTGATCGCGGCTTCGAACCGGTTGCGATGACAATGTTCCCGGCCTCAAGCTCGCGACCGTCGACACTGATGGCATTGCTCCCGATGAAAGCGGCCTCCCCGACGATGACATCGACACCGCGCTTGGCCATCAATCCGGACAGGCGGGACGGAATGTCATCGATTACGTCTTTTTGGCGCTCGATCAGGGCACGCCAGTCGAGCCTCGGCTTGCCGATCGTGATCCCGTGCCGATCAGCCCGTTCGATCTCGTGGAGCGCATGAGCCGCCGCTACGAGCACCTTCTTCGGTGTGCATCCACGATTGGGGCAGGTGCCCCCGAGGTCGCGTGCCTCGATCATGGCCACCGACAGCCCCGCAGCGCGAGTAGCCACCGTCACGCCCATTCCGGCGTTGCCGCCGCCGAGGATCACGACATCATACTTTTTCATCGCGCCGCCTGCACAGGTTCAGTGGAGCTTGATCCGAGGCCTGCTACGCCGCGCCACTATCTCGCCAATCGAGTCCAGGGTGGTCTTCGCAAGTCCGTGCACTGCCTTGAGATGCAGCTTGTAGAGCGAGCGATACATCAGCCGGGCGAGCAGACCTTCGATCTTCAGTCCACCGATCAGGCTGCCAAACGAGCCATAGTCGGCGAGCGAAACAAGGGATCCGAAGTCTCGATAGCGGAAAGCCGGCGCGGCCCGTCCCTCGAGGCGCGCGGCAATCACCTTGACCAGGTGATCGGCCTGCTGATGAGCGGTCTGGGCGCGCGGCGGCAATGGGTCGCCCCCGCCGGGCAAAACACAACTCGCGCAGTCACCGATCGCAAACACGTTTTCGTCCCCTCTGGCTTGCAGTGTCTCGTCCACGACCAGGCGGTTGATGCGGTCCGTTTCGAGGCCATCAAGCGTTTTCAGGAAATCCGGGGCCTTGATCCCAGCGGACCAGACAACGAGTTCGGCAGGCACAAACAATTTCTCACCAAGCTTGATGCCTTCCCCCGTCACCTCGGTGACCCTAATCCCGCACCGTATCTGGACGCCCAGATCAACAAGCAGACGCGCCGAAGCGCGTGCCAGGTGTTCCGGCAACGCCGGCAAGATGCGCGGCCCTGCCTCAATGAGGGTGATGCGGATCAGCCTTTCAAAATCGATGTTGTCGAGATTGTGCGATGCGATCTCCCGCATCGACTTATGCAATTCCGCGGCCAGCTCGACGCCGGTGGCCCCCGCGCCGACAATGACGCAATGGAGTTGGCTCGGCGACAGTTGCTCGTATTGCGCATTGGCGCGCAGGCACGCGTCTATCATGCGTTTGTTGAACCGGGCGGCCTGCTCAGCAGTATCGAGCGCGATTGCGTGGCGTGCCGCCCCTGGCGTGCCGAAGTCGTTGCTGACACTGCCTACGGCCAGCACCAGCGTATCATAGCCCAACACACGCGGCGGGATGATCTGCCTGCCATCGTCGTCGAAGCTTGGCGCGACAAAGACCTGGCGCCTGGAGCGATCAATGCCGACGACTTCACCGATGCGATATCGATAATGGTGGCGGCTGGCATGGGCAATGTATTCCACCGCATCGTTCGACGCACTCAAGGCACCGGACGCCACCTCGTGCAGAAGCGGTTTCCAGATGTGCGTGCGGTTGCGGTCGACAAGCGTGACGGAAAGCCGTCGCTTGCCGAATTTGCGGCCAAGACGCGTCGCGAGCTCCAGTCCGCCCGCGCCGCCGCCGACGATGACCACGCGATGCAGTGACGTGTCCGCATGCGATGGAGTCTCCGGTATCGTGCGGAAAAGCGCGGCGTTGTTGGCGAGCACGGCTTCCGGAACCAGCCGCATTCCCGGAGTGATGATCTGCATCGGTATTCCCCGTCTCTTTCCTCGGTCCCGAGGCGCTCGAACAAGTCACTCTTGCGATTCATGGATGACGATGCCCTGCAGCATGTCGACGTCGCATTGCCAGGGTTTCTCCGTGAGAACGCGCTGCCCATGCTCGTATCCCGCCTGCCAGCGTGTGCGGATGCCTGAGCGGGTGAAGTCGATGTCCTTGGTGTGGTCCTCGCCGTCGAGGCGTGGTGAAAGCAGCCGAACAAGGTGCATGACCGAAGGACAACCGTAGGAAGCGAGTTCCTTGAACATCGGATCCTCGCGCCGCTCCTCGGGGACCAGCCTCCCCATTTCGCGCACCACGTGGCGCAGACGATGCAGTTGCTCCTGCCGAGCCACGTGGCTCTTTCCTCGGCTGGCGTATTGAAGGTCCTTTTGCCGCCCCATGACCTGCCAGATCGATTTCGGCTCTGTGGCGCGGGGCTGCCACATGTTCACGGCAAAGATCAGCGCATCCCGCCGCGGCCGCGCGTCGAGCACGACCTCGATGGGCGTGTTCGAATAGATGCCGCCATCCCAGTAGGGCTCGCCATCGATACAGACCGCCGGAAACGCTGGTGGCAAGGCGCCCGAAGCCATGACGTGCGCCGCCGACAGCGTCATCTCACGGGTGTCAAAGTATCTGAGTTCGCTGGTGTTGACGTTGACCGCGCCGACCGTCAGCCGCGTATGGCGCCGGTTGAGATAGTCGAAGTCGATCAGGTCATTCAGTGTCCTCTTGAGCGGATCGGTGGTGTAGTAGGAGGCATTCTCCACACCCACTTCGCGGTTCACACCGAACATAGCGCTGGGGTTCGGTTCAAAGAAGCCCGGTATGCCGCGCATGACCGTGCCCATATTGGCAAAGATGTTGCTTGGAACCATCATCCGGAAAAACTCATCGAGCGGGCTGCTCCGGCTGACGCCGTCCCAGAATTCCTGAAGCTTAGGCAACCGATCCTTCGGCTCGTTCCCCGCGATCAGCGCGGCGTTGATGGCGCCGATCGAGGTGCCGATGACCCAATCCGGTTCAATCCCACCTTCGGCGAGCGCCTGGTAGACACCTGCCTGGTAGGCTCCGAGGGCTCCTCCTCCCTGAAGCACCAATACAGTCTGCCGCTGGACCGAACCATCGGCCTGATGGCCGGTCTCTGGAAAAGTGTCCGAAGCTGACGGATTTCGGGCGATCTTGTTCATAGCCTTTTTGCTCCTCGTTGCCGGATTCAATGCGCCGTCCAGCCGCCTTCGATCGGCATGATGGCGCCGGTGATCGATGCCGCATCGTCTGAGGCCAGGAACAGGCAGAGCGCCGCGACCTCGGCGACGGTCACGAACTGCTTGGTTGGCTGGGCCGCCAGGAGCACATCCTTGATGACCTGCTCCTCGGTGATACCGCGGGCCTTGGCGGTGTCCGGTATCTGCTTTTCGACCAGCGGGGTGAGCACGTATCCCGGGCAAACCGCATTGACGGTGATGCCCTGTTCGGCGACCTCCAGCGCAACAGTCTTGGTCAGGCCGGCGACCCCATGCTTGGCGGCGACATAGGCGGATTTGTATGGCGAGGCGACAAGGGCGTGGGCGGAGGCAACGTTGATGATACGACCCCATTTTCGCTCCTTCATCGCCCGCAGCGCGCGCCGGATGGTGTAGAACGACGACATGAGATCGATCGCCACGACCGCTTCGAATTTCTCGATCGGGAATTCGTCGATCGGTGCGACATGCTGAATGCCGGCATTGTTGACGAGGATGTCGACCGCGCCGAACTCGGCGATCGCCTTGTCCATCATCGCAGTGATCGCGCCACCCTTGCTCATGTCCGCATTGTCGTAACGAACGGTCACCCCGTGGTCAGCGGCAAGCTTTGCCCGCAGCAGTTCAATCTCATCGGTATCGCCGAAACCATTGAGCACAATGTTGCAGCCTTTGGCCGCGAAGGCCTCGGCGATGCCTTTGCCGATGCCGCTGGTCGAGCCGGTGATTAGTGCTGTCTTTCCGCTGAGCATCGTCGTTTCCTTCGGTTGGAGCCGCGGCCGGATTGGCCGGCAGACGGCTGCGAGCAACGGGCTTGCGCGCCCAGGTCCTGGAGTTCTGCGTGGAGTATGGCGAGACGCACGAAGCAGCGGAAATGCCGTTGAGACATGGATTCGATAGCTGACGGTCAGATCGTAAGCTCGGTGCCGGCGAAGCCATCGACTTCGCCGCGTTGGCTTGTTTGACGCAGTGTCAACTAGTAAGATCGCGCCGCAACACGGGTCGTGCCGTATGCATGCCCGCTGGGGGAGCGTGCAGTGGAGATCAGTCAGGTCAGATATTTCTTGGCCGTCGCGAAGGAATTGAACTTCACCCGGGCGGCGGAGGAGTGCAACGTCACGCAGCCCGCGCTTTCACGTGCCATCAAGCTGCTGGAGGACGAATTTGGCGGCGCGCTTTTTCATCGTGAGCGACGCTTCACCCATCTAACGGAACTCGGCCGCATGGTCGAAACCTATCTTGAGGGTGTTTTTGAGAACTCCCGGCAGGCCAAGCAGATAGCCGAGCGGTATGTGCATCTGAAGAAGACGCCGCTCAGGGTCGGTATCATGAGCACGATTGCTCCCGACGAGATCATCGAGCTCATCTCGTCCATCCGCGGCCATCACCCGGGTGTGGAGCTTCATCTTTGCGACGCCGACGCGCCGAGTTTACGGCGGCGGCTGCTCGAGGGCGATCTCGAGGCAGCCATTTACGCATTGCCGTCGAACGTTCCCGACGAGGAAGTGCACTCCTTGCCGCTTTTTCGCGAGCAGATGGTGATGGCGGTCCATCTGACCCATCGCCTCGCCAACCAGCGCAGAGTGCAAGTGAAAGACATGAGCAATGAAAGTTACATCCACCGCAACAACTGTGAATTTGCCGGCTATGCGGACGCCGTTCTCTCCGAGCAGGGCGTGACCGTCAGCCCCGTTTACTGGAGCGATCGCGACGATTGGACACTCGCGATGATCGCCGCCGGGCTTGGTTTCGGTTTCATGCCCGAGCATACCGCCAAGCACCCGGGAGTGGTGGCCCTGCCGATCACCGACCCGGAATTCTGGCGCGAGGTCAATCTTGTCACCGTGCGCGGCCGCAGGCATTCGCCAGCGGTTGGCGCGCTGGTGCGCGAGGCTACGCAGAAAAGGTGGTTCGGCGAGCGGGCGAAGGCATTGTCCGCCGCCGAGTAGCCCTGTCGCGGCGAGCATCCGGCCTAGCATATCCGGGCCACGGATCCCCGGTGCATCGTTCGCGTTCAGTTTTTTCTGATCGTCGAGGTGACGGACTGGATGACTTCCGTCGCCATCTTGAACTGCGCCTCGCGGTCGGTAATTCCATGCCGCTTGGCGATCCAGTCGAAATCGCTGTAGGCCGCATAAACCGCACCATCTGCGGTCTGATAGACCAGAACACGCACCGGCCAATCGAGCCCGGCTTCCGGATTTGATGTGATGAAGGTCGTCCCAAGCGCCGGATTGCCAAACATCACCAGCCGCGACGGCCTGACATCGTTGCCGGCATTCTTGCCAAGTCTTGCCTGGTCGATAACGCCAAAGAACTTGATGCCCTTCTTGAGAACATCCCTCTTGATGCGCGCGACCGTCTCGCCGACGGAATAGTCGCTCTTCACCGTCACGACACCGTCCGAAGCTGCGGCTGGGAGAACGATCGCCATCATTATGGCGCCGCCGGCAATCATGGTTTTCAGGTAGTTGGTCATCTCAGTCTCCTTTGTTGGATAGTCAAGATCCTCGGCCGTTAGGTTTCATGCCTTTGGAGTTTGAAGCACGCGCGCCACTGCGATCGCGCCGGCGAGGACCGCGGCAAGCACGGCCACGCATGCGGTCCAGCCGATCCGGTCGTAGATCTGTCCGATGACGAAGCTGCCGGCGAGCCCGCCCGCATAGTAGGAGGCGAGGTAAATGCCACTTGCGGCGGCGCGGTCGTGCGAGGCGGTGCGGCTGACGTGTCCTGTCGCTATTGCCTGCGCCAGGAAGGTGCCGATTGCGACCAGCGCCATCCCGGCAAGAACGATCGGAAGGCTGGTCGTGAGCAGCAAAAGCAAACCCAGGATCGCCAGCACGAGCGTCGAACCGATGCCGACCCTTGGACCGAGGCCCGCGGCGACACGCCCGGCCAGGGGAGTGGTCAGCATGGAAGGCAGGAAGACGAAATAGACCAGTCCGAGCGCCATCGGCGACAGCGATAGTGGCGCGGCGACGAGCTGGAAATTCACATAGGTGAAAGTGCCGATAAATACGAAGAGGATCAGGAAGCCGATGGCAAAGCAGCCGCGCTGCTCGGTGTTTTTCAGCGGACCCTTCCAGGCCGCACGGGCGGGCCCGCCCATCGTGTCGGCACGCATCATCGCGGATGTCTTCTGCAGCGTGAACCAGACGAGAGCCGCACCAATCAGATTGAGGGCGGCGAATGTCAGGAAGTTGGTGGAAATGCCGAATGTGTCGGCGACGGCGGCCGACATCAGCCGTCCGAAGAAGTTGCTGGCGACGTTACCGGTCACATAGGCCGCAAGCGCACTCGTCGTCTGCCGCGCGGAAAAATGCTCGGCCAGGTAGGCCATCGTCAGTGTGAACGCGGTCGACATACACAAGCCTTGGGCAACACGCAGCAGGGCGAAGACCAAGATACTGTCGGTCTGCGACAAGAGCGTCGTCGGGATCGCCAGCACCGCAAGGCTGATCCAGATGCCGTTGCGGCGATCGAGGTTCCTGCCGAAAAGCGCCACCGCGATCCCGGCCACAGCCATGCCGAACGTGCTGGCGTTAACGGCAAAACCCATGGTCGCGCGGCTAACACCAAATTTTATCACCAGCGAAGGCAGGATGGCCTGGGTGGCGAACAGATCGACGAGCGTGAGAAACGCGATCAGGGCAATCAGGCCGAAGCGCCAGCTGTCGGCGGCAACCATGCGCAGCCGCGTCGGTTCAGTCTGTTCACTGGTCGTCATGACAAGGCTCCGTGGCCACACGTCCCCAGGAGATCACCCGAGGACGCGCTTTCAGTTGCTGATGCTGGAATCTGTTCGCCGCGCCGAGCGGCTCACATCATGTGGTCTTCGTGCATTGTCGGTGGCAGGACGTCGGCCGAATAGAGCACCGCAGGCACCTTGCCGTTGTTCTTCCACCAGTGAGCGAGCTGGCCGAACTCGGCGGTCACGTCGCCAGCCGGATGCTCGATGCCGACCTTGCAGGTGCTGCGATATTCGGTGATCGAGCCTTCGACGACGATAATGTTAGCTGGGCGGACATTGTGCTCATGCCACGGCACGACGCCGCCCGGCTGCACGACGAGCTTGCGCAGGCGCAGCATGTTGCCTTTCCAGGCCTCGCCCTTGCTGCTCAGATCGATCGCGGAGAGAATCGTGTCGACGACGCCGACCGGCTTGCTTGGATGTTCCTGGATGTCGGTCGTGGCGGCCTGGCCGGCAGGGCAGTCGCCGGCGAAGGCCGGAGCAGCGGAAAAGGCAGCAGTTGCGGAAAGCAGCCCGACCGCAAACGCGAGGTTGAGTTTCTTGGTAGCCATCTTGTATTTCTCCTTTGTCGGTGCCCAAACGCGGGAGGCGGGGCATGACAGGGAGAGTGATCGGAGCCGCGAAGAAAGAGAAATGCTGACTGGCTTTCAATTCGATACCTGAAAACTATCGTGAGCCATGATGGCTGCACGCAGACGCATGGCATCACATGCCACGCCGTGCCAGAATTTCTTGGAGTTTGTTTCAGGCTGCGGTCTTGTGGAGTGCCTGGGCTATGGCACTTTCCGGCCAGCCATGCGCCTTGACGCTGTTGACGAAGGCCGATGCCGCCGGCGAGAACCTGCGTCCCGCGACGACGACCAGGGACACTTCCCGCCAGACTTCGGGATCGATGACGGGCCGGACCTGCAAGCCCGGGATCACTGCGCTGAACTCCGGGATGAAGCAGATCCCAAGTCCGCCTGAAACCATATTCTGGATCCAGTCCTCGCGCTCGCTGGCGTAGGAGATCCTGAGCTTCACGCCGCGGTCGGTGCACAGTCCGGCGAGGTGATCACGATACTCGCAGTTGAGCCGCCTGAGATAGTTTTCACCGTCGAGTTCGGAGATGGCGACATTGTCGTTGCGAGCCAGCCGATGGCCGTTTGGAAAGGCCAGAACAAAGCGTTCGCGATAAAGTGGCGTGACATCGAATCGGTCCGGAAAGCTGTCGCTCGACGCCATGATGGCGACGTCGATCTCGCCTGACTCAAGCAGCTGAGAGAGCGATGCTGGCACGCCCTCGACCAGCTGCAGCTGGATGCCCTGCTGGCGTCGGTTGAAGTCGGTCAGCAGGCCGGTGAAGCGGCGCGGCCCGATGGTGCACATGACGCCAACTTTGAGGTCGGCATTTTCCAGGCACAAGAATCTCGACGCTTCCTGCCGCACTCCGGTCAGCTCGTCGAGGATCTGCTGGAAACGAGGGCGCAGCAGCACGCCAAGATCGGTAAGGTGGGTTAGGTTTCGCTCGCGGCGAAACAGCAGGCCGCCGACCTCGTCTTCGAGCTGCTGGATGGCGCGAGACAGCGCTGGCTGGGTGACATTGCACTTTTCGCCGGCGCGCGTGAAATTTCGCGTCTCGCACACGGCAAGGAAGTAGCGGATGTGATGAATGTCCATGCCGATTTGTCCCCGTTGCGTAGTCCTTTTTTGCTCAACCGAACCTTGCCGCAAACGACATCAACGTTCCAATGCACCGCTGCTATAAAGTTCATAGCATATCGTCATGGGTTGGCGCGGTTTGGCGCCACTGAAAGGCTTTGGCGGGACATAGGGGACGGCGGCGAGCAACTTGCTCGCCGTCGCGCTCTGGAAAGCCAGGGTGACGTTCAGCTGTTGCCGCCGAGCTGATGAACTTTCACGCAGAATTCGGCATGGGGCTTGCTCATCGCTGCGTCGTTGCATTCTTTCTTCATGGCATCCCGTTTGTCCTTCGACATGGCGCCCCAGGCTGCTTTGAAGTCGGCATCCGATTTCATCGTCTTCATGCCGGCGTCGGTGAAGAAAGGCTGCATATTGGACGGCTCGTCGAGCACGCCGGCGAAAGCAACGCCGCTCAGAACGGAAAGTGCGAAGGCGCCGAGGCAGATAGCTTTGATATTCATGGTATGATCCTTCTCTGGAGTTGAGCAATCGTCCCATCGAGGACTGCAGTAATTATCGACAGCAATTTAGAACTCTGTGGTCCCTCCTTGCCGGGATGCACTTTGCTGCAATCGGTGTGGGAGTTGCCAATGCCATCTGCGTATGGAGTTTATGCCGGTTCTGTAGCCAGCCACTGATGGCCTGACTTGCAGCTATTTGGCGCCACCAAGCGCCAGGACGTTTGCGCAGAACGGCGCATGTGCCTTGCTCATCGCCGGGTCGTTGCACGCCCTCTTCATTGCGGCCCGATCTCGCTTTGGCGTGGCTCGCCACGCCTTCTTGAACTCAGCCATCGGCTTCATCGTTTTCATCCCGGCATCTTTGTAGAACGAGGGGAAAGATGCCAGATCGCTGAGGGGGTCGGCGGAGGCGCCTCCCGCAAGAAGACCGAGAGCAATCACCCCTACATACAAGGCTCGTATTTTCATGACGCATTCCTTTGGCTGTCGATCGATTGCCTAGGCGACGATCGTCGTGCTGGTCAAAACAACCAACCCCTCTGGTTTGCCTGGCAACCAAACTTGCGACGGGCACGCGATGGCGACCAATGCAATCTACCTATGGAGTTCATGCCAGCTTGGCATTTCGCCAGCAGCAGATGATGCGGCAGTCTCTTCATCGAACGCCCCTAGCGGCGTTATGGGATGGAGACCAACACGATGCATATCCAGACCGGAATCGAAACCAGCCGAACCTCCGTAGGCGGCGCAGGCCGTGCGATGGACGACCGGCAACCTGTCGACATTGTCGTGGCAAACGATGCACACGGCGCGTTTGTCTGGGGCGTTCTCGACCGCTTGCTGGATCAGCCCGACCTTTGCTTCGGCAACATTACAGCGTCCGGGTTCGGCGCGATGGAAGCCGCGGTTCTCGCCTATGGTCTGGCCCTGGGCGGCCAGCGTGGTGCACGCACGGCACTCACCAATTTCTGGCGACGCGTCAGTCACGCATCGATGTTGATGGCAGAGAAGGCCAGCCCTCTGAGATCCATCCTGGAGCAGACAATCGAAATTGCGGAGATCCGTAAGAAGACCTGTCCTGTGAAACTCAACATCGTGGCTTCGAATGCCCGCACCGATGCTGTGAAGGTCTTCCCAAGCGATCAATTGTCGATCGATATTATCCTAGCAGCGGCGACGGTCCCATTCCTGTTCCCGGCCGTGGAGATCGACGGTGACACCTACTGGGGTGACGGGGACGTTTCGGTTTTGCCATCGTTCCAGGCCATTGAACCAGGTGCCCAGTTGATCATCGCCGGCAAGCCCTCAGGGTCCATGACGCCCTGTTCGGATCATCGCGTCGCCGCCATGCCCGGCACCCCGAATTTGGCCCGGACACAGACCATCTTCGACACTGCGCACCGGGCTGGCGCAACGATGTTTTTAAGGCCCTGGACCGACTGGGGTGAACTGACCGCCATGCGCGACAGAGGGCGGAAGAAAGTTGAGGACTGGCTTATGGCCGACCATTTCGCGGACGACCGCTCCGCCGTCGAGAAAAAAGGGAAATATGTCTAGGCGCCTCCCTCCCGCCTAGCCGCGCCTGCTTCGCCCGCTCACTAACGCAGGCGCCAAGCCCTCCGGTTCCCCGCCGGAGGGCTTTTGCTTGGCAGGGGCTTCAACATAGTGACCGCGTATCAAATCCATGCCGAGACAGCATTTCAGCTCGGCCGCCGGATCGGGGACACTGCTTGCAGACAGGCCGCAAGGTCGGTCTTTCCCTCGAAACGCAACCAGGAGACACGTCTGTGATCAACGCCAAAACCCTCATCGGATCGGCCCTAGCGGCCGCCACTTCGCTGGCCACAACGGCCGCCTATAGCGGCCCAGCTGCCAAGCCCGCCTTCGCCTTCGAAAAGTGCTACGGCGTCGTCAAGGCTGGCCAGAACGACTGCCAGACCGCGACGCATTCCTGCGCCGGCACCTCCACAGCCGACAACCAGCCGGATTCGTGGCTCTACGTGCCCGCCGGCAGCTGCGCGAAGATCGCTGGCGGCAGCGACAAGCCTAAGGCCTAACCGATCAGACTTCGAGCCAACCCCATTGGAAGGAGCAGACCGATGTCCCGTGCATTTCAGCGCCTCTCGATCCCCGCATCAGCGGGCATCGGTCTTCGCTCACCTCACATCAGCGAGATGCTGACCCGCAGACCCTCCGCTGGCTGGCTCGAAGTTCATGCCGAGAACTACATGGGACACGGCGCCGGCGTCGAAGCGTTGGACCGGCTGCGCCAAATCTATCCGCTATCGGTTCATGGCGTTGGCCTCTCGCTGGGCAGCGCGCGAGGAGTGGACCGCGATCATCTGGAAAGGCTGCGCAAGGTCTGCGAGCGCTTCCAGCCCGATCTCGTCTCGGAACATCTCGCTTGGAGCGTGGCCGACGGCGCCTACCTGAACGACCTGTTGCCGCTGCGCTATGACGAAGAGGCGCTGGCGATCGTGGCGCGCAATGTCGAGACTGTCCAGGGCGCGCTGGGGCGGCAGGTGCTGATCGAAAATCTGTCTGCCTATGTCGCCTTTGTGGATTCCTCTATGAACGAGGCCGAATTCCTGGCCGAGCTCGTCGCGCGGACCGGCTGTGGCCTGCTGCTGGATGTCAACAATGTCCAGGTTTCGGCGCACAACCTCCAATATGATCCAAAAGCCTTCATCGATGCGCTGCCAGTAGAGGCTATCGGTGAGATCCATCTTGCCGGACATGCGACCAATCACGTCGGGACCGACACCGTGCTCATCGACGATCATGGCTCGCGCGTGCCACCGGTTGTCTGGGCGCTCTACCAGCATGCCATAAGTCGGCTTGGACCGCGCCCTACCCTGATCGAATGGGACACCGATGTTCCTGTTCTCGATGTGCTGCTCGGCGAAGCGATGTGGGCCGACATGCTTTCCGCTTCGATCATGTTCAACCGCAAGCAGGCCGCGAGACAAACGGCGGCCGCAAAACCCCGACCACAGTCCACCCTCGTTTCCTTCGAAACCGAGGCAAGGACAGGCATGCCCGTGCTTGCGGCATTTGCTGTCGCCAAGGCCGGACAGGTCATGCCGTTAGCGTTGCCGCCAATAATACAGGGAGGATATCATGCTGCCGCTTGAAGACTTGCAGACCACCATCGCGCGCTCGGTGCTTGCCATGGAGCCGTTGGTTGCCGCAAAAATTTTGACCGCCGGCAAGGCCGATCCTTTGGCGCGCCTGCGTATCTACCAAAACAACACTCGCAGTTCGCTCACTTCGGTCCTGATGGCGGTGTTTCCCGTCACGGTTCGCCTTGTCGATGAACGGTTCTTCCGTTTCGTAGCCAGCGAGTTCATTCGACGGCATCCGCCGGTGGAGTCGCGGCTGGCGCGTTATGGCGCCGGCTTCCCGCGCTTCCTGAAGACGATCGACACACTTTCCGACATGCCGATCGTGGCCGAGACCGCACGGCTCGAATGGACCATCGCAGAAGCGCTCGACGCAGTTTGCCTGCCGTCGCGAACCCTGTCTGAATATGACAGCACCAATCTGGGACCCTCGCCCGATATCCTGTTGCAGCCCTCCCTGCGGCTGATCGTTTCGCACTGGTCGATCCTGTCCGTTTGGACGGCGCACCAGCAAGAGGCGACTATCGACCAGCAGAGTGCCTGGATAAGGCGCCCTCAACGCGTGGCGTTGTGGCGGGCCGGGGATAATGTTCGTCTGGTTCTTCTCGATCGTGCGAACTTTGCGTTCCGGCATTCGTTGAAGCACGGCCTCGGCCTCGAACACGCCATGGGCCGCGCCCTCGCTCTCGATCCGTCATTCGATCTCGTGTCCGCGCTCGTGCGTCTGTTTGGCGACGGGCTCGTTACGGACGTGCATATCCCGATACATCCCCTCTCAAACTGATGGAGACTGTCATGACCGCAATTTCAGATCATTCCTCGACTGGCCCAACTGGCCTTGTTGGTGTCTACAGGCGCATCATCAAATTGCCTGAAAGCATTCCATTCTCGCTGATCCAGCTCGCCGCCCGTATTGCGGTGGCGCATGTCTTCTGGCAATCGGCGCAGAGCAAGCTGGCGTCCTGGCCTGTGACGCTGCAGCTGTTCGCCAGCGAATACAACCTACCGTTCATCGATCCGTCGATTGCGGCGCCGCTGGCGACAGCCGCCGAAATCACCGGATCGGTGCTGCTTTTGTTAGGGCTCTTTTCGCGCATCGGCGCTCTGATGCTGCTCGGTGTCGTATCGGTGATCCAGATCTTCGTATTTCCGGAAAACTGGGCCGAGCATCTTCTGTGGGCCTCGTTGCTCCTTCTGGTGCTGACACGTGGCGCCGGCGTGTTCTCCCTCGACCATGTCGCCGAGCGGGCTTTCTCGGCGTTCGGAAAGTGAACATTTCAACTGAGTAGCGAGGCACACGGTGCGCGTCTTCATCATTCATGCCCACCCCGAGCCCAACAGTTTCAACGGCGCCCTCACCCGCGCAGCACAAGAGGCGCTGTCTGCGGCAGGGCATCAGGTCGTCGTCTCCGATCTTTACGCCATGGGCTTCAATCCGGTGTCGGATCGCCGCAACTTTACGACCGTGCGCGACGCGAACTACTACCGACAGCAGGCCGAGGAGGCGAATGCGGCAGCCTTTGACGGATTTGCTGCCGACATCCAGGCGGAGATGGACAAGCTTTTCTGGTGCGACGCGCTGATCCTGCAGTTCCCGCTCTGGTGGTTCGGACTACCGGCAATCCTCAAGGGCTGGGTTGACCGAGTGTTCGCGTCAGGCGGCCGCATCTATGGCGGCGGCAAATGGTATGATCGCGGCGTTTTCGTAGGCAAGCGCGCAATGTGTTCCGTCACAATCGGCGGACCGCAGCCGATCTATTCCGACCGCGGACTAAACGGGCCTATCAATGAAATCCTGTTCCCAATCAACCACGGGATACTCTACTTTGTTGGCTTCACGGTGATCGAGCCATTCCTGGTGCATGCACCAGTTCGCATCAGCGGTGGCGAGCGCCGGATGCAGCTCGATCGTTACCGTGAGCGCGTCCTCAGCCTCGCATATGCCCCTACCATCGCGTATCCGAAGCTCGCGGACTTCGACGAGGCCTATGTTTTGAAATCGGCGTGACAGAAGCCTTGTCCTCACCGGCCTGGACGCCACACACGCGATTCCTGAGCTCGCACGTTTGTCTGATGCACCGGCGATTTGAGGTCCTACTCTTGTTGAGAATTTTCAGGTGGCGGTCACGTTGCTGTGAGCCCCGTAACAGTCAGCCGACGCGGAGCGAACAACGAACTGTCAACGTCGTCCACCTCGGATTCTTTCCGACGGTGCCGACTTCTCACACACCGCACATACAAGAAAGTTCGCAGGATGCGTTTCCGTCAACTTTTCTCAAGAACCACATTCTCCCCTTCAAGTGCTGCTGCCGGGTGGGCGCCGTTGCCGATAAGGTTGATCGTAGGCCTTGGCTTTCTGGCCCATGGCTACGCCAAACTCAGCAGAGGGCCGGAAAGCTTTGGCGTCGTGCTTCAGACATTGGGAGTCCCAGTGCCTCAATTGCTGGCATGGCTGACTACGCTGGTTGAACTTGTCGGCGGTGGCGCTGTGCTGGCGGGCGCGTTCATTCCGCTCGCCAGTGTGCCGATGGCGATCGTGCTTTTGACTGCATTGTTCACAGTCCATTCCCAATACGGATTCTTCTCAGTGAAGTTTGCCGAAGTGACCGCCAGAGGGATCCGGTTCGGGCCTGTCGGCTACGAAATAATCCTGCTTTACCTGGGCGGCCTTGCAACGCTTGCAGTAGGTGGTCCTGGCCGTTTATCGCTTGAGACGGTCTTGCCTCGACCCAAGGGAATCGAGCGATCGAGATGACTACCCTTGCCCAGCCCAAGCACGATCTTTCTGCGATTGAAATCGACGCCATCGAAGACAGGATCTACGGCTACAACCGGGATGCGATAGGGCGCGATGACGCCCAGGGCCTTGGCTTTGTGATCCGCGACGAGGTGGGACGCATCATCGGTGTCGCAACAGGATATTCCTGGGCAGGCACTTCCGAACTCAAACAGATGTGGATCGAAGAGGCGTTTAGGGGACGCGGCTATGCGCGAGAGCTGTTGAACGCCTTCGCCGCCGAAGCCGTCGCTCGAGGCGTTCGGCGGATCTGGGTGCAGAGCCATGATTTCCAGGCGCCAGGACTGTATGAAAAAGCCGGTTTCGTGCGTGTAGCAGAGTTTGCAGATTGGCCCGAGCGACACTCCAACGTCATTCTCTGCAGAACCCTGGAAGCCACGACGGCAACCCCATGATCACCATTCGAATTGCGCAAGACGCTGACGCGGAAGCACTACCCGATATCGAACAGTCGGCTGGTGAGGCTTACCGTGAAATTGCAGAGCTTGCCTGGATCGCCGATGACGACAACCAGACCGTCGAGCGCCACCGTGAACTCATCGCCAAGGGCACGTGCTGGGTCGCGGTGGGCCACGACGACCGGCCGGTCGCGTTCCTGAGCGCGGAGATCCAGGACGACACATTGCACGTCTGGGAACTTGCCGTTCGCCTGGAACGACAACGCTGGGGTATCGGGCGCGCCTTGCTTGAAAATGCAATCACGGATGCGGGGGGCCGCGGCCTTGTCGCCCTCAGCTTAACCACGTTCCGCGACGTGATCTGGAACGCTCCATTTTACCAAAAGCTGGGATTCCAGATGCTGGACGATGCGCAAGCGGGAGAGTGGCTTCGTCAGGTGCTGCGTCGAGAAGTCGAACACGGGATGCCAGCAAGCCGACGTTGTGCGATGCGCCTTGTTCTTTCTGAAACTTGAGCGCCTTAGCATGAGGATTCGCATCCCTTTGACGCAATGAGCCAAACGACCCTGAGGTAGCACATTCGCTCCGATGTTCTGCCGGCGTATAGGCCCGCTCTCTCTGAGAACTCCAAGGCATCGGTCACGTTCCTGTGAAGCTGTAACAGTCAATCGCTACGGGGCGAATAGTGGACTGTTATGGCCAGGCCTTCCCCGGAGACGGGATATGGCTTGTCGCCCATGGCGAGTGTTTGGGATCGAGCTGGAGGAGAAAGCCGATGCTAAAGCGCAATCAGGAAAAACTGCCCGATCAGGAAAAGCTGGAGGCCCTGCTAGGAAGGATGGTCGGCGATCTCGGCGCCATCACCACCGGGGCTGCGGTCCTGCTGGGAGACAGGCTCGGCCTTTTCGCGGCAATGAGCGCTGGCGGCAAGATGACCGCCGCACAGCTTGCCAAAAGGACCGGCACCCAAGAACGGCTGGTCCGCGAATGGCTCTCGGCGCAGGCGGCGGCAGGTTATGTCGAGTATGACGAGGCTGGCGACAGCTTCTACCTCAGCCCCGAGCAGGAACAGGTTTTCGTCAATGAGGACAGCCCGGCCTTCATGGCCGGCGCGTTCGAGGTGGTCTCGACACTGTGGCTCGACGAGGAGAAGGTCAGGCAGGCCTTCCGCTCTGGCAAAGGTCTTGGCTGGCACGATCACAGCGCCTGCCTGTTCCGCGGCACAGAGCGCTTCTTCCGGCCAGGCTACAACGCCAATCTTATCGGCTCCTGGCTGCCGGCGCTTGATGGTGTTGTCGAAAGGCTGGAGCGCGGCATAGACGTCGCCGATGTCGGCTGCGGCCATGGCGCCTCTACCGTGCTGATGGCCAAGGCCTTCCCGAACTCGCGCTTTACCGGCTTCGACTATCACGCCCCGTCGATCGAGCGCGCCCGCGCCGCCGCGAAGGAGGCCGGCGTCGCCGGCAACACCAACTTCGAAATTGCGGCGGCCAAGGATTTCCCAGGCACCTACGATCTGGTCGCATTCTTCGACTGCCTGCACGACATGGGCGATCCGGAGGGTGCTGCCAGGCATGTGCACAACGCGCTCAAGGCGGACGGCACCTGGATGATTGTCGAGCCCTTCGCCCACGACAAGCTCTCGGCCAACCTCAACCCGGTTGGTCGCATCTACTACGCCGCCTCGACCTTCATCTGCACGCCTGCGTCGCTCTCCCAGGAGGTCGGGCTGGGCCTCGGCGCCCAGGCCGGCGAGGCGAGGCTTCGCAAGGTCGTGTCGGGTGGCGGGTTCAAGCGGTTCCGCCGCGCCACCGAAACCCCGTTCAACATGGTTCTCGAGGCACGCCCGTAAGGCTGGCCAGGCAAGAGAGTCTTCGCAATCGATTGGAGGAAGGCATGACTGCTTACAACGTCGTTCGGTTCCGCACCAAGCCGGGCAAGGAACAGGCATTCATCGATGCACACAAGAAAGCGAGCCTCGACGCCACGGGCTTCCGAAAGGCCGCTCTGATCAAGACCGGCGACCGGACCTTCTGCGTCGTCGGTGAATGGAACGACTTGGACAGCCTCGCGACGGCACGGCCGCAGATGATCGGCCTTTTGGACACCATGCGAGACATGCTGGAGGATCTCGGCGGCGACCTCGGCGTGACCGATCCTGTCTCCGGAACGGTCGTCGCCGATATCAGGACCTGAAGGGGCCCAGCTGCGGCTTGTGTGCACCCCTCAACCATTAATGTGGGAGCCCGCCCATCAAAATCAGCGAGCGACGCACGAATTAGTGGAGTGCGCTCGGCCTTCGGCGTATAAATGGCCCTTAGTTTCGGGGAGGAAGCGCCATGGACGCAGTGCCTCAATGGCGGCTCGCGGGCGACTGGTTCGACATCTGCAGCTGCGACATCCCTTGCCCTTGTGAGTTCGCCCAGCGGCCAACCGGCAATCACTGCCAGGGCGTGCTCGCCTGGCATGTGCGCGAGGGCCAGTATGGCGAGGTGAAGCTCGACGGCCTGACGCTGGTGGCGCTCGGCGAGTTCGAAGGCAATCTATGGGCCGGCGAGGCAAAGGCCGTGATGGGCATGTATCTCGACGAGAAGGCTAATGAGCCGCAGCGCGAGGCACTGCAGATGATCTTCGGCGGCCACGCCGGCGGCTGGCCGGCGGGCTTTGCCGCCAATATCGGCGAGATGCGCGGCATGGAGTTCGTGCCAATCACTTTCGAGGTGGCGGGCGACCTGGCCACCTGGCGAGTCGAGATTACTGGCCTCGTCGTCGGCCGCGCTGAAGCGCTTTCCGGTCCTACAACACCGCCGGGCAAGCGGGTGCAGACAATCAACCCGCCCGGCTCAGAGGTCGGCCCGGGCCAGGTTGCCACCTGGGGGCGTTCTGTCGAGGTGACCACCAAAGGCTTCGGGCTCGACTGGACGGGCACGGCCCGCTCGAGCAAGCACATTCCATTCGACTGGACCGGCCCGAACTAGGGCGTGCGCCGATGCCTGACGCGTTCCCCAAGAAAACGTGGCGGCTCCGGAGTTTGCGTGGCATGCCGCGCGGCCTTCTCGCATCGCTCGTCGTGCTGACATTGGCGGCGTGGGCGCTCACCCTCTACCAGACCTTCAGCATGGATATGCCCATGGGCATTGCGGTGCGCGGCGGGATGGAGGGTATGGAGGGCATGGCCGGCATGGCGATGGCCGGAATTGCCGCCGACGGCTGGTCACTTGCCGGCGCCACCGCCTTTCTCGCTGTGTGGACCGTGATGATGGCGGCCATGATGCTGCCAGCTGCGGCGCCCATGATCTTTATGTTCGCGGCGGCGCAGGCGAGGCGCGAACAGCACGTGGCCATCCCGACATGGATCTTCGTCGTGGGCTATATGCTCGTCTGGGCGGCGGCGGGCCTCATCGTGTATGTCCTGGTCCAGATCGGCAGCGAGTTTGCAACGAGCCTCGATCCACCCCAGCGGTCGAAATGGGCACCGCTCGCGCTGGGTGCCACGCTTGGCGTCGCCGGGCTCTACCAATTCACGACCTTCAAGCACATTTGCCTCAGCCATTGCCGTTCGCCGCTTGCTTTCGTTGCGCAGCACTGGCGCGACGGGCGTGTTGGCGCACTCAAGATGGGGCTGCGCCACGGCTTCTATTGCTTTGGCTGCTGCTGGGCGCTGTTTGCCGTGCTGGTCGCGACCGGCGTCATGAGCGTCGCCTGGATGCTGCTTTTGACCCTGGTCGTCTTCGTCGAGAAGCTGCGGCCCCGTGGCCGCCGCTTCGAAGGTAGTTTGGGCGTGGCGCTAGTGGCCCTCGGGATCGTTGTATCGCTCGGGGCGATCGATATGCCTTGGATGGGCGGCTAGCGGACTTGCTTCCATTCCTGCCAAACCGCGTCCAGCAATCGCATGGCGTGCGCGACCGTCACCGCCGAGCTCCCTCGCAGTCGACCTCAAAGCCCGCATACTGATAATGTTGCGACCGGATCAACGCATCGTCGGCCAACCGCATTTGATAGTCTCGGCTGGCTATTTGCGGTGGAAGAAGTGGATATCGGCCGACTGTGATCGACTGTTCGCCAGCGGCAACGGCGCGGCGCTCGCCAAGCGCAATCTCGTGCTGTAGGACGGCGACAGCACCCGGCAACATCTTCAGGGCTGCCCGGTAGTCAGGGCCGAGCCCTTTTCGCAATTCGGCCTTCCCGATATACGGCCGTAGCTCTTTGGGAACGACAAGCCGTGCAAAATAGCGGCCGTCCCGATTTAGGAGATTTCGAACTCGGCCGGTCATAAGTCCATCCGATCTGTTACGGCATTTGTAACGTCAGAATGGACAGAAACCGTTGCATGTCAACGACTTCAATAATTTCAATGGGATAGGATGGTGCTGCGAGAGAGGATTGAACTCTCGACCTCTCCCTTACCAAGGGAGTGCTCTACCACTGAGCTACCGCAGCCGCTGATGGCGGGGCTTCTGCCATATCGAACCGGCAAGCGCAAGGCCAAGAACAACGCTTCTGTGAAAGCCTTTGCCGGATAGCTTTCAATGACATGGCGGCGCCACAATGTTGGCTATCCCTGAACGGCAGGTTTGGCCGGTCGCCGGCCGGGACGGGACGATGAGCGACAAGACGATATCACCGAAAAAGGGCGGCACCGACCGCAAGGACCGGCTCGCCGAGCAGTTGCGCGCCAATCTGCAGAAACGCAAGGCGCAATCGCGCTCGCGCCGTACAGGGGAAGCCGACCAGAGGCCAGACGGGCTCGGTTCGGCCAAGGAAATACAGAAAGATTAACTCAAATCAGCCACTCTTGGCCCGGATGCTCGGAAATCCTATTTCTTGAACCAAGCCGGCCGATGGTCTAGACGGGCCGATACTCAAACGATTGAACCGGTCTTTTTGGCCGAGAGGGACGTTTTCCAATGGATCGCATCAGAATTGTCGGCGGCAACAAGCTTGCCGGAAGCATTCCGATCTCGGGCGCGAAAAACGCCGCTTTGCCGCTGATGATCGCCTCGCTCTTGACCGACGACACGCTGACGCTGGAAAATGTGCCGCATCTGGCCGATGTCGAACAGCTGATCCGCATCCTCGGCAATCACGGCGTCGATTACTCGGTCAATGGCCGCCGCGAGAAGCAGAATGAGGGCTATTCGCGCACCATCAACTTCTCCGCCCGCAACATCGTCGACACGACGGCGCCTTACGAGCTCGTCTCGAAGATGCGGGCCTCATTCTGGGTGATCGGGCCGCTGCTGGCCCGCATGGGCGAGGCCAAGGTGTCGCTGCCCGGCGGCTGCGCCATCGGCACGCGCCCGGTCGACCTGTTCCTCGAAGGCCTGCAGGCGCTCGGCGCCGATCTCGACGTCGACACCGGCTATGTCATCGCCAAGACCAAGAATGGCCGCCTGGTCGGCAACCGCTATGTGTTCCCCAAGGTCTCGGTCGGCGCCACCCATGTGCTGATGATGGCGGCCTCGCTGGCCAAGGGCGAGACGGTGCTGGAAAACGCCGCCTGCGAGCCCGAAATCGTCAATCTCGCTGAATGCCTCAACGCCATGGGCGCCAGGATTTCCGGTGCCGGCACCCCGACCATCACCATCGATGGCGTCGAATCGCTGTCGGGTGCGCGCGTGCGCGTCATCCCCGACCGCATCGAGACGGGCACCTATGCGATGGCCGTCGCCATGACCGGCGGCGACGTCGTGCTCGAGGGCGCCCGCCCCGAATTATTGCAGACCGCGCTCGACGTGATTTCGCAGACAGGTGCCGAGATCACCCAGACCAATTCCGGCATCCGCGTTAAGCGCAACGGCGCAGGCATTTCGCCGGTCGACGTGACGACCGCGCCCTTCCCGGCCTTCCCGACCGATCTGCAGGCGCAGTTCATGGGCCTGATGACCATGGCCAAGGGCAAGTCGCGCATCACCGAGACGATCTTCGAGAACCGCTTCATGCACGTCCAGGAACTGGCCCGGCTCGGCGCCCACATCACGCTTTCGGGCCAGACGGCGATTGTCGACGGCGTGGCGAAGCTGAAAGGCGCGCCGGTCATGGCAACCGATCTGCGCGCTTCCGTCTCGCTGGTCATCGCCGGCCTCGCGGCCGAAGGCGAGACCACCGTCAACCGGGTCTACCACCTCGATCGCGGCTTCGAGCGGCTGGAAGAAAAGCTGTCCAATTGCGGTGCGGTGATCGAGCGGATTTCGGCTTAGGCCAATCGGCACGATTCCAGGCGTCCTGCAACGCCGAATATCGGCGAAATCCTCGGTCAAGGAGTCCTTCTCCCCGTCACCATACGGGGAGAAGTACCCGACAGGGCGACGAGGGGCAGCGCAAACCGAAGATATTGGCGCGGTTGCACCGATCGCCAAGACCGCCTAACAGAGGGCTGAAACCAACCTTAGGTGCAAATTCCGCATGGCCCTCAAGCTTATCGCGCTCGACGACCAGGACCTGAGCATCGTTTCGGCCCATGTCCAGGACGCCGTCTTGAAAGTCAGCGACCTCGAATACCTGCCTGCGGCCAAGCGTTTCGTGCTGACCATGAACCGTTTCGTCTGGGAGGCGAAGTCGGGCCTGTTTCGCCAGCACAATGAGCGGCGGCAGGCCGTGCTGCATTTCGACCGGGTGCTGGGCGCCAAAACCAATGGCATCGCCCGTAACAAGCCGGCCGAGGTGCTGTCCCTGCTGGCGATCAGCTTCATCGAAATCAGCAAGCCAGCCGGCATCGTCGAACTGATCTTTTCGGGCGGCGGCACCATCATGCTCGATGTCGAGTGCATCGAGGCCCGCCTTGCCGATATAGGCGGCGCGTGGGAAGCCACGTCACGCCCCGTCCACAAGGCTTGAGCGTCCCATGGCCATCACGCTTCGCCAATCCGATGCCGATTTCGAGCAGCGTTTCGCGGCCTTCCTGACGACCAAGCGGGAAGTGTCCACCGATGTCGACGCCGTGGTGCGCGACATTATCGCGCGCGTCCGCGCCGAGGGCGACAGGGCATTGATCGACTACACGCAGAAATTCGGCGGCGGCGACCTCAGCACGCTGGGCATCGCCGTCTCCAGGGACGACATTGCCAGAGCCTATACCGAGGCCGATCCACCGACAGTCGAAGCGTTGCATTTCGCGCGCGACCGTATCCGCTCGCATCACGAGCGGCAGAAGCCCAGGGACGATCGTTACACGGATGCCGCCGGCGTCGAACTCGGCTGGCGCTGGACAGCGATCGAGGCGGTCGGGCTCTACGTGCCGGGCGGCACGGCGAGCTATCCGAGCTCGGTGCTGATGAACGCCGTGCCGGCCAAGGTCGCCGGCGTTGAGCGCATCGTCATCGTGGTGCCAGCGCCGCAAGGCATTATCAATCCGCTGGTGCTGGTGGCAGCCGATATCGCCGGTGTCTCGGAGATCTACCGCGTCGGCGGCGCGCAGGCGATCGCAGCACTTGCTTACGGCACGGAGACCATAAAGCCGGTCGCCAAGATCGTCGGCCCCGGCAATGCCTATGTCGCGGCGGCCAAGCGCCAGGTCTTCGGCACCGTCGGCATCGACATGATCGCCGGCCCTTCGGAAGTGCTTGTCGTGGCCGACGGCAGCAATGATCCGGACTGGATCGCCGCCGATCTTTTGGCGCAGGCCGAGCATGACGTCTCGTCACAGTCGATCCTGATCACCGACGATCCAGCCTTCGGCAAAGCAGTCGAAGCCGCCGTCGAGCGCCAGTTGCAGAGCCTGCCGCGCGCCGAGACGGCTGCCGCAAGCTGGCGCGATTTCGGCGCGGTGATCCTGGTGCCGGCAATCGAAAAGTCGCTGCCGCTGGTCGACCGCATCGCGGCCGAACATGTCGAGCTGGCTATCGACGACGCCGAGGGCTTCCTGGCGAAAATGCGCAATGCCGGCGCCGTCTTTCTCGGCCGGCATACGCCGGAAGTCATCGGCGACTATGTCGGCGGCTCCAACCATGTGCTGCCGACCGCGCGCTCGGCGCGCTTCTCTTCGGGCCTGTCGGTGCTCGATTTCGTCAAGCGCACTTCGATCCTGAAGCTCGGGCCGGAGCAATTGCGCGTGCTGGCGCCGGCAGCGATCACGCTCGCCAAGGCGGAAGGGCTCGACGCGCATGGCCGCTCCGTCGCTATCCGGCTGAACATGTAGGCTGAGATGACGGGCTCCGATCAAACCCGCGCAAAGCTGATCGATGTCGAACTCGATGAATCGATCGGCCGTTCGACGCCCGATGTCGAGCATGAGCGGGCGGTGGCAATCTTCGACCTGATCGAGGAGAACAGTTTTCAGCCCGTCAACGACGCCGGCACGGGTCCTTACCGGCTGAAACTGTCGCTGGCCGAGCAGCGCCTGGTCTTCGCCGTGGCGCGCGAGGACGGCGCCGCAGTGGTCACCCACATCCTGTCGCTGACGCCGCTCAGGCGCATCGTCAAGGATTACTACATGATCTGCGAGAGCTATTACGATGCTATCCGCTCCTCGACACCGAGCCATATCGAGGCGATCGACATGGGCCGGCGCGGTTTGCACAATGAAGGTTCGCAGACGCTGATGGACCGGCTTTCCGGCAAGATCGACATCGACTTCGACACGGCGCGCCGGCTGTTCACGCTGGTCTGCGTGCTGCACTGGCGGGGCTAGCCCTGGCACCCGGCGCCCTGCCCCGCTCGATCCTGTTCCTGTGCGGCATGAACGCCGTGCGCTCGCCGATGGCCGAGCAACTGGCGCGCCGGATGCTGCCCGCCACCATATTCGTCGCCTCTGCCGGTGTGCGCGCCGGCGAACGCGACCCGTTCGTCGATGCCGTGCTGGCCGAAGACGGTCTCACGCTGGGCGAACGTCATCCCAGGACGCTGGACGACCTCGAGGATGACTATTTCGACCTGATCGTCACGCTGGCGCCGGAGGCGCACCATGCCGCGCTGGAACTCACCCGCTCGCTCGCCGTCGAGGTCGAATACTGGCCGACACAGGACCCGACCAATGCTGGCGGCACGCGCGAGCAGATCATGGCGGCCTACCGCGACGTGCGCGAGCGGCTGAAGTTGCGCATAAGCCGACGTTTTTTGCTTCCAGAAGCAAAAAACGCGACGGATTAAGCGTGTTCACAAGCGGACGATTATCATATAGGTTCCGCCGAAATTCCAGCCGGGGCGCTGGAACTGCCATCCAAGCAAAGGTATCGAATGCCGAAGGAAGAAGTCCTCGAGTTTCCGGGTGTCGTGACGGAATTGTTGCCCAACGCGATGTTCCGGGTGAAGCTCGAAAACGAACACGAGATCATCGCCCATACGGCCGGCCGCATGCGCAAGAACCGCATCCGCGTGCTGACCGGCGACAAGGTTCTGGTCGAGATGACGCCATACGACCTGACCAAGGGCCGCATCACCTACCGCTTCAAGTAAGATCAAGGCTCGGCCGAAACGCGATGAGCATTTTGCAGAAGCTGGTGCTTGCCTCGGGTTCGCCGCGCCGCATCGAACTGTTGCAGCAGGCCGGCATCGAGCCGGACCGTATCCTGCCAGCCGATATCGACGAAACGCCGCTGCGTGCCGAGCATCCGCGCTCGCTGGCCAAACGACTGTCGAAGGAAAAG
Organism: Mesorhizobium loti; assembly: GCA_002356515.1. NCBI lineage: Bacteria > Pseudomonadati > Pseudomonadota > Alphaproteobacteria > Hyphomicrobiales > Phyllobacteriaceae > Mesorhizobium > Mesorhizobium loti. Next base: position 5,788,371 of record AP017605.1, on the reverse strand, counting down.
GCCGAGAAGGCGTTCACGTCGCTAAAGACCGAGACGGATTATGCGCCTAGCTTCGTGCTGGCCGCCGACACGGTGGTGGCGGTCGGCCGACGCATCCTGCCCAAGGCCGAAACGCTGGACGATGCCGCCAACTGCCTCGGGCTGTTGTCCGGCCGTTCGCACCGCGTCTATTCCGGCATCTGCCTGATCACGCCGGGCGGCAAGCTGCGCCAGCGGCTGGTCGAGACGCGGGTACGTTTCAAGCGGCTGCCGCGCGAAGAGATCGACGCCTATGTCGCCTCGGGCGAATGGCGCGGCAAGGCCGGCGGCTATGCCGTCCAGGGCCTCGCCGGCTCTTTCGTCGTCAAGCTCGTCGGCTCCTACACCAACATCGTCGGCCTGCCGCTCTATGAGACGGTGGCGCTGCTGTCGGGCGAAGGCTTCAAGACCCATCAGAGCTGGCTGTCCGCACGGCCATGAATTCCGACTCCAAAGTCACGCCGCTGCGCCCCAAACGCCCGTGCCCCGAATGCGGCAAGCCGTCGGCGCGCGACAGCTTTCCGTTCTGCTCGACACGCTGCAAGGACATCGACCTCAACCGCTGGCTGAAGGGCGCCTATGTCATCAAGGCCCGCGACGACGAGGAAGAACCCGACGCCGACGAGCCCAAGTAAGACTGAGATCGCCCGTCAGGCGGCCTCGGTCTTCCGGCTCACGCGCGCCCAGGCTGGCAGCCAGTCGCCGTGAGCGGCCAGGAGATCATCGACCAATGACCAGATCTGGTCGAGGTCGAGCTCGGCCGCCGTGTGCGGATCCATCATCGCCGCATGGTAGATGTGCTCGCGGTTCTCGCTCATCAGCGCCCGCACCGTCAGTTCCTGGACATTGATGTTGGTGCGGATCAGCGCCGTCAATTGCGGCGGCAGGTCGCCTATATAGGTCGGCTGGATGCCGGAGGCGTCGACAAGGCACGGCACCTCGGCGGCGCAGTCGCGGGGCAGCGAGGTGATGCAGCCATTGTTGCGGACATTGCCATAGATCACCGACGGCTCGCCCGTCCAAACCGAGTTCATGATCGAGGAGGCATACTCCCTGGACTCCTCAACCTCGATGCGCTGGGCCGAGCGATAGGCCTGCGCCTGATCCTTCCAACGCTCGATCTGCTCGATGCAGCGCTTGGGGTATTCGTCGAGCGGAATGCCATATTTCTCGATCAGATCGGGGCGGCCCTCCTTGATGAAATAGGGCGTGTATTCGGCGAAATGCTCCGAGCTTTCGGTGACGAAATAGCCGAGTCTGGTCAGCATCTCGTAGCGCACCTTGTTGGGGCAGCGCGGATTCCAGCCCGGCTTGGGCGCGCGGCCTTCGCGATAGGCGCGCACGAGATCCGGATAGAGGTCGCGGTAGGAGCCGTCAGGCTGGCGGTGCTCGAATTTCAGGTAGAAGGCCATGTGGTTGATGCCGGCCGACCGGTAGCGGATCTCGTCATAAGGCAGGGAGAGGTCGTGAGCGAGTTCCATCGCCGTGCCCTGCACCGAGTGACAGAGCCCGACCTGCTTGATTTCGGGGTATTTGTCCGAAATCGCCCAGGTGTTGATCGCCATCGGATTGACGTATTGCAGCATGATCGCTTCGGGGCAGACGGCGAGCATGTCCTCGCAGATCTTCCACAGATGCGGCACGGTCCTCAGGCCGCGCATGATGCCGCCGACGCCGAGCGTGTCGGCGATCGTCTGGCGCAGGCCGTATTTCTTCGGCACTTCGAAATCGGTGACGGTGCAGGGCTCATAGCCGCCGATCTGGAAGGCGACGACGACGAAATCGGCCCCGGCAAGTGCCTTGCGCTGGTCGGAATAGGTCTCGGCCTTTGCCTTCACGCCGAGCGTCGCGATCAGCTTGTTGACGACGATGGCGCTCTCTTCCAGCCGCTGCGGATTGATGTCCATGAGCGCGATCGTCGCGCCCGAGAGTGCTGGCCGCTGCAGCACGTCGCCGACGATGTTCTTCATGAACACCGTCGAGCCGGCGCCGATGAACGTGATCCTGGGATTTCTTGCCACTTTAAACCTCCGGCACTTTGCTACGCCACGTCGAATGCGGCCCTGACGAGCCGTTCGGTGTAGGCGGTCTTGGGATTATTGAGAACTTCGTCGACAGGGCCTTGCTCGACGATCTTACCGTTCTGCATGACGATGACGCGGTGGCACAGCGCGCGCACCACCTTGAGATCGTGCGAGATGAAGAGGTAGCTCAACCCACGCTCATCCTGCAGCTTGCGCAGCAGATCGATGATCTGCGCCTGCACGGACAGGTCCAGCGCCGATGTCGGCTCGTCGAGCAGGATGAATTCGGGCTCCAACGCGATGGCGCGGGCGATGGCGACGCGTTGCCGCTGGCCACCGGAGAATTCGTGGGGAAAGCGCGACAGGATATCGCCGGGCATGCCGGCGCTGACCAGCGCCTCGCGCACCCGGTCGACCCGCTCGGCCCGCGTCGCGCCGATGCTGTTGACGATCAGCCCTTCCTCGATGATCTGGCCGATCGTCATGCGCGGGTTGAGCGAGGAGAACGGATCCTGGAAGACGATCTGCATACGCGAGCGAAACGGCCGCATCTCGTTGCGTGACAGGCCGTGGATCGGCTGGCCGTCGAAGCGGATTTCGCCGCGCTTGGCGTCGGTCAATCTCAGCAGCGCCTGGCCGAAAGTGGTCTTGCCGGAGCCGGATTCGCCGACCAGCCCCAGCGTCTCGTGGCGGCAAAGCTTGAGGCCGAGATCGTCGACGGCGACCAGTTCGCGCCAGTCCGGCTTCAGGAAACTGCCGTGGCGCAGCATGAAGCAGACGCGCACATCATTCGCCTCGAGGATGGCGCCGCTGCCCTCAGGAAGCGGTTGCGGCCGCCCGCGCGGCTCGGAGGCGAGCAGCCGCTGCGTGTAGGGATGCTGCGGGTTTGCAAACAGCCGCTCGGTGACGTTGTGCTCGCACATCGCGCCATGCTGCATGACATAGACATAGTCGGAGAATTTGCGCACCACGGTGAGATCGTGGGTGATCAGAATCACCGCCATCCGCAGCTCTTTCTGCAGGTTTCGGATCAGGTTGAGGATCTGCGCCTGAACGGTGACGTCGAGCGCGGTGGTCGGCTCGTCGGCGATCAAAACGTCGGGATTGTTGGCCAGCGCCATGGCGATCATCACGCGCTGGCGCTGACCGCCCGAGAGCTGGTGCGGGTACTGTTTGAGCCGCGCTTCCGGCTCGGGAATCTGCACATGCCGCAGCAGTTCAAGCGCCCGTGCCCAGGCTTGCCTGCGACCCACCTTGCGATGCACCCGGATCGCCTCGACGATCTGGCTGCCGACTGTATAGATCGGGTTGAGCGAGCTCATCGGTTCCTGGAAGATCATCGAGATGCGGTTGCCACGCAATTTGCGCCGCTCGCTCTCCGGAAATTGCAGGATGTTCTGGCCGTCGTAACAGATGCTCGATTTCGGCGACACGGTGGCCCGCCTCGACAGCAGCCCCATGACGGCGCGTGCCGTCACCGACTTGCCGGAACCGGATTCGCCGACGATGGCGATCGTTTCGCCGCGATAGAGCTGGAACGAGATGTCCTTGACCGCTTCGACAACGCCGTGCTCGACCTTGAAGGCGACCTCAATGTTGCGGGCGTCGATGATGGGCTGGTCCTGGCGCCCGTCATGGTCATGACGAACGATGGGTGCGAAGGACTCGGCGAGCACGACGGTCATCCCAGCCACCTCAATACGGATCGACGGCATCGCGCAGGCCGTCGCCCAGCGCGTTGAAAGCAAAGACGGTGGCGAGCACGAAACCGACCGGCGACAGGATCCAGGGATAGGTGCCGATGACGGAATAGGTTGCGGTGTCCTGCAGCATCAGGCCCCAAGAGATCAGCGGTGGCTTGACCGCGAAGCCGAGGAAGCCGAGGAAGCATTCGAGCAGCACCACGGTCGGAATCGCCAAGGTGACCGCGACAATCACGTGGCTCATCACATTGGGCAAGATGTGCTGCAGGATGATGCGCCGGTCGGTGGCGCCGACCGCCATGGCGGCACGCACATATTCGATGCGCGCCAGCGCCAGCGTCTTGCCGCGCACCTCGCGCGACATCTGCGCCCAGCCCAGCGCCGACATGACGATGATGACGAAGGCGAGGAAGACATTGGTCGGCGCGGTGACGGGGATCAGCGTCGTCAGCGCCAGATACAGCGGCAGCTGCGGGAAGGCGAGCACCAGTTCGACGAAGCGCTGCGTCCAGATATCGAACCGACCGCCGAAATAGCCCGAAACCATGCCGACGGTGGTGCCGATGACGGTGATGATGAAGACCACCGTCAGCGCGATCATCAGCGAGACCCGTGAGCCATGTATGGCGCGCGACAGCACATCACGGCCGAACTTGTCGGTGCCGAGGAAATGCACCGGCTGGCCGTCCGTTGAGGCGAAGAAATGCCGGTCCGCCGGGATCAGCCCGAAGAGCTTGTAGGGTGCACCCTCGACAAAGAAGCCAAGCAGCCTTGGATGGTCATAGTCGGGGCCGACGACGGGCTGGAAGGTGACCGGATCGAGGTCGGCCGAATCGGCCAGCGCATAGACCCGCGGCCGCATGACGAAATTGCCGTCCTTGTCGTGGAAGGAAGGCAGTTGCGGCGGCGCGAAGCCGACATCGGTCGCCTTTGGATCCATCGGCGCCAGGAACTCGGCGAAGACGGCCATCACCAGCAGCAGCACAACCAGCCAAAGCCCGGCCATGCCGGTCCAGGAGCGCTTCAGCCGGCGCCAGACGAGCGCGATATAGCTCTCATTGCCGCGCGCCGGTCTGGCGACGATGGGTCCTTCGGCCGGCAGCGGCGGGGGCGATGGATCGCGGGCCAGCATCTAGCTCTCTCCGTATTGGCGGATGCGCGGGTCGAGGAGGACGAGCAGCATGTCGGCGATGATGTTGCCGACGATCAGCGTCGCCGCCAGCACCATCATGAAGGTGGCGGTGACATAGACATCGCCGACCGCCATCGAGCCGACAACCGCCGGGCCGACGGTCGGCAGCGCGAAGATGATCGCCGTCTCGATCTCGCCGGTGAGCATGTAGGGCAACACCACGCCCTGATACATGACGAGCGGATGCAGCGCATTGGGCACGGCGTGGCGCATGACGACGGCGCTGCCGGTCAGGCCCTTGGCTCTCGCGGTCTCGACATATTGCGCGTTGAGCGTGTCCAGCAGATTGCCGCGCATGACGCGCATATTGTAGGCGAGGCCGCCGAAAGTGGCGATCGCCACCACCGGCCAGACATGCTTGACGAGGTCGACGAACTTCGCCCACGACCATGGCGCGCCGCCATATTGCGGCGAGAAGAACGAGCCGATCTCCGACACGTTGAACTGGAAGACCAGCAGGTAGACGATGATCAGCGCCATCAGGAAGCGCGGCACCGTCATGCCGAGGAAGGAGATGGCCGACAGTGTCGAGTCGATCCAGGAGTATTGCCTTGTCGCCGCCCATATGCCGAAGGTGATGCCCAGCACCGAGGCGAGCAGATGGCAGACCAGCGCCAGGAGCAGCGTGCGTGGCAGCCGTTCGCCGACGACATCGGCCACCGGCTTGTTGTAGTAGAGGCTGTAGCCGAAATCGCCTCGGGTGATGATGCCGCCGATCCAGTTGAGATACTGAACGGGCAACGGCTTATCGAGGCCGTGTTCGACACGGTAGGCCTGTGCCTGCGCATCGGCCTCGGCGAAGGAAGCGCCGCCCTGGTTGATCAGCTGCGAGCGGATGTAGTCGGCATAATCGCCAGGCGGCGCCTGGATGATGGCGAAGGTGACGAGGCTCAGTATGGCGAGGACCGGAATTGCCGACGCTATGCGCATAGCCAAGAATCGCAACATGGTCGGTCTGCTTCCTCGTTTTCGCCGGACGCTCCCGTTGAGGGCCGTTCGGAGGGTTGGTTCACCCGGCCGCGCCAGCAGCGCGGCCGGGTCTCTCTTGGTCAGGGGAGGTAAACTTACATCGGACCTTTGTCTCCAGGCTTGCCGGGGAGCTCTTGCGGGAACAACTCGTATTTGGCCTGCTTGTCGGCCGCGACGAAGACGCGTTCGCGGACGATCGAATCCTCGGCCCAGTTGAACATGAAGATCGGCGTGCCCTGCGGAATGTTCGAGAAGCGCTTGTTGACGATCAGCGCGCCGGGATATTCCGTCAGGCCGACATTGTAGACATGTTCGGTCGAGATCTTCTGGAACTCCCTCATCAGACTGGCGCGCTTGTCATTGTCCTCTGACGCGACGAACTTGTTGACGATGTCGACAAGGTCTTTTTCGAAAGGCATCAGGTCGACTTCGCCGCTTTCCGGCGCGCGGTGGTTCCAGCTGGTCTTCGGACCGACGGGCGCGAGCTGCTCCGTGTTCTGCACGACCGAGGTCAGTTCCTGGTCGTTGCGCCGGATCAGCCAGTCGAAACGCCCGGAATATTGCGAGGCATCGCGCTGGGTGCCGTTGAGGCCGTTCAGTACGACCCGCAGCCCAAGCTTTTCCATTTGCGCGACGACGCCTTCGGCGAGGCTCTTGTCGGTGCCGTAGTCGTTGTTGACCAGCATGACGATCTCGACGTTCTTGCCGCCCGCGGTGCCGGCCGGGAAGTTCACGAAACCGTCGCCGTCCGTATCTTTCAGGCCGGCCTTGGCGAGTTCGGCCTTGGCGCCCGCGAGGTCGAAGGGATAGTAGACGGTCGACTTGCGGTCATAGAAGCTGGTGCCCGAGGAGAAGCCGCCGGGATAGATGGCGGTGAACGGTCCCTTGACGAGGGAGTCGCCCAGCGCCTTGCGGTCGAGCGCCATGGTGACGGCCTTGCGGAAATCCTCATTGCGGTTCAGCTCACGGACCGCCTGGCTTCGCTCGTCCGGGTTGCCCCAGCCATTGGCGGAATAGTTCAGGCGCAGATTGTAGCCGATGAGCCGGGGACCGAAGGCGAGCCGTGCCGGCGCATTGGCCTCCGCCGCGCGCTTCAGCGAAGCGACGAAGTTTTCCGGCTGCTCGAGGTTGGAGAAGTCGCCCGAGCCGGCAACCGCCTGGACGTCTCGGTCGGCCCAGGTCGACAGCTTGTACTGCAGCTCGTTGAGGTAAGGCAGCTGGTTGCCCTTCTCGTCGACCTTCCAGTAGTAGGGGTTGCGGCGCATGACGATGATGTCGTCCGGCCGGTATTCGACCGGCACCCAGGCGCCCATGACCGGCATGTTCATATATTCCGGCGGGAAAGCGTTCTTGAACTGGTCGTAGGTGTTCTTCGAGTATTTCGGATGCTGCGGCTTCAATATGTGCGCGGGGCCGGGGCAGAAGGTACCGTAGGCCATGGCGTAGAGGTACTGTTTCGGGAAGGCATCCTTGAACGTCCACTCGACGGTGTAGTCGTCGATCTTCTTCAGCGTCGTGCCGACGCCGAAGGTTTCCGGGGTCGCGCCATTGAGCGGCGAGACGTTCGGGTCGACCACCTCGTCATCCCAGTAGAACATGACATCGTCGGCGTTGAAGGCCACGCCATCGGACCATTTGGCGCCTTCGATGAGATGCATGGTCAGCTTGTGGCCGTCCTTCGACCACTCCCAGCTCTTGGCGAGGTTCGGCAGCGGCTCGGTATCCTTGGCCTCGACCTGGAACAGCGGCGCGGTGCGCGTCAGGCATTCGGAGAGGCCGATATCGATGCCGCCCCAGCCTTGCGTCTGGCCGGCGCCGTAGTTCCAGCCTTCCGGCCGCCCGCCGATGACATGGCGCATCGTATCGCCATAGACACCGATGCCGTCGGGCATGTTGGCCGTCTTGAAGACCAGCGGCTCCTTCGGCAGCCTGTCCTTCACCGGCGGCAGCTTGCCGGTCTTGACGTATTTTTCGGTCACCCAATCCGGCTCGTGATATTCGGGCAACGCCTTGAACTCCAGAATGGAGTCGCGCGCCACGTATTTGATCTTGCCCTCGGCCGGAAAGGTCGCCGGCACCGGCGGGACTGTCGGCTCTGATGCGAAAGCGTTGAGTGCCGGAACGGAGACGCTCAGCGCCAGTCCGGCGGCAATGCCAATGCTGCGTAGATTCCTCATTATCTATCTCCTCCCTCGTGTTCAGACGTTTGCTGCTGCGCGTCTTCTGCCTGGACGGCTGACTGCGGCGGACCTGCCTCCCAAGGTCCGTCGCTGCGCCCGAGATTTCAGCCGGCCTGTTTGAGCGCGGCTTTTTCGGCGCGCAATTCCTCGATCGAGCGCACGTTTCGCCGTGCGGCGCCGGCCCATTCGCGGGTCTTCACCTGCGATTTCGATAGCCGTTCCTTGGCGGCCGGAACCGCATGCGCATATTGTGTCAACCAGGCGGCCTGGGCGACGACCATCTCGTCGACCATCTGCCAGACCTCCTCCGGCGTCGACACCGCACCGACCAGCGGGTCGTGCAGCACAGCCAGTTTCAAGAGATCGATGTCGCCCGATATCGCGGCATGGACCGACATGCGCTGGACATTGATCGAGGCCATGCAGGTCGCCGCGCAGGCTTCGGGCAGTGTGATGCCTGCGGCCATGTTGATGCCGAAACGGTCGACGAAGCCGGGCGATTCGATGATGGCGTCCTGCGGCAAATTGGTGATCACGCCATTGTTCTTGACGTTGAAATGGCCGCGATAGACACGGTTGGTCTCCAGCGCCTCCAATATATGGCTGGCATGCTCGTTGGAGCGCTTCGTGGGATCGAGCGGCTTCGACGCCGCTTCGAGGAATTGCGGATACTCCGTCTCGAACCAGTTGCGGGTTTCGGTGGAGTAGCGGAGATAGCCGCCGGTCTCGCCGTGAATCCAATCCGACATGTCGATCCAGCGCGTGATCTCATCGGGCCGCTTGCGGTACCAGGGCAGGTATTCGGAGAGATGCCCGTTGCTTTCGGTCGAATAGACGCCAAAGCGCTTCAAGACATCGATTCGGAGCTTTTCCTGCTGCGAATAAACCGGATGCGCCTCGAAGGCGGCAACCAGCTCGTCCTTGCCGACCTTGCGGCCGTTCAGCCGCAGATCGATGAACCAGGTCTGGTGATTGATGCCCGAACAGACATAGTCGAGCTCCTTGGGCGATTTCGCGCCCAGCACCGCGGCGATCTGCTCGGCGCCATGCTGGACGCCGTGGCAGAGGCCGACCGTGTCGACCTTGCCATATTCGATCGCCGCCCAGGTGTTCATCGCCATCGGGTTGGCATAGTTGAGGAATTTGGCGCCCGTCGCGGCGACCTCGCGTATGTCCTTGCAGAAGTCGAGGATCACCGGAATGTTGCGCTGGCCATAGAGGATGCCGCCGGCGCAGATCGTGTCGCCGACACACTGGTCGATGCCATATTTCAGCGGGATGCGGATATCGTCGGCATAGGCTTCGAGACCACCGACCCGCACGCAGCTGATGACATAGCGTGCGCCTTCCAGCGCCTTGCGGCGATCCGTTGTCGCCGTCACTTTTGTTGGCAATCCGTTCGCCTCGACGATCCTGTCAAGTATCGCCTTGATCATCCCGAGATTGTGCTCGCTGAGGTCGGTCAGCGCGAATTCGACATCCCTGAATTCGGGCACGCACAGTATGTCGGTGAACAGTTTCTTGGTGAATCCGACGCTGCCGGCGCCGATGATAGCGATTTTGAAACTCATCAGCCGCACCTCATCCTATTCCAATGACAGGTCGGGAATGACAGGGGTGGGTTGCAGCCGCATGCCATGGCATGTGCGCGCGACAAGCCGGATTCCGGCCTGCCAACCTCCCTGTCCGCTCCTCGCCTGCGGATCTCTCTCGCTTTTCGAGGGGGATTATGCCCTTATTCATGAGCGCGACCAGAGAAGGATTATGCTTTCAAGGGTAATTTTGTGCTACGAGATTTGATCACCAACGGACAGTCGATGCGCACGATCTCGCTGCCGCGCGGCCGGCAACGCCTGCATGCCATGCCGACAAGCACGGGCTATGAGGTGCGCGAGGACGAGACCTACGACTGGGACGGACGCAAACGCGGCCAGACGCCGTTCACCGTGCTCCAGCACACGATCAGCGGCACAGGCCGGCTGCGCTACGAGAACCGCAACTACCGCCTGCAAGAGAACGACACGCTGCTGGTGCTGGTGCCGCACAACCACCGCTACTGGCTGGCCAAGGACGAGCGCTGGGAATATTTCTGGATTTCGATGAACGGCGAAGAGGCGCTGCGCATCCACAAGTCGATCCTCAGCGTCTCCGGTCCGGTGTTTCGGCTTAAGCCGGCGACGGTCGACCACCTTGCCGATTGCAGCCTGCGCCTCATCAAGGGGGCCGCTTCGCCAGGTGCCGCTTCCGCCGTAGCCTACGAGGCGGCGATGGCGCTCTATGACGATGTCTTCGGCTCGCACGCCTTTGCCGAGAAGCAGAGCGCCATGCAGCCGGTCATCGACCATATAAACTCCAATCTCGACAAGCCGCTGCCGGTGGCGGAGCTGGTCCAGATCAGCGGCCTCAGCCGCGCCCATTTCTCGCGCTGCTTCGCTGAGAGCGAAGGCTTGCCGCCGGCCGAATTCGTGCTGCAACAGCGCCTGCAGCGGGCGGCAAAGCTGTTGACCAAGGCGGACTTCCTGCCGGTGAAGGAAGTCGCCATCCTGTGCGGCTTCGAGGATGCGAACTATTTTTCGAAGGTCTTCCGCCGCCTCTACGGCACCACGCCAAGCCAATTCCGCACCACCGGCATGTATGCCAGTCTGCGAACCCCGACCAGGGGCGGCGTCAAGGTGCCGGACGACGAAACCTGACGCCGCTTTGCGGCCTGTTCTATCAGGCCGCGTGCAGGCTGCCGCCGTCCAGCCACTCGAGATCGGCAGGCGAAAGCGCGATGTCGAGCGCCCGCAGGCTGTCTTCCAGCTCACCCAGCGTGCGCGGCCCGATCAGCGGAACCGACGGGAAGGGCTGGTTGAGCACATAGGCCAGAGCGATCTGGATCGGGCTTTTATGCAGCCTGGCGGCGAGCTCGATGGCGCGGTCGCGACGGCCGAAATTGCGCTCCGAATACCAGACCCGCACCAGTTCCTCGCTGTCGTGCCTGTCGCGCCCGGCGCGCTCGGTGAAGAAGCCGCGTCCCTGGCTCGACCAGGCGAAATTCGGCATCTGCCTGGATGTCAGCCAGGCCTTCCAGTCATCAGTGGACGAGGTGACGCAACCCGCCCAGATCGGCTCCAGCATTTCGGCCAGCGAAAAATTGTTGGAGAGTGCGCCGGGCTTCTGCTTGCCGTTCTTCTCGGCATAGGCAATCGCCTCGTCCATGCGCTGCATCGTCCAGTTCGAGCCGCCGAACGGGCCACGGATGCGGCCTGCTTTAGCCTCTTGATCCATCGCATCGACGAATTCGCCGACCGGCACGTCCGGATTGTCGCGGTGCATGAAATAGATGTCGACATGGTCGGTCTGCAGGCGGTCGAGCGACTGGGCAAGCTGCTTGCCGATCACGTCGGGATAGCAGAGCGGCGAATGCGCGCCCTTGGCAATGATCACCGACTGCTCGCGCACGCCACGGTTTTTCAGCCATTCGCCAAGCAGCTTTTCGGTGTAGCCGGCGCCGTAGACAAAACCGGTGTCGAACAGATTGCCGCCAGCCTCGAAGAAGGCATCGAGCAGGATCGAACCCGAGGAGAATGTGCGGAAATCCTCGAAGCCGAGCGCCACCACCGATGCCGGCTTCGCCAGGCCCGGAATGGCGCGCTTGCCGATCGCCGTGCCGCCGGATCGCAGAGGCCGGCCGGATATGGTGCTGGTGCGCAGCGGGGCCTTTTCGATCTCATATTCCAGTCCGACCGCAGCGCGCCATCTGTCGAGCACGCGCAAGGTGCCGAGACTGTCGGCCCAGTCCATGCCCGGCCAAGCAAATTCCTGCCGCCCGGCGAGGATGGCCTCGCCGGCGCCGTCGACCTCGAAGGAATAGAGATGGCGCTTTTCGTCGACGCTGATCGTCTGGCGCGCGCCGTCGGCGCCGATCACGTCGATCCGGCCGAGGCCGACATCGCGATTTCCCCCGGCGAACCAGAAGTCCGGCACTTCGATACGGCCCTTGGTGCCGAGGATGCGCAGCACATTGTCCTGGTTGAGCGAGATGCTGCAGGAGACCTCGGCGAGGATGCCGCCGGGAAAGTGCAGCAGCGCCGAAGCCCATTCATCGACGCCGGACTGGCCAAGATGGGCCGTGCCAACCACCTTGTCCGGCTCGGCAAAGGGGAGGCCTGCCGCCGCCCCGGCAATCAGCCGCGCCATCGAGACGGTATAGCCGCCGACGTCGAGAATGCCGCCGCCGGCAGCTTCGTTGGCATAGAGCCGGTGCTCCGGCATGAAGCGCGGCATGGCGAAGCCGAAGCTCGACTTGATCATCCTGATCTCGCCGATGATATCGGACGTGATCAGTTCCACCAGCTTCAGTGTCTGCGGATGCAGCCGGTACATGAAGGCTTCGCCGAGAAAGGTGCCGGCCTTGCGCGCGGCATGGATCATGGCGTCGGCCTCGAAGGCGGTCAGCGCCAGCGGCTTTTCGCACAGCACGTGCTTGCCCGCTTCCGCCGCCCGGATCGCCCATTGCGCGTGGCCGGGATGCGGAACCGCAATGTAGACGGCATCGATGTCGGGATCGGCGAGCAGCGCTTCATACCCGTCGACGATGCGGGCGCCGGGAAAATTCTCGGCGAGGCCCGGCTTGCCGGGATTGCGCGCGCCGATGGCGACCAGTCTTCCGGTGCGCGAAGCGGCCACGCCGCCGGCGAAGGCCTGGGCGATGCTGCCCGGGCCGAGAATGCCCCAGCGAATGGGCGTGGTTACGGTCATTGTCATTCTCCTTGAAAGCTGGAAGGGGCGGCCGGTCAGCGCAGCCGCAACCCGTTTTCGTCGAACAGATAGGATTTGCGGATGGAGACGGTGACCTCGGAGGTGGTGGGAACCTTCGCCGCGTCGCGCTGGATCACCACATCTTCGCCATGGGCCGTTCGGGCGTAGAGAAAGCTCGTGCCGCCCAGGTGCTCGACCACGTCGATGGTCACGACAAGGTCGGTGTCGCCCTCCCCGGCACTGCCGAAATGCTCGGGCCGCACGCCGACGATGACCTTGCTGTCCGCGTCAGGCGCAGGGCCTGTCAGCGGCTGGATGATACGGGTCTTCTGCTGGCCCGCCAGTTCGATCACGACCCCGCGCGCATCGTGCCCGACGATTTGCGCCTTGATGAAGTTCATCTTCGGCGAGCCGACAAAACCGGCCACGAACAGATTGTCGGGATCGTCATAGAGATCGAGCGGCCGGCCGATCTGCTCGATATGGCCCGCGCGCAGCACGACGATCCGGTCGGCGAGCGTCATCGCCTCGGTCTGGTCGTGCGTGACATAGACCATCGTCGCGCCGAGTTCCTTATGCAGGCGCGAGATTTCGACCCGCATCTGGACGCGCAGTTCGGCGTCGAGATTGGAGAGCGGCTCGTCGAACAGGAACACCTGCGGCTCGCGCACGATGGCGCGGCCTATGGCGACGCGCTGGCGCTGGCCGCCCGAGAGTTTCTTCGGACGCCGGTCCATCAATTCGCTGATGCGCAGGATTTCCGCCGCGCGCTTCACCCGCCGGTCGGTATCGGCCTTGGGGTTGCCGGTCATGCGCAGGCCGAAAGACAAGTTCTGCTCGACGCTCATATGCGGATAGAGCGCGTAGGACTGGAAGACCATGGCGATGCCGCGGTCGGCCGGCTCGACATCGTTGACCAGCTTGCCGCCGATGGCGATCTCGCCGCCGCTGATGTCCTCGAGCCCGGCGATCATCCTGAGCAAAGTGGACTTGCCGCAGCCGGACGGGCCGACGAAGACAACGAACTCGCCGTCCTTGATGTCGATGTTGGCGCCATGAACGACTTCGAAGGCGCCGAAGCGCTTGACCACATTGCTCAGCGTAACGGTTGCCATGCTGCCTCTTACTTGACTGCGCCGGCGGCGATGCCGGCGATGAAATGGCGCTGCAGGAGCACGAAGACGATGAGCATCGGCACGGTCAGCATGACCGCGCCCGCCATGATGCCGCCCCACGACACTTTGGTGAGCCCGATCAGCGTGCCGAGCGCCACCGGCGCCGTCATCGAACCAGGCTGGCTGTTGATCAAAAGCGGCCAGAGGTAATTGTTCCAGGAAGCCAGGAACAGGATGATGGCGAGCGCGGCCAGCATCGGCCGCGCCAGCGGCAGCGCGACGAAGAGGAAGATGCGCCATTCCTTCACGCCTTCGACGCGGGCGGCATCGAACAGATCGTCCGGCATCATCGAAAAACTCTGGCGCATGAACAGCACGCCGAGCGAATTGAACAGCGGCGGCACGATCAGCGCCACCCAGGTGTTGGCGAGCTGGAAGTCGCGCGCCACCATGATGAATTGCGGGATCAGCACCACCGCATAGGGCAGCGTGATGGTGCCGAAGATGATGCCGACGACCACCCCCTTGCCGAAGAACTGGTAGCGGGCCAGCGCCCAGCCGGCCATCGACGTCAACAGCACCGACAGGATGGTGTAGGTCACCGCCACCGAGACGGAGATGCCGATGGCGCCGACGAAGTTGGTGTCGCGCTGCAGATTGTTGAAATTGTCGACGAAATTGCCGTGCGGCAGGAGCTCGATACCGGGGCTGAAAATGCCGTTGTCGGGCATCGTCGAGAACACCACCATCATCCACAGCGGAAACAGCCAGATCAGTGCCAGCGGGGTGAGGAAAAGATGCAATGCGATGCTGCGCCGCAGGCGGGCGGAAGAGAGCGAACTCATTGCTTTTCCCTCGTCAGCCACAGCTCCACCAGCGTGATCGCGATCGCCAGCGCCGCCATGGTGTAGGCAACGGCAGAGGCATAGCCGAAATTGAGCGACCGGAACCCCTGGCGATAGAGCAGCAGGCCGAGTGTCTCGGTGCCGCCACCCGGCCCGCCGCGCTCGGTGATCAGGAAGGGCTCGGTGAACAGCTGCATGGTGCCGATGATCGACAGCACCAGGCAGAAGACGATAACCGGCTTCAACAGCGGCAGAGTGATGTAGAAGAACTGCTTGAGCTTGCTGACGCGGTCGAGCGTCGCCGCCTCGTAGACATCCTCGGGGATGGACTGCATGCCGGCCAGAAGGATGATGGCGTTGTAGCCGGCCCAGCGCCAGGTGACCGCGATCATGATCAGCGCCATGGCCGGCGTGACATTGGAGAACCAGTCGATCTTGGGCAGCCCGACGCTGTTCAGGAGCTTGTTGACGATGCCGAAATCGAGGCTGAACATCAGCCGGAACACCGCCGAATAGGCGACCTCGCCGACCACCACCGGAGCGAAGAAGGCGAAGCGGTAGAGACCCCTCGCCTTCAGCAGCGGCGAATTCAAAAGCACCGCCATCACCATGGCGAGCGCGATCATCACCGGCACCTGGATGACCAGGATGAGCAGCGTGTTCTTCAGCGCATTGAAAAAGGCCGGATCGCCGATCAGCCGGCCCCAGTTGAAGCCGGGCGCGAAGCGCCAGGGCACGGTGCGTGTCGCCTGGAACGAGATTATGAACGAAGAGATGATCGGCCACACCCAGAAGACGGAAAAGATCAGCAGATAGGGGGCGAGGAAACGATAGGCCGTGGCGTTGCGGTTGCGCATCTTCCTCCTCCTCCTTCATATCCGATGTTTCAGACAAGCTCGCAGGCGCAGGGTCCGGGCGGCACGAGCCGTCCCGGACCCCGTCCCTGGGAGGTTATGATTTGACGGGCAATCCGGTCGCCGCGGCGATCTGTTTTGCGGCGTCGTCGAGCGCTGCCTTGGCATCGGGATAGCCGCCGCCCAGATATTTGGTCTGCACAGCGCGAACGATGATTTCGGCGTCGCTCTGGAACTGCGTGCCGCGGCTGGGGACGACCTTGGGCAAGGTGCCCAGAATATCCTTCCACACCGCCTGGCCACCCCAATAGGGCAGGCCTTGGCTCACGTAGGGATCGTTCAGCGCCGAGACCAGCGAGGGGACGAGGCCAAACTCCTTCAGCATGGTGATCTGGCCTTCATTGGTTCCGAGCGTATATTTCAGGTACTCGTAGGCCGCTTCCTTGTTCTTCGAGGCCGAAGTGATGGCCAGCGACGACCCGCCGAGATTGGCAGCACGCGGGCCGTCAGCGGTGAGGCTCGGCATCAGATAGACGCCCCATTTGCCGTTTTCACCGGCCGATTCGGTGCGGATGGTGCCTTCATACCAGCCGCCATAGATTTGGGTGGCGACAGTGCCGGCCGTGTTGTTGGTGATCTTGGTGCCCCAGTCGGCGGACGAGACGATGCCGGCGTCCTTCATCTCCTTGACCTTGATCATGGCGTCGACGCATTTGGGCTGGTTGACCGTGATCGACTGGCCGTCCTCGGAGAAATAGGCGCAGCCCTGTTCGTTGGAGATCATGCGGAAGAATTCGCTGTCGCCGTTGAAATCCGCGTTGGTCATCGAGACGCCCGGATTGGCGGCCTGGATCTTCTTGCCGGCGGCGATGAAATCGTCCCAGGTCTTGATCGACGCCGGGTCGACACCGGCCTTCTCGTAGAAGTCGCGGCGATAGAAGGCGGCGACCGGGCCGGAATCCCACGGCATGGCATAGGCCTTGTCGCCGACCTCGAGCTCGGTGCGTTTGAAATCGGGGAATTTCTTCTGGTCTTCCGCCGTGTAGCCCAACGTGTGCAGGTCGACGAAGCAGTCGGGGAACTGGCTCCAGTAATTCTCCGCCTCGCCATTCTCGATGGTGACGATGTCGGGCAGGCCGACGCCGCCGGCGGCACATCCGGCGATCGACTTGTCGTAGGTCGGCTGGTTGCCGAGATCCTGGACGGTGACCTTGATGTCGGGATGCAGCTTGTTGAAGCCGGCCACCGTTGCCTTCAGCGACGAAGCGGCGACATTCCAGCTCCAGATGGTGATTTCGCCGGACTGCGCAAAGGCCGGGGCTGAGCCCAGGGCAAGCGCGAGCGCGGCGCAGGTCAGTGTGATGCGCATTGAAATCCTCCCATTTCATTTGCTCTCTCTGCGAGCGTGGCTAGACTATGCAGCGCGGAAGGCTTGTCGCCGACAAAGGGAATACGAAATTGGCGGAAAGTAAGATGCCCGAACGGCCGTTTTACCAGCCGGGCGCCAGCAGCGTCGAAGGCCTCCCGCTGCTCCTGCAGATGTTTCACACCGCTCCGCTGGTGATGCTGAAGCCGCATTGGCATGCCCAGGTGGAGGTGAATTTCATCGTGCGCGGCAGCGTGCACTACCGCATGAACGAGCACGAAATCTCGCTTTCGGCCGGCGAGATGTGCTTCTTCTGGGGCGGTCTGCCGCACCAGATGGACGATCTCAGCGACGACGCCATCTATGCCGGCGCGCATCTGCCCCTGGTGCATTTCTTCCGGCTGCATCTGCCGGCGGATGTGCGCCACCGGCTGATGACGGGCGCGACGCTGGTGACCGCCGCCACCGATCAATCCGACAACGATAATTTCGCCCGCTGGAACCGCTACGCCCGCTCGGGCGATCCGGCCAAGGCCGAGCACGCCGTCAACGAGCTTCTGCTGCGGCTGGAGCGGGTGCGGTTCGAGCCTTACCGGCTGGTGCCCGAAACGGCGGCCGGACAGGAAGCCGGCAGTGCCTTCGACCAGCAATCGTCGCGCAATGTCGGGCGCATGTGCGATTTCATCGCCGAGAATTTCCTCTACGACATCGATTGCATGAACATCGCGGCCGCCGCCGATATCCATCCCAAATACGCCATGAGCCTGTTCAAGAAATCGACCGGCATGACGCTCAATGAATATGTCAACCTGTTGCGACTGAGCTACGCGCAGGCGCTGCTTATGCATCAGGACGCCAATGTGCTGCGCGTCGCCATGGATTCCGGTTTCGGCTCGCTCAGCGCCTTCAACAAGTCGTTCCGTAAGCTGGCCGGCATGACGCCGTCTGATTTTCGCAAGGGTGTGGCCGGAGGCGCCAGGTAGAGGCCACAGGCCGTTGCCCTTGCCTTTTGGCACTGCGGCATCTCGATCGTCGGCTAAGAACGGATTGCGCCAATTTCCGCGCGCCTTGGTGGCGTGGATAAAGACGCTGGAGACCAAAGGACCAGCTTGCGGGCGCCATTCCGGCAATGAAAGCGCCTGACAAAGCCGGCCTTTCCACAGCCTCGCTTTTCCTGCCGGAAATCGACAGCTGGGCGCTGGACAGGCTAAATTCCCGTGCTATAACCCACGCGCTTTCAAGGGGCGCCCACGGCGCCTTGATGAAATCCGGTTTACGCGTTTTCGTTTGCCGGAACAGGCCCAGATAGCTCAGTTGGTAGAGCAGCGGACTGAAAATCCGCGTGTCGGTGGTTCGAATCCGCCTCTGGGCACCATCCCCTCTTCTCCCGACAGTCTCTTTCGCCGAAGGCTCTACGCTTCTGTCTCGGCAACTAGCTGAAATACTTACTGATTTCGGTTCCCAAAGCGGGGTGGTCGGGTTTCGTGGAATTTCGGCGCAGTTGGTCCAACGAGGCGGGGGGCTGGTATTTTCGCTGGTATTGGAGATCCTGATGGTATCGATGAAGCCAAATGGAGGTCCCGAAAATGGCTCTTTCCGACGTAAAATGCCGTAATGCCCGACCCGCTTCCAAGCTCGTGAAATTGTCTGACGGTGGCGGGCTCCAGCTTTGGGTGCAGCCTACCGGATCTCGCCTATGGCGCCTCGCCTATCGTTTTGGCGGCAAGCAGAAGCTTCTGGCGTTGGGCAGCTATCCCCTCATCTCCCTCGCTGAGGCACGCGAGGCGCGCGATACCGCCAAACGTCTCCTCCTACGTGGCATCGACCCCGCACAGGAGCGTAAGTCGCAAAAGGCTTCGGCGGAGGACACCTTTCGCTCAATCGCGGAGGACTATGTCGACAAGCTGAAGAAGGAGGGACGTGCCGACCGGACCATCACCAAGGTCAAATGGCTGCTCGACTTTGCCTATCCAACGTTTGGGGACAAAAGCGTTCGGGAGATCGATCCGGCTACAATTCTTGCCGCTCTCCGCAGCGTGGAGGTTCGTGGTCGATACGAGTCGGCCAGGCGAATGCGCTCCACCATCGGCAGCGTGTTTCGATATGCAATCGCAACCGCACGCGCCGATGTAGATCCGACGATCGCCCTGAGGGGCGCACTCGTCGGTCCGACGGTCACGCCCCGTGCCGCGGTTACCGATCCTAAGGCCTTGGGAGGCTTGCTGAGGGCGATTAATGCATTTGACGGACAGCCTACAACCCGAGCCGCTCTGAAGCTGATGGCCCTGCTATTTCCCCGCCCCGGCGAGCTGCGCGCGGCCGGATGGGACGAGTTCGATTTCGAAAGCTCGGTGTGGAGCATCCCTGAAGGACGCATGAAGATGCGACGGCCGCACCGCGTACCTCTTTCCACGCAGGCCGTCAGCGTCCTGACCTCACTTAGAGAAATCTCTGGTGGTGGATCGCTGTTGTTTCCTAGTGTTCGATCGGGTTCGCGCCCGATTTCTGACAACACGCTCAACGCCGCCCTGCGCCGTATGGGCTACCGCAAGGAAGAAGCTACCGCGCACGGTTTTCGAGCAACGGCATCAACTCTGCTAAACGAATGCGGCAAGTGGCACCCGGACGCCGTAGAGCGGCAGCTGGCCCACATTGAGAACAACGACGTTCGGCGCGCCTACGCCCGGGCAGAGCACTGGGAAGAGCGCGTCAGAATGATGCGATGGTGGGCCGATTATCTGGATGAACTCGAGAGCAAAAACTCGCGGGTGATCTCAATCGAGGGACACGAGGCAAGCCTGCTGTCCATACATCCTCGCGAGGGTCTAGTTTGGAAGCCAACAGCGACGGTTCGCCAAACGACGAGACGAACCTCCAACCTCCGAAAATCACACTGAACCCCGTCGAAAACACCGAAACTGGGCGACCAATGTTGCATGCCGGAGGGTCATCGTTTTCCACAGGAAATCAATAAGTTGGCCACACATTTCCTTCGTATTCTCTCCTGTGGTCCGGCGAACCTAAGGACCAGGAGGAGGACTAGTATTCCCTCTGCGGTGTCTCGTCGTCCCACAAGAAGGGTCGATTAACCCGTGACGAACGTGGCTGGTTTAGGGCCGTTACCAGCCTGGCGGGCTTCGGCTAGGATTAGCGATAAGCAGCCGTTCTGGAGGCGACCTCATTGTGGTTACTCGCCGTCAAATTCGAGAACCAAGATAGTGGCCGCCCGTCAACGTCACGCTTGGCGAACTTCTGTCGACACAACTCTTCGGTGAGCGTCTCTCAGCGGGAAATGGGCGACTGATCAGCCGGTGCTCCAGCGCAGGTTCCGTTCTGAGCGACGATTTTTTCTCAAGGCCAACCTCTCTTGACTTGAGCGTCGACGCCTTGGACTGCTTTGTGGCCTACTGCGGAAGGGCCAAGCCAAGGTCGGAGTATATCGGCCCGAGTTCCTCATCGGTCAGTAAACCTGGCGAGGTGGCGATGCTCGGAAAATTGCCCACCACGAAGTAGAGCAACAAAATCGAGGGCAAGGCGAACAGGGTCTGGGCCTCTCGCCGGCCCTTGATGCGCTCCATGATGAAATCCTTGGTGTTCAGCCAAAGGAGGATGTCTTCAATTGAGCTCTCGCCGGCCAGTGGGAGGTACGCGTCGATCAACTCACCGTCGAGAGTGGTGACAGTCGCGTCCACACCGATCTTGTCTCGGTAGTACACGGACAAGGCGTCGATCAGAGCCTTGACGCTCTTGACCGATGCGTCGATGAGGTTGCCGACTTGGCGGAAGTAGTCGTCAGTCGCTTCGATCAACGCCATCGCCTTTGCCGCAGCCCGCATCATCTCAGGCGTCGATTTGACGCTCGGCTTGTAGATTGTGTCGTGGGTGACTTCGCTGAAGGCATGCTGCAGCAGCGTGCGGACCTGGATCTCGCACGGAATGTCCAGCGGTATAGGGACGCCTTCGAATACGACCCCTGCCTTTGCCCGAACCACGTAGTGGACCGACTGGTATCCGAACTCCCAAGGCTTTCGGGCTCGCTCCTCGGCGAAGTCCCGGGCTTTTTCCCAGAACCAGTACTTGTCGCCGAATTCGGCGATCGCCTTCTCGACAACGGGTATTTCGTCGGATGTGAGCACGACGAAGCGGATGCCCACCTTGTCCTCCATGTCGTCATACGGGCTTGCGTAGCCCTTGCCGCGATAGAGTGCCTTTTGGATGAGCGACTTGCTCTCCTTCAGCCTTTGCTTAACCGGAAGGCGCAAGAACAGGTCCGGCGCCTCCACTTGGGTCGAGAGCCCCTCGATGACCGCGTGGATGACGAACCTACCCCAGGCATCGTAGTACTGCTGCTCCGCCTCCCAGCGTCGCAGGATCTCGAGCTCGGTGGTCATAGCTGTTCGGTGACTGGCCTGCGGACCGTGATCCTGGTCCAGCTTGCAGCCTCGCCTTCGGAAACATCGCCTGCCGGCACATCCTCGATTGTCACGGTGCCATTCCGTATCGCGTCCGGGGACGCAGAGAACTCGATGTCTGGACCGAACTTGTACTTCCGGCGCCGCAACCTTCCACCCATCTCGCTGATGTCCCGAACCACAGCTCTATTGGTCGGGAATTTCTTGGCTTCGAGGAACTTGTTAAACGGGTCACGCAATTCGGGTGGCAGATACGTGTCGCCGAACTGTTGCGAGGTGAACGTGGGTGCCTGATCTACCTTGACGAAGGCGAACAGCGCGTCGCCCAGGTCCCTTCGGAGATCTCGCTCATTTACCGAGGTGCGAACGAATTCCTTCGTGAGGTCGAAGAACTTCGCGGTTTCATATTTCCCGCTCTCAGGAAAGGCGCAGCCAAGAAAGCCGTCGTAGAAATATACGGCCGCGTTCTCTCGGCGGGCGGCGGTGATATTGCTATCAAATACGAAGCATCGCCAATTTGTGCTCGCCGTGACAGCGGCATCTTCAGAGATGAACAGAGCAAGCTTGTAAAGTCTCGTGGCTGGCGTCAGGAAGATGTTCTCGAGGAATTCGGTCACAACTTTTGCCGCAGCCAGTCGGCGTTGAAAGCCGGACTGCATCTCCGCTTTAATCACCCCTAAGAAGGGCTTTCCGTCGCCACCGACTTTCCCATCGAAGACTAGAAGCATTCCACCGGGAATCCCTCGTGATTTCTGTGCGTCAGCGAGGGCATCGGCCATGTGATTGGAGATGCTAGGGAAATCGGTGTCGGTTGCGAGAACAAGACGTCGAGCAGTCCCAACCACGCTCGCGTCATTGGTCTTCACTATCTGCATCTCTATGCTCTTGGACTGTGCGGAGAGCGCGTCGGTGATACGCATCCCAAAATGACTGAGAGCCTTGGCATCCAGTATTTCGAGATCCTTCCCGTAGGATGGCGGCACTACATTGGGCCCGTCTTTCCTCTGGAATACCTCATGCATAACGACTCGGCCGATAGAAAGATTCTCTACAAGCAAAACTCGATCCCCCTTCGAAAATATTGAAGAATATTATTCTGAGCGGGTTAAGGAAGGATATCAGAACAAAACAAGAACACAAGGCCGCCGACATAGGAACAGTGCGGGAGGAATCTTAGGCAGGGGTGCGAAGGGGCGGCCGCTACACGGCCGCCCCTTCGTTTCAAGGGATCATAACATGAGGCAGGAGAAGAGCGGTCTCGGGACGCTTGAAGTCTCCATGGTCGCCGATCGAACGGCCATCTCATTCGTCTAAGATTCGGTGACCACCCTCGTCTGTCACAGTTCGACTGCCGTTGCCCCGAACGCCTGCTTGCGAGGCATTGAACGATTGACGCTATGCCGAGTATGTGACGCGAGGCAGCCCTGACTCATTCGGCGGCAACCGTTCCAAGTCTCGGTAAATGACTTGACGTTTTTTGTGGCTGAAGGCAATTTGGTGATGGCCTCCCGCACAGGCCAGTGTGCCCACCATGCAAAGCCTCGCAGTGCGCTGTCGCTGAGATTAAACCAACCATTCCCTCCTGGGACGGGTTTGTCAGCAGTGGGCACATGGTGGATCCGTTACCACGATAGGAATGGATCATGAGCAATAGCGATCAACTGAAAGAACTGAAGACCGCTGCGCGAAACATTGCCCGCGCCAGGCGAATAAAACACGTAGGCGCGTTGGAAGTGATTGCGCAGGCATTGGGCTACCCGCATTGGAACGCGCTGACCAATGCAGAAAGGAAGGGATGGCGTCCGTCTGAGGCGGATCTGGCTATCGCTCGGGCGCTGGTGCTTGCCGAAAATCCGCTGATTTCCATAGATACTGATCCCTGGAGCGTGCTTGGCCCTGACAAGTTCGAGGGCGAACTGCAAGGGCACAGCTATCGGGTGAGCACGCATTCGGACGATGTTCGCATGTGGGGACGAGGTTGGGAGGTGACCTTACCCGAGGCCCCCTTAGCTCCTGCTCGTTTTCGAGTAACAGATCGCAGGCTCAAAGCGAACCCGATTGACCACACAAACTTCCGAAATGCCGCGCTCGAAATAGCTTCGGGTTGGCGCAAGCTGGTTCACGCGCGAATCGCGTCAGACTGGCCTCGTCGCTCAACGGTGCCAGACAGCACCGGCCGTGCCGAACACCCCCTAGGTCATGAGGTAAGTGACATCTGGTTTTGCTTGCATTGCGACCAGTCGTCTACCGGGGTTGAAGTTGCCGCGAACCTTTTTCACTGCCCGCGCTGCTTGGCATCTCCCCTCGACATTCACGCATCTCCTTGGTGGCAAGCTGATGTGACGAAGTAAGCGCCGGGGCTATGAACTATCCTACTTTTTCACAGTTCTTGCTGTGCCATGACATGGCGCAGCAAGACTGTCGCGGCATATGCCTCAATCGCTTATAGAACGCACAACCAGGCGGCGCCCTGTAAAAAGATTCACAGATGGAAGTTTGGCCTTATCGGTAACCGATCAGGACTCGATAAACGCAACGATCTTCTCATAGGTCAAACCGTTCGGCTCGCCGTCAAGGTAGGAGCGGATCAAGTCAGTTTGCGTGCTCCGGGCTGTCATGAGCGAGTGCTCTTCCATCTTATGATCAACGAGCGCTTGCTGGCCAACCATACGCATTTTCTGCAGCTGAAGCAGCCAAGCCGTCGTCATCTCGCGATGGTAGGAATACTCGTGTCCACGCTTAACCACCCGATCGAGGATTATGAGTTGTCCTGCAGGCGAGACATCTGGATGTGCTGTCACGGCGAGGCTAACATCGGTCTTCTTACCGTCATACTCCAGCCAGGCGTGGGAAATCATTATGTCGTCGGTTCCGTCATTGACGTAACCGACGACCGGAACCGTGGTAATTCCATACTTGTTTTTTAAAACTCATGCAGAAAACGCAAACGGGAGAACCTGGCGGCCCGCATCGGGCTTCCACACGCTCTCGCAGAGCTCAGCGGTATTGGGCTGCCTCGTTCGAGTCCTCGCGCAGCCGGGTCGCAGCGTCGCGTGCTTCCGCAATCTCTGGAGAAATCATTTGGAGTCGCCTGTATTTTCCTGGTCGTATATTCTAGTCAGCGCGACCGACGAAGTTCGGCCAAGCGATCGGCCAAATCGACCTACCGATCGCAAATTTGTACATGCTATCAATGCGCTAAGCATAGCGAATATCGGCCATCATCGGCATCGGCATTGGCGTCGTCGATCAACCGTCTCGGTGAAGCCGAGGTAGCGCCTAACATCGGCCAAATGATCGGCCAGTTATGGGCGCTCAGCTAAAATTTCTGTTGACATATACGTACTTAGCGCGATCTAACATCGGCCAATCATGGAAGAGACCGTACAGCGCATCGAGCCGGCGCGCCTGGAAGACGTTGCGGAGCCTATCTCCGACGCGCTGGCTGAGCTGTCAGCAAGCTCGGCGGTTCTCGGCGCCAAGCTGCATCCGCGCACGGCCGCGAACCTGGCGGATCTCGTGCGCATCATGAACACCTATTACAGCAACCTGATCGAGGGCCACAACACACGCCCGCGCGACATCGAACGCGCCCTCGCCGGCGAATTCGACAAAGACCAGGAACGACGCAACCTGCAGGTGGAAGCCGCGGCCCATGTTCGACTGCAGGGGGAAATCGATCGCCTGGCCGCAGAGGGTCAGCTCCCAGAACCGGCTTCGCTTGATTTTTTGCGCTGGCTGCATGCGGAATTCTACCGTGACGCCGATGAGGCGATGTTGCGCATTCGCGGCGCAGACAGAGAATTCTTGATGGTTCCGGGTCGGTGGCGATCACAGCCTGAACATGATGTCACTGTCGGCCGCCACCAGCCGCCGTCAAGCGATCGCGTCGAAGCGTTCATGGAGCATTTCGCTAGCCGGTACCGCTTCCAACGTACGGGCAAAGCGGCTAGGATATTGGCGATTCCGGCCGCGCATCATCGGTTCAATTACATTCATCCCTTCCCAGACGGCAATGGACGCGTCAGCCGCTTGATGAGTCACGCCATGGCCCATGAGGCAGGAATCGCCGCGCATGGGCTGTGGTCGATTTCCCGAGGCCTGGCGCGGGGTCTGGAAAGCCGCGGCGACTATAAACGCATGATGGATCACGCCGACATGCCACGCCAAGGCGATCGCGACGGCCGCGGCAATCTTTCTATGCGGGCGCTGGCGGATTTTACCTTATGGTTTCTACGCGTATGCATCGACCAGGTCAGTTTCATGTCGAGCCTGTTCGATTTGAACCAACTAGCCCGGCGCCTGCAGCGGTTCGTTCAACGCTACGACCTGAAGCCCGAAGCTTTCCGGCTGCTCGAGGAGGCGCTTCTGCGCGGCGAGTTCGATCGCGGTGAGGCCTCACGTATCGCTGGCTTGCCGGAACGTACGGCCCGCCGCGTGTTTACCGAGGTGCTCGAGCTTGGCCTGCTTGCGTCCGATACCCCGAAAGGACCGGTATCGCTACGCTTCCCGGTCGACACGTTGGACGAACTGTTTCCTAAGCTATTTCCGGAAACTTAGCGTCGCATAACTGCGCCTACTGTTTCCCCGCCCCGGCGAGTTGCGAGCCGCCGGATAAGAAGAGTTCGACTTCAAAGGTTCGGTGTGGACCATCCCGGAAGCACGCATGAAAATGCGGCGGCCGCACCGCGTTGCACTTTCGAGGCAGGTCATCAAAATCCTGACCGATCTCAGAGACATTTCCGGCGGCGAGGCGCTGCTGTTTCCAAGTGTGCGATCGGGTTCTCGTCCGATTTCCGACAATACACTTAACGCCGCCCTGCGTCGCATGGGTTACAGCAAGAAAAAGCAGCGGCTCACGGTTTCCGAGCAACGGCATCAACTCTGTTGAATGAATGCGGCAAGTGGCATCCAGACGCAAGAGAGACAGCTGACCCATATTGAAAAGAACGACGTTCGGCGCACTTACGCCAGGGCAGAGCACTGGGAAAAGCGCGTCAGTATGATGCAGTGGTGGGCCGATTATCTGGACGAAATTGGGTGCACGAAACCTGCAGTTGAACCCAAACAAGTGTAACTGCAACCCCGTGTCCGCACCTATCGTGAACATGAACATCAGCTTTGCGTACGTTATGACAATGGCCGCGTCTATGTTGGGGCGGAACCGGCGACGCAGTCCTTCGAGGGACAGGGGCTTTTCACAAATCTACGTCAAGCGACTTAACTGGTTGTGGAGCTTCAATCGTTATTCCGAGTCGGCTGACGGGAGGCGTCAGCACAGCGTCAGGAACAGCGGTCTGGCTCAGCGTTCCGGCTTGTCGTCCCGGAGGATGCGCTCAGCGGCTCCGTCAAGATCCTCATATTGGCCACTCTTCAACGCCCACAGAAAGCCAGTCAGCCCCAGTGCGCCAAGAAATAGGGCGACTGGCATGAGGTAGACGAGTATCGTCATGATGACCGCGCTGATGGGTGAATGCCGGAATGCGTTGCCGAAGAAGCCCTCGTCAGCTCGGCGAGCCTAAAGCCCTGCAGGCGCAGCGCGTTTCCGATGACCAGCAGCGATGAGGCCGACATCGCGATCGCCGCGATCAACGGCGTGACGTGCCCGAGAATGGCAATCGGCACGGCGACAGCGTTGTAGACGATCGCAATGGCGATATTCTGCCGGATCAGCCTTCCCGCTTGCCGCGAGACATCCAGCGCCAGGGGCACCGCCAGCAGGCTTTCGCGCAGGAACACGAAATCGGCCGCGTTGCGGCCAATATCGGCGGCGGTTGCCGGCGCGATCGAGACATGCGCGGCAGCGAGGGCCGGCGTGTCGTTGAGCCCGTCGCCCACCATCAGAACCTTGTGGCCCGCCCTGGCCAGCACCTCGATCCGCTCAACCTTGCCGGAGGGAAGCAGCGCCGGAACGAAACTCTCGATATCCAACGTCCCGGCAACCTCGCCGCAGGCATGGGCTATATCCCCGGACAGCATTTCGACCGACACGCCGGCATTCTTCAATTGCCCGACCGCCGCCTTGGCGTCGGCGCGCGTAGCGTCCTCGAACGTGAAGGAGGCGACGATCCTCCCATTCTTCGAGAGCACCGTCCCGCCATAGCCGCCATACTTGCCTTCGCCACCGGTCCGGGCTTTCCATCCGGCCCAGCCGCGCCGGCCAAGACGCCAGGTGCTGTCCGCGGTCGTCGCTTCGATGCCGAGACCCGGGTGCTCGCTGACGGCTTCCAGCTTCGGCTGGCCGGCAAAACCCGCGAATGCGGCGATGGCCTTCGAGAACGGGTGACGGGAGTGCGCCGCCATGTCGGCTGCGATCGCCAGCATCGCCGGATCGATGGTCGACGCGTTGACCAGCCTGGGCTGACCGAGCGTTAGCGTGCCCGTCTTGTCGAATACCGCCACGTCTATCGCGGCCAGGCGCTCCATGGCCGATCCGTCCTTGACCATCATGCCGGCTTCGAACAAGCGGCGCGCCGCGACCACTTGCACGATCGGCACGGCCAGACCGAGCGCGCACGGGCATGTGATGATGAGAACGGCGATCGCGATCGTCACTGCCCGGTGCCAGTCGCCGGTTACCGCCATCCAGCCAAGGAACGTCACGAAGGCGGTGAGATGGACCACCGGCGCGTAGAGCGCCGAGACACGGTCGGCGATCCGCCGATAGTGCGCACGACCACCTTCGGCGGCTTCCATCAGCCGAACCATTTCCGCCAGGAAGGAGTCCTTTGCGGCAGCGGTCGCTTCGATGGTCAGCGGGCCGGTAAGATTGAGCGTGCCGGCCTGAACCTGTTCCCCGGACGCCACGGTTTTCGGTGTGCTCTCGCCGGAAACCAGCGAGCAGTCGAGATCCGACGCGCCGCGAATGACCCTGCTGTCGACAGGCACCCTTTCGCCGGCGGCGACCAGCAGTTGCATGCCCGGTTCGATCTCGCCAACCGGCAGGTAGTCGCGCGCGCCATCGCCGCGCAGCACCATGGCGCCACGTGCGGCCAACTGGGACAGGCCTTTCACGGCGGTCCGTGCCCGTTCGCGCATGACGTGATCCAGGGTGCGGCCGATCAACAGGAAAAACAGCAGGGATACGGACGCGTCGAAATAGGCGTGATCGCCATGATTGATCGTCTCGTAGAGGCTCATGGCATAAGCGAGCGACACCCCAACCGCGATCGGCACGTCCATGTTCATGCGGCCGTGGCGCAGTGCATTCCAGGCCGAGCGGAAGAAGATGCCGCCGGCAAAGGTGAGCGCCGGGATGGCGATCAATGCAGAGACCCAGTGAAACAGGTCGCGGGTAGCACCTTCGGCGCCGGACCAGACCGAGACCGAAAGAAGCATGATGTTGCCGGCGGCGAACCCGGCGACCGCGACCGCGCGGATCAGCTCGGCAAGCGTCTTGTCCTTCTTATCAGGGTCGGCTTCGAACAGGTGCGCCTGAAAGCCCAGCCGTCCCAGCGCGGCGACAAACGGAGGCACAGAGTCCCCACGCCACCGGATCGCGACCCGTTTCGTCGACAGGTTGACACGAGCGCCTTCGACGCGATCGAGCCTTCCGAGAGCCGTCTCGATGGCCTGGATGCACGCCGCGCAGTGAACCGTCGGCACTGAAAGGTCGGTCTGCCAAAGATTGTCGCCAAGCGATCGGCTCGCCAACCTGATCTCCTGGCTAGACGGCAGGACCGATGTGGTACTGGTCAGATCCAGCGCCAGTTCCGCGCTGGGTGCACAACAGCTCATTGCAGGGCTCCTTGCGAAATCATGATCCGGCGAACGTCGCGATAGGGCTCTGTCAGACCGGCATCGGCGTCGACTTCGACGATCCAGACGCCATCCCTTGGCAAGTGCTGCGCGGCAAATTCCTGGTCCGAGACGAGGGCGAGAGTGACGGCCTTGTCCCCAGCCTCGTAGGCGGGATGACGAAACAGTATCTTGACGCCATGCAACGGGACCGGCTTGCCGGTGGTATCGCTCAAGCTGTAGCGGACCTCACCCCGAGCGATCGTCAGTTTGCCGGTCCAGCCGAGTGCCGCCTGCGCGCGCCCTTCCTCGGCCTTTCGGTTGAATTGCTGGCTGGCCACATAGGTGTTCTCGACGACAAGGCCGGTCCAGCTCGTGCTGGCGAGTGTCGCCATCGTGAGATTGACCGCGATGATCACGCCGAAAAAGCCGAGAATGGTGAGCAGCATGTGCCTGCCGGTGAACTCACGCGTCTTTTGCGTATTGGTGCTCATCTGGCGATCTCCGGTGCGTTGAAGGTGGCGGTGTATTCGTCCGATTCGAAGCTCGCTCTGTCCTCGACGCGGAACTTGAAGGTTTGTGCAGCGTGCCGAACCTCACCCGCTGGCTGGCGCACGAAAACCTTCAGCATGTTCAGCCGGTCGGGTTCGACCGCGATGGCGAACAAGCGAGCTGCCGGAAGATCACTGCCGACGACGCTCATTTCGGCTCCCTGCAAGCCCTGCATCGTGACGACGATCGTCCTTGGCTCGGGGATCATGTTAAGCAGCTTGACGGTGTAACCGTTGCGGATCGAGCCGTCTGACAGGGTCACGAATTGCGGATTGCGGTCGTGCAGGACGTTGATCTCGAGTCGGTCGCGCGTCAGCAGCGAATAGATCAAGGCAAGCCCGACCGCCGTCCACGCGCCCATGTAGAAGAAGGTCCTCAGCCGGAAGATCTTGCGAATATGGAAATGCGCCAACCTGGCGGAGAATGTGCTGTCGGCCGTTCTGACGAGTGAAGGGTTCACGGGACCGGAGCCGCCTGCGGTCGCCACCGCCATGTTGGCGTTGTAGTCGGACAGCGTCGCATAGGAGATCAGCCCGCGCTCCTTGCCGAGCTTGTTCATGACGCCGTCGCAGGCATCAAGGCACAGCGCGCAAGTGATGCATTCGAGTTGTTGGCCGTCGCGAATGTCGATCCCCATCGGGCAGACTGCGACACAGGCATTGCAGTCGACGCAGTCACCGACCGGCTGCCCCGCAGCCTGGACCTTCTTGGCGTGCCGCGAACGAGGTTCGCCACGCCAGTCATTGTAGGTCACAGTGAGCGAATTCTCGTCGAGCATGGCAGCCTGGATGCGCGGCCACGGGCACATGTAGGTGCAGACTTGCTCGCGCATCAGCCCGCCGAACGTGTAGGTGGTCGCCGTTAGCACCGCGATGGTGACGTAGGCGACCGAAGCGGCGGTGCCGTTGAATACGTCGCCGATCAGCGTCGGCGCATTGGCGAAATAGAGGATCCAGGCGCCGCCGGTAGCTGCCGCTATGAGCAGCCAGATGGCGTGTTTCGACACACGCAGCACCAGTTTGCGCGCGGTCCAGCGGCCGGCGTCGAGCTTCATGCGAGCGTTGCGATCGCCTTCGATCGCCCGCTCCACAACTAGGAAAAGATCGACCCATACCGTCTGCGGGCAGGTATAGCCACACCAGGCGCGGCCGACGGTGGACGTGATCAGGAAGAGGCCGATGCCGGCCATCATCAGAAGGCCGGCGACATAGTAGAATTCCTGCGGCCATATCTCGATGAAGAAGACGTAGAAACGGCGGTTGGCAAGATCGATCAGCACGGCCTGATCAGGAGCAAACGGACCTCGATCCCAGCGCAACCAGGGCATCAGATAATAGATGCCCAGCGTGATCGCCATCACCAGCCATTTGAAGCGGCGAAAGCTGCCCGAGGCGCGTTTAGGGAAGATTTTCTTGCGCGGAGCATAGAGCGGCTGTCGTGTCTTGGCGGAGTTGACCGCTTTTGCCTCGAGCCGCTCCATCTGCGTTTTATCCAGCACGTGCATCTCCACTCGCGCGCGGCCTATGACATCGTTGTGCGACGGACTTGTCTGCTTCGACAGACGTCCGGTCTGCAGTGAGCCCGCTTCGCCGTGTGGGCCGCGCCGCCTTGCTGCAGGTCAATCGCGGCATGCCGGAATGGTGTCGGGGCCCGACTCGTGCCGGGCCCCGTCGCTTGGCGGGGAGGGCCGAGAATAGGCTTCCGTTCCTATTCTCCGCCGCCAAGCGAATGGACATAAACCGCAAGTTCCTTAACCTTGGTCTCGCCGAGACGCCCGATCCAGGCCGGCATGACACCGTGCTTCGGCGCGCGGACTTGGACGGCGATGGCTGTCTCGCCGGGTGCGTAGAGCCAGATCGCATCGGTCAGATTGGGCGCGCCGAGCTCTTTGTTGCCTTTCGCATTATCGCCATGACAGGCGACGCAGTTTTCCCCGAATA
Source organism: Mesorhizobium loti (assembly GCA_002356515.1). Lineage (NCBI taxonomy): Bacteria > Pseudomonadati > Pseudomonadota > Alphaproteobacteria > Hyphomicrobiales > Phyllobacteriaceae > Mesorhizobium > Mesorhizobium loti. The sequence continues at coordinate 5,756,721 of AP017605.1, read as the reverse complement.
CCTTGGCGCCGGGCTCGATAAGACTTGCATCCTGGACCTTGCCCGAGAGGCTGGCGACATAGGCGCCGACCTGTGCGATCTGTTCGGGCGTGATGATGTCACCGAAGGGGGGCATTTCCGACTGCCGAGTATCCGGGTCGGATGCGAAACGGATGCCGTGCGCGATCGTTTGCTGGATCTGCTCGGTCGTGCCGCCCCACAGCCAGTCATCGTCGTTCAGGTTTGGAAAGCCCTTCGACCCTTGGGCGCCCGAGCCGTGGCATTGCACGCAATTGACCTTGAAGGTAGCTCCGCCGGCCGCTACCGCGAATTCACGCAGCGCGTCGTCGGCTGCGATCTCGGATACGGTCTTCTGCTGGATGGCCGCGACATATTTGCCCTTGGCGGCTTCGGCAGCCGCCAGCTCAATCTTGACAGCGTTGCGGCTAGAATAGCCAAGCACACCCTTGGTCGCGGAAGACAGCATCGGCCAAGCCGGATACGCAATTGTATAAGCCACCGCCCAAGCGACGGTGATGTAGAAGGTTATCACCCACCATCGGGGCAATGGGTTGTTGAGTTCCCTTATCCCGTCCCATTCATGACCGGTCGTTGAGATGCCCGAGACTTCATCGATATGCTCGCTGCTCATGATCAGTCGTCCTTGAGTGGAATCTGGGCGGCTTGATCGGCCTGTGTTTTGCCGCCGGGACGCAAGGAAAAGGCAATGCAGCCGACGTAGAAGAGCGCCATGGCAAGCAGACCCCAGCTGTCCGCGAATTCCCGCATCAAATTATAGCTCATTGCGTCCCCCTCAGCGGTAGCCGGCTGCATCGTCATAGGTCTTGAAATCGACCAGTGTTCCCAGCATTTGCAGATAGGCGACGAGGGCATCCATCTCGGTCACCTGCTGCGGATTGCCGTCCAGATCACCGAGTTTGGCTTTCGGATAGCGTTTCTCGACGCCGGAGGCATCGGCATTCGGGTCGGCCTGGGCCATCAGATCGGCATTGGCGTGCGCGATCATGTCATCGGAGTACGGGACGCCAACACGCGCGTTCGCAACCAGATGCGTCGAGAAGTCCTTCACCTCGATCGGAGCGTCCTTCAGGAACGCATAGCTCGGCATGATCGATTCCGGCACCACGGAACGTGGATCGGAAAGATGTGCGACGTGCCATGCGTTCGAATAGCGGTCACCGACCCGGGCGAGATCGGGCCCGGTGCGCTTCGATCCCCATTGGAAGGGATGATCGTACATCGACTCGGCGGCCAGGCTGTAGTGGCCGTAGCGCTCGACCTCGTCCCGGAAAGGCCTGATCATCTGGCTGTGGCAGAGGTAGCAGCCCTCGCGCACATAGATGTTGCGTCCGGCGAGTTCCAGTGGCGAGTAGGGCCGCATGCCTTCGACTTTCTCGATCGTGTTGTCGAGATAGAAGAGCGGCGCAATCTCGACGATGCCGCCGACGGTCACCACAAGAAGAGAGCCAACGAGAAGAAGCGTGGCGTTCTTCTCGATGATCGCGTGTTTGTCCATCAAGCCCATTGTCTGGCTCCCTATTCGGCAGGCCGGAGGGCGGGCTCGGAACCTGGCATTGGTTGCTCTTCGCGCTCGTGGCCAAGAATGGTCATGGTCACGTTCCAGGCCATGAGCAGGGCGCCGGTGAGGTACATCGCACCGCCGATGGCGCGCATGACGTAGAAGGGATGCATGGCGGCGACGGTTTCGGCGAAGGAGTAGACGAGGAAACCCTGCTCGTTGTATTCGCGCCACATCAGGCCCTGCATGATGCCGGAAACCCACATCACCGCGGCGTAGACGACGATTCCGAGCGTCGCCAGCCAGAAGTGCCAGGTGACGAGCCGCAGCGAATAGAGACGTTCACGATTCCACAGTTTCGGCACCATGTAGTAGATTGCGCCGAACGAGATCATGCCAACCCAGCCGAGCGCGCCGGAATGGACATGGCCGATGGTCCAGTCCGTGTAGTGCGACAGCGAATTGACCGTCTTGATCGACATAATCGGACCTTCGAAGGTCGACATGCCGTAGAAGGCGACTGCCATCACCATCATGCGGATGATCGGATCGGTGCGCAGCTTGTCCCAGGCGCCAGACAGCGTCATCAGGCCATTGATCATACCGCCCCATGACGGCATCCACAGCATGATCGAGAACGCCATGCCGAGCGTCTGCGCCCAGTCGGGTAAGGCGGTGTAATGCAGGTGGTGCGGGCCGGCCCAGATGTAGAGAAAGATGATCGCCCAGAAGTGGACGATCGACAGGCGGTAGGAATAGACCGGCCGGTTCGCCTGCTTGGGCACGAAATAATACATCATGCCGAGGAACCCGGCGGTGAGGAAGAAACCGACGGCGTTGTGGCCATACCACCATTGCGTCAAGGCGTCCTGGACGCCGGAGAAGGCGGAGTAGCTCTTCGAGCCGAGGAAGGAGGCCGGCATCGACAGGTTGTTGATCACATGCAACATCGCGATGGTCACGATGAAGGACAGGTAGAACCAGTTGGCGACGTAGATATGCGGCTCCTTGCGCTTCAGGATCGTGCCGAGGAACAGGATGAGATAGGCGACCCAGACGATGGTAAGCCAGATGTCCACATACCATTCGGGTTCCGCGTATTCGCGGCTCTCGGTGATGCCGAGCAGGTAGCCGGTCGCGGCCATGACGATGAACAGCTGGTAACCCCAGAACACAAACCAGGCCAGTTTGCCGCCAAACAGCCGGGCGCGGCACGTGCGCTGCACGACATAGAGAGACGTGCAAAGCAAAGCGTTGCCGCCGAAAGCAAAGACGACGCCGGATGTGTGCAGCGGCCGCAGCCGGCCGAAATTGAACCAGGGTTGGATGTTGAGGTGAGGGTATGCCAGCTGCAGGGCAATGATCACACCGACGAGCATGCCGACGACGCCCCAGAATACCGTTGCAATGGCTCCGTAGCGGATTGGGCCATCCATGTAGGCGGAGGTGTCGACCGGAGCCGCCGGCTTGAAATCTGTGTTGCGCAGCAGGATCGCGGTAAAGCCAGCCACGGCGACGAACAAAACCCCCATATGCTGGCGAAAAGGTCCTTCTACGCCGAAGCCGGCAGCCACCAGGGCCGCAAAAGCAAACAGGCTTAGAACGACGATCTCCGTGCCGAATTTCATGACATGTCCCCGACCAGGATTCCAATGCGCGGACGCCAAATCCGCGGTGCATTAATTCCGTAGTTGCCGCCTGCTCGCCCTGATCCATGTCAGAGCCGCACGATTTTGCTTCGGGCAGCATCGAGTTCGGTGCAATCAGAAGGTGGCGATTTGAACAAGGAAACGCAGCACGGGCCAACCCGCTCATGGACAAGTGCGGCTTTCTCGCGCCAGGCCGGCACAGAGGCGATTCCGGGCGAGGTCATGAAGCTTGCCCATCGGGAAAAGCTGGAGCTCTGCTTCTCGCTGGAAAGCATTGCCGATGCACTGCCGAACGTCGACCGCCTCAAATGTCTTGGAACGGCCAAGAAGATCGTTCCGCTGCTCCGTGACATTCATGGGTTTGAGGAGAGGGTGATTTTCCCTGCGTATGAGGCGCACTTGACCCCGGCCGAGGCCAAACTTGCCTCTACCAGCCGGTTGCGCATCGAGCACCTTGAGGATCAATGCTTCGCTGGCGAGGTGGCCGAAACGCTCCTAGCGATCGGTCATGGTGATCCGATAGAGAGCGCGGAAGCTGTCGGATTCATGCTACGCGGCTTCTTCGAAGGCTTGCGGCGACACATCGCTTTCGAACGCGAGCATGTCCTGCCGCGGATCGTAATAAGCGACGAAGGCCCCGACGCTTAGGTCTCATTCAAAGGCCGGTTGCCGCGCGCCTCGGCCGCCGCAGCGCTGCTCCAGCCGGCTCATGCTGTCGACCGTTACATGGCGTTTGTTCTCGATCCGGATCACGCCGTCAGCCCGCAATCGCGTAAGCTGGCGGCTCACGGTCTCGTTCGTCAGTCCAAGGAAATCAGAGATGTCGGCACGTGTCAGCGGCAGATCGAAGCATGCCGACCCAGCCGCCGGGTCGATACTGGAATCCATATTCCGGGCGATCATGAGGAGAAAGCTCGCCACCTTCTCCGGTGCGGTCTTGCGCCCGAGAGTCACCATCCATTCAAGTGCCTCGTCGAGTTCGTCCAGCGTCTGCTTGAGCAGGCGATGCTCGAGTCCCGGTGATTCCTTCATTATCCGTTCAACGGCCGCCTTCGGAAACGAGCACAGCGAGACGGAGGTTGCCGCTTCCACATTGATCGTGCTTTTCACCTTGAAGGGCCGTCCCAGAAAATCCGGTGCGAACCGAAGACCGACAATCTGCTGGCGGCCGTCCGAAAGGCACTTCGTCAGCTTCACAACGCCTGAAAGCAAGTTTGAATAGCTGTCGACGGCCTCGGCGTCGGCGATCAGTTCGACCCCCGGCTCGAGCTTGTGCCGCGACGAAGTTTTGGCGAGCCCAACCAAATGGTTTGGATCGAGCGCAGCGCAGACGCCGCGAAGTCGTGCTGCGCAAGACAGGCAAAGAACGGGAATGCCGGAACTGTGAATGTCTTGCCGTACTGTCATTACGCTCGCGCTACCGATCCCAAGTTTCGACAGGATAGCAAGCGATGGCAGAGAAATCCTTGCGGCAGTTTGTCCGTGCTGGAGGCTGACCGAAATCAGGGCATTGGCTCTTCGACGCGTCCAGACTTCCGGCGAGGCAAAAACGGCGGACCACCAAATGAGACCGGAATTAGCTGCCAGGCTTGGCGAGAACGTCCCGCGTTATACCAGTTACCCGACCGCGCCGCATTTCCATCCTGGCGTCGACGCTGATGTCTATCGAAGCTGGTTGAAGGCGCTCGAAAGCGGTGACGAGGTCTCGCTCTACCTGCACATCCCTTATTGCGACCGGCTGTGCTGGTTCTGTGCGTGCCATACAAAGCAGACCCGCCGCTACGAGCCGGTGGCTTCGTATCTCCGCTCGCTTCACGCGGAGATCGCGACTGTCGCCGGTCTTGTCGGCGGCAAGGCCCATGTCCGCGCCGTGCATTTCGGCGGCGGCTCGCCGACCATGCTGAAGCCCGAGGATATGATAGCCTTGGGAACTGTCCTGCGGGATAGCTTCGATTTTCTTGCCGATGCGAAGATCAGCGTCGAAATCGAACCCAACGACATGGACGAAGCCCGCCTTGATACACTTGCCGAGATCGGCATGGCGCGGGCGAGCCTCGGCGTTCAGGATTTCGATCCGAAGGTGCAGAAGGCGATCAATCGCGAACAGAGCTTTTTGCAGACCAAGGCGGTTGTAGACGGCATTCGCTCTCGCGGCGTAGGGTCCGTGAACCTCGATTTGCTTTACGGCCTGCCGCATCAGACCAGGGAGAGCGTCTGTTCCACCGTGGCGCAGGCGCTGACTCTGGAGCCGGACCGGATGGCGCTGTTCGGCTACGCGCATGTGCCCTGGTTCAAGAAGCATCAGACTATGATCGACGAGGCATGGTTGCCGGGTCCGGCCGAACGGTTCGCTCAGTGGCAAATTGCCGCCCGTCTGATCATGGGCGCCGGATACGAGGCGATTGGAATAGACCATTTCGCCAGGCCGGATGATGCGCTTGCAGTCTCGGCTCGCGCGGGAACAATCCGCCGCAATTTCCAGGGCTACACCGAGGATCGCTGCGAAACACTGATCGGGCTCGGGCCGTCATCGATCAGCCGGTTTCGACAGGGCTATTCGCAGAACATGCCGTCGACAGCCGAATATGGACGCATGGTCGAGGGGGGACATCTGGCCACGGTCCGCGGCATCGCGTTTTCCGAAGATGACCGTGTTCGCGGCTGGATCATCGAGCGCTTGATGTGCGATTTCGGCTTTTCAGCAGCCGATCTGGTGGAACGCTTCGGGGAAGCCGGACAAAAGCTTCTTTTCCAAGCAAGCTCCATCGCCATTGGCGACCCTGCTCGACCGCTTGAACTCCAAGGTGACAGTTACGTCGTATCGGCGGAAAGTCGTCCCTTTGTAAGGAGCATTGCAGCGAAGTTCGACAAATATTTCGAAAGTGGAACGGCCAGGCACTCAGTGGCAGTCTGAGTGCCACAGACGAACGTCACCGTCTTCAGTCGATCGCGAACCTCCTCAAAATCGCCGAAACCAGCAGCTAACAATTCGATAGTGCATATGACGCCACTTTACGATGCTGTGACGACGCGGGTATTTCCCAAAGGGGGTCGCATGGCAGAGGGCTGGGACCCGCCGGAACCCTGCAGGCAGGGCTCCACTTCGTATCCGCCCAAGCAGGTTGGATTGTTCGGCCCAGTCTTTCACTGAATGTCAGCGACGCACCCCATTGCGGCTTCCGCTACTCAGCGCTGCGGCTCTTGAATGCCCCTTTGAGATGAGCTCATTCTGAGTAACAACCGCACGGCGTTCCCACGGGTCTGAAACCATGCATCAGTGCGGCTAGCACGCCCTGCGCCTGTTCGCGGTTTCCGGGCCGCCCAGGCACTTACTTGACCTCCAGCTGCTCGAAGTTCGCGCATAGGCCTTACATGACGGATCGGTAGGCCGCGACCGCCGGGAAATTAGGCACCCGGGCGGCTGCGCCAATTGACCAACTTTATGCTTCGATTACTCGGAATCTGAACCTGACACGCGTCGCGATTTCTCTGACATGCCGGCGGGCAAGCTTTCCTTTCTGGCCTTGGCAAACGCTCTGTCACCTTCCAGAAACCCTGCCAGCATGAAAGGTATGAGTTCCGCTACCGTTTCAGACTCGCCATAGGTCTGGCGGTAAAGCGCCGCATAGTCCTTGAGTGCTTGGTTCAGGTCCGCGCTAACGGTGATGGTCATCTTCGAAGGTGTCCGGTCCGGAAGCTTTCCAAGTTTCAGATCTGCCATGATTACTCCTGTTCAAGTCGGGTATGGGCGCAGCACAAGATCCTTGTGTACAATCACGCGTAGGGGCCAACCGGGGCGGACGATAATGGTGGGTTGAATATTCAGGTTCTTTTCGGTGATGCGCTGGCCGGCTTGACTGATGTTTTGCTGAGTGGATTCCCGGATCGCCTTAACTAGGTCGCTTTCGTTTTCCCCAAAGCTCAACTCGGTACCAACGCCCAGTAGCGTCGCTAGAGCAACTCCCTTGATCAGCTGCCAGGTGTGAAAATCGACCTTGTCTTCAAGCCCAGCATAGCCGGCAGTATCCGTCGCTGGCAGATTGTCGATTTCGATCGAGGAACCGTCGGGCAGGATTATTCGCTGCCAGACCAGCAATGCGCGCCTCTGCCCAAAAGCCACGACGCTGTCATAAGTGCCGATGAGGCGTGAGCCTTGCGGAATGAGCACAATGCTGCCGGTGACTGTGTCGTGCACATTCTCGGTGACCTGCGCGACGACAAGGCCAGGCAAGTCGGAATTTATGCCGGTGACGAGACTGGCCGCGATCACGCTGCCGGCCATCAGTTGGTAGGGCGAGGCCGGCGTCTGCAGCGCATGCGGATTGTAGATCCCGCTTGTGTTTCGCTGACTGACAAAATCGAGCTTGCGCTGTTGGTTGTTCTGGTCACCCTCGGCTGGGGCAACGGAAGCTGACGTGCGCGTCGCTCCGGATTGCGGAAGCGCCTCAGACGGCTGCTGCGCACTCGGCCCGCCGCCGGCGACATCTGTCTGTCTGGGTCGATTGTCGATCCGGAACAAGACTTGCGACTCGCGCGCCTCAATTGCTTGCTGGGCAAGGCGCTGCTCCTCGGCGGAGATATCCTGCCCTGGCGCGATGCCGAGCTGACGTTGGCGTTCAAGGATGGGGCGACCGAGGTCGCCGGGCAGTGGCGGTCCGAGCACAGGGGCCTTCGGCATGATCCCGGAATAGTCCTTGGGAAGCGCTTCTAGTCCCTCGGCGGGTGGCTTGCGCTCGGTGTTATAGCGGTCCTCTGCCTGGTGCTTGATACGCCATGCCGGTCCTTGAAGCGCCATCATCGTGACGCCCAGAATGGCACCGGATCCGACTGCAGCGATGGCGATGATCACACCGCGCCTGAATCGGACAGCGCGGCGGGGCGAGGCTCGCAATTGCAGCTGCTCGGGATCGAGTTTCGGCGGCGCATCGGATCGGGAAGTATCGGTCATCAGCGCTCCCCTCACCTGCTGGGCCGCGCAAAGAGCGGAATCCGCCGCGGCGGTTGCCGGCCGTCAGTCCTGGTGATGCGCACCACCTGCTGCTGCTTGCTGCCTAGACGCAGTTCTGCAGCGCCAAAGAGGCGATCGACGATGTAATAGTTGCCGCGCATACGGAAGTTGACGAGCTGGTCATTGTCATCAGCGCCGACGATGAAGAGAGGAGGCGCTTCACCCTGATCAATGCGACGGGGGAATTCGATATAGACCTTGCTGCCATCGTCGAAAGCGCGCATCGGCCTCCAGGGTGGTGTGTCGCCGGTGATTGAATACCGGAAGCGGATATTCTCGAGCGCCACATTCGAAGCTACCGGCATGGCACCCTCGGCTTGAGCGTTGCGCTGGCGTAGCGCGATGATCTGGTCCTCGCTATAGGTCCAAGAGATCGCCGCCATCGAGGTTTTCTCGGTGCTTTGAAGCTGCAAATGGTAGGTGCGTCGTTCTGTGGTGATCACCAGATTGGTGGTAAGCCCCGGCGCGAAGGGTTTTACCAGCACATGGGTGCGCTGATTGTCACCGGTGCCGCTGACGGTATCGCCGATCACCCAACGCACCGTGTCGCCGGCCGACACGGCTGTTAGCTTCTCGCCCGGCTGGAGTGCGATATCGGTGACGCGCTCCGGTGCGGCGTAGAGCTGATAGAGCGCGCCATCGGCGAATGGATAAACCTGAACCGCATTCATGTACCCATACCTGGTGGGTTGCTGCGTCGCTGCTTTATTGGCATCGGAGACCCGTTCTTCAGGAGAGCGCTTGTCTTCGGCCACCCTGCCCGGATTGGGCTGTAACTGACCGGGTAGCGGCAGCGGCTTTGGCACCTCGACTATCTTGACCGGCTTCTCCGGCGGCTTCTCGATTGCGGCTGGTTTGAAATCGGCAGCATCATAGGAAATCTCAGGCGGCGGTGCCGGCTTCGACGCGCAGGCGGAGAGGACTGCTGTAGAGGCCGACAGGATCAGCACGGCACGGACCGACGACATTCTATTCTTCATTGGTGGACTCCTTTTGGGGAAACGGACGTCGGCGCAGCACTGTCGAGCTCGCGCGACCAGTCGATCGCATTGATGAAGACGCCGAGCGGGTTGTTGCGCAGTTGGTCAGTATTACTTGGCGGGCGGATCACGATGGTGAGGATCGCGGTCCAGCGCGTCGTGCTGGCAAGGCTGCCGCGCTCAAAAACCTGCTCGGCCCATTTGACCTGGAACGAGCTGTCGGAAGCCCTGACCACGCTGGTCACTTGCACCGACACGCTGCGTGTGCCGATCTGGCCGAAAGGATCGTTCGCCTTGGCGTACTCGTTGAGAAAGAGCGCCGCGCGGTCGGTGGCGAAGTCATAGGCCGAAAGCCAGTTCTGCCGCACCAGCACCGGATCGGTGGAAACGGAACGGACATTCTGAATGAAGCGGCCGAGATGCCACGCGATCTGGGCATCGGAGGGCTCGTAGTCCCGGATTGCCGGCGCAACGGCGCGTGCCTCGCCGAAGCCGTCGACCTCGACGACGTAAGGCACGACGCGGCTCTGCATCGACTGCCACACGAGTCCGCCGGAAAGTCCGGCCGCCAAGGTCAGACAGCCAAGAGCCATGAACCGCCAGTTGCGGGCCTGCACTCGAGATGAGCCTATGCGCTCGTCCCAGAGCTGCGCGGCCTTCTGATACGGCGTGACCGGCTCGGGCGTCTTGCCGTAACGTTGAATGGGTCGCTTGAATAGCATTTAGTCGTCCTTGTCGTTGAGAGAGGGATTGGCGCTGCCTCCCGGCCTGTCGCCTTCACGGACGGCCTGCATGGCGGTGTGACGGTGGGCACGGGCTGTCTGTTCCGAACGCAGGCGCCTGGCCCAGCCGGGCGCGGCATCAGCGACCGGACCAGTAGGGCTTCCGGTCATGGATGCGGTCGGCGCACCACCGGTCGCGGTCCAGGCAGCTTCGCGCCCGGCATCAACGCTGCGCCCGAAGCCTCCTGCGGCAGATCGTGCCGCCCGCATTGCGGCGCCGCCGGCGGCGCTGGTCACACCATGCATTCCAGCAGCTACACCGGACAGGCCGGACTCGGGCGATGTTGCGCGCCCGATCTGCCAGGCCGTAGAAGCCGCTGACCCCATGGTCGTGCCGGCACGGAGTGCGGTGAGACCGCTGCCGGTTGCCGTGCGCGCGCCGGCAAATGCTGCGCCTGCGGCAACGAGCGATGCACCGGCTGCGGCTGCCGTGGTTCCAAGTGCGGCGCCCGCGCCAAGCTGCGGCGCGCCCGAGACAAGACCGGAGGCTATCCCAGGTCCGAAAATGCCGAGACCAAGGAGCGCCAAGGCGCCCAGGACCTGTGACATGGCGGCGGCCAGATCCGGCTCCTTGCCTTGCAGCGCGGAAGCGAACTCGCCAAAGAGCGTGGAGCCGATGCCGATGATGACGGCCAACACCATCACCTTGATGCCCGACGAGATGACATTGCCGAGCACGCGCTCGGCGAGAAACGCTGACCGGTTCCAAAGCGCGAAGGGCACAAGAATGAATCCGGCCAGAGTGGTGAGTTTGAATTCGAGGATGGTGATGAAGAGTTGGATGGAGAGGATGAAGAAGGCGATGATGACCAGGAACCAGGCCACGAGCAGCACGAAGATGGTGAGCGCGTTGCCGAAGATTTCTGGGAAGCCGAGAAGCTGGCTTGCCTGATCGAGAAGCGGCCAGGCGCCCTCGAAACCGGTTGCGGCAATGCGGCCCGGATGCAGGAGATTGTTGGCAGATAGGTTGCCGGATGACGCATTGATGCCGAGACCGGCAAAAGACCGATAAATGATGTCGGCGAGGTTCTTGAAGTTATTCAAGATGAAGGCAAAGACGCCGACATAGAGCACTTTGCGGATGAGCCGGCCGAATATGTTGGGTTCGCCGCCGAATGCCCAGGCGAGGCCGGCAAGTGTGACGTCGATGCCGATCAGGGTCGTGGTAAGGAAGGCGACATCGCCCGAGAGCAGACCGAACCCGCTATCGATGTAGCGGATGAAGGTCTCCATGAAGCGATCAATGACCCCAAGGTCGTTCATGCCGCCTTCCTCGTCGTAAAGAGATTGGTGATCAGTTGCCGGGATAGGCCGTGCCTGTGCCGAGGAAGCGCTTTGTCGTCTCGCGCGCGGCCTCCTCGGACTGCGCCTTGCGCGCCGCATCCTCGGCCTCAGCGCGGAACTGCGTTGCGAGCAGCGTCTGGATCTGCATCTGCTGCTTGGTCGAAAGCGCAAGGAGCTGGTTAGTGGCCTGACTTGCCTGAAGCGCACCGGCCGCGCCTTGGCTGCGGTTGACGAGATCGGCAAGCAGGTCGCCATCACCGCGAACATTCTCGACGATCTGCGACTGAACACCCATGGTCTGACGGAATGCCTGCATTGCGCTTTGCCAGCGGTCACGTGCGGCGCTCGCTACATCGCTGACCTTGATCGTGGCGTCGTAGCTTTCCGGATATTGATTACGCCACTGGTCCTGAAGCTTGTTGAGATCAAAGCTCAGGCCACTTGCCTGGTCCATCAGACCGTCGATCCGTTGGAGCGAGCCGGTAAGCTGACCCACGGAAGAAAAATCCAGCCTCTGAAGATTGCGTGCCATGTTCTGCAGCACGGTCGCCTGGTTCTGGAGCGACTGGATCTGGTTGTTGATCTGCTCCAGCGAGCGCGCCGCCGTGAGCACGTTCTGTGCGTAGTTCGACGGATCGAACACGATGAGCGCGTAGGCCGGCTGCACGTAGTCGGCCATCGGCTTGGCGATCAACGAAAGGGTGATCAGGCCCGAGAGAAAGCGGCGCCGCATCATGACGATTGCTCCTTGGTTGGTTGAGGGAATTGCTGGAGAAGCTCGGCCGCCCAATCCAGGCCGCAGGCGCCGAGGAAGCGAAAGACAAAGCTGTCCTGCCCGTGCTCGGACAGGACCCTGTCGATCAGGCTTTGCGCGGCTGGACCCGAGGCGCCGCAAAGTGCAAGCGCGATGGGGCCGAGCCCGAGCTCGAAGAGACGGTTGCCGCAGCGCGACTGCAAATAGTAGTGCCGCTTCGGCGTGGCCCGGGCGATCAGTTCAATCTGCCGGTCGTTGAGACCGAAGCGCTCATAGGCAGTCCGTGCCTGCGGTTCCACGGCACGATCATTGGGGAGAAAAATGCGCTGTGGGCAGCTCTCGATGATCGCCGGCGCTATTGCAGAGCCGGCGATGTCGGCAAGCGACTGCGTGGCGAAGATCACAGATACGTTCTTCTTTCGCAGCACCTTCAGCCATTCGCGGATGCGGGCAGCAAAAAGCGGATTGTCGAGATAGACCCAGGCCTCATCGAGCATGAGCAGCGTCGGTCGCCCGTCGAACCGCTCCTCAAGGCGATGGAAGAGATAGGTGAGCACAGGCAGCACAGCGCTTTGGCTATGCATCAGCTCCTCGGTCTCGAAGCACTGCACATCCGACAAGGCCAGCCGATCGTCGTCGGCATCGAGCAATCGGCCGAAGGGACCGTCGAGCGTGTAGGGCATTAAGGCGGACTTCAGTGCATTGGACTGAAGCAGGACCGACAGACCGGTCAGCGTGCGCTCCTGCGCCGGCGCGGTGGCGAGGCTGTTGAGCGCCGACCAGATCGCCTCCTTCACCTCCGGCGTGAGGGTGACGTTCTCATGGGCAATCAGGCCGGCGATCCATTCAGCTGCCCAGCTGCGCCGACCCTGATCACCTATATTGCGCAGTGGCTGGAAGGCAAGCGCACCGTCCGAACCCAAGACATGATGCTCTCCACCCATGGCGAGCGTTGCCGCGCGCGCCGAATTGCCTTTGTCGAAGACATAGACCTGCGCGCCGGCATAGCGACGAAACTGCAGGGCGATCAGGGCAAGCAGCACCGATTTTCCGGCGCCGGTCGGTCCAACGATCAGCATGTGGCCTACATCTTCGACATGGGAAGAAAGCCGGAACGGAGTCGACCCGCTGGTTTCGGCGATGAGGAGCGGCGGGGCCTCTCGTCCAGTGACTTCAGCCAGATGCTCGTTCGCCGCAGGACCGGCCCACACCGAGGAAAGCGGCATGAGATGGGCAAGGTTCAGCGTGTGAACGAGCGGCTGACGAACGTTGGCATAGACATGACCCGGCAGCGAGCCGAGCCAGGCTTCGACCGCATTGACGCTTTCGCGGATGGTGGTGAACCCGAGCCCATTGATGATGCGCTCGACCGCGCGAAGTTTCTCAGCGGCGGCTTGGCGATCCTCGTCCCATACCGTCACAGTTGCAGTGAGATACCCGAAGCCGACATGATCGCCGCCCAACGCCTGAAGTGCTTCATCGGCGTCGAGCGCCTTATTGTCGGCGTCGCTGTCGACGAGCGGAACGGGTTCGTTGCTTACAACCTCGCGCAGGATTGCGACGATCGATTTGCGCTTGGCAAACCACTGCCGGCGCAAGCGGGTCAGCGTCTTGGTGGCCTCGGTCTTGCCGAGCGGAATGAAGCGCGTCATCCAGCGATAGGCGAAATCCTGATGATTGAGGGCATCGAGGATTCCGGGCCGGGTGAGGTTCGGAAAGCCGAGGATGGTAAGTGTGCGAAGATGTTGCTCACCCAGCATCGGCTCCAAGCCGCCGGTAAGCGGCACATCGACCAGGATGCCGTCCAGATACATCGGCGTTTCCGGCACGGCGACCGGATGGCGGCGGGTCGAGATCGTGTCGTGCAGGTATGTCAGCGTCTCGGCGTCATCGAGCAGACGCACTTCGGGCATGAAGCCCGACAGAAGATCCAGCACACGGTCGGTCTCGTCACGGAACCGCGCCATCTCCTGGCGCCAGTCTCTTTCGCCTTCTGAATGATGCGAGTCGACGAGCGCGCTTTCCGCCCGCGCCTGGGCGTCCGGTGGCGGCATGGACAGCAAGGTCAGGTGATAGCGGCTCTCGAAATGCGCGACCTTGCCTTCGAAGGCAGCACGCCGTTCTTCATCAACCAGCCATGACGCCGCGTCCGGGAAACGCGAGGACGGATAGCCCAGCGCTTCGATGCGCTCGGCCTCGAAAAACAATGTCCAGCCGGAGCCAAGGCGTCTAAGCGCATTGTTGGCCCGGGCGCAGATGCCGATGAGTTCGGCTTCGGTCGAGCTTTCCAGATCGGGCCCGCGAAACCGAATAGTCCGCTGAACGCTGCCGTCCTTGTTGAGCACGATGCCGGGCGCCACCAGTGCTGCCCAGGGCAGATGGTCGGCAAGCCGGTCGGCCTTGCCGCGATATTCCGAAAGGTTCAGCATGCGAGCCATCCCCTCAGGCGAAGGTGACGGACAAGCACGCTGGCAAAGTCGGGATCGCGCCTTGCGGCAAAGACCGCGAGCGTGTGGCCGCCAAGCCAGAGCACTAGCCCGGCAATCCATTGCTGCAAGCCTAGTCCGATGGCCGCAGCCACCGTGCCGTTGAGGATCGCCACCGCCCGCGGCGCGCCGCCCAGCAGGATCGGTTCAGTCAAGGCCCGGTGAACGGGAACCTCGAAGCCCTCGATATGTTGCACTCCGGCGGCCATCAGACGAGCGCCCCGCCGCCGAAGGAGAAGAACGAGAGGAAGAAGCTCGATGCGGCGAAGGCGATCGACAGGCCGAAGACGATCTGAATCAGCCGGCGGAAACCGCCTGCAGTATCGCCGAAGGCAAGGGTCAGGCCGGTGGTGATGATGATGATCACCGCGACGATTTTGGCGACCGGTCCCTGCACCGATTCCAGGATCTGCTGCAGCGGCTGTTCCCAAGGCATGCCGGAGCCGGCAGCGTGCGCCGGAACTGTGAGAAGAAACGCGAGCGCGGCAAACGAAAGAAAGCGGAGCTTCTTGCGCATAAGGGGGCCTTTCAGAGTTGCTGGAGTTGCGGAGGCGTGAGTGGGGTGACGGCGTAGTCGCCGCTGCCGTCGAGACCTGTGACCTCAGCGATTGCATCGATGCGGCGCGACGAGCCGCGCCCCGCGATGAAGACGATGAGATCGATGGCATCGGCGATGAGGCGGCGCGGCACGGTGACGACAGCTTCCTGTGCAAGCTGCTCGATGCGATAGAGGGCAGAGCGCGCCGAATTGGCATGAACCGTGGCGATGCCGCCGGGGTGCCCGGTGTTCCATGCCTTGAGCATGTCCAGCGCTTCCGCGCCCCTGACTTCACCGACGATGATGCGGTCGGGGCGGAGCCGGAGCGTCGAGCGCACGAGATCGGCGAGTGTGACCGAGCCCCGCCTGGTTCTCAGGGCAACGCAGTCCTTTGCTGCGCATTGCAGTTCGCGGGTGTCCTCGATGAGGATCACTCGCTCGTCGCATTCGGCGACTTCGGCCAGCAGTGCATTGGCAAGCGTCGTCTTACCCGACGACGTGCCTCCGGCGACAAGGATGTTGCGCCGTTCTCGGACTGCCTTTATCAACGCATCGGCCTGCAGCGGCAACATGATGCGATCCGCAACATAGTTGGCCAGCGTGTAGAGCTTTGCGGCTGGTTTGCGGATGGCAAAGCAAGGCGCCAGCACGACAGGCGGCAGCAGTCCCTCGAAGCGTTCGCCCGATGGCAATTCGGCGCTGACAATCGGATTGTCCGCATGCGCCTCGGCACGCACGTGGGAAGCGACCAGGCGGATGATGCGTTCCGCCTCGGAAGGATGCATATGCACGGCCGTATCGATTCGGCCTTCTCCCAGCCGGTCGAGCCGCAGCGCACCATCGGGATTGACCATCACCTCGATGACCAATGGATCGGCCAGCGCCTCAGTGATCGTCGGACCCATGGCGGTGCGCAGCATGGCGCGGCGTCGGTGGTCGGCCTCTGGATGAGCGCTCATCCTTCCCCTCCTCCGCCATTGTCTTTGCCAAGCGAGCGTTTCCCCGATGCGATCTGGCGACCGACCTGCTCGACGAATTTGTCGAAACGCTCCTGGGCAATCGCCTGCGTCGCCTTGTCCGGAACAGGCGTGTGGGCATGAAGCGTGATCGAAAAGCGGATGAAGAGCGCCAAGCTTTCCAATGTCATGTCGACATCGCGCCTGACGTGACTGAGGTCGCGGGAAAGACGGTCCAGCCTCATGCCATAGCGCCGATCGAGTTCATTCTCGCCACGCCGCTCGATGAAAGCTTCTACGGCCTTCGCGACGACCGCGGATTTTGTGGTCGAGGGATCGCGGCTGAGGTTGTCCAGCTTCTCGCTCAATTCCGGTTCGAGCAGAAACTGGTGACGAATGCGGTGGGGCTTCATGCGCTTGTTCCAACTGGCCGGCGCTGGCGGGCCGGCGGCGGAACAAGCATTATCGAGATGCCCAAAATTGCTTACGGCCGTTATCTACGCTGAGATACGTCTGAACTGCGGAAAGCGTTCAGAAGCCGGGGACGATATCCTTATCATCGCCCCTTCCCTCGTTGATGCCATAGGCACCTGCGACGGTGGAGATCCGGTCCATGACGCGCTTGTCCGCCATCGCCTCGCTATCATCGTCTGCGGGTCCGGACAGATCGTCCTGGTCCGGTTCCTGGGTCACGGCGGTATGTTCTTCGGGTAGGCCAGGATGGCGCTGCTGCTGAACACCTCCCTCGTCCGCAAGCGCGGTGCCAGCGCTTTCATCGTCGGACGCAAGACGACGGTCGACGCCGCGTACTTGCCCAGTCCAATCGTCCGGCCGCGACATCGGGCAGTCCGCGTAGGGTCCGTCGCGCAACACCGGCGAAGGCAGCACCCGCTCGGTGAAATTGTGATCCTCATAGTATCGCAGCTTTTTGGCCCGGATGGGGGGCAATCCCGAAACCAGCACCAGTTCGTCCGCGGGCGGCAATTGCATCACCTCGCCCGGTGTCAGCAGCGGGCGGGCGGTTTCCTGGCGGCTCACCATGACATGCGAGAGCCAAGGTGCCAGCCGGTGGCCCGCATAGTTGCGCATGGATCTGAGTTCCGTGGCCGTGCCAAGCGCGTCCGAGATTCGCTTGGCCGTGCGCTCATCATTGGAGGAAAAGGCAATTCGCAAATGGCAGTTGTCCAGAATGGCGTTGTTGTCGCCATACGCTTTGGAGATCTGGTTCAACGATTGCGCGATCAAGTAGGCACGAATTCCGTAACCGGCCATAAACGCGAGCGCGGTCTCAAAGAAGTCGAGGCGACCGAGCGCCGGAAACTCATCCAGCATCATGAGCAGTTGATGCTTGCGGCTCTTCTTTGGGTCACCCTCGAGGCGCTCCGTCAGCCGCCTGCCGATCTGGTTCAGGATCAGTCGCACCAACGGCTTGGTGCGCGAGATGTCCGATGGCGGCACGACCAGATAGAGCGACATCGGCCACTCCGCATCCATCAGATCGGCAATGCGCCAGTCGCAGTCCGATGTTACCGCCGCCACGGTCGGATCACGGTAGAGGCCGAGAAAAGACATGGCGGTCGAGAGGACGCCTGAACGTTCGTTCTCCGATTTGTTCAACACCTCTCGTGCCGCCGAGGCCACGACGGGATGGACCTCAGGCTTATTGGCCGCACCGAGATGGTTGGTCGTCATCATTCGCCGCAAAGTCGCGGCAAACGAGCGTTGCGGGTCCGACAGAAAGGTGGCGACGCGGGCAAGAGTCTTTTCCTCTTCGGCGTAGAGCACGTGCAAGATAGCGCCGACCAGGAGTGAATGACTGGTCTTCTCCCAATGATTCCGCCGCTCCAGCGCGCCTTCCGGATCGACTAGAATGTCGGCGATGTTTTGGACATCGCGAATCTCGTCCGAACCTTTGCGTACCTCCAGCAGCGGGTTGTAGCGGGCCGATCGCGGATCAGTCGGATTGAACAAAAGGCAATGCGAGAACCTCGACCGCCAGCCGGAGCTCAGCTGCCAGTTCTCGCCTTTGATGTCGTGAATGACGGCCGAGCCGGACCAGGAGAGAAGGGTTGGGACAACCAGCCCGACGCCCTTGCCGGAACGTGTCGGCGCAAAGGCCATGACGTGCTCAGGCCCGTCATGACGCAGATACCGGTCCTTCAGTTTGCCGAGGAAGACGCCTTCCGGCTGAAACAGCCCTGCTTTCTCGATCTCCCGCGTCGCCGCCCATCGAGAGGAGCCATAGGTGGTGACCAAGCCGCGCTGGCGCGCGCGCCAGAGGGAACCAGCGATCGCAGCGGCACAGCCCATGAATCCACTGGTGCCCGCAAGCATGCCCGCCTTGTCGAATACCTCGGGCGCATAGGCATCGAATTGGAACCACCATTCCAACAGTTTCCACGGCTCGTAGATCGGCCAGCCAGCCGCGACAAACCATGGCGCGCCGAGTTGTTCCTGAAAGGCTAGCATATGAGCGCACCATTGCGTGGCAGCCCACACGCCGAGGAGAACGATGGCGAACACAATGGCGATCTGCCCAATCAGAAGCTTCGTGGGCGTCACTGGCTTGCTCCGCTGTTCTGGAGAGATGGATCGAGGATCGCGCGGGACGGCCGGAACAGGAATGCGCCCTATGTACGACTTGGTGCGATGAGAGGCTGTTTGGCGCGCCGTTGCTCTCCTTCGAGGTGTATCAATATTCGCGCATTCCCGAGGACTGCTATGTCGGAGGGGACTCATATCGTTCGTGCCTATCGTGAGCACGTGGTCGGGGAACTGGCGGTGGCATGCGGGCAAGCCGCTGAGGAAATTCGTAACATCGAGTCCGGTCTGAGGTACAACGAGATCGGATCGCGAGGTAGCCCTGCCCGCCATGGGAATTCCTCAGGCGAGTACCGACATATTGGGCGCTGCCTTATAAGTGGAAGGCGCCTTCCCGTTGCCTCTATCGCAGATAAATTACCTTCCGGCCTTCGCGCTGGATTTCCCAGCTGGACTGCGTTTCAGTTTCAATTCGCTGTGCTTCTTCTGAGCCAGACACGATTTCTCGGACGGTGAATTGACGACATTCATTGTCCGACAAGCCCTCGCCGGCGATCTGTTGGGCAGAGGCGGCTATCACCCCGGCCGTGGCACATCCGCGCGCTGCAGAACCTCGATGAGCCGCCGGCTCAAACGCCCAGGCGGATGCAAAGATCCACAGATGCGTTCCGCCAGCGCTAGTTGCGAAGCATATGACCGGCATTTCGCAACGCGCCTAGGAAGAGGCCGGCATGGTGAGTGACATCGATTTTGGCCTGCATTGACACCGGCATGCTGGTCCAATTCTCCAACGGTGCAATGAAGCGGGAGAAGGTACCGTCGACGACGCAGTAGCGGCTAATAAGGCCTTGTCTGTCCAACGCCAGCACACCAATCTGCCCGCCTCGATATCGGATGGCTGCGAGCCGTTGGACCTCGGCGTCATCATCGATCCGCACATCGAAAAGCAGGTTTCCGCGGCTCCTCGCGGCTATCTCCGCCGCTTTGTCATTGAAGCTCAAGCAGAGTGAGCGGACGCTTTCCACTGCCATCTGGAAAACCAACAAATCCAGTTCATTCACGGCCATGTGGGCAGTTGAGCCAATAAATGGATGATTGCAATGTCGCACACGGCTTGTTCACAGGTGTCGGCGACTGATCGTTCGTGGCTTTCTGTCCGCTGCCGGCGATGGAATATTTGAAGGACGGCGGGTCCCGTATTTCCTGTCGCGTTGGCAACCGCGGCGGCCACCTGCCGGGCGGCAGCGGCAGAGATAATGTCATAGACAGGTGGAAGCGTGGGCTTTCTGCCCTTCAATAGTAGTTCCCTGACCCTACAGATTTGCACGCGCGGCCGCAGCTTGCCGCCCGCCTCAACGGATTCGGCTTCTCTGGCAGCACGTTCCATTGCTGCGGTCGCCTTGTTGAGCGTCACCAGAACGCCAAGGTTCGTGGCTGGCAAGATCGCCAACTCGCTCAAGCTCACGACCTCTATTCGATGGACGGGCACGGCCGTGCATCGCCGCGGCAGGGGACAACATCGTCGTGACCGACCCTCAAGCCCTATATCGTGTCGGCGGGATCGTTCACCAGGAACGGCGAGATCGCCGTGGAGGGCAAGCCCTTCCACATCGTGGCCGTCGGCGGGAGCGGCAAGATCCACGATCAAGCAGCTGAGAAAGATCACGCATATAGCCACGATCCCGCGGTCCAGCCGATCTACATTTGAGGACGACCAGATCAAGCAGCGCGCCCTGTCGAATTTGGGTCCGGGATTGGCAGTTGGTCTATCCCTTCCTGACGATGGAACGCTCGATCCAGTCATGGCTTATAAGGCGGAGAGCGGCGACCAGAGCGCAGATGAGTACGCGCCTACTACGAGATCGGCTATCGCACCAATTCGAGCGGATCACGATCGATGGCGACACCGTGGCATTCTTCGAGGGCGGGAAGCCGCTTGAGGCCTGCTACGCCGGCGACGGCTGTGAAATCCTGACCTCGAAGAAAGGAAACCGCATGGGCGTCAAATTCCGCTTCGGCGTCGCCTTGGCCTCCTCACACTTGGTTGGCTGACTCAGCGGGCAACCCGGTCGAGAAAAGCGTCGAATGCGGCAGCGACAACGCGCATCGCAAAGCGATGCTGCCGCCGTACGCGGACAAAACCCTTTTCGATGTCCACAATCCCGTCCTTGGCAAGCATCGCCAAGCGTTCAGCTGAATCGAGAAAATGGATCGGATCAGATCCGTGGGCGGCACAGATTGCCGGCACATCGGCCTCGAGATCGCACATTAGTCGCTCGATGATTGCGGCTCGCGCGCGGTCTTCGTCGGTGAGACGGTAGCCCTTTGACGTCGCCAGACGGCCAGCCGCGATGTGCCGGCAGTAGGAATCCCGTGTAACCTCGTTCTGAACGTAGCCCTCGCCGACACGCCCGATAGCCGACGCGCCGAAACCGATCAGGGTTTTGCAGGTGTCGGCCGAGTAGCCCAGCGAGTTGCGCCGCAGGCGACCGGTTTTCTGTGCCAGCGCGAGATCGTCGTCCGGCAAGGCGAAATGGTCGAGCCCGATCTCTCGGTAGCCGGCGGCAATCAGCGTCACGGCAATGGCCGCATCCTGTTCGGCGCGGGCAGCGCTGCCCGGAAGCGATGCCTCCTCGATGAGACGCTGATTCTTAATAAAGGACGGAATGTGCGAGTAGCCGAACACCGCAAGCCGGTTGGGGCGCATGGCGACCGCCGCCCTCGTGGTCTCGACGCAAGACTGCACCGTTTGATGCGGGAGACCAAAGATGAGGTCGAAGTTGATGCTTGTCACTCCATGCCGACGCAGCATTTCGACGGCAGCCGCCGTCTGCCCCTCACTCTGGACCCGGTTGATCGCTTTTTGAACAATGGGATCGAAGCTCTGCACGCCGAGGCTCGCGCGGTTCACGCCGGCTGCTTGCAAGGCTTCGGCCATATCGGCCGTGAACGTGCGTGGATCGATCTCGACGGCGATCGTAGCTGTTTCCGCAAGCGCAAAGTGGCGGCGCAGGAATTCCGTCAGGGCGAGGAACTCAACTGGCCCCATGAGAGTTGGCGTTCCGCCGCCGAAATGCACATCGCTCACGGGCAGCGCCTGCGGCGCGTGCTCCGAGACCAAACGTATCTCGTCACGCAGCGCCGCCAGATAATTAACGATCGGCGCATCATGGCGGGTGATGGTGGTGGGGAAGCCGCAATACCAGCACTTTGATCGGCAGAACGGAACGTGCAAGTAGAGTGACGCCGGATCGTTAGCCGGTAGGTTCCTGAGCCATTCCTCATAAGCGTCGGCGCCGACCGCCCCAGAGAACTCCGCGACAGTCGGATAGATGGTGTACCAAGGCAGGTGGGCTTCGCGATGTTTTGTGGTCTGCAACAGTTACCGTCCCATGTTGTTGCCTTCCATCCTTACCACTGCGCTCTCCTGTGTCTTTGCGCTATATCAGTCCGGTCCGCTTTGGGCCCGATTATTTCGCAGCGATAGCCCCATTCAGCCTTGGCTGGACAGCGATGGTATGAGCACGCGCTGGTCAGCGACAAGCGCCGTGGGTTTCCCGTCGAGACTTTCCCGCACACCGTTTGGTGCTACTATCCTATCCTATCCCCTCCCTTCAGCGTCCGATGGAACGCAGCATGCCCCGTCCGACCAGTCGATTCGGCGTTGGGACCAGACTTTTGCTCGCCGGCTGGTGCGTAAGACGGCGTCACGTAGCGATACCTGGCATCTCGATGAGTTCGTCGTATTAATTGCCGGCACGAGGCTTTGGCTGTGGCGCACCGTCTGTCAGAGCGGGAATTGTGCTCGAGGAGACCGTCCAGGTCCGCCCCTGCCAAGGCTGCAAGCCTGATGAACCAATTTAGAAAGTAGCGCTACGCCAGGCGCATGATCACCGACAAATCGCGCTCCTGTGGCCCGGCAAAGCGCCGGAGTGAAGCGCAACTCAAGCATCGCTCGCAGCTGACAATCGAGCGAATTCGCATGTGCTTCCGTAAAAACAAAAATGGCCCATGCACGGCTTCCGATTCAGAGAGGGGCTTACAACGGCTCGTCTCGACCTTCCCGCCTTTCGGAACCACTTTGTCCGGACTAGCTGGAAAGCTGGTGCACCTCGCCACCGCCGAGGTGTGGCCCTTCGCCCTAACGAGGACGCTTACGCCTAGGCATGTCGGCATCAGTGGGGCATCTCGGCTGACGTACCGAGCGGTGCACTCGCATGATGTCAACAATGTCGAGGCTCAAAACAAACAAAAGCTATCGCCATTGAACGATACTGTCGCGAAGCGAACAGACGAACCATGTCCGAAACATTTGCTTTTCGTGCTCAGCTTGACCCTCAGAGCAAAAAAGGAAACGCAAGCCAAGGTCCGACGGCAAACTTGAGTGTCAATCGCAGCTTGGTCGTGAGGTTGGCACGTCGCTTGCGGGGTGATTTTCTGAAGCCGGTACGCCCGCAGCTATCGGAGATAATCATGGCGATCGACCCAGAAGTGTTTGATTTCTCCCCCGGGCATTTCAAGCAGGTGATATGAGAACAACATCTTATCGCGTGGAAGTATGATTCAGATTCATCGCCTCTGTTGTTGAATCATTATTATGACCCGTGCGTCATACTGCGATGGGCGCAGCGCGATGTGCATCGTTTTCGATTGTGGGGACAGGAAGGGGCTGGCTCGTTCGTTGACGTCCCCTTCTTTAATATTTGAACGGAGATCAAGAATGAACATCAGGAGCCTCCTGCTCGGCTCAGCTGCGGCCCTGATCGCCGTTTCCTGTGCCCGAGCCGCCGACGCCATCGTCCTGGCCGAGCCTGAGCCCGTTGAATACGTCAAGATCTGCGACGTTTACGGCGCTGGTTACTACTACATCCCCGGCACCGAGACCTGCCTGCGCATCGGCGGCTATGTCCGTTACGACATCGGCCTCGGCGATGTCGTGTCGTATGACCAAGCTAGAACCACGGAT
This sequence comes from Mesorhizobium loti, assembly GCA_002356515.1. Lineage (NCBI taxonomy): Bacteria > Pseudomonadati > Pseudomonadota > Alphaproteobacteria > Hyphomicrobiales > Phyllobacteriaceae > Mesorhizobium > Mesorhizobium loti. The sequence continues at coordinate 5,733,258 of AP017605.1, read as the reverse complement.
GTGAAGACTGGCGAGGCCCAGGGCATATGGCAAAACCACACGCGCTTCACATTCAAAACTTGGACCGGGCAAGAGACCGAACTCGGTACATTGCAGACCTACATCGAGACCCGCATGAACTACGGCAAGCACACCGCCTATTCCGGTTCGGACAGTCCTCGATACCATGCCTTCAGCCAAGGCATCACGTTGACTTTCGCCTGGGTTCAGCTTGGTGGCCTCCGAGTTGGCAAGGACTGGTCCGCCTTCGACATGTTTATTGGCTACGCGGGCGACGTGCTCAATCAGATGCTTATCCCGTACGGCGCCTTCGATACTAATGTGGTTCAGTACTACTTTGACGCCGGTAACGGCTTTTCGGCTGTGGTTTCACTCGAAGAAGGCTCGGGCCTGGTCGGCACCATCGACAGCTACGTTCCGCACCTAGTCGGCGGAGTGAAATACACACAACACTGGGGCGCGATCACCGGCGTTGTCGCTTATGATAGCAACTACGAATCGGTCGCGGGCAAGGTCCGCATCGACGTCGATGTTACCGACCAACTCTCGCTATTCGGAATGTTCGGCTACGGCTCCAGCGGCAAGCTCAACGATGACGTCACTAACGCAATCGACGCTCATGGTCGCGGGTTCTACAAAAGTTGGGGCGGTAACTGGGCTTTCTGGGCCGGCGCCACTTACAAGCTCAATGAGACAACTTCGTTGAATCTTCAGCTCTCGGGTGATCAGCTCAGGAACTATGGTGTCGCTGCAAACGTCGCCTATACGTTTCTTGCAGATTTCACAATTACAGCCGAACTCGACTATGACCGCTACGGCGACTTCGCCGTCGGCAAGGTCGACCCTTCCATTAGCTGGGCGAATGCCAACAAAAAGAGCAGTGTCGGCGGCATCCTCCGTTTCGAACGTTCATTCTAACGGGAGGAAGAGCTTCATCTCGGTGGCCTCAGGCGGCGAATGACGATTATGCGGGGGACCTGCCACGCCTGCGGCAGATAAGCGCTGGCACGTTTGCAATCGGATACAGCTGCGATTAGGGCGCGGCCGATGCCCCGCCTGCCGGGATGTGACAGCTGGCAAAGCGTTGCGGCAGGTTTGCTGGCGGTCCCGGCACTTGCGCTGACGCGTGCGGCGCAGTCCGGCGACACGGTGGAGGCCGCCGGCAGATGGGTGGGCGCGTGATCGCCGAAGCAATCGCCGAACTCGCCTAGTATCCCAGCTTCGATAACGACTGAATCGGCGGCGACTCAATGCAACCTTGGCTTCCGGAGACCGCGCTGACCGCCGCCGGCCTGACCGCGCTCGCCGCGCAGGATGCTTCGGACAAGCAAATCACCTGCGTCAAGGCGCCCTTCAAGTCGCTGATCGACCATGTCTTTATCTCGCCCAATCTCGTGCCGTGCGGCCACGATTTCATGATCCTCGCGCTCGACCGAACCATCGAGCGGTTCCTGGAAGTGTCCGATCATCGCCCGGTCCTCTTGCGACTGGCCGGGCCTATCGGTGAGCGTTAGATCCAGAACGAGGTTACACGGGATTCCTACAGCCCGCACATCGCAGCTGGCCGCCTGGCAAAGTCAAAGGGCAACCGTCTCACCGACGAAGACCGCGGCGAGCCGCAATCATCGAGCGAGGACGAAATAGGGACAGCGAAGGGTTTTATCCGCATGCGGCAGGAGGATCGCTTTGTGGTTAGCGCTATTGCTGCGTATTCGATGCTTTTCTCGACCGGGTTTGCTAGTAGGCACAGCCAAGCAGCGTGAGGGGAGGCCAAAGGGATAACCAATCGTCGCTAAACGGCATGCTCCAGCAAATAACGGCAAGGCGGTAGCGGCGCGCTTGAGCCCCGGTTGAAGTGCTTGGAGTTTTTTCCGAATGGGCGAGCGTTGCGACTAATGAAGGCGTCACATCATTCGACGGTGACTGATTTTGCCAGGTTGCGTGGCTGGTCGAGATCTGTGCCCATGAAGAGCGCCGTGTGGTACGCAAGAAGCTGTATCGGCAGCGAGAAGATCATCGGCGCGATAATCTCGTCGGTGGCCGGCAGCACGATCGTGTGCATCGTATCGAGTTTCGATGCGGCTGCCCCTTTTCCATCGGTGATGAGGATAATGCGCCCTCCGCGGGCGGCCACTTCCTGCATGTTGGAGAGGGTCTTGTCGAAAAAGCGATCATGTGGCGCGATGACGATCACTGGCATGTTCTCGTCTATCAATGCGATAGGACCGTGCTTCAATTCACCCGCCGCATAGCCTTCGGCGTGGATGTAGGAAATCTCCTTGAGCTTCAGCGCCCCCTCCATCGCCAGCGGGAAATTTGTGCCACGGCCGAGATAAAGGACATGATGACACTTTGACAGTTCGCGCGACAGAAGCTCAATCTCCGGCTGGATGCTGTCCAGTACCTGCCTCATGAGGCGCGGCATTTCGGCGAGGCTCTCGACGAGCGCCTGCACCTCATCTTCGGTCACGGTTCCGCGGGCCTTGGCTGCGTGGATGGCGAGTGCGGCAAGAGCGGCTAGCTGGCAGGTGAAGGCCTTGGTGGAGGCGACGCCGATCTCTGGGCCGGCAAGGATCGGGAAGACCACATCGGCCTCCCGAGCGATGGTCGATTCGCGCGCATTGACGACAGCGCCAATTTTCAGCCCAAGCTGCTTGCAGTACCTCAGCGATGCCAGCGTATCGGCGGTTTCGCCCGACTGTGAAATGAACAGAGCCGCAGACTGCGGCGACAATGGAATCTCGCGATAGCGGAATTCGGATGCAACATCTATTTCGACCGGCAGGCGCGCATAGCGCTCGAACCAGTATTTTCCGATCAGCCCGGCGAGATATGCGGTGCCGCAGGCAGAGATCGCCAAGCTCGGGATCTTGGCGAAGTCGATGCCAGAAACCGCATCGGCACCATTTTCGATGAAATTGATATAATGACCGAGCGCATCGGCGATGACCTCGGGCTGCTCGAGGATTTCCTTCTCCATGAAGTGGCGATGGCTGCCCTTGTTGGCCAGAGTGGCCACGGCCACGGAGGTCTGGCGCGGACGCGCGACGGGGTGGCCGTCGTAATCAAATATATCAGCGCCCGTCCTGCCGACAACGGCCCAGTCACCGTCGATGAGATAGGTGATTTCATTCGTGAATGGAGCAAGCGCGATCGCGTCGGAGCCCAGGAACATCTCGCCGTCGCCGTGACCGATCGCCAGCGGTGGTCCATTGCGCGCCGCGATGATGGTCGACGGATCATCCTCAAAGAGGATGGCAAGCGCGTAGGCACCCCTGACGCTTTTCAGCATGGCATGCACCGCCTCACCACGCCTCATGCCCTCCCGGCGGTGCCTTGCCAAGAGATGCGCAAGGACCTCAGTGTCGGTGTCGGTCTGGAACTCGGCTCCCGTCGCCGCCAATTCGTCCTTCAGTTCGGCGAAATTCTCGATGATGCCGTTATGGACGACGGCCACACCATCCGTGAAGTGCGGGTGTGCATTGCGTTCCGTCGGTGGCCCATGGGTTGCCCAGCGGGTGTGGGCGATGCCGATGGTACCACCCAGCGGCTCTTCCTTGAGTCTCCTCTCGAGATTGACGAGCTTGCCCTCCGCGCGCCGGCGGTGCAAGGTGCCATCGGTGATCGTCGCAATGCCGGCCGAATCATAGCCGCGGTATTCCAGACGCTTCAATGCGTCGACCAGGCGTTCCGACACCGGCTGTTGCCCAACGATGCCAACAATTCCGCACATGTTCTTCTCCGAAGTCTTCCCGGCAGCCTTAGCCGACGCAGACGAGGGACGCCGCCCGGCATGCGCTCAGTTAGAGTCTTCTAATGGAATCCAGTCAGTTCGGTAAAATTGATTGTTGGGATAGCCATCATCCACGCCATGGATGAACTAAATCTCAGTCCAATGCGGGTGATGTGAACCGGGGCGTACGCTTCCGCCTTCAACGGGCTGCGCATATCATGGCCGGCGCCCTCACCTGCGTTAATAGCATGCAAGCCGGCCGGAGGAGACGGGGAATACTTGGGCCGAGTGCGAATGGGTAGCCCCAGCGCACTCTTTGATCTCGCCGTTCAATTGTGCGGACGCTGCTTCATGCATCATTCCTCGGTTTGCTTCTCCAGGCCGGACGCAATGACTCCTTTCGGCGACGAGAAGCAAACCCTCTCTTCCGATCCCTGGGGCCACGCACCACGTCTTAGCTACCGCATGGGCCGTGCGGCAGGCCGAGAATCGGTCGCCACAGTACCGGCCCATTCAGACGTCCCCTCCAGCGGATGCGCAACAGGCTGGCGTGAGAGATCTCGAGAAACCCGGCCACCGCCTCCGTTTTGCCGACGGGCTGCGGCTTTCCGATGCGCGACAATGGCCACGTTGCGAGGCGAAGGATCCGTTCCATACGCGTATCGGTCACCGTCACGATCCGGGTGAGATTGTTGGCCAAGCCGAATTCGATCATGCCGGCGAAGAGCTCGTAGGTTGCTTGGGCAAGGCCGCCTGCCGCCTTGGGCGTTGATGGGGGCAAATCGAGCGCGAAACGGCTGCTTTCCCATATGTCGGGACTCGCGGGCGCCACAGCTTCACCCAGCAGCGCCGGGAATGTGTCGCGCAACATGGTCGGCCCAGTGGTTGGCAAGAGGCGCACGCAGCCACGAATTCGCCAATCGGATCCCTTGAGCAGCAGATAGACAGGCTTCAAGTCGTCAAAGGTGTCTGTTTCCATTTCGCCTCCGGTCTGAACTTCCCAATCGAGCCTCTCCTTGAAAACCCGATATCTGAGCCCGTGCATCTCTTTGAGCTCGCCTGCGAATTCGCTGTAGAGGCCAGGTGTGATCAGCTGAATCATTCGTCGCCTCCGTGCGGGTTGTGTTCCCGCCATCGAAGGGCAAAGCGCACAGCGATGCAGCCTGTGGACGTTTACAGCTATCCTCGCGGAAGGATCCGGATCTCGCCTGACCGGAGGCAGCCAGCCTGGCAACCGCATGGATCGTCCGAACGCGAGCTTTGCTTGGCATTTTCCAGATGGAAGGTCCCCTTGCCCTTTGAGACCTGCTTTCCAAGGCGTATTCGCGAGTTTTATCCATGCCTTTATGGTCTTGGGAGCGTGGCGGGCAGGCTACACAGTGGGTGGCCGAGAGGTCGGGAATCAGTTGGAATGGAGGAATTCGTCTCGCCAAAGAGGGGATCCTTTGCAATGCACTGCCTGCCCGACACTCCCGCTTCAACGTTACGCGCCACATACCGCCGAGTAACAGCCGGACCGGCGACGCCGGCTGTGCTGGTTGTTGGCCTGATCAGCGGCGGCACGGTGAATCTGAGCCACGTCGCCAGCCATTTCCACGGACCGGCGAGCGTAGCCTCCAACGATCGCCGGCGGCGACGCTTCTTCCAGTTTACCAGTTCGACGAGGACTGGCTGGCGTGTACGCTGGTGGCGCGGCTCAACCTACGCCCGCCCTTGCGGCTGTGCCTTGACTGCACCAATTGGAAGCAAGGACATAAGGTTCGCATCAAGGAGCGAGGCAATATGCATCGTCGTAACCTGATTAGAGCATTCATCGCGCTGGGCGTGTGCCCGATCTGCGCCCAGACCGCGCGTGCGGCCAGCGCCCATTGGGGATATGGCGGCTCGGTCGGGCCGGAGCATTGGGCCGATCTGGACACGAGAAATTTCGCCTGTTCGGCGGGCAGGCAGCAGTCACCCATCGACATCGCCGGCACGGTAAAGGCGGATATACCGCGCATCGACATCAGTTGGCTCAAGGGCGGCGGCAGGATGGTGAACAACGGCCACACCATTCAAATCAACATGCCGGAAGGCAGCACCTTGACCCGCGGGGATCGCGTCTACCAACTGGCACAGTTGCATTTCCACGCGCCGAGCGAGCATCACGTGGCGGGCATGAGCTTCCCGATGGAAGCGCATTTTGTCCATAAAGACACAAAGAGCGATACTCTGGGTGTGCTGAGCGCCCTTCTTATGCCTGGCGCGACAAATAACAGCTTTGCCGGTCTCGCCAAGGTCTTTCCGGCCCGGCCCGGCGAGGAGATGGCAGTTGACGAGTTCGATCCCAACGGGCTTTTGCCGGCCTCGCTCGGCTATTGGACCTATGAGGGATCATTAACGACTCCGCCCTGCACCGAAAACGTGGAGTGGATGGTTGCAATGGAACCGGTCGAGGTCGACACCGCAGACATCAAGCGGTTTACGACGCTTTACGCATCTAACGCGCGGTCGATCCGTCCCTCCAATCGGCGCTTCATCCTAGGCCTCAGCTAAGGTCATCGCGCGCGTCAAGCAAAACCGCGGTAACAATCGGGGGGTTTCGAACAGTACGACGGCACCCTGGTGGCGCTGGCATCGACCATAATGCCCTAGAGCGGGATGAATTTGGATTGAATCGAAGGGGATTCCCAAGGGTCTGCAAATCAGATTCAAGATGCTGGCTGGGAGAAGGAGGCCGGCATGGATGGGCAAGCCATATTCAAACGATCTTCGGGACCGGGTTGTCGCTTCGGTTGAGCAGGAGGGGCTTTCGCGCCGGCAAGCAGCGGCGCGTTATGATGTCGGCATCAGCTCGGTAATCAGATGGGTGGGGCGCTTTCGAGAAACAGGCAGCATCAGCCCCGGCCAGATCGGTGGACACAAGCCCAAGAAGATCCGCGGCGCCCACCGCGACTGGTTGGTTGAGCGCTGCCGCAATGAGGCCTTCACCTTGCGTGGGCTGGTCGCGGAACTGGCCGAACGCGGCCTGAAGGTGGACTATCGCTCGGTCTGGGCCTTCGTTCGCGAGGAGAAGCTTAGTTATAAAAAAAGACGCTGGTCGCGGCCGAACAGAGGCGTCCCGACATCGCGCGCCGGCGTCAGCAATGGTTGAAGTATCGCGCAGCGATCGATCCTTCACGCCTGGTGTTCATCGGCGCCGTTGCGCGGCTGGGCGCCGGTCGGGGAGCGGCTCTATGCCGAGGTCCCGCACGGCCACTGGCAGACCATGACTCCTGGCGGCACTGCGCCATGATCGCCTGGACGCGCCATGGCTGATCGACGGACCGATCAACGGCGAGCGGTTCCGGCTCTATGTCGAGCAGGTTCTGGTTCCGACCCTTAAACCCGGTGACATCGTGATCATGGACAATCTCGGCTCGCACAAGGGCAAGGCAATGCGCCGCGCCATTCGCGGCGTCGGTGCCAGACTCCTGCTCCTGCCGAAATATTCGCCCGATCTGAACCCGATCGAGCAAGCTTTGCCAAGCTCAAGCACTGGCTCAGAAAGGCGGCGCGCCGAACCGTCGATACTGTCTGCAGCGCGATCGGCGAAATCCTCGATGGCCTCACCGCAACCGAATGCAACAACTACTTCGAAAACGCCGGATTTGTTCAACCTAAAATCATCCCGCTCTAGGTGTTTAGATGGGGTATTCGGCTTTGCCCCACGTTTTGAACCGGTTGTTTGAGGTGCTGCGCTTCGAGCTGATGATAAAACGTGGTCTGCATGAACAGCCACAAGCATCAGGAAAGGAAGCGCAGCATGAAGCATTATGCCGGACTGGATGTCTCCGTGAAAGAGACCACCGTTTGCATCGTGGATGAAGGGGGCCGAATTTGCCGAGAGATGAAGGTTGCGAGTCATCCGAACGATCTTGCTGAAGCATTGAAGAACCCCGCCTGGAATCTGGCCCGGATCGGGCTTGAAGCCGGCCCCTTATCGCAATGGCTATTCAGTGGTCTGGCGGGAGCCGGATTACCTGCAATCTGCATCGAAACCCGTCATGCGAAGGCGTTTCTCAAGGCGCAGGTCAACAAGACCGACCGCAATGATGCACGCGGCATCGCGCAGATGATGCGGGTTAATTTGTTCCGGCCGGTGCACGTCAAGACGCTGATGAGCCAGAAACGCCGGGCGCTGTTGACAGCCCGCAAGTTGCTTCAGGAAAAGGCCATCGCCATCGAGAACGACATCCGTGGCCTGTTGCGTAACTTCGGTCTCAAGGTTGGCATTGTCGGCGTCGGCAAATTCGCGGATCGCATCCGGGACCTTTCCGGTGACATTCCGGAACTGCGAGACATCATGGAGGCGTTGCTCACCGCCCGTCAGAGACTTCGCGAGCAGTTCACGGTGCTGCACGAAAGACTGTTGTCGATCGTGAAGGGTGACACGGTTTGCAGGCGGTTGATGACCGTGCCGGGCGTCGGCCCTATCGTTGCACTGGCTTTCAACGCCACGGTCGATATTCCTGCCCGCTTCAGGAATTCGAAGGCCGTGGGGCCGTCTCTCGGTTTGACGCCGCGGTTACATCAATCAGGCGAGGACAATCGCGTCGGGCGTGTTTCTCTGTGCGGTGACGCCATGATGCGGACGCTGCTTTATGAAGCCGCGCAAGTCTTGCTGACGGTGGTGAAAAAGTGGTCATGGTTGAAGGCTTGGGCGATGAACGTCGCCAAACGCCGGGGCCGGCAAAGAGCGACCGTTGCCCTTGCTCGCAGATTGGCGGTTATCATGCATAGAATATGGTCCGACGGCAGCGAGTTCCGCTGGGCGCGAGAGAATACAGCAGCGGTGAAATTATAGACGGTCCACCAAAGGAAAGGGAAAGACCCGATAACGAGATCCGCCAGGGGTGGATGAATGTCCTTCGCGGGACGGAGGATGAAGAGAGGACGTGCCGGGACTCGTGTCCACCGTGGCAACACGGTGAGAACGCTGTTTAGATTGTCCCCCTCATTCCAACTGATCCCATGCTGGGAGGGCCAACGCGCCGATCCCGAAGAGAAGCAAGGCCTCGCGAAAGACATCAAAAACACCATTGGCCGAGGAAGCTCGAAAGCCATTGACTTCAACACGCCGAATAGAGAAGTCCCGGCATTTGATGGATCGGATCGAGCCTGAATTTTTCGGGCTCGATGTTCCATTGTTTGCAGATGAACTCGTAGGGCGTGAGGCCTTTCAGGGTCTTCAGCCGGCGCCCAAAGTTGTAAGCTGCGACGAAGTCTGCGAGGTGGCGTTGGAACTCGTCGTGGGTTTCGTAGTGGTAGCGCTTGACGGTGGCGTCCTTGATCGTGCGGTTCATCCGCTCGACCTGTCCGTTGGTCCAGGGATGCTTCGGCTTTGTGAGGCGGTGCTCGATACCGAGCTGTGCGCAGGCGTATTCGAAGGCATGCGCCCAGACAGTTTCTCCCTTGGCCAGCGCCTCGACGATCAGGGCGCTGCCGATCCCCCGGCGCCCGGCGTCGTGAAGTGCGTGCCGTAGCACCTACGGAATGAAGGAGCGGCGGCAGCCGAGACAGCGGTGCGCGCAGCTTTCAGGCGCGCACCGGTCGAGGCGGCCATGGCCAGTCAAAGTTTCTCTAGAATGTGAATGTTCACAACCCATTCCGGAGAGACCGACCATGACCACTTCAGATTCTACACCCGCCGCCGCGGTGCTGGTAGCGATCGACATTGCCAAGGTGCGCAATGAAGTTCTGATCGAAGCACCTGGCCACAAGCGCCGGCGTCGCCTTTTGGTCCTCAATACCCGCGTTGAACACGACCATCTGATCGAAGTGCTGCAGGCGTACGGCCGCCCTGTGGTCTGCGCCTTTGAGGCGACCGGGAACTATCACCGGCCCATCGCATGGCGCCTGGCTGAAGCGGGTTTTGAGGTGCGGCTGGTGTCGTCGCTGGCGCTGGCCCGAACACGAGAAGCGTTGCACAACAGCTGGGACAAGAACGATCCAAAGGATGCCCAGGTGATGCTGCACATGCTCAGGATCCAGGCGACACAGGTCTACCATGATCCGCTGCGGGCCGGCATCAACGACGTGCAGGAACTGTCGAAGACACATGAAGCGATCGCCCGGGCCAAGACCGAGATCCAGCACCGTATCCTGACGCACTACCTGCCGCTGTATTTTCCCGAGATCGATCGCTTCCGGGGAAACAGCCGCAGCGATTGGTTCTTCGCCTTCCTCCATGCCTTTCCGACCCCAGCAAGCATCACGGGGCTGACGAAGGAGGAGTTTGTGACAGCAGCATGGGATGTCGTCGGCCGCAAGGTCAGCAAGACACAGATTCTGATGGATATTTACGAGACGGCGCGCTCATCGATCGGACTGCCGCTGCCGCTTGATGCGCCTGCCATTCGCATGTTCCGGATGGTCATTGACGAAGCACGCAGCCTGATCCGGCAGCGCAATGAGATCGAAGCCCAGGCCGACGAGCTGTTGCGGCACAGCCAGGATTATCAACTCCTGCGACAAATCCCGGGCATCGGACCGATCAACGCATTGACCATCATTGCCGAAGCCGGCGATCTTCGCCGTTTCGGTCATCATCGCCAGTTTCTAAAGTTCTGCGGGCTGGACCTCTCGACACAGCAGTCAGGCCAATATCGGGGCCAGACCCGCCTTTCCAAATTCGGCAATGCTCGGCTGCGCCGCACCCTGTGGATCGCCGGACAAGTCGCCATCCGCCAGCGGGAGAATGGCTTCCGTCATAAGTTCGAACGCTACATCGCGAGGGATCGCGACAATCCCGATCTGCGCCGCAAGGCAATGACCGCTATTACCGCCAAGATGGCGCGTGTCGTGCACGCCGTCGTCAAAGGTGGTTCCGACTACCGGCCCTTCGTTGAGGGGCGGGTGCCAGGTGGAAGAACCTCTGTCAGCTAGGGCCGTGAGGGCATCGCTTCGATGACCCTGTAGATAATGTTCGGGTCTTCCGCCTGGATCAGAAGCTCGTGTTGAGGACGGTGAGGGCCGCCTTCGTGCGTACCCTGTGTTTGCTATGGACGAGACCTTTTCCCTTGCCGGTGGAAGCCGCCTGGTTCGACGACTTGACCAACGTCACGCAGCAAGAGCATGCTGACGAACAGAGAGACCTTGACTGCAGGCTCCCTTTCCTTCCGCGCTTAGGACGTTGTCGGTTAGGACTTTGGTGATCCTGTAGGGGACCGCTTCGACGAGATGGCGCAGGAAATCGCCAGCGGTGCGCCGCTTGGCTTCTCGGTGAAGCTCGACGAAGGCGAACTTGCTGGTCCGATCGATGGCGACGAACATGTAGAGCTTGCCCTGCGCGGTCTGTACCTCGGCGATATCGATATGGAAGAAGCCGATCGGGTAGCTCTTGAATTTCGTTTTGACTGGCTCCTCGCCTTCGACCTCTGGCAGGCGGCTGATCCCGTGACGCTGCAGGCAACGATGCAGGGATGAACGCGTCAGCGCCGGGATCGTCGGCTGCAGCGCATAGAGGCAATCATCGAGCGGCAGCAGGGTGTACTGCCGAAAGGCAATGATCACGGCCTCTTCCTCGATCGTCAAAACCGTCGAGGCGGGGCTCTTTGGCCCTGTTGGCACATCGGCAACTGAGGTCCGCTTCTTCCACTTCGCAACCGTCTTCTGATTGATCCCGTAGCGCTTCGCGAGCGCCCTCAGGCTCTCTTGACTATGCTGTATCGCTCGACGGACTGCCTCTGTCGTCGTGGCGCTCCCATGAAGAACCTGGCCCATAGTGCTTCCTTTGATTCGTGCGATAATGGTGCACCATCAAAGCCCGGGATCAAACATCTAGGGTTCACAACAGCATGACCGGATCATGGGGAACTTGTGGGCCGCTTGCTTGCGGAGAACTGGGTGGCGTCACCGACACCCATACGCTCCGGCCTGGATCTGCTTGATCAGGGATTGATAAATTCGACGCGTCGCTCCCGTGCTGCGAGAACCCTCCTCATACTGGACCAATTAAAATCTCCAAAAGTGGCAGTTTAGTTTGGACCAGTGAACTGCAATATTGGCTTGCAGTCAGGGAAGCGATCGTGACTGGTCGCGCCGGTCATGGATTGCTTGCGCTCGAACTGATGGAGTTGCCTGGATGTTTGAGGGTCCCATCATCGACGCTCGAATTAAGAGTATTGCATCGGGATTTAGAGCCGTGAGCGTCTACGTCGATGCCACTTCAGCTGAAGAAGGACGTTTCGATCCCCGATTGCTTGGTGAAGCCTGCGATTGCGCGTTGGCGGATGGCCCGGCTTGGGCAGAAGCTCATCTGGCGAGTTGGTCCGACGCCTACGCCGTCTTTGGCGCGAAGCCTAACCGTACGCCGTGCTCAGCCCAGGCCCTCAGAAAGCGGGTTCTGAAAGACGGCACTCTTTCGACGATCAACCCGATCGTCGATCTCTACAACGCCATCAGCCTGAAATACGCAGTCCCGGTGGGTGGAGAGAATTTTGACGCCTATGTCGGAAGACCCCACCTGACGATCGCTGACGGGAGTGAGACGTTCGACACCATGGTGAATGGAGAGGCGGTCAACGATCCTCCCTTGCCCGGTGAGGTCATCTGGCGCGACGACATTGGCGTCACCTGCCGACGCTGGAACTGGCGACAGGGCACTCGAACCCGCCTGAAGACCCTAACAGGCCGGATGTGGTTCGTACTGGAGGCGTTGGAGACCATGCCGGACGATGCATTGGCAGAGGCGACGGATGCCATGGTCGGAGGGCTGAATGCCTTGATGCCTGGCTGCAAAATCGCGAGCCAAGAAATTGCCATCGCCGGATGAGGTTTCCGGTCGAGCGAGTGGATCCATGGCCGCCCGGGGCATCCGGCGCGATCGATCCGATCGAGATTATCAAGGGCTGAGAGAATGAATGTCGATCTCCATCAGTTGCTCATCGTCTTTGCTGCATATGTCATTGCCGCGGGGAGCCCCGGCCCGAGCAACATGCGCATTATGGGGGTTGCGATGGCGCGCGGCAGAGGTGCTGCGCTCATGCTCGCCTCCGGCGTCGTCAGCGGCTCGATCTTTTGGGGTTTTATGGCCTCCACCGGCATCTCCGCCCTGTTGGCCAGGTACGCCCAGGCACTGCTCGTTCTGCAGGTTTTCGGGGGGCTTTACCTGCTATTCCTCGCCTTCAGGGCGGGACGGTCGGCGCTTACGTCGAACGAGAAGCTGGCGGTGCGCGCATCGACCGACCAAGTCGCTCTTTCGCGGGGTGAGCTCTATAGGAAGGGCCTCTTGATGCATTTGGCGAACCCAAAATCCGTGCTGGCATGGATCGCGCTCGTCACGCTGGGGATCGGTCCGAATTCATCGTGGCAAAGCATCGCAGCGATATTGGGTGGCTGCGCCATCCTAAGTGTCACGATATTCTGCGGCTACGCCATTGTCTTCTCCACACCGCCTATGGTGGCTCTATATCGCCGCTGCCGCCGCTGGATCGAAAGTCTGTTGGCGATGTTCTTCGCGTTCGCCGGGCTGCGTATGCTGCTTTCCCGTATGTAGTTTCGAAAGGAATGGATGATGACTTTGTTTCGCGGCCTGTCGGCGTTCCCCCTTACGCCAACCGATGCGGAAGGGCATGTCGACACCGAGGGTCTGGCTCGTTTTCTCGAGCGTATTCAACGCGCCGGAGCGGACTCCATCGGCCTTCTGGGGAGCACGGGCGGTTATGCTTACCTCACCAGGGAAGAACGCAAGCGTGCCGTTCAGGCTGCCGTGGAATGCATCGGCGGCAAAACGCCTCTTGTCGTGGGTGTGGGTGCATTGCGTACCGATGAAGCTCAGGCTCTGGCGCGCGATGCCAAATCCGCTGGCGCTGACGGCCTGCTCCTGGCACCGATGTCCTACGTTCCCCTGAACGAGGACGAAGTCTTCCAGCACTTCGTCGCGGTGGCCGAGGCGGGGGAATTGCCTTTGTGCATATATAACAATCCAAGCACCACGCGCTTCACATTCAGCGACGCATTGATCGCCCGGCTGTCAGAGGTGTCCAACATCGTCGCGGTGAAAATGCCTCTGGCGGCGAATGACGATTACGCGGGGGAACTGGCACGTTTGCGGTCGATGACGCCTGACACGTTCACAATCGGATACAGCGGCGATTGGGGCGCGGCGGATGCCCTGCTTGCCGGATGTGACACCTGGTACAGCGTTGCGGCAGGTCTGCTGCCGGTCCCGGCGCTTGCGCTGACGCGTGCAGCGCAGTCCGGCGACGCGGTGGAGTCCACTCGGTTGAACCGCGCTTTCGGGCCGCTCTGGACCTTGTTCAAACACTACGGCAGCTTCCGCGTTATGTTCGTCATCGCCGACTACCTCGGTCTGGCGCACGTCCAGCCACCGCGCCCTATTTTGCCGTTGCCGGAGGACGCCGGAGATGACATTAGGCAGGCATTGGAGAAGCTCGAATAGCCGAGCACAGGGCATGCCCAGTGCAACTGCGTGCGGGCGAAGATGTCGAGCGGGAACTGCCGGTCCTCTCGACCTTTCTCGGCCACGCCAATGTTCGCGACACCTACTGGTATCTATCCGCCGCGCCGGAGCTAATGACCCATGCCGCGCGACTGCTGGATGAACGGTGGGAGGTTCGCTCATGAGTGCCTCGAACGATCTGGCCGTGCTGATCGAGCGGTGGTTCACCGATCGGCTCATGCGACATCGAGGCGTAAGCTCCAACACCATCGCCTCCTATCGCGACACCTTCCGGCTCCTGTTTGCATTCGCGCAGACACGCCTTGGCAGGTCTCCGTCGCAGTTGACACTGCGGGATTTGGACGCGCCTTTCATCGGTGCATTCCTGGAGGACCTTGAGACACTGCGATCCGCCTCAGTGAGGACCCGGAACCTCCGCCTCACGGCCATTCGGTCTTTCTTCAGATATGCGTCGTTCGAGGAGCCGGCCCATAGCGCCCAGATTCAACGCGTGCTCGCGATCCCGAGCAAGCGATGCGACAAGCGACAGCTTCAGTTTCTCACCAGGCCCGAGATTGAAGCGATCCTGGCCTGTCCGGATCGCAGCACATGGCTGGGACGGCGTGATCACACTCTGCTGTTGCTGGCCGCGCAAACGGGGTTGCGGGTCTCGGAGATCATCGATCTCGACCGGGACTCGGTGATGCTGGGGCACGGTGCCCACGTGCGATGCGTTGGCAAGGGCCGCAAGGAGCGAAGTACGCCGCTCACCAAGGTTGCACAGCAAGCCCTTCGGGGCTGGCTCAACGAGCCCAGGAAGCGGGGCGCAACGGCTCTCTTTCCGAACACGCACGGCGGCAAGCTGAGCGCCGACGGCGTGCAGGGGCGCTGCTGAACAAATACCCAAATAGAAGGGCGTCTCAAACCAAAAGGCACGGACATCAAACGCCATCAGAGCCTCGCCGCTACCCCCGTGGCGGAAGGTTGCGTACAGACTTGCCGCACAGAACCCCAAGGCGAGTGAGCACGCGATGCTAATGGCTATGTTGGGGGACGTCGTTTTTGTAGAAGACATTGTTCCATGGCCGAATTAGCCGTGCTGATGCTGCGCTTGCTTCAGACACCGAACCGAGGTCGCGATGCCGACGCTCGACAGATCGATGCCGCAGCGGGTGGTGCGATGCTTGCATCGCGCCACCCGGCAGACGTGGATTTTGAAAGTTTCACTAAGCAGCTACGTCGACGGCCAGGGAATTGGAAACAGCAAGGCCGTGAACGGAATTCGGGAGAGGAAGCGTTACTGCCATGGCCGAGACCTCAACGGCCGGTGCGATCTCTGCTTCTCCTAGCCTCCATTAGATCCTCTCGGGCGTGATTGTAGGAGTGGCTTATGTCCCGGCCGACTTGACCACCCCGCTGCAGCTGTTCGTGGGAGGTTTGCGGGCCAACTGTATCACGGACTGCAGCCCCAATACCTGCTATGTGGGCGTCCAGATCCGCACTGCGTTCCTCTGCTGCATGCCGCGGAGGAGGCATCTGCGGCAAGATGTCTTGCATGCCGGGAATTGAGTGAGCTTGGCCCTGTTGATTTGGATCTAACTGGTGATACATCGCGTACATAGCATTGGATGCTGTCGACCTGACGTGGCCATCCGGATCGGTGGCCAATTCAGCGGCCTGATCAAAAATGCGAGCTTTATTTTCAGCGTTAAACTTGCTGAAGTTTTGCGCAGCGTAAAGCGCTCCGATAGCTTGCGAAGGTGGATCCATGTTGCCAATGCGATTAACAATACTATCTTGTGTCTCTGGCCGAAGGTAATGAGACACATTACTGACTGCTCTGAATTGCTCCAATGCTACTTCATCCGAGGTGTGTCCCAACCCGGCAGTCAATTTATCTCCCAGATCGACGGCTGATCGTCCAAGCTGATTGGTCCGCGTTTCAAACTTCGCGAGGTCAGTTTCTGGCTCGGTTCGAGTGCCCCGAACGGCTATGCGCTCTCGCCTCCCGAGTTCTTTGAAGGTCCCAAGATTTCGCGCTGTATCGCGCGGGTTTAGCGCTTACAGCCGTTCTGCAACATCGGTCAATGGTCCGTATGGAAGGTCACGGAGGGTACTGCGATTCCCCACGTCTTGGGATGAACTTGCAGCTGCGCGTGCCCGTTTGTTATCGCGATCCATTGCTCGGCCTCCAAAGTCGTTAAGTTACCCAATCAGGGTACCACCGACGCTTGACCTGCTAAACCGATATGAGGTTACAGTTGTAGTCTGGCAGAAGCTTCTCCCAACTCTGGGATACGCCGAGAGCCGTAACCGGGGCAGATTTCCGGGCGGAAGGGGTTTGCGGCGAGAGCGTTCGTGATTCACCGTTTGCGTGACGCATCAGGATCGTCTCGTAAAAGAGAGTCCGTCGCGATACGCCCCGCGAATGACGATGGTACCTTCGGCTTGACTTATCCTTCGCGCTCTGCGGGTCCGACGAGAAAATCAGCCTACCCTTGCTGAGACTACCTGCGGAGGACTTGCCGCTACGGCGGTCCTGCTCGATCTCGTACTTGATCTTCTGCCCATCAACGAGGTTTGAAAGTCCAGCCCGTTCTACAGCTGGAGTATGGGCGAAAACGTCCTGACCGCCGTCATCGGGCTGGATTAAGCCAAAACCTTTGGTGCTGTTGAACCACTTCACTGTTCCGGTCGCCATATCTGTGTATTCCTCTGTGGCCAGTGCGAACCAGACGGGCCGTGAAGCCGATCCTGTTCATATTTCGTAGAGTTAAACCCAGCAAAAACCAGAATTACCCACCTCGGGGTTGCGGCGCGAAAAGCCATTGCTCTGTTTGGGAACGCACCGAACAGGTGCCGGTGAGCTTGAGCGCAACGCGCTGCAAGACGCTCGAGTGCCGAGGAATCTCTCCGACAAGGATACGTCTGAGCCGCCCAGTATGCCGGCTCGGCAACCACTCGAATGGATCGAAGCCGATCTGCAAAACGGATGGTGAGAGCGGTGGCTCGTTTCCAACCCATCCTGTCTCACCAGCGCGGACGCCTGGACGGATGTCAACGCCGGAAAAAGAACCGCATCGATTGGTCCCGCTTGCGGCCAGCTCCAGTCGGCCGCTCGATCGCAAGCGTGGTTCGAGGAGGAAGCTCTCCCAGGTGCAATGCGAGGAGACGCTGGTCCAACTCCTTGTCGGCTGCCGTAAGGCGGTGGTTCAGGCGAAGGTAGTCCATCCAGGTCGGGGTGCGGAAGGTTTCTGTCCAACGCGAAGGCTGCTGGAGGTCGCGCTGGAGATTCCAGTGTCGCGCACCAACGCCGCTTTGTACTCGCCGCCGTTCCCGCATCTGCTCCAGGAACGCTTCGACATTTGCTTCGGGTATTGAATATTCGATCTTGGCGACGATCGGCCCGCTTCGGGGCTTCAAATCCAGGGCAACCTGAGGCGTTTCGAAGCCAAGAGGAGCCTGATCGGAATCTTTCCATTGACGGATGGGCAGCAGGAAGCCGGTGCCAGCGACCAGCAGCAGCGCGCCACCTGAAAGCTCCAGAGCCGAGCTCAGCGAATAGCTCTCGGCCACCGTACCCCACAGCCAGCTGCCAGCCGCGATGCCGCCGGATGAAAGGGCGTAATAGATAGAGAGCGTGCGACCAACGACCCACCTTGGACTCGCCAACTGGACGCTTACGTCCAGCCCGGTCCATGTCACGACCCAGCCCGCGCCGCCGAGCGCCAGCGCGATAGCCGCCACCGCCACCGAGGGGGTGAAAGCAAGCGATAGACAACAAGCCGCACAGGCGATGCACGACAGTGTCGTCAAACGTTCCTGGGACAGCCTCCGTCTCAGAATGTTGTTGCAGATGCCGGCGAACAAGGCGCCGGTCCCGAAGCCGGCCATCAGGATGCCGTAAACGACTGGCCCTCCCCCCAGCTGATCGCGGGCGACGAGAGGCAAGAGCGCTAGTATAGAGATGCTCGTCAGCCCAAAGAGGGCACCGCGGGCAATTGCTGCCTTGATTTCGGATGACAGGGCAGTGAAGCGCGCTCCGTCATGGATCGCCGTGGTCAATGGTTCACTCGGCAGCGGTGACGGGCGAACTTGCCATTTGCAGCGCCCTATGGTCCACAGCAGCATCAGATATGTAAGCGTCGCCACTGCGAAAGCCGTCAAAGGGCCAAAGGAAGCAACGACGACTCCACCGAGAGCGGGACCGATGCTTCGGACGGCGTTATATCCGACCGAAATAAGCGTGACGGCGGCCGGAACATCGCGCTTTCGCAGGATATCGCCAACCGACGCGTGCCAGGCGGGGTCGGTGAAAGCGGCGCCTACTCCGGCCAAACAGCTGAATGCAAGAACCATCCATGGATTGAAAATTCCGAGACCTGCAAGAACAGTCAGCATCGTCGAGGACGATGCTATCACGCACCAGCCAGCGAACATGAGATTGCGGCGGCTGTAATTGTCCGCTAGGGCGCCGGCGATAATTGACAGGAGGAATGTGGGCAAGGTTGTCGAAGCCTGCACCAAGGCGACCATCACATCCGATGTCGAAATGGTCGCCATCAGCCAACTGATGGCAACCATTTGAATCAGCCACCCTAGACTGGATACCTGTGTGGCAATCCAGATCGGACGGAAAGTTGAATTCTCGAGCGGCGCGAACGTTGCCGATGACACCGGATTAACTTCTTCACGCGCCACCCCGCTCATTGGGCCGAGCCTCCCTTCGCTGCCAGTTGTATGAGATTTCTCCCCGCCCACGTGCCCATGGAGGAATGGCAGGATCAGGGCATTTTATCTGCGCAACGCAAGTTATTTTTGCCTGGCCGATGCTGTGGCAGAACCGAATGCTTCCGGTGGAGCTATCGTTCCGCTATGCGGGACGAGACCGGTTCGATCCTGTCGCTCTCGATCCCCGACCACGTTACAAGAATCGTCAGTTTGACGTTCCTTAGCGTCTCCAACCAAGCCACGTCCTGGGCATCGACTTCCCTTCTGGTGATCACGAGCTCCCGCGCATTGAACCGCCTCGCCAAGGTGGATCAGTAGTCATCTTTGGCGTAGGTATTCAGCAGCCTGCTAGGCGCCCGCCGCCACGTGCGGGCGACGCCGGCATCAACCGGCGGGCAGATGCGCCGAGGGCAACAACCGCGCCTGACGCAACGCCGCCAGATCAGCCGAGCCGGTGCAGAAGCAGGCAACGGCCAACTGGCGGATGACGATCTCGAAATGCGCGACAACCGCCTCGGTGGACACCGTCGCCGCGCGCAGCACGCCGGCCGCCTGCCCGGCGATGTCCGCGCCCAGGCGGATGGCCTTGGCCACGTCGACGCCGTCGCGGATCCCGCCCGACGCGATCAGCTTCACAGTTGGCAGCGCCCGACGTACCGCCTGCACGCTGGCCGGGGTCGGAATCCCCCAGTCGGCGAACGCCATCGCCACTGCACGGTCGGCGGCATCGCGGGCGCGCTCGCCCTCCACCGCGGCCCAACTGGTGCCGCCGGCGCCGGCGACATCGATGACCGCCACGCCCGCCTTGACGAGCGCGCAGGCCACCGAGGCGGACAGGCCCGACCCCACTTCCTTGGCCACAATCGGCACGTCCACGCTGCGCGCGGCGCGAGCGATCTGCGCCAGGACGCCGCGCCAGTCGCGGTCGCCCTCCGGCTGTACCGCTTCCTGCAGCGCATTGAGATGGACGATGAGTCCATCGGCCTCCAGCGCATCCACCGCCCGGCACGCCAGGTCCAGGCCGTCGGCCTCGCGCAGTTGCGCGGCGCCGATATTAGCCAGCAAGGGAATGTCTGGGGCCATGCGGCGCAGCGCGCGCGTCAGCCCCTGGGAGTTGCGGGATTGCAGGCTCACGCGCTGCGAACCGACGCACATGGCGATCCCCAAGGCTTGTGCTGCCTCGCTCAGATGCCGGTTGATGGCCTCGGCGCGTAGCACGCCGCCGGTCATGGAGCTGATCAGCAGCGGCGCGCGCATGGTCTTGCCCAGCAGCGAGGCGCGCAGGTCGATCTGCGTCAGGTCCAACTCGGGCAATGCGCAGTGTTCGAAACGGATGTACTCCCAGCCGGCGGCGACCGTGGCCGGCGCCGTTCGCCGATCCAGCACGATGTCCAGATGGTCGTCCTTGCGCCGGCTCGGGATGTTGTCGCTATCGCTCATGCTCGCTCCATCCGTCGCATCGGGGGACGGCGTTGCATCGGATCGGACCGACGGCAGCGCGCGCACGCAGCCGCATCCCGCCGTTCAGGCGGGCGCACGCTGGCCTCCCCCCGCAGCGTCGCTGCGGTAGCGGCTGGTCGAGGTCTGGTAGTACTGCGCGCGGATGGCCGCCATGGCCTCGATCAACGCTCCCCACGGCGCGGGAAAGCGTTCCTCCGCCATCACCCGGTGCAGCATGCGCGTATGGCCGGCCAACTCGTCGTTGAGGAACTCCACCACAGGCATAGCCGGATAGCGCTGCCGCAGCAGGATCGCCGCGTTGTCGGCCTCGCCCGCCGACCTGTCCTTGTCGCGTCCATGCAGATCGTTCTGCAGGCGCCCTATCGCGGAGATGAGCCGCAGGACCTGGCGAAACGCCGGACGCGCGCGCAAGGTCGCCATGTCCAGCCCCCACAGCAACGACAGGCAACAGAACACGTTCGTGTAGGCGATCGAATCGATGCCGTTGTGCAGGTACTCGGCGTAGGACCAGCGTTCCGCCCCTACCGCCTGCGCGTGTCCGGCGCGCAGCGCCGCGCAGTAGCACCGAGTGTCGTCGAGCAGCCGAGCATAGTCGCGACGATCGTAGGCGAGCGCGGCCAGCGAAGCGCGCAGAGCAGCGCAGCCCTCGAATCCGGGGAGCGCGCACGGCACGCCCTGCCCCAGCGCCTGCTCCACCGCGGCGAGCTCCTCCGGCGCGATCAGGCCAAGGTCGTTGCAATCGTCGAGCCAGAACAGCAGCGCCAGTTCGCGATAGAACGCCACGATCAGCGTTTCGGCCTGCGGATCGCGGCCAGTGCGGGCGCAGGTGTCGCGCAGGCTCGGGTGGATGCGCTGCAGGATGTACTGGCCGCCCCTGACCGCTTCCACGGCATGCTCGTCGGCGAACCCTGTCAGGGAACGCCCCCACTCCAGCACCTGCTGCAGCGCGCGTTCGGTCTGGATCATGGCGCCGCTCCTGCTCCCTCGGCCAGGACGCGCCGCCCCCAACGAAGCGCCAGCCACAACCCGGCGAGTTCGGCCACCCGCACGACCCGGGTGGGGCAATACAGTTCCTTGCCGATCCACAGCGCCGTCTGCGGCAATGCATGCGCCACATGGCGAGCGAGCATCCACTCCAGCGCACGCGCCACCGCCTGCGCGATGCGCCGGCGCCCTGTCGGCTCTTCGCTCCCGTCCATGACGTGCAACGCGAACAGCGCATAGGCGGTTTCCTCAAATGAGGACGCGCGACCGGCGCCCCAGCCGCCGTCATCGCGCTGCGCCTGCAGCAGCGCCGCCAGCGCGCGCTCGTCGCGCCACTGGGGCTTGCCTTGCGCCAGCGCAGCGACCGCATGCGCGGTGGGATACAGCCACGAAACGTGCCATTTTTCGTTGTCCCATAGACCGTGCGGGTTGCGATTGGCCTCGACGTAGTAGCTGGTGCCGGCGGCGGGCTTTCCCAACAGTCGCAACGCATGCAGGGCATGGATGTTGGTCGACACCGAGGCATTGCGCTCGCCGGGGAAGGTGACGAATAGCTCGCCGATTTCGAAATCGCGCAGCGCATCGACCGGCGGGTCGCGACCTGCAAGGCGCAGGACGCACAACGCAACGGAGGTGTCGTCGGCATCGGCTGCGAAGTGCAAGGCCGGGCCCAGACCGCGCACGCCCATGCGGGCGTCGAGCTGCGCGACGATCACGCGCACGGCATCGGCGAACGCGGGATGCGCGAACAGCCCGGCCAGATGCAGGGTGTACAGCGACCAGCATGGCTCGAACACATTGATCGGCCAGACGTTGGGAACGACACCTTCGATGCCGCTGCGCGTCGCCCGCGATGCCGCCTGCAGATACGCGTCGGTGCGCCCGACCTGCGGCGTGCTCCCATGTGTTACGGCGTGCGCACGCCACGCGGCGGTGGCCGCCGGACTGATGCCAATGCTGCCGTCGTCGTCGGGGCATGCGGTGGTCGGCGACGTTCCCCAGGCTTCCCAGGAGTGCAGCAACGGATGGCCGCTCGGCAACGTCGCCACCGCCCCCAACTTGACAAGGCACGCCTGCCGCAACGGCAACAGCGCCGGGTGGCGCGGAAACCCCACGCCGCCCAGCAAGGATGCGGCCTCGCCGCACAACTGCGGCAGGATCAGCTCCGCGCCGATCGGCGCGTCCTCCGGCACCGAATGCGCGTAGGGATCGGGCTGGCGCTCGAGGAACCGGGTTGCAGCCTGGACTGCGTCGGCCGCGCCGGGAAGAGGATCGGCACGCTGCAATGTCAGCAACGTCGCCCAGGTGGGCGCATGGCGGAACAGCGGGAAGTCCGCGCTTCCCCATCCGCCATCGGCCTGTTGTTGCGCGATGAGCCACGCGTATGCGTCCTGCCGATCGGTGACGTTGCCGTGGAACTGCAGAGCTCGCGCCGTGTCGTAGACGGACGGACCGACGCTGCCGCCGTCGCTCATCTCGATCAGCAGGTGGCGCAATTCGGAAAGGATCTGTTCGGACAGCGCGTTCACGCGGTATGTTCCTTCTGCAGACAGTTGACGGGAACCTGGATCGGGCAGACGCCGCGCACGTCGCCGCAGGCCCGTCGCGGCCCGGCGCACGGGCAGCGCCGGACGGCCGCCCTGCTCCGGCGCGGCGACGCGCCCCATGCTGGGGCCGGTCCGCCGCATAGGCTTGCGCGCAGCGCGCCGCGTGAGCCGCGGCTGTGCTGGGCAACCGCTGCGATCGCCGCCGCCGACTTGGACACAGTGCAGCATGCACCGCTCACGCCGGCCGATCGATCGCAGCGGCACAGGGGCGACTCCATGCGGACGGGCGCGCTCATGCGCATGGCGCGTGCTTGAACAGATACGCGTTGGCCCGTTGCAGCATGTGCGCCAACCGTTCCGCACGCGTTCCCAGCGGGGGGATGGCCTCCCCGGCGTCGCGCAACAGATCCAGCGCCAACTGGCGCGCTGCCTGCAGCCCCATGATCGACGCACAGGTCGGCTTCTGCGCCGCCGCGTCCTTGCCGGGGGTCTTGCCCAACGTCGCGGTATCCGCTGTCGCGTCGAGAATGTCGTCGACCACCTGCAACGCCAGGCCGAAACAGGCGGAGTAGCGATCGAGCGCACAGTACAGCGCAGCGTGGGCGGCATCCTCCGCGATGGCGCATAGCGCGCCCATGCGAACGGACGCGCGCACTAGTGCTCCGCTCTTCATCCGGTGCATCGCCACGATCCTGTCCAGCTCGACGTGCTTTCCTACCAGCGACAGATCCATGGCCTGCCCGCCTGCGGCACCCTCGGCGGACACCGCCTGCGCCAGTTCGCGCACGAGCGCGATACGGTTGTCGCTCGGCGCATCCAGGCTCGCCAGGGTCAGGAAGGCGTGCGCCTGCAGCGCATCGCCGACCAGGATCGCAGTGGCTTCGCCGAACTTGACGTGCACGGTCGGAAGGCCGCGGCGAAGCACGTCATCGTCCATTGCGGGCAGGTCGTCGTGGACCAGGGTACAGGCGTGCATCATCTCGATGGCGGCGCCGACATCGTCGAGCATGGGCGCCGGCGTGTCGGCCAGTGCGCCGGTAGCCAGACAGAGCAAGGCGCGGGTGCGCTTTCCGCCATGCAAGGTGGCGTAGCGCATCGCCGCCATCAGCTCGGTCTCACCGTCGTCTTCGGCGCAGAGAAGACGCGCCAGCGCCTGTTCGACCCGCCTTACGCCGTCCTGCATCCAGATCTCCGACGGCAGCCTGCCGGATGCGCCGCGCGCCTGCGCGTCGTCGTGTAGCGTGGAATCGGTCTGCATGTCGTTCATGTCCTTGTATCTGGCACGGCCACGGCGAGCGTCCGAGCCGCCGCGGTGTTGGCGGGGTCGCACCGAGCGCGCGCGCCGAGTAGCTGCCTCGCCACACGGGGCATGCGATGCCAGCTCATGAGAATCCGATGCGGATTTTCATGGACGGATGTGCGGTCGGGAAATAGCGCCGACCTTTTTCGACGGCGCTCAGCAACCGCGGCCGCACCCCGGCCTTGTGCATGGTCAGTGCCAAGGCGATGCAGAACTGCACCATTTCCAGCCATACCAGGTGGTAACCGATGCAGACGTGTGGGCCGGTACCGAACTGCAGCATGTCCACCGGCCGGATCGGCTCCGTGCGTTGCAGCCACCGTGCCAGGCGGAACTGATCAGGCGCCTCGTGCAGCAGCGCAGAGGTCGAGAAATGCAGCAGCGGGATGCACAGAGGGGTGCCCGCAGGAATGCGCCGTTGGCCGAGTTGCAATTCCTGCAGCGCGCGACGCGGCAGGAGCGTGGTCGCCGGATGCACGCGCAGCGTCTCGCGGAACAGCGCCTCGGCGACCGGACACTGCGTCAGGTCCGCGTGCCGGGTCGGCACCGCGCCCACGCGTTGCGCCTCCTCGACCAGGGCGTCCCATAGCCCAGGCTGCCGCGCCAGCTCGATCACCATCCAGGCCATCGTCGAGGCGGTGGTGTCGTGACCGGCAAGCAGCAGCAGGCGGATATTGGCGACCAGGACGTCGTCGGAGAGCGCATCGTCGCCGCGATCGAAGGAGCTCACCATGTCATTGATCAACCCAGTGCGCGCGGCATGTGCGCGCGCGTCGCGGACGAACTGGCGCAACTGCGCGTCGATCCAGTCGCGGGCGGCGCGGCCGCGCCGCAAGGGCAGTCCAGGCAGGTCGACCGGGGGCGCGACGATCAACTGCAGCAGTTGCCGGTATTTGCGATGCCATCCCGGCAGGTCCTGCGCTGGGATTCCCATGAGGCTGAAGATGAGCTTGAGCATCAGGTCGCCGGTTTCGCGCAGGATGGTTACGTCGCCGCGGTCGCGCCACGCCTGCACCCGCGCCTGGATGACGGGCGCGAACAGGTTGCCGATGCCGGCTTGGGTCAGCCCCTTGGGCAGGAACGCCGCCTTGATCGCGTCGCGCGCCTGCCGGTGCGCGCCGCCGTCCTGGGCGACCAACGTTCCGCCAAGCAATTCGGGCGCGATCTCTTCGATCAGCGCCGAGGACACGTCCTTGTGCCGGAGCAGTGCAAACGCATCCGGATCCACGCAGGTCATCAGGTGTCCGGCAGGGCCGAAATCCAGCCAGAAGTGGCTGCCCAACGTCCGTTCCGCGCGCCGCAGCA
Source organism: Mesorhizobium loti (assembly GCA_002356515.1). NCBI lineage: Bacteria > Pseudomonadati > Pseudomonadota > Alphaproteobacteria > Hyphomicrobiales > Phyllobacteriaceae > Mesorhizobium > Mesorhizobium loti. Next base: position 5,707,774 of record AP017605.1, on the reverse strand, counting down.
GGCGCGGCAGGTCGCATACGATGGCGGGAAGATGTCCGACCAGGGGGAAAGCGCCGGGCACGACCGGGATGTCGTCCCGCAGCCGGTGCCGACGGTCCAGCGGGTTGAGCAGCATGTCCATCAGCAGCGCGGCCCCGCGGCCGCTTTGGCGGTGTCGCCGGCAGGCCGCGCGGCGCGGCTGTTGCCACCGTCGGCGTACGTCGGCACATGCGCCAGCATGCCGCCGTCGATGCACAGGACCTGGCCGGTGATGAACGCAGCATCGTCGGAGAGCAGGAACGCCACCAGCGCGGCCACGTCCTCGGGGCGGCCGACGCGCTGCAGGAGTTGGTGCCGGCTCAGATGCCGTTGCATGCACTCGTCCAGCTTGGCGAGGAGACGCTCGGTCATGATGAGACCCGGCGCAACCGCGTTGCAGCGGATCTGCGCATGACCGTACTGGGTGGCGAGCGAGGCCGACAGCATGTTCATCGCCGCCTTCGACGCGGCGTAGGACGTCTGCGCGGTGTCACCGCTGAGCCCCTGGCACGACGACATGTTGACGATCGCGCCACCGCCGCGGGCGATCATTCGTGGGATGGCCTGCCGGCAGCAGAGCAGCGTGCCGCGCAGATTGGTCGCCATGGTCTGATCCCAGACCGCCAGGTCCAGGTCGAGGATCGTGCGGTCGCGCGGTGTCAGATGCATGGCGCTCGCGTTGTTCACCAGCAGGTCGACCCCACCGAAGTGCCGCTCCGCCGTCTCGAACAGCGCTGCCACCGCCTGCGCATCGGCGATGTCCATGGCCAGGGCCAGCGCGTGGCCCGCTTCGGCCGCGATCTGCGCGGTGCAGGCGACGGCCGCCGAGCCATCAATGTCGGCCACCACCACTCTGCCGCCCTCGCGCGCGATGGCGAGGGCGCATGCCTTGCCGATGCCGGCGCCGGCGCCGGTCACCACGGCCACCTTGCCTTCAAACCGTCCTCCTGGGTTGCGTTGGTCTTTCGCGGCATGCCGCTCAGCCTGCGCCGGAGAAGGCGCAGGGTCGGCGCTGGCGCGCTCGCCAGCGTCGCTTTCGATGACCCGAATGGCGGCGACCGGACACTGGCTGGCCGCGAGCCGCGCGGCGGCGTGCAGCGCCTGCGGGACCGTCGCCACGCACACTTCCGCCACGCCGTCCGGTTCGCGCTGGCGAAAGGTGCCCGGCAGCGTCAGCACACACTGCCCGGTGGTTCCGCATAGATCCTGATCGATCACGACGCGCATCTCAGCCCCCCTGAGCATGCAGTCGCACCGGCAGCGCGCGGAACGTCCTGAGGAACGCGGATGGCTCCCGGGTCGGCTGCTCGGCCAATGCCAGCGTGGGGAAGCGCGCCTCGATCCGCGGCAGGCTCTCGGCCAACTGCACCCGGGCCAGTTGCGCACCGAGGCAGAAGTGGATGCCGTGGCCAAAGCTCAGCATGATCTTCCCGTCGGTCGACATGCCAGGAGTGGTGCCGTAGAACCGCGCGGGATCGAAGCGGTCGGGATCGGAGAAGGCGTCCGGGTCGCGATTGCCGGCCGCGATCAGCACGCGCACGTCCGCGTTCTTCGGGATCACCACGCCGCCCAGTTCGATGTCGCGCTGGGCGATACGCGGGATGGAGCTGAACATGGCAGGCGCGTCGCAGCGCAGGACTTCTTCGACGAATGCCTTCACCCCCACGGCGTCTCCCTGCAGCCAGTGCCGCTGTTCGGGATACGCCAGCATCGCTAGGACCGCATGGTCGATGGTCGCAGCAGTGGTGGCGAAGCCGCCCAGCAGCATGCCCCACAGCATGCTGATCAACTCCGCATCCGACAGCGTGTCGGCATCGTCGTCGTGTGCGCCGACCACCATCGACACGATGTCGTTACGGGGATCGGTGCGCTTGCGCTGTATGAGGTCGCCGAAGTAGGCCTGCACCCTGGCGCTGGCCGCGTCCGCCTCGGCGAGCTGGGGATCGCTGGCGTGTGGGCTCAGGCCTTCCAGAATGGCGCCGATGCCGGCGGCGAGCCCGAACATGTCATCCTGGGGCATGCCGAACAGTTCGGCGAAGACCAGAATGGGCACAGCCAGCGCGAATTCCCAATGCAGGTCCACCGCCTCCCCGCGCTCCAGCGCGGGCGCCATGCCGTCCAGGCGCGCTGCGACGATGCGTGCGATGCTCGGCCGCAGGTTGTCGATCTGGCGTATGGTGAAATCGCGCGAGATCAGCCGGCGCAGACGCGTATGCGTCGGTGGTTCCTTCATCGCTAGCGTGGACGCGAGGAGATTGAGTGACAGGCTGGTCTCCGCACGCGGGAAATAGCGCGCCAGCTCGCCCGGCGCCGGTCCCCGAAACACATCGCCCGTGGCCTTGAGCGCCCAGTAGATGTCGGCGTGGCGGCTCAACAGAAAGAGGCCCGACGCCGCACGATGCACCGGATCGTGCTCGCGCAACCACCGCATGAACGTATACGGGTCTTGGATACACGCTGGCGACGCAAGTTCGGCGAAGGCGTCCCGGCATGCTGCCGTGGTTTCTTGCACGTCCATCTTGGTTACCTGTTGGCTGGCTGATCTGACCGGCGCGCGCTGGGCGCGCCGGCAAATTGCGGAGTAGATCGCGATTCCGGGCGGCGTCCGCGCGTCACCAGAGCACCGGGAACTCCTCGAACCCGCCAGTGATGATCTCCTTGCGCAACTTCAGTTCTTCGGGCGCCACGGCCAGGCGCAGCGCGGGAAAGCGCTGGAAGATCGAGCCGACCACCACCTTGAGTTCCAGCCTGGCCAGCGCCATGCCGATGCAGTAGTGCGGCCCGTGCGAAAACGTCAGGTGCGGATTTTCGTCGCGTCCGATGTCGAAGATTTCCGGGTCGTCGAAATGGCGCGGATCGAACGACGTCGCCGGCAGGCCGACCAGCACCTTGCTCTCCGCGGGAATATGCACGCCCGCGATAGTCACGTCGGTCCTCGGATAGCGCATGATGCCGTCCCAGCCCGCGCCCGGCGGGTACATGCGCAGGATTTCCTCCACCGCCTTGTCCACCAGGGATGGATCGCCGACTAGGCGTTCGCGCTGTTGCGGATGGCGGAACATGGCCAGCAGGCCGAATTCGATCTGCGCGACGGTGCTCTCGTGCCCCGCCACCAGCATGCCCGCCGCCAGGCCGATCGCCTCTTCCTCGGTCGCATTGCCCTGCTCGACCGCCGCGAGCAGATCCGTCAGCAGGTTGTCGCCCGGATCCTGGCGCTTGTCCCACATCTTGCCGCGAATGTAGGCGCGCAGTTCTTCCCAGGCCAGGCGCGACGCGCTGCGCGGGCCGCTTTCATGCTGGTGCGTCATCACTTCGTCGGACAGCCCGGCGAAAAAGGCGTGATCCTCGTAGAGCACGCCCATCAGCGCGCTGATGACCATGGCCGGCAGCGGAAAGGAGAGGTGGCGCCTCAGGTCGGCGGGCTGGGGCTGGGCCGCCAGCGTCTCGAACAACTGCGCGGCGATCGCCTCGACCTGCTGCGCGAGCACCTTCACCCTGCGGTTGCTGAAGGCCGGCGCCACGATCGTGCGTAACCGGGCATGCTCGCCCCCCTCGTGCGAGACAAGCCACCCCGGCGAACCGAGAATCACCGAATCCGGGGTGAATGCCGCCGGCGGCATTCCCGCGGGCCGGAACGCCGCGTCGGACAGCGCCGCCTTGGCCTCGTCGTAGCCTGTCACCCACCAGCCTTCGTGCCCGGACGGGAAGCGTACGTGGTGGATCGGACCGTTGGCGCGTAGCGCCAACATCTCAGGCGAGGGCTCGATGTGATCGACGCGCCACATCGGCAGCGTCGGCAAGGGTTGTTCGGACATGGTGGCACTTCACTCTCTAAGCGATGGAAGGGCGGAAGGCGCTGCGGGCAGCGAATGATTACGACGGCACGTAGACGTCGTCCGGGGAGTAGCCCGACTCGATGTCAAGATCGGCCAACGTGTAACTGTCTAGGCATACCGCGCGGCGAGATGCAGAACTTTATCCTGCGCCTTCGAGTTCAGGATTAAGGCGAGTGTGGTGGGCCCTTGAGTCGCAGCCGGCCATCAAGATTTCCTGCGCAAGCGTCGACAAGGTTGGCAGCCTGTTTGGGTACGGGCGGTTTCGCCAAGGCCCCCTTGCCATAGGATGCTATCTGATGCGGATTTGACATTATGCTTTTCTTTCTTCGTTCCATCGATCGCGGTGTCATCCACGAAATGAAGATCGGTCGTCGGCTCCCGGCTCCCAACGAAGGAGTCTCAAAACTCGTGCCAATTTGGCCGACCCAGCAGAAGAAAAACATTGTGATTGCTTTTCAGGGGATTAGCCTGAGGCAGACAAGAGCTCGATGAAATAGCCCGGTGTCGCGGACCCAACAAAGGCGACAAAACAGTGTCGGATAGTATACGGTGGTCAGACGCCAGACCGGCGACACCTTCTTTATTAGTTGTCCTGTCGTGGAATGATGGCAGGCGACCTGACCGTATTGAGCCATAGGAGGGCTCCTGGTTGGCTCAGGGGTCACGTGCTTGCTCCGGGCGCGCTCGAGGCGGCTTGCGGGCTCGTTGCCAATGCAACACAGGCGATCCGCAACACCGCCATCTAGGGCGAAGCCGGCACGGCCCAAGAAGTTCGGCGCTTGGGACGGCAACCTGATGACGGAATGGCATGTCCGCTATGGCGGTCGCGCGTGATGATCTACTGGCATGTCGAAAAGGGCTCGACCTGCATTTTCTCGCAGCTCAAGCGCTGTTCGTCTTCGGAGGTCGCGGCGATGACCAAGGTCTTGCTGCGACATTACACCAACGTGGAGATCCAGCGCTTATATGTCGGCAGCCATGGCCAGAGCGCCCTCGGCGTCCCTTTTGCCGCCTGCTCGGGTTCAACCTGCCGCCACGCCTGAGGGCGATCGCCTGGCAGAAGCTGGCGCTGCCAGGCCTGCGCGCTGAATTGCCAAATGCTTCCCATTCTTTCCAAGGTCCTCACTTGGGAGGAGGTCGAGCAGCAGTATGGCCACAGTCAATCTGGGCCGGCCAGAACGACATCGGAATAGTCCGGCCGGCACCGTAAAGTTAACCGACGGCTGATGAAGATGTGCGAACATGGGCCATGTCAGAAGTTGCTCGTGATCCGCTTTATCGTCGCCACCGCTTTCCCGCCGAGATCATTGCGCACGCGGTATGGCTCTACTTTCGCTTTCCGCTCAGCCTGCGCATGGACATGTTGGCGGCCCGCGGCATCATGGTCACGCATCAGACCATTCGAAGCTGGGCGGAGAAATTCGGGCGGCATTTCGCCCGGGAGATCAAGCGACGGTCAGCCGGCTGCCTGGGCGACAAATGGCATCTCGACGAATGTGTGGTGGCCATCAATGGCAAGAAGCAGTGGCTCTGGCGTGCCGTCGATCAGGACGGCTTCGTCCTCGAAGTGCTGGTGCAAAGCCGCCGAAATGCCAAGGCGGCAAAGCGTCTGATGCGCAAGTTGCTGAAGGCTCAAGGGCGGACACCACGAGTCATGATCACCGACAAGCTCCGGTCCTATGATGCCGCCAGGCGCGACCTCATGCCCGGTGTCGAACACCGGTCGCACAAAGGCCTCAATAATCGAGCGGAAAATTCGCACCAGCCGACCCGACGACGCGAAAGGACCATGAAACGCTTCAAGTCGGCACGCCAGCTTCAGCGGTTCGTTTCCATCCATGATCCGATTGCCAACCTGTTCCACTTTCCCCGCAATACGCTGTCATCGGCTCAACATCGAGACCTGCGTAACGCCGCCATGCAAATCTGGAACAAAATCGCGTGTCTCGCCGCAGCGTGACAGCCGTCCCGGCCAGCTATCGCTGCATCAATCCGCTGATAACTTTACAGTGCCGTGGGATATATTAGAAAGCGACTGAGCGTCGGCCCCCGTGGGGCACAGGTATGCGTGCAGGGCCTTCAGACATGGGCCCGCGTTCTGTTTATCGTTTTTGCGGGGTGGGACAAACCTGACGTTAGCTTGTTCATAGAACGGCTTGCGCTCGTCCATGAGTTGGGGAACCGTCTGATCCCGGTCGGAGCCCCGCAGCAGCGGGCGGGTGGTATCGTTCCTGAGGCGGCGTCGTAGCACCCGCGGGTCGGTATTTATCCAGATCGAGACCGCTTTGTCGGCGATGAGTCGCCGGGTCTGCTCATCGTTCAACGAGCCGCCACCGGTCGCGATGACCGCGGGCCCTTGCTCGAGCACACGCGCGATTGCCTCCGCCTCAAGCTTCCTAAAATAGCCCTCGCCATTTGTATTGAATATCTGCGTTATCGATTTCCCGGTCTGCTTCTGAATTTCTTGGTCGGTATCGATGAAGCGCAGCCCCAGTCGCTTGGCGAGTGGCGCGCCAATCGTGGTTTTCCCGGCGCTCGGCATACCGACAAGCACGACCGGCCGATGGCCGAGGGCAGCGACAGTCTCCTTTGCCTCCGGTGACTTGGCGATCTCCGACTCTGTTGATCGTCCGACAGCTCGCAATCCAGGTGCTGCAGCAGCACTATCCTTACCATCCCTCCAGTGTGCTATGCTGAGCACGTTATCGGGTCTGTCAACTGCCTTATTGCCTTCTCTTACCTTCTGCTCGAGTTTCTCTGCCTTCTGCAAAGCATCACGGCGCTTCAGCTCCTGCATCTCTTTATAGGCGTCGTGATTGTCAACTTTGGCGCTGTAGCTGGCTGGCGTATGGAATTCCACCTGGAAACGGTAGCCTTCTGTGGTGGCGAGCACAGTGTGTATGCCGAGATAACTCGGACGCTCGAATTTGAACCAGTTGGTCACCTCGATTTCGGTGTAGTGCTGCTCCTCGAAGGCCAGAATGGCTGCCTTGAAGGCACGTGTAAAATCGTTGTCAGGAATTTCGAAGACGTGGCGTACGGCGCTGCTGATCAGCTGTGGAGTGCTGCCGGACGAGATGCTCGTGCCGGTGAGCTGCTCTCTTATGGAGCGTTCCGATCTCAACCGGCGCTCCAGATGAGGCATTTTCACCTGGATCTCCATTTTCCTGAGGCTTGCGGCGACGCTGAGTGCCGCTGCGGTGATTTTCCCCTCCTCTTTTGTAGCGCGCGCAACCTCAATTCGGGCGCGCTCTGAGGCCTCCTCGGGGGTCAGCGGGATCATCTCGGCAGCTTCGGCGGTGGGCCGAAGGCCGGAGGGTCTGCGCAAAATGCCGTGCTCCGCAGCGAGATTGATCGATGTTTCCATGACTGAAGCCGTCAGCGTGGGGTTGTCCTCCAGGTCCTTCAAGGCTGCATCGACATCAAACCTTCCATGGTTGAGAGACGCTGCCAGGCCCTTGACGTAGGGCACGGACCTCAAGCCAGGCGTCGTATGCAGCAGCCGCTGAAGATCTTGGCTTTTCCTGGAAAAAAGCCGAGCGCCAGTGTTGGATTTGTAGGCATCGGTGCCGACCTTGATGCCGAGGCTCAGGAGATTGTTTGCGCTTTGCACGAGGTCATCCGGGTTGTAACCGTCCGGGCGAGGATCGATCCGCGCAGGATAGTTGTCGATCAAAGCCCGGATGCGGTCTCGTGGCTGATTTGTTACCGGATAGGCATCCGCCAGATCCGGCAACAACTCTGAGACTGCTGCGCTCAGCGTCGTGCTTTTTGCATCGTTCACGGGCCCGACTGTTTCGGGCAGGCGTTCCGGCTTCTGTGCCCACGCCTCAAGGTCGGCGACCAGCAGCGCGGCCATTTCGCGAGCAACCGGATGCCGGGCGACCTCGATCTCGCGCCGCGCTCTCGCAAACACGGTCTCGATATCCTGGCCACTCACCTCCTCTTCGCGGCCCAACAACTGACCGATGTCTCGCCGAAGCTCGTGGTGAACGCCTTCGTAGGTGCCAAAGATGGCACGCTCGGCAAACCAGCCTCGCGCTTCATGGGATTGAGCCAGGAAGTTTCGCTGCAGACCGCTATAGGTTTCCAGGACATCCTGGGTGGCGGCGAGAATCTGGCTGGCGCGACCAAACTGGTACTTGTCGCCGTCAAGCGCCGGAGTATGCGACTTTGGCGGCTTCAGCGATGGAAGTCCGAGAGCTTGCTCCTTTTCATCGAACTCGCGCACATGCTCATAAAGCTGCGGCCGGTCGCCGATGATGATGACGGTGTCGCCATCGAAGTCGCCGTCAAGCTTTTTCTGTTCACCGGTCGGGACGGCAACCAAGGAGCCCGGAGCGAACACCTCGGTGGCCTGCAGGATGCCGAGGCAGTCGAGCGGCGTGTCCTCCTTGACGCGGTCCTTGCCTGTCGTCCAGTGCGAATGGGACTTGACGTCCTCGGCAGACAAAACCAGCCCTCGGTCGGCGTGGGCGGCCGGCCACATCTCGTCCGGCACGACGATCAGGATGCCTTTGGCAAAGAAAGTCGGATCGTCGGCCGCGAGTTCCTCCCCCGACTTCTGGGCGACATTAAAGCTGTATTGGATAGCAACGCAGGTGTCGAGGAACGCTGCCGTCGGGTCCCCATCAACTGCTGACTTGACCAGGTCGGCGGAAAATGGGCGCAGGTTGGGCTTGTCGTAAGGCGACCGCCCGATCAGCACACCGCTTTTGCCCGTCAACGTCTCGCTCTTGAGCGTCGGCACATGGAGACACTTATCAGCGGACGGTACCGCGACTGCGCCAGGACCGTCGATATGTCCGACAGTCACCGTTCGAAACAGCTCCTCGGCCGTCAGCTCTTTCCCCTCTCTGCTCTCGAGCCAGGTCTTGGCCTTCTCGTGCGCCTCATCGGCCACTTGCTCGCTGCGCGGATAATGTTGCAGCGCCGAGGCAGGCAAGGACGATCTCCTTCCCTCACCAAAAGCAGGAACCCGATCAGGTCCTTCCTGCCGACCGGTCCGGCGAACAGCTGGCATACGCGTGGCCAGCGAGGCCTTGATGAAACCGCAGCCGTCATACGGTCGCAAGGCGATCGGGCCTTCCGGCCCAATCAGCTTGAAGGGACGTTCCTGGTTGGCAGGGCGGTCCGGCAGCAGCGACAATTTGAAGGCGCCTTCCAACGCGTAGTCGCGAGGCCCCAGACCTTGTAAATTCGGTGGCGCTGCAAACCCCCTGCGCTGAGTGTAGTAATATGCCTCTTTGAAAGGCGCCCAAGAGCGCGATAGCTGCTCGAACGCAGTGCCCGGTGCGGTTTCGGCATAGGGAATGGCCAGCAGCTTTCCGCCGGAAGATGCTGCCTCCACCCGACCTGGAATGCGGGCGGCGACCTGCGAAAGCGTCTTCGGCGGCGGCTTTAACTTGCTGCCGCCGAACAGGTCCATGCGGTATGGCACGCCCTCGACGGTCAACGTGCGCGCCAGCATGAACGGGCTCGGCTTTCCGGGCAGTTGCACCGCGACCATCTTCACCGCCCCCGAGGTCAGGCGATGAAAGATCGAATAGCGTGTCTCGGCCTCCGTGGCCAGTTGCCGGCCCTGCATGTCGACCACCGGCAATCGCATCAGCCCCGCCTCGCCCTGGGGCGGTCTGGGCTCGTGGTCCATGGCTCGCAAAGTCTGATGGACGTCGAAGACGGACGCTCGATTTTGGGCCTGCACCGTCGCGGCGTTCTGCGCCATGAACGTGTCCAGCGCATCGGTCGGACCCTCCGCTTCGATCTGCGCGATCAGGTTCCAGCTCATGTTGGAAAGGTCGCGTTCGACGAGCTCGCGCGTGCTGTCCAGGATTTCCTTGGTCTTGGACTGCAGCTCGTCGCGCCTCGCACGCAAATCGGGCTTGTTGCCCTCGACATAGGGCCGCCGCAGCAACCCTGCCAGGCTCGCACGGGCCTTGAGCACTTGATAAATCGACAGGGCCAGACAACGGGTCGAGTACGGCCCGCGGGCCCGCTCGGCATCGCTTGCCCTGAGATGGGCTTCGATCTTGTGCTCCACGATCGGTTGAATATCGTTCAGCAAGTTCAGAGCCGGCCGCCGGTGCCAAAGCAGCTGCTTGCGCGGACTGCGAGCCAGCGGCAGCAGAGCGGCGCACAGATTGCCCATGGTTTCGAGGTTATTCTCATGGGCAAAGCCAGGGGCACGATGCAATTCCGCGAGCCGATTTAAACCTGCTCCTGCGAGCGAACCGAGATCATCATACAATTGAGCCTTGGCCAACGCCTTCAAGATGCTCGTGACGCCCACCGCGTCGGCCTCCTCCAGACGATCACTGGCATAATGAAGATAATGAGCCAGTTTGTGCAGCCGATCTTTCAGCAGAGCGGCCTCTGCAATCTCTCCGGCGTCCTCGCTCCTGAGGATCCCCCGCGCCAAACTGTTGGCGATACTGGAGAGCCCGGGCGCGGCAAAATGACGGAATGGTTGACCCGCCTGGCCGAGTCTGCGCGCGATCTCCAAAATCGCCTGGCTGCACGCCTCTTCTTCCGCAAACCTGTCGAAGCCGTTGAGCAGATTTGCCAGTTGCTGCGGATTAACCCCGGAGAGTCGCTCGGCACCGCGAAGCACCTCACCGGCGATCGCCGCGGTGGCCTGACGTGATTTCTCCTCCTGCGGCCACTTGCTAAAGCCGTTCACCAGGTTCGCCAGGTGCTGCGAGGTAAAATCAGGGAGCCGGTTAGCGCTGCGAATCACCTCACCAGCAATCGCCGCGGCGGCTTGACGTAAGGCCTCCTCTTCCGGCCATTTGCTGAAGCCGTTCACCAGGTTCGCGAGGTACTGCGAGCTAAAGTCAGGGGGCGGGTTTGTGCTGCGAAGCACCTCACCAGCGATCGCAACGGTGGCCTGACGTGAGTTCTCCTCTTGCGGCCATTTACTGAAGCCGTTTACCAGGTTCGCCAGATCCTGCCCATTGAATCCCGACAGCCGGCCGGCGCGGCGAGGCACCGCCCGGGCGATCGCAACCATGGCCTCGCGGCAGTCCAAAGGCCACTTGCTGAAACCGTTCACCAGGTTCGCCAGATCCTGCCCATTAAATCCCGACAGCCGGCCGGCGCGGCGAGGCACCGCCCGGGCGATCGCAACGATGGCGCCACGGCAGTCCTCGGGCCATTTGCTGAAACCGTTCACCAGGTTTGCCAGCTCCTGCGGTTCGAACCCAGACAGCTGGTCGGCGCGGTGACGGACCTCACCGGCGATCGCAACTGTGGCTTGATGTGAGTTTTCCCATCGCGGCCACTTGCTGAAGCCGTTCACTAGGCTCGCCAGGTGCAGCGGAAGAAATTCAGAGAGTGGCTCGGCGCAGCGAAGCACCTCGCCGGCGACCACATTGGTGGCGTAACCCAAATTCACCTCTTGCGGCCACTTGCTGAAGCCCTTCACCAGGTTCGCCAGGTGCTGCACATCAAAATCAGAAAGCCCCTTGCGGCGGCCGGCGCGGTGACAGACTTCACCGGCGATTGCAACGGTGGCGCGTGAGCACTCCGCCGCTTGCAATTTGCTGAAGCCGTTCACCAGGTTCGCCAGGTGCTGCGGATCGAAACCAGAAAGCCCGGCCTTTGGGAGGTCCGCGAGGCGACAGACTTCAGCGGCGATTGCAATTGTAGCGCCGCGGCAGTCCTCTGGCCACTTGCTGAACCCGTTCACCAGGTTCGCCAATGCCTGCGCATCAAACACAGGCAGCTTGCCGGCCCCGCCAGCGACCTGACGCGCGATCGCAACTATAGCGCCGCGGCAGTCCAAAGGCCACTTGCTGAAGCCGTTCACCAAATTCGCCAACGCCTGCGGATACCACCCAGTCCGGCCGGCTTTTTCATCGGCGAGGCGACCGATCGAATCGGCTATGACAATTTCATCGGCGAGGCGACAGACCGCATCGGCTATGACAATGGTCGCCTGATGTGAGTTCCCCGGTTCCCGCGCCTTGCTGAACCCGTTCACCAGGTTTGCGAATGCCTGCGAATTAAACCCAGACAGGCCGGCTTTTTCACCGGCGCGGCCACAGACCTTCCCGGCGATTGCATCGATAACGCCGCAACACTCCTCCTCTAGCGGCCACTTGCTCAACCCGTTCACAACGTTACCCAGGTTCTGCGGATCAAAATCAGAGAGCCCGGCAGGGCGGCGGCGAATCTCGGCGGCAACTACTACCGTGGCCTTACGAGCGTTCTCCTGTTCCGGCCACTTGCTGAATCCGTTGACCAGCAGAGCGAGACTTTGACCGTTGAGCTCCGACAGCGCTCCGGGTTGCTCATGAAACAGCTTGGCGATTGTGATCATTCCATTGCGACATTCCGCCAATCGGGGATGTCGACTGAACGACAATACGAACAGCGAAAGCGTTTTGCTTTCGACATCGTTCAGCGCCCTGCCGAGCCTCGACACCTGAGCTGCCATGGCCCTGCAAGCTTCCATGCCTGCCTGACCTCCAGGCTCCCGGCTCGTCGCGTTGCATGAGGTGGCGAACCCCCAGGTATTGCCGGCGCGGACATCGTCCTCCCATCTTGGAACAAAGTGACGGGTGAACTCGGAAGCGGCCTTTCGTAGGAATGTTGCCCGATGCGCCTGACTCTGCAGCCTCTTGTCGTTCTCCACCACAGCGTATGAGAATTCATTGATGTCGTGTGCGAAGAAAATTTTGTGCAAAGCGTCATTAAGTAGTGCATCGTCGAAGCTCTGTGCAGCTACATGGTCGAAACGCCGCCGTTCCGGTCCTGCAACCGGCCTGGACTGGCTTTGGTCATGGCGTGCGAGCGTGTCCGGTTGCGACCTACTCGGTTCTTGATCGCCGAGCCAGGACCTCTCTAAACGCAAAGAGCTTTCTTGCCTACCCATCGCTTCGCCGTGCCGACCTTGGGGAGAACCATGCCGCGGCCCACTGGTTGCGCCTCGCGAACCTGCAAGGGCTCCGCGGGGAGCTATGGAGTAATCGGCAGATTTGTCGCCAAGGGCTTCGTCGGCCCCTCGCACGACGCGAGCATAGGACATTCTATCTTGGGGCCCAGAGTGCGTCCGCTCCACGCCGGCATCGGACGATTGGCTGGATTGCCCAGGGGCATGACTTGATTGCGAGTTCAGAGCTTTGGCCAGTTCCTGCGCCTGGTTCAACATTCCTTTGAGCCGGACTGTTTTGTCTTGCACTTCGGGCACCTGTGCAGGCGCAAGCAGGCCTGGTCGACGAGGCTCATCCAACGCGGCCGGACAGGCCCGCATCTCGGCGGGCTGCGTCTGCAGGCGCTCGACCACGGTTTCCGCGACGTAGCGGGCGTCCTCGGGTTTCACCTGGCGCTCTTGCGTCAGTGCTTCCATGGACGGCGGCGCCTGCTTTGCCGACTGTGCGCCCGCCGACGCACTCGCACGCGCCTCCTCCGCGCTCACAAGCTTCGTACCCATATCCGAGAGCACTAGAACCTTGTCTGCTGGCGCCGTGTCGCTGTCGACGGCAGCGACTTGCGACGCCCGCCCGGGGGCTGAACTCCCGGCGCCAACGGCCGGCTTGCCCTTGCCTTTCCGCTTCCTACGCGCTGCGGCGCCTGCCACCGCAGCCTTGCCGGCAGTGTCGGCCGGTATTCCAGCGCCCATATCGGCTGGTGGTGCTATGTTCGCTGGCCAGTTCGGCTGCAGTGCCAGAGTGCCTTTGGCCACTGGAGACTTGCCGACAGTGTCGATCTGTATCGTAGCGCCAGCGTCGGCCGGCGAGGCAATGAGCGCTGGCGCCTTCGGCTGCAGTGCCAGAGTGCCTTTGGCCACTCGAGACTTGCCGGCAGTTTCGGCTGGTATCGCAGCGCCAGCGTCGGGCGGCAGTGCAACGGCTGGCGGCTTCGGCTGCAGTTCCAGCAAGTGCATGACCTCGTGCCCGACGATCCACGCGCCTTCCACGATCTGGCTCAACAGTTCCAATGGGAGGTCGGCACTTGTTTGGTGATCGTTTAGGTTGGTCCGGATGACTTGCAACTCGGACGCAAACTCCGAAAGCCGCTCGATGACTCCTTCCAAAACGGCGCAGTGATCTGCGTCGAGTGGGTGCCCACCGCTGCTCAGAACAGCGTTCTGTGTCGAAAGGAATGCCGGTAAAACGTCCCCGCTGAAGGCTTCCAGCAGACGCACTCGCCCATTCTCAACCATGAGGATTTCCCTGACGGGTGCGTCGAACGTGCTCGCCTGCGGCTCAATCTTCGCCCGCGCGAGATCGATCCGAGATTGCAGATACACGAGCTTGCTATGCATTACCGAGCCGGTTGCCAGCCGCAGCGTGGCCTCTTCTTCCTGCCGCATCTTGGCTGTTGCACTTGGCAAGCTGGCAGTGGCGCGCCAGGCGGCTCGCCCCCGTTCGCAGTGCCCTACCTTCTTTTCCCACCATTTCACGCAGGCCGCATGCGCCTCCACCACACTCTCCGGGGTAGCCGTGGATTGAGTCAGCCCGATCGCTTCTTCCTCAGCTTTTTTTTTTTGCAATTTGTGGATAGTCGGTTCGGCAAGGCGGCTATATTCTTGCACCGCATCCCACACGAGGTAGCGGCAGGTAATCAACTGGTTGTCGTCCACAATGGTCCGCGCCAAAGCCTGGGATAGGCTCTTGTAGTGGTGCAGAGCTGCTGAGCCTGCATTGATGACCTGATCGAGCAGCTTTTCATCGCCCGGGTCTTGCCTGGCCGCGTTAAAGCGCATGCCCACTAGCGTAAGCAGACTGTCCATTCGTCGCTTTTCCTTGATTTCGTCGCCTGACAAGCAAATGGGCGCTGCCACACCCGAAGTTGGCGGCTGGCTGGCGACCGGGGCCAGGGTTTCACCCTCCAACATTGACGGAACACTGCGCCGCCGCGGACCGGCTGCACGTGGCGCGGCGGCGGCATGCCGCGCAGCGTCCAGGGTTCCGTGTATACCAACGGAGGGGCCGGACGGCCTGTCGTGCAGGGCGTCATCGGCACCGCGCTCCATTGGCACGGCGGGCGTCCTTCTATTTATCTCCACAGAGCGCATCTGCTCCACGACGGTATCGAACGACTGGCTGCCTGCCCCAGGCGCAAGACTTGATTGCGAGCGCGAACTGCTCGCCTCCCCCGTCCTGCCGACTCTCTTTTCAGTCCGCGATCTCCCAGATCGGTTCACGCCCGTCATATTCCGTCTCCGATATAGGCGAGGATGTGTTGCCTATGCTGTTGGGGCTGATGTCGCTGAGCCCTAGCGTATGAAGGCTTTGATGAGTGAAATCACGCCTCGTCAGCTTCGCCAATGCGCGTGTAGTGTGCATCGGACGGGCCACCAATTCGCTATACTAGGATTTGCACTACTATCTTTCCGTTAGCGTCGGGCCGGTTAGGCACGGCAGGTCTAGATAGATCGCTTGGCTGACGATTAGCTGACGGAGAGTTTCAGAACCGTCCCGGGTTTGGCGAAGGCCATTTGGTTTGAGTCACGCGGCTATGGCTGGTTCTTGCAGCATGGCGTAGTATGGCACCGTAAAGTTAACCACGGCTGATGAAGATGTGCGAACATGGGCCATGTCAGAAGTTGCTCGTGATCCGCTTTATCGTTGCCACCGCTTTCCCGCCGAGATCATTGCGCACGCGGTATGGCTCTACTTTCGCTTTCCGCTCAGCCTGCGCATGGACATGTTGGCGGCCCGCGGCATCATCGTCACGCATCAGACCATTCGAAGCTGGGCGGAGAAATTCGGGCGGCATTTCGCCCGGGAGATCAAGCGACGGTCAGCCGGCTGCCTGGGCGACAAATGGCATCTCGACGAATGTGTGGTGGCCATCAATGGCAAGAAGCAGTGGCTCTGGCGTGCCGTCGATCAGGACGGCTTCGTCCTCGAAGTGCTGGTGCAAAGCCGCCGAAATGCCAAGGCGGCAAAGCGTCTGATGCGCAAGTTGCTGAAGGCTCAAGGGCGGACACCACGAGTCATGATCACCGACAAGCTCCGGTCCTATGATGCCGCCAGGCGCGACCTCATGCCCGGTGTCGAACACCGGTCGCACAAAGGCCTCAATAATCGAGCGGAAAATTCGCACCAGCCGACCCGACGACGCGAAAGGACCATGAAACGCTTCAAGTCGGCACGCCAGCTTCAGCGGTTCGTTTCCATCCATGATCCGATTGCCAACCTGTTCCACTTTCCCCGCAATACGCTGTCATCGGCTCAACATCGAGACCTGCGTAACGCCGCCATGCAAATCTGGAACAAAATCGCGTGTCTCGCCGCAGCGTGACAGCCGTCCCGGCCAGCTATCGCTGCATCAATCCGCTGATAACTTTACAGTGCCGAAGCAACCCCCGTTTGCTTAACAGCTGCAAAGTCTAAGGGCGGGCCGCTCCTCAGACCACGGTCATAACGTCTAGTGCACCACATCGCGGATTTGGAAAAACTTTCGGGTGATGCAGGCGTGCTGTCGGGTCGTCAGGTTGTCGGGCAGTACCCAAAACCCTAGAGCAGCATGCTCGATGCCGGCCATCGCGAGAATCAGCCACACCTGCGATCCAGGCCACTGCCGCTCTGCCAGGGGTTTCCCAGATTGCGCCTCTGTCTACTAAGCTGGTTGGAATCCACAAAATGCCGATGTTACGCCGGCCCATTTCGCATATCGGCCCGGTCGCTCAACAAGGACTTACAGAACGCCGGGGTGAGCTTGCCGCGGTGGATTGCGTTGTCGTAACCCTTCTTAGCCCGGGAGGTCTGCCACTGCCGATTATGGCCGCGCTGTTCATTGGACTTGACGTGGCAAGCGGCGAACTCGGCGCTGTCCAGCGTTGCCAACTGCTGCGCATATATCTTTCGTGTCGTGTGGATGTGCACCCACATTGGACTCGGTAGTGTACGGTTGCTCAGCGCCTTGGGCTGCAGCCTAATCTCGAACAGATTGCTCGGCTCTGGGTTCAACGCGCACGGGGGATCTGCAGGCGTCAACTCCCGGGCCGACCGCAACTGCTCAAGGTGGTTTTGCGAGGGAAATGGGTACCTCTTCATGCAATCCATGATCATATCAGGCTTTTGTTCGTCCCAAGCTTTAGCCAATCCCCGCACATTGGCCAACATGTCCCTGAACTGAACCGTTAGTCGGTGCACGTCGTCCATCTTTCCCTCCTTGGAGAGACGAGACGCCTCCAACGCTGGGAGGCAGGGCTCCATCTCGACAGCCTGCGTTTGCAGGCGCTGGACCACGAGGCCGACGGCGTGTTCGACGTCCTCGGGCTTCCCGGAGCGCGCTCGGGAGATCAAACTTTGCTGAGCAGGCAAATCGAACTTCAAAAGTTCGGTCGACCGTGCGACTAGTGACTTCGTGTTTTCCCCCGTCGTTGGATTTTGCAAGATCGCCAAGCGTGCTGCCGCGGACGACGCACTGTTCTGCGCCTCCTCTGCACTCACGAGCTTCTTCGTACCTAAATCCGTGCGTACGAGCACCTTGGCTGCTGGCGCAGGGTCGCTGACGGCCGCAGCGACTTGCGGCTCCGGCCGCCCGGCCGCCGAACTCCCGGCGCCAGCGGCCTGCTTGCTCTTGTCTTTTCCTTTTTTTCTGGGCGCTGTAGTGCTTTCGGCCACCATAGTCTTGCCGGCAGTTCCAGTCGGCATCGCAGCGGCAGCGTCGGCCGTCAGGTCAGGGGCTGGCGGCTTCGGCTGCAGTGCGAGGAGGTCCGTAACCTCGTCCGAAGCGATCCAGGCGTCGTCCACGATCCGGGTCAACAGTTCCAATGGGAGGCCAGCACCTGCTTGGTGATCCCTTAGCCTGTCAACCACGGAGTGCGAGGCCGACGCAAAATCCGCAAGCCGCTCCACAACTCCTTCCAGAACGGCGCAGTGTTCCGCGTCGAGCGGGCGCCCTTCCTTCCTCAGTACAGCTTCGGCCGTCGAGACGAATGCCGGAAAAACCTCGCCGATGAAGTTACCCAGCAGACGCGTTTGCCCGTTGTCACCGATGAGGAGTTCCCTGATGGGTGCTTCGAGCATGATCGCCTGCGGGGCCATGTTGACCTGCGCGAGATTGATCCGCGATTGCAGCTGCATTATCTTTGAATTGACAACCCAGCCCGAGTGCAGCCGCAGCGCGGCCTCTTCTTCCCGCCGCATCTCGGCTGTTGAGCTTGGTAAGTCGGCTGTCGCGACGCAGACGGCCCGCATCAATTCGTGGCGCTGTACTTTCTTGTCCCAACGCTCCACGCAGGCCACGGGATACTTCGCCATACTGGGAGCCGATCGGCTCAGCTGGTCGAGGGTGGCATTGGATTTGACCAAGTTGTGGAGAATGTCCTCCATCCGCTTCCGGTTCTGTTCCTCCTTCTTGAAGATCGTATGGGCCAGCTCGTTGGCACTGTCCGCCCGATGAATCACGTCGGCGCGGTAGTGACGCACATCATCGTCGGACAGAGTGCTGCGCGCCTCATCCTTGGGCAGGCTCGCGTAGCATTCCAGAAGTTCTGCGCCCGCATTAGCGAGCTGATCAAGCTCGTCTCGGAAGCCCTCCATCGGTTTTCCGCTATGCAGGCTCTTCTCTTCGAGAACTTGGATTTCGTCAATCAGCGAGCACATTCGTCGCTTTGTCTCGTTGATGACTTCGCCTGACGAGGAACTGGGGACTGTCACACCCGAAGTTGACGGCTGGCTGGCGACCGGCGCCAGGGCTTCACCATCCGACGTTGAGGAAACACTGCGCCTCCGCGAACCGGCCGCACGTGGCCCGGCGGCTGCACGTGGCGCAGCCGCCGGGATTCGATGTGGGGGAACGGAAGGGCCTGAAGATTTGCCGCCAAGGTCATCATGGGCACCTCGCGCAGCGCCAGCCGAGGGTGAACCTTTACCTCCCTCAGAGCGCATCCGCTCCAGGACGGAACCGAACCCTTGGCTGCCTTCCCCGGAGGCAAGACCTGATTGCGAGCGCGAACTGCTCGATCCGGCTCCAGCATCTCCAATGCGCGATTTTCCAGATCGGCCAATGCCCGTCATTTTTTCATCTCCGATATAGACGAGAACGCGCTGTCTGTGGATTGGGGCTGATGTGTCAGCCGTAGTGCATCAGGGCTCTGGCGGGTAAGTGCAATCGCCCAGATGACAGGTGGCATGACGTCTGAGAACCAGCGGCATGTTTTCGTCAGTCGTCATGGCCAGCCCGGATCGACCCTGCCGCGCCGGTCCAGCCTGAACCCAATGCAAAACACACGAAGACCTGTCGATCTCCACGATAGGAGGCCGCGAAACTAGCGAGTACGGGCGTGCCGGCGCTGGAGACGAACTCGCATTGAGACCAGGCGGCGCCATGTGCGCAAGTGCTTGCCAAAGCCGTCGCTGCCCTTTGACCGTACCGGGTCGTTAGCTTGGTTGGAGCTTTCGGATGAGCCACTTTTCCGACCGTACATGGCATTCGTTCCCTTTTTGGCGGAAGTCTTTAATATGATTTTGAGTTGTTAGGTCTCTCTCGAAGAGAGCTACTCGAACGAGCTGACGGTGAGCTGACGCGCTGTAAGCTAGTTCCGGCGGGGCGATGCACATACTGCGTTCGCTTTTTCTCTCGGGGGCCGTCGAATTCCCTCGCCTTCGGCACTCGCGCAGCGCATCACGGATCGGAATTAACTTTCGGATGATGCGGGCGTGCTGTCGGGAATGCCGCCCTGTCGACTGTTGCGCACGATGATGATGGCGGGCGCAACCATCGACCTACTGGCCGGCCAAGCGTTTCTCGTGGCGGGTTTCCAAATCGAGACAAGAACCGCGCGTCATCACCGATCAGCGGCCAAGCGCGATCCGCGCTCGCCCGGGCTGCGTAACCTGACCAACTCCGCCCGGCCGAACGCTGATCGCTCCCTGTAGTCTCGGACGGTGAAGGCCGGCGAGGCCCCGGCGCTGATCCAGGCCTGGTCGGCCCCACGCGGAAGGGGCACCTGTAGAGGCCAGAGCAGCACTGCGCCGCATAGGGTCCAATGCCCTCTGGCAGGTCGGGCACCGCTTCGCCATTGAGATGGAAGTCGGAGGCGCCCGCAGAGAAGCTCAAGACCTGGCGCGAAGTTGTTGGGCCGGTGTTTCGCGGCACCTGGCCACTTGACGCCGAACTCCAAACGCCGAGGGCCAACTTCAAGTTGGTTCAGATGCTACGGGCCACGGGAGACGCGTTTCCAGAGGCGGTCGACGATGTGATTCCCCTAATCACGCAAGAGCCTGCGGTCAGGGGCACAACCGTGTTCTCTTTAAGAGACGCCGATCCGGCACTCTACAAACTGGCCCCTAGTCTTACTGTGTCGTAAGTTTCGTTAACGACTGATTGCGAGAATGGCGATTCGTGCTTCATATGGAGGGAGCGATGGATCTCCAGGACGGAATCGAAACGAGTGAATCGCGTTTTGCGGCCTATGTCGAGACGCTGGCCTCGGTATTGGGTCACGCTGACCGGGTGGCGCCGCTGAAGGCCTATTGCACCGGGCTGCTTTTGCCGCGCGAGCGCAAAAGCGTCGAGCCGATGGCGGCACGGGTGGAGCCTGGGCGTGTCCAGGCGGCGCACCAGTCGCTGCATCATTTCGTAGCGAAGGCGGATTGGTCGGATGATGCCGTGCTGAGCCGCGTGCGGGAACAGGTGCTGCCAGCGCTTGAGCGTCAGGGGCAGATCCGTGCTTGGATCGTCGACGACACCGGCTTTCCCAAGAAAGGCAAGCATTCGGTTGGGGTTGCACGGCAGTATTGCGGGCAGCTCGGCAAGCAGGACAACTGCCAGGTCGCGGTCTCTCTGTCGGTTGCCACCGAGCAGGCGAGCCTGCCGATTGCCTATCAGCTCTATCTGCCGGAAAGCTGGGCGAACGACCCTGACCGGCGGGCCAAGACAGGCGTGCCGGAGAATGTGGTCTTCCGCACCAAGCCCGAAATCGCCCTCGCGCAGATTCGGGCGGCGCTGGAGGCCGGCGTCTCACGGGGCGTGGTGCTGGCCGATGCCGGTTACGGCAACGACACCGCCTTCCGCACCGGGCTGACAAAGGTGGGCTTGACCTATGTCGTCGGGGTCCAGTCCTCGATCCGCCTGTGGTCGCCCGGCACGCAACCATTGCCGCCGAAGCCGTGGAGCGGACGCGGACGCCCGCCCTCGCGCGTTCGGCGGCAGGCTGAACATGCGCCGGTCTCAGCCAAGGAACTGGCGCAAGCGCTGCCCGAGGACGCCTGGCACATGGTTACTTGGCGCGAGGGCTCCAAGGCGTCGCTTGCCTCACGCTTTGCCGCCGTGCGGGTTCGGCCGGCCCATCGCGACTACTGGCGCTCCGTCCCCCACGCTGAGGAATGGTTCCTGATCGAATGGCCGGACGGTGAAGTCGAGCCAACTAAGTACTGGCTCTCGACCTTGCCTGGAAAGACCAGGCTTGCCGACCTCGTCGATCAGGCCAAGATGCGATGGCGGATCGAGCGGGACTATCAGGAACTCAAGCAGGGGTGCTGTCACATTGATTTTGGCTTAACGGTTTGACGATAAGTCAGGTTGGCATGGTCGAAGCATGCGCCACCTACAAGAACCATCGCTTCCCGATCGAAATCGTTGCTCATGCCGTCTGGCTTTATTACCGGTTCGGGCTGAGCCTGCGCGATGTTGAAGAAATGCTGCTGGAGCGGGGGATCGTCGTCTCCTACGAGACCATCCGCCGCTGGGGAAAGAAGCACAGTCCCGATTATGCACGTCGCCTGCGCCGCAAGGCGCCATCGAAAGACGATGTCTGGCATCTTGATGAGGTAGCCGGGCACCGTAAAGTTAACCGACGGCTGATGAAGATGTGCGAACATGGGCCATATCAGAAGTTGCTCGTGATCCGCTTTATCGTTGCCACCGCTTTCCCGCCGAGATCATTGCGCACGCGGTATGGCTCTACTTTCGCTTTCCGCTCAGCCTGCGCATGGACATGTTGGCGGCCCGCGGCATCATCGTCACGCATCAGACCATTCGAAGCTGGGCGGAGAAATTCGGGCGGCATTTCGCCCGGGAGATCAAGCGACGGTCAGCCGGCTGCCTGGGCGACAAATGGCATCTCGACGAATGTGTGGTGGCCATCAATGGCAAGAAGCAGTGGCTCTGGCGTGCCGTCGATCAGGACGGCTTCGTCCTCGAAGTGCTGGTGCAAAGCCGCCGAAATGCCAAGGCGGCAAAGCGTCTGATGCGCAAGTTGCTGAAGGCTCAAGGGCGGACACCACGAGTCATGATCACCGACAAGCTCCGGTCCTATGATGCCGCCAGGCGCGACCTCATGCCCGGTGTCGAACACCGGTCGCACAAAGGCCTCAATAATCGAGCGGAAAATTCGCACCAGCCGACCCGACGACGCGAAAGGACCATGAAACGCTTCAAGTCGGCACGCCAGCTTCAGCGGTTCGTTTCCATCCATGATCCGATTGCCAACCTGTTCCACTTTCCCCGCAATACGCTGTCATCGGCTCAACATCGAGACCTGCGTAACGCCGCCATGCAAATCTGGAACAAAATCGCGTGTCTCGCCGCAGCGTGACAGCCGTCCCGGCCAGCTATCGCTGCATCAATCCGCTGATAACTTTACAGTGCCCGAAGCCTTCCGACCATGAGGCGAATGGAGGCCAGCTTGAGGAAGGCGAGCGCCCTGGTGCGATTCGAAATTGAATTTGTCTTCCTCAGCCCCTTTTGGAACTCCGGCCCCTGGAATGGCCGCCACCGGCGTAGAGCTTGAACAGGAAGGGATCGAGTCCGAACAGCTTCGCCATCACCATCACGCCGCCATCGCAGTCCTGGATGTCGGCGGCATGAACGAGGGCGTGCATCAGGAGACCTTGGTATTGACGAGAATATGCCGCTTCTTGCCTTTGATCTTCTTGCCCGCATCGCGCTGCCCAAAGTCGGGCTCCCGCTGGAGCGCGTCAACCTGGAAGCGTGCTCGCTGACGGCCTGGCCTCACGACGGATTGCGCGCCGAAGGCCAGCCGGTGCATGTCAAGAGCTGGCAATGCCGGCTCTGGCGTTCTCTCCTCGTTCACCGCCACCCGGTGCTGAACGAAATGCGCAGCATCGAGAATATGGTCCGGACGATCCTGCGGGAGGCCTGTATCAACTGGGCACGCGGTCGCGAACCACCATCGCCGGTCGTGTGCAGGAGCTGGCCGGCGCTGACGCCGAGGTGCTGGAAATAACCGGTCGCTGACCAAGGTGTGTCGGGCGGTGCATGTGCACAGCTAGCGCGACCGCGCCAACGCACTCAGGTCCGGACTTCCTTTAAAACGCAAGCGACAGGTCGAGATTGTGCTGCACCATCTGATTCCCAGGCTCTGTCTCGAGAGCTTGCCGATACAGCACCTGTGCCGCGTCATGCCGCCCCTCAAGGTCCAAGATCACTCCCTTCGCGTTCAATGCGCGCAAATTTCCTGGGGCTGCAACCAAGAGCCTGTCCAGTACCTGAAGCGCCTCATGCGGACGCTTCTGCGCGACCAAAGCATTCGTAAGACGGATCGCCGCATCGACATTGTCTGGGTGCTGCGTCAACTCATCCCGCAGAGCCCGCTCTTGTGCATCCTGGCCGACCGCGCTCAAAATGCGTTCTCGCATAGCCGGGTCGATTTGGTTGGCGTTGAGCAGCTCTGGGGATGACGTCTCCCTCACTGAAAGAGCAGGCTTGTCCAAGCTGGCGCAACCGCCGAGAGGCAGCATGGCGAGTACAGAGAAGAAAAGTGAGTTCCTAAATGCTCGGCCGTCTGTATTCTGGTGTGAATTCATGCTTGGTTTCCAATTATCATAGAGTGCTATCACGTTCATTCGATGGCAAACGGATTGGGTTTACTCTGACAGCCCACTGATCAATCCATGCGGGAATTTGACGGACCCGGCGGGTTTAACTGTAAAGTCGGAGGCGATATCTTGATAAGACAGCACGGCAACATCGATCCCGTTTCTGGTGAAAAAGCCGCGGACGAAGCGTCGGATGTCCGTTGAGGTTAAAACGACAGGGCGGGTCTGACCCGGTGCTGTGTTCGAAAGGATCTGACGTACCTGTGACAGCAGCGCTTCGCTTTGCCGGTCCTCTAGTACGAGGTGGGGTCCTGCAGCCGAATCTCGAACTGCATTGCGCATCACATCCTCACTCTGGCGTTCGACGACCAAGGCGGGCACGATGCCCTCTGTGTTGGCATAGCGGTGACAGATCTGACGCTTCAAACCAGAACGAATATATTCCGTGAGCAGGGCAACGTTTGGCTCACGTTCGCTCCATTCCGCCAATCCTTCTAAGAGAAGGCGGGTGTGGCGGATCGGGATTCCTTCATCCAGGAGCCGGCGCAGCACATCCGCAATCCGAGGTATTGGCGTCGTGCGCAGCACCTCCTTGACCAGATCAGAATAGTCCTTCTCCATTCGGCCTATCAATTGTCGGGTCTCTTGAATACCGATCAATCGGGGTGCGAAACGGGTCAACGCTGTATGGAGGCGCAAGGCGAGGAATTCGCCAGGACCGTAATGTGTGATGCCGGCACTCTTGAGAGCCGGTGCATGGCTTTGGTCGGCCACGAGTCTGTCCGTTTTTGGATCACGCCGATACGGGATACCGCTCGATTCGATGTTCGCCACATCGTCTTTGAGCATCAGCTGGCTCGGATCAAACACACCCTGTTCAACTGGCACCCCCTCGATATCTATTCGAAACTGAGACTCCAGCAACTGCTGGTCGACAGTGACAGGGATGGGGGGAACGACAATGCCAAGATCGGCTGAAAGTAGTTGCGAAACGCGTGCAATCTCCTGCTGCAATTCGACTTGTTCAATCGCATGCATCAGGTCTGGCGCAAGGAAGAAAGCGATCGGACATTCCTGCGCGGGCGCGGTTTGTTTTTGAGTGTCCCCTGCACTTGTGGTATCGACAACATCGCCCTTCACAAAGCTTATCGCGGCGAAGATTGCGGCCAACACCAAAAAGACGGGCAGGGGGAAGCCAGGAACGAACCCCATCAAAACCAGGACGCAAGCTGCGACCCGCACTGGTCGCTTGCTGGCAGTGATCTGATTCACTATTTCGGTACCAAGGTTGACCCTCGCCGCCCCCGTGACACGAGTGACGACGGTCGCCGCTGTAATTGATAGCAGCAGGGCCGGAATCTGCGATATCAATGCATCGCCTATCGTTAGCAGAGTATAGTGATGCAGCACATCGCCGAAGGACATGCCCTTCGAGAGCAGGCCGATCGATATCCCACCCAGCATGTTGATGAAGATAACCACCAGTCCGGCGATGGAATCGCCCTTCACAAACTTCATCGCGCCATCCATCGCGCCGTAAAGTTGGCTTTCCTTCTCCAATGCGGCGCGTCGCCTGCGGGATTCGTTGGCATCGATGTGGCCGTTGCGTAGCTCTGCGTCGACCGCCATTTGCTTACCCGGCAGAGCGTCGAGCGTGAAGCGCGCCGCCACTTCGGCCACGCGTTCGGCGCCCTTCGCGAGGACCATGAATTGTACCATGGTGACGACCAGAAATATGACGAAACCGACCACGATATTGCCCGAGATCACGAAATCGCCGAACGTATGGATGATGGCGCCTGCCTCCCCCTCGGCCAGGATCAGGCGCGTCGTTGCGACGGTGAGCGCCAGGCGGAACACCGTGGAAAGCAAAATGATGCCGGGCAAAGAGGAAAGATCAAGTGGAGTACTGACATACAGGGCAACCATCATCAGCAGGATGGCCAGTCCCATATTGAATCCTATCAGCGCGTCGACCACCACGATCGGGATAGGCATGACCATCATAGCGATAGCCAGAAGCAGCATCAACGCGACCATCAGGTCCGGGTTGGCCGGCGAACGGTTGATGAACTTACGCAGGACGTTGGCCATCTAGGCCCCTTTACGATCGCTTGAGAATTATTCTGCTGCTACGCAGTGAAGCGTAGCATTCGAAGTCCGAGGGCCAAGTCCCTCATTGGGCAGCCCGCGAGCAGCAGGCTGTGGCACGAGAGCCCGAATGCGCGAAGCTGGGTGGTCAGCAAGTTTTCACTCTGTCCAGGTTTGTTGTGGTACTGGGCGCGGCAGAATGGTAGCTGACCACGCAATTCTGCTTGATAGGGCCTGCGGACTAATACGGGAGAGCAGCAAGGCGGCCATTACGGCTCAGCAGCACACGACCGTCCTCGATCCTGTCGACCGTCCATCCATCATCCAGAACGGCGCCAACAAAATACTTCTCACCACCTATGACAAGATACGGTTGCGGGCCACGCCAAACGGCTTCAACTGCGATTGCGGATGGCGCCTTTTCGTCTTTTATGAGCACTCCATTGACCAGTGTCAGGGCGCCCTTGGTGCGATGATCGAACCACTGCTGGAGCTTCCGCCAACTGATGACCGATTCAGACGTGACGGTACCCTCCGCCGTCACAGTGTCCTTTGCCGAGCCGACCTTAACATTGAGTAGGCCCGCTCTATCGACTTCCTCCTGCAGCTCTTTAGCCGCTGCCTCCGCAATCTGGTCGTCGGCGCGGTGGTTGGTCCGCTTCGACTCATGATCGGCACTGGGTGAATTGGGTCTCGATGCACCACCGTCCCCATTATAGGAAAAAAAGGCTGAGAGCATACCGACCGCTAGAGAGCTGACTATCACCGTGGCCAGAACACGCATCGAGAGGCGTGGTATGCCTATCGGACCACTTGTCACTTCATCCTGCACGGACCAGAGAATGGACATCTCGCCTGCGAGAACGACGACAGGAAGTGGCACCACAACGCACTCGCCCGCGGCGATATTCCGCTTACCCTTGATGCTGAGTCCGGCCGCAAGCGCCTCGACCTCGATCGAGTTGCCAAGGAGCGTTATACGAAAATGATGCGGTGCCAATCCTTGCTCGACGAAGATCATATCGGCGTCTAAGCCGCAGCCGATTAAGCTCGTTTCGAGAGCAGTCTTACCCGTCAGCCCGCAATAGAGCCCCGACAGAACTTCGAAATCAAGAGAAACGGCGTCATTCAAGGATGTTCTCCCGAACAAGAGAGAAGCCGCACGGCAATTGCCGTGCGGCTCATTTCGGTTCCACATCGCGCCACCTGGCGACGCGATCGGGAACCCCTGCTTCCGAACCTACTGAACGCGCTCGTCGGCCGCTTTCTTGATTGTGTTGAGGTTGGTCGTAACGGTGCGCAGCTGTATACTCCTAGCCGTAGCCTCCAAGCTAGCCGCCGTTAGATCCGCGATTTGCGCCTCGAAAGCGGCTTTCCCCGCGACTCTGGTACCTACGTCTGTAGCCACCGAAGTCCCAGTGCCAGCCGCACTGGTGCCAGTACCTGCTTTACTCATAACGTTTTCCTTCTGTTCAAACCGCGCCCGTCAGCACGGCACACACATCCTGACGCAGACCATCCACGTCAGGCATCCTCTTCAGTTTCTGCAATAGCCTCGTCGGCATCAGCCATGGCATCGTTCAAAATAGTTAGCGCAACGGAGTGGAGAACCGTGTCGAACGCTTCGGCTAGAGCTTGCTGATCATCCCCAGAGATAGTCTGACCGTCCACAGGATCTTTCCCGCCAACCGGCTTGTTTGGGTCATTGTTCCCGCTACCCGGTTTGTTAGGGTCATCATTCCCGCTACCCGGCTTGTCAGGTTGCTCTGGTTGGCTTTTCGGATCTCCATGCCCCCTGCGAGCTAAGGAAATGTTGCCAAATCCACTCCCAATTGCTGCGGCCATCAAGTACTCCTGCATGCGTTCCATTGGCGCCGACGCCTAAAGATAATCTCATCAGGCTACGAGCAGGAGCTTTCGGGAACCTGACGAGTCTGGACAAAAAGCGGGCTACCGGAAAATAATGATCGAGCAGGGTTCGGCCTCCTGCAAAATGGTGAAAAGTGGGTACTGCGCTTCTGCCAAAGGAATAGCGCCTGACAGGAGGCCTGACATTCTTCGAACGTAGCGGTAAATTCCGAGGCTTCGTTGCTGCGACATCATCATTTCCCAACTTTCCCACGGTGGCGGGCTGAGGGCGCGGGAGGCGAACTCCCGAGCCCCGCCTTGCCCGGACCGTCTTCTGCTACCGACCTGCGCCAAAGCGAGCGGCAGCCTCGACGGCGCAATTGCACTTCCCGGCGATCTCACTAACATCCGGCAAACGCTGCTGATGACGCCCGCCGTGCTGTCAAATTGAGGAGAAAGGTCGTTCCCATTCATCGCGGGCCGGAAAAGTGCGAACTTGGTCGTGTGACCTGGGTGCGGTGATGCGCTCCCGCGTTCAGCTGCTGCTCCTCCTTTTTGCACCGAGGGAGCTCAGGCTCGCCGCCGAATCCAGCGAGATCCAAGGGCGTGGCTCCCCGGCGGATTGTGCGTTAATTCAGCCGATCAGAGCTCGGAAAACCGCAGAGGCAGCTCGGGTCAGCACGGCCGGCGTCTGTCCGCTCCAAAGCTCTGCATGCCACATGCGCCGCCGCGCTTGCCGACCACAAATGACAAACCGCTCAGCGGCAGCTTAAGTGGTCTCCGTGAAATGGCGCGGATCGGCGTGAGCAACCAAATCATGCGTTCAACGTCTTGCATGAAACCCGCCGACTCCCACGAATTTTTCAGGCTAGGAATGTTACACATAAAGGCCTCACGGAAGACCGCACTCCGATCACGTCCAAAATGGCACTAGCCCTCTTGTGTTACGGGGCGGCCACAGAGGCCCCAGGGCTAGGCCAATCCTGCGGCGAAGAGTGCTCTCGCCACGGGCTCGAAATATTGCATGGGAATGGGTCTGCCCAGTTGCGTTTTGCCGATGAGCTGATGCGCTAGGACATCGTTGTCGACAATTTCAAGACGTAGCGCTCGCGCCTCGCTAAGCAGGTGTGAAGCCCGCTCGCCATCGGCGCGGCAAACCAGGACGGGCACCCCGGTTTCACCGCGGACGTAACGCAGACCGATCAGTATCGCCGTTCCTTTGAAGATCAGCGTGGCGTGATGCACACCGAGGGGAGGTTCGTCAGCTGACTCGTCACGAATGCGACGTCGTTCACTCTTCAACTCTGGCGCCCCTTGCTGATCCTTCAGCTCGCGCGTGACTTCAGTCTTGGTCATCCTCATTTCGCGCAGAAACAACGCACGCTGCACCAGGAGATCGATCAGGCCAGCGGCCAGAAGTGCGCCGGCGCCAATTCCGATCAGCAGTTTTGCCCCCGTAACGACAAGGCCCAAACAGCCCATGCCGCAGAACGGCAGATAGACCATCGTCTTCCACATGCCGAGAAGGCAAAAGGAAAAGGTTGCGCCGAGAACGAATACTTTAAACAGCGTCTTCCCGAGTTCGACCATCGAACGCGCAGACGCCAAGCGCTTCAGCCCTTGAAAAGGATTAATTTTATCGAAGTTGGGCGTCATTGGCTCGAGAGAGAAAACAAATCCACCATTGGCTAATATGCTTGCCAAAAGCACCGCCGCGACAAGCGTTCCAAGCAGCGGGCCAACAGTTGCCAAGGTGAGTTCGGCAAGCACAACCAGCGCCTGCCGGACCGCGAAGTCAAATGGCAGGTTCTGCAGCTTGTCGACAAATAGTAGCGCTTCGCGGCATTTGTCTTCGATCGCGCTGCCTCTTAGCCAAAGGTATCCGAGACCAGCGCAAGTGCCGACCGCGCGAACGAAATCGGAGCTATGTGGCAGCTGCCCTTTTTTGCGTGCATCGTTTAGCTTTTTGGGGGTGGCGGCGTGTGTCTTCTCTTCGCTCGAGTCGCTCATTTCAGCAATCTATCGAACCACTCGAGCGCGCCATTCGCTTGTGTGATCTCCAGTTTCATACCCTCTACGAGATAGCCAGCGTATGTAACCATGAGAATCGGAAAGACAAGATTCTTGATCGCCGGGGACAGTTGGGTCAATTTGAATTGCGGCGCAAAGCGACGCAATAGCATAAAGGATACATCAATCAGCGTCATAAAGAACACGACGGGCCCTGACACCAATAACGCCGTGCGCATAATCTGGTCGAGGAGCCCTAACACCTCCATTGCTCCTTGCGTGCTCAATGTAGGATAAAACTTATACACGGGCCAGATCAAATAGCTGCCATAAAGGGCGCCGATCAACGTTTCCAGCCCCCCTGATGCGACGAAGATGGCAATCGCAGTGATCCCGAGAAAGACTCCCATGGCGGAAGCCTGACTATTCGTCGCGGGGTCGGTCGGGGCGGACGGGTTGGTGACGCCGCGTTGGTTGTCGATAAACTCACCGGCCGCCTGAAGTCCCCATAAGGGAATGCCAAGGAAGGTGCCAAGTAGTGCGCCGACAAGAACTTCCTTCAATCCGAGCAGAGCTACCTCAATCAGACGTGTTTCAGGATCCAGCGCCTGCAACGCGTCGCTGACATGTGCCAGACATGGTAATCCGAAGCCGACAGCCAGGCAGCCGCGGATCAGGCCATCGGTCTGAGAACGTGTAAATACCGGTAGGATCATCATAATGCCTATCGCGCGCGCTGCGCCAAGACCGGCTGCTACGACGAGTTCGATAGCCGTATGCATGAGGATCTGAATCTCGGCCGGTGACGCATACATGGCGGAGACTAGTAGCTAAGTGTCATGGCGGGAAACTCGGTAAAGATCTGGTCGGTTAGCTCTATCAGCGGGGCGCTCAGCACAGGAGCAAACAAACCAATAACCGCGACAACAACCAGAAGCTTGACGGTTAGTGGCAAACTTTCATCCTGGATCTGTGTTGCCGCCTGGATGATGCCAATGACCAAGCCAACGACCACCGATGCAATGAGCGGCGGCAGAATCCAGATCATGAATACCACCAACGATTGGCTCATAAGAGTGACAATACTGGATTCAGCTATAATCAACCTCCCGGTATCGTGTAACTCAACACAAGCCCGTGCATCAATTTCGACCAGCCATCAATAGCGACGAACACGAAGAGTTTGAAAGGGACAGATATAAGCGTCGGGGATACCATAGACATGCCCATCGCCATCAAAATTGTCGTCACAATAAGATCAATAACGATGAAAGGAAGATAAAGAAGAAATCCGATCTCAAACGCGCGCTTTAGCTCTGAAATTAGAAAAGATGGAACCAGAATGGACAAATCATCAACTGTGGCTTTGGCACGCATTTCCGCTGGCCAGACTTTTTCGGTAGACGAGAGGAAAAACTGTCGCTGCTCCTCATTTGTGAACTTCTTAAGATGATCACGCAGGGGCTCGCTCCCGGATTTGGCGGCGCTTACCCAGTCGTCGAACGTCTGATAATGTAGCTTCGGATCGGTCATCCGATCATAGGTCTGTTCAACAACGGGCGCGCTAAGAAACATGGTGAGGATCAATGCGACAGCGTACAGCGCTATGTTAGGTGGTATCGTCTGAGTCCCGAGCGCATTGCGCACGAGGAAAAGAACAACCGATACCTTTACAAAGGCCGTGGTCGTGACGACCACTAAAACCAGCAGACCCAGTCCGGCGGTAACTGCGAGAAGCGCCAGGATTGGCGGCTGGAGCTCAGTCATTGCATCCCAACCGGCCACGGAGCCTGATGCCCAGCGTATCTCCAATGCGCACGATGTCGCCACGCCCGATACACTGACCGTTGGCAAGTATATCGACCGGATCCTGAATCGGCCGTCCAAGTTCGAAAATATGCCCTTCGCCGGCACTTCTTAATTCCCCTAGAGGAATAGGCCAGCGACCGCATTCAAAGACAAGCATGATCTCGACATCGTCGAGATCCTCCGTCGGCCCTAGTTGCGATCCAAGTTGTGTCATATGCGCATTCTCCAAAGAATAGGAACGCGGGCGGAAAGGCCCGTGCAGGACTAGCTGGTCGCCCTCAAGATCGGCGCTGGCCCACAACTGGCCCAAAGATAGGGCGATCTCGCCCCGGCCGAACGGCGCCAGGTCCGGCAACAGAGCATCACCGGCACATGCTTTTCGAAGAATCGCCGCAGGAACGTGCAGCGTGCCGATCTCTCCTGCAACCACGATCGGGAGGTCTGAAAGTAATCCGCGCGGCTGTCGCGGTAACTGGCCAAACAGTTCGCCCAGAGCACGAAACGCAGACGGCACCAAGCCATCGAGAGGCGAGAACAGGAACAGACGACCCTTGCCACTGACCGGGCCGAAGTCGATATCCAGTTCGAGATAAGGAGCCAGTGTCGCGGCTTCAAACACGCGCACGAGCTGCACGTTCAGCTGAGTCCTATACTCCAGTCGAGCAATAAGTGGCTCAAGTGCAAGTTCAACAATGAGTGAAGCCGTTGGCTCGGAAGGGAAAGTCAGCCCATTCTGCACTGTTGCGATGAGCCCCTCTACGAGCGACCGCGATATCGACAGCACGACCGTCTCAGCTCCGACCCTACAAATGCAGTCGAGCATTGGAATGGCGGCAAAATTCTCCTGCCAGACAAGCCCTGCCACACGCACCGACAGTGGCACGTCGTTGATCCGGGTCTGAAACGGTCCGCGCGAAGCCGCAGTGTCATTGAGCCACGAGGCGACCTCGTGGGACAGTGTCAGCGCTGGTTCCAATAGAGGGGGGCTCACCAAAGCGGCTGCCAAAAAGCTGCACCGTTCTGTCATTCGGAGGACCTGCAGGTTATCGAATCCGTTTCGCGACCTGGGAAAGCGGTCCCCTGCCAAATCGAAGCAGTATCTCATCGTCGGCCTTGATCTCGCCTGCGGCCTCCGAACGGATCTCGACGGCGCGCCCGACGTCGTCCTCGATCTGGCGCCATTTGTGCGTAGCCGCCGAACATGCGACCCATAGGTCCCTCGTCTCGGACGCCGCTGTCTCCGCCTTTTCTTGGGCGATTCGCGCATTACCAAGCATCTGCCGTCGGCGTGTGATTTCAGTTGCAAGCCGCTCAACATGCAGGTGGTACCGGTCAAGCGCGGCGTTAGACAAGTTTTCGAGAGTCATCAGCTCCTGGTAGAGCGCTGCTTCCGCCGTTGCGCAATGTTGTTGTGCCATGGCAAGCTCTCGGGAGGCATTCTGTGCGGCTAAGGTGGCCATACGGCGCTCGGCTTCCTTCTTGGACAGCTCACTAAGGGCACGACGCTCTTGCATTTCCTTCAAGACCCGTAACCTGGAAGCCTGAACATGATTTACGCGGTCAGACGCGACATCCATGCGACCGTTTCCTCAAACCCTGAGATCTCGTCTTCGCTCTGGCGCAAAAACTCCCTCAGTTCGTCTATTGACTCGACAGCCCGGTCCGTCAGGGGATCGCCGCCTTGCTTGTATTCTCCGAC
Source organism: Mesorhizobium loti (assembly GCA_002356515.1). Lineage (NCBI taxonomy): Bacteria > Pseudomonadati > Pseudomonadota > Alphaproteobacteria > Hyphomicrobiales > Phyllobacteriaceae > Mesorhizobium > Mesorhizobium loti. The sequence goes on along the minus strand of AP017605.1, from coordinate 5,674,721 downwards.
GTTGATCAAGAACTCGGTCTCGGCATGCCGGGAAAGGAGTTCACGAAAGAAGGATGCCGCCTTGCGATGTGTCCGCGAAACGACCGCATCCATCACGCGGCTGCGACTCTGTAGTACATCGATAGCGGGGAAATGCGATCGCGCCGCAATAGCGCGCGAGAGCACGACATGGCCATCGAGAATGCCGCGCGACTCTTCAGCGATTGGATCCCCTGTGCCATCGCCTTCTACAAGCACGGTATAGAACGCCGTGATTGAGCCACGCTCACTCATGCCGGCGCGCTCAAGCAGGCCTGGCAGCATGCTGAAAACGGAAGGAGGGAAGCCCCGTCGCGTCGGCGGCTCGCCCGCAGCAAGGCCTATTTCACGCATGGCGCGGCAGAAGCGTGTCAGCGAGTCCAGCATGAGAGCAACGCGTAGCCCTTGTTCGCGAAAATATTCCGCGAGCGCTGTCGCCATCGGAGCACATTGCGCCCGCTCAACAGCCGAGCGGTCGGACGTTTCAACAACAACGACGGCACGGCGAAGGCCCTCTTCCCCGAGATGCCTCTCGATGAATTCACGAACTTCACGTCCTCGTTCGCCTATCAATGCGACTATGACAACGTCAGCGGCGGCACCTTTTACGATCTGTGACAATAAGGTCGACTTGCCACCACCTGGCTCGCCGTAAATCCCGATCCGCTGGCCCTCGCCGCACGTCAGGAGACCATCCAGAACACGCACCCCAAGGGGCAAGGGCCGTTCAATCATGCGCCTTGTCATTGGATTTGGAGCTCTGCCGTGCAGCGGCCGAGTTTCTGTGGTCTCGATTTGGCCTTTGCCGTCCAATGGACGGCAGCGACTGTCAATCACCCGGCCAAGTAAATCGTTGCCGACGGGTACTTCACGCATTCGTCCAGTGGCCACGACTTCCGCGCGGCTGGAGAGGCCGACCAGGTCGCCGATCGGCGTCAGCAATACGCCATCATCCAACAGGCCGATCACCTCAGCTTCCAGCGACAGTCCGGTTCGTGGGTCCTGTAGGAGGCAAAGTTCTCCAATACGAGTGTCTGGCAGGACGGCATGGACCAGTGTGCCGACAGCCCGCGTGATCCTGCCGCGCACGACGCGCGTGTCGATCCCCTTTGCCGTAGCTCTCAAAGACGAGATCGCCGGATCGACAGGGCAGATCGCATCGTCGTGATTATGTTCTGATACCTGCGTTGTCACAGTTCGCCTTTTTCAGAAAGCGACCCGAAGCCGAGACGCAACGCGCGCATCTGCGCATCAAGCCCCAGATCGACATTGCCGTACTCGCTCCACAGCACGCAGCGTCGCGGCGATAACGTCGGATCCGGTTTGATCCGAACCCTTGGCCGACCATCCTGGCCGTCCCATCCCGCAAACTCTCGCGCAAGCATGTCCACTTGCGTCGGATACACATGGAGGCAGACTTCCGCGCCGCTGTATTGGCGCTCAATGGCGTGGCGAACAGCCATGACCAACAGTTCGCCCGGATCGAACGCTCCTAGAAGCTCGCTTAGTATCTCAAGCACGAGCTGCGGCAATTGCTGCTCCAGAACCGCCTTTCGTCGTGCGACTTCGGCAACCGCCTGCGAAATCAGCGCCGCCATTTCCTCCGCGCCTGCATTCAGGCCCTCGGTATGGCCGCGCGCCAACTCACGCTGATACGCCGCGCGTGCCCAACTGCGTACGTGCTGCTGATGCCGTTCTGCGGCGGCACACGCTTTTGCGGCATTATCCCAGATTTCGAGCTCGCTCGCCGGTATCAGTGGCCCCAATGGGCGCATCTGCGGCGCTGCCGGCGCCACGGAAATATCGGCTGTCATGTCGGCGGGTTCTCCGCCTCAAAATGGCGTACCACAAGCGACAACAACTGGCCTGCGGCGTTCCCGTGCTTAGGCTCTGGATTGTCGGCGGCGGTTCCTACAGGCAAGCGTAGGAGCACGCGGTTGCGCTCCATCACTGGACTGTGATGGAGCCAGGCACCAAGACAGGCGTGTCCATCGTGTTCAATTTGGTGCGCGAGTTTTCCCGGATCCGCGATCAATCTGTCCGCAATGGCATGCGCCAGATGTCGGATTCCAAACGCATGGGCATCAGCGCCGATACGTTGAATGAGCACTGTGAGGTCAGGCTGAGAGACAAGCTTAAGCAGCGATCGGGCATGCCATGCACTACCTGCAAGGAGGGCAGCCCGAAGCGGATCATTACCGCGCAGAAGGTCCAGCCCCCGCTCAACATCATTCGACTTCGAATCATTGTCGAGTAACAATTCTGTTAGTCTTCGCTGCAGTCTGGGACACTTCTGCAACTGAGCCAACGTAGCAGCCGATAACGCCGGATCAAGACGCGCGCCAAGACGGGTAGGATGGGCCGAAGCAGCAAGCTCGCTCCGACCCAAGGAAGGCAATTGGAACGAACCATCAGGTTGGGCGGTCAGTATCGGCATTGGCATTGACATGTCACTGAGGCGCTATCGCCGGTGTCTTTTTGCGAATGGCATCGAGTGCGGAAACACCCGACCGCCGCTCGAGCTTGGGAACTTCGCCCGCTGACTGCTTGCGCCGGCGGCTAAGACCGGTGACTAAGAGATAGCACGCCACTGCGAACACAGCTGCGGCAATACCGGTTAAGCTGGCCAAAAGTGGCGCTGGAACGGGCCTGGACGCTTGGGCCAAAACAGTCGCCGGCACGGACCGTTGCTCAGGCGCGGAACGCTCCACCGACACCAAAACCACTTCGACCTTGTCGTAGGACAACCCTTCGATGCTGTCGGCCACGAGCATCTTTATCTTCGGCAGCAGAACCGAGAGATCTGCTTTGGCGTCGTGCCTGATAAAGACCGAAGCCGAGGATGGCGTGGCGCCTGCTCGCAAAAGGTCGTTATGCGGCAGAACTACGTGGACACGTACAGAGAATACGCCATCGATATCGCTGATCGTGCGGGACAACTCTTCGCTGAGCGCATAAACATAACGGGCACGTTCCTCGGTCGGCGAGGCAATGAGGCCTGATCCTTGGAAAATCTCTCCGAGGTTCTTGAATGACTGGCGCGGCAATCCCTTGCCATTCAGGAGGTCGATTGAGTAAGCGAGCAGCTTTTCGTCAACCTGGACCGTGCTAGTCCCATCCTTGGCAGCGACCCGAACCGCATGAACTCCGTTGTCCATCAGAAGGGCGAGCATTTCATTCGCCTCGCGCTCCTGCAGTTGCGTGTAGAGATCCACCTTGCAACCGCCGAGGGCCACGAGGAGTGGCAGCACGATAAGGCGAAGTGACCTCCGACCGCACGTGCCAGGCATGATTTCCTGGGCTAAGCCAATCATGTGCGCGGTTCAGCCTTCCTTTAGAAGTTTATTTACAGATGAGGTGATGCCGCTGACACCTTTGGAAACAAGCGCAACCTGAGTGACGCCATTGTACATATCCCGCAGACCAGCAATCATTGTTTCGAAATCATGCCGTCCTTGCGGAACGCCTGACGTTCCGGTTCCCGCATCACCTTCGGCAGGAAGCTTCTGCGGCCTAGGTAGAGCGCCCTTGAAAAGGCCTACCTGCTGGTCGAGCGCAGCCGAATTAACAGCACGGTCTGGGTACATCGCAAAAATCGTCTGCAACACGCGGTCCCCCAAGGGACTCATCTGCGTAGCCGCGCGTTGAAGAGCCATCGCCGGAGGAACTGGCACCCTCGATGGCGCCGATGCGGCATCGTTTTTCAGCGAGTCGGCCGCGTGCGCCAAAGCGCGCTCAAACTGGGCTTGCTCGCTGAACGACGGTGACCCGGCCCTGGCCAGACAGTCCGTTAAAGTGGCAGTGATCGACGTGATAGGGATCATCATGAAAGACCCGATAGCTTCCTCTTTGACCGGAGCGAACTCGGCCCTTCGTCATTCGTTATCAGGTCAACGTCTAGGTGGCCGAGCTGACGACAAGCTGACTGACGGAGCCTGGTTAGTATCTAGAGGATATGCTGGCGCCTAAGTCACTTGTGCAAATTTCAGACTCTAGTGTATCAGTGCGCAATGTTGAGAGCGCTCATCCGATCCGTCCGCCCACACGTTTTGAGACTTCTGTGTGCCGGTTTTTTTCTCTCCGCCGGAACCAACGGAACTCTCGGCGTCCCCTTATCCCTCTCCAAGACGCCGTACAGATATACGGTTCTCGATCAGGATATTTCTGAGGCGCTGCAGCAATTCGGCAACAACCTTAATATCCGAGTCAACATTAGCGCCGAGGTGAAGGGGCGGATCCGCGGGAGTATGCCGGATTTGCCACCGCGCGAGTTCCTCGACCGTTTGGCCAATATGTACGGTCTCCAATGGTATTATGATGGGCTTGTCCTCTACGTGTCAGCCGCAAAAGAATCACAAACCCGCATGCTTGTGCTGACTTCGATCCGCTTCGATACGTTTAAGGGTGCCCTAGACAAGCTTGAGATCTCCGATGACCGCTACGTCGTGAGACCCGCGCCGGGAGATGGCCTCGTTTTGGTTTCCGGTCCGCCGCGCTTCACCGCGCTCGTGGAGCAGACTTTCAATGGTCTTGTCGCAGAGGCACAGGGGCAGCCGCGCGTCCATGAAACGCCGACAAGCGAATCGGTCCTGACATTGTTTCGGGGTTCCTCCACCATGGTCGTCCGCAACGGATTGCCTGAAGCCGCTTATTCGTCCGACGTGCCGCAGCAGGATGGCGTTGGCGGGAAGCCAGAGCCACGCCAAAAATGATATCTGCGGTCGCAGCTTCGGGACAAAACAACACCGCGGCCACCCCAAATTGTGAATTCCTCTGAACTCGTCAGTTTACCGAAAGCTAAACCGCTCATGGTGGCAACCGCCAGCTTCAGCGATATCTCCGGTCATTGTGCTGGTATTGCACATGGATCTGGCGTGGGGGATTGCAATTTCATTTTTGAGGAGACACAATGTCCGTCAATAATAATACAAGCAACGTTTTCAGTAGCCAGGATATTCTCCAGTACAGCAGCCTGAATCTGACATCTTCGTTGGAAAAGGCGCAGCAAAACGCATCGTCATTCGAGGCGATGCTCTCCCTTCACCTGCACGAAGACGACGCCAGCCCCTTCCCGTCGATGAAGGAATTGTGCCGGAACACATCGGAGTCGCTGTTGCCCGATGTCGCATCCTCGTTGGAAGAATTGCGCAAGAACCCATTGGATCTGCTGCCGCCAAGCATGAGGGCAGCCATCGAAGCAACGGATCAAGGCCCGCAGCCTGCGGTCGCCCTCCCTCCCATTGCGCACGAATCAGTTGATCAAGGCCCGCAGCCTGCGGTCGCCCTCCCTCCCATTGCGCAAGCGCCTATAAAAAGCGAGAGAATTACGTGGAACGGCGGCTCACTGTCCCAAGCCGAGTTGCAGATTGTCGCAGTGCTGAACCGTCACAAGGACCTATGCCCGCTTAGTTGGCAATCGCTGACGGATAAAGCCAATGATCCCTCTACGCCACCGGATCTGAAAGCGGCGATTGAGGGATTGCAGCAGGATCCAGAGCTTTTTTATGCGATCGGCTCGCAGGGCGATGGCCGCTGTGGCGGTAAGATCACGGCCAAGGATTTGTCCGAGTTCTCTCGCCATCACTCACAAGTTGCCGCATTTCAGGGCCAGCAGGCGCAAAGCTACGCGCAGAACTACATCCCATCCGATAGTACTGGAAGTGCGCAGCCGTCGGTTATGACCTTGAACGATGCGATGCGCGAGCTTTACCGGTACTCTGAAAACCTGCCCAAGAACCTGAGTCTGACTTATTTCAAGCAGATCGTCGACGGCGACGCGAAAACTGGCAAATGTCCGCCACAGGTCATTGCGGCGGCTCAGTACTTTGTCAGTAACCCGAATGAATGGAAGCGGTTGTACGGTGGCTCGATAGACAAAGTCCATAAAGAGGATTTTCTCCAAGTCGCTTCATCTTCGATGAGCCTCACGCAAACCGAGCTGAATACCCTTAAGACGATCAACAGCAACCAGCAAAAATTCTTTGGGAGCGGTGTCCTGACTCGTGACAAGCTCGCAAGCATGGCGCAAGACAAGAGCCTAGATCCGAGAGTAAAGCAGGCGGCATCGCAGCTGTTATCGGATCATCTGCTCTTCGGTCTTCTAAACAATTCGATTACGGGCTACAAGACCCACAATTCGTTCTTCGATTTCGGCGGCGGACACACGGTTGATTCCGGCAATATCAGCAACAAAGATTTTGGCCACTTCTACAACGGCATGTCGTCTGCAAACCGAGCCGTTCAGCAGCCAAAGACCCATGCGCCCGAAACTGCTGCGGAACAGGACGCCGTCTCGGACATGATGACGGGCCGGGCGGACCAGCCTGATACCAAGTCGGCCAAAAAGAACGGCGGGGCCTTCATCCACACAGTCGACGACGTGCTCAAGGTGTACTCGACAGTGGCTGATTGGGCTGCGACGGCGGTGGGTCTGTTGAGCTTCATTCCGGTCGTGGGCCAAGTGGCCGATGCCGTGTCGATGACGCTCGCGTTCGAGGCGCAAGCGGCAAATCTTGTCCGCACAGCCATTACCGGAGGCAATATGAAGCAGGCGCTGCTAGACGCTGGCATCAATATCGGAGCGCAGGCGCTCAGCCTTGTCGCGGGTCCCGAGGTCAAGCTTGCGATTCGCAACGGGCTGGTGAAGACGGCGTTGGAAGAGGCCGCCGCGGCCGGGATCGATCTGCCGATTTCCATGGCGAAAAGCTATGCAGAAGACTATTTGTCCAACCTGCAAGCATGCCTTCCGGCCGACACTATGCAAGCGGCCGGCCTCCTCAGCCCGATGGTGCCAATACTCCAGAAAGTGGCCTGACAACAAATGTGCGACTTCCTTCGCACGCTTCACTAGCCTATCAATCACCTTGTGGGGAACCTTTGCCTTTCCGCAAGGCGATTTGGCAGGCGTGCCTTGAGGATCGTGGTTAGGTCGCAGCAGGCCCGGGCTTAATCCGCTCATCCTTCGGCCTTGAGGTCGTTTTCACACTTAGCCTGAGAGGAGAAGGTGAGAACTGAGAACGGCTAGAAAAAACCGATATTGTTGAAAAAGTCCGCGTCGCGGTCGCCCGTGGCGCTTTCGTAGGATGGCGTTCCGCGGAGACCCCAAAATTGAATCCTGATTCCATGCAATGCGCCGGGGTGGAACTGGATTCTAATATCGGTGGGGACTTTGCGGTGCGCCGGACTTTTTCAACAGTATCAACCCAGAGCGGTCGTGCTGGCCAGTTGGCGCAGCGCCCGTCCCCCACTGCTTCTCCGGTGGTCATAGGGACCACCGGGCCGCAACATGGGCCGGTGGAGCGCAGCGACACAGCCGCCAGCTTTGTCGACACGACCGCCAAGATCAAGCTCGCTTGGCCACTTGAGCCACGCCGCCGTCGCGTGACGTGCGCCTTTAACCTCGCAAATGAAGAACGCCGCTCAGCGAGGCAACGTCATGAGCGCAGCGCCACCGGGCACCCCGGAGAGGTGAGGGACACCCCTATCTTGTTCAGGTCACGGTCGTGTATTGTGACGGCCGCGCTCACCACCAGATCCGAAGCAACGGCAATGCTACAGACTGGAGGCGGCGCCGTGCTCTACCAAGCTAAAACATACGACCCATGTCATTGACCTTTGCCCGCCCCGAACGTCCTGTATGTGGCAACTGGTATGGCCGCACGCTCGCCATCGCTCGGCTCGACAGCCTGGTTGTCGAGCAAATCGCGCGGATCGTTGACCATTACAGCTAGGTTACGTCGTGTCGAACAGCCAAGGGGCTTTTCGAAGGATTTGTCACTGAGTAAAGAATACGACGGACAGGCAGGTGGGCGGGCATGATACACAATTGCTTCTACTTGGACTGCGCCGCCATCGTGTTGGTCGAGCAAATGGATGTTGTAAGTGTCTATACCCATCTGCCTGGCCTGATGCACCACCTCTGCGCTGAGCCGGGACGAGCCCCAGATAAGGAGGTGAAGGGCATCGCGGCGGCCGCTACTGGTCCTGTCAAGGAAAACACGCAAACGCTGCCGTTCGGAAGCGCGGAGGCTCTTTAATATCAGCACGGTGGTCTCCGGCCGGATAAGGATTGGCGCAGGGGGCTCGACATAGATCGGCACAGTGCTTGTGCAGCCACTTGCGCTGGCTGTCAGGGCGACCAGGAGAACTTTGATCCGCAAAGTCATTCGATCACCTATTGAATTATGAAGCCGCGACCGCGCTTGGCCCCGGGCGCGCCGGTGCGGGCAGCAGCGCGGCCTCGCGGCGGATCTGCCGGCGGATCGTCCAAAGCCGGCGCCATCCGGTCCGTGGGTGCGCTCATCTGGTTGGGGCTGGAGCCTGGTTTTACGATGTAAGGCGTAACCAGAATTATAAGTTCTGATTCTTCTTTTTGAAACGAGGAGGAACGAAACAGAGCGCCAAGAATCGGCATTTCGCCGAGCCAGGGAAACGCACTGACATTATTGTTCACGTTGCGCCTGATCAGACCGCCAATTGCAAAGCTCTGCCCACTGGCGAGTTCGACGACTGTGTCGGCTCGGCGCGTGGAAACTGCCGGCACGGAAATACCATTGATTTGAACGGCACCTTGGGACGATAGTTCACTGACCTCCGGCTTTACGTGAATGTTGATCCGGTTGTTGTTGAGAACGGTCGGCACGAATTCCAGGCTGACGCCGAAGTGACGGAATTCAACCGACACTTGCTTGTTTTCCTGCAGGACAGGAATGGGAAATTCGCCACCTGCGAGAAAGCTGGCAGTTTCACCGGACATCGCGGTGAGATTCGGCTCAGCCAACACGGAAGCTATGTGCTCCTTGGCGAGCGCGTCTAGAACCGCGCCGATGTTGACGGCACCGTTGTTGAATCCGATTCCTGCTGTGCCACCACCCTGCGCTGCACCAGAGCCAGTGCCTCCGCCGCTTAACAAGCCCACTCTGAAATTGTCGATTTGACCAAAGGCGGACAGGTTAACGCCGAGTGCCTTCATGGCGCTACGGGAGACCTCCGCTACGCGCACACTGAGATTAACTTGTAAGGACCCAGCGACCTTAATGTTGTTGACGACTTGCGCACCCTCCCCGAGATACTGCTCAGTGACCCTTTTTGCGGTGTCGGCGACCTCCGCATTGGGCGCTGTACCGCTAAGGATTGCGCCGCGCGGCGTATAGCTCACCTGGATTGAAGAGTCGCCAACCTGATCCATCAACATGGCGCGCAATTCCTCGATCGGTTGCGTAACGACAATTCGCAGCGCGGCGAGAGCCTCGCCCTTATCGTCCAAGGCGAACAGGCTGGTCCGCCCGGATTTCTTCCCGAAGACGAAGATCGTTGTATTTGAGGCTGCCTGATAATCAGCGATCGTCGGGTCAGCAACAAAGATGGTCGTGGCAGGCGCGGGCAAATGAACCGTCTTGCCGAGCGAAGAGGAAAGGTTCAGCGTGCCGTCGATGCTATTGGAAGCGGCACGCGGCGCCCCTTGATCCTGCATGTTTTCGGCCGGGGCAGAAACTGGATATGCCAGAATGAGCGCACAGAGAAGGCGGCCCAAGTAAGGAGAAACAGTAGCAGGTCTCGGGCAAACGATGTGCGGGGGCCGCCGATCGGTGTCAGAATGAGTTGTAATGATTTTCAAGGCGGTCTTTTCTTTCAAATTCGGCCAACTATACGAATGTCGCGCTAGTCACATTCAAGAATGTAACCAATGCCACGCACCGTTTTTATCCGTGGCGCTGCGTTTGAACTGCTCAGATATCGACGTAAGCGATAGATTCCGACTTCAAGCGCGTTGGCCGATACTTCATCGTTGAACGAATAGAGGTGATCTTCCAACTGCGAACGCGGCACGATGCGGCCTGCACGGTTGAGCAGATGCTCTAAAATACATAATTCACGGCGTGCGACCGTCAGTGGATAACCAGCAACGGAAACCTGTCGGCCGATCGGATCGAAGTGGAGATTGCCAAATACAATGATCGGGGCAGTCATCTGAGTCGACCGCCGCAGAACGGCTCTCATTCTGGCAATGAGCTCATTAGTATACACTGGCTTGAGCAGAAAATCGTCCGCACCACCGTTGAAAATCGCAATTCGCTTCTCAAGATCGTCGACGTCACTCAAAATGAGAGCAGGAACTGAATGTCCCTCACCCCTTAGCTGCTTCAGCCAATCCAAGCCATCGCCATCCGGCAGAACCAGCTCCAGCAGGAGAATTTCGTAGCTGGCGCAAGAAAATGCACTCGATGCTTGTTCCAGTGTGGGAACAACATCAACGGCGAAACCGGTGTCGCCGAGTGCAACTCCCACCGCTCGCGTAAGATCCGCATGGTGGTCAACGAATAGCGTTCGCATTTCATCTCCTATTAATGGTAGGACAGGTCACCGAGACTGTTGAGACGGCGAAAGCAGAAGTCGCGCAACGCGTCGCAGTGTTCGTAATCCTCTTTGGGACGGCTAGTCGCAGGATCATGCGAGCCGTACGCCTGTAGTAGGCGAGGTAGAACCTGTGATGGGCTGAAGCGTCGTTTGGGCAGGCCAAGATGCCACTCCGCCTTCAATTCGTCTGCGCATCCTGCCGATGTGGCGGCCCCTGCATTCGCCAAGCGACATTGCCCTCCAGAGCCCATAATTCCATGACCCGTAGGGGTTAGCTTTCGACAAGCGACTTGAGCAAATCGATTGTTCGGATGTAAGCAATCCACATCCTGGATTGTCCGCATATTCACCCCCCAGATCGCACTGTGAGGCTGATGCTTGGTACCGACGCCTCCCTGGTTTCAGCCTCAAATCAGGTCCGCCTGACCATGAAGTGCAATCGTTGACCGCTTCTGCGACACCTGGGGCGATTGGCAACGCCGCCACGTGCCCCAATGTGCCACGAGATAACCGTCGTCCTCGGAGACGGTTCAGTCCGGCACCGGCTCGTAACCCAAGCCCAATCACACAGGTCAGTGTCGGATCGAACCGTCGGTTTTCCCTGGCAATCAGGTGCAACGGCCTCAAGAGCAAGCTGACACGGTTTTTGGTCAGGTTCTCGACTCGGCCTGTTGTAAAGCTGCACGATACCGAGTAGGCACCGGCGTATTGCACGCCCATCCAGAACGTTGTGGATATTGCGGCGGTCGACAGGGCCAAGCCTATAGCGGCGGTTGGGTGGGCGGCCGAGAGCATCTCCCTTCTTGGCCATCAGGAGGTGACGGCCGAGTTGCTGACACTGGCCTCGATTCTTGACCACGAAATTGCAGCCGATTATCACCGCTCGGGATGATAGATGCTGGGGAATGATGCCGTCCGCGCACCGCCTCGTCGCGCACCAACTCGGGTGCGGCAAATAAGGGAGCGTCGCGCCGGCATTTCGGATTGGTGCAGACTCGTTGCCAAAAGTTTCCGATCAGTATCGGTTCCATTGTCCTCTCCGCAGAACACCTCGCGCTCCAGGGCGGCTCCGCCACATAATCTCGCTGAGAGACGCTCGCCTACTGGATGGCCGCAAGATGCGCTGGAAACCAAACGGCTCCCATCCGACATTATCTCGCCGCACCTAAACGTTGCCCAGGCTTGCCCGGCTGAATTGCGGCACTGATCGGCGCCCGTCTAGCATCAACCCTGTGGCGCGGCTTCATCTCGGCCGTGGTCGGGCTTGGGACAAATGCGATAGCGGTCATTCGCGCAGGTCGATGACGCCGAGTTCGTGCCACATCCACTCGGCGACCTTCTGACGGCCGCCGTTGATTTTGCGGCCGGACGTGGCGTTTGCTGCTCATGCCGACCAGTCAGCTGGTCAAGACTTTCGCGATGTCCATGGGTTGACAGACAATCTGCTCGCCGATTTCGGGCGGGTGTCTGAGGTAGGTTCCTCTGATCTTTGCCGGGACGTTCAGCTATCATATGCTCCACGGTGCCGATTTCAGTGAGCGGAGGCGCTGGAGATCACCAAGGGGTCTGCTGGATCAGCGTCTTTCCCGTTTCCGCACGCGGCCGAGTTGAACGGGGCCGTCATGGTACGACCCCGGATGAGGTCACGAGCTTGGGTACCGCCCTGCCCCCACCGCAAACATAGGCGTGCAGCGCGGTCAGGCAAGCATTCGCGTTCTTGAGATCCCGCTCATGCTGCGGGGCAATCGTGAGATCGGCAAGTGTATAGATTGGATTCCGCACATGCATCAGGTCTGTGATGGTCTGGGCTTGGTCGGCGGTCTGCACCTTTGGGCCTCTGATGTTATCTCTCAGGTTCCGCCTGATCACGTCCTCGCTGGTATTGAGCCAGATCGAGACGGCTTTCTCCCCGACATAATGCCGGATCTCCTCGATCATGAACGCTTCACCGCCGGTTGCGAGCACCGCCGACCCCAGTTCGAGTGACTGCCTGATCTCATTCACCTCAAGATCTCTGAAATAGGCCTCCCCATCCTCAGCGACGATCTTAGCTACGGACTTGCCGGTCTTCGCCTCGATTTTTCTATCGGAATCGACGAACCTCATTCCTAGTCGTTTGGCGAGTGCACGGCCCAAACTGGATTTCCCTGCGCCTTTCACGCCGACGAGCACGATCGACCGCGCGCCCAACGCGCCAAGAATCTCTGTTGCGATCGGGGAGCGCTCCGTTCGTCTCGGCGGGGCGACTTGCAACCGACGACGTAGGCTGGCACCAACTGTGCTATCGGCGTGGGCTTCCCAGTGGGGGATCTCTATGGCCTCGTGAGGGATGATGACCTTGTTGCAGGCCTGTCGCACGCGCTCCAAGAGTTGCTCGGCTATAGACTGATCCAGTGGATCTTGGCTCTCTCGCTGCAGCTCCTGCAGCTTCTGCAGCTCCTTGTAGGTGTCGTGATTGTAAATCTTGGTCTTGTAGCTGTCTGCAGTGTGGAACTCCACCTCGAAGCGGTAGCCCCCCGGCGTGGCGAGCACGGTCTTGATGCCGACGAAGGTCGGCGATCGCGTCCTGAACCAGTTGGTCGTGCTGACCTCAGAATACCCGCTCTCGTCGAAGGCTATAATGGCTTTCTTGAAGGCACGGGTAAAATCTCTATCAGGGAGTTGGAAGCAGTGGCGTACAGCGTTGTTGATCAGCTGGGCGCCGGCTTCAAACGGGGCCTGTATCCCGGTGAGCTGGCCTGTCATCGAGCTTTCCGATCTCAAACGCTCAGCGAGATGGGGCATCTTCACGTTGATATCGGCTCTCCTGAGGGCTTCGGCAACCGAGATTACCATCGGGGTGATGTCCTTCTCTTCGGCTCGGGCGCGGCAAGCCTCCATTTGAGCTCGCTGTACGGCCAGCTCGGGAGTCAAGGTCATCGTCGTGGCTGAATCATCGGCAGAAGCCCCTCGAGCCGAGGGTTGAGGCAGAAAGCCTCGCTCGGCAGCAAGTTTGATCGAAGCTTGCATAACTGAAGCCGCCAGCGTCGGATTGTCCTGAAGATCCTGCAATGTGGCATCGACATCAAACCGACCCTGGTTGAGGGTAGCCGCAATGCTCTTGGTGTAGGGCACCGATTTCGAGCCTGGTGTTTGTTGCAGCAGGCGCCGAAGTTGCCTGCTCTTGAACATAAAGATGTGGGCCCCAGTGTCCGATTTATATGCGTCAGTTCCGACTTTGATACCGAGGCTCAGGAGATTCTTTGCACTCCGCACGAGGTCGTGTGGATTGTATCCATCCGGTCGCGGGGCAATGCGCGTAGGGTAACGGTCGACAAGAAGCTGGACGCGGTCGCGTGGCTGAGCCGTTGCCGAATAGATCTCCGCCAGCTCCGGGAACAGCTCGCAAAGCGGTTGGCTCATCGCGAGTGGTGCCTCGCTCAGGCTGACGACTGTTTCGGGCAGGAGTTGTTCGGGCAGAGCTTGCTCATCCAGCCTCGCGGCCCACGTCTCGAGCTCAGCGTGGAGCAACTCAGCAATCTCGCGCGCGACCGGATGGTCTGCCAGTTGGATGTCGTGCCGCGCCTTTTCAAGCGTCTCCTGGACGTTCTGAGCACTGACCTGTTCCTGCTCCAACACGCCTCGGATGTCTCGCTTGAGCTCTTGGTGAATGCCTTCGTACGTGCCGAAGATGGCACGCTCGGCAAACCACTGTCGGGCTTCATGGGATTGAGCGAGAAAGTCTCGCTGCAGACAAGTATAGATTTCCAGAACATTGCGCGTGGCGGCGAGGATCTGGCTGGCGCGCCCGAACTTGTAGCGACCATCCTCAATCGCCGGCGTGTGCGACTTTGGCGGCTTGAGCGAGCGCAATCCGCGAGCTTGCTCCTCTTGATCGAATTGCCTGACATGCTCGTAAAGCTGTGGCCGGTCGCCGACGATGACGAGGCTGTCTCCGTCGAAGTCGCCGTCAAGTTTCTTCTGTTCACCAGTTGGGACGGCAACCAACGAGCCCGGGGCAAACACCTCGGTCGCCTGCAGGATGCCGAGGCAGTCGACCGTCGTGTCCACCTTGACGCGGTCCTTGCTCGTGGTCCAGCTCGCATGGCATTTGACGTCCTCGGCAGACATGATTAGCGCACGGTCGGCGTAGGCGGCCGGCCACATCTTATCCGGTACAACGATCAGGATGCCTTTGGCAAAGAAAGTCGGATCGTCGGCGGCCAGTTCCCTCCCCGACTTCTGGGCGACATTGAAGCTGTATTGAATGGCCGTGCAGTTATCGAGAAATACAGCGGTCGGATCGCCGTCGACGGCCAACTTGACCCGCTCGGCGGCAAACGGGCGCAGGTTCGGCTTATCGTAGGGCGAGCGCCCGACCAGCACGCCGCTCGTCCCCGTCAATGTTTCGCTCTTCAGCGTCGGCACATGGAGACACTCATCGTTGGAGGGTACGGCAACCGCGCCGGGACCATCGATGTGTCCGGCCGTCACCGTTCTAAACAGCTCTTCGGTGGTCAACGTTGGCTCTTGTTGGCTCTCGAGCCAGGCCGTGGCCTTTTCACGGACCTCATCCGCCACTTGGTCGCAGCGCGGATAGTGTTGCAGCGCCGAGACTGGCAGGGATGATTTCCTTCCCTCACCAAAGGCAGACATCTGATCAGGACCCTGCTCGCCGGCGCGACATACAGCTGGCATAAGGTTGGCTAGCGAGGCCCTGATGAAACCGCAGCCGTCATGCGGTCGCAATGCAATGGGACCGTCCGGCCCCCTCAGCTTGAAGGGATGCTCCTGGTTGGCGGGACGGTCCGGCAGCAGCGACAGTTTGAAGGCGCCTTCCAGCGCGTAGTCGTGAACTCCCAGGCCCTTGATCGCCGGTGGCGCCGCAAAACCCCTGCGCTGGGTATAATAATAGGCCTCCTTGAAAGGGGCCCAAGTCCGAGACAGCTGCTCGAAGGCGGTGCCCGGTGCGGTATCGACATACGGAATCGCCAGCAGCTTTCCCCCGGAAAGCTTAGCTAGCTCGCCTGGAGCACGGGCCGCAATCTGAGACACGGTCAATCGCGGCGGCTTTAACTTGCTGCCTCCGAACAGGTCCATGCGGTATGGCACACCGTTGACGTTCACCGTACGCGCCAGCATGAAGGCGCTCGGCGTTCCTGGCATCTGGACCGCAACGACTGGCAAAGCCCCGGCAGTCAGGCGCTGAAATATCGAATACCGTCTCTCCGGCTCGGTGGCCACCGGCCGTCCCTGCATGTCAACTACCGGCAACTGCATCAGTCCTGCGTCACCCTGCGGCGGTCTTGGCTCGTGATCCATGGTTCGCAGGACCTGATACACGTCGAAGACCGATGCTGGATGTTGCCCCTGGATCGTCGCCGCATCCTGCTCTATGAAAAAGTCCAGCGCATCCACTGGATTCTCCGCCTCGATCTGCGCGATCAGGTTCCAGCTCATGCTGGAAAGGTCGCTTTCAATGAGGCCGCGCGTGCTGTCCAGGATCTCCTTCGTCTTGCGCTCCAGCGCTTGCTGCCTCACCCGCAAGTCGGACCTCTTGCCCTCGACATACGGTGACCTGAATAGTCTCTCCAGGACCGCACGGGCCTTAAGCGTCTGATAGATCGATAAAGCGGGGCGGCGGCTGGCAAGCGGTCCACGGGTCCGCTCGGCATCGCTTGCGTTCAGATGCGCCTCGATCTTCTGCTCGAGCACGGATTGGAGGTCGTTGAGCAGATTGAGGGCCTGCGTGCGGTGCGAGCGCAGCGGCCTCTGTGGGCTGCGAGCCAGCGGCAGCAGAGATGCACACAGATTAGCCATGGTTTCCAGATCGTTGTGGGTCGTAAAATCAGGGGCTTGACGCAATTCCGAGAGGCGGTTCAAGCCTGTCGGTGCGAGCAAACCGAGATCATCAGACAGCCGAGCCTTACCAAGTGCCTTGAAAACGGTTGTGATGTCTAGAACGTCAGCCTGCGCCAGGCGATCATCATCATAGTGCAGGTAATGAGCGAGCTTGTGCAAGCGATCCTTCGGCAGAGCCGCGTCCGTAATATCCCCAGTGTCTTCTGCCTTCATGATCATTCGCGACAAAGCATTGGCGAGAATACTTAGCTGAGCTGTCGTGAACACACCGAATCGTAGCTCTCGAGCACCCAATCTGCGCGCGATGTCCATCGTGGACTGCTGGCACGCCGACTCTTCCGGCCACTTGGTGAAGCCGTTCATCAAGGTCGCCACTCCCTGCGGAGCGAAATCGGAGAGCTGGCGCTGACGGGCTTCCCCGGCGATTGCGATCGCGGCTCTGCGACAGTCCTCCCCGACCGGCCACTTGCTGAAACCGTTCACCAGATTAGATAGGTGCTGGTGACTAAACTCACAGAGTCGGGCGCCGCGGCGAATGACCTCACCGGCGATGGCGATCGCGGCGTCGCGACAGTCCGCCCCGTCCGGCCACTTGCTGAAACCGTTCACCAGATTAGCTAGGTGCTGGTGAGTAAAGTCACGGAGTCGGGTGCCTCGGCGAAGGACCTCGCTGGCTATAGCGATTGTGGCTTGCTGAGTCGACGCCGCTTCCGGCCACTTGCCGAATCCGTTCACCAGGTTCGCCAGGTCCTGGTCATTGAAATCAGAGAGCCCGAACTCGCCGCGCCCGGCGCGGCGGGTGACCTCCCCGGCGATGGCGACTGTTGCCTGGCGAGACGCCGCCTCTTCCGGCCACTTGCTAAAACCGTTCACCAATGTCGCAAGTGCCTGCTGAGTAAGATGAGAGAACTGGTCATCGCGTTGAAAGACCTCGCTGGCGATCGCCAGTGTTGCATCGCGACAGTCCGCCTGTTGTGGCCACTTACTGAAACCGTTCACCAAGTTTGCCAAGTGCTGATGACTGAAAGCAGAGAGTTGGGCGCGGCGGCGGATGACCTCACTGGCGATCGCGACTGTGGCGTGATGATAGTCGGCATCGTCCGGGCATTTGCCGAACCCGTTCACTAGGTTAGCCAGCTCCTGCGGAGTAAAATGAGACAGCCCTTGCTCGCCGGCGCGGCGAGAGACTTCTGTGGCGATATTGGCTGTGGCTTGGCGGTAGACCGCCCCTTCCGGCCATTTGCTGAAACCTTGCACCAGGTTCGCTAAGTCCTGATGATTAAAATCAGAGAGCCCGAACCTGCCGCGGGCGGCGCGGCGACCTACCTCATCGGCAATCGCTCCGGTGACTTGGCGACACCGCTCCTCTATCGGCCACTTACTGAAACCGTTCACAAGGGTCGCCATGTGCTGGGGATTAAGATCAGCGACGCCGGCACGCCGGTCACGACCAAGGACCTCACCGGCCATCGCACTGGCGGCTTCGCGGGACGCCTGCTCTTCCGGCCATTTGCTGAAACCTTGCACCAGGTTCGCCAGTTCCTGGTGGGTGAATTCGGAGAGCCGGGCACGGCGGTCGCGGCGCAGGACCTCGCCCGCGATCGCAACTGTGGCTTGGCAACAGACCTCCTCTTGGGCACACTTTCCGAAACCGTTCACTAGGTTGGCCAAGTCCTGGTGATTAAAAGTTGAGAGCCCGAGGTTACGGCGGCGAAGGACTTCACCGGCAATCGTTCCGGTGGCTTGGCGGGACCACTCCTTTTCCGGCCACTTGCTGAAACCGTTCACCAGATTAGCCAGGTGCTGCTCCCTAAAATCAGAGAGCCCGAAACGGCGGTCCTCGCGACGACGGACCTCACTGGCGACGGCTTCCGTACCGTCACGAGTTTCCGACCGCTGCGGCCACTTGCTGAAACCGTTCACCAGCAACGACAGACTTTGACTTTGCAGTACGCCAAGTGTCCTGCCCTCATCGCGGCAAAATTCGGCGATTCTGATCGTTCCATTTCGGCATGTTCTCGACTGCGGATGCCGACCAAACGATGCCGAAAAGAGCGAAAAGGCTTTGGGGTCTACTTCGCACATTAACGCACTAGGAAGCTGCGACACCCGAGCTGCCATCGCCTTGCAAGCTTCCACACCTTCCTGACCTCCAGCCTCACGACTCACCGTATTGCATGCGGTGGCGTAGCCCCATGATTGCCCGCGGCGGATATTGTCCTCGAAGCATGTGACAAATTGAGCTTTGAACTGGGCGGCGGCCTTTTGCAGGAAGGCTGCATGGACCTCGTCGCCCGCCCCTTGCAGCCGTCTGTCATGCTCCACCACTGCACGCGAGAACCCCTCAATGTCACGGGCAAAACAAATGGCGTGTAGTGCGTTGTTAGATTGTTCTTCTGAGATTGCACTTTGCACGCTCTGCGCGGCGACATCGTCCAGGCGCCGCCTTTTTGGTCTGCGATCCAGGCCCGACACGGGCTGCCTGCGCGAGGAAGGACCACTTTGTTGTGAACTCCTGGACTGATCGGCATTGCGGACTTCTGCACCGGAACGCGACGAACTTTCTTGCCGATTTGTCGCTCCCAGATGCGGCAAGTCGCGAAAAACGGGCTGGCCGTCACACCTATTGACGGAGGGATCGCCGGACGTGCGGCGCCGGACATCGCTGGCCGAAGGTGGCCTTTCAGCTGAGGATGCCCCTAACTCTCGATCTTCAGAGCGCAAGCCCTGAACGACAGAACTGAAGGTCGAGCCTTTTTGACCACCGCCATGATCCGATTCAGCCCGGTGCGTGCCTGATCCGCTAGGCGCATTCAAACGCCGGTCAACTCCCGTCATAATCCGTCTCCAGGCGAGAAATGCGCGCCGATTACAATGCGTGGCGCACACGGCGCCCTCCACAACCCGCAAAGCGCGGATCTGCCCAACCTGCGCGCTCTGGGATCGAACATATCCCCTTCACCTGACGTGACTCTGACCTGGGTCTATCTGGAGTCGCATTGCGTTCACCTATTCCGCCAGACGTCCGGGAGCTGCCCCTATCTCGGGCCAGCTGCGGCGGTGAGCGAGATCGCTGTGGACAAGCCTCGGCGAAGCCACGCTGATGATGCGTGACGATGAATATGCTCTGACGAGGCAAAGACGAAGGTTGGCAGAGCCGTGCCGCTTGGCTTTGAAGAGTGAGGCGACAGATGCTAAGGCTTTTGCTGCGATTGCCCGCCAGTGGCGCGTGAACTTGCCGCTGGCGGTACCGCCGGGACTTCTCGTGATGGCGAAGCTATTCTCGCTCGGAAGGGCGCCGGTGTAGAATATTCTTCCGCAGCAACGGCGTCGCGCTACCGGCCCAGGCCCTCAGCCGACACGCCGTATACGTTGATGCAGACCAGCCGCCATCAGAAATAAACCTCTTGCCGACGGGCGGGCATACGTCTTGAACGTGACGCCGCGCTTGTCGAGGAACATCCACACCGTTGAAGGAACAACCCGCACGCCGTGCCCGGACGCCAGTCTCTCGGCGATCTCGGCAAGCGTGATGTCCGGCGTCTCCTCAATCAGGCCAAGAATGAAGCGTTCGTGCGGGTCGAGCTTCGAGCCAGATGGCTGGCCCTGCTTGCGAGCGACCGCCTCGCCGCGACAAGCGCTGATCGCGAGAGCTGCTCTGGTCGCCGTCAACCGCGGCCAGGAAAATTTCTGAGTCGGCCTTGCAAATCCCGGCGATCGGGGACGAGGTCGTTGAGATCTGCTATGTGTTGCCCGTCCGTCTTCACCAATCGTTCAATAAGGGCCCGGGTGCCGTCCACGACGAAAACGCCACAATCAAATTTGTTCTCCTGCTGACGTATGCTCGCTTGTTGCAGGTTGGCGCCCAACCGCGTTGCGAGCATCGCAGCTTGGCGGTCGTTGCCTCCCTCGTAGGAGTCGTAGTGATAGGCAACCGGGCTTTGCCGGTTGCGGCGATCAACGAGCAGCAGCGACCAATGGGTGCCGCGGGCCATACGATCGGCACGGCTAGCATCACTCACTGGCAGAAACAGGAAGTGGCGGTGTCATTACGATTGGGATCTTGGACGATGCGCCGAAATGCGCGCTGCGCCTCGCTCACTTCGCCCAGGCGCAGATGATAATGGGCTATGAGGGGATCGACAAGCCGCGTCCGAGCAGCGAGATTTGGATCGCGCGCCTGCAACTGCTCTCCCAGGAGCTCGTAATCCCTTTGGATGTGCTGATCGCCCAGGAATTCCCTGGCGCCGAGCGTCCGCCCGCTCGGGTCGGAGGACGAGACTTTCAACGCCCCGATCTGATCAGCGGAGAATGTGCTCGGAAGCGCGGGCGCATAATGAGCATGCAGCTTCGGGGTGGATGGCACCGGATAGCCAACACTCGCGGTGCTCCAGCCGGCAGGTACCTGTGCTCCGGCCTCCAGACGCGGCGGCTGACGTGACGGACCAGCTTCATTTATCTGCCCGGAGCGAGCATGATGGATGAGGCGAACGTCCCTGCGCCCTCCCGACCCAACGTGGCGGAGTAGTGCTCTCTGTTGATCGCGAACTGGGCTGGGCCGAACTGGTTCGGCAGCAGATTGATCTTACCCAGTTCCTCGATCAGGATCTTCGAGGCCGGTTGGGAGCCGTGGCGCCAGCCCTTGCCGACGATAGGTCCGATGTCCTGTAGGTCGGGGGGGCCTGCTGGCCCAACGAACGAAGGCGGTCTAGCAACGCCAGGCGCCAGCACAGATTGCGCATCGCTGCGCAACTTAGCCACTGTGAGCGCATTCGGATCAAGCACTGGGTCAAGGCGGTCGTACATGTTTGACGCCGCAGCGTCGGCTGACGATGATGACTCGGGTTGTTGTGTCTGCTCCCTAAGCCTGTCCCCATCCCAAGCTCCCGAGCTCGGCGTAGCTGGGGTTGCGGGAAGCTCCTGCGACGAGCTGGGCTGTGCGCCGCGCTGCGGCGCGGACAACGACGGGGTGGGAGCTTGCATCTGCTCGACGTTTTCGGCGGCAAATTTGAACCCTCTGCGGTCGGGAATTCGCTCAGCGGAGATCGGGTAGCGTGGCCGCTTTGGATCGATGCCGGTGATCCGGAATCGCTCGCTTCCGGTGCGGAACTCGCGTCCGAAGTCCGAAGGGGCCAATCCGAAGTGCTCTGCCAAGAACTCGAACCTGTCTTTTTCGAGATTGAATGCGGTGCCGTCGGAAGCGGGAATGCTGACGCGGAAAACGGGCTCGAAGAAGAAGCCGGTATCCGTGCCGCGCCATCCGGCGCCCTCGATGACCAGGCCGTGGTCCTCAGCGATCTTCTGGCAGACTTCGAGCATGCGGGTCTGGATCTCTTCGCATGTCGCTGGCGTCAGACGGGTTATGAGCCTGCCCTTCGTCATTTGCCCTTCCTCACCTGATAGACAGTACCGCGTGAGACGCCGAGATCGCGGGCGATTTGTGTTGGGCCCTGACCCTGTTTAAGCCTTTGCTGGATCGTGTCGCGGTCGATTTTCGGCGGCCGGCCCTTGTATGTGCCGCGCTTCTTGGCGGCAGCGATTCCCTCCGCCTGGCGCTCGCGCCGCAGATTGGTCTCGAACTCGGCAGAGACACCAAGCATGTCAAAGAAGGCCTTACCGGCGGCGGTCGACGTATCGACAGGTTGTTCTGTCGCGGAGAGATGCGCGCCCTTCGTCTTGAGCTTGTCCACGATCATCTGCAGGTCGCGCAGCGATCTGGCCAGGCGGTCAATCCGGGTGACGACAAGCGTCTCGCCAGCATGAATGAAGTCGAGAATGGTGTTGAGTTGCGGACGGCCTTCCAGGGTAGAGCCGCTCTTCTGCTCCTCGCGAATGACCTCGCAGCCGGCGGCCTTGAGCGCGACGATCTGCGCGGCGAGGTTCTGGTCAGTGGTGGAGGTGCGGGCGTATCCGATGCAGGTCATGCAACTGTTCATTTTGGGTGTGCCGGCGCGATGCTCTGTTCATTAACGAAGATTGAGCCCAAAATATACAGGCTTTCCGGTTGCGACGTGTTCATGGGGGGTGTTCAGGCCGGGTATACCCAAATTAGAACACGCCCATCGGTTCCGGTGGTCAGTTACGCCGTCGTCGTGGTTTCAGCTTTCTGGTAACCTCCGCCAGCCACGCGACTGCACCGGGCGTGGCCTGCCAGGCCTGGCCGTTTTCGTCGACGTAGTCAGCTGCCTCATCCTCCCCCCCAAAGTGATATAGCCGTCGATGGAAGCAACCAAAGGCTGCTTGCCGGAAAGGACGCCAGGCACATGGCTGTGCGCGAGCCAGGCCTCCTCGGCAAGCTTGCCGGCGCCCGGATCGTTTTCACGAAAGGCAAGAAGTGCCCGCGTGTAGAGCCATGCAGCAGCGCCATCGTCTTCGTGCTGTTTGAGAAGCTTCCTCAGGGCCTTGATATCGTCGCGCGCCAGCAAATGCCCGGCCAGCACGTAGCGGATGCCCTGATTGTCATTCGGATTGAGCTTGAGCATTGACTGATAATGGTCGATGGCCTCCTGGTGCTGACCAAGCCGCCAGAGTACCGCGGCAAGACCTGCCCGCGCCCGCATGTAGGGGCGCGTCTCGAGAAAACCCCAGAAGCGACCGGCATATTCCTCAAACCCGTCAGGGCCCAGCGCCTCTTCACCCGCCGCGACGCCCTTCTGGTAATAGTCCAGCACTTCCTCGACAGACCCCGCCTCTTCTTCGGCCAACAGCACATAGGCGTCGGCGCACAACGGCGAGACTTTAAGCGCTTTCCGGGCCAGCGTAATACGCTTGCTGCGACTGGTTGCTTCCCAAGCCTCATACATGATGTCTTGCGCAGCGTCCGTCGGGTCGCTCCCACGCCCTCCGCCGAAAAGACCTGCCATGAACCCCTCCATGCCGCGCCGGTCCGGCATCGGAGGCAGAGCATTGTCATTTTCCGGCTTCTTGGATTTCGCCACTGCCTTCTTTCGGGGCTTCTTCGATACAGGCATTTCTACCATTCCCTTCGATGCTTCACGCCGCTTGTTTCTGCTCAAAATCGATCCTGCTGTTCAGGTCGAGGTTGAAGCGGCCATAAGGATTGACGTGCCCGTATCAGCGGCGTCAGGCCGCGATAATCCTCCGGCGTTAGCCGCGCCGACCATTTCGGCTCGCTCAACACCGACTGCATCATGCGCGTGTTCACATAGACAAGCGACGCCTGCAGCAGATGCAGGGCCAGCACCGATATCTCCTGCTCATCGAGCCGGTTCGAGGCGATCTCGCCACCCTTGCCGAAGAAGACGAAGCTGTTGGCGCTGTTCCAGTTCTCGATCACATTCAGGCCTTCGTGGATTTCGCGGCGGAATTTCTCGTGGCGCAAATACCGGCAAAGGAAGATCGTCTTGATCGCCCGGCCGAGTTCGGCGAGTGCCTTATAGGTCGGGTGCATCACCTCGGCGCGGGCGAAGCGGCGCAGGATCGCTTCGGGATCGGCTAACCCGCTGTGCATTCTGCTCGATCTCCTCCCAGTTGATGACGCTGGAAAGAATGGGAAGCAGATTGGGCAAGCGCGCAGGCCTGGATGCGGCAGCGCCAGCGTCTGCCGGGCGATCGCCTTAAGGCGTGGCGCCAGTTCAAACCCGAGCAGATGGCAGAAGGCAAAGCCGATCGAGCTCTGGCCGTGGCTGTCGACATACTGCCGCTGGATCTCCATGTCGGTGCAATGCCGAAGCACGCCCTTGATCATCGAAGCAACTTCCGAGGACGAGCACCGCTTGAGTTGCGAGAAGACGCAGGTTGAACCCTTTTCGACGTGCCAGTAGATCATCACGCCGCGACCGCCATAGCTGACATGCCATTCGGTCATAAGGTTGCCGTCCCAGGCGCCGAATTTCTTGGAATCCGAGGCACAAGCCGTGCCGGCTTCGCCCCAGATGGCGGTGTTGCGGATTGCCAGCGTCGCATTGGCAACACGTCCGCAGGCCGCCTCCAGCGCATCCCGATGGATGAAGCGCCGGCCAACATGAAGCAGTTCCTCGTAGCTGACATCCGGGCATCCGGCCGCCACGCGCTTCAGGCCGGCATTCGTGCCCAGCCCGTAAAGACACAGGATCAGACGCCGGTCGAGCGCACCGCGCGAAAGCGCCACACGGGAAGCCGACGTTTCAAAGGCGTCCAGAAAGCCGGTGTCGAGCGCCGTCTCCTTCAACACATCCAGCAGTTCCGTCATCGGCCAACGCCGGCCGATCTCGGCCTTGACCGATCGTAGGCCTTGCGGTTCCGGCAGCGGCTGGAACGGCGTGATCGAGATGCGGTTCTCGCCGCGCCAGAGAATGCGTGCCTTGTCGTTGCGGGGGAGTTCGGCATTCAGCAGCCGCAATTCCCGCTCAAGCTCGGCCTGGATTTTGCGCGTGAAAGCTCGCGCATCCGACGTCAGGTTGAGCGCGTTGTAGTAGGCCGCCCGTCGGCTCTCGAAATCCTTGGGCAGATCGTCGTCCGGATTGCGATAGTGGTCCGCCCCGACCACCCAGATTTCCTTGGCCCGGATGCGGTTGCGCAACTGACTGAGCACGCACAGTTCATAGCTGATCCGGTTGATGCGTCCGTCCTTGCCGATGATCGCGCCGCGGCATTTCGGCGGAATGACGCCTTCGATCGGCACCCCGTTCCGCGGCACCACGCGGCAACCGGTTTCGAAGGCCCGCCTGATCCAGTCCAACGCCCCAAGCACGGGCCGATGCACGGCATTGTTCGAACGAAACTCCAGAACCGAAAGAAGCTTCGGCAGGATTCTTCGATAGTGACCGGCATAGGATCCACGCATAACCTGGTAGATGCGCCGTTCGAGCGTGCCCTTCGCCCGATGCTCCTTGACGATCGCCGCAAGCTTCTCCTTGCCCGCTACCGGAAAGATCACATCGCAGACCCGGCCACCCGGCGCCTCGATCGCGGCACCCGCGATATCGACCAGCAGCCGCTCCTTGCCGTAAACCTTCTCGATGTCACGCGCGATGCCGCCCACCACCTTGCGCTTCGAACGCACCCCGATCTTGTGGATGGTCTCCACCAGCAGGTCGATCATGCCGTCGATGATCTGTGTTTCCCGCATCATCAGGAAAACGGTATGGAGGCCCCAGTTGCCGCCTCGGGGCGTGGCGGCGCATCTCCGACGCTTTTTCGGCGCCGACCCGCCGAACGATCTGATCGATCCAGGTCTTGCCGGCAGCGGATAGAAGATCCCGCGGTAAATCCAGCTTCTTGATGAAGGCAAGCCGATCAGCCAGGGCAAGCATGTTGTCCAGCGTGGCTGCACCCGCATGTCCTTTGATCGTATGGAACCCGGTCGGGCTATCTGGATCGGCCAGCGATGTTTGCATCAGCGCGACCGTTTCCGGGCGAAGCCGATCCGCAACACCGCCAAGAAAGGATTCCAGAAAGCGTTGCCGCTCGGAGCGCACTATCCGCTCCATCTCCTTGCGCGACGGACCGAAAATCTTGCGATCCCGGCACAACAGAAAAACAGCCTCCATCATCGCTGCGACCGATGCTCCGCCAGGGCAAAGCTCCGTCGCTATCCGGCTCGCAAGTGCGGCTCGATCCGCCCGCTTCATCCGGCGGAAACCAAGATGGCGCTAAATCTCGGCGCAATGGCGCCGCCCTGAACGCCCCGAAAAATCATACCGGCAGAGATCTGCCTTGCTGACGCCAAGCTGCTCGGCCAGATACGAAACCGCGTCATCGGGGGCCTCAGCCGCCGCGGTGGTGAAATATCCGTTCGCGGCGAAGAACTTCAGTTGAACCGCCAGTCCAAGCCTCGACCCGGCCGCCTTGACCTTCAAAAAGTCGATGTCGGCAAAAGAGAGGCTCCACGCCCCGGTCAACACCTCGAGCGAAACGCGCAAACCCATACATCCACTCCCTCTTCCAAGAGTGAATTCTCAAGCGCCGACGCCATACCGGTCAATCCGTTCCGGCAACGTTCCACAACTTGGCCAAAATCGCAGCTTGGGGCCGATTAGGCCATGATCGGAGTGTCGATAGCGCAGCCAGGTGGCTGCGGAATCATCCCTCCGTCGAGGTCGTCAGCCGAGACCGCTGCCGCCTGTATGCGCAGGCCGTCCGTGAAGGCGCACCGCAGGCTCACCAGGTGGCCGACCGGTTTCATCTGGTCCAGAATCTTCGTACGGCAATCGAGGAACAGATGAGCCTTAGTGGACGTGCTTCAGGAAGACCCATCCTGTCCGAGGACGCTATTGTCGACGCTGCGACACATCGCCGGCGTGCCCGTCTCGCGCATAGTCCTTACGCCAGGAGGGTCTATCCTACCAGATAGGCGGCGAGCAGCATTGAACCCCACATCACCATGGTGCTTTGAAACGTTCCTTGCCCAATGCTGGAAGTAAGGGAACCGCTGCGGACGGCATCTTTTTCATGATGTCAAGCAGCGCGGCTACACCGGCAGCTTCTCCAATCTGGAGCGACTGCTGGGAGCTTGGCGGCGGGCCGAAAGAGTGCGCGCCGATGATGTTCCTTCGATGGCGATCAGCTCGGGACCCGTTCGAGATCCGGATACCGGCCACGCGATTTCGCCAGTTGTTGCCGCGGCGCTGTACATAAAGCCAAGAGGCCTGCTGACGCCTCGACAAGCAAGGAAAGTCGATGCCCTGAAGCAGGGATCTGACGCATTCGCCGAGATGCGACGCCTTGGCAATGCGCTTCAACGGTATCCTTCGGAGCAGGAGGTCGGAAACACTGGCCCCCTAGATCGACGATGCAATCGACTCCGACATCATTCCGACAACAACGCCATCGAGCTGCCCTGGAGCAACGGACAGGCCGAAGGTCAGATCAACCGCCTCAAGACCCTCAAGCGCGCAATGTACGGCAGCCCGCGCGACTGGATGAACCTGCCCGGTTCCCGAGTACATCCGCCACCGTGACGACCGGAAGAAAATTCGAGCTGATCGTAGGCCGCTCGCTGCCTGAAGACGGCGCTCCGCGCTACATCGGTTTCGTCCACGGCTATGATCGCGAGCTGCAACGGCGCATTCTCGACCATCTCAAGAAGCAGGGCGTCCGGGCCAATCAGGATATTACCTTAATCACCGACGGGGGGAAGAAGTCCGCTCGCTCGCGGAAATGATCGCACCGGCGCGAGCATGTCCTCGACTGGTTCCATATCACCATGCGCATCACGGTTTTTCGCCAGTTCGTGCAAGGGCTCGACAACCACGACGAGCAGACCGGACAGGACCTGCTTGCAACCTTGCGCAGGATCAAATGGCATCTGTGACGAAATCGCCGAGCTGCAGCTCGACGCGGAAAGTCTCGACACAGGCTAGCCGAACATGCGCAAGTTCCTGACCCCCAATCGGCGAGTTCCAGGCCTACATCGCCTTCCAACAGTGCCAGCCTGATCAATTACGGCGAGAGCTACCGGGCCGGAGATCGCATCAGCCTCTCCGTCGGCAAAGAGCTGTTCTGGTTCATCCCAGCCATCGAGCTCAACGTCCCGCGTCGGAGCGCTCTCTGCTTCTGGAGGAAGCCATTAGGTCCGCTCGGGCTTGATCGGAGGCTTGGCCGATGGACGTTGTGTTTGCTTCGCTCGGCTGCCGCCCGATGGCGAGGCTTTGCGAATTGTCAGTCCTCTGCCTTTTCGCCGGTCTCAACGGCGCTGTGTAACGTTCAGTGTTGATGACGACGCCCCCGCTGTTCACGCGGTTGCTCCTGTCCAGTGTACTCGTCAGCTTGTCCTCGGCCTCGCGCGTCTTGCCCAAGTGCCGTTCCAACGGCGCTGGCGCGACCTGTCTGGCTTGCTGCTCTTGCAAGGCGGCGTGTTGCACCTGCGACCCGGGTGCTGCCAAAGCTTCGGCAGGGCTTGCGGCAAGCTCGTGCGGCAAGCGCCCCTCTCTCAGTCGGTTTTGCAGCGCCTGCCGATCGGCGACGAGGTAGTTGAGGTGCAGCGGCAGCTGCTGGTCTGGCCGCTCTTCGTTCGCCAATCGACGAACCAGCTCGCGCGTGCCGTCCACCACGAAGACGCCGCAGTCAACAGCGTTTTTCTGCTGCGCCATGTCGGGTGTTACCAGGGTCGCGTCCAGTCTTGTAGCGAGCTTTCGTGCAGGCGCGTCGTTGTATCGCTGTTCATTTTGCTGGATGGAGTCGTAGTGATAGGCGACCGCTCTTTCCGGATCGCGGCGATCTACGAGGAGCAGCGACCAATGGGTGCCGCGGTCAATACCCACCCCATCGTTCACTGGCACGAACAGGAAGTCGGATGGGCCGGCGTTTCGATTATAAATCGACTGCAATGTGCCTCGCGCGTCTTGCTGCTCCATGTGGCGCAGCAGATGGGAGACCGACGGATCGACCAGCCGCGTCCGGGCGGCGAGCGCTGGATCGGCCTGCTGCAGCTGCTGCTCGAGGAATTCGTAATCCCTCTGGATATGTTCGTCGCCCAGCAGTTGGGTGGCCCCGAGCACCGCCCCCCGGGGGAGATTGGACGAGCCTGACGGAAGGGCTTCGATGTGTGCATCGGAGGAGGTGGTCAGATCGACCAACGGAACCCCGAGATGGGTGTCTGAGAGCCTGGCGGTCGCTGGCAAGGCGGGTCCCGGAGCCCTTGCCGGTACTGCTGCCGCTCCAGCTTCCCTTATCGCTCCGCGATGGAGGAGCCAAACGTCGTTGCCCTCCTCTGGCCTCCGGGCGGTGTAGCCGTGGCCTTTAATCTCGTAGTTCCATTCCGGCTTGTCCGCGTCCGGCAAGAGGCCATAATGGTACAAGGAAGAGAGCATGGCCTCTGGGACGCGTTGAGTCCCATGGGAGAAGCCTTTGGGCACGGCGAACGAAACATTTATGGAGTCCTCGATCGCAGCCGGGGGCGCCTCGGACCTTGCTGAGGGCGCGGCCCCCGCATGCAGCCTTCCGATGTGTTCGGACCCTGTCCCTTGAACCGGTACCCCTTGCAATGGCAATTCACCCAATTGCCGCATGGGGGGCTGCATCGGCATGCGGCCGCCTGAATTGCCGATTTCGCTCGGCTGCTGCTGAATGGCGGCGGCTTGCGGCGTATTCAGGGCCCTCTGCCTCTCCGCCGGCCGCAACGGCGCCGTCGAATGTTCATTGTTGATGATGAACCGCTCGGGTGGCAGGAGGTTGCCCTGGTCACGCGCATCCGGCCAGGGCCGGATCTGCTGTTGGCTGGCAGCCAAGACTGGCGGGGCGGCGGCCTCAACTCCGGCGTGCCCAGAGCCGGCCGCTGCCAAAGCGTCCGCCACGATCCTGTCTGACGCAGGCTTCGCATCGCGAACCCGTTCAAGCGCCCAGCGGAGATAATCGTTGCCTGGAAACAACACCTCGGCGAATTCGATCCGCGAATCATGATCCAGCCCAGAGATCGTCCGGCCCCGCCTGTCAAGCGCCTCAGAAAATCTGCGAAGACTATGACCATAGACAACACGGGTGCTTGGGGCCAAGCTGCTGTCACTGGTCACTTGTTCCAAGACATGCGCATCTGCCTTTGAAGGCACCGTCACTGGCCACCGGCCAGTCGCTGAATAGCCCGGCTCATGATACGCACGCAGGACGTTCAACGCCGGCCTTATATCCCTTATGTCAGTGTCTTTCGGAAAGAAGGTATTGAGGTGATCGACCAGGGATTGGTGATTTTTTAGATCAGTCGCTTGGCCACGAGCACCGAGATCATTCGCCAATCGGCGAAGCGCATTCGAGTATATTCGGAGCGTCGGCGCGCTATGGTGTTGCTGAGCCTCAGCATGGGCGATCGCCTTATCAATCACGTCCCGGTGTTCGTCGGACAAGTGGGGATAGCGGTTAGCCGGGGCACCAACAGTCGCTGAATAGCCCGGCTCATGATAGGCACGCAGGACGTTCAACGCCCTCTTCATATCATCGTTTTTCGGAAAGAAAGCATCGAGGTGATCGACCAGGGATTGGTGATTTTTTAGATCAGTCGCTTGGCCACGAGCGCCGAGATCATTTGCCAATCGGCGAAGTGCATACCTGTATTTTAGGACCGTGCTCTCGCTATATTTTTGCTGAGCCGCAGCGTGGGCGATCGCCTTATCGATAAGGTCGCGGTGTTCGTCGGACAAATGGCGATAGCCGGTGGCACGGGCGCCACTCGCGACAGGTTCGGCTCGGCGCGGCTCGGCCACGTGCTGCTCAAAACCCGCTTGCCGCGCTTGGCCAGCATCCGGCAAGGGGCCAGGGCGGTCCAAGAAAGAGAGCATCGCGTCTGGGACGCGTTGAGTCCCATGGGAGAAGCCTTTGGGGACGGCGAATGAGACGTTTATGGAGTTCTCGATGGCAGCGGGGGGTGCCTCGGGCCTTGCTGAGGGCGCGGCCCCCGCATGCAGCCTTCCGATGTGTTCGGACCCTGTCCCTTGAACCGGTACCCCTTCCAATGGCAATTCACCCAACTGCTGCGTGGGGGGCTGCATCGGCACGCGGCCGCCTGAATTGCCGATTTCGCTCAGCGGCTGCTGAATGGCGGCGGCTTGCGGCGTATTCAGGGCCCTCTGCCTCTCCGCTGGCCGCAACAGCGCTGTGTCATGTTCATTGTTGATGATCACCCGCTCGGGTGGCAGGTGGTTGCCTTGGTCAAACGCATCCGGCCAGGGCCGGATCTGCTGTTGGCTGGCAGCCAAGACTGGCGGGGCGGCGGCCTCAACTCCGGCGTGCCCAGAGCTTGCGAAAGCGTCCGACACGCTTCTGTTAGGATCCTCCGGTCCAGCGGGCATCCCTGGGTTGCCGAACAAAGACGAGGCGGCTTGATCACCCTGCCGCTGCTGAAGCACTTCGCGGAACCCCTGTTCCAGTCGCAGAAGCTCCTCTGGATTGGTTGGCGGCTTGTCAGCTCGATTATCGAACAGCGGCCGCAAGGCCTCGGGAACCTCCGCATTGTGAACCCGCTGCAGCGCGAAGCGGAGTTTCTTGTTGCCTGGAAACAACGCCTCGGCGAGTTCGGTCCGCGAATTGTGATCCAGCCCAGAGATCGTCTGGCCCCGACTCTCGAGCTCCTCAGAAAATCTGCGAAGAAGACGACCATAGACGACACGGGTGCTTAAGGCCAACCCGCTGTCACTGCTTAATTTTTCCAGGATACGCGCATCTGCCTTTGACGGCACCGCCGCTGGCCACCAGCCAGTCGCTGCATTGCCCGGATCATGATACGCACGTAGGACGTTCAACGCCGTTCTAATGTTCTGGTCATTCGGAAAGAAAGTATCGAGGTGATCGACCAGGGATTGGTGATTTTTTAGATCAGTCGCTTGGCCACGAGCGCCGAGATCATTCGCCAATCGGCGAAGCGCATTCGAGTATATTCGCAGCGTGTCCGCGCTCTGGTTTTGCTGAGCCGCAGCGCGGTCGATCGCCTTGTCAATAACGTCCCGGTGTTCGGCGGACAGATGGGGATAGCTGGCAGCAGGGCCGCCAGCAGTCGCTGAATAGCCCGGCTC
Source organism: Mesorhizobium loti (assembly GCA_002356515.1). Lineage (NCBI taxonomy): Bacteria > Pseudomonadati > Pseudomonadota > Alphaproteobacteria > Hyphomicrobiales > Phyllobacteriaceae > Mesorhizobium > Mesorhizobium loti. The sequence continues at coordinate 5,643,066 of AP017605.1, read as the reverse complement.
ATGATACGCACGCAGGGCCTTCAAAGCGCTCTTCATATCAACGTCTTTCGGAAAGAAAGCACCGACGTGATCGACCAGGGATTTGTGATTTCTTAGATCGATTGCTTGGCCACGAGCGCTGAGATCATTCGCCAACCGGCTAAGTGCAAACGTGTATTTTCGGGCCGTGGTCTCGCTATATTTTTCCTGGGAGTGGGCGATCGCTCTATCAATAAGGTCCCGGTGTTCGTCGGACAGATGGTGATAGCGGGAAGCACGGGCGCCACTCGCAACCGGGTCGGCTCGGCGCGGCTCGGCCACGTGCTGCTCAAAGCCCGCTTGCCGCGCTTGGCCAGCATCCGGCAAGGGGCCAGGGCGGTCCAAGAAAGGGAGCATCGCGTCTGGGACGCGTTGAGTCCCATGGGAAAAGTCTTTGGGGACGGCGAACGAAACGTTTATGGAGTCCTCGATCGCAGCCGGGGGCGCCTCGGACCTTGCTGAGGGCGCGGCCCCCGCATGCAGCCTTCCGATGTGTTCGGACCCTGTCCCTTGAACCGGTACCCCTTGCAATGGCAATTCACCCAACTGCTGCGTGGGGGGCTGTATCGGCACGCGGCCGCCTGAATTGCCGATTTCGCTCAGCTGCTGCTGAATGGCGACGGCTTGCGGCCTATCCACGGCCCTCTGCCTCTTCGCTGGCCGCAACGGCGCCGTCGAATGTTCATTGTTGATGATGCCCCCCTGGGGTGGCAGGTGGTTGCCCTGGTCAAGCGCATCCGGCGAGGGCCGGATCTGCTGTTGGCTGGCAGCCAAGACTGGCGGGGCGGCGGCCTCAACTCCGGCGTGCCCAGAGCCGGCCGATGCGAAAGCGTCCGTCACGATGCTGTTGTGGTCACCCGGTCCAGCGGGCATCCCTGGGTCGCTGAAAAAAGACGAGACGGCTTGATCATCCTGCCGTCGCTGAAGCACTTCGCGGAACCCCTGTTCCAGTCGCAGAAGCTCCTCTGGATTGGTTGGCGACTCGTCAGCTTGATCGAACAGCCTCCGGGCCTCGGCAAGGTGCTGCTCAAAGCCCACTTGCCGGGCCTGGACCGCTTGCCCCTCTTCCAAGCCGGCGTCCTGCACCTGCGGCAAAGCTGTTACACGGGATGTAATTTTTCGCTGGTCCACACTAGCCTCGCATCAAACTGTATCGTCAAAGTCCTGCGCCAATCCGCGCAGCGGCTCATCGAGTCGAGATTCTGCGGAGAATCCCTCCTCTGCTTCCGTCAAGGGTGCCGGCTCCGGGAGGGCGCCTGTCTGCCTTGCGACTCTTCCGTGTCATATGTGGCATGTCGAGTCGATCCGGAGGATTTGGAGATGCAAATTCCCATAGCCGTTCACCTGTAGTGGAGTTTCTGATCGCCAAGGGACGGGATACGCGAGACGGGCGCTTAACCTTCAGTGTCATCTGGATGACCCATGCTAGGCGGGTTGGCTTACGACAAGCTGACGGGCACCGTAACGTTAACCGGGCATCGATCAAAATGTGGGATCTGGCGGCATGACCAGATTTTCCCGTGATTATCGTCGCCACCGATTTCCGGCGCAGGTGATTGCCCGTGCCGTTTGGCTCTATTTCCGGTTTCCGCTCAGCCTGCGGATGGTCGAGGATATGCCGGCAGCTCGTGGCGTCATCGTCTCTCGCCAGACCGTGCGACTTTGGGCTGAAAAATTTGGCAGACACTTTGCCAAATGATATCCGGAAGTGATCGGCCGGCAAGCTCGGCGACACATGGCATCTCGATGAAGTTGCCATCACCATCGGTGGAAAGAAACACTGGCTTTGGCGCGCCGTTGATCAGGACGGGTTTGTTCTCGACGTGTCGGTGCAAAGCCGTCGCAATGTCAAGGCGGCAAAGCGCTTGATGCGAAAGCTTCTGAAGGCCAAGGCCGTTCGCCGCGTGTGATGATCACCGACAAGCTTCGATCCTACGGTGCGGCGAAGCGGGAGATCATGCCAAGCGGCGAGCATCGCTCGCACAGGGCCCGAACAATCGGGCGGAGAACTCTCATCAACCCGGCCCGCGGCGGGAGAGGATCATGAAGCGCTTCAAGTCAGCGCGACATCTTCAGCCTTTCGTTTCCGTACACGACCCGATCGCCAACCTGTTTAACGTTCCCCGCCACGATTGTCGCTTTTACTTCCCGATTTCAAACGTCGAAATGTCATGTGTTGTTTAGGTTTAGACGCTACGAAGGGCACGATTCTTCGCTAACGATTTCACTGCTGCTCAATTTTGCCAAACCTATTGCACAACCGAAAACCGGCTACCGCCGCGTCATACTCCGATGAAGCATGGTTGGCCGCACGTCGTATCGCGCGCGAACTGGACAGGATTCTCGACGGTTCGGGTCTCCGCCGTGCGGCAATCGTACGCGCGGCCGCCGAGCTGCGTCTCTCGACTCGACAGGTCTACAATCTGCTGGCGCGCTACCATATCGATCGGACGGTGACGTCGCTTCTGCCCCGGCGCGACGGAGCGCGGAAGAAGCGTCTTGAGCAGGACATCGAGAAGATCATCGCGGCAACACTGCGAAAGCAATGGCTGGTGCCGGAGGCTCCGCCGCTCGCCCCTGTCGTGGCCGAGATCCGCGCCCGCTGCGAGGAGGCAGGCCTGGCTCCTCCGTCCTACCTCACTATGGCCCGCCGCATAGCCATGCTGTTCAGTCCTGAGGAGATCGCCAAGAAGCGATCCGCGAACCCAAAGCACCTCCATCGGCTCAAGCCGCGGCCGGGATACATCCACGCGGCGCGCCCGCTCGATGTCTGCCAGATCGATCACACGCCGACCGACATAAATTTCGTGGAGGTCGTTGACGACGGAACCTTTGTCGGCCGGGCATATCTCACGATCGTCACCGACGTGGCAACGCGCTGCATTCTCGGCTTCTGCCTAACCCTGGAAAAACCGTCGGCGCTGTCGGTCGCGCTCTGCCTGGCGCAGGCCATGTGTCCGAAGGAACCGTGGTTGGCTGCGCGCGACATCGAACATGGATGGCCGATGTTCGGTCGACCGCGATCGCTTGTCACCGACTCCGCCAAGGAGTTCAAAGGAAGCGCCTTCCGGCGTGGGTGCGAGGACTATGGGATTCGCATCCGATACCGGGACCGCGGCCGCGTCCACCAGGGCGGCGTGGTCGAAAGGCTGCTCGGGAAACTCAACGCCGTTCTTGCAACGCAGCCCGGTTCGACCGGGCGCTCAGTGGCGGACCGCGACCAATATCCTGCTGAGCGACGAGCCCGTCTCAGCTTCGCCGATCTCGAGCGATGCATCACACTCGCCGTGATTGACCACAACCTGCAGGAAAACGCGCGGACATTGACGGTACCCGCGACAGAATGGGAACGGCAGGCGCGGTCTTGCCTGCTTCGACGATGAGCCCCTGCGGATCCTGCTGTCATTCATGCCTGGATCTGAAAGGCGCCTGTCGCCACAAGGTGTCAGCATGTTCGCGCTCGACTACTACTCGCCCTGGCTGGTAGCACTGGTGCCGCAACGCGACCGGCTCGGCAAGCTCGATCTGCGATATGATCCTCGCGACATCAGTCACATCTACATCCTGGATCCGGAGACCCGTGAGTTCCGACCCGTAGGGCGGCGCGACGGAACGGTCGCTCCCACGACGTTGTGGGAACACGACGCTGACCGCTGGCGGCGGCGGGCCGCGAATGCGCGAACGGATGTTGAGAAGGTGACGCTGCGCCGGCAGATCGCGGAGATCGGCGCTCGACAAAAGCCGTCGAGAATCGAGCTGCGCAATGCCGTGCGCAAGACTCACGCTACCCAGGCGCCCAAGCCCTATGATGCGATGCGTCCGGCGACATCGGAGCCTGCCGAGCATCCCGCACGCCGGAAACGCCGACTGCCGGTCGAGGATTGGTGACGTGGCTGACCATCTGCTCGATCATGTCCGTCCGTATCTCGACCGCAGCGTGGAAGAGCGGATCGCCTATATCCAGGCGCCGCGATGGATCGGTCATCAGATTGCTATCCAGGCGCATGAACGTCTTACCGCGTTGCTGGCCCGGCCGCCAGCGCTGCGGACCAAAGGGCTGATGCTGGTCGGGCCCTACGCCAATGGCAAGACGATCATCGCCGAACGGTTTGCCGTCGGGCACCTGAGAGCGACGGAGCAACAGCGGGTGTGGGTGGTGCAGACGCACGAGGGCGCCGGCCTGGCCCATTTCTACGAAAGCATCCTGCAGGCGCTGCGCGCTCCAACCGGCAGCAGCCGGGATGTCGGTCGCAAGGCCGCGCAAATCGATCACCTGCTCGACAGCCTGAAACCGAGGATTCTGATCTTCGACGAATTCCACAATGCGCTGCGTGGCAGGGCCCGCGACGTCGAGGCGGTTCTTTCGTTGCTGAGGAGAATCGGCCGCCAGTTCGACATTTGCCGGTTCTGATCGGGGAGGTCGCCGTCTACGATTTCATCAACCAGACCGCGGAAATGGCGACCCGTTTCGATCTGCAGGTAGTACCGCGATGGCAATATGACGAGGAGCTTCTTGCGCTGCTCGACAGTCTCGAAGGGAGCATGAGGATTTGTGGGGCGGGCTGGAACGAAGTATGTCGTCACCGTTGAATTTTGACGGGGCCGGCGGATATGAAAAGGGCAAAACGGGCAGCGACGAAAACTGCCGGAGAGGCGGCAGCCTCGGAGGATGAGATTTCCATCCTGCAATTCCGCATCTGGCTGAAGGACGTGAGCCCCATGGTGTGGCGTAGGGTTCAGGTTCCCTCGACGATGACGCTACGCGAGTTTCATGGCGTCCTTCAGGTCGCGATGGGATGGGAAGGCATACACCTTTACCAGTTCGTCATTCACACGGTGCGGTACGGCTCGTGGGAGGCGGGTGCCCGCTTTCCGGCTATCCCACTTGGCAATTTGCAACTGCGTAACGGCAGCCGGTTCCTGTACGAGTACGACCTCAACTTCCCTTGGGAGCACGAGGTCCGGCTAGAGCAGCGCCGGCCTGTCAAACCCGGAGCTCACTATCCGGCGTGTACGGGCGGCGACGGCAACTGTCCGCCTGAGGATTGTGGTGGACCGGAAGCCTGGATGTGGCAGAGGGACGAGGCGCTCGGGCCTGACCTCCATGAGGATCTCGCCACAGCATTGGAATTCATCACGGAAATCGGCGACACCCGGTCCCTTGCGGTCCTCGATGATCCGGACCGCGCTTGGGAATTACAGGAATTGCTGTTTCGGATCAAAGGCCGAGCTACACTTGTATGGGGCGATGATTGTCAAGCCAGCTCCTACTTCATTTCGACCATCTCCTAGTTCGGCCGATTGGCGACCATCTCCTCGTCCCGACCTATTTCGCTCTGGCTGCCGCGCGCAGTGACGGTCAAGGCTGGGGCCGCAGGCCCGATCGCGCAGCTACCGGGATTGACCACCGGCTACGGCCCCAGCCACCAGGCGACGGAAGACATCGCGATTTTCCGCGGCATGCCGAACCTGACGATCATCGATCCATGCGACGCGCTCGACATCGAACAGGCCACGGAGGCGATCGCGGACTACAAGGGGCCGGTCTACATGCGGCTGTTGCGGGGCAAGGTCCCCGTCGTGCTCGACGAATATGATTACACATTCCAGATCGGCAAGGCGCGGCTGCTGCGCGACGGTGCGGATGTGCTGTTCATTTCCAGCGGGCTGATGACCATGCGCGTGCTGGAGGCCGCGAAGGCGCTTGAAGCGAACCGCATCGACTGCGCGGTGCTGCACGTGCCGACCATCAAGCCGCTCGATACGGACGCAATCCTTGCCGCCGCGCGCCGGGCTGGACGGATGGTGGTCGTTGCGGAGAACCACACGATGATCGGCGGGTTGGGCGAAGGTGTCGCTGGCCTGCTGATGCGCGAGGGCGTGACCCCTGTCTTCCGCCAGATCGCACTGCCCGACGAATTTCTCGACGCCGGCGCGCTACCGACACTTCACGACCGCTACGGGATCTCAACATCAGAGATCGTGCACCGCGTACGCAAGTGGGTGAAATAGATACGAGGTCCTGACGCGTAACCAGGCTTGGGGTCTGACCCTATGGTGCCAATGTGCCCCTGAAACGCGGTTTCTAGCGTGAAGGCGATCCGCGGCATGGTCAGCGCCGGGAATGCTCCCTGACGCGTCGCTCCTGCGACGCTTTCTCCGGCAAGCGATCGCGCGTCAGCCAGGCGAGCATGGCTCGTGAAGCAACGCTCCCCTCGCGCATCCCGGTCTTGTACTCCCTTCGCATGTTCTTGGCGAGCTCGACCAATCGCAAGACAGCACGCTATGGACGGGGCCGCCCCCGCTGTAGTTCGGCGATGACAGATCGACCAAAACGTCGAGCGCGCAGGGCAGCCGAGGCAGCACTGAAGTTCCACACTGCCAATTATGCGACTTTCTAGGCACAAAAGGCGAACGTTGAGAGGGGGTTGTGTGCCTTTGACGTCAATAGGCCTGCCCATTCCTCTGTGATCATTAGCAATGGCTGGAACGGGCCGACAGCGGACCGACCTTTTGTAGCATCAAATCCAAGATACCGGACACAATCTGGCGGGGGATTTTGCGCGGACTGCCGGTGGTGGGTTGAAGGATGGCAGGGATGGCAGTGGCGACGGGGCACCGGCGCCGTCCATATCGCGGGCGGAGAGGAAGGGAGGCCGGGAGCGGTCGAGGCGTAAGGAGCGAGATGATGATTTGAGAAGAAGGGTCAGGTAGGTGGCGCGGTCGGCGGTTCTGCATCAGCTTCGGCCGCATCGTCAGGGATTGCGGGAGCGGGGAACCAAGGCGCTATCTGCAGGACGGTCCGCAGCGGAGTCCGAACCAAATCCGGTGCGCTCCATACATAGGCGGCCGCCATCCCCTTGCCTTCGGCCGTCAATGCCTGCAGGTGACTAATTGCCTCCACAACCGAGAAGGCCTTGCCGGCCTCGTCCCTGAAATTGCTCGGCAGGCCGGTCCAGATCACGACATCGTATCCTTTGCCGTCGGCCCAGGGGGCGATGGTGTCGGGCACAGGCGGTTCGCAGCGCCGACTTCCATCACGAAAGTAGAAGCCGATCCTTCTCATAATCGTGCCTTCGCGGCAGCGCAGATCGGCAATCGCATCATCGGGATTGCTGCGTGTGCTGAGGGCATAGGCTGAGGTGCAGGGCGCGCCGTTCTGCGGGTCAATCACGAGGGTAAGTGCGCCTTTGCGGCTTTCCGATATTCGTGAGAACTCCAGCGGTAGGACCGGGCCGTCAGGTAGCCATTCGTCGTGATAATTGTCGAATTCAGGCCGCACATCCCAGATGAGCGATCCCCATCCGAGGATAGCGATCTGCGTCTTCTTCTTTTTTGATTGTTCCGCCATTGAACGAGCCCCCGTGCTTGTGACCGGATTATACCCCTATCAGCCTGTTGGGGACAGGCAGGCGCTCCCCACCTGATGCCGTTGCAGACGCGGGTAGTTGGTTCATCGCGAGCCGGATGAGACATATGCCTAACCAACCCGCGACCGCCGACCGACTCAGCGACAGGGCGAACGAGCCGCTAGCCGGGATTGCTGTACCACCCAGTCTGACAGCGCCCTACTCTACCGGGAGGTGGGGCGGTCGCGTGTGACATTCAGGGGACGCTGGTCGCGGCCAAATCAGATTTTTCGGCACAACTACGCTGACAGATCGGATGCTAGCAGCGCCCTAAGCGACCTCAGTTTGGCCAACAGCTCGTCGAACGTGATGATCGATATGCCCGCAAGCGCGCTACGGTACAGTTCGAACGAACGCTTGCGCGCAGGCTCGGGAATAACACCGGCGACCAGTACGCCCCTGATGCCAAAGGACTCCATCCTGTGCTCAGGGTTCAGCGCCTTCAGCCTGAATATGTCGCTCTGAAGGTGGTTTATCTGATCAAGAACCTGAGTGACGGCCGAAACCAGATCCGGCGATGGACCGTAAACACCGCTGCGATATTCTTTGCTGGAGAGCAAAGGCATACCCGGCGTCTTGATCTCGATGATCGCCAGGTTGTCGGTGAGTTGGTTGGCGAAGAGGAAATCCGTGATCTTCTCGCCGGCGCCGGTGAGCTTTTTTCCGCCGACATGCGCCTGTCCCTGCAGCATTAGGACAGGGACGTTGAACGCCATATCGAGGATGAAGGGATTCGCCTCGAAAAGCTTTTGCCATTGTGGCTCGCTCGTCTTCACCGCGAGCTTCGCTTCAACATGGGCGATAAGCTCGTCGATGGACGCGAGTTCGATCTCATCATGAAGCTTGATGATCGCGCCGCGCTGAGTGTTTAGCGAGCTGCGTACCGCGACTTTCGCCAGTCCGACCACGGCCGCGCGGTCATTCTCCGACAGTTTCGCATCGACGATCGTGCGGCCGATCGTTTCGGCAATTTCATCGGGCTCGCGCTCGAAGAGCTTCAGCGGGAAGGTATCCTTGTCGAGCCGGTGCAGCAAGTTTGAGTAGGCAAGCTGCTTCTTCTTCTTGCGGCTGGACATGCGCGCCTTGTCGTCGAAGCGGCCCGCTCCGCGGCGCAGCTCATCGAACAGCTGAAAGCCCATCTCATACGTCTTACCGTCCTCGGATCGGGACACCTCGAGTGTCTTTGCGTCGGTGAGGCGCAGATGCTCGATGTCATCGATTTGCGCCAGGGCCTGGATGATGAAGGTGAGGGTTCGATCGAGCCCGAGCCCGAAATTCGGATCCTTGGTGAAGCCGGAAGGCATGCACTCGTTCAGATACATCTCGACATCGTCGACGGTCGTCGGCAGGACGAAGTGTTCGCTGTCGTTGAAATCGTCGACGATGCTAGCCAGGCCATTTGCTTCAACGAGCTCGATGGAGATGATCGGGTCGTGCTTCGGCCCTAGAAAACTCCCCGATGTAGGCATCGTGTTTACCGGAAAGAGGGTCGTCGATTCCTTCTTGGCATCGAACCGCAGAAGCAGGACCCGGGCGGTAGGATCACCGAAGCGGCCGGCCGCGCGCAGGCGCGCTTCGGATGGCGTGAAGAACACGTCGACCCGTCCCGGACCGTGCGGCTCGACCTCGAGCCTGCCCTTATCGTCATCGCCGAATTGTGGACCGAACGTTGCCATCTCACTACCAAGCAATGCTACCAACTATTTGCCGAGCAGCCATAATTCTCTGACCCGTAGCCGTCCCATTCCAGCATCACGGATCTTAGACGCTATTTGAGCTCGACGATTTAGGAGTCTGCAAGCAGTGCGCGCCCCAGTCTGGCTATCGACCTGCCCGAGGGCGCCTTCCGCGGATATCGGACTGCCGCTTGGCGCTGGCAAGCACGCGCGGCTTGGCGACCTTGAACGTCTGCTGGGACTTGTGCGCGAACATTTCGGCTTCAGGCATGCCCAGCGAATAGAGTGATCGCTCGCGATCCTCTTCGGATCTGAGGTAGTTGATGTATTCGCCGACGCGCTCCAATCGAACCTTTACCCGATCCAGCCGGTCTCCCTTGAGGAAAAGGCCGTACTCACGCCGAGCGGCTTCAGCGAGGTAGTTGTTCACAGTTTCATTGAAGACGGCACTGTCAGTGCAAATCAGGTCGAGATAGGTGAAATCGTAGGCGAGCTCTTCATACATGTAGAGCCCGTAGTTCGTGATCTTGATCGAGTCCACGTCATCCGAATAGGCATCTACCCTGTTGTTAGATTCCACGAACCCATGCTTGAGCAGCATGTCGGTATTCTTCACGAAATCGTCCAACATGTTGAATGTCTCGGCGAAGTACGATTTCAACTCGGCAACCGACATATACGACGGCGCAGAGCCGTCAATGTTCTTTGACAGCTTGCGAAGGATCCGCAACCCGGTGAAATGGGAGCCGTGGCGAGCGTATCGAATCTGATAGATGTTCGGGATATCGCTCAGCCCCTCGTCGTAGAAGTACCGAGTCGGTATCATCACCGGCTTGATGACCTGGTGAATTAAGAAATTCCAGGTGCCGGCTGCGAGCATTTCTTCAACATTGGTGTAGCCAGACAGAAGGAAGCTTCGGAACAGGTCAAGTGACAGGCGAATATCCCCATGCGCACAGGCGGTAAGGAAGCTGTTCAGGGGCGAGGTCGAACCCATAAACTCTCGACAGAGAATGTTGAGGTATTTGCCACAGTCGTCGACCGTCGCTTTGTCAGCGCCATGGACAAAGTCGCTTCGCCGCGCCTCATTCTCCAGAAGGCCGACCGTGTAGGCAAGACGCTTCTTGAAGACCTCTGCGGGCTTGGGTGAGCTGATATGGAACCCAGCATTCTGAAACGCGTCCAAAACACCGTGGATTTTCGAGTTGTAAAATCTCTCCTCACGCATCGAAATCAGCGTGACGCAGCCAAGCTCGTCCGCGATCTGCTGCGCTGATGCGAAGCAGAAATCCTGAGTTGGACCAGCATACTGGTCAGTATTGTCGACAACGACGATTATACCTTTGGCCCGATCTTTCCAGTAATCCACCAACTGACGCGCGCAGTATGTCTTATCCGCCTTCCATTGGCTGATCAGATTGTTGAGCCGCAGATTGTATGCTTCGGAGGTCTTTGGCAGGCCGGATAGCTCTTGTTTTGAGGCCGTTAGGAACCGATCGGAAAACAGCTTCCCGATGAGAGCCGAGCGATCCGATTCCAGTATGCGGTCAACGTCGAGGCTTCGTACAAGGATATCCCAAATGGCGACGCGTATACCCTCTATGTTTTCTGGTATTTTTAGGAGATCCACTATCGCGACCACAGAGTGGTCCTTCAGCCACCGCGGCGGGTTGTGGTGCAATAGACGTTTGATAAAGGTGGACTTGCCTGACCCCTTACCGCCGAAGAGAACCAGCACCTCGCCTTTGCGGCCCTTCTTGATGTTCTTGGTCAACCGGCCGCCAAGTTGTCCGCCTTTGCCGGTCTCATCCAATTGCTGAACGCCATACGACTGAAAGTAGGGAGAAAGGGAGTCGTGAATAAGCGTGCGCATCCCGTCATAGGACGCCTGCGAATCCCTCTGTGAAACGTAGCACCGCTCCATGAATTCTGTGTCGTCGTCTCCGATAATGCCGAAGTAGTGATTGATGATGGGGCGGAGGGTAGCGGCGAGCCGATTGGCGGTAATTGTGTGCGAATAGGCCGGAATATCGTCTTTGGGGAAATAGAGTTGCCGGTCCTTAGGAGGAGAACTTGTTAACAGGGAAACGAGGGATGAGTTTTCCGTTATCGCTTTGAATGAGAGCGCGTTCACCGCGCGCGTGTACTCTTTCGCGAAAAACGTAAGGTCCCTGACAACAAAGGCCGAGAGTGTCTCCCAGCGCTTTCCCTTCTCGAACGTCTTGAAGAACACCCACTGAATGCCGTTCGTGATACAGGCATATTCGCAGCCTGTGTCAAAGCAGTATCTGCGAACCTGTCCCATCGCGTCATTTATGTTCGGGTCGGAAAGCAGCTTTTGAATCGATATGTAGCTTGATACCTCGCCGGCATTGGTCGCAGCCGGAAGTTCAAAGAACACGCCATCCTTCTTTGCCTCGATAAATATCAGATCGTCGCCGTTGGCCTTTTTGAGGATGTAGTCCGCGAATCCAGGCCGGATGTATTCCTCCGTTGCCACCCGGTTCTTTGGCCAGGCTAGGAATTCATGCAGGATGGTATCAATTACCTTGTGGCGCGTATCTGCCTCATTGTGATCCCGCGTGGATGACCACTCTATCAGATCAGTAATATGCGTCAGGTTGTCAGTTGAAGCGGCATTCTGGCTCATACTCGTTTTTGAAACCCAATCTTCGCCATTCAGAAAACTCTCGCCTGCCGTTGTAATGTTTTCGGCTTTTGACCATATCGCCAATCTACAGTCAAACAAAGTTGCTCAAGGAATGTTCTGCGACCCCTGTGGGCCTTGCCGAAAGGAGCGAACTCGTACGTGCAGTGAATCACGGGAACACCTACGCGCCCCACAGTCCTCGAATTTGAATGACACCATCGATCTCGCAAGGATTTGGCGCTACTGCAGCATGTCTGCTATCGATTTCCGCCAGCACAAACGCCCAATGACCGACATCAGACGCGTCATTGGCGATGCCACTTATCTCGAGAACGCGCCAGCAACAATGCCGTTTGAATTACCCGAGCTCGTGGATGGCCACGTTAGGGACAACCGACTTCGCAATCTCACACAGGTGTTGATGATGCGTGAGGTAAATCACCTGGCCCACACTAGCCATCTCGCCGAACAATCGGAAAACTTCCTCCGACCGGAGATGGTCGAAAGTCTCCATGATGTCGTCGGCAATGAACGGAACAGACGGCCTGAGCATGGCAAACTCGTAATATCCGGCGAGGCGTAGAGCCAAGTAGAGCTGAAAACGCGCGCCTTTCGACAAAGCGTCTGCGACCTTCGATTGGCCATCCCGCTGTGTCGCGATGAGGACCTCGCCGCCCTTTACCGGTTGGGTCGTCAAGCCTGTGTACTGGCCGCGCGTTATCAGTGCGAAGGCATCGGACGCCTCGCTCATCATTCCAGAGCGGTGACGTTCGCGATAAGCCTGGAGCGCGCTCGCCGCCGACATCACCCCGAGCTTCAACTCGATGTAGCGGGCTGCCTTCTCCTCGATTTCGAGAAGAACAGTGCGGCGCTCGGCATCGATCCTGGCAACTTGGCTGTCGGCGCCGATTGCATCGAGCTTGTCGGTCGCCCGGGTTCGCCGGACGAGCTGCTGTTGCAGTGAGTCATCGAGGTCGGCGAGGCGCCGCTCGACTTCGGCCTTTTCAATTGCGAGCCCATCGAGATCAAGGCCCTCCAGCAAGGACCGCGCTTGGGTAAAGTCGGCGACGGCGAGCTCGCTCGTCAGTCGTTCTTCAAGTTCGCCCATGGTGCTCTGCAGGCCGTCTCGCTCACGAAGCTGTTGATCGCGCTCTGCAACCTGCGGCAGAGTTTTCACGCCAAAGGCATCGAGCACTTCCTGCTTTGTGGTCTCGTGTGCCGCGACATCAGCGTTCAGTGTCTCTCGAACCTCTTGTAATTTCTGAACATCAAGGAGGAGATTTACCCTCGCCTGACGGGCACGCTCGGCTTGCTCTAGACGTTCTGTTAGCCTGACGCTCACTTGTTCCGGCGCCTCATCGCTCGCATGCTCGCTGGCCTGCTCGCCAAGCCGGGCCACCTCTTCAGCAAATGCAGTCCTGTCCGCCTCCATCTTGCGGATGCGGATACGCATGGCCTCACGATCCTGCAGGGCTTTTGACAGCTCCGACAACTGATCGAGCACGCTGCCGAGGCCAGTCCCGGCGGTGCCTTCTTCGAGCCAGGTGCCCTTCAGCGTTTCCTTGACCTCGGCCTGCCATGCACCCTCTCGCCGCTCGGCAATTTCAACAGCGAGCCGCCTGGCGGCCAGCTCCTCTTCCTTCGCGGTGACGCTCCTCAGCGCTTCCGCACGTTCCGCGTCGACCTTCGCCTGCCTATCGAGAAAGCGGTCGGCGGCGACCACTATTGCCTCCAGAACCTCACCAGCTTCCGGCTGAATTCCAACGCTTTGAAGAGACAAGGCCAATCCGAGATGGATCCGCTCGCCTTCGGCTGTTGCGCGTTCAATCCTTGCGCGTGCGAGGAGGGTTTCGTCCCAAGCGGCAAATGCGTCAGCGCGCGCGGAAAGGCGCTCCTCGAGAAGTCCGATCAGCAGGTCTAGCGACTGCGCCTGGCAATCCTCAAGCAAGGCGCTGGCCATTCGCTTGATTTCAGCGAACGCCATTTCTGCGCGCTGGGCCACCCCCGCGAGTTGGCAGCTTACGCGCTCTATTGCCGCCTCGGTCTCGGCAGCCTTTTGCTTGATTGCGCGCAGATCAGCCAGCTCGCCCGCATGGGCCAATCGAGCCGCGTCGGCATCATCGTCCCTGGCCAATGCTGCGGCAAAGACATCTGCCGTTTCGGCCTTGAGGTCGGCCCGGTGATTTCGCCAGGCCTGATCTCTCTCACGTCGTATAGCTGCGGCTGTGTCATCGTCGGCGAGATCGACCGAGGCGCGGACTGCAGCCAGGCGTGACGAAGTAGCTATCCGACTTTGTTCATGCTCAGCCAGTCGCTCGGAGAAGACTGCCTTGTCCCTTTGAAGATCCGCGGCCAGTGCTTTCCATGCAGCCATCTGCGTCGGTGGCGGAACCGATATTTTCGAAAGTGCGTCCGCATCTCCGGACCACGGCTGGAGGCGCCGCATCGCTTCCACCTGCTTTGTTTGGCGCTCATCCTCCAAGGCGCGCGCCTCTCTTATCTCCCGTGTGTGGCTACTGGCCTTCGCCTCCGACACCGCTGCCATCAACCTGGCTCTTGCGGGCTCGGGCACCGCCCTCTCCTCGCCAACGCGACCTCGCGCAGCATTGAGCCCGTCGAGCGCGGCAGCGGCCTCATCGCGGGCCATCCGCAAGCTCGTCGTGATGCCGGAGCGTTGCTCAACCATGTTGCGAAGCGTGCCGACCACAAAGGCTGGGAGGATGAGTCGGGACGGATCCTGTTCGGCCGCTCTTCCGAGCGCGGCGAGACAGTTCGCCACGACTTGGTCAAGCATCTGAACTTCCATCTTGCGGGTCGGCAAATCCATGGCCGCGGACACATAGCGGGCCTTGCGATCGGCGAGTCCGCGCACCTGTTCGGAAATCGCCAGCACAGCGTCGTCGACAGCAATTGCTTGGATCTTTGCCTTCGCCCGATCGATCTCATCGGTGTTTGCGTGAAGACGAGTTCTTAAGCCCGCGTCCTGATCGATCAATTCCGCGATGCTGCCATTCCATGTTCTGGGAGGTGACGGGATGTCGGGCAACTCAGCCAATCTGCTCGCCTTGCGTCTGATTTCTGCCAGGAGCGGAGCCGCGCGTACATATCGGTCGATTGTAGCCAGTCGCGCCGACAACACCGATCGTTCAGCGAGGCTGCAATCATAGTTCTCCTGGGCTTCCACCCGTTCCGCCTCGAGGGCCTCGAATGTCGAGGCCAAGGTGTCGATCGTCTCCTTGCGTGACTTGAGCTCCGCGAACCGCTTCTTCAGCAGCGCGATTTCTGTGGTCTGGGCCTGTTTTCGGTGAAGCCCGTCTGCCTCCGACTCCAATGCGGCTAAGACATCGCTGGCATGCCCGAGTCCGGCGCTGGCGGTGAAGAGAAGCTTACCGAGATCGCCACGCGATTCAAGGATCGCCTTGCCTCCTGCTTCCAGCGTCTCGTCATCCAGCGAGAACATGCTGCTGTAGGCATCGCGGGACAAGCCCGCGAGGTGCGCCGAGATGGCAATCTCGCTCAGTGGCCGGCCTTCGGCATCGTGCAGCGAGTTGCCGCGGCTTTTGGTGCGGGAAACGGCAAGTGCCCTCCCCTCGAATTCGAGCAGTCCGCCGATGCGCATCGAGCTGTACTCGTGCAGGAAATTGTAGCGGCTGCGCTCCTCGATGCCAAACAGCAGATCAAGATACGCGGAAAGCGCCGTCGACTTACCGGCCTCATTCAGCCCGAAAACGATATGCAGATCGGGACCTGAAGCCGGTTTCTCTCCGAAGTCGATCGCCTTGTTGGTGAACTTGCCGTAGCGGGTCAGATCAAGGCGCCGCAATCTCATCGCGTTGCACCGGCCTTGAGCCTTGCCGTGACCAGGTCGACGCTTCCGGCAAGCACATCGTCGAGAAACTGTTCGAGCCCCGCTTCGTCCCTGCCGGCGAAACCACGGGCATCGGGCGGCAAGTCCGCGATCGTCTTCAATATGAATTCTCGCGCGTCGGACCGAAATGCTTCTGAGCCGGCATTGGCACGCATGGATTGTGCGAGTTCCAAAGTGGGATCTGCAACGCTTTCCAAATCCCCGACACCGGGAGCCGAAAGAGCAAGCTCCAGCTTCTCCACCCAGGTATCGCCCACCTGCTCGGCTGCCTGTTCGGCTTCTGCGACAGCCAAGTCCCGGTCGCGCATCAGTGACCATGAAAGGGCAGAAGTGCCGACCAAGCCAAGGCGGGCAACAAGGTAGCGCGATCTCGCACCCTCCCGGGATTGCTCCAGTCCTGCTCGGATACGGACGATGGCGTCGCTCCATTCCGACGCCCCGGTCAGATCGACGCGCACCCGCTCGAACTGCGCGACACTGGTGAGCCTCTCCTCGATCTCGACAGAGCGATCATCGCGAATGGTCACCAGGGTGACCGATTTCTCGCCGGCCTCATTGACGTCTCTCCCCTGAGGGATCCCTGGCATCACGAGCTTGCTCGCGCCGGAATACACCTGACGAACGTGAATGTGGCCAAGCGCCCAGTAGTCAAAGCCGTGGCCGTGCAGGTCGGCGACGCTGCAAGGTGCATAAACGTCATGGCCTGGGGAGCCGGCCAGGCTCGTATGCATGATGCCGATGTTCGCAGCTCCCTCTTGCCGGGCGGCAAATTTGGGCAGCAGGCTTTCGGGTGCCTTTGGGCTGGCGAAGCTCAGCCCATGGAACGCGACGTCAACCCCAGCGCCAGGCTGCATCACGGATTGGCAGCGGCCTCCAAAAATGGTCACCGTGTCGGGCAACACGAGCTGCTTCGTAATCCGCGACATGGCGTCATGATTGCCGCGAATCATGTAGACCCTGATACCGGCCTGATGGAGACGCGCTATCTGAGCGGCCAGAAAGCGCGCCGTCTTCATCGAGGTCTGGTCGCCATCGTAAAGATCGCCGGCAATGACCAGAGCATCGACATGCTCCGCAAGGCACAGATCCACGATCGCGGTGAAGGCCTGTCGGCTGGCATCTCCGACGAGTTCGGCGAGCTCGGGATTGCGCAGCGCAAGCGAGCGCAACGGCGAATCGAGATGGATGTCGGCCGTGTGGATAAATCGAAATGCCATTCGGAATGCTCTCCTGGCGAACGGAAGCTCAAGCGAAAGCTTACGCCAAGTCAAATTTTCGCCGAACCGTCTTGGCAAGCGGCGAAAGCCTCTTGGTTTTCGGTAGCAAAGTCCGTCTGCCTTGAGCAACAGTTTCGATGCGTCGATGAGGAAAGTCGCTATCCATTCTGGCATTATGCGGGGATGCAAGCGCTGCAGTCCTGCCGCACTCCATCTTCTCGTGGAGCATATGTCGCTCACACCCACGGAGCAAAGGCCTGGTCCGACGCCCTTCAGAATTCGCGGTACTCATCCTGGCTCATAGCAAGCAGCTGACCGAATCGTGGTCCGACTTTTGGTTCAAAACAATGTCCCGCCTGTTATTCCGGCGCTATAGTTTTGAAATATTCCGTGGAAAATATTGATCGACGAAAACGAGTGCATTTTCGCGAACTTCGTTTCGTGAAAATTGGCTGCAAAGGTCGAATCGCTTCAGACAACCCGTTTCTGGGCCTACATCACCGAAGATGGCAGGCCCCCGCGGCACTCAAGTTGGCGGGGTGGAAACGCGGGTTTGAAAAAAGTGAAAATTCCTCTTTCCGCTTTTTCATTCTTCGTCAGATCAAAGAGTACCAGATGACTGGATTGCCAAGGGAGAGCCCGGTGAAGCCACTGGCGGGATCGAACAAACAAGGCGAGCGCTACGTCCGGCCGGACGCGGTGGCGGCCGAGATAGAGGCGGTCCTTGAATGGCCGCTGCCAAAGGCGTTTGCTCTGGCTGCGGCGGGCAAGCTGCGGCCTCAGACGCTTGTCTACCTGATGCGAAACTGCAAGCCGAACCGACCTACTGCGCAATATGATGCCCTGATCGTTGCGTTCTTCTCAAGGCTGCAGCGGGCCGGCGCTTCAATGACAAGGGATATGTCGGACCTGGACAGGGAGCGCGTGGACGATCTGGTCAAGGACAAGGCATTGAAGTTGATAGAAACCGACCGCCTAGACATCTTCGAGATGAGTTTCAAGCTCGGTGCGGAGCGGCTTTATCTGACTGCAAAGGCCGCCGTTCGGCTTCGCACGAGAACCGAGGTCGCGCGCGAGGACCTGATCGAACCGGGCTCCGACCTGACCGGCGAGGAGGCTGCGGATTCGCTGAGCCTGGCCAAGGGTGGGTCGATGCCTTTGGCGGAAGCCAAGGCTATGTTGAACCAGATCTACGAGTTGCTCACCGAAAAGGAGCGCCTGGCCATATTCTACGTTCATCAGGCTGGCCTGACCGAGAAGGAAGCAGGCGAGCAGATGGGCTGCACGGACCGCAACGTCCGATATTTGATCAAGAGCGCGAGCCGGAAGGCCCGGGCGAGCGAGGAGAGCGCGCCACGCCAAAGGCGCGGGAAAGAGTGAGGCCATGAACAGCAACCCAATCCCTATGGATCAGCTTGACGATATACTGGCCGGCGTGCACCTCGAGCTCGAGGATGGCGCCACCGCTGACCGCATCAATCAGATCGCAAACGAGAACCCGCAACTGCGCGCCGAGATTCTGGCCTTTGCCGCCGAATGGTTCGCTTCGGATGGAAGTGATTTGTCGGACGACATCCTTACCGTTCAACAGACAGTTTCGGAGCATACAATATTGTTGGAGCGGTTTTGGCAGCTGACGATGCCTGCTGCGATCGACCCGTTCGAGAAACTGTCAACTGATGACCTACAAGCATTGGCTGAACGATGCCGCGTCGACCTGATTATCCTGCGTCAGCTTGTCAGGGGCCGCATTGACGAGACCACCATTCCGGGAAAGTTGATTGCCTGGCTTGCAGACGCCACCGGCGCGAGTATGGCAGACGTCTGGTCACATCTGGCATCGGGTCAGATCAACGCCGCGGCTGATTATTTCGCGCCTTCCGGCAGGCGCACGGGTGCGAAGATAAGCTTCGCCGAAGCGATCCGAAGTTCGGACCTCAGTCCAGATGACAAACAGTTTTGGCTCGCGCACCTGGAAGCTTGATTGGACCAGTTTGCAGCAATTCGCGCACTTGCTCGGGCGCTCAGGAAAGACGCCTCACTGTCGGATTCTCTGACAGCAATCGAGGTTGCTCGCGGGGCGGCAAAACACCTCGGGCTCACCATCCGACCACATGAACCGGACTACCATGAGCTGGACGGTGCGCATGGCGCGCTCGATCGTCAGTTCAAATTCATATTCGTGCGTAATGACCTGGCCGATGACGAGCTGGCCGAGGTGATTGCCCATGAGATTGGTCACTTCAAAGTCCATGATGGTGTTGAGAAGGGCTATTATCCCCGCTCAGAAGCGAATGGCGGGGATCCCAGCCAGCGCATTGAGACTTATGGCATCAAGGAGCGCCGAGAGGCCCAGGCCAACAGTTTTGGACGAGAGCTGATTTTGCCGCGGCCGCTCGCCAAACAACTATTTCTGCAAGGAATGAATGCAAGTCGCATCTCTGAAGACCTCAAGGTGCGCTATGACACTACCCTGCAGCAGCTTGCCGACGGCCTGCTCCTGCCTGACGTACAGCCCACTGCCGAGACGTTCAGTCCCGCAAACGACAGTTGCAATGAATCGCAGGCCCGTGCGGTCGATCATCGCGGGTCGCCGTTCCTGCTTGGGGCCGGACCTGGAACCGGGAAGACCAAGACCCTCACCGCGAGGATCGTCTCTCTGATCGCGGACAAGGTCCCACCCGAGAAGATCCTGGCTCTTACGTTCTCAAACAGGGCAGCACTGGAACTGGCGGAACGCGTCCAGCGCGTGGCAGGCTCAAGCGCCGTCAATGTCTGGACCGGAACATTTCATGCTTTCGGATTGGACACGATCCGCAAGCACCACGCGCTTTTCGGTGTCTCGGACGATCCAAAGATCGTCGACGCCAGTGAAGGCGTGGCAATGCTTGAGGAGGTCCTGCCAGCCCTTGATCTGAAGCACTACCTCAATCTCTTCGAGCCAGCGCTGGTGCTTCGCGACATATTGCGAGCGATCGCGCGCGCCAAGGACGAATTGTGGACCTGGAAAGACTACGCTCGGGCTGCCGAACAAATGCGCGTGAGGGCACAGACGGATGACGAAGTGGTGGCTGCCGAGAAGGCGCGCGAAGTAGCACTGGTCTACGAGCACTATCAAAACCAGCTCATCAAGGACCGGGCGGTCGACTATGGCGATCTGATCATGCGACCGACACTGTTGATGCGCTCGGACCAGGATTTTCGGGAGGGAATGCGCAAGCGCTTCACCCACGTCCATATAGATGAATACCAGGACGTGAACCGCGCCAGCGCGATGCTTGTCAAGGAAATCGTTGCAGAAGGCAGCAATCTGTGGGTCGTAGGCGACGCCCGTCAGTCCATCTACCGGTTCCGTGGCGCATCCGCGGCAAACATAGCCAGGTTTGAAGCTGACTACTCCGTGGGAACAAGGGACGGCCTGGAAGAGAACTACCGCTCAAGCGAAGAGATCGTCGAGGCCTACACGGCCTTTGGCGCCACCATGAAAGTCAGCGCCTTCGCAGGCACCAGCACGCTGCATGCCGCAATCGGTTCGATCGGTGAGAGCCCATCCATTTTTCCATGCGCCGACACCCAGGCCGAGATGGACGTCCTTGCCGGGTCAATCCGCGAGCTCGAGGCAAGAGGCGTTTCGCTTCGCTCCCAGACTGTTCTTGCCAGAAGCAACGGCTTGCTTGCCACTGTTGCCGAGGAGCTCGAGGCACGGGGAATACCCGTTCTTTATCTCGGGCCGCTTTTTGAGCGCGCAGAGGTTCGCGATCTGCTTTCCCTACTTTCGATCATTTCCGACAGCGCGGGCACCGGCCTGGTGCGTATCGCTGGTCTTCCCGAATATCGCATTCCCCTGGAGGATGTGCTGAAGGTCATTGGGGCCGCACGCACTACCGAGCAGCGGGTTCTCGATCTTCTCAGAAAAATAGAGAGCTTGAACGAAATTTCACCGGCCGGGCTTGCCGGACTGATGATGTTGGCCCGTCACCTGCAAGGGACCACCCAAGGCACCACACCCTGGCTGGCGCTTAGCCGGTTTCTTTTTGACACAAGCGACTATGTAAGGACGGTTCTGTCGGGTCAGTCGCCGTCCGATGACCTGCGTCGGGTCGCTGTGCGCCAACTCCTCGATGCGCTGCGTGCCATGCCCCTCCACGGTAAGGGAACACCGATCCGCCGCGCCCTTGATCGCATCCGCCACATGATCATGCTTGCCGACGAGCGCGACCTCAGACAGCTTCCGCCCGAACTGGGCGGGCTGGACGGGGTGCGCCTTATGACCGTTCACGCATCCAAGGGCCTGGAGTTCGAGGCGGTCCACCTGCCGGGGCTTTACGCTGGAGCGGTTCCCGCACCAAACCGACCGCCGGCCTGCCCCGCGCCGGTCGGAATGCTAGGCCCCGAGGAGGAGGACGCTCACGAGGCGGAGGAGGAGTGCATCCTCTTTGTTGCCATGTCGAGGGCAAAGAGGCACCTCAGACTCTATCGGCCGACCACGCGAAACGGCCGGAAGGCCAATCCATCAAAATTTCTCGAGCGTGTTCCCGTCGGCCCGGGTCATTCCATCGCCGGCGTGATCCGCAAATTGCCCCCGCCGAGCTACCACCCTATTCGCCTTCCGGCTGCCCCTGATGAGCTGACAGCAGATGATGTGGAGCGCTACTCCCAATGTCCGCGCCGCTTCTTCTACGCGCGCGTCCTGGGCCTGTCACAGCGATCCAAGGCGGGCGCATATCTTGCCGCGCATGGCTGCGTGCAAAAGGTGATCGCCTTCGTTCGCCAACTCGGCGAAGGCGTCGAATATGATCGCGCCGAAGCCGCTGCGATTTTTGACCAGGCGTGGCGTGAAAGCGAGCTCGAAGAGCACATGTTTGGCGCTGCATATCGCAAGCTGACCATGTCGATGCTCGATCGGTTGCACGCTTCGGCGGCTGGAGCGGCCGCCACCAATGGCCGCCTCTCCACGGCCATTGGTGGCGAGATCGTCGGCCTGGAGGTGGACCGCGTCGTTCGCGACGGCGACAACCACGTTGTCAAGACAATCCGTTCGGGGCGGCAATCGACCGGTGATGCGGATCGGCTGTCAGCGACCCTTCTTCTCAAAGCCGTCGAAGAGACGCTCGGCCCCCAGACGCGTGTCGAGAACCATTACCTGCTCCTGGGCTCCGTGCTTGAGATTGGCCAGACAAAGGCGAAGTTCGACAAGCGTCTGGACGACTGCGAGGCGGCGATCGCAGATATTCGGGACGGGCTCTACGAGCCAAGGAAGGACGATTTCCGCTGCCCGCGCTGTCCTTACCTCTTCATTTGCGCCGCGCCGAACGCCGAAGCCTGACCGGGACCTTTCCTCGGCAGCACCGTTTGGCGGCCGAAGCACTAGCGGCGAAAATCAATCTTCGAAAAATCTTGGCAGCGGCCTTTCCGCTTTGAGGGAGCTCAGCCGATCCAATGTTCAAGGGCGGCCTGTTGCCGTGCCGAAACAGAGGAAACTGATAAATGAAGACTGTAATCTTTTTCGCGGCCGGAGCCGAGCCTCTCGATCGCCTCGAACTGGAAGGAGCTGCCGTCGTCGGTGATCTCCTTGCCTTGGTGAAGGAGCGCGGTATCGATGTCGCCGAGCTCCTGATTTTCAAGGAGGACGACGACGAGCCCCTGGAGCACCACCACCCGCTCCATGGCCATGATCACCCGGTGTTCCATGCCCACCGCTGCCGCAAGGTCGACGTCACGGTCCACTACAAGACGGAAGCCTTCAAGCACAAGTTTGCGCCCTCGGCGACGATCGCCAAGGTGACGCGCTGGGCCGTGGAAAGGGCGGGCCTTGGCAAGGAGGAGGCCGAGGAGCACGTCCTCCAGATCCATGGTAGCCGCGTCCAGCCGCCGCAGAATGCACATCTGGGCAGCTTCACCGGTGAAAGCTGCGCCATTGTGTTCGACCTGGTCCGCAAGAAGTTGGTGCAGGGCTGATGGAGGCCTTGGTGACAGCCGAGGAAAGGGCGTTCCGGGAACACCTGGAGCGCCCTGATTTCCAGCTCGGCACGATCAAACAACAATGGCGCTTGCTGCGCGTGGCGTGGCCGACTGCCGACTTCGCGATAAGAGCGCGCGATGGCACCGAGTGGGGGTTCCGTTTTCTTCTGGACGGCTATCCAGCGCAACTGCCGAACGCCAGGCCTTGCGACATAGAGACCGGCGCGCCGCTTGCCGCAGAATATTGGCCGAAGGGTTCGGGCCGGGTGGCGGCGGCGTTCAATCCAAACTGGAACGCTGCGGCCCTTTATTTACCGTGTGACCGAATGGCGTTGCCCGGGCACGAGCAATGGATCGTGGAGCATCCCGAACTGCTCTGGAAGCCCGCCAGCGGAATTGTTCACTATGTGGGGATCATCCATGACCTTTTGGCTTCGTTCGCTTATTTCGCGCCTGTTCGGCCAGCCGCCTGATCTCTCGATCCCGGTCGACCTGTGGCTCGAACTTCTTCAAGGGCTGCGAGCGCGTGGCGGCAACCACCGGGAAAGCGGCGCTTTCCTTCTGGGACCGAGTACTGCGCACCGCAGGATCACCTCTATCGTGTTCTACGACGAGATCGATCCTCACGCGTTCGATACCGGCATCATCGAGATCGACGGCGGCTCGATGGCGGATTTGTGGAACATCTGCCGTGAACGTGGCGAGGTTGTCGTGGCCGACGTTCACACCCACCCCGGCAGTGCCGGGCAAAGCGAATCTGATCGGCTGCACCCGATGATCGCCGAGCCGGGTCACATCGCGATGATCCTGCCTCGCTTTGCCGCCAAGCCGATTAGGTTCGAGGAGATCGGGCTCTATCGCTACCTGGGCCGTTTTCGCTGGACCGCACTCAAACGGTCGCTTCTGCGGCCCACACTGCGCATTGAAGGAACAATCCATGGTTGAAGATATCATTGACACCCTGAACAGGTCCGCCAAGCTGTTCATGGATCGCGGCACGGCCGCTACCGCGGAGGAAGCCGAGCAGCGGTTGCATTCTTTCCGGATGCATCTTTTCATCGGCGAGAGCGCAGCCTCGAGCCCGACCCATCAGGCGGCGCTGCTCACCGCTCTCAATTGCGCTCGCCGCACCTTCCTTGGCGGCGTTACGGTGTCGGGCGTCCTGGACGCGCCTTTGACGTTGCCGGTCGTTGCCGGTGCGACCCTGGCTGACGCGGTAGGACACCTTCAGGGCATCGTCGTCGAAGACATCCCGCAAGGCGTTCCGCTTGTCAGCATCGGAGCTCCGCCGGCGCTCGATCGCGCGGGTTTTGCTATCAGAACAACATTCGAAGGCTGGCGAGCCGGCCTGGTGCCGTTCGACGCCCCTGCCCTTCCCGACTCTGCCGAGTTTGCTCCCGCTGGCGTGCTTGCTGGAGCGCTGGCCGTGTCGGAAGTCTTCGCCCATTTCGATGGCGGGCCGATGGCAGGCTACAGATCGATCGGGATGTCGCTATGGGATCTCAAACGGTCCGCCGATTGGAGATCGCCGGCGTCTGATGGACCTGTCGTGGCACAGTTCCCATCGGATTTCTGGGTGATTGGGCTTGGCCATCTCGGCCAGGCTTTCCTATGGACGATCGGGCTCCTGCCTTTTGCCGATCCGTCAAATGTCCGCGTGTTCCTTCAGGACGTCGACCGGGCCGGGCCGTCGACCGAGAGCACATCCGTTCTCACTTTCGCTACAGACGCCGGGCGGCTGAAGACCCGCATCTGCGCTGACTGGGCTGAGGCCCGCGGTTTCCAGTCCAGGATGGTCGAGCGGAGGTTCGCTTCCGACCTGCGTGTTGGCCACGACGAACCCCTGCTGGCGCTTTGCGGCGTGGACAACCCCCAGGCGCGAGCCATCCTCGAAGGCGCGGGCTTTGCGACGGTTTTCGAGGCCGGCCTCGGTAGCGGCGTGGAAGATTTCCGGCTGATCAGGACCCATAGCTTCCCGGCGCCAAACAAGGCGCTCGATATCTGGGCCGACGGCCCGGAGGTGGACGAGGCGGGGCCTCAAGGAAATGCGCCCGTTGCCCTAGCTGGGCGCCCGCCTGCTTATAAGGATCTCCATGATCGCGGCGACCTCGACGAATGCGGCCTGACGCGGTTGGGACAAGTGGCGGTGGGCGCTCCCTTTGTCGGTATGATTGCTGCTGCCGTCCTGATTTCGCAAACGATCCGGATGGTCGCCGATGGTGTTCGCCCCACCGTCGTCAATTTGGATCTTAGGGCACCACAGCATCGTAGCCTGGTGCTGCGCGAAGCTCATGACATCGTTCTGTTTGGCACCGCCGGATTGGCCTGAGGAGGATGTCCGCCCACTCGAGATACAAGTCCCCTCGCCTGTTTAAGGCCGCCTCCGTACGTGTCGGCCTTCGGCTATTTTCAAGTCTCGCGTAGCATCCAGGAGATGGCGTCGATCTGGCATCGCACCAACGCGTCGTCAAGTTGGGAAATTCGCCTGATTGTTACCGGACAAAAGCCCGATACACGCAGGCAATGTTGTGTGCGGGTCCCGTGCGGCAGCGCGATGGTCGATCGAATAAATGATCAGGCAAAGCGGCAGCGAAGGCTTCCAGCGTGCCACGGTGAGGGCCGGATATATCCACTGGAGCCCGTTCGAAATTGTGGGGCGGCGAGAAGGAAGGCCTCAACCATTGTCAGGGCAGCTCCATATCGGCCGAACGAGCAGCGAGTGATCCGGGGATATCACCGACCAAAAGCTTCTCCTTCGACAGCAGCCCTGCATCCTCGAGCGCCTCGAAATCCGGCAGCTGACGCAGCGTGTCGAGCCCGAACTGCGACAGGAAATTTTTGGTCGTCACATAGGTGTAGGGCGCGCCTGGCTGCTGCGAACGCGGCCCCGAGGCGATCAGCGCCTGCGCGCGCAGCACCCCGATCAGGTCCCGCGACACTTCCTTGCCGAAGAAGCTCGACAGTTCCCCACGGGTAATCGGCTGGAAATAGGCAATGCACATCAAAACGAGCGCTTCGGATTGCGACAATTCTTTCGACCCCTGCCCCGCAGGCGTGCCGAATGCACCGCGGATGACGTCGGCAAAGGCCTTCTTGGTCCGGTGCTGCCAGCCGCCGGCGACCGCGACCAGCTCATAGGGGCGGCCGGCGAGCTCGGCGCGGATGTCGTCGATGACCAGCTCGAGATTGCAGCTTTTGCCGACGACGCGCGCCAGCACCTCGCGCGGCACCGGTTCATTTGCAGCAAAGATCACTGCCTCCACGCGGCCCATCCATTCGCGCCAGCGCAATTCCGGCGGCAGGTGGTCGAGCTCGGTGTCGAGCAGCGCCGGCTGATCGTTTGGCTTGCGACGGGCGGACGCTTCGCTCATCGCTAGAGTCCATAGAGCCGGAAGGTGGGGCGGCCCGACAGCTCGCGCACGGCATCGAGCTGCTGGAGGCGCTCGAACAGCCGTCGTGCTGCAAAACGCGACAGATTCTTGGTCGTCAGCGAGCCGGAGACAGCGTCTTCGTTGAGCAGCAGGAAGATCACCTCGCCGGCACCCTTGGCGCGCAATTTCGGCGCCACCGCCAGGAGTCTTGCGGCGCGACGCGACAGGTCGGCGGCTAGCCGGCAGGCCTCCGCCGCCGCTTGGACGAGCGCCACGCAGACCGCCCGCTCAAAATCTTTCTCCCCGGGTCGGATGCGCTGGCCGCCGCCGGCCTCGGCGCGGAAGGACGGGCCAAAGGCCTGCGCCATCAGGAGCGGCAGCGGCCGCGGCCAGCGCAGGCTTTGCGCCAGCACCAAGTCGGCGAGCCACCAGGCCAAAAGCTCGGCATCGGGACGCATGGCGACGACGTGAGCGGCGATCGCCGCGGCGGCGAACGGCGCCGGCCGCCCCGAGCGCGCCAGGTCGTCGATGTGTTCACAAAGCGCGGCCAGCGCCTCGACGTCCCAATGGAGACCCAGCTGGTCGAGTATCTTTTCGAGCCGGTCGGGGGTAGCGACGGGCGGCTGCCCGGCCAAACGCCGCCAGGCGCCAAAGACGGCGCCGGCGGGGCCGGGATCGGCGCCGGCCGGGCGCAGGTGCCAGGCGTCGCGCAAGGCGGCCGCGTCCTCGGCGCGGCCGGCGAGCCGCATGCCGGTGGCGGCGCAATTGAGCGCCAGCCGCTGCCGCCAAGCCCCGGCCCAGGAAAATTGTGCTCGGGCGAGGCCGTCGAGGGCGCCCAGGGCGGCGCCGGCCTGGAAGGCGGCGTCGGCGTCGCTCGGCGCGCCGCCGGCGGCAAGCGCCCAGGTAGGCACAGTCGGCGTGGTGGTAGGGCTGGCGGTCGCGGGATCGAGGCGAATCATGGTTTTGGAGGGTAAAGCGGCCGTGCGCTTTACGCCATCGATTTCGGCCTAAAACGCACAGCCTGTCGTGCCCATAAAACGAACGATAATGTTGCATTATCAGTTGCTTAACTCTACTCTTCCACTCGCAACAAGTTAGCTGGATAACATCACTCTTCGGGCACACCCGGACGACGGTTCGGTGCAGCCACTCACGTCAATCCGGACAGTCCCGTCTTCTCGTCGCGACTATCCCGGTACCCGGAGTTGGTCACGGCGACCTGCTTCCGAGCCACCTTTCGAATAGGCCGAGCTCTGATCACCAGCTCTAAAGCTCCACGTGATTGCCTATTCGATAAACCCTCCGTCAAGATTGCAGCGGCTAGAAGCCGCCGCAGCCAAACGGTCACAGCGCCCGCCCAATCGAACCTGAAATCATACCGGCAGGCGGACTTGCACGGGGGCTGTCAGTGGAGCAGGCGCGTGAAAGAGCACATGAAATAGGTGTATCGCCAATATTTTCGTATTGCTCTAATCGATTATAGTTGTGAAGCGCAATTTCAGCCCGTTTACTTGCCGCTCAAGTCACGCATAAAAGAAGGTAGCACCGATTCGGTAGCTTATCCCCTGTCTTTTGCGTACTCGCGGCCCGTGGCGCCGAGTGGACGATTGAAGATCGCCGGTCTCACTAGCGGGTGGGCACAAGCGCCTGGGGCCGGTTGGCAAGCCACAGGAGTAGGACAAATGTCGAAGGATTCGGGTAAGGGCGATCACGGCGGCAAGATCGAGATCACGGTGGTGGTGAACGGCCAGCCCACGCAGGTCGAAGCCAATCCCAACCAGCCGCTTCACGTCGTTCGTGCCAAAGCCCTTGAGAACACGCAGAACGTCGCCCAGCCGGCCGAGAATTGGGAATTCAAGGATGAGGCCGGCAACCTGCTCGACGTTGACAAAAAAGTTGGCGATTTCGGTTTCGCGAACATTGTGACCCTGTTCCTCAGCCTGAAGGCGGGTGTAGCAGGTGCCTGAAATCCAGACTGTGGACCCTGCGGTCTCGCGAGCGAAATTCGATCGGCAGATCGGCTGGTTCCAAACACAAGCGGGCGCTTACCGGGCTCAGGGTTGTTTCCTGATCGAGGCGAGATTCCCTACTGCCTTCTTCATCTTCGCACCGCCCAAGATAAGGCCACAGATAATCGGTGCAGCTGTCGAGATCGACTTCTCCAATTACGACCTCCGACCTCCGTCGGTAGTCTTCGTCGACCCCTTTACCCGCCGGCCGGTTGCCCGCAAGGATTTACTGCTAAGTATGCTCAGACGACCGCATCTACCCGGAACCCCACCGGATATGATTTCGGTCCTCATGCAGCAGAAAGCTCTGTCGCTAGCGGACTTCCTCCAGGCCAACAGTGCGGAACATACGCCATTCCTGTGCATGGCAGGCGTCCGGGAATACCACGACAATCCAGCCCATTCAGGTGACTCATGGCTTCTCCACCGGGGTTCTGGCGAAGGCTGTTTGGCCTTTATCCTGGACAAGATCATCAAGTACGGGACCGGCCCCGTGGAGCAGATACAGTATCAGTTCCAAATCTCAGTGGGAGCGATGGTAGGACCCCCATCCGCCATCCCGGAATGAGCGTTTTGATGGATGTAACGACCGTGACGCTCCCGCGCCACTGCATCTCGACTGTGCATGCGCATCTGCGCTCGGTTGGTCGCGAAGGCAATGAGGGGATGGCGCTCTGGGTCGGCGTTCAGCAAGACCAGCATTTTGCCGTAACAGAGACCGTGCTCCCGGCGCAGCGTCACATTCGGACGGGCGATGGTGTTTGCGTGATGGTTCCGGCCGAGGAACTGCACCGGCTTAATGTCTGGCTCTACAATAGCGGCCTGAAACTCTTGGCCCAGATCCATAGCCATCCGGGCCGAGCCTACCATTCGACGACCGACGATGCTTATGCGGTTGCTACCACGGTTGGGTGTCTGTCGCTGGTAGTGCCGAATTTCGCCCGCGAGCCTTTCGATTTTGCTCGAGTCGCCGCCTATCGGCTCGACGGAAAAGCCAACTGGAATGCGCTCCCTTCCGCGGCACTGTCGCGAATGATCACAATAACGAGTTGAACAATGGCACTCGCTAACTTCATCGACCGCGCCGCCACGGCGGCATCTCAGGTCCTAGCCGATTTTCATCTGGAGGACTTTAAAGCAGCTCTTGAAAAGCAGGTCGTGGCCGTCGCCTTTGACGATCAAGCCGCTTCCTGCGCCGAAGGCCAGGCGACACTAGATCTTGCGGTGAGGTTGCTCGCCAGGCTCTATCCAGTTCTGGCGATACTCCCGCTGGGCAGCGCGGCAAGCTTTCAAGCCCAAGCGCTGGAGCGCTTGGCAAAGTCGATAAATCCAAAAGTTGGCATCCGGCGTTCCGGCAAGTCTGCCACCATCTGCGTAGTTGCAGGGGTGACGCGCCCACCACTACGGTGCCCGACCTTTTTCATGGGATCGGACGGTTGGGCGGCAAAGCTGTCGCGTACGGACCCGGTGGGCTCCGGCTCGAGTTTGCTGCCCTATGGAGCTGGCGCCGCCAGTTGCTTCGGCGCCGCCAACGTCTTTCGAACCATCTTCGCCGCCCAGCTGACCGGCGCCGAGTTAGACGAAACCATCGACCTCTCGTTATACAGCTACGACAAGACCAAAGCCGGCGAGGCAGGCCCGATCGACATACCTGTCGACCTTGGCGAAACGCACCTCGTTGGGCTCGGTGCGATAGGCCATGGCTCGCTTTGGGCGCTAGCGAGACAACCCGGTCTCACGGGTCGTCTGCATGTAATCGATCACGAAGCAATCGAACTCTCAAACCTGCAGCGCTACGTATTGGCCGGCCAGGCGGAGATTGGCATGTCCAAGGCGGTTCTTGCAGCCACCGCCCTTAGATCGACGGCCATTGGGGTCGAGGCGCACCCGCTGACGTGGGCAGAATATGTTGCGCGCCACGGCGACTGGGTCTTCGACCGAGTGGGTGTGGCGCTTGACACCGCCGCCGACCGTCTGGCGGTCCAAGGTGCTCTGCCCCGATGGATCGCGAATGCCTGGACGCAGGAGCACGACCTCGGCATCTCGCGGCACGGGTTCGATGACGGCCAAGCTTGCCTTTGTTGCATGTACCTGCCGTCCGGGAAATCCAAGGACGAGCACCAGCTGATTGCCGAGGAACTCGGAATACCGGAAGCACACGAGCAGGTGAAAACGCTCCTGCAGACCAATGCCGGAGTTCCCAACGACTTTGTAGTTCGGGTGGCTACAGCGATGGCTGTGCCGTTTGAACCGCTAGCCCCGTTTGTTGGCCAGCCCCTGCGTTCCTTTTATCAGCAGGCTATCTGCGGCGGTCTGGTGTTCCAGCTCAGTGATGGAAGTCGCCGCGTTCGAACCGTGGTTCCGATGGCCTTCCAGTCAGCGCTTGCCGGGATTATGCTTGCCGCCGAGCTCGTCAAACACAGCGCGGGTTTTCCCGTGGGCCCGACGACGAGCACTCGGGTGAATCTTCTGCGCCCACTTGGCTCCCGCTTGCACGATCCGAAGGCCAAGGATTCCAGCGGCCGCTGCATCTGTAGCGATGACGATTTCATTGCCGCTTACAGGCGCAAATACGGCAAGAGCATCGTACAGCTAAGCGATGTCTCCGCCGCCTAAGCAGACGCGCGAATGTCTCCGTTGCCGCCGGGCGGCGATGTGCGCGCCATTACGAAACCCCATGTCCGCTCCTCTGCCGTCCGAGGGTCCATGAGATAGCCTCCCCACGCGCCACAGCGGAAACCTCCTTTCCGATGTACCGATCAAGCACCGGCCTCCATGGCACGAGCGTGAACTCGCGCGACTTCTCGATCACGGCATATTTGCCGCTGGCAAGCTCGACCGATCGGCGCAGCGTGCCTTCTATTCGTTCTCCAGGCTGCGCTTCGGCATACGAGAGACCGAGCTGATCCGACAGCTGGCCGGCGACACGGTTCAGCTCGCGCTGGCGCAGGATCGAAATCATGTTGGCACGATAGACGACCCGGTCCTGTTCTTCGTGCGCGAGGCCTTGCGCGATCAGCCACTGCCGCCGACGGGCATGCGCCTCCCGCACCTCATGCCCGAAGCCTGAGTTGCGCAACGGCTCCGGTCTCTCGGCAACCAGGTTCCGGTCGAGCCAGGTGGCGCCTTCGAAGCTGACTTGGCGTTCCAGCGGCATTGATGAGAGCTTCTCGACTATCACAGGCTCGACCCTGGCCCGCAGGCGCTCGTATTCCGCGACACGATCGAGATGATCCGGCGCGATGATCCAGGTGCCATTCGGCTCTCGCTCCACGCCGCCGGTGGAGCGCCGGATCGCCTCCAGCCGGCGGATATGCGTCTCGGCAAAGCTTTCGGTGGCGAACGCATCATGCTTGAGGTGCATATCGACGCTGTAACGGCCGCCGTGTGCGGTAGCGATGTCGGCGATTGTACGGTCGACTTGCCTGGGCTTGGTATCCCTAGACGTAACACGCACGATGCAGCCGTCGGGCGTCGGTTCTGTCAACTCGCCTTTGCCGATGTCTATCCAATGGCTTTTGCCGTCAACGCCGTCGACGATGAGGTAATGCCGATCGTTGATTTCGTCGGCGAGCCCGCGCGCGACGAGGCGGCCGACGACCGGTGTGGAGGGCTCTTCACGTCGATCGTGGACAAGGTAATCGGCGGCACTGCGAGCGAGCCCCTTGCCAGTCAGCTCGCGGTGCATGGTCTTGATGATGTCGCCGCGTTCGCCGGTGCGGCGCAGCGTGGCTTCCAGCTCATCATCCAGGCGCCAGCGGACCGGGTCGACCTCCTCGGCTAAGCCCATCCGCTCGAGCTTGCGCAGACGGCCTTGATGCAGCGCCTGGCGAAAGGCGTCGCGGCCGTCCGTAGAAACAAGTCGGTCCTCATCGCGCATGCGCAGCAGCTGCCGGTCGATGCTGGTGAAGCGTTCCTGCTCCATTTCCTGGCGCAAGCGCTGTTCAATCTCGCGGTCGGTACGGGGACCGAGGTCGAGGCTCACCAGTTCGGCCGCCCGGTCGCGGATGCCGCTCGAAATATACTCCCGCGCGATGACGAGGTTTTCGCCGCGATCATCCTTGCCGCGGACAATGATATGGGTGTGCGGATGGCCGGTGTTGAAATGGTCGACGGCAACCCAGTCGAGCCTGGTGCCGAGATCCTCCTCCATCTGCGCCATGAGCCGCCGCGTCAGCGGCTTGAGGTCGTCATACTCAATGCTGTCTTCCGGTGCGACGATAAAGCGGAATTGATGCCGGTCGCTATCCGCGCGATCGACGAAGGCCTTACTGTCGATGCGATCCCTGCCGGGGCCATAGAGTTTGCCGGGTTCGCCTTCCCTGGTGACGCCATCGCGCTGGATGTAGCGCAGATGCGCACGCGCTCCGTCCGCACCCTTGCCGGCCAGCTTCACTATCCGCGCCTTGACCATCACCCGCCGCTGCCGGAAGGCGGCATACCGGTCGCGTGACTTGAGCAGCGCGGCCGCCGCCCCGCCGCGGCCTGTCCGGCTCCCCGTGAAGCGACCGCCGCGCTGGAGGCGGCCGCCGGCTCGGTTGATCGCTGCCTTGACCTGGCCGGCATAGCGCTTGCCTGCTTTCGAGCCGCGCGAGCCGATCTTGCCGAGCTTCGGCCTGAACTCATCGTCCTGCATACCAGCCTCCGGGCAAATTCAAGCGAAACCTGGGTCTCGCTGGCCCACCCTCCTGGCGCCGCCGGCAGCCTCCGGCAAAAAGGATGTGCAGACAAAGGCTTCGCCGCCTCATGGAGGCGGTGCCTTTATCTTGCCTTACGCGCCCCTCGCCTTAAGCGTCCCTGGCCCCTCCCGGATGCCCTCAACATCGCTAGCCATTGTGCTTCTTTTTCCGCGCGCGATCCCTGCCGAGCGGCACGAAAAGGCCGCCATTCGTTTCACCGGCGCGAACACCGTCGCGAAGGAAGAACAAAGAGCGTCCGGAGGGAGCGTTCCGCCCCTTTGAAGTTGTGGATTGGCCTTTGAATTCGTTCATGTCGGCCGCCGAAATCCCCGTCGCCTCAAGCTGTTTCAGATAGGCAACGGTCTCTTTCGGCAGCGGCCTTCGAAGCTTCAAATGGCCTTCATAGCGCTCGGGTCCAGCGTTGTAGGCGGCAAACAGGCCGGGGAATCCGAAACGCTTATACATGGCGCTGAGATAGGCGGTTCCGGCCAAGATGTTGTCGCGCGGATCGTGCGGGTCGGCTCCCAGCCCGTGCTCGACGCGCATCTCCTGATAGGTGCCGGGCATCACCTGCATGAGGCCCATGGCGCCGGCGCGGGAGGTGATGGGACGGCCATCGAGGACGGTCTTGCCGCGGCTTTCGGCATCGATGACGGCGCAAATCCAGGCCTGGGGAATGTGGAAGCGTGCGCTTGCTTCCGATACGAAGTGCTGCCATCGTTGCAGCTGCGGACTTTGGGAGATGACGGCCGGCTCAGCGCCGGTCGAGGCGGAACAGGCGCATGGCGCGACGGCGATCATGCCGAGCATCAGGAGGGTCATTCGGTCCATAGCGGCACCAGCCTCCCGATGATGTTTTCGGCCGGCACCGGCCCGAAATAGCGACTGTCGAAGGAGTGATTTTTCTCGTTGCCGAGCAGGAAAACCTCGTCATGGGCGAGCGCTCGGCAGCCGTTCCACCAGGGCAGCGGACGGCCTTGCGTGTCGATTTTGAGCCGACGGGCGACGATCTCGCCGCCGATGATGATGGCATTACTAAAGGCGCAGACATGCTCGTCCGGCAGCGCGGCGAGACGCTTCACCAGCGGTATATTGCGAGGCAGATAGCCGCGTTGGTCGGCGAGATAGGCAACGAAGCCAGGCGGGCGGGCGAGCACAAGATCGCCGCGCGCAGGCGTGCCAGACCCAACGCGATAGAGACCGACCGGCGCGCTAGCCGAGGCGTTCCAGACCAGCAAGGGAGACGGCTTTGGGAGCGCCGTGAAGCCTGTCAGGCTCAGGCCAATCGCGGCGATGGCGATTGCGTTGCGCGCCCGAACGCGCCGCAAACGGCTGCCGATCAGATGGATGGAAGGCCGCTGGCTCATGAGCGGGCTCCCTCGTCGGCTGAGCCGGACCCGCCCTTGTCATCGTCGGAGCCGGGTTCTGGCGGGCGGCCTTTCGACCAGTCGTCGAGTTCGTCGATGTGGTAGCGGACATAGCGGCCGTGCTTGCGGTATTTCGGGCCGCCGCCGGTCAGCCGCATCTTTTCCAGGGTGCGCTGGGACAGGCCGATATAGAAGGCAGCCTGCGCGGTGTTCAGAAACGGACTGCCCTTCTTGGCGCGGGCCGCGCGGTCGTTTTCGTCGTCCATGATGGTCCTCGTTTCGCTTCGGACAAGCGACCGCGAGGATCGGCGAGCGAGGTCGTCCTGGGGACGGGCGAAGAGTCGGGTGGGAGTTTTCGCCGCCCCTTCGGGCGAGCGTCGGCGGGAACCCCCGCGCCGAGTTGCGGCGCGAGGGCTTGAGCCGGCCGGTCAGTCGGCCGGGTTCCAGATGACGGCGTAGGTGTCTTGATCGTCTTGGCCGGCGGCGCGGCCGAGATTGGCGTAGAGCTTGCGGGGACCGAACTCCGGTGCGGCGATGGACAAGCTCACATAGTCGTTGCCGGAAGTCTCCCCGGTTCGGATCCAGCCGGCGCCGACCTCCACGCCCTGCGTCAGCACCCGGAAGTCGGGATGGTTGTCGGCGGACTTGCTCCGATTGGGCACGATGTCGATGTCGGCGCGGACGCTGAGCGTCCTGAGCTGGCCTTTGTAGCTGCCGTTTTCCTGCTTGTTGACGTAACCGATCGCGGTCATTTTCCTGTCTCCTTCTGCTGTCGCCGGGGACCATTCCCCTGCGATGGCGGACCGTGATGGGCGCGTCCGGACCGCCCGAACCCGGCAGGGCCGCAGCGGCAGCGAAGGACCCGAGCGGGCAGCTTTTTTGAAGCGAAGCGGCGCGAGGAAGCCGCGTCATGCGGCGGGGAAAAAAGCTGGTGGCGAGGGTTTCGGGCGGGCTGGAACCGCCCATAGGTAAATGAGCCAGCCGCAGGGGAATGTCCTCAAGACGTGCGGGGACAGGTCGCGTGATCGGGTGAGCACAACAAGCGATCGGAACGCGTGCGGCGGGTTCCGCACGCTCAACACCGTGCCGGATCGATAAATGTGCCCGTGCACCGGGAGCCCCAGCAGGCATCTCGGCGTGGTAATCGAGCACTGACAAGGGCGAGCTTTGGCGGCCGGATGTTGTTGCCGGAAGCGGGGTCCAAGGGGCGGAACGTGCAGCCAACGCCGCCCCGGAGAGGCGCCAACCCGCGGCTATCGACGAGCCGCCTCGGCATGGCGGACTCATTCGAGGGTAACAGCGACCGGGCCTCGGCCCATTGATCGGCGGTCGGAAGCCGCCGCGTTTCGTGTGTTTTCGGTTGGGAACTTGGTCGAATCCGCGCCAGCTGGTTCCATTGGAGCGAAACCGATCGTCTCGGCGTGATCGAGGAATTCGACCAAATTGATACCGATGGCCTTCGCGAGGTCCGCCTGGCTGAGACCAGACGCTTTTCTTTTATCGACGCGGACATACCCGGGTGATCGGCCAGCCGCCATCCGCCAAGGTTAGGTCGTTCCTAGCGGCGCGGCGGGCACGGCTGAGCCCGCGTCCGAAGTCGACGAGGAAAGGGTATTGCTCCCCCGATTTCCGAAGAAGGCCACTGGTCGCAATTGCCCCTGTGGGCCGTGGCGATCTTTTGGTCGCGCTTGCGACATTCTTGTCAGCCTTCGGGACACAACAATGTTTTCGGATAGGCGCGCACGAGGGAGCAAATCAAGGAATCTCAATCTCGCAAACGCCGTGACGCCCAGCCGGACTCGATCCTCAGGGCGTGGAGACCGGCGCGCCGTGCTGAAGAGCTCGGAGGTGTCAAAGGCCTTCCTCGACAGGGGGAGCAGCAACAGCGCGATCGTAGGCGCGACGGCCGCGTCTTCGCAGATCGCAGCCTGCGCACGCAATTACACGCCAGAGACAAAGCCTTACGCGGTCGATGCCGGCGTGCGGCAATGCATCGGCTCGGCCCGTCCGGAACGGCTTTCGCCTTCCCTTGCCGGCGCGGAAGTTCTGACTACTCCGACAGTACAGCACCTTTGCTCGGTCCGGGTGACCAAGCGATTGTGCGGCGCGCTCGGTCTCGGTCAATGCACGGCGCCCCTGCTCAAGCCGACAGGGCTTCGGCAAAAGATAGTCCGATTCGGTGCCCCCAAGTGAAATGGCATAGCGCTTGCTGTTATCCGTTAGAGCCCACCAAAGCACGTAGAAAGCTATGAACAGAACCATGGCAAAAACGCGAAGTTCCATACAAGCGCCCAAGGAGACCGTGCACGTTTGCGCCGAACGTCCCCTCCAGACGTCCCTCCTCCGGTATCTGATTTGCTATGGCTGGTTCGAGACTGACGGAGCCGTGGCGCTCGCCCAATTGTCGCTTACCCGCCTCCGCCAGGAGGATGCCTTTTTTGGAACACGGCATCGACCAAGTGCGGCCTCTCGGGCCCAGGACTGTCGCCGACGCGATCAAAGTGCATCAGGCGACGGTAAGCCGGGTGACGTCGAACACATACATGCAGACCCCGCGCGAAGTGTTCGAACTGAAGTATTTTTTCACCGTCGCGAGCGCGTCCTCCCAAGGTGGCGACGCGCGGTCCCCCCCGAAGCTGTCCGCCATCGGATCAAGGCGACAATCGCCGACGAATCGCAAGATGACGCGCTTTCCGACGACGACATCGTCGTCCGGCCCAAGGAAAGGGCCATCGATTTGCGCGCCGCACCGTCACAAAATATCGCGAAGCGATTAACATCCCCTCGTCCGTGCAATGCCGCAGGGAATGGCGCTTCTGGCGTTAATCCGGGTCAACGCAGCAACCCGAGTTTGCAGCACATCCAAACTGGAGACCCTGTTGATGACCGAATCCGCTACGGGCTTCATGGACGGAGTTCTGCATGACCCAAAACAGCCAGATCAACGGTCTGGTCCCGCATGGGGTGCAGTCATTTCGCTTGCCTTAGGCACCTTTGGGCTTGTGACGGCAGAGTTTCTGCCTGCCAGCGTGCTGACGCCGCTCGCGCATGATCTCTCTATCACCGAGGGTGCAGTCGGACAGGCGCTGACAACGACCGCCATCGTGGGGGCGATCTCGGCGCCGACGATGGCCGTCATCACAAGGCCCCTGGACCGCAGGATCGTCATATGGGCGATGACGCTGCTGCTGATCCTGTCGAACGTTCTATCGGCCGTCGCGGGGTCGCTGCCGGTTCTCCTGGCCGCCCGCGTCGTGCTCGGCATAGCACTCGGAGGGTTCTGGTCGATTTCGGCAGCGCTGGCGATGCGGCTCGTTCCAAGTCACCTCCTGCGGCGCGCCATGTCGATCATCCTCACCGGCGTTACCTGCGCTACCGTTTGCGCGGCTCCAATCGGCGCCTATGTCGGCGATATCTGGGGATGGCGAACCGCCTTCATGATCGCTGCGGTCGTCGGCGCCGTTACGCTGGTAGTGCAACTCATAACCATTCCGAGGCTGCCTCCGATTGGAGTGGCCAGCTTCCGCAGTCTGCTGGATGTGGCCAAGAATCCGATGATCAAAGTCGCGATGTTGGTCGTCCTGCTGGTCGCTTCCGGGCACTTCGCCGGCTTCACCTATATCCGCGCCTTCCTTGAGAAGTTTCCCGCGCTTGATATCGAGACGATCTCGCTGGTGTTGCTCGTCTTTGGCATCGGCGGCTTCTTCGGCAATTTGGCCGGCGGATTCCTGGCCGAGCACAGCCTCAAGGCAGCCGCGGCCCTGCCTCCCCTGTTCATAGCGATGGCCACTGTCTCGCTGCTGACGCTGGGAGCATCGGCTTGGGCCACGGCGATTGCGGTTACAGTATGGGGCTTTGCCTTCGGCGCGGTGCCGGTGGGACTGCAGACATGGATGGTGCTGCACGCCGCTCCCGAGCAGGCCGAAAGCGCCGGTGGGCTGATGGCCGCAACGTTCCAGGTAGCCATCGCAGCGGGCGCGATTTTCGGCGGACTACTGATGGACAATGCCGGCGTCGCCAGTTCCCTTGCCTACAGCGCCGTTGCCTCGTTCCTCGGCGCCCTGACAGTGTTCTTGCTCGGCCCGAAGCGCGAACCTCAGACCACCTGACAGAGAGGCCATCAGTGCAGCGCGGGAAAGATGCAATCATCAGCCGCGCGGTGCGATCCTACGCACGATTTTTGGCGGTTGCAGGCCTCGTCTCCGGGTGATCGGACGCTGTTGTCCGGTCGATTTCGACCGGCGGGGGCGTTTCGAATGATGGTGCCGACGAGAGAACCTAAGAGTGCGGGACCGAACCGGACCGCCTCGTCCGTCGACCGCTCTGGCATGGCGACGCGGTCTATGCGGCTCTGTCTTGCGGCGAGCATCGGGCGGATCGCGCGCCTGATCTCTTACATGA
Organism: Mesorhizobium loti; assembly: GCA_002356515.1. Lineage (NCBI taxonomy): Bacteria > Pseudomonadati > Pseudomonadota > Alphaproteobacteria > Hyphomicrobiales > Phyllobacteriaceae > Mesorhizobium > Mesorhizobium loti. The sequence goes on along the minus strand of AP017605.1, from coordinate 5,604,440 downwards.
AGCTCGGGGCCGAACATGCCCCGCAGCTTCTGATTCGGCCCGAAATAGAGGATCGTTCGGCGATATCGTAGTTGTATTCACCAACTGTGATCCAGCCGCGATTGAACGTCGACAGCCCCGCGCGACGGATTTCCAGCGGCGGAATCTCAAGCGCCGCCTGCCCTTGGTAAGGCGGCTTACCGGAATTCGGAAGGAGGACGAGACGAGTTATCTCACGCTCAGTATCCCCGCAATTCGGTGCGGCGCATGGCGAAAACCTTCAGCCTCGCATAGCTTGCGGTAAAAGTACTTCTTCCACTTCATGTTTTTGGTGTTGCCGGCTGCCAGCATGGGGAAACACGTGGCACGCCGTCATGCAAAATCATCGAATGTGCGTCAGACCCAATTTTGCACGCCGGTTCGCACCCGTATGAGGCGCTGAGTAAATCTAGACTGAGACCAGGAGTGCCCGCGACTTCACATGCGGGATGCCTCCTGCAACATTATCTGCCGCATCCAGATGCTTGCCGGATCACTGTTGTGGAGGGTGGGCCATTGGACGGCCTCGGTGAACGTGGGTAGTGGCCGCGGAAGTTCGATGATCCGCAAGGGGAAGGTTTTTTTGAAATGCTGAACCAGCCGGAAGGGCATGGTCGCTATCCGAGCTGTGCCTGAGACCATCGGCGGGATCATGCTAAAGGCCTGTACGACGATCTCAACACGTCTCTTGAGACCATGCTCAAGCAAAAACTGTTCCTCGATGGATGGCATCTGGGCACCGCCGACCCTGAACGCAATGTGTTTCATCGACACGTATCTCTCGAATGTAAGCTGACGTGGCAACTGCTTGTTCGTGGGGCAGCCCACGCACACGAATGTCTCGTCGAACAGCGCCGCTCTTGGATGGGCGCTCGACATGAAAAATTCCGGAAGAATCACAAAATCGACGTCACCGCGCCGGAGAAGCTCATCGGGGTCGTTGTCGAGCGGCCGCAATTCGAAGCTGACGGCGGGTGCTTCGCGTGCAACCCGCTCCACGACCTTTTCAAAAAACACGAGTGTGGCGAAATCGGAAAGAATGATCCTGAAGCGGCGATCGGATTGAGCCGGATTAAACGGATCCCAAGAAATAATCGAGCATTGGATGTGCAAGAGTGCGCCACGAACAGCGGGGGCGAGTGTTTCCGCACGCGGGGTTAGAACGCGTTCGCGGCCGCTCATCGTAAACAGTTCATCGTTGAAATAGTTGCGCAGCCGGGCGACGGCCGCGCTCATGGCCGGCTGACTAAGGTTGATGCTGCTTGCCGCGGCCGTGAGGTTGCGCGCGGTCAGCAGTGCGTCGAGCACGACGAGAAGGTTCAGATCAAGGCCTTTGAAACGCATGCCTCATCTGTCCGTAACGTGGTTGTTTGTCATCGTGACCATTATGGGCGCTCGTTTACGGTCCCACTCAGAGGTGTTGTGTCCCGACCTGCCGCCCGCGCGCGTGGAGGACGTGCTCGTCGTAGTTATGGGGATAGCGCGGCCGACGAGCGAATGGCCGACCGGTACAACAGTCGATCGGATAGGTCCGGAGCTATGAAACATGTCGATTACAGATGCGAATTTTTCACGTGGCTAATTGATTACAGATTGAGATTTGAGCAGACTTGGGCGTGGCGGCGCTCCGACAACGATCCGCGACACATATCCGAGGTTGCGCGCAATACTGCGAATTGCCATCGCTATGACGACAATCGCCACTCCAAGCACAGTTGCGAAGGTGATTCTGGTCGTGAGATTCCAGACTTCTCCAAACTGTATCAAATCCATGAGGCGAAACACGGCACCCTGGACCAGGTAAAGCAGCAGCGTGCTCTGACCAAGCTGCACCGCGACAAAGCGAGCTACTCTAGTCGAATAGACAAGTCTCCAGCATTGGAACATAGACTGCATTGCTACCGCGGAAGCCGCCAAAGAGCCAGAGAACATCAGAAAAACTTGTTTAGCTGACTGTTCATCATGAATTAAAACGAGATTGTTGTAGGCATAAGTCTCCTTGCCCCACCCGAGGAAGCATATGAAAGCCGCTATCGAAAATAAGACAACAAAAATCCATTTGTGACGCCAGATGACGCCATTCTGCCATCCGATCGGCTGGGCAAACAGGAACCCTAAACAATAAAATGGGTAAGTGTACTTTAACAACGGGGTTATTGATAACGTGATGGGTGCGAATGCGACCGCAATTGCAGATGCGCTTATGATCCATATCGATAGACGGTTGAAAGTTGTAAGAACTCTAATCAGAATGAACGAAATAAATGCCGCCCATATGAACCAATAGGTTCCAATAACTTCCGTCGACAAATCCAACAATATATCAGTTAAACTCTTCATGGGAAAAATAACTGCGGACTTTAACGTCCAAATCAACGTACACCAAAAAAGCATTGGCAGTAGTAGCTGCATTGCCCGCTCACCGACACCTTGGGTGAACGATTTTCGCAAAATTGCCCCAGAAGAAAGATATCCGCTTATCGCCATAAAGAGAGGCATATGAAACATGTAGATCGACTTGAAATACGGCGACAGCCAGAAAGCGTCGGTGCCCTGGTAGATTAAATATTGTAACAAGTGCCCAATTATCACCAAAGTAATGAGTATGCCTTTGGCGAAATCGAAGCTTAGGTCTCGGTTGTTTGTCCCTGCTGGGCACGAGCCGCGTCCCTTCGCTCCGGCTCTTATGTTATCAAGCATCAGACTCCAGCCTATCTGTTGCAGTTGCTACTTGCCGTTTCTGGGCACGGCGAGCGCGGTGCAAAGGATCGAAAATCACGCCGATCGCGGCGTGGTATGGAGGGCCGATTGGCTGCAACCGAGCGGACAACATCCCAGTGCCTGATCGCAAACCTCGAGCGCATTGGCGGTCGCGATCATGTGTGGCGATGCGAACGCCCGGCACTATGGTCGTCTGGCCGTCTCTGCAAAACCTCTCAAGATGGTTTCGCAGCGGGTGCCGAACCATGCCAAAAGCGAATGGAATGCCACGCTGCTGCAGCACCGGACGCATGACGCGGATAGAACGACTCATTCCGAGTCTCTCAAGATCCGGATGCATCCTGTACGATCCGAGTTCGCCTACCAAGCAATCAACCTCGCCAACCGTGAAGAAATGGCGCAGCAGGTCCTAGTGAGCTGCTACGCCGTGCACATCAGAGCCGATTGCGCGAACCTTCGGCCCTGCACCGGCCCAGCTACAACCGCCTGAAAGCCCCTGTCGCCCATAGGCCTTTTGGAAGAAGGCGGAGAGTTCGACATGATCGGCTACTTACAAGTCATTTCCCAGCACACGCTGCAGAAGCAGTGGCGTGATCGGGCGCATGTCAAGTGCGGTCATCTATGCAGCGCCCTGGAAGTTTGGTAAAATCGATTGTTTAGATCGCGAGCATCCACGCTATGGATAAGTGAAAGCCATGCGCTTCAAGGGCCTTGATCTGAACCTTCTCGTCGTGCTCGACGCACTGCTGACCGAGCGGACCCTCACGGCGGCGGCAAGCAGCATCAACCTTAGTCAGCCGGCCATGAGCGCGGCCGTCGCCCGGCTGCGCGACTATTTCAACGATGAACTGTTTACGACGAGCGGCCGCGAACGTGTTCTAACCCCGCGTGCGGAAACACTCGCCCCCGCAGTTCGCAGCGCACTCTTGCAAATCCAGTGCTCGATTATCTCTTGGGATCCGTTTAATCCGGCTCAATCCGATCGCCGTTTCAGGATCATTCTTTCCGATTTCGCCACACTCGTGTTTTTTGAAAAGGTCGTGGAGCGGGTTGCACGCGAAGCACCCGCCGTCAGCTTCGAATTGTTGCCTATCGACGACGACCCCGATGAGCTTCTCCGGCGCGGTGACGTCGATTTTCTGATTTTTCCAGAATTGTTCATGTCAAGTGCCCATCCAAGAGCGGCGCTGTTCGACGAGACGCTCGTGTGCGTGGGCTGCTCCACGAACAAGCAGCTGCCACGGCAGCTTACATTCGAGAGATACATGTCGATGAGGCACGTTGCGGTCAAGTTCGGGCGGACGCTGAAGCCCTCCATCGAGGAACAGTTTTTTCTTGAGCATGGTCTCAAGAGACGTGTCGAGATCGTTGTGCAGGCCTTTAGCATGATCCCGCCGATGGTCTCAGGCACAGCTCGTATAGCGACCATGCCCTTCCGGCTGGTTCAGCATTTCAAAAAAACCTTCCCCCTGCGGATCATCGAACTTCCGCTGCCACTACCCACGTTCACCGAGGCCGTTCAATGGCCCGCCCTTCACAACAGTGATCCGGCAAGCATCTGGCTGCGAGAGATATTGCTACAGGAGGCGTCTCGAATGACTTCTCCGGGGGACGCCAAAAGGCGCCCCAGGCAGCCCTAATTTACTCCCGCGTCTCACGCCGGCACTCGCGTCAATAGCCCGTGTCGGAAGAGAGCGACGCTCGCGGCAAGTGCGCCTGCGAGGTCGTCCAGCGGGTGGGCTGCATCGACAAACGGTGCGAATGAGAAGGGCCCCCCATAGCCGCCATCAAGCAGCGCCCGGATCTGGCTGCCATTGTCGGAACCGACTAAGACGCGATCCGGGTAAATCCAGTGGATCGGATCGTTCACGCTTGAAATGTGGACGAGACCGGTCAGCTCGGAGGAGAAGAACGTCTCCCCGGCAAGCGTGTGGTGGAACGTGTCGTGCACGAGGCGGAAGACGGATTGGCCATCAATGGCGGCAATGGCCTTAGCCGCTTCGTTCTTCGATCGAAGCGAGCAGGTCCGGAAGCCCAGCGGCTCGATGAGACCGATCAGACCGCGCGACTGGAGGATCGGCTTGAGCGCCTTCAAGGCGACGCGGAGATCGCCCCGGCGCTCGACATTGGCGGGCCAGGAGCCGTCGTTGACCGGCACCAGCATGAGCGTCTTGGCTCCGCAGGCCGCTGCATAATCGGCGAGCTTGCTCGCCTCGGCCCTGCGGGCGGGGGTCCACTCATTGAAGCGCTGGAGGGCATTGACGGAAATAATCCCAACGCCTGTGTCGGCGGCCGCAGACCGGACGTCCGCCGCCGGCATGCCGCGTGCAATAGCATTGCTGCCCGGTTGGCTGCGGATCTGGACATCGGTTAGGCCCTGGTCGCGGGCAAAAGCGAAAAGTGCCCTGACGTCAAGTCCGGGCGTCGCCAAATAATCGAGTGCAAAGCGGGGCGATGCTTCGCGCATGGCTTGGCTTTCCTTCCATGAAACGGGCGTCATTCTCGGCTGACTGGCTTCTACCGTGCGTTGATTCGCGAGGTCCGAAATGATGGGCATGAGCGAGGCGAGGCAGTCGTACTCACGTTTCTCTCACGCTATGTTTTTCTCTCATTTATGAGCCGACGTTCACCCAAACGGCGGTGCCGCGCCTCCTGAGACATGGTTAAATAGGTGCAATGACCGAACTCGCTCGCAGCCATCCAACTGCTTCCGCAAGGTACCCGCCAAAGTCAGGCAGCAGGGTGTTTCGCCAGAGCGAGGCCGACGCCCAGCGCGATCATCGCGCCACCTGACGTCTCCCTCAGGCGGCGGATCAACCCGGGACGCGCTGCCGCGCCGTCTTGAATGCCGCTGGCCACGACGGCAACCACGATGTCGGCGAGCGTGTTGAGCGCAATGGACACGGAGCCAAGCACCACGAATTGCAGAGCTACGAGCCCTGCGCTCGGATTCACGAACTGCGGAATGAAGGCGAGGAAAAAGACTGCCGTCTTCGGGTTGAGCGCCTCGACCAGTACCCCTTCACGAAACGCCCGCCGGGGTCCGACTGGACCCACTGCGGCGCCGTCATCGCCGCCAGTCGCTCCCTTGAGGCGGGCGGCTTGAAAGGTGCGAAAGCCGAGCCAGACGAGGTAGACCGCGCCGAACAGCTTTAATGCGGAGAACAGTTCCGAGCTCTCGAGCACGATCGCGGAAACACCTAAGCTTGCGGCGAGGACGTGGATCATGCCCCCCAACCCCGTGCCGAAGCTGGAAGCGATACCTTCCCGACGACCACCGGCGAGCGTGCGCGCGGCAACGTAGAAGATGCCCGGACCGGGGGTGATGGCGAGCACGGAGGCCGCGGCGAGGTACAGGGCGAGTGGGGTCAGTTCTGGCATGATGGTCGATTCCGACGAAGTTCATGATTATTTTGGGATGAGAGCGGCGACGGCGCGGTCAGATGCCCGCTCGCTCGCCGCAAGGCCCGCCGCCACGCCAGCGCGGTCGGCCGCGTTCCGGTTCTGGCTCATTTTGCGCTTGCCCTCCAGCCTCGTGATTGGCATGCGCAGGCCGACGATTCCGCGGAGTTGCGCCTGTATAAAATCCGGCGGCGCGTCCGACACCGCCCAAGGCGAGGCGCGCTCGCCCTCGTGGTGGTCGGTCAGCCGATTCACGACGTCCAGCAATCTTCCCGCATCCTCGAAGAACTCGACCGGGCCATAGGCGTGGACGGCGACGTAATTCCAGGTCGGGACGACCTTCCCGGTTTCCCGCTTGGTCGCATACCATGCCGGCGTCACGTAAGCGTCCGGCCCCATGAAGATGGCCAAGCCGTCGCCCAGCGGCGGAACACGGCACTGGGGATTGGCCTTCGCCAGGTGCCCGTAGATCACGCCGTGCTCGCCCTCGCTCTCGTCAAGGAAGAGGGGCAGTGGCGTTGCGAGCGGCCCTTCCGCCGTGACGGTAACGAAGTTCGCCAGCAGCGCCGCGCGAATGGTCGCGCGCAGGCATTCCTTGTCGTCGTCGCGGAAAGCGGGAGGGATGTACATCGCGAAACTCCTTGCGTTACCAAGTCAGGTATCGGCAAGCTGGCCTATTGGAAACAGCCAGTCAGAAGCTATTGAGGTAGTCCAGTTGGTGAAAGATGGCATCGCGCGCCGGATCAGGGCACCGGAATCCCCGGTGCCGGTCACGGTATGCGAATTGCTTGCCAAACCTTTTGGACGCAGCCAGCGATCCCGCTTGGTCGCTATGTGAGCCTGCGGCAAGCCCAATGAAATTGATCCAACGCAAAGTGAACCATACATGCAAACAATCGTCGAAAAGTGAACCTACCGGCGATGCTAGGCATGCCGAGAGCCTGCGCGGGTTTTCACTGTAGCAGGTGACAACACTACCCTTAGCCAACCGGTCGGAGCCGACCAGTTTGTCCAATGTCGACGAAGTGCTTGTTCGCAGGGCGCAAACGGCCTGTAAGCCTTCATAAGCGAGACCACACAGGTACTGGCTGGGAAAGCAGGTCCGTGGGATCTCGCATTTCAGTGATGTTCTGGAAGCGAGCGAATTTCATATCCGCAGGCATCTAATGCAGGAATCAGATTGGACAGCGCCATAACGGTCTGGTTGCGCAGACTGGCTTGAGTGCTCCGTGTCGACTCGTCGGGAGGGCATCCGTCGTGCAAGAGCACGATTGCGCCGGGGCGTACCGAGGCGAGCACTGCATCGACGATCGCGTCGGTGCCGGGGCGCGACCAGTCTCTTGGGTCGATCGACCAATGAAGGGCCGCCAGCCCCGCGATCTCTGAGGCAGTGAACACTTCTTCGCTCCAGGCGCCGTATGGCGCGCGAATGTAGCGGATCGAGGCCTGCGGGCATGCCAGCATGATGGCCTGGTTCGCCTCAAATACTTCACGTTGCACTTCGCCCAAACCGCATTTGGACAGGTCCGGATGAGACATCGTGTGGTTGCCTACCTCATGCCCTTCTGCGATCATTCGCTGGATGAGTTCCGGATGCTCTGCGGCGTAAGCACCAATGACGAAGAATGTCGCTGGCACCCGATTTTGCGCCAGCACATCGAGTATCTGTGGTGTGAAACATGGATTGGGACCGTCGTCAAACGTCAGATAAACGCTTCGACGCCCGGTGCCGTCAGCGCATTCACTCTGCACCTTCCATCTGTCATCGAGACGTCTCATAGCTGCGAACCCTTGCGGTCAATTGTTGTACCGGTCGGCCATTCGCAATCGGCATAACCCCGATCCTTGAGGTAGGGGCCTACGCTATCGGGGGGAGCTTGTCGCGAAGAGCCGACGCGATGCAGCTTGCGCCGATCACCGATGTACCTGGTCGAAAAGGGGATCGGCTCGCTTGATGTTCGGCGCAGACCAGCACACCAGAAAATGCTCCTCGGAGCCAACGCACGCATCGACAATCTCCTTAGGGCTGCATCCTTGAATTCTTCCTATGGGACGTTCTGTATAATCGGCAAAATCGATTGTTTCGATGACAAGCATCCACGTTGCGGATAGATGAGACAAAGGCTTGGATCGCGTGCAACCTCACGGCGGCGGCAGCAGCATCAACCTTAGTCAGCCGGCCATGAGCGCGGCCGTCGCCCGGCCGCGCGACTATTTCAACGATGAACTGTTTACGATGAGCGGCCGCGAATGCGTTCTAACCCGCGTGCGGAACCGTCAGCGTCTCAGAGTCGAGCGACGACGTCGCGCAGCATCTCGACGCCTTTTTCGATCTGCCGGATGCTCAGGGCGGAATAGCCCATGACAAGCCCGACGCGGTCGGCTTCGCCTGCTCCCGACTGCCGATGATAAAGCGGCGAAATCGGGTGCAGACCCAGACCCGCGTATTGGGCAGCTTCGACCAACGCCGTTTCACGCGATCGCGGCAGGTCGTTGAACCATATGACGACGTGCAGTCCAGCCTCTGCCCCCTGGACGGCGATCCGACCTTGAAAACTCCGCTTGAGGGCGGTCAGCAATGCCTCCCGGCGCTCGCCGTTGATGCGGCGCACGCGGCGCACATGGCTTTCATAGCCACCGCTCTCGATCAGAGAGGCCAATGACTCCTGCCCCGCCATCGGAGAATGCCGGTCGGCAAGCTGCTTGGCGGTTTCGAAAACCTGCAGGAATTCCGCCGGGACGACGAGATAACCGATCCGCAGCATCGGCGAGAGCGTCTTGGAGATGGTGCCGAGGTAGATGACGGCCCCATGATCCTCGAGGCTATGCAGCGGGGGAACGGGGCTGATATCGTAGCGATATTCGCTGTCGTAGTCGTCCTCGATGACATAGGCGCCCTGCTCCCGCGCCCATTCCAGAAGCTGATGCCGCCGCGGGATCGGCATGACGCCGCCGAGCGGAAACTGATGCGAGGGCGTCACATAGGCCAGCCGGGCCGCGACCCCCGCCAGTTGCTCCGTTTGCATGCCGTGATCGTCAACCTCGACGGGAACGGGCGTGGCACCTGTACTGGCAAAGACCTGGCGCGCCATCCTGTAGCAGGGGTCCTCGATGACGAAGCTGTCCCCGGGGTCGAGCAGCAGGCGCGCGCAGAGATCGAGGCCCTGCTGCGAACCATTGACGATGACGATCTGCTCGGGGTCGCAGCGCACAGTACGGGCGCGCCAGAGATAGCCCTGAAGCGCTTGGCGGAGCCGGCTCGAACCGCACGGATCGTCATAGGCGAGCCGTGCCGGCCGCTGCGCCATCGCCGCGTTCATCGCGCGCTTCCAAACCGATGCGGGGAAATCTGAGGGCGCCAGGACGCCATAGCGGAAATCAACCTTCAGCGTGTTCGGCAGGTAATCCGGCCAGCGCGGAGTACCACGCAGCCGTTCGCCATAGCTTGACAAGTGAACCGGGCCGAACCGTTTTGGGGGATTGGCGGTCAGCTCATGTCCCAGCAGTGAGGATGCGACACGAGGGCGCGCGCCTTGACGGATGTCGATGAAACCTTCCGCGGCCAGCTGCTCGTAGGCGACGGTGACGGTCGTTCGCGAGACGCCAAGTTCCTCGGCGAGACCACGGGAGGACGGCAGCTGGCTTCCGGTGCCGTAAACGCCTCTGAGGATCTGCTCGCGAAGCGCTTCGTAGATCTGGCGCGCGCCCATGCCATGCGAGCGGGTTGAAGCACCGGGACCTGGAGACTGGACCATTTCTTTTCCTGCCAACTGGACATTCCATATCAACCAGTTTGCAGCCACTCCTTCCGAAAGCCAAGGCACGTCTGAAGCCGATGCCCGAGACCGCAATCCAAGACCGGAAAGTGGCACATCTGCGAACGATGCCAAATTCGGCTTCGCTACCCTCGCGATCCATCACGGCTACGATCCGGCTGGTTTTCCCAATGCCGGTCAACCACGCGTCTTCCTGAGCTCGACCTACGATCGAAAGTGTTGCGGCGAATGAGGCCGCCGCCTTGGCGGCGCAATCCTCGGCGCCGCGGAAGCCTCCACACGCTGTACGAAACGGGCTTGCGCTACATCACCGGCGCGGCGCTCTCGACCATGTCCTCCTTCCTGGTTCTGCGCGGGCTGAAAAGGACTCTCGCGCTTCGCATGGAATGGCACAGCACCACGGCGCTTGCGATCGCGCAGGTGCGCGACGGGCATTCGGCCGTGGGTTAGGTGAGCTCCCCTTCCTCGACTCGCATCCCGATCAGGCGATTGCCCGAAAGGAGATGTCGGGCATCGCCAACGAGGGGGCCGAAGGTCAAGGCGCGCTAAGACATGATCGTCGCCTCACCAACGCATTTTGCCAAAAGCATCTCAACGACGAATATGCCGGCTTGGCGCGCCGTAGGGCCGCCGCCTTATCCCGCGAGCGGCGCAGCCCGCTCGCACGTCCCGTCCGCTATGCGTAACACCAGGCTGATGCCGAAGACCATAGGCAGTCACCGAACCGGGTCCGCCGTCGAGAAACGACGAATTGGTGCTGTCTTGAGCCACCGGCAAGCAAATCCATTACTGATCCTCGACTGCCATAGGCGTTATGCATGCTCGCAGCCTGGGCACAGTCATATGAAGATGCTTGGACAGAACGGTGTTTCGGCAACTGTTATCTGTCGTCCAGCTTTTGGCATCAGTTTTGATGGACGCGAGCAGCTTGCGAGGGACGCATCCGAACGCGGCGCTGCTCCCACAACCGTCGCAGTTCTCCTGTGAGAGCCTCGCGCTGGGCCTGATCCAGCGTAATTGTATCGAGGAGATCCGCGAGCACGGCTTCGCCCTCGATTCGCGTCAGCAGATCGAACAATTCAGGTGAAATACGCACACCGTCACGGCTGGAGTGATCCGTTCGGATTTCGCAGACGGTCTCCTGGCGATCCAGCGCCGTGTGAGCGCGGACCTTATACAGGGATACATAAGGCGGCAATGAAACCGCGAGCGCAGTCCAATCCTCCAGCGTTGCGGCCCGTTTTTTGACGAGGAACGGCCCGACCACAAGTCCATCCAACCCTGTCGTCAGGAACGTGGCAATCGAGTCTGCAACTGAATCCACGATCGGCTCGGCATTGTTGTTAAAGGACGTGTTGAGCAGAATTGGGATGCCAGTGCGCTGCTTGAAGGCATTGATGACGTCCCAGTAGGCCGGACTGGCCTTGCGCGATACTGTTTGCAGCCGAGCCGTACCGTCGACGTGCGTGATGGCGCCGAGCAAACCACGCTTGGAGTCGCGCACACGGACCACGAAATTCATGAAGGGAAATTCGCTCGCACTGCCTGGGAGGTCGAAAAATTCGCGCGCATCCTCCTCCAGCACTGATGGGGCGAACGGGCGATACCCTTCCCGCTTCTTGACCATGGCGTTGATCCGGTCCTTGTTTGTGGCGGGCCTGGGGTCGGCAAGAATGCTGCGATTTCCGAGCGCGCGCGGCCCGAACTCCGAACGACCTTGCACCCAGCCGATCACGGCGCCACCGGCCATCCACTCGGCTGCCCTATCCGCCACCTCCTCAGTGCGTTCAAACTCCAGGTGCCCCGCCCATGCCTTTAGTTCCTCTTCCACAGCATGATCGCTCGCGAGATCCGGCCCCCAATAAACCTCCTGCAATCGCGCACGCGGCGCGGGGCGGCCCAACTCACCAGACACGATTAATGCAGCGCCCAATGCGCAGCCAGCGTCATGCGACGCGGGCTGCACGAAGATGTCTTCGAAAAGGCCTGAATAGAGCAGCTTGCCGTTCATGGAGCAATTGTGCGCAACGCCACCGGCCAGGCACAGCCGCGTCATCCCCGTGGCCTCACGATGATGCCGAAGAATGTGAAACACGATGCGTTCGAGTGCTTCCTGTAGCGACGCACTCACATCTTTGTGCTGCTGAGTGAATGGCATTCCCTTTTGCCGGACCTGAATGGTGCGAAGCAAAGTCGGACCGATGCGGTCCAGGTGGACGCGATACTCGCCGTTTGCAGACAGTTCATAGAACTGCTCGAAAAGCTCGCGATAGGGAACGGGATCGCCGTAGGGGGCAAGCCCCATTACCTTATATTCATCGAACAAGCCGTAGCCGAGATACCGGATCACCTCGAGATAAAATAGCCCAAGGGAATTGTTCTCTGGGAAAGTCGCGAGTTGCGAAATTTCAGCACCAGATCCTACCGCCACAAGACCCGACTGGAAATCACCAGAGCCATCAATCGCGAAAATCAGACTTTGCTCGAAGCCCGACATTGCAAAAGCACTCACGGCGTGCGCCTGATGATGACTTACGAATGAGATACGCGAAGGGTCGAGCTCGCTACCGAACTCCTGCGCCAACAGCTGCTGCACCAAAAATTTGGCATCCAACGGAATGGAGGCGTCGGGCTCGGAAGCAAGCATGTTTTCGAGCATGGCGTTGCAATAGGCTTCGGTAGCGTAGTACGCCACATGATCGATTTCGCTGAGCTGAACCCCAGCGGCTGAAAGACAGTATTGAACCGAACTGATTGGGAGCTTGTTGGAGTGCTTGATCCGATTGAGGCGCTCCTCTTCTACGGCCGCGATGACCTGTCCGTCTCGGACGAGCACCGCAGCGCCATCGTGCATGAATGTATTCGCAATCTGGAATCGGTTTTCATAGACTTTGTCTAATCCGCCGCTCAATCCTAGACACAGCATCTCGCTCTCCGTTTATCGTACAGGAAGACTGAATTGGCCTGTCTCAAGGCCGTTTGATCAAAAACACAGGCTGCGTTGTCGTTCGCCGCCGCGAACGCCAGTCAGACATCACCAACCTCAAAGAAATTCTCTTACGCCTGGATCAACATGAGATCCTGTGATCGAGGTCCCGGGCGTTCCATAACGTTGAGAGATTGAGTGGATGCCACGAAGACCCTGGGTTGGATGCCGATTTGCGTTGGCGATGTCGTTTTTATTTGCAGCACGAAGTCCGTAGCGCATTGTTTGCCTCACTCTCTTTCGTCAGCGCATTAGTCGGCGGCGCAACAGCGCCATCGAGAGGAAGAATGGCAACAGCGCGTACAGGCCGAGCACACCGACGTGCAGGGCGATGCCGCTGATCGGGCGATCAAGCATAACCGGACGAATGAGGTCGATCGCATGTGACAGCGGCATGCATCGCGCTATCTGCTGAAAGGCGCCAGGCAGCTGGTTCAATGGGAAAACGGCGCCCGACAGGAACAGCATAGGTGTGAGGACAAGCGTCTGGTAAAACACGAAGTAATCGTAGCTGGGCGAAAGTGCGGTGACGATCATCGCGAGGCTCGCAAATACGCACCCTGTCAGAGCAATGATTGGCAGCGCATAGAGTACGGACGGCCAGGCGGCATAGCCCAAGGTTGCGGTGACGATGGTAATAGCCGTACCGGCCATGAAGGCCTTGGTGGCTGCCCACGCCAGTTCACCCAGAACGATGTCGCCGAGGGTAACGTGCGTATACAGCATGGCTTCCCATGTGCGTTGAGAATGCATGCGAGCGAAAGCCGCGTACAATGTTTCCAGGGTAGAGGCGGTCATCGCACTTACCGCGACCATGCCGGCCGCCAAAAAGGCGATATACGACGCACCGTCGACGCGGCCGACCATTATGCCGAGGCCGGTGCCTAGGCCGAAAAGGTAGATCATAGGATCGGCGAGGTTACCGAGAAGCGACACGAGTGCGACTTTCTTCCATGCCAGATAGTTGCGTCGCCATACCGCAACCCAGTTCCACGCATTGGCCGGCAGCGCCGCCGCAAAACCTTCAATCATCGTTCACTCCTCCATCTCGCGCCCGGTCAGCCGCAAGAAAACATCCTCGAGATTGGCTGGACGCAGAAGAAGACGCAGACCTGCTCGCCCCTGCAGTTGCGTGCGCACCTGGTCAGGGTCTGGCGCATAGCAATAAAGGGTTTCGCCGCTGACCTCGATGCGCTGGGAATGTGGCTTGACCAGCGAAAGCAACTCGTGCGGATCGCCGCCATAAATCTCCATGACCTGGCATCCGATATGCTCGTCGATCAGCGCCTGCGGGCCGCCTTCGGCGATGTTGCGGCCCTTTTCGAGCACGCACAGCCGATCGCATAATCGCTCAGCCTCTTCCATGAAATGCGTCGTCAGGATAATCGTCTTGCCGCGTGCCAACAGGGCGCGCAGCCGCTCCCAGATCAGGTGGCGCGCGTGCGGATCGAGGCCGGTGGTCGGCTCGTCCATCACAATGAGCTGGGGGTCGTTGATCAACGCCCGCGCCATTGTCAGGCATCGCTTCATGCCGCCGGACAGTTCCGAGACGCGCGCATCCGCCTTGCGCTCGAGGCGAGCGAACTCGAGAAGCGACGGGATGACCGCTTCGCTCTGACGTGTGCTCATGCCGAAGTAGCGTCCGAACACCAGCAGGTTCTCGCGTACGGTGAATTCCTGGTCAAGATTGTCGAATTGCGGGACCACGCCAATGCCCCTGCGTGCCAGCCGAGCGCGCGCCGGCACCGGGACGCCAAGCACCGTGATCGTGCCCGCGTCAGGGCATGTCATGCCGAGGAGCATACGCGCAATCGTGCTTTTGCCCGCCCCGTTTGGTCCGAGGAGGCCGAAACACTCTCCCGACGCAACGGAGAACGACAGTTCGTCGACAACGATCTTGTTCCCATACGACTTGGTTACGCCGGCAAAATCGACTGCCACGGTTGACGCAGAGTCAGGCACGGAGCTTTTCGCGCTTGTTTGCCCGTGAGACTCCCGTTCGATCGCAGGAGTCTCGAGCCGCCGCAAATCCTCTGGGCCCAACTTACGCTTCAACACTTGATGTTTCTGGTCCTGGCTCAAAACTCTTCTACCTGCGATCAAGTAACTATTGCTGTTCGCTGTAAGCGGCGTCAGATCCCACCAGGTTTGGCTTTGGAAGGGCGTCGCCGGTGTCTTGCACATTGGCCGCAGAGCTTCGCGACAACCAATCGCTGTTGCTTAATGTACACAGCGCGTATGCTTTCAAGGGGAGCAAGAGAAAGATGTTGATGAGTGTGTGGAGCGAGAACCCGAGAAATCGAAGTTGGCGCGCACGAAACGCTGCCACGCTGCAGCGAACTATAGTCATGGCTGCAATCATCAGGCATGCCGTCCAAGGCACAGTACCTGTCGTTACGAATTGCGCGAGCCCCGCCAGAATCGACAAAGAGAGCAATAATGGGCCAATATTCTGGCCAATCACGTCCAATGTGAGATAAATATTAAGGCCGCGCAGCAGTTGGAACGCCAGCAACGTGTCACGGAAAGTGCTCCGGGCCCAGCGAAGCTGTTGGCGCAGATAGGGACCCATGCTGTTGGGAACGACTGTTGCCGCGACGGCCTCCGGGACATACTCTGTTCGAAAGCCTGCTTTCAGCATCAGGATCGTAAGGTGGCGGTCCTCGCCGAAGTCGCTCGGCTTCCCTCGAAAGCGCTGCGTCTCGTACTGATCCAGCAGCGAAACAAGCGCGGATCGCCGGTACATGGCACACGGACCGCAGCAACACATGACGGCACCGAACCGAGCCTGCGCTGCCCGCTCTTCGTTACAGGCGAGCCAGTATTCCATGTCGATCAACCGCGTCAGCCAAGTTTCACTGCGATTGCTAGCCGCCAACTGGCCCATGGCGGCGCCGACCGCTTGATCTTGCATCTTTAGCGCAAGCCTGGTGATGACGTCCGGGGCGAGTATCGTGTCCGAATCTACATTCAGCACCAAATCTCCGCACGAGCGGCGAATGGCGGCAATCTGCGCCTTGCGCTTTCCGACATTCTTTGGGAGCGCAACGAAGTTGAACCTCGGGTCGCCCGCGTATTCCTCGTGTACACCCACGAGGGCATCGCGGTTTGCAGAACCGTCATCAACAACATAGACCTGCAGTTTGCCGGCGTAGTCCTGACTTGCAATGGAAGCCAGGCAGTCCGAGAGGGTGCGAGGCGCCTCGTTGTAGCACGGGATAATGACATCGACGCTCGGCCAAGGCTCACCGCTGGGCGGGTCGCCCGAGGTCGGCGGTACGTTTGTAGGCAGGGTATAAAAGACCTGCGCGGTTTTATAGACGGTCGACAGCAGCGCGTAAGAGCAGATGGCAACAGTACTGGCTGAGGCAAATAGGTTCATGAGATGTCAGATTTTTCAGTGAATTTGAGGGAAGCGGGCGGATAGTAAAACCGCGGCCAATGCTGGAATCAGCTCGATCAACGCCATGGGGGCGGGTCGCGCTGACTGACGTCGTAGCGGGTGTCCTTCATAGCTCTGGACCGTTCCGATCGATCAAAGTGCCGGCCGGCCACTCGCTCATTGAGCGTCCAATTGGGAGCACCAGGACGAGTACGTTGTCGTCGACTCGCGTGGGAGGCAGATCGAGGTACACGTCCGGGTGGGTTGAACGCACGCGAACGCCCGACAAAATGTTCGCCAAGCCTTTGCGGCAGAACCTCGAAACATGGTTCCGGAGCGCGGGCCGCACCGAGCCGAACGCGAATGGAACGCCAAGCTGCTGCAGCACTGGATACATCACGCTGATCGAATGGGCGATTCCCAGCCCCTCAAGATCCGGACGCACCCCGTATAGACCGAGTTCAGCGACAAGCAGATCATCGTCGCCAACTTTGATGTATCGGCGCAGCAGGCCCAAGTGAGCCGCTACCCCGTGCACATCACGGCCGATTACGCGGAGCTCCGGCCTTGCACCGGCCCAACTTCGACCGCCTGCGAATTGCTTCCCATTAAAAGCTCCGGTCGGCTCATAGGTCTTCCGGAAGAACTCAGAGAGTTCGAGGTGATCGGGAAGCTGCAACTCATTTTCCCAGCATAACCTCCACTGCACGTCAGGGCGCATGCGAAGACTTCCTCTTTTTCGGGTTCTTTTGTGCACCTCACGCGGTAGAGCAATGGCGGTGCATGTCATGGGTCTATGAACGGCCCTCCCGGATTGGTAAAATTGATTGTTTAGATCGCGAGCATCCACGCTATGGATGTTAAAACCATGCCTTTCAAAGCCTGATCTGAACCTTCTGGTCGTGCTCGATTGGCCCGATAAGCGGCGGCACCGATGGCAGCTGTCGGTGACACAACCTGATTCAAGAGCGGCCGCCAGCGCGTGGCTGCGCCCGTGCCGAAGCAGCGATCAAGTGGAGGACGGCCCGACTGTTAGGCGTCAGCAAACGCGGCGACCGTTGGCGCACGCGATGATGCATGGCGATCGCGCAGCTCTGGATCGCCGGCGGCAAACAGGTTCCGCGAAGCTCTATCGCGCTCGCCAACAGGAATCGTCTGGTCAATGCTTTCGAGTGTTGCCAGTCAACCGGACTGTCGGTGAAAGCACCTGGAGAGCGGGAAGGAGGGCGCGCCCGGATGGCGCTACTTCGAACGAATTGTTTGAGGTTTTGGCCGACTGGAACACACAGCTTGAGCACCTGAGGCCTGAAGTGCGCGAAGGAGCTGGCCCCTAAGTCTTCATTCCGTGCGAGGGATCAAAAATCGCCGCACACAGAAAGGCAGCCTAAGGAGCGTCAGCACTTGCGCCGGCCGAAGGGCCGGGACGCGGGACTGACTGCAACGACGAGATCGGTTAAAAGGGCAGCCGTAGGAGTGTCAGCATAGCGCCGCATAAGGCGGGACACGGGACCGACGGCCCCCGACGAGGAGTGCCGCTTTCCCGGCTAGGGATCGTCACCTACCTGGGCCGAAACACCTTTGAGGTTCGGTGGCGGCAGCCGTGGAGCCCGTCCCGCATAGGGAGCCATGCAAAATAAGGACTTCGCTTCATGTGGGCATCTATGGGTCATTTATTGGGTAAAGCCGTTACGCAAAATGGCAGAGGTGGGGAACGGTCACCCCGCCGCTTCCGAACCTGATGTCTGGACCGGAAAGGCTTCGGCCGACGTCTGGGGCCGTTGAGGTGGAAGCGGGCGAAAACCCCTCGAGGCTCGCGGCGCTGAACATCGAGCCGCATGAAGAAGCCGGATGTAGTCAGCGGTTGTTACCATCAACCGGATCCAGCTACTTGTTGCATCGGGCGCTCTTATACGTCCACATATTGGGTCAGCTTGACACCGCAGAAGCGCACAGTGTCTCCCAGTGTTTTATCAGGCAGCGGAAATCGGCTTTCGGAAGAGAGCCAGCAGGCAGTCTTCATTGATCGACGCGCCCCGGCACTCGATGCACTCGATCTCGGTCAACGATTCGTTCAGCATGGCGATGGTGGTCTCTGCACCAGCAGCGTGCCCCCAGCGTTGGCAATTGGCGTCACGTGCCGACCCGAAAACCAGCTGCCCGCCTGGCGCAAGCAGACCTACCAGGTTGCGGACTGCCGCGCGGATCTGAACGAGGTCTCCGACGTAGTAAAGAACCTCCGCAACGACGATCAGGTCGAACAGCTCATCACTCGAAAACTGTTGAACATCGGAAATTATCCAGCTGATGTGCGGCGTCTCCTTCATGCGTAAACGTGCTCGGGTAATCGCTGGCTCCACGACATCGATCACAGTGAGCCGCTGGCAAATGGGGGCTAGCCGCTCCGTAAAAGCGCCGGCAGCGCACCCGACTTCGAGCGCATTCGCGACTCGACCTTGCGCAAGTGACAACCGGAGAATTTGGGTGTGGCGCTCCCGCTCGAACGGGTTGCCATCGAGCCGCCATGGATCGTCTGCGGCCATTTCTCGATTCAGCAGTTCATGATCGATTTGGGTCAAATTCGCACCTAGCTAAGGCAGCAATCACCGGCGCTGCAAATGCCGTCAGATGTCGGTAGGGTCGGGACCGTACTGCGGGCCGAGGCAGTTGATTTCGGTCACGCTCCTAATTGGGTCAGCAGGATTGGCAAAATTGATTGTTTGGATGACAACCATCCACGCAGTGAACACATCGAAGGCGGAATTGGGCGTGGATTCGCACACACACGGCGATTGACACGTTGACGATCCGCGATGGAAGAGGCTCGCGGCATTCAGCAGCCCCGTCTTCATCAAGCTGATCCCGCGCAGCCGCGACCGCTCCCATCGAACCACACGCGCCCGCCTGCTACGACGCCGCACGCTGATGCTGGCACTATGGTGACCGGGGTTCACCGCCTCAGCATGGCCGCAATGCCATGACGGACAAAGGGAAGATGTTGGCCGAGGCGCAGCCCCACATGCCTTGCAAGCCGTGCCGCCGGATGCTCGCTTGAGTAGAGTCCGACGAGGATATTCGTAGCATGGTAGAGCGGCGCCGCCGACAGGCGCAGTCGGCTTTCATATCTGTGGAGCATGTCGGGGTCGGCAATGTCGCGACGGTCGCGCCATGCGGTCTCTATACCCCGGGCGAGCTGCTTCTGGCCGCCAAGGCCGATGTTGAAGCCATGCGCGGTCACCGGGTGCATGCCGATGGCAGCGTCGCCGATCAATGCGAAGCTCGGCGCCCGGAACCTGTGCGCCCAGGTCGTGGCCAACGGATAGATATAGCGTTGGCTTGCCAGGCTCATGTTGCCGAGGCGCCCTCGACAGCGCTTTGTCAACTCCCTCAGGAACAACTCGTCGTCGAGGGCAAGCAGTCCGTCGGCCTCGTTTGAGGGCAAAGTCAAAAGCAGCGACGACACGCCTGGCGCGAGGGGCAACATCGCCACCGTCTGATGGTGATCGAACCATTCGATCGCGATCTGGTGGTGGGGGCGCTCGTGCCTCACCCGGCAAATCAGCATCGAGTTGCCAAGCCGATTGATATCGGCGCCAATGCCGAGCAGATTGCGGGTGGCGGAAAAACGCGAATCGGCTGCAACGAGAAGGCGAGCGCTCAGCTGCCTGCCATTGGAGAGCGTTATCACTGCTCCTTGACGGCTGTTTGTTGCACGCACGACCGAGTGGCCGCACAGCAGCCGGGCATGGCCCCGCAAGCGGATGATCTTGAACAGGGCATCGCGGATCTGGCAATTCGGGACCAGAACGCCCAGTGGTTCCGCGGATCCGCCGGGGGAATCGAAACACAACGCAAACGGGCTCGATCCGTTGAGGACGCGTGCGCCTTGAAGCGGTGACTTGTCCGAAGCGGAGATAACATCCCAGGCTCCGAGCTCGCGAAGGATTCCAATCGAGGCGTGGGTGAGCGCGATCTCGCGGCCGTCGAAAGCCGGACTTGCCAGTCTTTCCAGGGCCTGCCCTTCCACAACCGCCAGTTTGAGCTGGCTATAGGCAAGCGATGCGGCGAAGGAAAGTCCGACCGGCCCGGCGCCCACGACAATAATGTCGAAGCTGTCGTCACAGCCGGCCATCAGCGTGCCGCCAGCGCGTCGGTTCTCTTCGTGAGATGTTGGGGGAGTCGAGCCGCAGGTCGTGCATCGATTGCGCTGTGATCTATTGCCCGCATCGCCTCAAGCGCGGTTCTCACGTCGGTTCCTGGCTGGTGAAGCGTCATTTGCCTGCTGTATGATCTGGATTGTCAAGATGATGGGAGCGACGACCAGGCTGTCGGTCAGCCCATGCGTTTTCCCGTGAAGGACTGGGCGATCAAACCACGCCGACAAGGGCGTGGCCTTGATCTGGGTCAGTCGAGGCCCAACCGGCGTCAGATGACATCGATCCAATCCAGTCGTGCCAGCTGATCCCATGACGACGCCATGGCACCAGCCAGCCCAAGGGAGAACCAGGCGTCTGATCTGGGGAAGGCTATTAAGGACTTTTTGCGAGATCAGCGAATAACCGGCTCGCCATGGAAGCGCCGGCGCGAGGGCGGCGAGACGCCGAAGCCGACTTCCATCATCAGTCGTGGCGTGCGCGAAGGCACGGTGCCCATATGGAAGCCGAACGGATCCTCGACGAAGCCGAGGCCGGCTTCGCCGGTCAGCGTGACGGGACTGTCGTCGCCATAGACCTTGAGAACCTCCTGCGCCGGATGGCCGACAAGCAGCGTCAGCTGATGCTTGATGGCGCGGCGGTTATGACTGCCACGGACATAGACATGCGGGCCGGTGCCTTCGTCGACCGGCGTCAGGTAGAAGAAGAATTTCAGCATCCGCCAGTCATCGAGGTCGAAATGATACTTGCCGAGCGAGGCACGGTTCTTGTCGGCGTCGGAAGCCTCGCTGGTCGGGAAGCTCCACCACACGCGTGTGGTGATCAATTTCGCCTGAGCGCCCAGATAATGCGCGGCGATGTCGAGCAGCAGCGGATCGTTCTGGATGGCGACCGCTGCCTTGCAGCCGAGGATGTGTTCGAATAAGTGGCCGCTGAGCAAGGGGCGGCCGAAACGCTTCTCGGCCTCGGCATGGTCCTCAGCCATGAATTCGAGACGGCGATCGAAATTGCCGAAACAAGGCGTGTAGCGGGCGAAGGCGGCGATCTCCTTATGGATGGAAGTCGGCAGGACGAGCCCGCAAAACAACCCGTCCGACCGCAGCGCCTCGACAATTTCCTGGCGATCGACGCCGGCAAACATCGTGTCGTGGGCTTTTTGCGACACGCGAACCGGCTTTGCCCCACGCCAGTGCATCCGGCGCGCCGGCATGGTGCGGGCGAGCACGAACATCGGCAGCCATGCTGGGTTCTCGCGAATGTCCGACAGATAGGTCGGAATGCGCACGGCGATGCGGCGCAGCACGCCGCCGTTTCGCGCGATGGCCTCGAGACTGGCGGCGCCGGATTTGTCAGGGCTCGAAAGGGTCATGAAGGGTCCTCAGCTATGAATGCAATATGATATCGACGAAGCATCGGTTCTCACTGCCTCGCCGCTGGTCCAAGCCCGATTCCCGCAACGGAAGGACGTGTAGCCGCGCGTCGGTTTTTGTGCAACGCACAATAGCCTTGCGCGTGGCACATGCTGTTCGGATCGCCGTGCGCATCAGCCAATATTCCAGCGGCAGACAAACGGGGCGGCGGCGCTTAAAAAGAGCCGCCGCCCGGCTTGGCACCTATTGGCGGACGAACAGCGGCTGCACGCTCGCCCATTGATCGGCGGTGCGGAAGCCGCCGCGTTTCGTGTAGCTTTCGACCGGGAATTTCATCCAGTTGGGCATCCAGTTGTCGGTTTTCTCGCGGCCGTTCTCGCCCGACAGGCAATCGCGGATGATCTTCTTTTGCGTCTTGACCTTCTCGGCGACATTGCCGTCGGCGACAGGCTTGCCGGCGAGGTCGGCCAGCATCGCATTGGCGATCTCCTTGTCGCGCAGCAGGTCGAAGAAGGCGTCGTCCGCTTGCCACCACGCGCCCATGTCGATGCCCAGATGGTTGCCGAGCGCCTCGACGACGGCGCTGCCGGCTTCGAGCGTCTCGGCCATGACAAGGCTGAGAACGCGCATGACGTCGTCGTCGCAAAGTGCCAGCAAACGGGCAAAGACTGCGGCAAGCGCAAAGGCGTCGCCATTGCCGCCGGCTATCGCGCCCTCCTCGTCGGCCTGCCCAAGCAGCGCCAGCACCGCGCGCCGTTTTTCGGCGAATGCGGCTTCGGCCCTGGACGCAGCAATGCTTGCCGCCACCGCTTCATTGGCGGTGCGCTGCGGCTCGCGGCGAACCTGCCACAGGCCCGAGCCTGCGATGGCATGCGCCACCATCAGGCGCAGCGCGACACACGGATGGTCGAGCATGGCGGTACGCACGGCACCGTGGCGGTGCAGATCGACATAGTTCTGCATCGGCCCGGTGAGTTCCGGTCGCGACGGCTTGGCGGGCGTTTCGTCGTGCGCGCCGCCCTCGCCTTGCGCGCGGGCGCGGCGGGCTTCCTTGCGCGACAGCCAGCCCTCGTGGCATTCGACCGCGCCGCGATGCGAGACCGATATGAAGACCTTGCCGCCCTTCTTCCTCGGCGTCTTTTCATGGTCCCATGACTGGAAATGCTGCCCCGGTTCCAGCACGGCGACCTCGGGCCAGCCGGCTTCCAGATAGGCATCGCGTTTGGCGGCAATCGCCTCGTTCTGCTTTTGCCAGAACAGGTCGGCATCGGCGAAATAGCTGTCCTCGCCGAACAGGTCGCAGACGATCAGGCCCGGATAGTCCTCGATGGGGAACAGCGCCACCTTGGTAGAAATCGACTGGCCGCCGAACAGCCATTGTTTCAATTGGTGGCCGCGCGGAGCGTATTGCTCGGGGTCGGCATAAAGCGCCAGCCAATCCTTCTGCTGCGCCTTGGAGGCCATGGTCAGATGGCGCGCCGTCTCGGCGTCGATGTCGGCGCGCCGATAGGCCTCGCGGATTTTGGGCAGAAGATCGCCGAGCGCCAGAATGCGTTTGACCAGAAGCTCGGTGATGCCGAAGGTGGCGGCGATGTCACCAACGCCGCGGCGCTCCTTGATCAGCCGCGAAAACGTCTCCCACTGCGACACCTCGTCGGGATCGAGCCGGGCGAAGTTTTCGATCAGCGAGGCCTCGAGCGCGTCGGCGTCGTCGCCGTCTTCCATGATGGCGCAGGGCAAGGCATTGCCCTGGCCGCGCTCGTCGGCGAGCGATTTGGCGGCGAAATAGCGGCGCCGGCCGGCGACGATCTCGAAGCTTTCCGGTGTGCCGTTGGGCCGCACCAAAAGCGGCACCAGGACGCCGCGCGCGCGAACCGACGGCAGGATGTCCGACACGTCGGGCGCGCGTTTGGAATGGCGCATGTTGAGCGCGGAAATGTTGAGCTTATCAAGCGGAATGTGGGCAAGTTGCATGGTTTGTCTCCTTCGTTGCGGGGTGGGATTGCCCCGCCGCAGAGGCTGCAAGCCGGCGCGGCGGGACGGTTTTCGCGCCTAGCGGCGCGTCTGTTCCGCCGTGTCGAGCGGAAGCTTGGAATGGGCGTTGCCAAGGGCTTCTGCCGCCTGTCGCAGCAGCCGCTCGGCTTCGGTGATGTGGCCGGCGCTGCACGCTGCTTGGGCGTAGACGGAGAGCGGAAAGCGCGCCTTGAAGCAGAGGTCGCGCTCGAAGCCGAGGCCAAGCCGCCCCTTGACGCTTGCAAGCTCGGCAAGACTGACGCTGCCGAGTTCGGGGAAGCCGAAGCCGAGGTCGCAAAGGCCGAAAAGGGTGTCGCCGTCGGCGTCGAGTTCGGTGAGAAGCCAGGTCGCTGGGCCGGTCGGATCGAACAGTTTGACCACCGGGACATGGTCGGTTTCGGTGTCGGTTGCGCCATTGGCGAGCAGCAGGGCGCAAAGCTCGTCGGTGATCAGGATCATGGGAAAACTCCTCTCAAAACAGGTCGCGTTGATTTCTGGCGTCATCGAACAGCCCGATATCGAGCGGCTTTTGCGCCGCGCGTGGGCGCATCGGCGCGTCGGCCAAAAGGGCGAGGCGGTCGCGCGTGGTGGCTGGACACCGGGAATGAGCGTCTGCTCGCCTTGCGGCGTTGGCTCGGTCTGCAGGGTGTCGGGATCGCGCGCGCTCATGCCGCGATCTCGTCTTGTTGCGCGCCTTCGGCCTCGGCGTTGAAGCCCAGAAGAAAATCGGCGGCCTTGGAGGCAAGGCTGGCGGCGCGGAAGATGGCGCGATTGTCCTCGCGCAGCACCTTCAGCCATGTGCCGATATAGTCGGCATGGCGCACGGTCGGCTCGATGCCGAGGGTCGAGCAGACAAAGGCTGCGGTGATTTCGGCAACCAATTCCTCGCGCGCATAGGTCTTGGAACCGAAGGCGCCGGAGAGGTCGCGCGCCAGCCGCGCCGGGTGGCCGGTCCAGTGGCCAAGCTCGTGGAAGCAGGTGCGGTAATAGTCGATCTGCTGAAAGAATGCCGGCTGCGGCGGCACCTGAATGGAGTCACTGCCCGGCATGTAGAAAGCGCGATCGCCGCCGATGCGGAAATCCGCGCCGCTTGCTCGAATAAGCGCCTCGGCCTGCGGGATGATCTCGCGTTCGGGCAGCGGTTCGGCGTTGCCATAAAGGTGCTCGGGCAGGCCGTCGCACTGCGCGACGTTGAAGACGGTGAAGCGCTTCAAGTACGGCACCGCCTGCGGCTCGTCGCCGTCTGTCTTGGCGCGCTCCTGCTCGCCCTTTGGGACAAAGCGGTCGGCATGCACGATTGTTGTGCCGCGCTCGCCCTTCCTGACATTGGCGCCAAGGGCAAGCGCCTGCCGGAAGGTCAGCCAGTTCTGGCCGGGATAGCTGCGCTCGATGACGGCGCCCCACAGGATGAGGATGTTGATGCCGGAATAGCGGCGCCCGGTGGCCGCGTTGCTGGGCAGGCCGAGGTCGGCCTTTGCGCTGCCCCATGGCTTGACCCATGGCACGGTGCCGCGCTCCAGTTCGGCAATGATGCGGTCCGTGATCTCCTGATAAAGGCTGCTGCCCGAGCGCCCGCCCCTGCCCGCGCCAGCCTCTCGGCTGTCGGAACGCTGGTGTTTTGCACGCATCGTCTGGTCCTCCGCTCTTCAATCCCGCGCCTTTCCCCGCAAGTGGGGTGGGCGGCGAGACGCGACCGGAAAGGCCCGCCGTCGGAGGCGGACCGCATCCGAAGGACCGGAACGAAGAGGAGGACCCGAAGCGCAAGCGAAGGGTTGCGGGACGCCGCGGCGGGCCTAGAAGGGAGTGCCGCCCACCCCGCGCCGCCGGGAAAGGCCAACAGACAAACCGCGCCGGCCGGCAGGGCGGCGACCGTCAGCAGCCGACAGGCTGCCCGCGCCAGGGGGCGAAGCCGGATGGCCGAGACCGCCTGAGCCTGGCGAAGAAAAAGCGGGCTCGGTTCACGAGCACCCGGCACGCGCCGTCAGGCGCGCGGGCGCATCAGATTTCTGCGCCGTGCGGACATCGGTTTGGCGTTCCGGTCGCACTCGTTCAATCAGAACGAGGTCTTGATGCCGACCATCACTGTCGCCGCGGCAAAATCGCCGCCGATCCAGTCGTCTTCGCCGCCAGTCTCTGCGCCGGTCGCAATGTCATAGGTGTTGTAGTCGCCGCGAGCGGTGAACACCTTTACGTAGGAACCGGAGACGAAGAAGCTGGTCCGCTCGTTGTACTGGTAGCCGACGCTGCCGCCGACCATCAGAACCGGCGCCGATTCGAAATCATCCTCGAAGCGCAGGTCACGCATCCAGTGATGATCGGTAGCGCCGGCCGAGAAGGTCGTGCCGCCCTTCAGCGCAAAGCCGAAGTTCCAGCGATCCTGGACATAGGCCGCATCGATGCCGGCGAAGGCGACCGGCAATTTCTGCTGGTAGCTGATGGCCTTTGCGTCTCTTGGGAAGTCGCCAACCGAATCCCGGAAGCCGGCAACGCTGTAGACATAGGAGCCGCCATAGGCAGTCCACTTGACCGAGGTGTACTTGAAACCACCGTTGACGTTGATCAGCAGCTGGTCGCTGAACTGGAAATCGTGGCCGAGCGCGACGGTTGCCGAATAGAAGTAATCAAGATCGGTGTCGGAATGGCGCGAACGGTTGCTCCAGTCGTTCCAGCCATCATTGGTCGAGAATGACGGGTTCCAGTCATAGTCTTCCATGTAGCTGTCGCCGCTGAAGGCGATCTGGCTGGAAATCTTGGCGGTCCAGCCGGCCTCGCTGCGCGCCGTCATCTCGGCTGAAATGACCGCAGAGGTGCTTTCCCAGATAAGGTGGCTCAGCTTCGAGCCGCTGCCGGGAGCCTGATAGACCAGCTCGTTGGCCTCGATGTCGATGACGCCGACGCCGCCAACGAAAGAGAAATTGGGATTGTAGGGCGCCGGTTCGCTCGCCACCGCGTCGCTGGCCATCGCCGGCCAGGCAGCGAGCAACGCTGCCGCTCCACCAAAGACTTTCGCGTACAACTTCATAGGACTACCCTCATGGGAATGATCCGCCATTTGGTTATACGCAGCGTAACCGGGTGCACGTCACGTGCGGTCGTCTATGCAGCGCCCCTGTAGGTTGGCACAAAATTGCCGCCCTCGGCTCTGTTCCTCAACACTCAAGGAAACGCCGTTAGCGTGACCCGATTAACGGCGGTTTTTGCCGATGCGTTCCGGGCGGCCGGCGTGACGGGAACCCTGCATTATCCGAGGCACACATTTACGATGACGATGCTGGTTCGATTGCAGCGGCAGGCAGCGACCACGCCGGACCTCAATCCGCTGAGATCGTGCAGGTTGCTTTGAGCAGCCCATAGCAAACTCTCTAGTCTAGATAATCCGAAAGAGCCGAGGGCCGAGTTCCTCGAACCCGTTGCGCAGGTAGAAATCGAGCGTGCGCTTCCATTTTGGTTGCCTGGGCGCTGCAAGCTCAAGTCGCTTCCAACCACGCGCATGGCCTTCCCGCGAGGCGACCTCAAGCAGTTGAGGGGCAATCCCTTTGGAGCGCTTTTCGGGTCGAACATACAGCTCCGAAATATAGCCGAACTTGCCTCCTGCATAGATTGCCGTGCATTCATTCAGCACCATGATGCCGACCGGCTCGTCATCTGCACTTGCGATCACTGCGACCACGCCAGCGTCGGCAAGCATTATCTGCGCGCTTTGTCTCACGTCGTCGGGCGCGGGCGCTTTCCCGCCAGTGAGTTCATCGAGTAGCGCGTGAATAAAACGGACGACCGTCCCTGCGTCCGTTGCGTTGGCGCGGCGAGTAGATATGAAAGGCATATTTTCTCCTGCTAGTGGTCAAAATCCCGATTCATGCCCTGTCATCAGCGCAGATCCGACTCACTCTTTTAAGTAACTCGGACGAGTGAACAGCATTTTTCATCAAAAATATGATAAAAAAATGCAAAATAAATATTACAGGCATGCCGGATTACGGATGACTTGAAGTGAATTGCGCAGATAGGGGACCTTCTTACAGAAAATCAACCCGGTTACTTCGTAACGTACGGTGAAGCCGCCTTGCCGAGGTAGGATGAAGCTGCAAGTCTAAAAGGCCTGAGACAAGAGATACAGCCTGAGATGCCGGTGCGGCCAGAACGCTCGGATCATCAATGCAGTCGAGCAAAGAGGACATCCGTGACGGGCGGCGAGAGCGCTCGACGGTCGCCACACTCATTCGGCGCCAGCCGGAACACGAGCCGAGCCGACCGGTGCGCAGAGGCTGGTTGCCGCGCCGATCAAGTCGGACACGTCGGCCTCGGTCGTCGCGAAAGAGGTGACGAACCTCACGATCCCGGGCTCCCAGCGATCATGGTAGAAGCGGAATCCCATGTCGAGCAGCCCCCGGATCAGGGACGTGGGAAGTCGGCAGAACAGGATGTTGGCCTCGGGACGCTGCTGGATTTTCACGCCTGGCACCAGGGCCAACCCCCGCGCGAGCGCCGATGCCATCGCATTGGCATGGACCGCGTTGCGAAGCCAGACACCGTCCCTCAGATAACCGTCCATTTGCGCCGCCATGAAGCGCATCTTGGAACTCAACTGGCCGGCCCGCTTTTGGCGAAAGGCGATCGTGCTCGCGAGATCTCCGCGGAACGAGACGACCGCATCGACCCCAAACGTTCCATTCTTCGTGGCGCCAAATGACACAAGGTCGACGCCGGCCTTCCACGTCATCTCGGCCGGCGAGCAGCGCAGAGTGACGAGGGCGTTGGCGAAGCGAGCACCGTCCATGTGGAGCGGCAGGTTCGCTGACCGGCAGATATGGCTGATGGCCTTGATCTCGTCGAGCGCGTAGACCGATCCCATCTCGGTCGCCTGCGTGATGCTGACGCTGGAGGGCTGGACCGAGTGGATATCGCCCACCATGCGCGTTGCATTGGCCGCCAAGGCGTCGATGTCGATTTTGCCCGCCTCGCCTGGAAGCTGCACCAACTTCGCACCGGCGGTGTAGAACTCCGGCGCGCCGCACTCGTCGCGGTTGATGTGCGCGTCGGCGTGCGAGAGGATGCTGCCCCATGGCGGCGTAATCGCCGCGAGCGCCAGCGCGTTCGCCGCCGACCCCGTCGAAACGAGGAACACGTCGACCGCATGCTCGAACACCTCGGCGAGCTGGCGCTCGACGGTATGCGTCAGCTCATCGTTGCCGTAGGGAAGCGCCTGACCCGACGCGCACGCGGTGATGGCTGCGATCACCTCGGGGGAGACGCCGGCGATGTTGTCGCTGGTGAAGCCGCGGGGGCGGGTCTGCTTGCTTTCGTTCATGGTGTTGACGCTCTTTTCATCCATTGAGCGTCCAAGCTAGACGGTTCGCCGCGCGCTTTATTGAACGATATTCAAACCGAGAGGTAACGCGCCGGCGTCACCCCCAGCACCGCCTTGAAGTGCCGGGTCAGGTGGCTCTGGTCCGCGAACCCTACCGCGACGGCGACATCGGCGACGTGCTGGCCTCGCCTCAGCAGCCGTCGCGCCTCCTCGATGCGGACCTGGATCAGGTAGCGGGTGGTGGGCAACCCGAAATGCGCCTTGAAGCCATCGATCAACGTCGCCTTGGAGCATCCGGCGAGGGCGGCCAGGGCGGCGAGCTGCAGAACTTCGTCAAAGTGGGCATGGATGAAGTCACATACGTCGCGGAACCTCGGTGGCACGAATTTTGGCCCTGCAACGCGCGACCTGCCGGCCTCTGCGAAGACGTGGGGCAGGAAACGGATCAGATACTCCTCGATCTCCAGTGCCGAGCTATGCCCATGTTCAAGCAGGCGCCATAGCGTGCCGAGGCCGTGCGCAACGACCGCATTCTCCTGGAACGGGCTCCTGAAGTCGATCGTTCCGGGTTCGTTTTGGCCGCTGTCTCCAAGGACTTGCCGGACAAGGCCATCGGGCATGTAGAAGATCTTCTGGCTCCAGCCAAGATCGTCACCAGCACCCCCGAAGTGCGGTTCGCCGGGCGCGAAGGTCGCGACGGTGCCGCTACCGGCGTGCCAAATCTCACCTCGGCACCAGACATCATGGACGCCTCGCTCGATCAGCCCGATCAGATACTCGTTGTGGACATGCTTGGAGAAATCCTGCCGGTGATAGTCCGCCGCCAGGTAGTCGAGCCCGCCAAGGACATCGGAGTGCTTCATCACCGCACGATTGCGCGGCGGCCGGCCCGGAGGTTCAGAACGGCCACGCGCCTTTTCGCCGCATTCTATGGCGGTATCGGCCACTTGATGATCAATCCAGGTTGGTCATCACAACGATATCGTGCTCTCGTAGCGAATTTCAAACCGAAGCAGGATTAATTGCCGCCCGGAGAGGGGCCTGCAGCAGGGCGGGCAGCGGATTGGTGGGATTGTTCGAGCGCCCTCAGAGACCGATTGAAAACGCCATTAACGGTGCGATCTGTCGTGATTCAGTGTGGACGGCCCCTTCATCTTCCCTGCCCAAACTGGATGTCATTTCGCGCGACCGTCGTTACCCTCGAGCCATTGACAGCGTTGCGCGGTCGTTTTCCTCACGCGCCATCACCGCCCAGGCGATCCGCGCAACCTTGTTGGCGACAGCGACTGTGACCAACCGTGCTGGCTTACGCTCGAGCAACTGGTGGCGGATTCTGCCCATCCAGCTCGCTTGCGCGCCACTCTTGATAACGCATTAAAAAGGGCGCCCGGGAACGGGGCGCCCTTCTCATCGACGAAATGCTCGGATTGGAGGTCCGTGATCAAGCAATCCGCCGACAACCTCTTCAAGCCTCACCACAATGGTTCAGCCGCAAATTGAAGGCTCGTAGTCGCCGCCGCGAAGGTCGGGACCCGGTCCTTCAATCCTCAGAACGAGCGCTGGAAGCGAAGCAAACCGCCGACGCTGTTCTTCTTGTCGGCAGCGGTCCAGTTGCCGAACGGGGTGCCGTCGTTGAAGTGACCAAAGTGATCGTAGTCAACTTCCGCGGTGACCGTGAGGCCGGGGACGACGTCGTAAGCGACGTTTGCCGCCACGCCGTAATTCTTGTCCTGGTCACCCGAAACCTGCAAGTTGAACGACGTCTTGGGATTGAACTTGTAGGTGCCGCCGGCCCACCAGGCCCAGTGACCGCCCCACTGCTTGTAGAAGTCGCGGCCGCTGGCGACTGCGAGCGAGTGCTTGTCGGTGCCGTAGCCGAACATGGCAAACAGTGAGAGCTCGCTGGTCACATTGAAGTCAGCACGAACCTTGCCGACCACTTCTTCGTAGTTGCTGTCATAGGCGACGACGCCGGTGATGGCGCCCCAGCCCTGCGTGTACTTCACGCCACCGACGACATGCGGAATATAGCTGTCGATCGTGCCCACGTAGAAAACATTGTTGCCGTCCACCGAACCTTCTTCGAGCGAGACCACGGCCGAGAAACCGTTGCCGGCATCGAAATTGTACTGGATGAGGTTGGTCGAGAAATCGCCGTAGGGAACGATGGTGTCGTTGAGGACATTGCCGGCATAGCCGATGAACGAGTCAAAGGCCGAATCATCCAAACCGACACGGAGCCCACCAAGCTGGATCCAGGCAAAATCCATCGTAACGCCCTTGTTGTGGGCGGGATTGCCTTCACTCCCAGCGTAATAAGCGGAGTTGCCGAAGTTGAATTTCGTCTGGGTGTAGGTCTTCAACGTGCCGAGCTCGGTTTCCTGGCCAGTCCAGGTCCTCAGCGAGAAGCGGGCATTCTTGTGCCAGGTGCCCTGGTCCTTGCCGTTGAGAACGTCTGTCGAACGTGCGCCATCAAAGCTGCCGACATCGCCGGCGCTCATATCATAACGGACATAGCCGCCGATGCGCAGGCAGGTTTCGGTGCCGGGGATGTAGAAGTAGCCAGCGCCGTAGACGTCGCAAATCTTGACGTATTCAGCCGGTTCCGGCTCGGCGACGACGACGGCGTCGGCGGCGCGCGCACCGGAAACTGCGATCAGGGCCGCAGCTGAGCCGAGAAGAAGGCTCTTGATGTTCATATTTGATCTCCATTCATTGATTTGAAAAGGGCGAGGACGTCGATGGACGAACCGCTCCCTGTCCCCACGATCGAAAAAGATGCGCATCGCGATGCATCCTTCCCTGCTCGAACGCTATTCACCGGGGGAATTAGTGCAAGTTCAAATTCCGTTTGCCAGCCACATAACGAAGTATCAGTTGCATTTTTATCACTAAATCGCCAGTATTACTTGCACAAATTGGACAACTATACATCTGCACAAATCGCACAATTGATACATCTGCTGTTTGCGTGCGTACCGAAGTGCGCAAACAGCAACCGATGCATAACGAATCGTCAGATGGTTTTAATCAGAGAAACAGCCTCGGCGGCCGACGTAACAGCTTCTATGTTCATGCCTTCCCTGAGCAATTCGACAGGAACTCGCCCCTTGAGAAGAGGCGATGGGCTGATCAGCCACAGCCAAGCCAATCTGGGATCGGAGATCGAGGAAAGGACCTCCCGGATCCCGGGCATAGGCCTGCCGTCGATGAACTGAGCCAGGGGAAACACATGCTTGCGGGAGCCTCTGCGAAAGGCAACCACATCATTGTGCCGCTTCCACCAATGCAGCGTTGACCGCGGTATTCCAAAGCGTCTCTCGAGATGCGTCGACCCCGCGACTGGACCGGCCCACTCCGCAATCCGGGCGCCTTCTTTCGGAAAATCTTTCAAAATCGGATGTCCGAGCGGATGATCGGCTGGCCGGGGTCGCGAAGCGATCTCAATCGCCGTACTGTTTAGCCGTCGCGCTACTTCGGCCTCGAGCCTGCCAAGCAATTCAGCGGCCACAGCGGTGGAATCGTCGGGAGCAGAATCCGAAGGCGAAGCAGCCGCCCTTTCACCCTGCCTCGCCTCATCCCATTGGGCGAGAATGCGCTGCACCTCCCTCATGACGAAGCTTGAAAGCTCGCCCTGGCGCTTGTCATCCGCAAGATCACTCGACCCGGACATGTGTGGCTTTCCCGATGCATTCCCTCAGCAAGCCGCTGAAAGAGCGTTGAAGACATGAAGCTTGGAGGACGGAGATGTGTTGCGTCTTCCTATGCTCGCGACCTAGCAGCCGTCTTGCGGTTTCGACTTGTGCCTCACAATAAAAAAGGGGAGAACGTCGATGGACGACTCTCTTTGCCCCCCCACGATCGAAACAGATGCACATCGCAGCGGATTCTTCACAACGCGACGCTATTCGCGACGACAATTTGTGTATTCAAAGTTTATCGCGCTTGAGCCTTCGTATTTTACTTTGGCATATTGAAGGTTAGCACATTCATAAAACTGTACATTCGGTACAAACTTTGACTGGCGCCTTTTAACGCCGATACATGCTTCACTGTTGCCGCATTGTATTGTCCAGGTGCGCGGCGCCTCCTTCATGACAAAGTTTGAAATCCCGCCCTTTGGCGTTTTATTTCCAAAATCATCTGGATCCATTCTTTGGGACTTCCCGGCAGGGAGAGCAGATTTATCCGGTGCCTCAGCGAACCATCCGGCCGAGGGACCAGGCGCCGCGTCCGCATAAAGCAGGCCCCGTGCTCACGCCGGTCGTATCGAGAATCGAAGGTAGTGGTACTTCGCTCATTGTAGGCACCCAAGGATATCTCTACAGGCCGTATGGGAGTTTGTCCCCGCCGGCTGCAAGTATGCGCGACGTGGTGTTCAGTTCGCCAATATAATATTCCGGACGATACCATCGCGTTTGCAGATGGCCGGGTCCATAGACAACTGCCGCTGCTACGCGGGCAAGCCGATCTGGGTGTCCAGTGTCCCAATCTGCGATACGTGCGCGAAATCTCCGAGATTTTTGAAATGTGCAGCCCGTTACCGTCCCAGAACCGAGGCGACTGGTGACTGCATTCGGCTACCCGGCGGCGACTACGGCCGCACTTATTGTCGGATCTTCGACGAAGTCGGACATGAGACACAGCGCTATCAGAATGATCGCGTGGTTTTGCAATGATCTTCTCATTTGGCACGACATATGCGGGGGCTCTCCCGCATGAGCGCTCCGTCAATCTCGATTGATGCGAGCAGGATTCAATCAAGGCGCAGTGCGTCGCTTCTGAAGATCAAGGAGAGAAAAGTATGGCGAGAGCGCGAATTGGGGTGGCGCGGGCAGTAACAGCGGCTGTCGTCCTCATCGTTGCGGGACAGGCCGGCGCGGCAGATGTTCATCAAGCCGCGAGCGTCCCGCAGGCAGAAGCCTGCGTCGCGGAAGCGCCAAGCCCCTGGCAGATCCGTCTGCGTGCGTTGGGGGTGATCACCGAGGATTCGGGCTATGTCAATGCGGTGCCCGGCTCCGGTCTTTCATATTCGGACACCGTGACGCCGGAACTCGATATCTCATATTTCTTCACGGACAACATCGCCGCCGAACTCATACTCGGCACCACCTATGCCAACATCGATGGCCAAGGTGCGATCGGCGGGCTGGGCAAGGTCGGCAAGGTTTGGCTGCTGCCGCCCACGCTCACATTGCAGTATCATTTTACCGATTTCGGCGCCTTCAAGCCCTATGTCGGCGCCGGCGTGAACTATACGATCTTCTATCATCAGCAAGTCGGCAGCGCCGATGATCTCAAGGTCAAGAACACATTCGGCGCCGCGCTGCAGGTTGGATTCGACTACATGGTAGATCAGCACTGGGGCGTCAATTTCGACGTGAAGAAGCTTTTCCTTGAGCCCGACTTCGACGTCACTGTCGCCGGCACCAAGCTCACAGGCAAGGCCAAGCTCGATCCCTGGTTGATAGGCGCAGGTCTGACCTACCGCTTCTAAGGACGAACCACGCTGAAAGGGGCACTTTTCGAAGTCCGCGCGCGGATCATCCGTGCCGAGAAGTGGACCCGCGATGGTTCTTAAAGGAGTTGTTGGCATGCGCGTAGAAAACGATCATTGCGACGTGATCGGTGTGCCGGCCGCTCCCACGCAACTTGATCGTCTTTCTTCTGCGATTCTGCAGCAGGGGGGGATGGCGCGAGTGTCGCTGCCAGGCGATGTGGTGACCTGGGCGGCAGGCCGTCACCAGACGCTCAGGCAGATGCTTTCCGACCAGCGTTTCAACAAGGACTGGCGACAGTGGCGGGCGCTGCAGGACGGCGAGATTCCCGAGGATCATCCGCTGATCGGGATATGCAAAGTGGACAACATGACCGCGGCGCACGGCGCCGATCACCGGCGCTTGCGCGGCCTGCTGTCCAGCAGCTTCGCGCCCAGTCGTATCGCCTTGCTGGCGCCACGGGTCGAACAATGCGTCGATCGACTCCTGGCCGAGATAGCGCAGCGCGGCGGCAGTGCCGATCTGATGTGCGAGTTCGCCGCTCCGCTGCCCACCAACGTGATCGCCGAACTGTTCGGTTTGCCGGACGAACAGCGCGAAGAGATCGTCGCGCTCACCTACAGCCTGGCCAACACCTCCGCCACAGCCGAAGAGGTGCGACAGACGCGGCAGCGCATCCCGGAGTTCTTCCGTCGCCTGATCGCGCTCAA
Source organism: Mesorhizobium loti (assembly GCA_002356515.1). Lineage (NCBI taxonomy): Bacteria > Pseudomonadati > Pseudomonadota > Alphaproteobacteria > Hyphomicrobiales > Phyllobacteriaceae > Mesorhizobium > Mesorhizobium loti. The sequence goes on along the minus strand of AP017605.1, from coordinate 5,569,105 downwards.
GCGGGGCCAGCTCGGCGATGATCTGGCTTCGGCCCTGATCGTCGCGCGTGACAATGGCGAGCTCGTTTCCGACACCGAGCTGATCGACATGCTGTTCATGGTGCTCTCTGCGGGCTTCGTGACCACCGCCGGCGTCATCGGAAATGGCGTGCTGGCATTGCTGACGCATCCGCAGCAACTGCACCTGGTGCGCAGCGGCCAAGTTCCGTGGTCACAGGCGATCGAGGAGATCCTGCGCTGGGGCAGCTCTGCGGCCAATCTCCCGTTCCGCTATGCCACCCAGGACGTGGAGATCGACGGATGCATGGTCCGCCGCGGCGATGCCGTCCTGATGGCGTTCCATGCGGCGAACCGGGACGAAAAGGCCTTCGGTCCCGGCGCCGACAGGTTCGATCTCACCCGGCGGCACAACCCGCACCTGTCATTCGGCGAGGGGCCGCATGCCTGCCTGGGCGCTGCGCTGGCGCGCCTGGAATTGCGCTGCGCCTTCCCCGCGCTGTTCGGGCGGCTGGAGGATCTGGCGCTGACCATCGCCGCGGAGGACGTCGTCTACATGCCGTCTTACGTCATTCGCTGCCCGCAGCGCCTGCCGGTCAGCTTCCGCCCTTCCGTCACTTAGAGAGAGTGCGGCATTCACCCCGGATTCGGTGATTCTCGGTTCGCCGGGGTGGCTGGTCTCGCAACGAGGGGGCGAGCATGACCGGTTACGCACGATCGTAGCGCAGCCTTCAGCAACCGCAGGGTGAAGCTGCTCGCGCAGCAGGTGGAGGCGATCGCCGCGCAGTTGTTCGAGACGCTGGAGGCCCAGCCCCAGCCCGCCGACCTGCGGCGCCACCTCTCCTTTCCGCTTCCGGCCATGGTCATTAGCGCGCTGATTTCGGCGAATACGCAAGCACGCTGAGCGAAGCCGAGCGGAGTACAAATACTGCGATTCCCGGCGGACCGTGACGACCTGGCCCGACTTTACGCCCTTCAGCCCGGCGACCTCGATCTGATCCGGCGTCGCCGATAGGGACAAGAACCTCTCCGAGCCTGCACTGATGAGAGGCCGCATCGTATGCGGCTTTGGGCGAAAGAGACCGATCAGCGCAAGGCACTATTCGCATCATAACATAAACATGTCGTTATATGTGTATTGACAAGGAGCGAAGAGGCTGTAATTGTGCGCATGTCATGGTTCTCCGCGCGGCACTGCCGTAGCGGAGCTAAGAGGGAAGCCGGTGCGATGCCGGCGCTGCCCCCGCAACTGTTAGCGGCGAGCCAAGCCCATTGGTGTCACTGAGGCGAACGGCCTCGGGAAGACGGGCAGAGGCTTTGACCCGCGAGCCAGGAGACCTGCCACGACGAACAACGTCCACGGGCGGGGTGTCTCGGTGGCCGCGGTAGCCTGACTTCGTGCCGCCTACTCGCGCGTTCCTTGTCCCCACGCCCCAACCATCGGGGTATGGCATGACTGTCTCTCAACAAATTCCAGTGGCAACGCTCGGCGTGCCGCGTATCGGTCGACGGCGGGAACTCAAATTCGCGCTTGAAAGCTACTGGTCCGGAAAATCTCCCGCAGCCGACCTGCTCGCGACGGCGAAGGCGCTACGCGCCGCTAGCTGGAGGGAGCAGCACGATCGCGGCGTGTCGAAAATCCCGTCCAACGATTTCTCGCTTTACGACCATGTGCTCGACACCGTCACCATGGTCGGCGCCGTGCCGGCACGATGCGCCTGGACTGACGGCGAGGTCCCACTCGATACCTATTTCGCAATGGCGCGCGGCAACCAAGGTCAGGCCGCGGATTGTGGACATGCCGGTGACGAGCATGCGGCCAACAGGCATGGCCTTGCCGCGATGGAAATGACCAAATGGTTCGACACCAACTATCACTACATTGTGCCGGAACTTACCGACGATCAGAGCTTTGCCCTCTCGTCGGCGAAACCGGTCGATCATTTCCTCGAGGCCAAGGCGCTCGGCATCCACACGCGCCCGGTCCTGCTTGGACCGGTTACCTTTCTCAAGTTGGCGAAGTCACCTGAGGAAGGTTTCAACCCTATCGCGCTCCTGCCACGGCTGCTGCCCGTCTACGAGGAGCTCCTGCGGAGGCTGAAGCTCGCGGGAGCCGATTGGGTGCAGATCGATGAGCCGGCGCTCGTGGTCGATCTGGTTCCCAACGAACGGGATGCGCTCCAATTCGCCTACTGCCGGCTGTCAAAAGCAGCACCGGAGTTGAAGATCATGGTCGCTACCTATTTCGGATCGCTGGGAGACAATCTCGAGACCGCAATTTCTCTGCCCGTGGCGGGACTGCACGTCGATCTCGTGCGCGCTCCAGAGCAGTTGGAGACCGTCGGCCGGCTTGCGCAGAAGGACCTTGTGCTCTCGCTCGGGCTGATCGACGGCCGCAACGTCTGGCGCGCGAACCTGCCTGCCATACTTGACCGCATCAAGCCGATCGTCGCCGGCTGGCCGCTGGACCGCGTGGAGATCGCCCCGTCCTGCTCGATGCTGCATGTGCCGATCGACCTGGACATGGAGACGGCCCTCGATGCGGACGTGAAATCGTGGCTCGCCTTCGCGGCGCAAAAAACCGACGAGCTGGTCGTGCTCGCCCGTGCCCTGGCTGAAGGCCGGGACGCGGTCGCCGCCGAACTGGAGGCGTCGGCTGAGGCTGCCGCCGCTCGCGCGACATCCGCTAAGGTGCATGATCCGCTCGTTGAAGGTCGGGTCGCCAGCATCAAGGTCGCCATGACGCGCCGGAAGAGCGCATTCGACGTGCGCTCCAAGCTTCAGGGCGACACGTTTGGCTTGCCATCCTTCCCCACCACGACGATCGGCTCCTTCCCGCAAACAGCCGAGGTTCGCAAGGCGCGGGCAGCCCATGCCAAGGGCGAGCTGAGTTACGTCGACTATGAGGCCTTCCTGAAAAAAGAGATAGAAGCCGCCGTTCGCTGGCAAGAAGAGATCGGACTCGACGTGCTGGTCCACGGCGAATTCGAGCGCAACGATATGGTGCAGTATTTCGCCGAGCAGCTCCGCGGCTTTGCCTTCACGCAGCATGGGTGGGTGCAGAGCTATGGCTCGCGCTTTGTGCGACCCCCGATCATCATTGGCGATGTGTCGCGACAAAATCCGATGACACTACACTGGTGGCGATACGCCCAGTCGCTGACGCCAAAGCCGGTGAAGGGCATGCTTACCGGCCCGGTGACGATCCTCAACTGGTCCTTCGTCCGAGACGACCTTCCGCGCTCAGCCGTCTGCCGCCAAGTCGCGCTCGCCATTCGCGATGAAGTGAGCGACCTCGAAAAGGCCGGCGCCAAGATGATCCAGATCGACGAAGCCGCACTGCGCGAGGGCTTGCCGCTACGCGAGGCCGACTGGCAGGCCTATCTCGACTGGGCCGTCGAATGCTTCCGGCTGGCTTCAACGGCGGTTGGCGATGCGACCCAGATTCACACCCATATGTGCTACTCCGAGTTCGGCGACATCGTGGACGCGATTGCTGCAATGGATGCCGATGTGATCTCCATTGAAACCTCGCGCTCGCAGATGGAACTGCTCGATACGCTGCGAACCTTCAAGTATCCGAACGAGATCGGTCCCGGCGTCTATGACATTCACTCGCCGCGGGTCCCGGAAGTGGGGGAGATTTCCAACCTCATCATGATTGCGCGCGAGCGATTGTCGGATGGCCAACTGTGGGTGAATCCCGACTGCGGTCTCAAAACGCGCAGGTGGGAGGAGGTCCGCCCTGCCTTGGTGAACATGGTGGCTGCAGCACGCGCAATTCGGGAAAAAGCGCAGACCGCGTAGGGCTCGGTGCCACTCGCCCGCGGTGAGCGGCAACGCCACACACCGGCAATCTTGGGGGAGTCCATCCGGCGCACCCAAGGCAATCGCGCTGCCAGTGACGAAGCGCCTCAGCAGCCTTGGCCTGGCTGAGGCCCTTTTCATGGCGGGTTGAAGTCAGCTGTTCCAGAAGCCCCGCGTTGGCAGGCGATCGAAGGAGGCCGGCCGCAAATGAGCCGGCCAGAAACGAGACGGCTCACGGCCAGCCAGCTTCGGATTATTCCGTAGTCGATAAAATCCAGTATCATTATCATCTCCCCGATCTTGATCGCCGAAACCCCGCTCCCGACCGTCGGAAGAAGCATCGGCGATCACGCGCCCCGGTCCGCGGAGCGTGTTCCGGGAAAACCGGATGCAGGGCCAAGCTGGGGGAAGGTTCAAACAGCGCTTCTGGAGACTTTTGAGGCGGCGTCGACGCTCCACCATCTGCAGCGGGCCAATTCCCGCTCGATGGCGTCTGCCTCTGGCTGCAATCACCATCACCGCGACGGCGAAGCCGAGCGGCCGCAGCTGGCTGGCGGACCCTTGCGTTTTGATGGCCAAGATCCGGCGCCGGACCAGGAAAGCCGCCGCGGAAAGAGCGGGGTTGGCTTGCTCCTGGCGGATGCCGGCAGAGGTATTTGGACCGCGCTCAATAGCGATGCGCAGATGGCCGAAATTCACGAGCGGCGTCCCAGATCTCAATCGCTGCGCAGAACGCGTGCTTCGAGCGCGGCTGCGACAAAAGCCCGTCGAGCGGTTGGTGGATGGGTCTTACCGCGTAAAACCTGCAGACAGGCGTCCATCGCTATTCTGCGTTTATCGGTCTCATGATGCAGATCCCGGAGCAAGATAGCGGCCGCGTCGTTGACGTCGAACACGATACGCTCCGAGCCGCGGCGGCTAAGCTGAACAACGACTGGTCTCTCAAATCTGATCAACCCGGTCATCCCCTCCTCCACAGCCACTACTCGGCAAACAGCGCGGGCCGCATTTCTTTATTCAGCCGAACGCGACCGCTGCATCGCGCCAATGAGCCTGGCCATTGGCGGGCAAGCGATCGCCATGAGCTGCGTCTGGCATGGTCAGCTTGCGTGCGATCTGCGGTTTTGCAGTTGGTGGTGAGGAACTGCTTCTCATTCGCGTGGTCTAGCTGTTAAACCTGTGCATACTGCACTGTTTGACGCGCCTCGCCAGTCTCAAACTCGTCGTCGAAGTCTACACCTGCACTTTTCCACTGCCCGATCTGCAGGCGGCGATCCACTGCATGGCGGAGGTTGGATCTTCCAATATGGCGACGCGCTTCGCAAAGCCGAAAAAGGCATTGCGCGCCGTGCTTACCGGCTTGCGCCCATCGTACGCATCGTAGCATGCCCTCAGGGCGGCTTCGTGGATTAGGTCTCTGCGATCTTCCGGCCATTCATTGAGAAAATCGATTGCATCCGCAAGGCCGGCAATCTCTTGGATGATGTGCGTTGCGCGCTTCACAAAAAGGGGGCTGCCGAAAGCCTCAGCGTTCATTGGTTTCTCCCAACTTTCTAAATAGCCAATTTGCGGTGAAGAGGCGCCGCATCGACACGGCGACCCTGGCACAATGTGTTGTCAGGGCGATGACGGTTCAAGAGGAAGATCCGTGACGGCGACCGGGCGTGCAGCGATCCGCCAACACATCATGCAATGGCTTGGTTGCCATCAAAGGCGGTCGTCACTATTAAGCTATGAAGTGATTCTTAACCGGCTAGTCTAATTCCGCAGGAGCGTTTTCATGACCGACGAAACCGAGAGCAAAGCCGACAACCTCATCGAACTCACCGCCCATGTCGTCTCAGCCTATGTTTCGAACAATCCGGTTCCCGTCGGTGAACTGCCTGGGCTTATCGGCCAGATACACATCGCATTGAAAGGCACTGCTGGTGGTGCCGCACCAGAAAAGTCAGAAGCTCTCAAGCCTGCCGTACCGATCAGAAAATCGGTTACACCCGATTACATTTTCAGCCTTGAGGACGGCAAGAAGTTCAAGTCGCTCAAGCGTCACCTGGCCACCCACTATGGCCTTACGCCCGACGAATATCGCGCAAAATGGGAGCTGCCGGCGGACTATCCCATGGTGGCGCCGAACTACGCTGCGGCGCGCTCGGCATTGGCCAAGACCATGGGTCTGGGCCGCAAGCCGAAGGAACCGGGAGCGCCGGCACCTGCCAAGCGTGCCCGCAAGAAAGCCGCAGCCTGACCGCAATTTTTTCAGGATCGACGAAGCAGGCCCGGCATGATTTCGCACTCGCGAGATAAAATTTGTGCGTTGCAATATCCGCGGCGATCGGTATGATCATGTTGTCGGCCATCTACTCCTCCCAGATGTGGTGCCGACGCTGAATGGGGCGCACCTCCTCCCGCGTCTCATTCTAAATCGAGCCCGCTGCCACCTCCTCCCGGTAGCGGGCTTTTTCTTTGTCTGAGGCGCGATTTCGGTAGGGCCGACGCATTGGCTCTAAGGGAGGCGAATGCTCCGAACTTCCGGGCCTTTCTTGCCCTGTCCGCATTGGACAAACACCTTCTGACCCTCCATCAGCATGCTCAGTCCTGAGCGGGTCAGCGCGGTGGCATGAACGAAGATGTCCTTCTCACCGTTTTCAGGAGCAATGAAGCCGAAGCCCTTTTGGGGATTGTACCACTTGACCGTGCCCTCGCTCTCCACCTGGGCACTCGTCCCGGCGGTGGACTCTCCAGTGCGACGCGTATGTAGCTGAGTTCTCGCGGTCTGATCGCTGACCTCCAGCACTTGCGCGACCTGATGACCTCTTGGACTTTCTTGCGTTGTGACCTTCAGACGCATTCCCTCGGAAACACCGCGGCTCCCGGCCGCCTCCAGCACCCGGATGTGCAGATAGGCCTCGATGCCCTCCGGCAATTTGACAAAGCCAAAACCCTTGCTGGCGTTGAACCACACCACTTCGGCGTCGACAGGATCCGCGGTTACAGTGGACGAACGCTGAAAGTAGCTTAGCTCGGAAGGCCGTTCCGCAAAAGAAACCGGGTCATCGTCATGACGATGCCGGCGTGGCTCACGATGGTCTTTGTATTTGCCCATGATCGTCTCGACTCGGCTGAACACCTCATTGCGCCTCCCGGCAGGATAATCTCAATCGGGCGATGCATTGATGTCAATTCACCAGTTGGCCGCTTCACCCGCTCTATCGCATCACGATCCCGGCCGACCTGTTGCCACACGAAGTCGACGATGGCGGATGAGCAATATGCGACAGGTCGACCTGCTGATCCGAACGCGTTCCCCATATCGCACGGCAAAAGGGTCGCGCTGAAGGGCGGCACCGCGATCAACCGTTTCGATCGTGACACGCCCCGGGCTGCCGCCTCACGCGGATCCGCATCCGACATTTCGATTTACACGCACTTTCCCCGCACAGCCTGCAGGAGAGGAGACCGGCAACTCGTCGTTGGATCGTCCCGCTAGATCAACCCCGCCTGCTCGGCTTCGCGGCGTAGAGTCTGCCTCGGCCTTGGGCCGATCTGCTGGATCACCAATCCGGCCGCCAGCGAGCCAAGATCGCCGCAGGCCTTGAAGTCGCGGCCTTGCGTGTAACCATGCAGGAAACCGGCGGCGTAGAGATCACCGGCGCCCGTCGTGTCGACCAGTTCCTTGATCGTGGTTGCCTGGATGACCACGGTCTCGTCGCCGCGCACGATGACTGAGCCTTTTTCCGAGCGGGTGACGGCGGCGATCCGGCAATCCTTGCGGATCTGCGCCAGCGCCTCGTCGAACGATGACGTCTGGTAGAGCGACTTGATCTCGTGGCTGTTGGCAAAGACGATGTCGACCGTGCCCGAGCGCATCAGGTCAAGGAACTCGTCGCGGTAGCGGTCGACGCAGAACGAGTCTGACAACGTCATAGAGACCTCGCGGCCTGCCGCGTGCGCCAGCTTCGCCGTTTGCCGGATCGCCTCCTTGGCGCGCGGCGGATCCCACAGATAACCTTCGAAATAGGTGACTTTGGCGCCGGAAGCCTTGTCGGCCTCGACATCTTCCGGACCGAGCTCGACGCAGGCGCCGAGATAGGTGTTCATCGAGCGTTCGCCGTCGGGGGTGACAAAGATCATCGAACGCGCGGTCGGCGGCTCGCCCGTAAGCGGCTTGGTGTCGAAGGCGACGCCCTGCGCATGGATGTCGTGCGCGTAAATCTCGCCCAGCGCATCGTTCGAAACCTTACCGAAGAAGGCGGCACGTCCACCGAAGCTGGCAACGCCGGCCGCCGTGTTGCCGGCGCTGCCGCCGGAGGCCTCGATCGCCGGGCCCATACGGCTGTAGAGTAGTTCGGCGCGATGGGTGTCGATGAGGTTCATCGCGCCCTTGATGATGCCGTTGGTCTCGAGGAATTCCTCGTCGCATTGGGCGATGATGTCGACAATGGCATTGCCGATGCAAAGCACGTCATAATCCGGCATCAATGTCTCCGCCAACTACCCACCGGCTTTCTGCTATGCCGGCCAGGCGCGCGTCTAGCGAGTTGAAAAGGATTGCCGCATGCGTTTGATCCAGCGGCCCTCACGCAGCTGCCGGTCCTGCTTCACGCAGCAAGTCGTCGGCTCTGTCCGTCTTCTCCCAGGTGAACTGAGGCTCTTCACGGCCGAAGTGTCCGTATGTCGCGGTCTTGCGGTATATCGGGCGCAAGAGATCAAGCATCTTGATGATGCCTTTCGGTCGGAGATCGAAAAGCTCAAGAACAAGGCTCTCGATCCTTTTTTCCTCGATCCTTGCGGTTCCGAATGTGTTGACCATGACAGAAACCGGACTGGCCACGCCGATCGCGTAGGCAAGCTGAACCTCGCAGACCTCCGCAAGTCCGCTGGCAACGATATTCTTCGCGACGTACCGGGCGGCATAGGCGGCCGAGCGGTCAACCTTGGATGGGTCCTTGCCCGAAAAGGCGCCGCCGCCGTGACGCCCCGTTCCACCGTAGGAATCGACGATGATCTTGCGTCCAGTGAGGCCGCAGTCGCCGGCGGGCCCACCGACCACGAACCGCCCTGTTGGGTTGACCAGAAATCTGATCTCCGAAGTATCCAGGTGGGTCGGCAGGACCGGTTTTATGATCTCCTCAATGACGCCTTCGCGGACTGTATCTTGGGAGACCGCCTCGTCATGCTGCGTTGACAGGACTATGGTGTCCAGCGCCACCGGGCGGAGACCCTCGTAGCGTACGGACACTTGAGATTTCACGTCCGGACGCAGCCAGCCAAGCTGTCCCGTTTTCCGGACCTCTGCCTGTCTTTTCGTCAAATGATGAGCGAGTTGGATCGGCAAGGGCATCAATGTATCCGTCTCGTTGCATGCGAATCCAAACATGAGGCCCTGATCCCCCGCCCCCTGCTCGAGATCCTGCCCTCGTCCTTCATCAACGCCCTGGCTTATGTCGGGCGACTGCTCGGTGAGAGCCAGAACGACGGCGCAACGTCGACCATCAAAGCCGATGGCATCGTCGTCGTAGCCAATGTCGAGGATCGTATCGCGGGCAACCTGAGTGTAATCGATCGCCGCGTGGCTGGTGATCTCTCCAGCCAGAACCACCATCCCTGTCTTCACCAACGTTTCACAGGCGACGCGCGCCTTCGGGTCGGTGCGGAGGATGGCATCGAGGATGGCATCCGAGATGTTGTCTGCCATCTTGTCGGGGTGTCCCGCGCCGACGGATTCGGAAGAGAACACGAACTGCCTGGTCATGGAATGGCCTCGCTTCAAATGTTGGAGTTAGGTGGGGAGTTTCTGCATTCGGGCGGCCTTACCGGTCGCTGATGCCGGGAACATCGAACGCAGCGCAGAAGTCGGCAACCTCTCTTCGCACGTTCGCATGAACTTCCTCGTCGTCGGGCTGGCGGCAGACCAAATCAATGAAAGCGGCGATCTGCACCATTTCCCCTTCACGCATGCCCATGGACGTCACTGCCGGCGACCCCAAGCGGATCCCGCTTGTGAGCGCCGGATGCCGCCGGTCACCCGGCACCATATTGAAATTCGCAATGATACCTGCACGCGATAAGCGCTCGGCATAGGCTTTGCCTGACAGCGGCCGGTTCCGAAGATCAAGGATCAGCATGTGATTGTCAGTGCCCCCGGTGACGAGTTCATAATCTCGCTCCAGAAGCGCCTGGGCTAGCGCCTTGGCATTTTTGACGATCTGGTGTCCGTAGGTGCGGAAAGACGGGGTCGCGGCCTCCTGCAAAGCGACAGCTAGCGCGGCGATGGTATTCACATGAGGCCCACCTTGCAGTTGAGGAAATACCGCGCGATCAATCCGTTTGGCGAGATTGTGTTTGCTCGTGGGATGATAGAGCGCCTGATACCGATCTTCATTCTTCGACAAAATAAAGCCTCCACGGGGGCCGCGGATCGACTTGTGAGACGTGCTGGTGACGACGTCGCAATGGGCCACGGGATTCGGGTGCGCTCCAGCGACAATCAGGCCGCTGATGTGGGCAATGTCGGCCACGAGATAGGAGTTCGCCTCCGCAGCGATTTCGGCCATTGCCGCGTAGTCAAAGACACGCGGATAAGCAGTTCCGCCGACCCAAATGAGTTTCGGCCGTTCCCGCCTGGCGGTCTCGCGCAAGCGGTCATAGTCAATTTGCTGCGTCTTATCGTGCAGCCCATAGGGGACGCGTTGATAATCAGTTCCGGAAAAGTTGACGGACCACCCATGAGTCAGATGGCCCCCTTCGGGCAAAGGCAGCCCCATGACTTTGTCATGGGGGCTCAAAAGCGCGCGATAGACAGCCTGGTTGGCTGGTGAGCCCGAATAAGGCTGGACGTTGGCGTGCTCACTGCCAAATAGCGCTTTCAGGCGCTCGATCGCGAGGGTCTCAAGCTCATCGACGATCTCGTTTCCGGCGTAGTAGCGCGCACCTGGGTAGCCCTCGGCATACTTGTTCGCGAAGATAGAGCCGGTCGCTTCCAGTACGGCTGAGGAGGCAAAGTTCTCAGATGCGATGAGTTTGAGCATCGTCCGCTCTTGCCGCCTCTGTCGTAGAAGCAGTTCGTGAACGCGGCAATCGACATGGACCAAGGAAGACCGTCCGAATGTGCCGGGCTCTGCGATGGCTGCGTCAGCGGAGTTGTCCATGGTAGTCGCGCTCCATTGGCTTAATCTATTCCACGATCAAGCAGCAGTCCCCTTCGACCACGCGTCTTGTGCCGCCTCGAGCCGCTCCAGGTCGCGCTTATGATACCCATCGTCGTGGGGCAGGAGATCGACCAGGAATTGAACCAACCCTCCGTCCTTGCCTCCTGCATTGAGATGATATGAGCACCAAGGACCTTGTCGATTGCGGCAAAGAAAGTCAGCTCTGGCCAGCATCTGGACGTGTCGCGCAACGCGCTCCCGACGAAGATCGAGAATCTCCGCCAGTTCGCGGACAGTCAGGTCGGCATGCGCGCAAAGGCCCAGGATCCGTAGGCGATCAAGATGCGCTGCTGCCATTAGGCGATCGACAAGTATCATCATTGGTCAGCACGGCGCCAAATAGAAGAACCGAACCCCTCGTCCTGCTCGCTTTGTCATATCGGGCTCTTCGAAAAAGCTGTTCGGCATCGGAACATAACCACACCAGATTTCTGCCGCCACTGAACTTGACAGTTGTGGTGAGCGTACCATTGACGGCGATTTGCGGTCGCAAAGATTCCATGAATTTCCTTGAAGGATCTGTTGCAACGCCTAGACAAGAACGCAACGAGATTGGCGAGGTGCTGGTAAGACGGCAAGCTGGCAAACTGCTTGGCCAAGAGGGAGGCGAGCGGCGCCACCTTTTCCCAGGCGGCAGTGCTAACCTGGATGGTGCACCTGATCGGCCTTTTACTTGATTTCGTGTCGCGGAGGGATCGCAAAGCCGTCGTGCCGACGCTCAGCGCTATCTGCCGTGGCGCGAACGCCAAGCCGGCACGGAGGGTCTGGAGGACTTCGAGGCCGGCGACCGGGCCGGCGATCACTCAAAGCTGGCGGCGCGACTGGCAGCACGTCGTGCCTCATTGCCCATCCGAGTGTGCGCAGCATCATCTACACGGCGGATGCGGTCGCAATGTCCGCGGCGCGTCGGTCATTTCCAAATTGCGCTTAATCCTGGTCAGTCGGGTCGCACCAGATCGATATGACTGACACGGAGGGCTTGTGCCAGTTCATAAAGCGTGACGATGGTGGGGTTCCTTTTACCCTTCTCCAGCCCGCTGATGTACTGCTGGCTGAAGCCGGAGATCTCGGCAAGCTGCTCCTGCGTCAAGCCGGCCTTCTCCCTGATCCTGCGTGCATTTCGTCCGACCAGCTTGCGCATATCCATGCGCGGAGGTCAGCGGATCACGGGCCTTGAGTTTATCAACTATAATATGTAATCCACATTCTCATCGATTTGCCCGAACCATCTGCCGCGGGGCAGCAAAATCCAGGGATGCGATGTTGATGACGTTGGTCGCTCAAGCCAAGCACAGCACGAGCGATCGGTCACGCAAGCGACGCACATGTGCGAGAACCTCGCAAGGGTCGAATTCGAGCGCTTCCGCTACGTCGAGGAACTCAATGACGTCCATGCAACGTTCACCGCCCTCATACTTGGCCAACAAAGACTGCGGGCGGCGAAGCGCTTCGGCAACCTTGGCCTGGGTCAAGCCCTTGTTCTTGCGCGCCGCTATCAGCTGTTCCAGCAGCCGGCGTTGGCGGGGCGATCGAAGGGATTTCGGCATCAGACGGTGCTTAAGCCTATTCAGATCGCGGATCGAGCAGCGTTGCCGGCTCAACCTCCAGCACCGTAGCGAGCTTCTCGACCATGTCGATGGTAGCAGCATATACACTGCGCTCAAGAGCGCTGATGTAGGTTCGATCAACACCAGCTTCATGCGCCAGCGCCTCCTGCGACAGCTTCTTTTTCTCGCGAAGCCTACGCAGATTGCGGGCAAAGACCTCTCGGATTCCCATAGGCGAGAGGCCACCCTCTTGTTGAGGATTTCACCACGGAGTATACTCTACAAACTTAGGGAGCAACTGGCACGAGCATCGACTTTGCCCGAACTACCTGCTGTTAGGGATCGCGACTTCCCCGGATGCGATCTGACGATGATTATCGCTCAAGGTCAGCGCTGTAGGCCACGCAAGCTGCGCCAGGGAGGGAACCCGACTGGTCTAGACCCATGTCGAAGAAAGCGGGCTCAGTTCACTGGCGGCCGGTTGCGCGCCATCAAAATCGATTTCGGCAATCCGGGATGGGCCAGATCGCCGTTGTTACTGCGGCCTAATCAACTCACAAGGATCAACGTCAAGCGCTTTTGCGAGCCGGCCAAGCACACTGACGCTTGCGGAAACCCGAGCACGCTCGATCGAACCCACATAGCGCATGCTCAGCTCTGCGCGGGCAGCCAATTCTTCCTGCGTCAGGTCCTGATCATGGCGCAAACGACGCATGTTGATCGCCATGACCTCCTTGAGGTCCATGGCGAGATAGGGACCAGAACCGGAACTATGGTTCTAGGAACGATCGTGCCTATTCGCTATGGTGAGCCAACCGAGGAGAAACCGTGCCCGATCACAACAAACCCCAAACCGGCAAAAGGGTCGCGATGAAACGCAAAGTCCAAGACGAAGTCCCCTGGTCGGACAGCCTGACCGCTTACGACAATGAACACTTCACGATCTATATGAGGCTCCTGGACGCGTCCGCCGACGATGCCAGCGAAGACGAGATGGCGCAGCTCGTCCTCGGCATCGATCCGATGCGAGAACCTGAGCGCGCTCGAATGGCGGTTCGCAGCCATCTCGATCGGGCAAACTGGATGGTTACGACTGGATACAAAGAACTGTTCGCGCGCTGAGCGGCTCCAGGTAAGCTATTCCAATCACTTTAGATGAGGAAATCCCGATAGCCACGATCCACGAGCATGTGACCGCGCCGGACGGCACGGCGGATGCGATCGCGAAGGTGGTTGCGCGGATCCGTCCAGTCGGCCTGGACGCGTTGCCGGCCCAACACGGCCATTGCGATTTGGCGGTGCGATGCACCGCCGAGCGAACCGTCGAGCGCCTGGAGGACAAAGCGCAGACGGCTGGCGCGCGCTTCGGGAGGAAACAGCCTGTCGGGAAGTCGTCCAGTCGCGTGAAGAGCATTGAGGCATTCGAGCGCATTCAGGTGCTGCCTCATCCGATCGGCGGGCCAGATCGCGTCGACGGAAAGCCGAACGGGGCGCAAAACCTCCGCGCCCTTCACAACCAGTTGTAAATCCCGGTGAGCATTTCGCAGCATGACATGCTGGCGACCGTCCGCCGTGATCACGAGTGCCGCCCGACATGGCAATGCAGCGAGATCAAACGAAAGCTTTTCGGCCGACAATGCCTTTTCCGCAATGAGCGGCAGGACATGCGGGCATTGGCGGGAGCACCAGAACACATTCGCATCAGGCCTCAACGAGCTTGCGAAACAGGAGCCCCCACCGTGTCAGATCGAGCGGCGATCTCACCACTTCTACATTGAAGCGCCTTTTTGCAAATTCTGCCTGCTCAAGGGCGCGCCTCAAGTCACGCTGGAAGGCCGGATTGTGCCGCAGGAATTCCCAGGCCCAGCCGCGTCGGGTCAGGTGCCGCGTGTAGCGATAGGATTTCTCATCCTGCCAGTCCGGCCAGTCGGCGTCATTACCTTTCATAACCATGTCAGACGCCCGTGAAGAGCACCGGCGCCCACAGTACGGGACCGCAAAGACTGCCATTGCGGCGGACCGCAGCAAGGCTCTCCTCTGAGACATCCAAACAGCCAGCAACGGCGCGCGTGGTGCCGATTGTCTGGGGCTGACCGATCCGGGCCAGCGGCCATCCGGCGCGACGCAGGATTCGCTCCATGCGCAAATCCGTAACGGTGACGATAGAGGTGAGCCGGCGCGACAAACCGAACTCGATCATGCCGGCGGGGAGTTCATAGGTGGCAGCAGCAATGTTCCCACTGCCCTTCGGTTCAGACGGTGGAAGATCAAGGGCGAAACGGCTGCTTTTCCAGACACTCGGTCCCTCGGGTACCGTTCTCCCCTCCGACAGCCTCGAAAAGGCATCTTGCAACATCGTCGGCCCCGTCGAGGGCAGGAGGCGTACGCCGCCCCCGACGCGACTGGCCGAATCGCGCAACACAAGATAGTGCGGTTTCAGGGAATCGAATGAATCGATCTCGAAGCCCCCGGTCGTGCGCACGTTCCAGTCGAGCCGCTCCTTGAAGACGCGGTAGCGCAGGCGGTGCATTAGTTCGTCGGCAAAGGCGCCGTACCAGCCGGGCGCAATAAGCTCAATCATGATGGTCTCCTCGCAGGTATGACCCTGCCATTGGAGGCGAACCTTCATGCCGCGACTGCCTGTGCATTTGCACAGGTGGATTAAAGAGAGATTTTGTTCCTCAGGGAATTGATGATCGTGAGGAGGCCAGCAGCGTCACCGCCTGATTTTTGGTGCGCACGCCGAGCTTCTTCTTGGCATTGTCCAGATGGAAAGCGGCCGTGCGCTCCTTGATCCCCAAGATGCAGCCGATCTCCCAGGCGGACTTGCCCTTTGCCGTCCATTGCAGGCATTCGTACTCACGAGGCGTCAGCGAAACACCATCCACCGCCAGCCCACCCGAAAGCTTGCGGCGAACGCCAATGTGAAAGCACATCGCCATAATCTCGAGCGCCTGCTCATATTGCTCGGCGATGCGCAGGAAGGTCGGATCGAGCCTGTCTGCCGCGAAGGTCATCGCAGCGACACCGCCGCGGCGATCGACAAGTGGTATCGTCAGTCCGCAGCAGATGCCGAATTCGGCAGCCTCATCGAAAAGCTGTTGCTGTCGCGTTGAAATGCCGGCATGGCCGAAACCCGGTCCCCACTGAAAGGGACATTCGCTGCATCTTGCCCATTCTATGACCGGGTCGATCCTTTCATATTGGTGGCGCAAGTAGTGCGACGTCCAGCCGGAATGATAGTTCGATATCAGCCTGGGTTTTGTGACGCGATCAGACACCAGAGACAGATAGGCGAATGCGGGAATGTCGAAGGCGCCGGCGGCGCTGGTGCGGGTTTCGGAAAAGTCCGGACAGGCTTTCCGGTAATCTCCGGACAGGGTTTTCAGTAATTCCCGGACAGCGATTCCGCTAAATCCCGGACAGTTTCCGGCGGCGGTGTGACGGTAGGTTCGCGGCTGCGCCGTCTTGCGGGTAGGCCTCTCACGAGAACGTTGAGAGGGGCCGATGCCGAGACGGAAGCAAGCAAGACGAACGACAGTGAGGGATATCCGGACGATCCTGCGCCTGACCCATGGAGAGGGTCTTTCGGTGCGCGAGATTGCCGAGCGGCTGGAGATCGGCAAGAGCTCGGTATCGACCTATTTGCTGCGGGCCCGGGAAGCCGGGCTTTCCTGGCCCCTGCCAAGCGGGTGTGATGACGATGCAAAGCTGGAGCGGCTTCTCTTCGGCCGCGCCGGTCGCCCACCTCAGGATCTGAGTGAACCGGACTGGCCCCTGGTTGCCCGGGAGATGAAGCGCAAGAGCGTGACGCTGACGCTTCTATGGCAGGAATACCGCGCCAGCCATCCCGACGGCTATGGCTTCACGTGGTTCTGTGAGCGGTTTGCCGCCTTCCGGCATCGGACAAGCGCCGTGTTCCGCAATCGGCACGCGGCGGGTGCCGTGATGCAGACCGACTATGCCGGTCCGACGGTGCCGGTGATTGATCCGGCGACCGGTGTCATCCATCCGGCCCAGATCTTTGTCGCGGTGCTGGGCGCCTCCAACCTGACCTTCGCCTTTGCCAGCTCCAGCCAGAAGCTGCCGGACTGGATCGACGGTCAGGTGCGTGCACTGGCCTTCTACGGTGGGGTCACCAAGGCAATCGTATGCGACAATCTGAAGTCGGGCGTGGCCAAGGCCCTGTGGTTCGAGCCGACACTGACCGCGACGTTCGCCGCCATGGCGGAGCATTACGACACCACGATCCTGCCGACACGCAGCAGGAAGCCGCGCGACAAGGGCAAAGTCGAAGGCGCGGTGTTGATCGTCGAGCGCTGGATCCTAGCCCGGCTCAGGAACCGCACCTTCTTCTCGCTTGCCGCCCTCAATACGGCGATTGCCGAATTGCTCGAGGATCTGAACAACCGGCCGATGCGCCATATCGGCAGAAGCCGCCGCGAACTGTTCGAGGAGATCGAGCGAGCCGCCTTGAAGCCCCTGCCGACCACACCATTCGAATATGCGGAATGGAAGTCGGCAAAGGTCCATCCCGACTACCATATCGAAGTCGACAAGACCTTCTACTCGGTGCCGCATCGGCTGATCGGATGCACCCTCCAGGTGCGGCTCACCCAACGGGTGGTCGAGATCTTCCACGATCACCAGCGTGTCGCCAGCCATGTCCGACGCTCCCAGCGCTCCGGCCACGTCACAGTCAACGACCATATGCCCAAGGCGCATCAGCGTTACGCCAACACCACGCCGGCCAATCTGATCGGTCGGGCGACCCTGATCGGCCCCAACGCCGCCATCCTGGTCGAACGCATGATGCGCGACAGGCCGCATCCGGAACAGGGATACCGCTCGGCCATGGGGATTTTGTCGCTGGCGCCGCGCTATGGATCGCAGCGCCTCGATGCGGCCTGCAAGCGGGCGCTCACCATCAATGCCATCGCCTATTCCTCCGTCGCCTCCATCCTCAAATCCGGCCTCGACCGGCAGCAACCGCAGGCTGAACAAGCGGCGCCCACGCCTGCACACACCAATATCCGTGGCCGTTCCTATTACCAGTGAAGGAAGCAAAGAATGCTGACAAACCAAACCCTCGACCAGATGCAGGCCCTCGGGCTGACTGGCATGGCCGCCGCCTGGCGCGAATTGGCCGAACTGTCCGGCACCAATGAGCTCAGCCGCGATGAGTGGCTCGGTCTGATGCTCGACCGCGAGGTCACCCTGCGAGCTGACAAGCGCATCCGTAACCGGCTCGCCTCCGCCAAGCTACGCTTTGTCCAGGCCTGCATCGAAGATATCGATTTTGCCGCTTCCCGTGGTCTCGATCGGCGCAACACCCTGGCGCTCGCCCAGGGGCAATGGCTCACCGCCCGTGAGAACCTGATCGTGACCGGTCAGACCGGCACCGGCAAGTCATGGTTGGCCTGTGCCTTCGGCAGGCAGGCAGCCAGGCTCGGTCACTCCGTGCTCTATGTGCGCGTGCCGCGCCTGTTCGAGGATCTCGCGCTCGCCCGCCTCGATGGTTCCTTCCCCCGCCTCATCGACAAGCTCACCCGTGCCCAGTTGCTCATCCTCGACGACTTCGGCACCCATACTCTCTCCGATCAGCAGCGCTTCCACCTCTTTGAAATCGTCGAGGAGCGCTATCAGAGAAAATCCACCCTGATCACCGCACAGGTCCCCGTGGCAAGCTGGCACGACCTTATTAACGACAGCACGGTCGCCGACGCCATACTCGACCGCATCGTGCACAATGCACACCGCATCGCCCTCCAGGGCGAGAGCATGCGAAAGAAAAAAACCTCGCCCCTCTTGACCGACTCCGAGAACACCGAAATCAATCAGCCCTAACAGCAACCAGGCTGCCGAGGACCAACCTCGTCAAACTGTCCGGACTTTTGAGAAAACGCTGTCCGGGAATTAGCGGAATGGCTGTCCAGCTTTTGCGAAGCGCGCAGCTGGCCAGTGCGTTATGGAAGTCGACTTCATCAACGCTTAAAGACAACTGTTCCAGCAAAGTTTCGAAGACGAGCTGCATTTTCTCCAGCGGCTGTTTTCAATTAGACATGGGACTTTCTGGCTTCTTGGCAGCTACGGCGAGAAGACTCGCCCCCCAAGATATTCGACGCTGGAGAAAATTCACCGCGGTGACTACTCCCCGGACCTTTGATCATATGAAAGCAGGTGGATGCGACCTCGACGCCGGCTGCCGCAAGCCGCGGGTCCGAAGCTGCGATTGTGGGTGGTTTCCCTGGTGTCGTAGAAATATCGAAGCTCGATGTGCCATCCGGATATGCAGATGACCTCCTTCTCGAACTATCGATTGCGGACGCGCTACAATCACCCAGTTCCAATGAGGCACCGAGATCCAGCGGGTCAAAAAAGGCGCCCTGCCGGCGGGGAGGGACACCGGCAGGGCGCGCCGCACAAACACCCTGATCGTTGGGCAACAGGACAGCGGCGGCAGAACTGATTTGATTATCGGTCGGGATCGAAGGTATCCGAAGCATGCTTAGAATCTGATGGCTTCAAGTTTAACAGTTTCGGTAGGCTCGGCGCCAAATGCGCTGTCAACCCGCCTTCACCAATGGGACACCGTGGGCGACCAGCCCTAACGACAGGCTGACGTCAAAGCGTTTGGTCCGTGGGAAAGTTCCTCCCAGTGACCACTTTACCCGGGACGGCGTCGAACCCGGGGCTCGCTTCCGTCGGCACTCGCATGTTCATATCGCACCCTCGGCCTTCAGCGCGCGATAGGTCGTCTCGACTGATTTCGCGGTTGCGTGGACGATTATGTCGATCTCCTTCCGGGTGATGATCAAAGGCGGGGCAAAGCCGAGGATATCGCCGTGCGGCATGGCGCGGCCGATGACACCGTTCTCGAACAGAGCAGCGGCGACGCGAACGCCGACCTGAAGATCGGATTCAAACGGTATTCTCTGCTTTGGATCTCGCATCAGCTCTACGGCGGCGAGGATTCCGACACCACGAACCTCGCCGACCATGGGGTGTCCTGCCAGTTCGGCATTCATGCGGGCATGCCAATACGGTCCGACATCGCGGACATGCTCCAGGATATTTTTTTCCTTAAGGAGTCGAATATTGGCGAGCGCGGCCGCAGCGCAAAGCGTGTGACCCGAATATGTCCAGCCATGGCCGAGCGCGCCGTGCTTCTCTGTTCCTTGTTCCAAGACCGACCAGACGCGGTCGCCAATGATTGACCCGGAGATGGGCAGGTAGGCGGAACTCAAACCCTTGGCGATGGTCACGAAGTCCGGCCGCATGCCATAGAGGTGGGAACCAAATTTCTCACCGGTTCGTCCAAACCCGCAGACCACTTCGTCGGCGATCAGCAGGATATCGTACTTGTCGAGCACGCCTTGGATAGCGGTCCAGTATCCTTTTGGGGGTGGAACGATACCGCCTGTCCCAAGCACCGGCTCTCCAATAAAAGCTGCGACGGTCTCCGGGCCTTCAGCCAGGATAAGGGCTTCAAGTTCATCCGCGCAGCGTTTCGAGAACGCTTGCTCACTTTCGCCGTCATGCGCCTGGCGATAGTGGTGCGGCGTCGTGGTATGGCGTACCAAGTCCAGCGGCAGGTCGAAGAAATTATGGAAGAAGGCAAGGCCCGTCAGGCTCCCGGTGACCAGCCCGGACCCGTGATAGCCGCGATGTCGCGAGATGATCTTCTTCTTTTCAGGGCGGCCTAGAATGTTGTTGTAGTACCAGACCAGCTTGATATTGGTTTCGTTGGCGTCGGAACCGGAGAGGCCGAAAAAGACCCTTCGCATGTTCTGACCAAAATATTCGACGACGGCCTCTGCCAAGAGGGCGACTGGCTCTGTACCTTGACTTGCATAGACATGAGCGAACGGCAATTCGTGTGCTTGCCTGGCAATGGCCTCGGCAATTTCCGTGCAGCCATATCCCATATTGACGCAGTAGAGCCCGCCGAAACCGTCGAGGCTCTTTCGGCCTTCGGTATCCCAGATGTACACGCCCTCGGCACCGGCCATGATCCGATTTGGGGTCTCCCCTCGACTGTGCTTGGCCAGATGCGTAGACGGATGAAAGACGAAGCTTCGATCCTTCTCTCTGAGTTGCTCGGTTCCCAGATTACTCAACCGCATAGTCCCTCTCCTCGCGATGGATTGGCGGAGGGCACTCAGCCGGCCGCGTCCTTAGCAATTAGCATACCGCAAACGCCTCTTGAGTTTCGCGGGAATGCACGTTTTTGGCCGATGAATTCGCGGAATCGGGATCAAATGCCGTGGAAATCAGGCTGGGGAGTGTACCTTTGCCAACGAGCCGACATCAGGCCGTCCTCCTGACACAAGGTAACCACAAAACCTGCTCGACATAGGTGAGGAATGCGTCGCCGTAATCACAACGAGACTTTCGCACCTACTGCCATGCGTAAGCGGCCAGTCGCCCAGAAGTCCGGGATCAATCCGCGTCGACCGCTCGGTCTATGCCGCTCCAACCAACTCGCCCAGTGTGATGTCTTTATGCTGCGCGCATTAACCAGCGATGATGGGAACCACATCGGCTGACGCGGCGTCCACACGCGGATATTCGCCCTGCGAACAACGGATGCGGCGCGTTCTCACGTGCTGCCCTTCCAACATGCCCTTCAGCCGGGGCCCACAAAACCGCCATCCAACATTCGCTCTTGCCATCATCCACCTGATCAAGTGGATTGCATCACCAGCGGCGGCGCTTGTTACATGCAAACGCGTCGTCGGCTCCAGTACGTGCTTTAGGTTTTTTTGCATATACGTCTGGTCGGGCTCGCCACGGCTCGACACCGGTATCTTCACACCAGTGGACTCTTCCGTCGTTAAGCCAGAAATGACTTAGGCATCCTTTGGTTCTCCAAACCGAGGGATGTAGCGTTGGCCTGCCCTCCAGGCTCACCTCAATGCGCCACCTGGGGTTATGTGGCGGATGCGTTGGTAACGAAACCACATCCCCACACCCACAGGGGCACCTAAAGAGTGCCCAGTATGGTCGGCCTTTGTGCACGACGCTGATGAACTGTCCCGGCCGAACTGTGTCATTCGAAGGGGTCTTTTCAACCACATCATTGCGCGCGAAAAATACGTCCGCGGGGGGCGCCTCGGAAGGATTTCGGTCCTCGGATGTTTGTGGACTAGGTGGGTCGAGAATGATTTCCCCTACCCACCGCAAGAATCTTAACAGCCAAGACCACATGTGAATCAACACAGCTTGCCGAGTGACGGCATACTGAGCCGATAGCCAATCTCGGGTTCGAGCAATAAACCGTTTGGACCGCAGCAAAAACAATCAGCGTTGTCCTTTGGCATATTGCTGTGAATTACCATGTGCACGAAATCGTACCATATATTGTCGCGGCGAATGTCGCTCGGAGGCCGCCGATAGGGGCGCACCAGATCGAACAAGGTCGCTACGGCCATGTCGGCAGTCGCACTGGTGAAGGGCCCTACTCCGGGCGCCCTCTCCCCGCCCCCGACCAGATAGTACTCTTCCCGGAGCGTCTCTGAATCCAGCTCCACCAGATTGGGACGCGCCTTCAGTGCACTCTCGTACCTGAGCTTTTCCTCGGTGACGACGCCTTGGCATCTTAAGCACCCACCAGATTCGGGAAGAACTGTGCTAACCCGGCCTCTATGGTCACGTAGGTAAGGCTGACGCTCCTGGTCGAGACCAATCTTGCCGGTGAGCCCGCAGTCGATAAGCCCTTGGCAGTAATAGTACACTGCTTGATTGAGAACTTCTCTTCCAGCGACATCGTCAGTACAGCCGAACACCAGGTCGGCGCTGGAAATCGCATCGACCGCTTCTGAAGACTCGTGCACATACGCCTCAATGGCAACGACAGTCACCATCAGGCCTAGATTTCGTAAGTATCGGGCTAACGTGGCAGCTTTGCTCTCGCCTACATCGCAACGGCGATATCCGCGGACGCGGTTGAGATTGCTATCTTCGAGCAAATCGCCATCGATAATGATGAGTTCGCCAACACCCGCGCGGGCAATGAGTGTGGCCACTGAAGAACCGGTTCCGCCGCCTCCGACGATTGCTACGCGCAACGATCTGAGCTTCTCGTTGAATGGTTCGCCAAAGGCAGCTTCTTGGCGCCTTAGCACTTCCGATGGCGCAGCATCGCCTGTTTTGCTGATGTGAACTGCGAGCTCCGTCCCGAGCACACAGACATGCCGGACGTCAGTGACGCGGTGAGGGGCCGCACCCGGCCGAACTCTCGCATGCCAATGTCCGTCGGCCAAAATCATCGCAATTAGTGACACCTCAGGGCCGTTGCAGCCAGCGTATCCCCTCAGAATGCTTTGTTCGTTCTGATCATCCTTGGTCGAGAAATCCAGAACGCCCCTTGGATGACTATGGGCGAACCCCAGTTCGAGCCGCTCCCGCTCGCAACGAAAGTAGATATCCTGGAACTTGCGCAGATTAATGCGCAAGTGCACCGGGGAACTGTCCAGCACCCAGTCGCCATCCATCTCAATCACGTCAACAGCCACGAAACGCGCTGACGGCGGCAGTCCCAGTACAGTTCTCTCCATTTTGCGGAAGAGAACCAGCGCGCCACGCTCGTCACCGTCAGGATGCCCGGTCAACCAGCTCTTGAGCCTATTGTCGAGAGAACCGGCAATCGAAATCCGATGTCCGTTCATGAGCGCCTCGCGTCGGGGTACTTAAACGCCCACGAGATCCGGTCCATAATAGTCTGGACGTCGTCGACCTTTGGCTTCCAGGGATTTTTATGCCAGTGTCTGGACCACCGGCAAAACACTGTCCCTTCGTGAGTACGGGAATCCTCATTGGGACCAGGCCCACCAGTATTTGGTATTGGCTTGCCGTCAGCCCGATGGAGGCGTGGGTGAACCCAGAACATGTCACCCCCGGAGGTATTGTAATTCTGCGGAATGACATACAAAACATCGACTGCATCTGCGGGCTTTCCATCTGCCAAATAGATATCTTTGGGTAGCGGAAAATTTTTGAATATAAGAAAATGGGCGCCGTCTTCTTCTTCAAAATCGACGCCTGCTTTGCGGAGTATCTCGTAGTCAGAATCGAACAACAGGGGCATTATTGATTTCCGGCTTCGGAACTTGCATCCTGGGCGTAAAACTTTTCAATCCCCGGAGGCAGCAAATCGATTGAGTCATCACTCTCAACCGGCTGGCCAGGCTGGCCCGGCCTTTTCGCATAAAGATCCATGCTATCTGGTATGCCGGGGCCTACGCCTCGCACCTCGGCGCCGGTTATGAACCGGTTGTCCCATTCGTAATTTTCATTTTCGATTTTGAATTTGAACTTCTCTTTCGCAGCCATAAGCTTCGATCCTTCTCTCGCAGTCGCTTGGTTTCAAGATAGCTCAGGTGCATCTATCCCTCTTCTCCCGTTGATTGAGGGAACGCTCGACCAGTCGCCTCTTATAAGGGAAGCGTACCTTGGGGTTTCACGGGAATCCGCGTGTTTCGCCACGGAATTCGCGGAATGGAGATCCAATCCCGTGGATATCAGGGCTTGGGAGTTTACCGTTGTCTTAATGAAGATAGGGGGATCGGCGTATTGGATTTCACAGGTTTCGTCACCACAAGGCTGTAGTATTGATCGATCCCCAAGCCTGCCTGCAGCAATCCCTCCATGAAATCCTGATAGGCAGCCATGGAAAGAGATGCGACGCGGATCAGATAATCGATCCGCCCCCCGATGGCCCAGCAATCCAGGATTTCCGGGAATTCTTGGATCGCAATCTCAAAGTGTCTTTGGTCCTCGAGGCGATGACGCTCCAGCACGACCTCCACCATTACAAAGACCATGCCACCGATGAGGGCCGGACTCAGCCGCGCGTAGAAACCCTCAATAATCCCTGCAACTTCGAGTGCACGGAGCCGATCCGAGCAGGCCGAGGCCGACAGATGAACGCGCTTTGCAAGCTCGCTTTTTGAAATCCTACCGTCTGACTGAATCGCTGATAGAATCCGGATATCCCAGTCGTCGAGGCGCACAGGATTGGGTTTTGCCTTCATGACCTTCTGCTCTAAAGCCGTTGTCGACAATGAACCGGTACCAACCGACCGAGTCTCGGCCGGGAAGGCTCAAACGCCGATGTTGCGTGCGATGCTGTCCGCCGCCATGCGCTTGCGCCACTCAAGAGGCCCGGAATTGTGAATGGAGTTTCCCGCAACATCGACAGCCATGATGACAGGCATATCCTGCACTTCGAATTCATAGACTGCTTCCATGCCCAGGTCTTCGAAGGCAATGAGCCGCGCTGATTTGATCGATTTTGATATCAGGTAGGCAGCCCCACCCACTGCGATGAGATACGGCGTTTTGTGTCTTACAATCGACTCAATGGCAGCCCCTCCCCTCTCCGCTTTGCCCACCATCGCGAAAAGCCCGGTTTCGGCGAGCACCGTTTCCGTAAAATCGTCCAAGCGGCTGGAGGTTGTGGGGCCAGCCGGTCCGACGACCTCATCTCTCACGGCGCGGACGGGTCCAACGTAATAAATCACGCGTCCCTGCAGATCGAACGGAAGCGGCTTGCCGGCGTCGATCAACTCGACCATTCGCTTGTGGGCGGCGTCACGGCCTGTCAACATTTTTCCGGACAGAAGGAGCGTTTCCCCGCAGCGCCAGGATGCCGTCTCTTCCTTGGTCAACGCATTGAGGTTGACCCTTCGTACGCCGGCAGGACTCAATTCGTCGGTTCCAATATCGGGCCATTCGCGCAAGTCGGGCGGCTGAAGCCTAATGGGTCCAGAGCCGTCCAAGGTAAACTTCAGGTGCCGGTTCGCAGCGCATTGCGGAATGAGTGCCACGGGCTTGGACGCCGCATGGGTGGGGTAGCTTGCAACCTTGACGTCTACAACTGTCGTCAGGCCACCAAGGCCTTGGGCACCGATGCCCAGCGCGTTAATCCGTTCATAAAGCTCGATCCGCAGTGCCTCCTCCGCGCCTGAAGGCCCCCTGGCGATCAATTCCGTCATATCGATGGGCTGGTTCATGGCCTCCTTGGCCAGCAGCATCGCCTTTTCAGCGCTACCACCGATGCCAACGGAGATCAGTCCGGGCGGACACCACCCACTGCCAAGCGTCGATACTGTGTCAATCACCCAGTCGGAAACGGAGGCGCTGGGGTTCAAGGTGGTAAAACGTGCTTTGTTCTCTGACCCGCCGCCTTTTGCGGCAATGGTGATCTCAATCTGGTTACCTTGTACAAGGTCGACGTGGACGACCGCCGGCGTGTTGTCACGAGTATTGACCCGTCCGGCGAGCGGATCGGCAACGATCGATGCCCGAAGAGGATTGTCCGAGTCTAGATATGCCTGACGGACGCCCTCATTCACGAGGTCTGCGAAAGCGCCCGTTGAGTTGATGCGGACGTCCATGCCGACTTTTGCGAAGACCACTACAAGGCCGGTGTCCTGGCACATCGGCCGCCGCCCGAAGGCAGCCATGCGGGAATTGACCAGAATCTGCCCAATGGCATTCTTCGCCGCTGGACTCTGTTCGCGCGCGTAGGCCTGCGAAAGAGACCGGATGTAATCTGGAGGATGGTAGTACGAGATGTACTGAAGGGCGTCGGCAACGCTCCTTGTGATGTCCTTGCCGGCGATGGTCCGTGTTCTTCTATTCACGAAAACTCATCCAAATGATCCGAGGCCATTCACCATCTTGAGGCTTTGAAAGCTTCGCACCCCTTGCTCGCCCCCCTCATATCCATAGCCGCTTTGCTTGATGCCTCCATAAGGCGCGTCCGCGGAAACCCCTTTCAGGTAATTCACACTGACAGCTCCCGCAGAAAGACTGTTGGTCAGCTTTCGTTGCGTATCGGCAGCGTCCGTGAAGAAGTAAGCAGCCAAACCATACTCGGTGGCGTTGGCTTCCTCAATCGCCTCCTCGAGCGTGTCGAACGGCGCTATCGTCAGGATCGGCCCGAACGGCTCTTCATGAAGCACTCTTGCTTCCTTCGGTACGCCCGTCAGGATGGTCGGCGGCCAGTAGAAGCCTGGTCGCTCAATGCGGGCGCCACCGGTCTCGATGCGAGCGCCGCGTTCGACCGCGTCTTTGGTCAGGCGTTCCATGGCCTCAATCCGCCGGGCGTTCGCCATCGGACCCATGTCCGTTGCAGCGTCGTCTGGTGGGCCGATCCTGATCTTGCGGACCGCCTCCGTCATCCGGGACAGAAATTCCTCATAGCGGGACCGAGCGACAAAAATCCTGCTGGGCGCATTGCAGCTCTGGCCCGCGCACTCGAACTTGTATTCCGAGATCGCCGGTATGGCCTTTGCCAGGTCGGCATCCTCGCACACAATAGCCGGAGAGTGCCCACCGAGTTCAAGAATGCAGCGCTGCAAATTATTCGCCGCGAGCATGGCCAGCTGTTTTCCAACAGCGGTTGAACCGGTGAAAGTCAAGACCTTCACGGTTGGGGAACTCAGGAGATGCCGCGATATATGCACCGGAACACCGAAGACCAGATTGACCACGCCGTCGGGGATGCCTGCTTGGCGCAACGATTCAACGATATGGACAGCCACGCTCGGTGTCTCTTCAGCCCCTTTAAGGATCACCGGGCAGCCTGCCGCCAGCGCGGGGGCGAGCTTGCGCGCGATGAGAACGGCCGGATAGTTCCAGGGCGTAAAGGCAGCAACGACACCGAGCGCCTCCGGGACGATCATCCGGTTCGGGCCCAACGGAATCGAGGCCGACAGCTCTTCAACATTTCTGCCGTTCCATTCCAGCGTTTCGACCGCGCGCGCGTATTCCCCTCTTGCTTCGGCAATTGTCTTTCCCTGTTCGGTCGACAGGTCCCTGGCTGCGACTCCAGCCTTCTCTGCCAGAAACCTGGCGGCAGCTACGAGAACCTCGCCACGATCTTTGGCAGGTCGTGAGGACCACGCCTTGCGGCTCCGTTCCGCCGAAGCAAGAGCCTCATCCAGGTCCGAAACCGTTGCCGAGGCTACAGAGGCAAATACCTTCTCCGTCGCCGGGTTGATCACCGGCAAAGAGGCTCTGCTACTGCCGGCTCGCCATTTGCCGTTAATGAAGAGCTCGTAGCTCCTGGCATCGGACATCGCGGGCTCCACTTGTGTGAATTCTGGCCATACGAGCGCCGTTTCGATATCGAAACCGCTAACTCGCTGAGCCAGTTTCATCGCGATGGTCGCGGCCGGTCAAATATCGAATATTGCCGAAATCCATCTGGAATCCAGATCGATCTGATCCTGATGGCCGCAAGAGGTAATGGCGTTGCTATAGTTCGAAGAGTATCAGGCCGCGTCAGGCGCCACCGCTGCCCAGCCCCGGCTCTCTATTAATTCTCTGGCGACCTTGGGGATGAGCTTGCGGACCGCGGACACGGCCGCAGAACGCTCGTCTTTCGGATTTACGGCAAGTACGACGGAGCGGGTAATCACCGGATCGACGATTTTGACCGTCCGCACCAGCCCCTGAGAGGCTTCTTTCTGAACGGCCGACGGAGCGAGAATAGAATGGGCTTTCCCTTCTATGACCATGTTGATTATCGTTGAGAGCGAGTCCACTTCAAACTTGACGTCCAGCGCGCAGCCGTGTTGTGCGACGACGTCAGCCACCGAACGCCTGACATTGTTATTGCGCATGGGAACCGCCAGCGGGAACGCATGCAGATCCGCCAGAGATATCGCGTCTTCGAAGGGTGGCTCACCGGACGGGACCACCAGACAAAGGTCTTCGCGCGCTAGGACCGCCATTCGCCCCACACTGTCCGCCGTGCGGTAGAGAACCGCCAGATTGAAGCGTCCAGCAGCCATCCACTCCTCCAGCGGCCCCGTCATACCCTCGATCATCTTGAGGGAGACCCTCGGCAGTTCGTTTCTCACCGACTCAAGCAGAGGACCGCTCAGGACGCGAGCAGCTCCGGACGGAATGCCAATAGTCACCTCCCCGGCAGGGGAAGCAGCTGTGTTGGTCAATTCCACTTCGGTGAGTCGAATCTCCTTGAGAATTGCCCGCGCTCGTTCGAGCAGTTTGGCTCCTGACGCCGTCACGCTCACGCCGGTCCTGTCGCGTATAAGCAGCTGAGTGCCGAAACCCTCCTCCAACTGACGCACATGCAGGCTCAGAGCGCTCTGAGCAATATTGAGGAACGCAGCGGCCTTCGTGAAGCTGCCTGCTTCGACTACGCCGACGAAGTATTTTAACTGCCTAATTTCCATGACTTGAAGAGCCCAACTGAGGCACTTTCCCCAACTTCCCCCTATCTATCTCGAAAAGCGATGGCGAGAAAGCAATAATTGTGCCGCGCTGCAGCATCGCCGGGCAATCCACGGCCGAGGCAAGTGGAGCACCTTCGTGTCGTGTCGTCCGAGTCTGGGCTAAATCAGCCGCTCAAACGCCCAACTCGGCTTTCGGACCCATGGCGATGATTTCGCGGGCCCTCCTGACAACCGGGGCATCGACCATCTTTCCGTCCAAGGCGAAAGCTCCTCTACCCTCTGCCGCGGCATCCCTTTCGGCCGCGAGCACGCGCCGGGCCCACTCGAACTCCTCTGCGCTAGGCGAGAAGGCTTCATTCAGGATGGCAACTTGTGTCGGATGAATCGCCAACGCTCCGACGAAACCGAGCCGCCTCGCCTGTATGACGACATCGCGGAACTTCTGGGTGTCCGAAAACTCCCCGATACTTCCAACGAATCCCAGAGGCAGCAGACCGCTCGCGCGGGCGGCGAACAAGACCGAAAGGTTCGGTCCTAGAAGGAGCTCTGGACTTGGTGTCCCGCCAACGGACGCGCTGAAATCTTCCGGACCAAGCGCCATCGCGGCCATTCGTGGATGGGCCGAAGCTATTGCCGCGAGTCTCGTCAATGCCCCCGGAGTTTCGATCTGGGCAACAAACCGAACGCTTCCCGGGTCAAGATTCCTTTCGTGCTCAAGTTCCGTCACGGCATCAGCGACTTCCATCACCCACTCGGCCGACTCCACCTTGGGAAGGACAAGCGCATTGACGCCTGCGACGATCGCTGCTTCAAGGTCGGCAGCCAGCGCGCGCAGGCCACGGTTCACGCGGACCAAAACCGACGCGCCGTTACGACCCACTTTTGTCACGGATTCTGGGAGCTGCCGCCGTGCCTGGCCCTTCTGATCCTGGGGAACAGAGTCCTCCAGGTCGAGAATGACGCCATCTGCACCCCGCCCATGGGCCATCTTAACAAAGCGCGGAA
Source organism: Mesorhizobium loti (assembly GCA_002356515.1). Classification (NCBI taxonomy): domain Bacteria; kingdom Pseudomonadati; phylum Pseudomonadota; class Alphaproteobacteria; order Hyphomicrobiales; family Phyllobacteriaceae; genus Mesorhizobium; species Mesorhizobium loti. Next base: position 5,539,330 of record AP017605.1, on the reverse strand, counting down.
CGTGAGCGGGAACGAAGAGCAGGGATCTCCAGCGGGGTACAGATATAGCGCTTTCAATGGCCGGAAAGGTGTCCTTGATCATGGAGTCGCCTGTGCGGTTGATTTAGCGAGCTCGCTGGGCCGCCAATTCGCTGGATGATCCGAGGTACACACGGTCGCTGTACGTCGCGAGCGCACTCACCTACCGACAAGACGCGCGCTCACGCTGACGCGGCTCTTTCGCGCGAAAGCGCCACAACCTCCTCGCGGATTGCCTCGGTGTGGGCGCCAAGAGCCGGCACCGGGCGCAGCGAGGGGTGCTCCGAGTTGAAAATCGCCGCCGGCGCTATCGTCTCGACGGTTCCTTCAGGTGTGACAACCTCGACCCTGCGAATGTGTGGATGCCTTGAAACATCCGCCACTTCGTTCAGTCGGCCATATGCCAAACCAGCCGCCTCAAGTTCATGCATTGCTTCGTGGCAGGACAGTTCGGAAAACCGAAGTTCAATGATCGCATCAAGTTGCGCCCGGTGATCGAGGCGCTCCATGTTATCGGCAAAGCCAGGTGCGCGGGTAAGCTCCGGCTGCTTCAGAAACTTCTCGCAAAAATTCACCCATTCACGGTCATTCTGTACCGAAAAGATGACCTCTTTTCCATCGGCACAACGATAGGCGCCATACGGCGCCAGCGACGGGTGTTTCACGCCCGCGCGTACGGTGTGATAACCGCTGTAGTCGTTTTGCAGAACCGGCACGTTCATCCAGTCGGCCACGGCGCCGAACAGTGACACCTGGATGCCTGTCCCTTCGCCGGTGACCTCGCGGTGATACAGCGCCTGAAGAATGGCACTATGCGCTGTCATGCCCGCTGAGATGTCGCACACCGAGACCCCTACACGCGCGGGCCCTTGTTGGTTGCCGGTGATCGCGCATAAGCCTGTTTCGGCCTGGACGATGAGATCATAAGCCTTCAAATGGGAATACGGCCCCCCCTCCCCGAAACCGGAGATATCGCAGGTGATCAGCCTCGGAAAGCGCCGACGAAGATCCGCAGACCCGAAACCCAGTTTATCGATGCTGCCTGGCTTCAGGTTCTGAATGAAGACGTCAGCAGCGGCGATGAGCGTGTCGAGGACGGCGCGATCCGCCTCCAACCTTAGGTCCAGACAGACCGACTCCTTACCCCGGTTGAGCCAGACGAAGTAAGCGCTCTGTCCCCGTACCAACTTGTCGTAGTTGCGGGCAAAATCCCCTTCGGGCCTCTCGATTTTGATCACCCGGGCGCCAGCGTCCGCAAGGCGAGACGACGCGTAAGGCGCAGCAACGGCCTGCTCCACGGCTACGACAGTGATCCCCTCAAGAGAGTTCTGCATGCGACACCGTGCTTTTCATCCAACGTTTTCGTTTTGAGCCCGACGACGGTTCAGCATCGCAAGCAGCCGATTTTGTTCATTCCCAACGATTGAAAATGCTTCGTCGACACCCATACCGGGCTTTGCGAGCATCATGTCGGCCTGGGTCGCCACCGATACGTGGACAGAAGCTTGGGCGGAGAGATCCGTCTCGGTACAGCTCCCCCCGACATACGCTCCAACTTGGTTCTCCTTACAAATAAGAACGGCACGTGCCGTGTCGGCAATTGAGCCAACATCGGGGGTCTTGATTTGGACGAGATGGGCGGCCTTTGCTTCGGCAAAGAGCCGGATATCCTCGAGCATGTTGCATCGCTCGTCCACAACAATACGGGCATTGGAACCCCGGTTGTCCAATATCGATACGACCTTGGCATAGTTCTCAATTTGTGCCTGCGTCGAACCGAAATCCGCTGGGGACTCGATGTTTAGCGTGAAATCCGGGACGGTATTTGCAACCTGGCAGATAAAGTCCGCGATGTTTTGCGGCTCAAGGCCGATTTCCTGGCCGATCCAGCCATACACATCGAAATGCAGCACCGGATGATACCCCGGGCAGCCGATTTCGCGCGTACGCCTTGCAACCCACTTCACGAACTCCATGAAGGTCTGGCCGTTGATTCCGAATTTCTGCCGTGAGTTGATCAGGCCGTGGGGAAGCACATCCACGGCCTTCAGAATCATCTTGTCGACATTGATTTCGCGAGCATCGCCGCTCTGGCAGTAGATCGGGACCCTGCGCGTCGGCAGCGGCAAGTCAAATTCAGCGCATACAACCTCTGCCATGGTGGCGCGCTGGAGGTAGGCCGCGGCTCGAAGCAGGGCCTGGCTGACGCCATACTCAATCGCGAGAGGTAGCCGCTTATGTTCGTGAGGCTCGAGAACCTTCGCGCAGGCCACAAGGTAACGAGATACATCAACATCCAGAAGCCGAGGCGCCACGACCCGGGAGGTCAAATCCGAGATTTGAGAAGTTTCAAACAATGGATCGCGTCCGCCAGCACCAGAGTACTGAACGCCCATCATGTCGCCCCAAACAACGGTGTCGTCGGAGAGGACAAGCCCGACGCTGAGCGACGATGCTGGAACGCGAATGGATGTAAACCCGGGCGTTACCGGTTCGCCAACATAGATGAAAGCATCCTGCGAGGCCCCGGCCCTGATAGCAGCCTGGTCGTCATAGAAAAATGCGCCATTGCCAAGCGTGAGGAGGACGTCTTTGATTTGCAATTCAGTCACTCGATTCATTCTGAGGGGATTAAATTTCGTTCTGCTAGTGGCACTCGAGGCGCAGGGGGCGCGCAACGGCCGCTACCCATTCGTTGACGCCGACATGCCCCCCCGATCGTATGGCGAAGACGATGGCTGTTCCAGGCGCGCGGATGTCAATGGATTCAACGGACAGAGAATCCATCGGATGCAGGATGCCTATGAGATCTCCCTGCTTCACTTCATCCAACACCGACGCGCGAGGTTCGAAGATGCCCGGTGCGGGCGATTTCAACTCGTCGGACGGATGCGTTTCGAGTGTTTGGCCGGACTTCTGTTCACGGAACGTTGGATACTCGGCCTTACCCTCGACCAGCCCGAGCGCGATGAGCGCGTTGCGCACTCCAGCCTCGTAAATCGCGAGATTGTCCGCGCCGACCGTGCCGCCGCCAAATTCAGCGCAAACAAATACCTTCCCTTGGTTTTGGGCCACGATATCGAACATTCCAACCGTGTCGTTGTATTCCCAGACCAATGTCAAGGGCAATTTGAACGCTTCCGCCATTCTCACCGTCCTGGCCATGAGATCGAGATCGGCAATCGGGTGCGTCGTGGCGGCCGGTGGAAAATCCCACGTTGGTCCGAAGCTGTGCAGATCAAATACCGTGTCGGCCATTGGCAACAAAATGCGCGAAACCGCATCCGCGATTCGTTCGGTCACTGACCCGCCGGCGCGGCCCGGAAACACGCGATTGAGATTCAACCCGTCGAGCGGAGTATTGCGGCTCCATGCCTGCACGGCTAATGGATTGAGCATCGGTAGGACGATGACCCTTCCACAGGTTTGCGCTTCTGGCAGCCACTCGATAAGCCGTCGCGCGACAAGCGGCCCCTCCAGTTCATTGCCATGATTTCCGCCGGTGACAAGAAGGCGCGGCCCTTCTCCTTTATTGAGACTGAAGACAGGGAGCGAAAGCTCTCCGCGGTCGGCACCTCCCGGGACAACAAGATGCCCCCTGCTCACGCCGGGCATATCGAGATCAAAGGTAAGATGCGGTGCTTCGCTCATTGTTCAACCTATTGCTAGTATTCAGGCGACCTGGCGCCGGGTTTACGATCGCTGGTGCGCGTTTTGCTGCTCTGGAAGTATGCGCCACGCGGTGTTCAATTAGCCAATATAATGTCCCAGATGGTGCCATCGCGTTTTTAGATGGCCGCCGCCTGGCTTGGTGGCTGCACGATGTTCACAAGGAAAGACGGGAACCGTGATGAATAGCTGGCTCCCCCGCCTACACCCAATGGCCGCCAGCCTGCTTGCCCGCCACACGGGCCAGCCCCTCAGGGATCTTGTCAAGCTTGGGCAGATACTGGAGCGTTTCATCACCGATCGAGGGCTAAGAAGCATATCGCCTGCTACCGCGGTTTATCCTGGCGGACATTATGAGCGGTGCCCGTTGCTCCAAGACGCCGAGCTTGTGCGAGATGAAGATGAAGGCGATGCCGATCCCCTCTTGCAGATTGATAGGCAGGTTCAGGGTCTGGGCCTATACGAAGACGTCCAGGGCCGGGCGATGAGCTGCGAGGCTTGAGGGGCCGCTTCGGCGCAATGTGCCGAGCCGCTGGCGCGGGTCAACCGACAGTGCGGACGGACTTTGCGGGCGACGAGGGCGCTGATCATGCCGCCCAGTAGGGCCGGCAAGCGGAGCTTAGGGCCATCTCGCCGCTAGATGACCCAGCTATGGATACTGCATTTGACGCAAGCCAGCAGTTGATCAATCTTGGACTGGAATGAAATTACAAAATGGCGGCAGTTTGCGCCTGCACATCTTCCGCGCAGGCGAGTCTATACGTAAGACGAGAGGCGGCGCTCCGAAATATGCGCAGGATGGCGGGAGCAGACGAGGGCGCAGGTTCGCCGGCGACATTTGCGCCGCTTAGAAACCCGACCTTTCGTTCGATCTGGCTCGCCACCCAGGTGTCTTCTCTCGGCTGGTTGATGCAGACTGTCGCCATCAGCTGGTTGATGGCGACGATTTCGACTTCCGATCTGATGGTGGCGCTGGTGCAGGCTTCATCGAACTTGCCCGCTTTCATCTTGTCCGTGTTCGCTGGCGCTCTCGCCGACAATTACAGCCGTCGCGGGGTCATGTTCGCCGGCCGCTGCCTTATGGTGATAGCCTCTGCGGCGCTGGCCGCTTTTGTGGCGCTGGGCTTTGTCAGTCCGTGGATGATCCTCGGCTTCAGCTTTTTGATCGCATGCGGCGGCGCTCTCCACGATCCCGCCTGGCAAGCTTCGGTTGGCGATATCGTAGACCGCCGCGATGTTCCGGCTGCCGTGACCCTGCTCTCCGTCGGCTTCAACACTGTGCGGACCGTGGGCCCGGCGCTCGGCGGCATCGTGGTTGCCTCCTTCGGGCTTCTGGCGGCCTTCACAGTGACCACCCTCACCTATTTAGTCCCGCTAGGCGCCATATGGCGCTGCAAGTGGAAGGTTCGCTCTTCACCTCTCCCGCGTGAGTCGATGAAAACGGCGATTTATGACGGGCTGCGCTTCACGGCGATGTCATCTGAGATCAAGGCGGCGATCGCGCGCGCCTGGCGAGCAACGCCATACTCGCACTGCTGCCGCTGGCTGTCCGCGATCATTTGGGGGGAGGACCGCTCGCCTATGGCACGCTGATGGCCGGCTTCGGCTCAGGCGCCGTCTTCGCCGGCTTCTCCAACAGCACATTCAGACGGAGCTTGTCGCAAGAGCAACTGATGAGGCTCTCCTGCGTCGCCTGCGCGGCGTGCTCCCTTTCCCTGGCACTGACCTCTTCCATTGCGGTGGCGGCACTTGCACTCGCCTTGGGCGGCGCGGGCTGGGTCACCGCCTGGTCCGGCGTTGGCGTGAGCGTGCAGCTGGCGAGCCCGCGCTGGGTCGTGGGACGCACCATCTCGATCTACTATGCATTGATAGATGGCGGCATCGCTGCCGGAAGCTGGGTATGGGGCACGGTTTCCCAGAACCATTCCCTGACCTGGGCGCTGGAGGGCTCCGCTGGTGCTTTGTTGCTCGTCGCCGCAGCCGGCGTGCTGTTTCCTCTTCGCGAGCGCCGGGAGTCCGAGCCCGATCCTTTGGAGGAATTCGACGCCCCAGCTGTCGCTCTCAATTTGAAGCCGAGAAGCGGCCCGATCGTGGTCAAGGTCGAATATCTGATCCATGAAGAGAACGTCGAGGCTTTCCTGGACCTCATGCGCGAGCGCCGGCATGTGCAGACCCGCGTCGGTGCTCGGCAATGGACCCTGCAGCGCAATCTTCAGAAGCCTGCGCAGTGGATAGAAACATTCCGCACGCCGACCTGGACAGACTATCTTCGCCTGAACCATCGCCTCACGGAAGCAGACAAGGAACTGGACGAACGGGTCCTCCAAATGCACAAAGGAGAGCTTCCACCTCAAATGACCCTTTTGATCGAGCGGCCAACAAGCCTTGCTCGGAAACCCGAGCAGTCGGCCCCTTATTTTCCCCACCGTTGACTTTACGGGTGTACTCCCCGTACTAGCGCTTGCACCAGATGGCGACCGATCGCGCTATGCTTTGCAGAAAGTGGTGATGGCGCGCCCAAAGAGCCGAGCAAGGCAACAGCTTCCCCGGACGCTGCAGGATTCGGGCGTCTTGAGATCAGCGACGGCGACGAGGATTGCCGCTCAGGGTTCCGATCTGCGAGAGCGTGTTCGATGTTATGGGCTGACGGGATGGAGAGGAGCGAGTCTTGTCAGTCTTGTTACCAGAACGAGCTGGCCGCTTCATGAGCTTTTTGCAAGCAGCGTGAGAATTCTGAGCGGCTGTCATGGCCGTTGCGGCATCTAATCCATCTCGCTTCTAGATGATAGCGAAGACCGACTGAATTTGACTTTGAGCCGCCCGTGGCCTCGGAGGAGGTGCGGCGTCTTTTAATTTCTTGCCGCTGCACAATCGATTGGCTGACTCAATGGCAAGGCGCCCCCGATCCTCAGCGTTTGAGCGGTCTCGCAAGGAGCGCCACCCCCTCGTCGGCGTCGACATATGCTCCGGATCTTATACCGCAACCGATAGCGTGGCGCGCGCGCGAATATCAATGGAACCAGCCGACAGCGTATCCATCGGATGAAGGATGCCTATGGGATCTCCCTGCTTCATTTTATCCAGCACCGAACAGCGAGGTTCGAAGATTCCATCCGCGGGCGGTTTCAGCTCGTCAGACGAGAAGCGCCTCAAGTGTCTGGCTAGACTTCTATTCATTGCCATGACATCCGCCTGTGATAGGAAGGCGCGGGTCCCTCCCCTTTATTGCGACTGAAGACCGGAAGCGAAGCTTCGCAATCCGCGCCTTTGGGGACAACAAGGTGCCCGTGCTCAGCCTGCAGCGTCGAGATCGAAGGTAAAGTGTGGAGTGTCGCTCCCCGCCGCCCGAAGGACGACGACAGTGGGCAAGTTACATATTTTTGGTTGAGAGCCGCGGACGCTTGTCCTTCCAAGGCTGCAGCTGTTCGAACGCCGCCGAGGCCTGCAACACGCCCAGATCGTCGAAACGTTTGCCGACGATCTGCAGTCCCACCGGTAGGCCTGCCGGAGTAAAGCCGCACGGGACGCTTGCAGCCGGGTTCCATGACATGTTGAACGGGTAGGAGAACTCCGCCCACATGATCCAGTCCCAAGCATGCGTCGGCCAATGATCGGGCATCAGCTTGTCGGCTTGGAAAGCGGCGACTGAAGCGGACGGTGTCAATAGCAAGTCCCAATCTTGGAACCAGCGATGGATGTTCGCGACGTAGGTCATCTTCCGATAGCGCATCTCCTGGTAGCGCGCGACGGAGACGTTCTCAGAGTGCTTAATGCAAGCGACGAGCCCAGGATCCATCTCCGCTTCCCATTTCGGGAGGTATTGTGCTAGGCCGGTCAGGTGCGCAGACCAGAAGAACCGGATCAGTTCCGGTCCGTCCTTCGCCCACGGGGTGGGTACTTCCTTCACAACTGCACCAAGTTCGGTAAAGCGTGCCGCGGCGGCCTTCACCAGTTCCGCGACTTCCGGATCGACACGGGCAAAACCCAGATCGGGGCTGTAGGCGATCCGCCTGCCCTTTATGCCCTCGTGCATGCGGCCCAGATAGCTGGCAGGCCCCGCCTCCAGCGTCGTATGATCGAGAGAATGCGGACCGGCCATGACTTCAGTCATCAGCGCGGCGTCGGCCACAGTTCGTGTCATAGGCCCGTTGTGGGTCGTCATGTCACTGCCGGGGACCGGATAGTTCGGAATACGCCCGAAACTTGGTTTCAATCCGTAGATGCCGCAGAAATGCGCGGGCATGCGGATCGATCCTGCGCCGTCGCTGCCTTGGTGCAGCGGACCGTAGCCTGCCGCAGCCGCAGCGCCTGCGCCAGCCGATGAAGCGCCGGCATTGTAGCCGAGCTTCCACGGATTGCTCGTAATGCCGGTGAGTGGGCTGCGCGAGACGCCGGTCCAGCCCATCTCAGGCACGGTGGTCTTGCCGATGATGATCGCGCCCTCTGCGCGCAGGCGCTGGACGAGCGGCGCATCCTCGGTCGGCTGATGCCCGGCGTAGATCTTGCTGCCGTGCTGTGTCGGCATGTCCTTGGTGATCGAGTGATCTTTGATCGTGACAGGCACGCCGTGCAACCGTCCGATCCGCCCACCGCTCATCAGCGCGCCTTCCGCCTTTTTCGCCTCATCCATAGCGTGATCTGCCGCTACGTAAGCGAAGGCGTTTATCTTGGGCTCCAGCTCAGTAATGCGAGCCAGTAGCGTGCGCATATACTCCACAGGCGAAATCTTTTTGCTTCTGACGAGTTCAGCCAGCTCTACGGCTGGTGTAAAGCCCATTGCCTCAGAGTCCATTAATCTCATCTCTCTGAATATTTATTGTTGACTCATAGGTACCTTCAACAAACATCAAATATATCGTGGTGAAGGTTTCTCGGCTTTGCTTCATTCTTACATTTCGAAGAAAGTCTCGATACCCGGCATCTGCTATTTCAAAACTATGGACCTTATGGGCATTCGACATGGCCATTTAGGTTTGTTCATTAATCAAGCTTAATCGCCACGCGGCTTGCGTCAAACGCAATTTGTATATTGTTGTCATCTAGAAGCCAGATGGGGCGCTGTCGACATTGCGACTGTCGAAGCCACATAAAGCGAGAGCCGGCCACACGGACGAGGTTGAACAGAACCCGCCCGACATCGTCAAGCAGGTGCTTCAGGTGTGCGCCCGGTTAACGCGAGCCGTGAGGTTGTCATCCATCGAACGCGACGGCGGGACCACCGCCGCCCGCGTAGCCAGCCGTTTTCGACGCCCAGGTGTTGATCCTAAAAGCGTGTCGCGATTAATCGCCCTCATATCCGGCAGCTTTGAAGAAGTTTCTGCATTCGGCTGGCTGGAACAGATGGCAGATATCGCCGAGAGCCTCGCAGAGGGCATCAAAGGTTCTGGCCGCCTTCTTTCGCAGCCGCGCCTTGAGTTTTGAGTAGGCCATCTCGATTGATGGTGTGGATGGCTTTGGTCGACGTCTCATCGATGAAGATCAACCGCGTCAAAGCCTTGTTGAAGAAGCGCTTTCGCCGCCCCATCATAGTTCACGCGCCTGGCGCACGTCGGCCCTCTGCTGCTCGCTGGCCTGTAGAGTTTCTTTTATGACTGAGCCCCAGGCGTTGGAGCAGGCGCCCGACATTGGAGCGGTGCACGCTCACCCCGCGCTCCTCCAGTTCGACGCAAAGCTCATCCAGCGTCAGTTCGCCGGTCTCGGCCAACCGCAAGCGGACAAACTCGGCATACGGCTCAAGCTTTCCGCCCCCAACATGGCCCTGCCGGCGGGCTTCAAGCGAACCGGTCTGCCGGCGCAGATTGATCAGATTGTTCACAAAGCGAGGCGAAACGCGGAAATGGCGTGCAGCATCGCGGTGACCATGTCCCTCATCGACATACGCAACAACACGCCGACGCAACTCAAGCGGTAGTTTGATGGTGGTTGTTTTACTGCGAATGAGAGGATGCACCCTGATAAGGGTTTCACGGCAGCGCCACCACGACTAAGGCGACCGTCGAGCGGTCGAAAATGCTCAAAGAGAGCCTGAGGCGGCTGCCAGGGTGCGGCAATTAGAAGACGGTCGCGAAGTTGAAGAGCCGGGATACTGGACTGGCAGACCGGGCCAAGTGAGCCGCCTTCGACGGTTCTCATCGAAGCCACAAGGAATGCAGTGCCTTCCCGCGCCGCCGCTACTGCGACGAGATGACTGCGCGGCGACAAACAAGGTGAGCGGCGCATTGCCTCGTCGAAAATGTTCCTGAATGTTCAACCGTTGCCTCACATAAGTTGCTCCCTACCGAGGGGTGTAAGCAGGGGCAACGATGGGACGGCTGAGTATGGCGACAAGGAGAGAACTGACGACGGCGGTTTCAGAGCGCTATCGTGCTTCGACGCGGGCGGAGAAGGTGAGAATTTTGGACGAGTTCGTCGTCATCACGGGCTTTCACCGCAAGCACGCGATGCGGCTGCTACGACGCCGTGAGGGGCCGCTTTCAGGCCGGCGAGCGCGGCCACGGATTTATGATGAAGCGGAACGCAATGCGCTCATATTGCTATGGGAGGCGTCCGACCGCGTCTGCGGCAAGCGGCTGAAGGCGTTGCTGCCCGTCCTTCTCGAGGCGATGGAACGGCACGGTCATTTCGACCTGGCGCCCGAAATCCGGGGCAAATTGCTGGCGATGAGCGCGGCCACGATCGACAGGACGCTGGGACCGATCCGAGAAGGCTTGGGACGTCCTCGGCGACGGCCCGGGGCGCACGCCCTGCGACGGAGCATTCCCATTAGAACGTCGGCGGATTGGGACGATCCAGCGCCAGGTTTCGTTGAGGCGGACCTCGTGGCCCATAGCGGCCCTTCGGCTCGCGGCAGCTTCATCCAAACCCTCGTGCTCACCGACATCGCCACCGGCTGGACGGAGTGTGCGCCGCTGCTGGTTCGCGAACAGACGCTGCTGAGCACGGTGCTCACAGAATTGCGAAAGCAACTGCCCTTCGCGCTTCTCGGCCTGGATACGGACAACGACACCGTTTTCATGAACGAGACGCTGAAGGCCTATTGCGACGCCGCCAACATCGTCTTCACGCGCTGCCGCCCCTACCGCAAGAATGACCAGGCCTTTGTCGAGCAGAAGAATGGCGCCGTGGTGCGTAGGATGGTCGGATATCGTCGGTTCGAGGGGCTAGAGGCCGCCACGCTGCTAGCGAAGCTCTACCGGTCAGCGCGGCTGTTCGTGAACTTCTTTCAGCCATCGTTCAAGTTGATCGCGAAGCAGCGCGACGGCGCGCGTGTGCGCAAGACGTATAGTCCGCCAGCTACGCCGCATCAGCGTCTGGTTGCCGACGCTCGCACCTCAGATGCAGTCCGCTCCCGTCTGCAGGAAATCTACGCCGGGCTCGATCCTGTCCTGCTGTTGCGCGATATCCGCACCATGCAGGAGCGACTCGCTGCGCTTGCCGATACTCCGCCGGCCATGCGCCCTGACGGGACAGCTCAGCCAATCGACCTTTTCCTGGCGAGTTTGCGGACAGCTTGGAAGGACGGAGTTATCCGGCCGACGGATCGCCCGATTGTGAAAGCCAAAAGAGGCCGCCGTCGTCCCGACCCTCTCGTCAAGGCGACTGCCGACTTGCGAAATTGGTTCGAAGCCGAACCATGGCGAACCGGCAGCGAACTTCTGTCACGACTGCAGGCCGAGTATCCAGGCGATTACCCGGACAAACTGCTTCGAACACTTCAGCGTCGGCTGAAGGTCTGGCGCAGCGAAAAGGCGGACGCGTTGCTGTTTGGCCCCTTGAACAACGAGCAACCGATCCCGGAGATCGCAAGGCCACACTGAGGCTTCCTGGCGCTCGCCAAGGAGGCCCGGCGCTGCGAAACCCCGGCCATCTCCGCGCCGGGCCTCCTTCACCTAAGCTGGGAGCAAAATGGATGAGGCAACGTTCGAATCTCGGGGAGCATCGTTACGTGAGGCAATACGGACTCAGCGTCAATCAGGATGAGGTGCGCCAGGCGAAGCTGGCGAGTTCCAGCCGGTGCAAGTCCGGCCCGGGTAAGGGGTAGCGCCCGCCCGGCAGCGAGTGTTGCGGCGTGGGAGGTTACGACCACAGCGAATCGTACACAGCAGTCATGCGGGGTGTGGGAGTGAGCCACGATAGTGATAAGATTGCAGGGGCCGAGACGTTCTCATCCGTCGAAGGCAACAGTGCGGAGCCGATAAGCGAGGCACCGTCGCCCTGCCGGGGTCTAGGGCCACATCACGTATGAAAGGAACACGTCGGAACCTGGGAGGTCTCTTGCCCGGCCGGGTGGCGTCCAGCCACACCGGTCCGCATCGGGAAGGCGAGGAGCCGTAGCCGATGATGAACGGACAGGAGAAGTCTGATCGGGCATAGTAGCTGGGAAGCCGACGAACAAAGCCGGGCAACCGGCGGCGGAGTTGGTGGAGCCAAGGCCGGGGAAAGGGGAACGCGGAACAGCAACACATGCACCGGACACAGAGCCGGGCTCGCATGTCCCAGTCGCTGGACCGCGTACGGAAGCCGCAAGGCTGAGGAAGAAGGAACGGTTCACCGCGCTCTTCCATCACATCAATGTCGACACGCTTCGGACGGCGTTGTACGCGCTCAGGCGCAAGGCCGCTCCGGGGGTGGATGGCATGACCTGGCAGTACTACGAGCCTGGCCTCGAGCTCAATCTCAAGGATCTGCACGAACGGGTTCATCGGGAAGCGTACCGCCCGCAACCGTCTCGCCGGACGTTTATACCGAAGGCGGATGGGAAGCAGCGGCCGCTGGCGATTGCAGGTTCTGGAAGACAAGATCGTCCAAGGGGCAACCGTTCGTATCGCCGAGACAATCATCCGCGCCCAAGACGAGGCCATCGCGCTGATGCGGCCAGGCACACCGGCCAGCATGATCGACCGAGCTTGCCGCGAGCCGATTCTGGCGGCTGGTCTGCGGGAGACATACACCAACCGTGCCGGCTATTCGCTTGGTCTCAATTATCGCCCCTCCGCCGGCGAATTTATCCGCAAGTTCGTGCCGGGCGCAGAATGGGTCCTTGAGGCCGGAATGGTGTTTCATATGCTGATGATGGCGGCAGGGATGGGCTTCAGCGAGACGGTGCTGGTGACGGAACGAGGCCCGGAACGCCTAACCAGCATGGAGCGCAAGCTCTTCTCGCGAACTTGAGGACCATCCACGATGCAGTCAATCATTGGTATCGTCAGCAATTTCGACGTGGAAAAGGAGGGCTATTCCTATCCCGCCCACTATGGGCCGAGCGTATGCACGTAGTCAGCGGATGTGATTGTCCCGGCGATCCGACCGTCTCGGAAGATGATCTCGTTGTGATGCATCAGTGGCGTGGGATCTTTGAGCAGAAACTGCAGCAGCGAGGCTCAAGCCCCGCCTCACGTTTTCTCAGCACTGCATCTCGCCCAGGTCTTCGCCCTGCCGCTGGCGCTTACCCGGCGCGTCAGGGACCAGCGGCAGCGCGAGCGGGGCCGCAAGGTCTATTCCCTGCACGAGGTGGAATTCATGGCCCACCAGCCCTATGAGTTCGCGTCAAGGTCTCGGTCGCCACCACGCTGCAGCGCAGCCGCGGCTCATTTCGTCGCCCATGTCAAGGCGCTGCCCGGCAATCTCTATGACGGCCACACGCTGGCTACCGTCATTCCCGCCATCGAAACCGCGATCGGCGCCAATCTTTGCAAGATCGTCGCCGACTATCGCGACCACATCGCGCCGAAGGACAAGATGTTCAAGGTCCTCGGGCGAGGTCGCTGTCCTTTTTGGAAGCGCAGAAACCGCCAGGCCAACTGGATCATGCCGCGCCGCACGCGGGCATTGCCGCGCGTGCCAGCCCTTTCTCGCGGGGGCGCTCGCCGCTCGCGTCCAGCGACCCCGTCAGCCCGGCATAGCGCGCCACGGCGCGGCGATCGCGCAAGGCGCGCGACAGAATCTCGTGGACCGGCATGTCCGCTGTCTCGACGCCGATGCCGATGATCCGCGCGATGAGGCGAACCATTGCGTGCGGGCCGTTTTCTGCCGCCGGGAAGGCAGAGAGCTTGCGCTCCCGTTCCTGTTCGATCGCGCGGATCTGCTGGCGCACCAGGCTGAGCCGCTCGAGGAAGCGGTGGACCTCGGCGTGGGTGTTGTGCGGCAGCGTCGTCCCCTCAGCCGTTCGAATGCTCTCGAGCCTGTCCGCCGCGCTGCGCAGGCTCAGCCGGAAGCTGTGGATGCCGAAGCGGGCGAGCACCGCTTTGATGCGGTTGATGAGCCGCGTCTGCCCGCCGACCAGGCTCTCCCGCTCGCGGCTCGGACGTCGCGCGTCCTCCTCTTCGATGGTCGGGATCGCAGCCATGGAGCAATGACGTTTCTCGCCGCGCAGCCAGCTAAGAAAGGCACGCATCAACAACTCGGTGTCGAGACGATCGGTCTTGGCGCGGCGGTGCTCGCGCGACACCGCAACGCTGGCGGGATGGATGGCGTAGGCCTCGATGCCGTGCGCCCGCAACCAGCGCGCCAGCCACGCATCGACGTCTCCGAAGCCATGATCCACGCAGCCGTGGGCAGTCTTTTGATGCGCAGAATCAGCCATTGACCGACTCTGAGCGCTCGGAATAGAGGACAGAACTAGATGCCGCAGCCCAGCCGAGTAATCACGGCGAAGTCGGACTCAATCTGATCACTCCAACGTTGTTCTCGATGACGATCTCGGTCCCAAATGGCTTCGAGAGGTTCTTTAGGCGCTCCAGAATAGCTTTTGCTTGGGTTGTGGGGGCGAGCTGGGGGACGCCCCGGTTGGCAAACCTATTCGAAAAACCGAGCTCGATGGGATAAAGACGTAATTCAGCAAGGTGGTTCTGTTCGAAGCGGCTGACGGTGACAACACTCTCATAATACACTGGGGCCGAGAGCGCCGCATAGAACAGCCCTTCCCCAATCGGGTACCCTTTCGCCTCCTCGTCAACTGTCACCTCGGCATCTGTATCGACTCGTGGGTCTTTTCCGTAAGCTTCGAACATGTCCGCCCCGGCGGGCGTCCGGAGGTCGTCGTAAAAGAAATTCCCCAAGCTATAAAATATCGGGCGGCCCTTGTAGATCTCGATGCCTCGCAACAGATGCGGCCCGTGTCCGACGTATGCGTCCGCTCCGGCATCAATTATTTGGTGCGCAAACGATTGTTCGTAATCAGCCGGTTCCTGGCTCCACCCCCCAGGCTCGTGAGCGTGGTTCGTGACAATGCAGAAGTCGGAAAACTGCTTGCCCCGGCGAACGTTTCGTAGAATGTCGGCGACATCGCGCTGGTCTGCTTCGTAGCTGTAGCCGGCCTTGTTGCCTGTCTTATATGTTGCCCCACCGACCATGACCCGGCTTGGATCCGTTTCGCCCGCCTTGTAGCCTGGCAACGCATCACGTACCCGCCTCAAACTCTCAAGCATCTCCGGCGGCACGACGATGCTTTGGGCCAAACGAAGGGCATTAAGCCCTGGTCTGCCGGGAGCCTCGCCAGCGGGATCGCACGCTCGAGCCATAGGCGCGAACGTTGTAGCCAATGACACCAATGCCGCGCGACCGCGTGCGGTTTCCAAAAAGCGAGCGGCGCCAGCTTGTGCGAGATTCTCGCCCGCACCTGCATGGACGATACCGCTCTCATCCAGCACCCGGCTCGTCTCGCGCATGCCTTCAAGACCCCAGTCAAGTGTGTGGTTGTTCGCGCGACCGACGATGTTGAACCCCATCGCCTTCAAATCAGGTCCCAGTTCCGGTACGCTGATGTGATACGCACCGCCGTGCTCAGCCTCCGGACTTCCCTTGAACGATCGGATATCGAAGATCAGGGTTTCCATGTTGCCGAATGTAACATCGGCATTACAAAGAATCTTGACAATGTCGCCAAAGCCGGGATGGTGGCCATTAGTCAGCGCTCGCGAGACTATGAGGTCTCCAACTGCCACCATCGTGAAGCCGTCCGCAACGTTTGTTTCGGTTGAGCCGATCGCATCATAGCCGTCAGCCCGTCGCACCGGATAACGACCATTCTCGTGTAAATGTTTCTCCATAAATTTATCCTCTATCTCTCTACTTTCACTTGGCACGACCTCGGCTTCGTGTCGCGTGCGCTCGGTATGTTCGCTGGGGTGAATACGTATGCGCTATGCCATAGGGGTGAACGACGAATTGGTCGAGGCACGCGCTAGGTGCGGCATGCCTGTAGCCGGAGCGCGCACATGACAGGCCACGATGCGCCCGTCTGCCATCGGTACTAAGGGCGGCACTTCGATGCGGCACCGCTCGACCGCAAGCGGGCAGCGCGGATGGAACGCGCATCCGCTCGGAGGGTTGATCGGACTTGGCACCTCGCCCTCGACGGGCGCCTCCAGCCGAACCCGCGTCGGATCCGGCACCGGCGCTGCCGCGATCAGCGCCTCGGTGTAGGGATGGACCGGTTTCGCGAAGAGCGCCTCGCTCGGGGCGAGTTCCACGATCCGGCCCAGGTACATGACGGCAACGCGATGCGCGATATGCTCCACGACGCCGAGGTCATGCGAGATGAAGACGAAGGCAATGCCCATCTTCTGCTGGAGATCCAGAAGAAGGTTCAAGATCTGTGCCTGCACGGAGACGTCCAGAGCCGAGACCGCCTCGTCGGCGATGATCAGCGAGGGCTCAAGAGCCAGCGCTCGTGCAATGCCGAGCCGCTGGCGCTGACCGCCCGACAATTCGGATGGCAGCCTGTGCATCATCTCAGGCGACATTCCGACTTTTCGCAGAAGGTCCACGGCAAGCGCCTGACGCTGCTTCCGGCTGAGGCGCTCAAAATTCTCGACCGGTTCGGTGATGATTTGCCCGGCCGTGAGGCGCGGATTCAGCGACGAGTAAGGATCCTGAAAGACCATCTGCATACGACGCCGCCAAGCGCGAAGCGCGTCCTTCTTGAGGCCAGCAATGTCGGTTCCTTCAATCAGCACGCGCCCGCCGGTAGGCTCCACAAGTCGCATCAAGAGCCGCGCCACGGTCGACTTGCCGCAGCCGGATTCCCCGACGATGCAAAGCGTCTCGCCCGCATCAACGGTGAAGGATACATCCTCTACCGCCCGGATCACTGGGATGGTCTTCTTCAGGTATCCCGCCCCAAGCGGATAATGCTTGGTCAGATTCTCGACTTTCAGCAAAGGATCGCTCATGCGCCCATCACCTCTTCGGCGCGCCAGCAAGCCGCGGCGTGGCCCGGCCTGACATCATCAAGAACGGGTGTCCTCTCGCGACAAATATCGATCGCGAACGGGCAGCGAGGCGCAAAACTGCACCCGACAATGGGCTCGCGAAGACTTGGGACAATGCCGGGAATTTCCGGAAGGCGGCGCTGTCGGCCGCGCCGCGGATCAGGTACCGAGCGCATGAGGCCCTGGGTGTAGGGATGCGCGGGACGCGCAAACAAATCGATGACGTTGGCCTGCTCTACGATTCGGCCAGCATACATAACAATCACGCGTTGGCATGTCTCGGCCACAACGCCCAGATCATGTGTGATGAACATCACTGCCGTTCCCATGCGCTCTTTCAGATCGAGGATGAGCCGCAAAATCTGCGCCTGAATAGTGACGTCAAGCGCCGTGGTCGGCTCGTCGGCGATCAACAGTTCCGGCGAGCAGGCAAGGGCCATTGCGATCATGGCGCGCTGACGCATGCCGCCCGACATTTCATGCGGATAGTTGTTGACGCGACGCTCGGGGTCCGCGATGCGAACCAGACGAAGCATCTCTTCGGCCTTTGCCATCGCCACCGAGCGGGGGCCTTTCGTGTGGATCTGGACCACCTCGGCGATCTGGTGGCCGACCGTATAGACCGGGTTCAGGCTCGTCATCGGCTCCTGGAAGATCATGGCGATCTGGTCGCCGCGGATCTTTCGCATCTCCCGATGGGACAACTCGAGAAGATCGCGTCCGTGAAAGCGGATCTCGCCGGCGACAGTCCTGGCTGTCAGCTTCGGCAGCAGGCGAAGGATGGAGAGAGCGGTGACGCTCTTCCCGCATCCGGATTCGCCGACGACGCCGAGCGTTTCGCCTTTTTTCACCTGGAAGCTGATGCCGCCCAGGGCACGTGTGACGCTCTCTTCGCCGTAAAAGTGCGTTTCCAGATTTCGGACATCGAGAAGCACATCGTTCCCTGCGGTTTGATGTATCCGCATGTTAGCGCCTCCGTTTGGCGCGGGGGTCGAACAGGTCGCGCAGGCCGTCGCCGAGCAGGTTGACGGCAAGGACCGTGACGGCAAGGCAGATACCGGGGGCGAAGATTGTCAATGGCGCGATGGCGAGGTACAAGCGCGAATTGGCGATCATGTTGCCCCAACTTGGAATCTCGGGCGGCACGCCCGCGCCGAGGAAGCTCAGTGCCGCCTCCGTCATAATCGCACTGGCGCAGACAGTGGCACCCTGGACCATCAGCGCCGGAATGGTGCTCGGGAGGATATGTCGCCACAGCACCCTCGGCAGGCGCGCGCCGCCGCAGAGCGCGGCCTCCACATAGGGACGCTCGCGAACACCCAGAACCACCGAACGAACCAGCCGCGCGACGGTTGGCGTCTCGGGGATCGCGATGGCGACGATGAGGATGCCGATCCCGGGGCCTGTCAGAGAAATGAGCGCAATCGCTAGCAGAATCGTCGGGATCGACATCAGGCCGTCCATGACCCTCATGACGACGTTGTCGAAGCTACGGCTGTAGCCGGCGATGATTCCGATCAGGAGCCCGGTCATGGCCGCGCACGCCGCCGACATCAATCCGACCATGAGTGAGATTCGGGCGCCGAACACCGTCCGCGCAAACACATCCCGGCCCAGATTGTCGCTCCCAAGCCACATTTCGGCGGAAGGCGGCTGGAGGCGCTTGAACGGATCCATGTTCACCGGATTCCCGGCGTAAAGTGGGGCAGCGAGCGCCAGGATGATCAGAAGCGCCAACAGACCGCCGCCTGCAATGACCAGCGGATGACGCTTTGCCAAACGGGGAAGGTCAGATATTCGCAGGCGGCCCGTAGGGACGTATTCAACTGATAAAATCGTCATATCAGTACCGGATACGGGGATCGATTAAGGTGTAAGCCAGATCGACTGTGAGGTTGATTAGGACATACAGACCCGAAGTCAGGATGAGCACACTCTGAATGATGGGGTAGTCTCGGTTGTTGATCGCATCGACGACCAGACGACCGATACCGGGTATGTTGAACACCGTTTCCGTGAGGACGACTCCGCCGATCAGATAGGCGAAGCTTATGCCGATGACGGTCAGGATCGGGACGCCGGCATTCCTCAAGGCATGGTGGAAGAGGATGGCATAGGACGAAGCGCCCTTGGCGGCGGCCGTTCGCATATAGTCTTCCGACAGAACCTCAAGCATGCTGGCCCGCGTAACCCGGGCGATGAATGCAATGTAGCCAATGCCTAATGCCACGGTGGGCAGGATCAGGTGTACAAACCAAGGCCCGAGGCCACCATCGATCGGCGCATATCCCTGGACCGGTAGCCAGTGTGGCCTGATCGCGAAGAAGTATATGAGAAAATAGCCGATGACAAAGACCGGGACGGAATAACCAAGTGCCGAAAAGGCCGCGAGGAAGCGGTCGACGAGCCCGCCCGTTCGCCACGAGGCAAGGATGCCGAAAGAGACTCCGACCATGACCGAAAGGATCATCGTCAGGATTGACAGCGAAAGGGTCGGTTCAAGCCGCTGCGAGATCAACTCGAGAACCGGTCGCCCGGCAAAGATCGAGGTCCCGAAATCTCCACCGAGCATGTCGCGCACCCAACGTATGAACTGAACCGGCACAGGATCATTCAGGCCCATCTTTTCGCGGATGCCGGCGATCATCTCCGCCGTGGCCAACCTACCGGCGATCATTGCCGCCGGGTCGCCCGGCGCCAGCCTTAGAAGCAGGAAAACGAATACCCCGACCATCGCCATAACGGCGATGGTCGACACCATTCTGCGAAGGATATAGGCGGCCATCGTGTCTCAGGCCTTCTGCATATTCCATATCGGGATGAGCTCCGGCATGCTGATGAGGTCCGTGAGGGTCTGGCGGCGCGCGATTGGGGTGACATATTGACCCAACAGAACCTCGGGGACATAGTCCCACCATATCCGCTGCATCTTGCGGGCCAGGGCCTTGCGCTCTTCAAGCGTTTCGACATCTGCCCATTTGACCCGGAGAGTTTCATATTCGTCGTTCTGCGGCCAGCCGAACCAACCTTTTTCGCCATTCATGGATAGGGTGACTGCGGTAACGACATTGCCGCGGATCCATTCAGCTTCGGACGACATGAAGAGGCTCCAGCCGCCGTCCTCAACGGGGCCCTTGTTCGCGCGGCGCGCGACAAGCCCGCCCCAGTCGCTCGGCGCAAGTTCGGCATTGATTCCAATCTTCTGCAGCGCCGCCACCAGTATCTGCGAGGCATTGTCGGCTTCGCGCCAGTCAGTCGGATCGAGAATGACGACCTTCTCGCCGGCATATCCGGCCTCCTTGAACAGTTGCCTGGCCGTTCCCGGGTCGCCGCCTGTCTTGTGCCATCCTGTATTTTCGTCGTTGGACGCTGGCGTTTCGTTTCCAAACATCGAAGTGACGGATCGGAAGTATTTTGGGTCACCGAAAGCGGCGCGCATAATTGCCTCCTGATCGACCAGGTGCAGCAGCGCTTGGCGCGCCTTGACGTTGTCGAACGGCTTTTGCAGACAGTTTATACGCAGGAACATATCTTGGCCCGTCTTGTCCAGAACCTGCAGTTCAAGGTGGGGATCGCTCTCAATCACCGGGAAAAGATCGACTGGCGGCGTCCCAACGAAATCAATCTCACCTGCTTGCAAGGCCGCCAACGCAGTCTGCTGATTGCCAATATTCTCCCAGATGACGCGATCGACCTTCGCGACCTTCCCGCCGGCCAATCCGTCGGCAGGTTCGTTACGTGGCACGTATTTGTCACTGCGATCGTAGGTAAAGCTGGCGCCCGGCTTCGCAAGAGCCTGATTGAACTTAAAGGGCCCCGATCCGATGTTCGCAGTCACCTGCTCCGTGGGGGAAAGGTTCGCGTCTTTCTCGCGCATGATGAATGGGCCTTGGAAACCCAGGAGGTCGAGTAGAATCCCCAGCGGTTCCTGAAGCGCGATCGTGAAGGTCTTGTCGTCCTTTTTCGAGATATCCCTGGCCCGCGCCATGAGCAATTGCCCGCCGGGAGCCACCTGGCCCCACCGACGGATTGAGGCCACACAGTCCGCCGCGGTGACGGGGGAGCCGTCGTGCCAGCCCAAGCCATCTCTGAGCTCGAACGTGTAGGTCTTCTTGTCGTCGGAAACGTTCCACTTGCTCACCATCTGCGGCTGCGGCATAAACTTGGAATCAGCGCCGAACAACGTGTCGTAAATCGCTAAGCAATGGTTGAAGGTGACGCTAGCCGTCGTAACGACCGGATCGAACACACTGAGGTCACCCATGACCATCCGGACCGTCCGCGCTGCGGTTGGCGCGGTCTGCGCCCGCAGGACCGATGGGATCGACATAGCCGTACCGGCGGCCAAACCCGCCTTTATGATTTCGCGTCGAGTGATTATCATGTTTCATTCCCCTCTTAAGTTATTGGCGCAACGATCCGCGCCTATCTGCTGGATGGAGCGGTTTTCCGCAGTTCGACGTTGTCGATCGGATCCTCGTCGGGCGCCTGCCGTAACTTTGATCCCGGCCTCGGCGCAGAACGACGTCACATTAGGTTCAATGGTCACCTTTCAGCCGTCACCACAGTCGATCAACGTTCGCATCTTGTCCGAGGATCACGCCGAAGCCCGTCGGGCTACGGATGACCGCACGCCGACGGCAACTAGCCAACATTGATGCGCCTGTTCACCAAATAAGCTCATCGTCTCCTCCGATTTGCGGTTGTTTTCTATTTGGTTTGTCGGTGGATTTTCAGTTGCCGATAGGCTTGGGTCAAATTCAGTGTGTGTATCGAGGTCATCTGGTTTTTAGATAGCCGCAGGCCCGCCATGAGGCCGGAATTTCGCTCGGGATATCGCCCGGTCTGTATTACATCCGTTCGCGCGGCCACAGCCGCTTTACGGAGAGGATGCGGGCGCCCGGCCTGCGCGCTGCGATGCGGAAACGCTCCAGCTTGGCGTCGCCCAATTCGACACGCTGCGTTTGCGCCTCATCAAGATCCGCTGCGCGGGTGATCGAGATGAAGACGCAAATCCGCCTGCACCTGCCGACATCCTGCCCCGACCAACGCATCCTGCGCATCGTCCTCGATCGCATTCCGCGGCTCGCGACATAACGATGGGGCGCAGACGCCCGAAACGAATCCGCCGACCGCAACCTGCAAACCCCCTTGCCATCACGACGGATCACCGCCGGCGCCTGACGCGGCTCGCGGAAAAGCGCCCAACAGCGACCACATCGCCGCTTCAGGCCGCCAAAACCTCATCGCCGTGCATCAAGGCGCCTAGCTTAACGAAGGGTTTTAAGTTTGACATGACCGAGCTGCCGATCTCACGTCCCCAATGTGAGTCCCGGGCAGGCTCCATCGCCAAAGGGATGGCGGCTGCGCGCCGGAGCAGGCCAGGCCTTGCTCCCTCCGAAATTCATCAAGACGCTTCGTACCACATCCCCAAACTACATGTGGCAAAAGGTCCTTTAAACTATTTTACAGAATCTTCACGACCGCAGATCGCTGACAATGGTACCTTCACCGCAACGTCTGAAGTCACGCACAGCTAACAAAAGCTGATGCCAATTTATGCACGGACTGCCGCACAGAACCCAAGGTCGGAGTCAACAGCCAATGGCAAGAAGCGCGCTCATCTTGGTTGAAGGCCACAGGAGTATCAGTCTGCTATACGTGAAAGCGGCTCAGTGTCTTGGCCTTCATCCAATTACCCTGTCGGCTGATCCAGCTCAGTACGACTATCTTGCGGCGGAAGGAATTGAGGCGATCCGTGTCGATACAGACAATCTCGATGCGCTGATCCACGAATGTTCTCGGCTGCGTGCGACGTATGAGATTGCTGGCATTACTGGCTTTGCCGGCGACGACGAGTCGGTCTCTGCGACAGTCGGCAAGCTCTGCCGGCATTTCGATCTACCGGGACCGAACCCCGCATCGATTGAACGATGCTGCGACAAATTCACTCAACGTCAGCTCCTTTCGGAGGCCGGCGTTCCGATACCTGCTTATCGCCTGGCAGCGAATGCGACGGAGGTGGAAAGCTGTGCCGCCGAGATCGGCCTGCCGGTAGTTCTTAAGCCAGCCGTAGGTAGCGGCAGCATCGGTGTCCGATTGTGCCGCAGCGTCGAAGAGGTAGCCGAACATACGACCTATCTGTTGGACGGGAAGCACACATGGCAGTCTTCGCCGAAGATACTGGTCGAAGAGTTCGCACAAGGTCCTTATTATTGCACTCTTGTAATGGGAAATGAGGTCCTTGGGATTGGCGCCGCTGATTTCGGCCCCCTGCCGCATTTCGTCTTCCTGCGGAGCATCTTCCCGGCCCCTGTGACTGATGACGAGCATAGGCGTATCGCCGATGTTTCGCTGAGCTGTTTGCGAGCTCTCGGCCTTGGCTGGGGGCCAACGAACATTGAACTCCGTTGGACGAGGCGTGGCCCAGTCGTCATTGAAGTCAACCCGCGTCTTGTGGGTGGGACCGGACCTCGGCTGGCTCAAGCGGCTCACGGTATCGATCTCGTCACCGAGCACATCAAGCTTGTGATCGGCGACGAATGGGATTTGCGCAGAAGGCATTCGCACATTGCGGCCGCGCGGTTCCTACTTGTTGATCGCGATGGGATCCTCGACTGGATCGATGGCGACACTCGGGCGGCTGCTGTACCAGGTGTCGCCGAGGTCAAATTCTATGTTGAACCCAAGACGCCGACCATCAGGAAAGGCGACTACCGAGACTGTATCGGACATGTCGTCGCCGTTTCACCCAGTCTTGTTCAGACCGAGATCGCACTTCAGCGTGCCGTCGACTCGATCAGTTGGTCGATCACACCATTTCCGACCCTTGGCGAATAGGAACAAAATGTGGCCCTTACCTCTGCGCAGCGGCGCTAGGTAAGAGGTTATAGTCGTCGCGGTACGATCGACTGGTGGAGCTTCGATCAGTTCGCAGCCAAACCCCTTTCGGGGCACCTTCCCGACGAGCAAAAGTGATGAACCACCAAAGCAACTGCTGACGTTACTATGATTGCACAGAATAGGATGCAATTCAATTTATACTTGAGACGTTTCTGAAAGGAGATGGTGTGCCCGAGCCCCCTAAAATCCTTTACGCTAGCGAGCCGGACCTCGATGCCGCTGAGTTCTGCCGAGTGTTGGTGGAATCCGGCTTCGGGGGAGGCCATGGAGAGCTGCGGCTGAAGGCGATGCTTAGCCATGCCGATCTAGTGCTGACGGCGCGGCTCGACCGGCGCGACCGGAAACTGGTCGGAGTTCTCCGCGGCGTCACCGACTTCTTTTGGGTCTGCTATATCTCCGAGCTCGCCGTCTCGAAATCGGCGCAAGGGCTTGGCATCGGCAAGGGCCTGGTTGGCGACGCGCGCCGGCAGCTCGGACCTGTCGTCGCAATGGCGTTGATTTCCGAGCCCGACGCTGTAGGCTTCTATGAAAGGATCGGCATGACGCGCATACCAGCCGCGTTCTGGTTTTCGCGTGAGTGTTAGCCTGAAAAATTCACGGCGGGTTGGCGGATGTGGTTCAAGCCATTGAAATGACCTAGGATTTTGTCGCTAAGGCCGATCCGAATCATTTCCGGAGACCACACCCGCCATGAATGGTCTTACGCTGCCATTGAGCGGCTTGTCATCTGTCGGCGGCAATTCCGTCGTAGCCCGTTTCGACGGCGGCATGCTGTGGTCAGACAATGGCGTTCTGTCTCCTAGCGAGGCTCGCGGAAAAGCACCCAACAGCTGCCACATCGCCGTTTCAGGCCGCCAAAACCTCATCGCCGTCGATCTTGAGCCTTCGGGCGACGTCATAGCCCGAAACCAAGCCTGCAAGGCGCCACGGAGTTCCGGCTGTGCGTCCGATCGGTAATGTTTACCCAGGTGGTGCGGATGACGCTCGCTTCAATCGGCCAGAACCGTCTCGATCAGGTTCACCCAATACCCGATGCCGTAGGGAAGGCTTCGTCGTTGAAATCATATGCCGGGTGGTGCACTGAAGCCGTCGGTCCATTCCCAAGGAAAATGAGAGCGCACGGCCGCGCCTCAAGCATGTAGGGAGTTCCTTCCCTCCCATGCTTGGTCTCAACTTATCGTTCACGGCTTCAGACCCGACGATGCTGCATGCCGCCTTGACCGCCAATTTTGTCGTGTCGACGACCACGGCACAGGCCGGTCCAGTTTACCGACACATGGAGTTCGCGCGGCAATGCCTTTGGCCTGGATGTCCAGTTGATTTCGACCACCGACGCTTGGGCCAGTTCTCCGTGGTAGGGCCGAATGCGCGCAAGCTGATCGAACGCGTTGTCGACCGCTTCGATCACTTCAAAGCTTAGATCTGGTCCTCGGTGGTCGCGTACAATCTCGCCTTCACCCCGTCTCAGACCGGGCTGACGCCACTGATCGGGCCGTGCTCAGGGTACGCCGGCGAGTGCCGGGCGATAACCTATGCTCGCGTCACCGCGGCAAGTACTCTCGGGCGCGCCACCTGACGAAGACGAAGAACGCCCTGACCGCCCTGCCAAAGGCCGACGGCGTGCACCGACACGGACGTTGCGCATGGTGATGGATGATCTCCGCATCTTCGATCCGATCTTGTCGGCGGATAACATCACCTCCATCATAGCCTGGCGATCTACGACACGCTGTTCGCAAGCGAAGCTTATGACCCAGCCGCAAATGGTGGGGAAGTAGCTGCGGCAACCCCATAGCCTACCCAGCGCCCAGTGGCATATGTATCGATTGTTTCCGCAGGCCGAGAGCTTGCCACACGCAGGGCGATTTGTATCCGAGCGCGATTGCAGCCATTGTCTCAGAGGTCGACGCCCCGACAGCCTGAGCCACTCCCAGGCGGCGGGAATAACGCCTGCGCCGGCGTGGCCCTCCGCGCCGCGGTGACCTTCGTCGATATCCAGCGCTCTCGCTGCAGTGCGCTATTTGCCATCGCGGCGCCGACGACACTAGAGTGTTCGTCTATCAACCACATGGTTACGGAACCTTCGCCGTAAGCATCCAGTGCTGGACCTTATGGCTGCATTGGCCAACGGTGATCGCAGGCTCGCAGCGGCAGCGCACAATGAGCGCGGCGATTCCACAAGTTGCAAGACAACCGTTAAGCCGGCTTACAGCGTAGGCGCCGCCAAATGATGTGATCACAAATTGGTCATGCCCCAAATTGGGTCAGCAAACGAATGCCAGACCGGCGAGCGCATCGCCCGAAAGGAATTGGTGACGTGAATTGTCTTCAGTCTTGTCTGGATACTCCGGTCATTTGCCAAAGTGCTTGAACGAACTGCCTCGCAGCGGTCAGGATCTACACGCCCTGCATACATTCTCGAGAATGAGGGCGATCCCGAAGAGCTGGGAATCGGAGCCGGGCGATCCAACAATCTGCACAGCGACGGGTAGGCCGCCGCTCGGCGAGGCGACCGGCAACACTAGTGCCGGCGCACCTACCAGATTGAAGAAAGAAGTGAACAGCGTCAGCGCGTTGCCAAGCGGAATAGTCTGCCCCGCAATGTCTACGTCGACGGTCCCGACCTGCGGCGCCATGATCGGACACGCCGGCGTCAGCAGGACATCAAACATCTGCATGGCCTGCGCAAACGCTCGCCTGTAAGTTCCCAGCATGCGCTTACACTGGATGTAGCTTTCTGCAGATAGGAACTGCCCCAACACCATGCCGCCGCGCATGTCAGCACCGAATCGATCGCGGGCGCGGGCGCGATTGGGGCCGTGATAGGTAAGTGTCTCGGCGAGCTGAATTGTCAGCGAGACCGTGCGGGCTTCGGACTGGTCTGGGAGTTCGATCGCGCCAAACATTGCCCCCAAACGTCGCATGTGCCCCTTCGTCGCGAGGAACGCGTCTTGCACCGGCTCCTCGCATTTTTCCTCGAAGCCCTCGACCAGCGCAACCCTCAGCGCCGCACTGGGTTGCGTCGCCGGCGGGAGCTTCGCGATGTGCCTGACGACAAGCTCCAGGTCCTCAACTGATGTCGCGAGTACGCCCGCATGGTCCAACGACCAGCAATAGGGGATGACGCCATCGAGACTGATCAGGCCATAGCTCGGTTTGTACCCGGCGATGCCGCAGAGCGCGGCCGGAACGCGAACCGAGCCGCCGGTATCCGTGCCGAGCGCGAACGGCACGATGCCGGCCGCCACGGCCGCTGCGGAGCCGCTGCTCGAGCCGCCAGCGAGCCTTGTCTCGTCATGGGGGTTGACGACCGTTCCGGCCCAGCGGTTCTCGCCGGTCGCGCCATAGGCGAATTCGTGGAGGTTCGTTTTCCCGATCAGGGCCGCCCCCGCCGCGTCGAGCATGCAAATGGCTGCCGCCGACGTGTCCGGCACATTGTTCTCTAGCACCCTGCTGCCACCGGTGGTTCGGATGCCGCGCGTTTCGAACATGTCCTTCGCGGCGTAAGGAATTCCGTCAAGCGGGCCTAGGACGCGGCCCGCCCTTCTGCGTGCATCGGACTTCCCTGCTTGTTTTAGCGCGTGGTCAGCGGCCACCGTAATGAAGCTGCGCAACGAGGAATTGGTCCGTTCGGCCGCAGCGATGCATTCTCTGACAATGTCGACCGCGGACCGGTTGCCGCCCTCGAGTGCGGCGACGATCGTCTTGATTGACCTTGAATCAGTCATGGCCAGAGTGTGATGCTTGCGCTACGCCGTCCGGAGCGATATGACCCAGGTCCCTGGCGACGATACTGCGCAAATCCGAGAGCAAGCTCTCGAAGCTGGAGACGATCCCGAAAGGAGACGTCGCCAACTGCTCAAGATCGCCGTCAACCCATTGGTTGCCAAGAAACTCGGCGTTGATGGACTTCAAGGTCTCCAGACGCGGTTTTGCCATCGTTCCTCTCTCACACCACGGCAAGGTCGTGACCCACATCATACCGACATCGATCGCCCGCTTGAGTTGCGGCGCCTCTGGGAAGGGCTGACCAACCGGCTGCCCGGTGTGGTAGCCGACGGAGAATGACCTCCTCGGCTGCCGTGGACTGCCTCGCACGTGAGGCCGGCCCTGATCGCCGCCAGCGCCGGCCGGCGGCGCCGCCACGGCGGTCTAATAGCCTCACACTTGCCGGTCACGTCGCCGATGATTTGCAGATTGTAGCTCATCGGCGACGCGAACCAGCGGACGTTGTCGTCCGGAAGCGACGCGGCTTTGCGCGTGCCGGCCGCCATAACCGCAAGCGCGACCTTGGGGCCTTTTCATTTCGGTCCTACTTCTGGTAATGAAACGCTACGGTGTTTCGCTCAGTTGCTCGAATTAAGGTGCGGAGCATCATGGGGCATTTCCTCTGTGCGTTCTCCACGGTCGATGTGATGCCGATGGGCATTTAGTACCTAAATCACCTTGCCGCCTTTTGATCTGAACCAGAGCAACACCCCACCTTGGGCAATCTGGGCAGGGATTGCGTTGCGCTGGCAACACACGACCGCATCGAAGCCCGATGAGCTTAAACCTAGTGGCCGGAAGCGCCAACGCGAGCGATCAGTCGGACGTCACGACCGCCGTATATTCGCCGACGCTCGCCGCATAAGCGCCGCCTCATTCCGCGGATCAAGCGCCACCTCCGGGATTCTGCACGGGCAGCTGAGGTATCACCATCGACCTGTGTCTCTCTCCTGCTCTCAATTGAACCAAGTTCGGCGAACATCATTCCCTAATCAGGCCTTACGTGCGCCGGTGCAGGGGAGGAAGGGACGCGGTTACCTGAGGCCGGAAAAGGTGCGATCGACCAACTTATTAAGTCGACGGCATGCTGAAGTATAGCCGCAGTCTGAGCACGGCCGGGTGAAGTGGCAATGACATGTCCGATGCGGTCTCGGAAGTCGCCCTTCCTGACGATCGGCGTCTTGGGTTTAATGTACAATTTCACCTCGGCGACACCTGGTACAGCAGCGGCCCGACCGTCGCCATGGATCCAATCGAGTACGCCATCGCGATCTGCATCCAGGCACTGCGAGGCAGCTATGTGCGAATGCCTTCTGCGCAAGTCCCATGCGTCGCCGATGACAAGTTTGATGTGCTCCGTGATGAGATCGATTCCGTAAGCCGCTTGAACCAGCCGAGGACTGGTTCCACCCGCAAGGCGCGGATTGACTTCAATGACGACTGGGCCCCGCTTCGTCCACCGGAGTTCAACTGTGGTTGGCCCCCAGCCAAGACCGAGAGCTCGCAAACAGCTCAGCGAAACATCTGCGATACGCCTATGCTCGTCACCAGTCAGCGGGGCCGGGCAGGTCAAATGACGGAAGACAAAATACGGTGGAGGGCCGAAGTCGCCGCCCTCAATTCCAATGACCTCATTTCCCATTATGTCAACGCCATAGAATGGCCCTCGTGCGAATTCTTCGATGAGTATCCTCGGCGAAGACCGCCATATGTGTTTCCCGTTCAACAGATAGGCCGTATGTTCGGCCAGCTCATCGATGTTGCGGCACAATCGGACTCCGCTGCTGCCGCTACCTACGGCTGGCTTAAGAACCACCGGCAGGCCGATCTCTGCGGCAGCGCATTCTACGTCTATCGCATTCGCCGCCAACCGATAAGCAGGTATTGGAACGCCGGCCTTCTCGAGGAGCTGACGTTGCGTGAATTTGTCGCAGCATCGTTCAATCGATGCGGGGTTCGGTCCCGGTAGATCGAAATGCCGGCAGAGCTTGCCGATTGTCGCAGAGACCGACTCGTCGGAGCCCGTAAAGCCAGTAATGCCAGCAATGTCATACGTCGCACCCAGCCGAGAACATTCGTGGATCAGCGCAGAGAGATTGTCTGTATCGACATGAATTGCCTCAATGCCTTCCGCCGCAAGATAGTCGTACTGAGTTGGATCAGCCGACAGGGTAATTGGATGAACACCAAGACACTGAGCCGCTTTCACGTATAGGAGACCAATACTCCTATGACCTTCAACTAGGATGAGCGCTCTTCTTGCCATTGGCTGTTGTCTCCGACCTTGGGTGCTGTGCGGCAGTCCGAGCTAGATCGGCATCAGCTTTAGCAGTGCCTGATCTCAGACGTTGTGGTGAACGTACCATCGTCAGCGATTTCCGGTCGCAAAGATTTCGTAAACTTATTTTAAGGCTCTGTTGCAACGTTCTGATTTGCCGGCGTGTGGCACGGACCGTCGGCCAATTTCCGGGGGGTGTGATGTTCAAGGAATGCCACTTTAATCAATCAGTCATCCTGCTTTGCGTAAGCCGGTGCCTGACCGTATCTAGTGCGACTGGTCTAGCCTCTCATGTTCCCTGTCCAGGTTGAAATCGCCGCATGGAACACCGGCGAAACGATAGTGGCCGCCCGCATCAACCGGATGTTCTCAACCGAAAGGCGCGCCTCAAAATGGCCCGGGCCTATCCAGAGCCGGTGCGCTTTGCTACCATCGATTTTTTCCACTGTGTCAGGGGGATAGACGGCCGTCGATCAGTTCTTTCACCCTCCGTTTGCGGTACATCTCGGCGCTCGCCCAGCGTTCACGTATCTCTGCGCATTTAAGCTGAGTTTCCCGAAAGAGTGACCTTGCTACAGAAAGCTGGGCGTCCGTTGATGCTTTGGCGGGTCCTCCGCCGAATTCCAGAGCCTCCCTGCATTCCTCTGGGCTCGCCGGCAACACACCGCCCAGATGGCAGGCCAGCTCGCCTCGGCGATTGGCAAGGCAACTATCCTGCGACAGGCGTGCCGCGATCTCGCCAATTTGTGTATGGGCACTCCTGAAGGGAACTCCCCGCACCGCCATTCGTTCGGCGGCAACAGTTGTCATCGCCAAACCGTCTTCCAGATTCTCGCGCATGGCACTAACGTTGAAAGACATGAACTTCACGATGAGCGATGTCAGGATGATGGCCCGCTTCAGAGCACCTTCAGCAAGGCTAATTGGAGAGCAACCGTAGTTACTTGATTCGATCGAGTTGCTGAAAGGCGCTTTGCAGGTTGCAGATGCCGCAGAAACGTATGCGCCCATCACGGTGCTTGCAGACCCTTTGATATGCTCAAGAAGATATGGGTTCTTCTTTTGAGGCAACATGGAAGAGCCCCCGGCAAGATTGCGTGGAACATCGATGAGGGCGAACTCGCGAGTCGTCCAAACCTGCAGATCCTGGGCTACGCGACTAAGCAAAATTGAGACACTCGTGAAGAGCGAAAGGCCATTTAGATGGAGATCTCGGCTTGCGACCGCATCAAGAGAGTTGAACGAAGGCAGTTCGAAGCCCAGCAGGCTCGCGGTTTCTAAAGGATCTATTGGCATGCTGGTTCCCCCACCGGCACCCGCGCCCATAGGGCAACTCCTGATCTCCTCCAGCAGGCAATGAAGTCGCTGGCGCTCGCGCGCGAGAGCAAAGAAGACTCCTAGCAGGTAGTGTCCCGGGGAGCCTGGGAGTGCGATTTGGTACTGACTATAGAGCGGGGCCACAAGGTTCGATGCCTCTTCGGCTCGCTGAAGAAGGGCATCCTGCGCAATTCCTAACTCCCGCGAGACGGAGCACACGGCTTCCCGAAGAACCAGCAGAGAAATTGTCGCGTTCAAGTCGTTACGAGACCTCGCTAGATGTAGCCATCCTGCCCTGTCTTCGCCTGCTCTGGCCGCAAGTTCGGCCTCATAGGCAAGATAAAGGCCACGCGGAGCATCACGGCCATCCAAGGATTTGAAGCCTTCGCCTTGGAGATCCAAAATAGACGTAAGCAAGTCTGCGGCTACAGCTTGGCCGACCAAGCCGTGATCAGCGAGCATCACAAGATGCGCTTCGTCGATGGCAGCCTGGAATTGCAGGACCCGACCATCCCGCGAAATTTCGATGGGCGGGGCGAGCAGCTTCATTGCTTCAGGATGCAAGGTCCATGTTGGCTCACTTGACCCGGCGTCTCGACTGTTGTCCGGTTTGCGAGCAAGTGTTTCTATGTCAAGCATAATGGAATCAATCATGCGTTCAGCTGCTGAGGCAGCCAGATTTACTTCATCGGCGACGCCCACTGCATAGGCCACTCGGTCTCTGAAATCGCCATTGATTTGTATATCCTCTCCCTCAGATTTCAGAAGGCCCGCCTCGGGCGTGTTTGGCCCTAGAGTTTTAAAGAAAACCAAGCGTTTGATCTTGCCAGACCGGTGAGCAAGCTTGAAACGAATTGCTGCGGATTTCTTGCTCGCTCGAAGCGGTACGAACGCTTCACCGGAGTAAAGCTTGATCATCATGTCCGGGATGGACGTGCCCAAGGCGTGCGAGAGCATAACCGGAATCATCCCTCCAGCCAGCCTGGGATTGACCTCAATGATGACCGGGCCGGACTCCGTTATGACGAATTCCACATGAGCCGGTCCGAAGTCCAGACCCAATGCCGAAACTGCGCCTGCAGCAAAAGAGGCCAGTTCGTGTCGCGACGGCTCCGCAAGCGGGGCCGGAAAGTCGTGCCCAATCTCAACGAAGCAGGGCGCCGCCCCCTTGTGCTTGGCAATAATGCCAAGGCAGTGCAGCGATCCGTTGTATGCGATGATTTCTGCAGAGTATTCCTGACCTTCAACGTATTGCTGGATGAGGATTTCCGGGCTGCGCAAATCTACTTGGTCAAGCAACACTCTCTTTGCTCCCTCGAACGCCTCTACGACTTCTGAGGTGTTTTCGCAAAGGCGTACACCGCTGCTGCCGCTTCCGGAGACCGGCTTCACAACGACGGGAAGAATAGTTTGAACAAGAGCCTTCTCTACGTCTCTAATGGAGCTGACCAGCCGAGTTTCAGGCACTGAAATGCATTGTCGTTGCAACTCGGTCACTTGTTTCCATTTGTTCCGGCAATTAGCTATCGCCTCCGGACGTGCCGCTGGCAGCCCGATCGCCTTCGCGACTCTGGATGCTGATTCTACAAAATAGTCGGACGATGAAAATATTCCTGCCAGCCCTGTCAGTTTGGCGGCGAACCGGATGATTTCATCTGGATTACGCGTTTCAGCTTCAATTACTCGCGCACCGCACACCTTTAGGAAGGGGTAGCGGCTGGGATTTCGCGTAACGAGATAAGGTTCAAAACCCAAAACCCTAGCTCGCTTCATCAATAGCTCACCAGTACCAGTCGTGTTGCTTTCCACGAAAAGAAAACTATTCTGGTCCATTACAGCCTTCCAACGCGCTCAAGACAGCCTCCCGGGTTTTGCGCTTCCAACGATATCGGTTCCATGGCGGGAGAGCAGTCGAGGGATGCTCCTCGCTAGCTGGAGCGTCCAGAAGAACACCTTCAAGCACACATTCGTTTTGCCTGAGCCACTCCTGGTCGTACACAGCTTCAGCGTAGCGGTGGCCTTCATCAGGGCATATGACCACAACGGTTTCCTCTGGGTGCTGTCGGGCGCGCCAGCGCCCTACGATATAGCTCGCGCCTGAGGTAGGACCGGCAAAAATGGCGTGCCGCTCGTGGAGGGCCTGCGTTGCAGCAAACGCAAGCGAAGCCGACGTGAAATGTACCTCATCGTACAGTTCATGCTTCACGTTCTTTGGGACGAGGCTGTTCCCCAGTCCTCGCAACTTCCGTTCGCCGTCCAACTGGCCAAAAATGACACTGTTGAATGTATCCACCCCAATCAGGCGGGCCCCAAGGGCCTTCTGGCGCAAACGCTCTATTGTTCCGCAAGTAGAGCCGCCTGAACCAACAGAGCCAACCAATGTCACATCGGCGCCAAGCAATTCCGAGATCTGGTCAGCGAAACACCGGTAGGCTGCCGGGTTGTCTGGTGTTTCGTACTGCCGGGGCCAGAAATGGGACTCACCCAATTGCCTCATCCTGGCATGCATGGCGTCGAGGCGGCTTCTCTGATACCCGCCCTCCTTTGCCTTTTCAGTTATAATGAAAACCTCCGCACCTAAGGATCTTAGCCTATTTTCCAGTCCCTTATCCATCACTGGGTCGGTGAATATCTCGAGTGAAAATCCATATTCCCTGCACACTACAGCCAATCCCAGCGCAAAGGTTCCGCTAGATGTCTCCAACACTATCGTGTCATGCGTCAGAGTCCCTCGAGCCACTGCTTGTCCGATAATATACTTGGCCGGGAGAAGCTTCATGAAAGCAAACTGCGCGAGATATAGGTTCGAGCCACACCGAATAATGCGGGGGAGCGCATAGGCCGCAGAATACTGAGAAAATGGCAGGGGCGTGCGATCAAGGTTCATGTGGTCAACGCCGCTAGTTCATCGTTAGATATATCTTTGGCGATTTGCCGAACAGCGACACATGGTGGACCACGGACCGGAGTTTCTGCGAGAATTCAGGCGCCCTTCGATCAAGCATTATCCCAGTCATGGTACCGCTGTGCGCGACTATGACCCCGAGGGCACCTGTGCCCTCCGATGCTTTCAGCATCGAGTTCAGATACTTTTTCGGAGCCCGCTGCTGATGTAGGAGCGCGCTGGCTGTGGCTATTCTGCCCATAGTGACCGTGTCACCTTGCGGAATGGCTATGCGCGCGCGATCGAGCAATTCACAATACTGCGCTCTCTGACTAGCGTTGATTTCACCTCGACGTTGATCATAGTGCATGGTTTCGACCGTACCTCCTTCATCGATCCCAACCACGGCGAGCGGTGGCATTTGTCCGAGGAAAGATAAAAGGCTACATGATCGCTGGTGATATGCGACCACTCCGGGATACATCACCCCGTCAGAGGGCTCGATCTCCGCCATTAGTTTCTCCATCAATGATGTCCGCACTCTGAGTTTGAAGCTGGAGGCGATCGACCGTGCGGTCGCCACAAGATCCGCAGACGAACTTGCAAGTCCCTTGCCTTCCGGTAGCTCAGATTGCAGAAGGAGGTCTCCTCCCGAGACGCCGAGCGCAATCACGAGATTCTCGGCCAGTCGTTGAGCTTTGATTTTGTGTGGCGGGTAGACGGTTACAGATCGGGTGCCTGTGATGGGCATAAATTTGGCCCGTGCAAAGAGCGCGATGGGCATCGTGACCAAGAAATGGGAATCATGAGAATGGGGACTAACCGGCAACTGGCCTTGAAGTAACTCGCCAAATGTGCCGCAGCAAAGTGCAACACCGTCACCGGAATGGACCCTGGGCTGCCCGTTCTGCAGGGCAACCTCAGCCGCCGCTTCGGCATCGAACCTCTGGTGAAGCATGTATGGCCTCCAAAGCTCATCGGCCGCCGCTTCATTAATTTTTGTCATATCGAGACTCGCCGAGCATCCCGAAGGAGCGACGCGATAGGTGGAATCCTGGTTCACCATGGCACTCCGCTCAAATCGAGGAGTGTGAGACTTGAGCCATCTGGGCAAGAACGTGCTTCAGTTGGATCTGACACTAGCTTGTTGCCTGTATAAAACGACTTCAGGGTTACTTTGACATTGTATGGCGTTAAAGGGTGCAAACTTCTGTTAAGTTTCTTGAAGGATCTGTTGCAACCTTTGAAAGCGAAGCACCTTGCGGGTTGGGCCCGCCGAGATTTGTCGCCTGATTTGCGAGGAGCACAGGCCTATGAAGTGGGACAACAGCGATGCCGGTCATCAAGACGGTTACGAAGGTGACCATTATTGCGTGTTGATGTGATTACTGGTGTGGCAGGCGCGCAACCCTCGTTAGACTGTTGTCCCACGATCAAAGCGCGGATCGGTCCCTACGCTCAACGGCCGGCAGAACCTGCGCCCGCACGATGCCAAGCACGGCATTGTCCGACCAGTCGCTCTTCGCCACGACGTGATGCGGAGACTGGGGCGTAGCCTGGACACGACCAAGCTCCACCGCGCCGCCATCGGCTCAACGCTCCTCCGCTCGCCCAGCAAAAGCAGCAGCCCCGTGCTGGCGGAGCTATGGTCGGAATTGGGTGACGAGGCCGATCAGGCGGCGCGGTGATCCGACGTCAGCGAGTCAGCGACACCGTCGGTGAATTTGACGCCGGCGATGACCCTTGGCAACTGATTTTCGCCCTTCAGCCGACGCCAGGTTTTGGCAGCGCTCATGACGAGCTTGAAGACCATGAGCCGGGCCGTCCTGTGCGACAGGCTTCCCTTGGTGCGCACCGTGCGGTGCCGGACGGTGGCGAAGACGCTTTCGATCGGATTCGAGGTACGCAGATGGTCCCAGTGCTCGGCCGGGAAGTCGAAGAAGGTCAGCAGGGCCTCGCGGTCCTTTCGTCAGGCAGTCGACGGCCTTGGGATATTTGGCCTCGTATTTGTCGACGAAAATGGCCATCGCAACCTCGGCGGTCGCCCGATCGGGCGCGTCGCGGATCTCCCTGAGATCGGCCTTCATGTTCGGCTGCACCGATTTCGGCACCTTGTTGAGCACGTTGAGGACCTTGTGCTGCCAACACCGTTGATGCCGGGTCGAAGGAAAAATCTCCTCAAGCGCCTTCCAGAAGCCGAGCGCGCCGTCGCCGACGGCGATCTGCGGTGCGACCGAAAGCCCGCGGGCCTTCAGATCAATGAGCAACTCGCGCCAACTCTGCGCGCTTTCTCGCACGCCGACCTGAAAGCCGACCAGTTCCTTCCTGCCTTCCGGCGTCGCGCCGATGACAACCAGCATGCAGGCGGCATCATCCTCCATGCGCGCCTGAAGATAGACCCCGTCGGCCCAGATGTAGACATAATGGCGGGCCGAGAGGTCGCGGCGCTGCCAGCGATCATAGTCGGCCTGCCACTCCTCCTTCAGCCGTCCGATCACCGACGGCGACAGGTTCGGTGCGTCCTTGCCGAGAAGCGCGCCAAGCGCCTCCTGGAAATCGCCGGTCGAGATGCCACGCAGGTAAAGGACCGGCAGCAGCGCGTCGAGGCTCTTCGTCCGCCGCGCCCATTTCGGCAGGATCGCCGAAGTGAAGGTGATGCGGTCCTCGCCGGAGGCCTCCGCGGCCCGGTCGCGCAGCTTGACACGGCTCACCGCAACCGGGCCGATCCCCGTCTGGATCGTTCTCTCAGGACCATGCCCGTGGCGTACCAAGCGGGCCCGCCCATCGGCCAGGCGCTCGTCGGCCATGGCGGCCAGGAATGCCTCGGCTTCCGCCTCGACGGCCTGCGCCAGAAGCCGCCGGGCGCCCTCGCGCAGAACCGATGTCAGGGGATCATCGAGTGTGGCGGGATGCGGAAAGGAAACAACGGTGGTATCTGTCTTCATGGCGTATCGCTCCTTCGTGAGGTTCTGGCAGGCTTTGTCACCCGCCTCGATACGCCGCCTTCCTCAAACCGTCATCACCCAGTTTCCGCCATAGCTCGTGCTGGCGCCACCCGGTCAGTTTGACCCAGTGCCGAGACGAGCGTCTCGACATAAGCAGCAAAACGCGACTCTCTCGTTTCGTTCTTCGTTTCCGTCCTGGAGGCCATTGCTCCGTCCTCCTCGCTGCCCTTGTGTTGGCATCGGCGTCACTCGGGCAGATCGGCAGGTCATCGTCGCTGCTTTGTTGACTTCTCGAGCACTCGCAAAGCCCAGTAATGCGCATCCTCGCCATCGAGGAATCTGCCGTCGTTCAAACACTGTGCCGGCGCAAGGACGCTCGCCTCCTGCAGACGCAGCACCTCGTCTTCAAACGACATTGACTGCGTATAGCTCTTGCAGGTGCTAGCAATTACGAATCCGTTCGGTCGCGTGAGGCGCGAAAGCTCGCGCAGCCCATCCGGGTGGACATGTCCAAGTGTGAAGACGCCGCAGCAGACAATCATATCATAGCTCGCGCTCGCGTATTCTGAGAGGGACCTGTTTAGGTCAACCTCGCCTTCAACGTGGCGATAAACCCCGGTTTGGCGCGCCATTTCGGCCATTGTTTCCGAGAGATCGAAGCCGACGATGAAGCGGAAGCCGATATGGTCCAGTTGCACGCCAACCAAGCCTGTACCGCACCCCGCGTCTAGAACTGCGGTGGCTGCTCTATCACCGCCAATATACGCAGCCTGTAAGGCGCCCGCCATTTCTGCCACGATCGAGGGGCCGCTGTAGCGTTCGCGGTCCATATCCAACTCGTAGGAGTCTGCCCATTCAAAATAGTGGTGCGCCAATAGATTGGCGTCACCCTTGAGCGCATGTGACGCCTTAATCCGCATTTGCGCAGCTTGTCGGAGTGCGTTCTGTTTATCAACGGCGCTCATGTATTCTCCGCTAATGTGTGAGCTGGCCAGTTTCCGCTACGACTTGTCTGCCGAGAATTTCGCCCGGACCGCCGCAGATCAGGCAGGATCCGCCACTAATTCCAGCATCTCTCAAGAAAGGCTACCTCCTTTGATCATTATATATTTCTATCTTTCGATTTTCACCTGATTTCTTGTTAAACTTTTGCTATTATTTTTCATTGTTGTTGTCACATTAATGATCGGGCCCGTCCAGGCCTTGAGGTGAATTTAGCTAATTCCGATGCCCGACGCTTTGGGATGCAGTTCAAGTTTTTCTCCCGTGACCTCAACGGAAACCAGAAGAAAAATCGCGTAGTGACCATCCCGCTGGCTCGAAGAGCGTGGCCAATTGATTCTGCGACTCAATCGCGCGGGGGGAGCGGCCGCAAAGCAGCTTCGTTCGGTGCCGAACCTGTTCAATCGCTTTGGTGAAATTCCTTGCAGTCCGACTAGAAACTCAAACTGGGACGCGTGCGTAGTATGGCTGATGCGGCGTAGAGGAAGGTCCCGGCGAGGCGATGGTGGCCTCGAAGTTCTTGGCAAGGTAGCGGATCCGGTTGATCGAATCGAAGAAACGCTCGAGCGCTGTCGATCACCGCCGCCGAAGGACTGGCCTCGGCCGACCTACTCGCGGTCTTTCATGACCAGATGATGGTTGAGCGTCTCGACAAGCTCTCGCGGCGAAAGCGGTGGAACCGGCCGCAAACTATGCTTCTTGGCGGAATCATTGGGCAGCAGAAGCTGGGTGGAGCTTGCCTGCGGATTTCGCAAAAGCGGGACAAGGGTTTCGCTAACTGGCCCTCAATGCCCGACCGAGAAAGACGCTGGTTTGGAAAACGCCAGAGAGGCCCTTGACGTGCTGCTGCCATGAGTGAACACAATCGGTGTTGCAATGACCATTTGAATCCGCCTTACACGCCGCGGTCAGAATGGTGGATTATCGGCGGTAATGGAGGACTTGAAACCGATTGACTTCAACACGCCGAATAGAGAAGTCCCGGTATTTTCTGGAGCGGATTGAGTTTGAAGCGTTTGGGCTGAGAGGCACATGCCTTGCAGATAAACTCCCTACGGCGTGAGGGTTTTGAGCCTACGCCCGTAGCTGTAGGCGGCGACTGTCGTGTTGCCTCAAGGAAAATGTTACTGCGCTGCTTGGTTGCCTCACCTAAAATGTTACCCGTGAAGAGGAATACCGCCATGAGGCTCTCACCACGATGGAGGCATCATGACGGCGAAGATGACGCATGCTATTCGCATGGTGTCTTCAATGGGGTCAGGGTTCGCTATGCGGCCGCAGCGAACAAGGGTAACCGCTGTTCTTAGGCCGCCAAGCAGGGATGTAGCTCCCCCTTTGTTGACGCGATGTAGGTGGCGGATCATGATAACCAAGGCCGCAAAGAGCGACACCTCATGCTGGTGGGAGGATAAAAATGCAGCGACTTGTCATCGACGCGAAGCCTCAACCTATTTCAATTGATCCCGCTAAGGCTGCAGTTCTCGTCGTGGACATGCAGAATGATTTCGGCTCCAAAGGTGGAATGTTCGACAGAGCCGGAATCGATATCTCCGGGATTCAACGGGCTGTCAGCCCTACTGCCAGCGTAATAGCTGCCGCTCGCGATTTGAGCGTGCCCGTCGTCTATCTGAAGATGGGGTATTATTCCGACCTCTCGGACCTTGGGACATCGGACGCCCCCAACCGTATCCGACATCTCCAGATCTTTGGGGTCGGTGAGAGCATGACAGCCCCGGATGGCAGCGAGAGCCGGATTCTGATCCGCGACACCTGGGGAACAGATATCGTCAACGACCTCAAGCCACAAGCAGGGGATGTCGTCCTCTACAAAACGCGGTTCAGCGGTTTCTACGAGACCGAACTCGATTCTGTTCTGAAGACCGCAGGCATCAAACACCTCATCGTGACAGGATGCACGACCAGCGTGTGTGTGGAGTCGACAATTCGGGATGCCTTCTTCAGGGACTATCACTGCATACTGCTGACGGATTGCACTAGCGAGCCCATCGCTTGGGACGCATCGAGGAGCAATCATGATGCCTCGATCACGCTCGTGCAGATACTCTTTGGATGGACATCGACGTCCGACCATTTCCTGAAGGCGATCGAGGAGCGAGTTCAGGGGCGTCTTGAACTAGCCGAATGAGCTGGCGAGGCTGCGTATCACCCGAACTCAGATCACGGCCTTAAGCTCGGGAGCCCGGATGTAGGCCCAAGGCAGCAGGTCATCGATTTGGCTGTTGGGATGGCCGTTGACGATCCTGGTAAGGACGTCGCCGAGATAGGCGAGTGGCTCGACATCGTTGAGCTTGCAGGTTTCGATCAGCGACGCGATGACGGCCCAATGCTGGGCGCCGCCGTCCGAGCCGGCGAAGAGCGCGTTGTTGAGTGCGATCACCCGTTCATTGTGCCCATGTCGGGGACGAACTGGAAGTTCATTATCGCTGGCATCCATATTTTGGCCGAAAGGTCAGCGTGCGGCGTGTGGAGCAGCGGGTAACTGGGCAGTTTCTCAAGGTGCAATCCCCATCGGGCATTGTCGTATCGATTCCAGGCTGGATGGTGGATTCAGCCGCTTGCGCGGGCATGACATTTGGCCCGCCACAGGTTGATCTCACGGCCTTGTCTGATCTGAAGAGGCTGGTCATGCCGGTCGCTGTTTCCACAAACTTCCCAAGCGAGAATGGAATCGCACGGGAGAAAGTCGATGAAACAGCACAACGTGCCTGCACCGACCTCGGGCAGGCAGATGAGCCTGATATTCGAACCCCACAGGCTGGAGGGGATGAACGAAGTGGAGCGGGCGAAGGCCTTGCTGACGCTCGCTCAAATCCTCATGCAGGCCGCCGGTCTGATCGTCGAGGAGCTCGATGATGACCAGCACTGATCTGATCCCAACTGCGCTCTTGAAGCGCAAGGCCGTCGTCTATGTACGCCAGTCGACGCAGTCCCAGGTCATGACCAACCTGGAGAGCCAGCGACGGCAATATGATCTGGTCGACATTGCGCGACAGCGCGGCTTCGCCGATATCGAAGTCATCGACGACGATCTCGGCCGATCAGCAAGCGGAACAGTGGCGCGCCCCGGCTTCGATCGGCTGGTTGCATGGTTGTGCGCGGGCAAAATCGGCGCCGTATTGTGCCTGGACGCATCGAGGCTCGCGCGCAATGGGCGGGACTGGCATCATCTGCTCGAGTTGTGTGGACTTGTCGAAGCCCGCGTCATCGACCACGATGGCGTCTACAACCCCTGCCTGCCTAATGATCGTCTGCTCTTGGGCATGAAGGGAAGCATAAGCGAGTTCGAACTGGGCGTGCTGAAGGCACGGATGCTCGAGGCCGCCAGGTCGAAGGCGCGCCGGGGGGAGCTGCGCCTGTCGGTACCGTTCGGTTACATCTGGCATCGCGAAGCTGGGCTTGGGCTCGACCCAGATATACGGCTGCAGGAGGTAATCCGGTTCATCTTCGCGCGCTTCCGTGAACTCGGCAGCGCGCGCCAGGTATTGTTGTCGATGATAGCGGATCAGATCCGCTTGCGGGATCTTGAAACCCGCCAGCCTACTGGCAGGCCACCGGCCATTGAGGTCGATCCCAGTGCCTTCGCCAATATGGCAGAAAACCTGTCAGCAGCTTGGAATGGACCTGACGTGACGATGCGTGCGCGCCAGCAGCTGCTACGAACCTTGATCGCCGACATCATCGTCGATGTCGACGACGCGGTACGGGACGTCGTGCTCATGATCCATTGGCGGGGCGGCCAGCACTCAGAACTGCGGGTTCGCAAGCCTCGAGCTGGCGAGCACGGTTGCGCCACGACCGAAGACGCTTTGGCGGTGATGCGCATTGGCCGGTCGCTGGTCTGACGAGCATATCGCCGCCTCGCTCAATCGAATGGGATTACCCACCGGACAGGGAAAAACGTGGACGGCGCACCGCGTCTCTTCTGTTCGGCGCGTGCGTGGAATCCATGCCTATCGATCCGCCGAAAAAGACGGTGAATGGCTCACGATGACCGAAGCAGCAAAGGCCTTAGGCGTCACAAACCACGCGATACGGCGCCTTATCAAAACCGACGTTCTTCCTGCTGCACAGGTTGTTCCTGGCGCACCCTATCAAATCCGTGCCGACGACTTGGCGTCGGGCTCGATCAAAACGGCGGTGGCCCGAAAAGG
The DNA here is from genome assembly GCA_002356515.1 of Mesorhizobium loti. NCBI lineage: Bacteria > Pseudomonadati > Pseudomonadota > Alphaproteobacteria > Hyphomicrobiales > Phyllobacteriaceae > Mesorhizobium > Mesorhizobium loti. The sequence continues at coordinate 5,497,163 of AP017605.1, read as the reverse complement.
TCGCCCGTGTCGCGTTGCCGACATGGACACGCTTCCAATGTTTACAGATACTTGACGAGGGAGTGCATAATGACTCACGCATCGCGATCAGACGGATGGAGCGTTCGACCACGTTGCTGTCGATCTCGACGCGGCCGTCATCGATAAAGCGCGTGAGCCCTTCCCAGCGTGAGAGCGCATAGCGGATTGCCTCGGCGAGTTTTGTCTTCTGGCTGATTATGCCGAGCTTCTCGTGCAGCCATGGTTCGAAGTCGGCGAGAATGAGGCGGCACTTGTCCTGGCGCACGGCACGGCGTTCGTCGGCCGATCGGCCGCGGATGTCACTTTCGATCCTGTAGAGTTCGGCAATTCTTCTCAGCGCCTCGCTGGCGATCGGCGCGGGTCCGGCGGCGGCCAGTTCAAAGAAGCGTCGGCGGACATGTGCCCAGCAGAAGGCGAGCACAACGCCGCTCTTGTCGGCGAGGACCCGATAGCCGCCATAGCCGTCGACCTGCAGGATTCCGGTAAAGCCCGCGAGATGGGCGATCGGACGCTCCGCCTTTCGATCCGGCGCATAAACATAGGCCACGCCCGGCGGATCGGCGCCATCCCATGGCCGGTCGTCACGCGCATAGGCCCAGAGTTGTCCCGTCTTGGTCTTGCCACGGCCCGGATCGAGCACTGGTGCCGTGGTCTCGTCGGCAAAGAGCTTCGATGAAGCCTTCAGGCTTGCAAGCAATCGTGCACCGGACGCAGGTGCCAGGCGGCGCGGCCAACCCAGTCGGCGAGCGTCGAGCGGTCGAGATTGACGCCCTGCCGGGCGTAGATCTGCGCCTGACGGTAGAGCGGCAGGTGATCGGCATATTTGGAGACCAGAACCTGGGCGACCGCCGCTTCGGTCGGCAGACCGCCTTCGATCAGCCGTGCGGGCGCCGGAGCCTGCACGACAACGTCCTCGCAGGCACGGCAAGCATATTTGGGACGGCGCACGACGATCACACGCAGCTGCGCCGGAACGATGTCGAGCCGCTCGCTCACGTCTTCGCCGATCCGGTGCAGGCCATTGCGGCAGCACGGGCAGGCATGGTCGTCGATGTCGACCACCATTTCGATGCGCGGAAGATGGGGCGGCGGCAACGCGCCGCGGTTCGCCCGGCGCTTCGCGGTGCGCGCCAGACGCTCGGCGGGAGAATGCTGTTCGGCATCCTCCATGCCGGCCGCCTCGATCTGCTCTGCCTCTTCCAACCCCAGAAGAAGTTGATCCTCGGGGAGCGTCTCGGCCCGTCGGCCGAAACGATGACGCTGCATCTCCTTGATGATCTGGATCAGCCGGGCATTCTCGACATCGCGCGCCAGGACCATCGCCTTGAGCGCATCCGGGTCGTCGGGAAGCTGGTCCGCCGTCATCGCCATGACCAGATCAGACCATATTCGCCACCACCCGGCGACAGTGGAATCCAGGCTGATTCACTTGGTCGCGGATCAGCCTGCCTGCACCGGAACGCGGATTCGGCGGGCTTCATGGACCCGCCGCCAGTCGAGACCTTCGAGCAGTGCCGACAGCTGCGCGGCCGTCAGCCGCATCACGCCGTCATGCACTTTCGGCCAGCGGAACTCGCCGTCCTCCAGGCGCTTGGCATAAAGGCAAACGCCGGTGCCATCCCAGAAGATCAGCTTGATCCGATCCGTCCGCTTGGCGCGGAAGACGTAGACCGCGCCGCTGAACGGATCGGCCCCCATCGTCTCGCGCACCAGCGCCGCCAGCCCCTCCGCTCCTTTCCGGAAGTCCACTGGCTTCGTCGCCACCATGACCTTGACTGCTCCCGTCGGCCCGATCACGTCGTCGCCTTCAGCGCGCGGATCACTGCCTCGACCGTCTTGGCGTCGGCACCCCGGCCAACGCGCATGGCGATGCCGTCGATCTCAAGCTCGATCACGCCGGCGTCTCGGGTGGCTTTCCGTTTCCGCTGCTTCGATGGATGCCTGGCTACAGGTTCCGGCGCCGCCACAACCGCCGGCACGAAGGCAGGAGAATCCTGCTGCACCGAAGCGGCCTGTTTGCGCGCTTCCCGGCGCCAGGCGAACACCTGCTGCGGCCTCAGGCCATAACGGCGGGCGACCTCGGAAATGATTGTGTTTGGCTCCAGCGTCTCCGCGATGATCCGCGCCTTGTCATCCACAGACCACTGACGCCGGCCGCCAGCGCCGTTGATCACCTCGAAACGTCGAGGCTGCCGCTCCGGGTCAAGCGTAAGGTCAAGTCCAGACACAAGCCGATCTCCGATCCCATTACAGAACCGGCAACCTCACAGATCGCGACTACTCCCGAAAGGTGGTCCGGAAACAGCGCTTACGAACAAGGGCAAGGGCAGGGTCTTGGAGTGTGAATCGGCCCTTTAATTGCGGGTGGTTGTCAATCCGAGTTTCGCTCTCATCGCCGGGGTCATGGTCCTTTCCGAGGTCGAATGCCTCATGATCATGTGCGGGTTGGGCGCCTCAACGTGTGCAACGAGGTTCGAAGTCGACGTCAGCCGATTCAACGAGGTCACCACAAGCACCGTCCCGGCGGGACATCACGGGTTCCGGAAACACGCCCGCGATTGGGATCGAGTGCAGATCTGTCAGTTCGCCGCCCCACTCAAAGCTGGTGCCGTCAACCCAGAGGCAGTGGAGCAGAACCGCGATCTTGCGAGCTACCGCCACTTTTGTCTTTTTCATACCTATCCGCTTTGACAGACGAAGGCCCCCACGCCTTCAAAGAAGACCATTTCTTCGTTCCATGCATGAGTAGGCGTCAGGCGTCAGGTCACCCGAATCTCGGAGCCACGTTGTCGTTAAAACTTCGTTGTTTTGCCTACTTAACGAACAGCTGGCGCGGTATTTTGGTCAGGGGTTCGTGCCCGGTCTCGGTAACGACAAACGGTTGAGTAATGGTGATACCGTCGTTCTCGAGCCAAAGCCCCGACATCATATGGAAGCACATACCCGGTCGAAGCACTGTCTTGTCCCCCTTGCGAAGACTGACGGTTTTTTCGCCCACCGCTGGCGGATACCCAAGACCGAGCGAATAGCCGAGACGTGAATCCTTCTCGTGCCCGTGCTTAGCAAGCGTCTTGGCAAACGCGGCGTGGACTTCCTCGGCGCTCTTGCCGGGAGCTACGGCGTCCAGCCCTGCATTCAGAGATTCCACGACGACGTCCGCCAGCTTTTGATAGTTCGGGCTCGGTTTGCCGACGCAAATCGTGCGAGCCAGATTGACCTGGTAGCGATGGCGATTTCCGAAGAGCTCGAGATTGACGATGGTGGACGGTAGCAACGGCTTGTCGGTCCACGCGGCATGCGGAGCCAGAGCCTTCTCGCCGACGCAAAGATAGGGCGGCGAACACGTATAGGTTCCGCCGAACTCGGGCGTACCTGCCATCATCTGATGATAAATGACAGCAGCAATGTCGCACTCCCGGGCACCCGGTTCGATCGTATCGACGGCACGGTACATCATCGCTTCAGCGATACGGCCGGCCTGTCGCATGAGTGCCACCTCGGCCGGGCTCTTCACCAGACGTATCCAGTTCACCAGCAAGTCCGCATCGATGAAGGTGGCCTCAGGCAATGCCTTCATCAGGTCGGAATGTGCACGCGCGGAGTAGTAGTAACCGCCCATTTCGACGCCGACCCTCGTTTTCCGGCCAGCGATTTCCTTCACAATCTCCGCGACGAAGTCATACGGACTGAGAGCCGACTGCACATATGCATCAGCGTAAGTACGGATGCTGTCGTCGGACAGATAAGTGGTCATGAAGGCGGAAATGCCATCCATACCCCGTCCGACCCAAATCGGCTCTTCGCGGTCGAGAGCCACCACCACCATCTGCGGAACGTAAAAAGAATAGGCGTCGTAGCCGGTCAAGTAATTGGCGTTGGCCGGCTCGGAAAGCAGAAGGGTGTCTATGTCCCGCTTTTCCATCTCCTTCTTCACGCTCGTCATGCGTGTCGCAAACTCGGACCGCTCAAAACGTAGTTCCTTCTCCATTTCGATCCCTTTTTGATACGCCTTTAGAAGACTATTCAGGACGTCCGGATTCAGAATCCGTCCGGGTCGATTGCCACTTTGATGGCTCGCATTATGGTGCGTTCGCTAGCGCGCCGAAGCGCGGCGGCCAGCGCGATCTTGGACGGGATCGGGCCACGTTTCGGCCGCGAAGCTTCCATCCCTGTCGGATGCGAGTTTCGCCAATGCGAGACCTATCGCCTTGCCCGGTCCTGCAGAATCGGCAGTAGCGAGGGAGGCGTGTGGTGGACGTTGCTGTCGGCCAGATTGCCAAACGGATTGATTCGTGCCCCGGCAAGATTCTCTTCGCACCGGGCAGCCCCATGTCGCCATAGTCGTAGCGCCGACGTCGAGATGGTGCGCCATCACCCGCGAAGTCCACTAAATCATTGTCGATGATGACACGGCCATACATAACCAAATCATTGGTATGGGCACTGCCGAGTGACCCTCCGGCCAGGTGCGAATCGTTTTCAGCACCATGTCGTCGATTCGCCATTCCTCGCTCGCAAGGTGATGATCGAAAATGGAATGCAGGCAGATGCCAGCACAATTGAGGTGGATCGGGATCTTGGCCGGTTCCGCCAGCAGTCGACATTTGGTATCGAACGGCGGGGAGGAGCAGCCCTCCATTTCCTTGATCATGAAGCAGCGTCCAGTATGTACCAGGCGATATGTGATCTGGCTCACGTGGCTGCTCAGGCTCCGATAAAACAACCCGTTCGATCGCGCCTCGATGGCGTATTATGTGGGCGTGAGTCAACGTCATCTTAATCATCTTTTTGCTAAGCAATACAATCGGTTGCTTGGAAGCCAACCGGAAGATTAGGCTAGCTCCTGCGCCGTGTCTCCGTCGGCGCGTTGTTATTCTAAGTTTCGGGCGTCTGGTGGCAACAGGGCGGTCAGAAGGCGCGGAATGCCTGCAGTTTCAAGGCTAGCTGTCGCCGAGAGGATCTCGTCCTGCCACCGCGGGTGAACGTTCTTTCGGGCGATGTTCTTGAACTTCTCCGCGACCTGGTCGCTGGATAACGAGTTGGCGACATCCCCCAAGGGATGCAGCACGATCATCTCTTCCGGGCCGTTCCCCTGATCGATGACGACGCGGGCAGGCGTTCCTACTGGAAACGCGGAAGCAAAATCGGGCGACGGCTCAAGCTCAATACGCGCGGCCAAGTCGAGAACACGTGCGTCAGCAAGACGCTCCATTTGAAAAGGCTGTAGAGCTTCGCGGCCGTATAAAGCCGCCACCGCGCAGCTAAAATAGAAGCTGTACTGCCCCCCCTCCAACGTGCTGGGCGCGCGCTCGTTTGCAAGGCGCATTGCTTGGGGGAACGTTTCGATGCGCAGCTTGCGGATCTCTTGCCCATCCCGACGCATGGCAAGGATTGCATCGATAGCCGCGTGGATATAGCGGCAGCATGAATATGGCTTAAGATAGCATTTTTGTACTTCCCACGACGACCCAAGATTGTTTGTCAGGACATGGCGAGTGAAACGATCATTGTCATCAAGAAGATCAAGAGGTCCAGTTGCGGCTGCCCACGCGCGGTAGGCCGCGGTAATACCTGCAACCACGGCAGGGGGGATCCCTTCCTTGATCGTGGTACCCTCGAACTTGGAGCTTGCGGTTAAGAAGACAATTGGTCCTTCGGATCCGGCAATCGCCAATGCATGAGCGGTTTCTGCTGCACCTAAGCCCAGGAGACGGCAAGCTGCAGCTGCAGCGCCGTAGGCGACCCAGCGTCCGGTCGCATACGTATCGATTGTCGTAACCGGACGAGAGCTCGCAATTCGGAGACCAATTTCGTATCCGAGCCCGATTGCAACCATCGTTTCGGGGACCGACGCGTCAACAGCTTGAGCCACTGCCAAGGCCGCGGGAATGACGCCGGCACCAGCGTGACCTCCTGCGCCGCGGTGACCATCATCGATATCCAGTGAGCTCGCGGCAGCGCTATTCGCCATCGCGGCGCCGACCACGCTAGAGTGATCGTCAGTCAACCAAATACTGATCGGGCCTTCGCCATACGCTTCCAACGCCGTCTGTCGGGCGGCATGAGCTAACAGCGATCGCAGGCCCGCAGCTGTGGCACCGATAAGATCTAGCATTAGCGACGAGATTGTACGCCGTGTGGCCGTCGGCAGCGCAGAGGCCGGGTAGCTGCTAACGAAGTTCGCGAGTTCAGTTATCGCTCTCACTTGAGCACTCCTCGTTCTCTGGTGAATGAAATGACCACAAAAAATCTGCATAACTAGTAAGCAATACGGTTCAGTGCCGCGCTAGCTTTGTCTGCCTTGAACTTAGGGCAAGATGATCGGAGCTGGGCCAGCTTTTTCGATTGGCGCAGATAGGGGAGCCGGACAAAAGTAACCTCCTGCCCTCCCTTGTTCTTGTTTACATTGCTAACGATACCTATGACCGGTCGCATGAGTTTAGCCATCTTCTGGGATTTCAGGTGCACGAGAAGAGCTTGCGCTCCATGCAGGTTAGGCGTTCCGGGCCTTGTTCCGTCACCAGCACCATGTCGCTGAAGCCCATCCCGCCTGCCATCATCAGCATGTCAAACACCATTCCCGGCTCCAGGACCCATTCCACGCCCGGCACGAACTCGCGGATAAATTCGCCGGCGGAGGGGCGGTAGTTGAGACCAAGCGAATAGCCGGAACGGTTGGTATATGTCTTGCGAAGCCCCGTTGCCAGCAGCGGCTCGCGGCAAGCTCGGTCAATCACACTGGCTGGTGTGCCCGGCCGCATCAACGCGATGGCATCGTCTTGCACGCGGATGATTGTCTCAGCGATGTGCTGCTGCTCAGCGCTGGGCAGCCCAACAATGGCGGTACGCATCAAACGTGCCCAGTAATGTCGATGAATCCCGCTGAGCTCAAGATAGACCGTATCGCCACGCTCCAATTGCCGGTCGGTATAGGATCCGTGTAAAAGATTTGTCCGATTGCCGGAAGTGATGACACCGCTAAGCGGCATTTCCGCCCCGGCGTTCACCAATGCGCCGAACACGGTGCCGGCGAGCTGTCGCTCCGTGATGCCCGGCGTGACAGCCTCGATACCAGCGTAAATGCCCGCTTCAACGCAACGGGCAGCGCCGCGCAGATAATCTATTTCCCGCGGCGATTTGATCAGTCGCAGATGGTCGACGATGCGCGGCTCTCTGACAAAAGTCGCATTTGGCAGCAGCGCCTGCAGCATCTTCCACCGTTCTAGTGTCAAGAACCATGAGTGCTCATCCACGCCGACACGCCCGGCCGCCAAGCCCAAGCCCTCGAGGGCTCTCCGCGCCGCGTCGAGTGAAACGCGGATCGGATCGGATGAATCTGCGTAGCTCGTGTGGCTCGTGACCCAAGACGTGAGGTGCGCTGCTGGGATTTCTACATCGCGCAAGATCAGCACTGGATCGCGATGGCTCGGAACCGCTACGGCGTGATATGAGAAAAAGCCCGCCCCAGCGTCGAGACCTGTCAGATATTGAATGTTCTCGGGCTGATGCAGGAGTAACACGTCCAGATCATGCTTTGCCATTTCCTCCTGCGTGCGTTGAAGGCGTGTCTTATATTCTTCAACAGGGAAATCCATCCCGCTATTCGTATTCTCGTTCACCGTTGTGTCTCCTTCATTGCCAAACTACATCACCTTTATTCGGTCAGCCGCTCGTCCCTCTTGCGGATTGCTTCAAATCTGACGTAGAACCAGATTGCAAACGCGATCAGTATACTTGATACCTCAGTAATCGTGGGTGTGATCTCTTCCCAAATTCCCGACCACACCTTCCTGGCAGGGCCATCGTGCCTGGCCCGCTCACGCACCACCGGAAGGCAAAAAACCCAGCGATGATTAACGCCGGACGGATGAACAGGAGTACGATTGGCGAAATCGTAACAAGTCGCGAGGCGCTCAAACTCAAGGCAACGTGCTCGAGTCTTATGTTCTGGGCCTGCAGGCTCGCGACGACGATCAGCACTACCAACGGAACTGCCTCGATGCTGTGCGACGTCGCGAGCGCGAGATACGTATTGGCGAGTTGCAGTGGCTCAAAGAGGAAGTAGATCGCTACCGCACTAATGATTACCAGCGCGATCAGCGGTGCGAGCAATAGCTGGTACCCGACGCGGCGCATTCGCCGACTGCCGCGAACGAATCCTATCGCAGCCGCTAAACCGGGGGCCAGGCGCGCAAACACGATAGAGATCGCAACTGCCAAACTCTCAAACGTAGCGGAGACCCAGGCCTCGCTTGTGACATAGGCATCGTACCATTGCACTGACAGGCCCGGAGGGGGGAAATCGAGGAAGCGTGAAGAGCTGGATGAGATCTGGACGATGATCAGGATGGGACTAACCAAGAGGAACACAGCAACGATCACGCTAAAGTCCCATAATAGCTTACCACCAAGCGCAGTGAGGCCGGCCGGAAAGCGGACACTACCTCCGACGGCGCGCACCAAGACCGGAGCGAGGTCAACGAGTTGCAAGTAAGCGCTGGTTGAATGGCGAAGGGTAGAGCCTGCTGATTGGCCAGCGCCTCGCTGAGAGCCGAGCAGCGGTTCGATTCCCACGAAATAGTTGGATATTGCATAGAGCACGAGCGTGATCGCGAGCAACACGGTGGCAACGGTGGCCGCAAGCGGCCAGTTAGGCGTCGCGTTCATCAGCTTCGGTGGTACGATTGTGTTCGGATCGCCTAGCAGTGAGGGTGTGATGTAGAACTCAAGTGCGAACACGAAGAGGAGCAGCCCGGCCGCTCTTACGCCTGGCGCGCTTATGAGAAAGAACATGCGCCAAAAATTCTGGGCCGGGGAGGCTCCCAGAGAGGCAGCAGCGCACGTCAGACTGTCCATGACAGGCTCAGAGCACTTCGCGTGACGGTGCGGAGATGTAGCAGGACGCGTAGATATAGCCGGTCGTGCGCTCTAGGCGATCCTCCATGCCGAGTTTGGCCATAGCCTTCAGGATTGCTTGCCGTTCCGTTGGTGTGGAGAAGCGGCGCTGGCGTTGTCTTAACCGATCTACAACCTTGGTTTCCAAAGCGAAACCCCGAAGTGTCCGCGCGATGTCGTCATAACTGAAGGGGTGCATTGCAAAGGCGACGACCCATGGGTGTGACGTCGCGGAGGCCTTATACACGCGTGCAAAGGTTCGCGCCGTGGCGTAGCCCACACAGCCTGTGCTGATGATAATATCCGCACCCGCAAGGGCGCAACGTTCATTGGGGGTCAAGTCACGGGTTTCCAAATCCCCCGTGATGCCAGCCTTCAGCAGCCCCAGATTCCGTGCATATCTAACAGCCCGGAACGATGGATCCACGCCGACGAACTGAATGTCGTCACGGAGGCCGCGATCGCGAAAGAAAGCGCGATGCTCAGTCTCCTGTCGGCGCGAGAGAGATCCGCTGGGTTCCAGATAGGCAGCATACAGATCGTCGAGATCGAGATCGGTGCGCAGCAAGGCGGCGTTGACGCCATAGGAGCAACCGACATCGATAATTTTCAACCAAGTCTTGTTTCGAACGCGTCGATAATCGGCGAAGATCCTTTCGAAGACCGGCTTGGCCCGATCTGGGATCATATAGTCCAAGGCCAAATGCGCGCGAAAATAGGCGTGCGGCCACTTGCGATTATAGGCTGCCGTGAAGTCTTGCTTTGCCCCCTGAATGCTGCTGTGCAGTCCACTTGCTGGCGCCATTGTCCACCTCATTGCCCCGTGGCCTTGGGTCACAGCCGACCGTCAAGAGCGCTCAGTCTGAAGCTGAGACCGGCGACATGGACCTGACATGCTGCTTTCCTTCATTCCATCGATCGCGATCTGATCCAAGACATGAACATCCGTTGGCGCCCTGCCGCCTTATGTTGAAGGAGCTTCAAAAGTCGTACCAACTGCTCAGAAAAGCCCCAGAAAACTTTTCTCTTAGGGATCATTGGGTTACATGAGAGTGCGGCCGGTATCCGAGCCGAACACTACCGTGTCTGATACTTGACAACCTACAGCAGGTGTCGAAAGCCCGGCGCCGTCCCAGGATCGCACGTTCAGACCGTTCGACGGAAGCCTTGCGCTAAAGGGAGCATTTATATGCATAGATCGCTGATCGGCGTCCTCTGACGCAATTTCCATGATCGTGCTGCACCGATCGGCCTTGTCTAAAGGAGATCGATTTTGCCGCAGCGGTACATCTTTTGAGGCTCGCGATCTGTCGTTCCGTCTAGCCGTTGGACCATGTTCAGCTGATTGCGGCTCGAACGAAAGGTTTGTCGCGCGCAATCGGGTTGGACAAGTGGCAGTCAAAGGGCAATGCAACAGTTCTGAAGTCATACGCTTAGGCCCCTTTTGCGAAGGGAAAACATCCTGTTGATCTGGCTCACACGAGGATGGTTGCCGGCCCCGAGAAATTCGGCGGTGAGATCGTTTGCGCCGATAATTTCCGAGAGGAGATCGTCCCGCGCACCACCGGGGAAGCCTAAGAGGATGCTGCCCGCCTCTGTGAGGAATTTTGGGCCTTCCGATAGATAGCGGCAGAGCAATCCATAACCCGGGTCGATGGCTCCTCGCTCGATGTTGTCCTCATACTGGTAGTCATCCGGCGCAAAGACCGACGGATAGTTCCAAAATATGAAATCGAATTTTCGGTGCGGTGGAACATTTGTAAAGATGTCGCTTTCGATTACCTCAACGTTCTTGATGCCGTTTCTTGCAGCATTTTCTAACGCGTTCGCGACCGCCTTAGGATCGATATCACAGGCAACCAACGACGCAGCGCCGAGTTTTGCGAGGTATAGTCCCGGAAGGCCGAAGCCGCAGCCGATCTCCAAAATGCTTTTTCCTTCAACGGGAGGAAAATTGTCAGTATACCAACGCCAACTGTGGAAATCTTGTGGGGGATAGACACCTTCGTGAACGGCCAAGTCCAGTCCAAATTCCTGCATCCGCAGCGGGAAAGTGCGCTGTTGGCTAAGTTTGAGTCTCGTCTTTATCCGGTCAATTTCCGTCATATTCCTGCTCTCCTCGAGCTAGACACGATAGACACTGCGGTCGGCTCAGGACCGTCTGGGAGACTTCAGAGTCGTAAAAAAACCGCCTCATTCAGTTTCGAGTCCTCAGAGCCCGAGGATTGATAGAATAAATGATGATGTCAATCATCAAAATGAGTATATTTTGTTGTACAAATTCTACAAAGAGCGACAGTACGGTAATATTTATAGCCTTCTTGCGAAATATTTGTAAAATATATTAACAAATATGTCATATCTGCAAGGCAACGGGTTGAGCCGTTGGAGACAAAAAACAGTGCGCCTTCCCGTGCTCGCCATGGATCGTGCCGGTTGGCCACACTACCACCAACCTCGTGGTAGGCGGCATTGACCAAGTCCGTCATTGAGGGACTGCCAAATCTCCTGATCGAGACGGCGGCGACGCGCCCCAAGCCGCGATCGACCTCGGCAACGAGGTGATCGTCGGCGTCAATAAGTACCGGTTGGAGACTGAGTCCGACAATGCGGCGGTGCGAGACGCGCAGATCCGTCGTCTAGAACAAACAAAACGCGTCAGCGCGATCCCAAGCGCGTTGACGCAGCCCTTGCCGCGCTTGGTGAGACTGCGGCCAATGGCAAGGGCAATACGCTCAAAGCGGCGATCGAAGCGGTGCGCACTCGCACGGCGGTTGAGGAGATTTTCCAACACTTTGCGCCGCGCCTTCGGCGATTACGCGGCTGTACGCCGAAGTGATCTCGAAGGCGCCGCCTTTCCGTCTCGCTCGGCCGTCAACCGAAGCTGATGGTGGCCAAGCTCGGCCAGGATGGCCCGTGACTGGGGCGCCAAAGTAATCGCATCTGCGTTTGGCGATCTCGGCTTCGACCTGGTCGCGGGGCCGCTCTTCCAAACCCCGCAAGAAGCAGCAAGCATGGCCGTGGCCGCCGATCGCGACCTCGGACCAGTTCATCACCACGCTCGCCATCACAGGCATCTCGGTCGTGGTCTTCATCATCTCGATGTATGTGCCGTCGATCGCCCAAGGGGGTCGTGCAGGGCGCGTCGGTCGCCGGCGGCATGGAGCGATCCGGCAGGGCGGGCGGACCCCAACCTTCGCCGAAGACGGCGCATTCTTGGAGCGAGGGCCGTGTCCAGGGCGCGCAGACGGCGAGCGACGCAAGAGCTGGCGGGTCTCGTCCATGGCGGGTGCTGCACTTCGAGATATGGCTTCATCGGCAGCGCCGGATGGGCGGCCGGCTCGGCGGCAAAGGAAAGGGCAATCGCGTCGCCCGGCACCTTTGCGGGCTCTCTCCTGGGGCTTGCCGATGCGCAGCCAAGCTAGATCAGAGCCGGCATCGGGCGGGCGTACAGCCTTCCGGCCGGGTCCGCCGAACGACGACACTAAGTGAGGAAACTACTCGGCATGGCCTCAGGCAACCCGCCCGACAACCCCTTATCTTGCCGCGCGGCAGGAGCGGAACGAACGCTATGGCTCTTATGTGAAGGCGGCGGCCGCCTGGCGTCTTGTCAGCATCGCCGGCATTGCCATGGCGGTGATCGGATTTTCCTATGCGCTCTTCCAGAGCACGCAGGTCAAGCTTGGTGAACCGTACATCGTCAAGGTCTTTAAGCTCGGCACGGCCTCGAGCGCGGGCTTCCCGCAACAGATCGAGTATGCCGATCCCCGCGTCGTCAGGGCAAGACGACCCTGATCGCCGCCCTCTACAGCTCTTTTTGCAGAGGGCCGTTCGCGGGATTCGAGTTTCGCTCCAGTCGAACGCTGACAGCGTTCGCCAGGGCGTCACCACCGCGCCCTCGAACGATCTAGGTGTGGAGCCTCAACAGGTTGTCCTCGGTTAGATCGAGGCGACTGATAGGTGGTTTGGACTTTGGGCTGCCGTGTGGGCGATGCCAATTGTATCTGTGCAGCCAGACAGGCAGTTCGGCGGCACGGTGGTCTGAAGTCGGATAGGCGATGGCATAGGCCCATTCTCGCAGTGCCGTCTGGATGAAGCGCTCGGCCTTGCCATTATCCGGTATGTGATCTGTGGTGCCTTTTCGTCCTGCTTTTCTTGTTTTGGAACGGCCTTATGGTGAGCCCATCCGGGACGTGGTGCACCGGGAGCACGAAGGTGCAGGCAGGCCGTCAATAGACCGTGGGCTGAGAGCCCGAGCTCGTTACATGGCCGCCCCTCGCGACTTTCCCGGATGCGCTGCGAGCGCGGATCAGTAGATGTCGTGTTGCCCGCCAGCTCCCGTCTTTGACCGAGCCAGGAAGGAGGGAATAGGCATGCGCATCATCGGACTGGATATTCACCGCGCCTTCGCCGAAGCAGTGGCATGGGAGGATGGCAGGCTCAGGCGACTCGGCCGCGTCGACATGCGGCGTGATCTGCTGGCGGCGTTCGCCGCGAAGCTGTCGCCGAACGATGTCGTGGTGATCGAGGCCACCGGCAACGCGACGTCCGCTGCAGCTGTGGTAGCGCCGCATGTGAAGAAAGTGGTGATCGCAAACCCCAAGCAAGTGCGCATCATCGCCTATGCCAAGATCAAGACGGACACGATCGATGCCAGCGTTCTGGCGCAGCTCTATGCCAGCGGCTTCCTGCCGGAAGTCTGGATTCCGGATGAGTCGACGCAGGTTCTGCGTCGACAGGTGACACGGCGCAATCAGATCGTCCGGCAGAGATCTCGATTGAAGAACGTCATCCAGTCGATCCTTCATAGCCACCTGATCCCGTCCTGCCCGCATGCCGACCTGTGCGGCACTAAGGGCCGGTCATGGTTGAGCGAGCAGGTCGTACCGCAGGACGAGCGTCTCGCGATCGATAGGCATCTGCGCGAGTTCGACCGATTGGGTGAAGACCTCCAGGTCATCGAACGCGATCTTGCCCGCTCGGCTCTCGCGGATGAAGGCGTGAAGCGGCTGATGACCATTCCCGGCGTCGACATGATCGTCGCGCTGGCGATGAAGGCGGCAATCGGCGACGTGTCGCGCTTCGACGATCCGCAGAAGCTCGTGAGCTATCTCGGGTTGAACCCAAGCGTCCGACAGTCCGGGCCAGGTCCGGCCTACCATGGGCGGATCACCAAGCAGGGCCGTGGTCATGCGCGCGGCATGCTCGTCGAGGCGGCCTGGGCGGCCGCTCGTGCTCCCGGACCGTTGCGAGCCTTCTTCCTGCGCGTGCGAGCCCGGCGCGGACAGCATGTCGCGGCCGTGGCAACCGCACGCAAACTCTCTGTCGTGATCTGGCATCTGTTGATGAAGGGCGAGAGTTACGCGTGGGCTCGACCCTCCCTGCACGCCAAGAAGCTGCGCGATGTGGAACTCAAGGCCGGGAGCAAGGCTGTGCGCGGCCAAAAGGGGGCCGCGCACGCCTACAACATCAAGAGCCACCGGGAAGAAGAGCGCCGCTGGGTGGAGCAGGCCGAGGGCGCCTATGCACGCTTCGTCGCTGGTTGGAACCCGCGAGGACCGAGAAAGGCGCGCACGGATGCCGCAAACGAGGCGCGACGATAGAAGCTGCGCGGCAGGGCTCTCACCTCGGACCCTGCTCTTCGCCACGCGGTCGTCCGTGCGCGACAGGAGAATAGCGCAGATTTATCAAAAAGGCTCTTGTCGATCACATCAGTGGTCTTGGGCGTATAGGGTCTTGTCGTGACGTGCTTGAGGCCGAGATCGCGGCAGGCCTTGGCGAAGGCCTTCGATCTGTAGCAGGAGCCGTAGCACCTACGGAATGAAGGAGCGGCGGCAGCCGAGACAGCGGTGCGCGCAGCTTTCAGGCGCGCACCGGTCGAGGCGGCCATGGCCAGTCAAAGTTTCTCTAGAATGTGAATGTTCACAACCCATTCCGGAGAGACCGACCATGACCACTTCAGATTCTACACCCGCCGCCGCGGTGCTGGTAGCGATCGACATTGCCAAGGTGCGCAATGAAGTTCTGATCGAAGCACCTGGCCACAAGCGCCGGCGTCGCCTTTTGGTCCTCAATACCCGCGTTGAACACGACCATCTGATCGAAGTGCTGCAGGCGTACGGCCGCCCTGTGGTCTGCGCCTTTGAGGCGACCGGGAACTATCACCGGCCCATCGCATGGCGCCTGGCTGAAGCGGGTTTTGAGGTGCGGCTGGTGTCGTCGCTGGCGCTGGCCCGAACACGAGAAGCGTTGCACAACAGCTGGGACAAGAACGATCCAAAGGATGCCCAGGTGATGCTGCACATGCTCAGGATCCAGGCGACACAGGTCTACCATGATCCGCTGCGGGCCGGCATCAACGACGTGCAGGAACTGTCGAAGACACATGAAGCGATCGCCCGGGCCAAGACCGAGATCCAGCACCGTATCCTGACGCACTACCTGCCGCTGTATTTTCCCGAGATCGATCGCTTCCGGGGAAACAGCCGCAGCGATTGGTTCTTCGCCTTCCTCCATGCCTTTCCGACCCCAGCAAGCATCACGGGGCTGACGAAGGAGGAGTTTGTGACAGCAGCATGGGATGTCGTCGGCCGCAAGGTCAGCAAGACACAGATTCTGATGGATATTTACGAGACGGCGCGCTCATCGATCGGACTGCCGCTGCCGCTTGATGCGCCTGCCATTCGCATGTTCCGGATGGTCATTGACGAAGCACGCAGCCTGATCCGGCAGCGCAATGAGATCGAAGCCCAGGCCGACGAGCTGTTGCGGCACAGCCAGGATTATCAACTCCTGCGACAAATCCCGGGCATCGGACCGATCAACGCATTGACCATCATTGCCGAAGCCGGCGATCTTCGCCGTTTCGGTCATCATCGCCAGTTTCTAAAGTTCTGCGGGCTGGACCTCTCGACACAGCAGTCAGGCCAATATCGGGGCCAGACCCGCCTTTCCAAATTCGGCAATGCTCGGCTGCGCCGCACCCTGTGGATCGCCGGACAAGTCGCCATCCGCCAGCGGGAGAATGGCTTCCGTCATAAGTTCGAACGCTACATCGCGAGGGATCGCGACAATCCCGATCTGCGCCGCAAGGCAATGACCGCTATTACCGCCAAGATGGCGCGTGTCGTGCACGCCGTCGTCAAAGGTGGTTCCGACTACCGGCCCTTCGTTGAGGGGCGGGTGCCAGGTGGAAGAACCTCTGTCAGCTAGGGCCGTGAGGGCATCGCTTCGATGACCCTGTAGATAATGTTCGGGTCTTCCGCCTGGATCAGAAGCTCGTGTTGAGGACGGTGAGGGCCGCCTTCGTGCGTACCCTGTGTTTGCTATGGACGAGACCTTTTCCCTTGCCGGTGGAAGCCGCCTGGTTCGACGACTTGACCAACGTCACGCAGCAAGAGCATGCTGACGAACAGAGAGACCTTGACTGCAGGCTCCCTTTCCTTCCGCGCTTAGGACGTTGTCGGTCATGACGCGGGCTATCGTGACGCCGAGGCTGGCGTAATAGGCAACCGCCGCCTTGAGGAAGGCGATGGCGCTTTCTTTTTTCTCGTCGGGCAGGATCTGCGAGAAGGCGATGCGGGAGGCGTCGTCGATACAGACATGGACGAACTCCCAGCCAGCGCCACGGGACTTGCCCTTTTGCGGATCGCCGGTGATGCGATGGCCGACTTGGCTGAAGCGGCCGAGTTTCTTGATGTCGATGTGGATCATCTCGCCGGGATGCTCGCGCTCGTAGCGACGGACCGGTTCGGCCGGGTCGATATCCCTCAGCCGCGACAGTCCGGCACGCTTGAGAACCCGGCTGACGGTGGCGGACGAGACGCCGACCTCATGGGCGATGTGCTTGCCGGTCCAACGTTGCCGCCGCAGCGCCACGATGCGTTCGGCGATCGACACACCGGTGGCTTGAGGCATATGGGCGGGCCGAGAGGAACGGTCGGCCATGCCGGCCCGCCCTTCGGACTTATAGCGCTCGACCCAGCGCGCCACGATCTTGGCCGACACGCCGTAGACGCACGCCGCATGGGCTTGGGAAAAAGCACCTTCTATCACCGACAGCGCCATCTCCTCTCGACGCAGGCGAGACGGGCATTCTTGTGGATGTTCATTCGGACCCTCCGGTGGGTGCTGAAGCCTGGTAACTCCAGTCTCCTCGGTCCGGTCCGAATGGACAACCTCCCGAAAGCTCACATCTAGGGAGCCGCTCCCCGTCACGGATCGAACTAGCCGCTGCTAAGAAGGCGTCAGGTTCGTCCACCTGAATGTGGTCGGCGCGGCAGAGCAGCAACATCTCCTAATTGCGGATCGCTCTGGCGAGGACTTCCGCGACGCCGGGACACCAGCCTGATTTGAGCTCGAAATGACGGACCATGTTTGCTTCACCCTGGCGCGGGCAAGCTGGCGAGGCCCGAGACACGCACAGGCTACAAGCGAAAATTCAAACAGCTGATTTTGGGCACTTCTGAATAACGGCGCCATTCCCGACAGCGCCATCCTTGAAATTCTATCGACGAAACTCGACAAGCTTGCGCCTAAGCCGGGCAAGGTCCCGGTTGTGGACGAGGTTGAGGAATTCGAGGGTGCGATCGTGCAGGAATTTGCAGCCGACGGACGCGCGATTGCCGTTCGCCACATCTGCGCTTACCGCGATCGAACTTCGAAGTCGGTCTTATCGGGCTCGAAGAACTATTCAAAGCCTGGCTGGAGCCTCGGCCAGTCAAGGACGTCCGGCCCCTGGCCGGGGTCGATCCGGCGCGTTGGTCGACAGAGTGCTTCCAGCTGAGGAAGAGGCTTGGAATGGTTGACATCGGTATGTCGTGATCGGGTTCCAGGGGTCGAGAAAAACGACCTTGCGGCCGCGCTCTGGTATCTCGTCGACTCTCGGGCGCCAGAGGTCCCGACCGCGCTTTCCAAGCGACGGCGCACCGGTGATTACAAATATCTTGAAGCGATCGCGGCCGCGTGGGAAAGAGGGGGGCAGGTCAAGCGCACCGGCGTCAGTACCTGGCGGTCGGTGAGACGTTTGAACAGGTCTTCACCTCCCGGGAGTATGACAGCGCGTCAAGGACATCTGCGCCACACGGGTCCGCTACGGATACCGGCGCGTGCACGTGAGCGCGAGGGCTGGGACATCAACATGAAGCGAACCTATCGAATTTACAGGGACTTGGGCCTGCAGCTCAGGAACAAGACGCCGAAGCGGCGTGTGAAGGCGAAGCTGCGGGAAGGCCGGGAGGAAGCCGTCGGCCCGAACGACGTTCTGGGCGATGGACTTCGTCCACGATCAGCTCGCCACCGGCAAGATCCGTGTGCTGACGGTCGTCGACACGTTCTCCCGCTATGTGCCTGTGCTCGACCCGCGGTTCAGCTATCGGGCGGAGGATGTGGTCAGGGCACTGGAACAGGTCTGTCCGAAGATCGGCTATCCGAAGACGATCCGCGTCGACCAAGGCTCCGAGTTCGTCTCCCGCGACCTCGACCTATGGGCCTACGCGAAAGGCGTGACGCTCGACTTCAGCAGGCCGGGAAAGCCCACCGACAACGCCTACATCGAAGCCTTCAACGGCCGCTTCAGGGCGGAGTGCCTGAACGCCCACTGGTTCCTGACCCTTGCCGACGCCGCCGAAAAGTTGGAGGATTGGCGCAGATACTACAACGAGGTGCGCCCGCATGGGGCGATCGGGCACAAGACCCCGATCTCGTTGCTTGATCCCGATGGCGCCGCCAGCCCGCCATCGTGAGAAAGCCGGGAAATTCTACCTTCCGGCGGTCCAAAGAATGGTATCGGAGCAATCAAGGCCCGGACTCTAATCTCAGATGGTGGAAATTCTCAGTGGCAGGTCACACCGTCGATGAGAAGGTAAGATTGCAACTGCTGCCAGCACCTCGCGCGGCATCGGCTCGCTGGCCGATCTCCACTGGAGAGATTGAGAAAAAATCGCCAAACAGAGAAGTCGTTGATTGGGAGTCGGCTGCACCAACCGCCGGCTATCTTTGCGGCAGCCTCCGAGGGGACTGTCGCCTGATAATGGGAGAGTCTCTCGCCGGCCTGCGACGTTTGCAATACCCATTCCAAGCCGTACCAGCTTTTGGCGATAACTCGCTTGCGATCAGGATAATATTAGCCTGTCACGTGGAGAGGGCTAACAGTCTCAAAGCGGGGGTCGAGATCCGTAGCGAACAGAGTTGAGGAGCTAACATCTCATAGGGTCCTAGGCTATTCGAGCTTAAGACTGCCGGCATTTGCCTAGCGGCTTCCAAAACTTCGCGTCGGACGAACCCTCAGGGCCTCTTGCATCGAAGCCTCGTATGGGACGACGACCAGGCTCCCTGGCGGACATCGAACAATCCTTTGGGGGTGGCGTCTGTCCAATCCTAACGAGTTACCCGGGCACAAAGAATGTACTCACGATCGTGGCAAAGGCATTCATTTTTGCAACAACTGACCGCACCTCAACCCGCGCGAGGCTCGAAGTGTCGATAAACGAGGCCCTAATGCGAAACATGCAGACGGCATCCTTTAGATGCAACTTCTATCTGCTTCCGGCCTTCTCACTCTATGCTTTTTCCTCTGCGATCGAAGTGCTTACGCTGGCGAATGAAGCGACCGGGCAAAACGCCTACAGTTGTCAGGTTGTTTCGGGTGACGGACAACCGGTAACGTCGAGCTGCGGCATTACCATAAGTCCGGCGGTGGGTTTGCGCTCGGAGCGTGACCGCAACCTGCGATCAACTCCAGCTCCCATCGCCATAGTGTGCGGAGGCCGTTCCCTCCCTCGCAATGACAGCAAGTTGGAGGCTTGGCTCAGAGAGTGCCGCCACCGTCGCGCACGCCTCGTCGGCATAGGCGGCGGAACCTTTGTCCTTGCTCGAGCGGGGGTTGCGGAGGGTCGCCGCTGCGCAGTGCACTGGGAGCAATTCCCGCTATTTCAGGAGCAATTTCCAAGCGTTATAGCTACACAAGCCGCATTTGAAAGAGACGGTGACCTGTATACCTGCTCTGGCGGAGACGCATCGTTTGACACATTTCTAGATCTAGTTGGACGCGACCATGGAGTTGCCGTCGTAAATCGCATCTGCGAGAAGGCCGTTGCATGTCGTGTTCGCTCGGCTGGAGATCGTCAACGCCTCCCGCCAAATTCCCGCATACGTTTCAATCACAAGGCAGTCGTCCAAATCATCGATCAGATGGAGGCACATATCTGCGACCCCAAATCAATCAATGGATTGGTGGCAGCGATTGGACTTACGCGCCGCCAAGTCGAGCGACTCTTTAAGCGGGAATTAGGACGTACTCCGAGCCGCTACTACCTGGAACTTCGTCTGGAACGCGCTCAGTTGCTGCTTCGCACCTCGAGGCTATCAGTTATCGAGATAGCGATAGCGTGCGGATTCGTTTCGGCATCACATTTCGCGAAAGTTTATCGAATCATGCACGGCTGCGCCCCACATCAAACTCGGTTGTTTTTGCGCGAAGTCGGACAAGATCACCCGTATGATCCGCTCGTCGGAGGGCAGCTCGGCGAAAAACCGGTGCACATCCCTGCTACTGCTAATCGCCGACTTGGCGACGATATTGCGGAGGTTGCTGCTTGCGCTTCTAGACTGAGTTCCAATACTCAGCGCTCATCCTAGCGAGATCTCCCCAAGGGCTCTCTGCGAAGCCTCTGAGCACGATTAACTCGAAGGAGTCGCTGTGTTGTGAGAGGTAACGTGACCGATCAGGATTGTTGCCCATCGGCAGACGAGAAACGCGGCGGCGAATAGGTTGAGGGCGCGTTCGCAGGCGTTGTTCGTTGCGTCGACCATTCCTGGCCATTGGGCAAAGGTCAAAAGTTGATCGCGAGCTCGCCTGAACTTGTTTTGGATGTCGCGGGCCAGATCGCACGACGTTGTGGTGGCGAAGATGTCGTCCAGACTTCGCTCCAGTGCGCGACGCTTGCCGGCGATGGTCGAGGCGGCGAAGGTTTCGATACCGTCGGCTAAGGCGAAGGCCCTTTGCAGGCAACGCTTGAGCCGTGGCCGAGTACGCGCTGACCCGCATCAAGCAGGGCGAGCGGGTCTTTGCCGATGAGACCACGCTGCCAACGCTGGCGCCGGGATCGGGTAAGGCCAAGACGGCTTATTCGTGGGCCGATCTGCGCGATTATGCGCACCCGTTGATTATGCGCAGCTCACCGGGACAGGACCCGCTAACCATCGGCTTCCCAGACTATTTCGAAGAGGCGAACTGCGCATAATTCTTAAAGGCTCAACAGGAACTGCTTGAGCTGGTCCGGCGGCCGATATCGGCCTTGACTGGCCGTCATGGGCAACAGTCGTAAGCGCCAAGCTGACCCCATCTGGCGCGGCTTGAGGTGATGAGCGAGAGATAGTGACACTGAAGCAAGGAGCCGAGGAGCTTGCAGTGTCAATTTCTATGTCTGCGCCTATGCCTGATGATAGAAGTTTCCATGTTCTTGAGGCGGTCCCGAACCGGCTGGAGGCAAGCCCGCTGCGTCCGCGGCGGCGCTGGTCGGCGGAAGCGAAGTCGCGGCTGATCGAGGCGACACTGAAGCCGGGCGCGAATGTATCGGCCATTGCCAGACAAGCGGGGATGGCGCCCGCCCAGCTGTTCGGCTGGCGGAGCAAGGCGATCAAGAGCGGTGCGGTCACGCCGCAGCGAGATGCGGATCGGCTTGGCTTTGTCGAGGTCACCCAAGCGGCGTCTTCGAAAGTGGAGATCTGTTTGGGCGATGTGGTCATTCGGGCCGGCGCCGACGTCGGCCAGGATCATTTGGCCAGGATTATCCGCGCGGTTCGCCAGGCATGATCCCGGCCGGCGTGAAGGTGTTGGTCGCCAGTCATCCCGTCGATTTTAGAAAAGGTCCCGACGGCCTTCTGGCTCTGGTGCGCGATGCCGGCTCGGATCCGTTCAACGGCGCGCTTTATGTCTTCCGCGCCAAAAGAGCGGACAGGATCAAGATCGTCTGGTGGGACGGTAGCGGCGTGTGTCTTTATGCCAAGCGACTGGACGACGCGAAGTTCTGCTGGCCGCGGATCGGCCACCACCGGGTCCAGCTCAATCATGCCCAGCTCATGGCTCTGGTTGACGGAATGGATTGGAAACGGGTTCGGACGGAGACCGTCAGGCGGCCGCAATCGGTTGGGTAAAACCCTGCGGCATGATGAATCAGGGAGCTGAAAAAGCGGGAAAACTGGCCGCGAATATGCTCTGATTTTGGCCATGTCGGCACCCGAACTCGCGCTCCCGGACGACGTTGACGCGCTCAAGGCGATGGTTGTTGCCATGGCCGAAAAGGCCGCCCTTCTGGAGGAGCGCAATCTCCATCTCGAGCTGGTCAACAAGAGCGCCGATGAGCGGATCGCACGGCTGACGGCGGTCGTGAAGATGCTGGAGCGCCTTCGGCAGCCGGTCCGAAAGGTTGCGGACCGGCGCGCTGAGCGAGGAACAGTATGCGCTGGTGTTCGATGAGATCGAAACCGGCGTGGCGGCCATCGAAGCGCAGATGGAGAAGTCTGCGGGCGGCTCGAAAGCGAAGCGCGCTCCGCGTCCTCGCAAAGGCTTTGCGGCCCATCTCGAACGGGTCGAGGTGGTTGTCGAGCCCGAAACGCCTGCCGGCTGCGAAGCGCTGGAAAAGATCCTGATCGGCGAGGACGTCTCCGAACGGCTCGATGTCACCCCGGCCAAGTTCCGGGTGATCGTCACGCGTCGCCCCAAATATGCTTACAAGGGCTGGGACGGCGTCATCCAGGCAGCCGCACCCGCCCGCATCATCGAAAGCGGCATTCCGACCGAAGCGCTGCTGGCGCAGATCGCAGTGTCGAAATACGCCGATGGCCTGCCGCTCTACCGCCAGGAAGCGATCTATGCCCGCGACCAGGTCGAGATCGACCGGTCACAGATGGCGCAGTGGATGGGCAAGGTCGGCTTCGAGCTCGAGCCGCTCGCCGATTACGCACTGACCCGCATCAAGCAGGGTGAGCGGGTCTTTGCCGATGAGACCACGCTGCCAACGCTGGCGCCGGGATCGGGCAAGGCCAAGACGGCCTATTTGTGGACCTATGTCCGCGATGATCGGCCCTTTGGTGGCAGCGGACCGCCCATCGTTGTCTACCGCTTCGAGGACAGCCGTGCCGGGGAATGTGTCGCCCGCCATCTGGACGGCTATCGCGGCATCCTGCAGGTCGACGGATACGCCGCCTATAACCGGCTGGCCCGATCCGATCGGGGCAATGATGGTGTGATGCTGGCGGCGTGCTGGTCGCACGTGCGACGCAAGTTCTACGAACTGCATGCCGCAGGCTCCTCCGTTATCGCCTCGCAGACGGTGGCGCAGATGGCCCCGCTCTGGGCGACTGAGGAAACCGTCCGCAGCTAGGATGCCGCAGCCCGGATTGGAAGCGCGGCAGGACAAATCGGCTTCGGTTGTCGCCGCGCTCTTTGCCCGGTGGGAAAAGGAACTGCCCAGGCTATCGGGCAAGTCGAAGCTTGCCGAGGCGATCCGCTACGCGCTCGGCCGCCGCGCTGCGCTCGAACGCTTCCTTGCCGACGGCCGCATCGAGCTGGACTCCAACACCGTCGAACGTGCGATCAGGCCTCAAACAATTACGAGAAAGAACTCGTTGTTCGCCGGCAGTGACGGTGGTGGACGGACATGGGCCACCATAGCCACGCTTCTGGCCACCGCCAAAATGAACAATATCGATCCGCATGCCTGGCTCACCCAAACCCTCGAGCGCATCGCCAATGGCTGGCCAAACAGCGACATCGAGGCGCTCATGCCTTGGAACTACCAGCGCTAAACGGCATCAGCTACGCGCTAACCAACAGTCGGTTGAGCGCAGCGCTCCTTCATGGCAAGATCCGCCTAAGGTACATGTGCGTCGTGGCGGGTTGGCGGTCGTACGCCAGAGCGGCACGCTGCGGTCTTTGCGCCCCTTGCCATGCAGGTGCGCGACCGCCGAGCCGTCGACGACGACCTCGCCGACGCGCAGACCGATGGCTTCAGACACGCGGGCGCCGGTGTTGTACATCATGCTGAACAGCGCGCGATCCCGCTCACCCGCCCAGGTCCGCGCATCCGGTGCGTCAAGGATCGCCTGCATCTCCTCGCGTGACAAAAATCCCAGGACCGGCCGGTCGAACCGTCTCATCGGAATGGCTAGCACCTGTTCGATGACGGGCAGCGCGGTTAGGTCGTAGTGGGCGGCATACTTGAGGAAAGAGCGGAGCGCCGCCAGGCGGGCGTTGCGCGTGCGGGCGCCGTTGCTCCGCTCCTTCTCCAAGTGATCGAGGAAGCCGAGGATCAACTGCGCATCGAGGTCGGTCAGAGTCAGCCGGGTGGGTGCCGTTCCAATCGTCGCCTCGGCGAAGCCGAGCAACAATCGGAAGGTATCGCGATAGGCGGCGATGGTGCGCGAACTGACGGCTCGGTGATTGCCGAGATGCGTGATGAAAAGAGCTATGGTCGGAATTGGGTGACGAGGCCGATCAGGCGGCGCGGTGATCCGACGTCAGCGAGTCAGCGACACCGTCGGTGAATTTGACGCCGGCGATGACCC
This sequence comes from Mesorhizobium loti, assembly GCA_002356515.1. Lineage (NCBI taxonomy): Bacteria > Pseudomonadati > Pseudomonadota > Alphaproteobacteria > Hyphomicrobiales > Phyllobacteriaceae > Mesorhizobium > Mesorhizobium loti. The sequence continues at coordinate 5,472,680 of AP017605.1, read as the reverse complement.
TTGGCAACTGATTTTCGCCCTTCAGCCGACGCCAGGTTTTGGCAGCGCTCATGACGAGCTTGAAGACCATGAGCCGGGCCGTCCTGTGCGACAGGCTTCCCTTGGTGCGCACCGTGCGGTGCCGGACGGTGGCGAAGACGCTTTCGATCGGATTCGAGGTACGCAGATGGTCCCAGTGCTCGGCCGGGAAGTCGAAGAAGGTCAGCAGGGCCTCGCGGTCCTTTCGTCAGGCAGTCGACGGCCTTGGGATATTTGGCCTCGTATTTGTCGACGAAAATGGCCATCGCAACCTCGGCGGTCGCCCGATCGGGCGCGTCGCGGATCTCCCTGAGATCGGCCTTCATGTTCGGCTGCACCGATTTCGGCACCTTGTTGAGCACGTTGAGGACCTTGTGCTGCCAACACCGTTGATGCCGGGTCGAAGGAAAAATCTCCTCAAGCGCCTTCCAGAAGCCGAGCGCGCCGTCGCCGACGGCGATCTGCGGTGCGACCGAAAGCCCGCGGGCCTTCAGATCAATGAGCAACTCGCGCCAACTCTGCGCGCTTTCTCGCACGCCGACCTGAAAGCCGACCAGTTCCTTCCTGCCTTCCGGCGTCGCGCCGATGACAACCAGCATGCAGGCGGCATCATCCTCCATGCGCGCCTGAAGATAGACCCCGTCGGCCCAGATGTAGACATAATGGCGGGCCGAGAGGTCGCGGCGCTGCCAGCGATCATAGTCGGCCTGCCACTCCTCCTTCAGCCGTCCGATCACCGACGGCGACAGGTTCGGTGCGTCCTTGCCGAGAAGCGCGCCAAGCGCCTCCTGGAAATCGCCGGTCGAGATGCCACGCAGGTAAAGGACCGGCAGCAGCGCGTCGAGGCTCTTCGTCCGCCGCGCCCATTTCGGCAGGATCGCCGAAGTGAAGGTGATGCGGTCCTCGCCGGAGGCCTCCGCGGCCCGGTCGCGCAGCTTGACACGGCTCACCGCAACCGGGCCGATCCCCGTCTGGATCGTTCTCTCAGGACCATGCCCGTGGCGTACCAAGCGGGCCCGCCCATCGGCCAGGCGCTCGTCGGCCATGGCGGCCAGGAATGCCTCGGCTTCCGCCTCGACGGCCTGCGCCAGAAGCCGCCGGGCGCCCTCGCGCAGAACCGATGTCAGGGGATCATCGAGTGTGGCGGGATGCGGAAAGGAAACAACGGTGGTATCTGTCTTCATGGCGTATCGCTCCTTCGTGAGGTTCTGGCAGGCTTTGTCACCCGCCTCGATACGCCGCCTTCCTCAAACCGTCATCACCCAGTTTCCGCCATAGCTCTGATGAAAAAGCGTGGAAGCAGGCTGGGGAAGGACGGTGTCAGCTTGGAATCAGACATGACGATCCCCTCCAACCGTAGAGGCGAAGAACTCGAACCGTTTGCCCGCGATCGCCATGAGTTCCGGGACGCCGGCAAGATACCAATAGGTATCGGAGATCTTGGCGTGGCCGACGTAGGTCGAGAGCGCCGCCATGGCGTTATCGATATCGGCTGCGAAGCTTCTGGAAAACCTTATTGATGCGCCGCTTGGCGATGAATCCGCCCGCCGGAGACAGAAATAGGGGTGAGTCCTCGGTAAGCGAATGACGCGCCCGAACCGCCAGATAGCGCCGTAGCTCGGCTACGACGGTGGCGTGTATGGGCACATTGCCTCGACTTGCGGAACTTGGTGTCCGTATCGTGAGGAAGGCTCCATCGAGATCGACACCGCTGCAGCGCAGGTGGAGTGCTTCTGACCGGCGCAGACCCGTAGCGGCGATCAGCCCGAAGATTGTCGCGTAGGTTGCCGGCCGCAATCCGCCCTCGGGGCCCAGGCGCCAAGCGGCGGCCACAAGGTCGCAGATCTCCCGCTCTGAATAGATGTGCGGTGCGAGGCGGCGGTGTGAACGACCAAGGTCGCGGTCTGGGGGAACTCGGTGTCGGGATCGAGCCGGGCCAGATACCTCGCGAACGGGCGAAGGACTTCGAGGCGTCGGGCCCATGAGAAGGGACTGGTCCGCTTGGCCTGGCCTTGCACCCAGTTCAGGACGATATCGTTGGTGAGCGGGCCACTATCTTCCGCTACTACGGCGAAGCCTATCGCGAGCAGCATGACGCGTCGCTGTCGACCGCCCAGCGCCGCGTCATTACGGCGATCGAACTGTGCCGGACCGCCGCGCTCGGCGGGCATGTCGAGCAGTGCGATCACTGCGGCCATAACCGCATCGCCTTCAACAGCTGTCGCGATCGTCATTGCCCCCGCTGCCAGTCGCTGGCCCGCGCGCAATGGCTGGAGGATCGTCGCGCCGAACTTCTCGACACACAGTACTTTCACGTCGTCTTCACGCTGCCCGGCGACATTGCCGCCATCGCCTATCAGAACAAGGCGCTCGTCTACCGCCTGCTCTTCCGTGCCGCCGCCGAGACCCTGCGCACCATTGCTGCCGACCCCAAGCACCTGGGCGCCGAGATCGGCTTCTTCGCCGTGCTGCACACCTGGGGCCAGAACCTGCTCCATCATCCGCACCTGCATTGCGTCGTTGCCGGCGGCGGCCTGTCTGCCGACGGCAATCGATGGATCGCCTGCAAGCCCGGCTTCTTCTTGCCCGTCCGGGTGCTCTCACGCCTGTTCCGACGATTGTTCCTCGAACATCTGAAGAAAGCCTTCGACGCCAGCCAGTTGCAGTTTTTCTCTGGCCTGCAGCACCTGAGCGAGCGCGACGCCTTCCGGCGTTATTTGGCGCCGCTACGAAAGGCTGAGTGGGTCGTCTTTGCCAAGCCGCCCTTCGCTGGACCTGCCCAGGTGCTCGACTATGTCGGGCGCTATACGCACCGCGTTGCCATCTCCAACAACCGTCTCATGGACATTGAGGACAACGCCGTTCGTTTCCGCTGGAAGGACTACCGGCACGGCAATCGGCAAAAGGTCATGACCGTTGCGGTGTTCATTCGCCGCTTCTTGTTGCACGTCCTGCCCGAGGGCTTCCATCGCATCCGCTACTACGGCTTTCTCGGCAATCGCTACCGCGCGCAAAAGCTCGCCCACTGCCGCGACCTGCTCAGCATGCCGGTTCCTGAGTCATCGGACAGTCGGCCCGCAAAGGATTACCGCGACCGCTACGAGGATCTCACCGGCCATTCCCTCAGGCAATGCCCCGCCTGTCGTCAAGGCCGGATGATCATCGTCGAAATCTTCGACGGCGCCACTGGACCCCGGCCATACTGGGATACATCATGAAAGAACCGCTCCGCTTTCGCCGTCACCGCATCGCACGAGCCGTTCGGCCCGACAACCGGCCGGTCCCGCTAAGCTGCGCGCCGTCACCCCCGGCTGCCTCTGTCGGCAGGGCGCGACACTGGTCCTCACTTTGCCGCAACCCATATCCGTGCCGCTTCGGCGCACGCGACCCTTGCAATCGCGGCCTCCGCGACGGTATCCCCAAACCACACGACGCCTGTTCATGGGCACCGCCTCGATTGAACGCCCATAGCGGCCACCCGTGCCGGCGGCTTAGTCCAACACGTTTTTAGCTCACCGCCGCGATCGGCCTCAGTACGCTCTCGCCACCCGCCTTTCTGCGCGACGCCAAGCTAAAAACGCTCTGCATTATGGAGAGATCTACATAACAGGGATGATCGGCCCTTTGGCGGGACATGGGCCACCATCGCTACGCTGCTGGCCACCGCCAAGATGAACCTGGTCGATCCGCACGCCTGGCTCCCCCAGACCCTCGATCGCATCGCTGATGGCTGGCCAAACAGCGGTATCGACGCCCTCATGCCCTGGAATTACCAAAGCTGAACGGCCTCAGCTGCCCGCTTACGGCCGATCACGGCGCTCGCCTTCCGCGCCACGATCGACCGGCCTGAGCGGTTCGGCTCGTCGCAGGCGGTGGGGGCGCATCTGGGACTGACGCTGGCACGCTACCAGTCCGGCGAAACCGACATCCAGGGGCCGATGCGGCGACGAACTTGCACGCACCGCGCTTTATTAGGCGGCCCACACACTGGTGGTGCGATCTAAGAAGTGGTCGAGCCTCAGAGCATGGGGCATGAACATCGCCAGGCGCCCCGGCATGGCACGAGCCCGGGTCGCGGTCGCCCGCAAACTGGCCGTCATTCTGCATCGCATGTGGGCCGACGCGACCGAGCGCTTTGGAAAGGGCGATGCCCGGATCGTTCCCTGGGGGACGATGGGCGAGGCGATCTCGTTGAGGGTCCCGAACCTGCCGGCCCAAGCGCGGCAAGGTCGTGAAACAGATTGAGACGTCGGCGACCCAAGCGCTGACCGCGAAGAGAAGCGAGTGACCCACGGAACGGTCAAGAAAAAAGTGCAGGAGCATCTTGACCAAACGACCCCACAGAGAAGGCTCTCAGATTTAAGTGGACGCTTGGCGAATGAAGTATCTGGCTATGGAGCAGCCGTCGACGGTTGATGCGAGAAGGCCGTCTTCAGACAAAGACCAGGATATCACTTGAGCGATGGCTATGTCGGTTTGAGTTTAGTCATCGTTGGTGGGTTCTCAAGTGCATGAGAAGAGCTTGCGCTCCATGCAGGTTAGGCGTTCCGGGCCTTGTTCCGTCACCAGCACGGTCTCGCTAAAGCCCATACCGGCTGCCATCATCAGCATATGAAATACCATTCCCGGCTCCAGGACCCATTCCACGCCCGGCACGAACTCGCGGATAAATTCGCCGGCGGAGGGGCGGTAGTTGAGACCAAGCGAATAACCGGAACGGTTGGTATATGTCTTGCGAAGCCCCGTTGCCAGCAGCGGCTCGCGGCAAGCTCGGTCAATCACGCTGGCTGGTGTGCCCGGCCGCATCAACGCGATGGCATCGTCTTGCACGCGGATGATTGTCTCAGCGATGTGCTGCTGCTCAGCGCTGGGCTGCCCAACAATGGCGGTACGCATCAAACGTGCCCAGTAATGTTGATGTAGCCCGTTGAGCTCAAAGTAGACAGTATCACCTCGTTCCAAGCGACGGTCCGAATAGCCGCCATGTATGAGATTTGTTCGATTGCCGGAAGTGATGACACCGCCCAGCCCCATCGCCGGCGACCCGCCTTTCACCAATGCGCTCCACACCTCATTGGCAATCTGCCGCTCCGTGACACCGAGTGCGATAGCCTCGATGCCAGCATGCATGCCTGCTTCAACCAAGCGCGAGGCGCCCCGCAGATAATCTATTTCTCGCGGCGATTTTATCAGGCGGAGGTGGTCGACAATGCGCGGCTCTGCGACAACGCTTGCATCGGACAGCACCCTCTGCAGTACCGTCCGTCGTTCCGGTGTCAAGAACCATGAGTGGTCATCCACACCTACCCGTCCTTCTGCCGAGCCGAGGCCTTCCAGAGCTCTGCGCGCCGTGTCGAGCCAAGCGGCGAGCGTATCTGCAACATCTGAATAGGTCGCGTGGCTTTTCACCCAGGACGTACTTTGCGCCGCCGGGACTTCCACATCACGCAAGATCAGCACCGGGTCGCCGCTGCCGGGAACCGCTAAAGCATGGTAGGAAAAATAACCAACACCATGTAGACCACTGAGATAGTAGATGTTTTCAGGCTGATGTAGGAGTAGCACTGGAAGATCGTGCTTTGCCATCTCTTCCTGCGTGCGCTGCACCCGCGCCCGATATTCCTCTGCAGGGAAATTCATCTCGGTGTTAACAGGTTCATTCAGCGTCGGAGATGTATTCATTGGAGACTATCTCACTTGTTGGGCTTGCCGTTCACCCGCTTGGCGGAATATGGCCACACTGGCATAGCTAAAAATCGTGAACGCGATCAATAGACTGGACACCGCAGCAATCGTTGGCGTGATCTCTTCCCGAATTCCCGACCACATTTTGATCGGCAGAGTAGTAGTATCTGGGCCACTCAAGTAAAGTGATAGCACGACCTCATCGAACGATGATAAGAATGCAAAAAATCCGGAGACTATCAAAGCTGGACGAATAAGAGGAAGCACGATTCGCCATATCGTAACGACTCTTGACGCTCCCAAACTGGCAGCCGCATACTCAAGCCTTATATTTTGTGATTGTAGACTTGCGGCGACGACCAACACTACTAGTGGAACGGCGCCTATGCTGTGCGCCGTCACAAGCGCGAACGACGTGTTGATAAGATGCAGTCGCGCAAAGAGAAAGTAGAGAGCCACCGCATTAACAATCGACGGCACGATCATCGGTGCGAGCAAGAGCTGGTATCCGATTCGGCGCATTCGCGGGCTGCCGCGCACGAGTGCCATTGCAGCCGCTGAACCAATGGCAAGACTTAGACATGCCACAGCTATTCCAACTCCCAAACTCTCCCAGGTCGCAGAAACCCACGCAGCGCTAGTGAAATAGGCCTGGTACCATTGCAGCGACAGGCCGGGGGGCGGAAAGTCGAGGAAGCGCGAAGAGCTGAATGAGATCGGGACAATGATTAGGATCGGGCTGACAAGGAAGGCAACAAGGAGCAAGCTTAATCCGCGCAGCAGCTTTCTGCCCGGCGCCAGACGCTCCCAGCCTCTACCGATACCGGCGGGAAAGCGGATTCCATGTCCGACGCCACGCACTAGGGCGGTAACGAAATCAATGAGTTGAATGTATGCGCTAGTTGAATGACGCGTGGTGTGGCCCGCAGAGTGGGCAGTACTCTGATTAGAACTGAGCAGGCGCTCGCTATCGACGAAACGGTTGGAAATCGAATAAAGTACGAGCGTGATCGCAAGCAGCACGGTGGCAGCGGTGGCCGCAAGCGGCCAATTGAGCGTGCCGTTTACATAACTGTCGATTTGCATTGGCAGTATCATCGTGTTCGGACCACCGAGCAGTACGGGCGTGATGTAGAACCCAAGTGCGAACACGAAGACCAGTAGGCCGGCTGCGATAACACCCGGAGCGCTCAACGGAAAGAACACGCGCCAAAAATTTTGTGCCGCGGAGGCTCCTAGAGAGGCAGCAGCACGCGTCAGACTGTATGGAATCCCTTTCATCACGCTAATGAGCACCAGCACCGTATAGGGCATGAGGATGTAGACCATAGCTACGAGTACGCTGAACTGATTGTAGATAAGGTCGACAGGGCGCTCAGTAAGGCCAGTTGCCATTAGCAGCTGATTGATTACACCAAAACGCCCCAGAAGCACCATCCATGCATACGTGCGCACGAGGTAGCTGGTAAAGAACGGCAGAACGACCGCAAGCAGTAGCGCCGCGGCGACCCAAGTGCGCGCCGAGACTATCCAGTAGGCTAGCGGATAGCCTAGTAGAAGGCAGATCAATGTAACCTTTGTTGCGAGTGCGAAGGTGCGGGCTAGAATAATCCAGTTCGTTGGGTTATCCAAAAACTCGTGGTAATGCGCGAAGGTTGGCCCAGGATCGAGCAGGCTGAGAGAGAGCAGACCGGAAAGCGGGATGAAGAAGAAAATCCCAAGCAGAAGCGCTGCTGGAGCAAGTAAGAGCGAGGCTTCCCGGTTGTTGACCGGCCATGCGATGGCCGATCTCACAACATGGTATGGAGTAGTCATTAGCTAGCCGTCCATTTTATCCAGCGCTCAACGAGAATTTCAGTATTAGATTTGCCAGATAAATCTTTAGTTTCCCAGTATGACAGGTCGCGGAAGAACTGTTTAGCAATGTTCTCAGGAGCTGTGGGAAGGTCTGCAGCAACCTTTGGGTCGATGTACTTGAAAGCCGCACGGTTCATTGGACCATAGAAGATGATATTGTTTAGACGCGCTTGCGCCTGCGCGGAGGCTTGGTAGGCCACAAACCGCATGGCCGCGGCCCGATTTTTTGCCCCCCGCGGCACGACCCAGTAGACCGGGCTAAGCTCCCCCTCATTCCATTGGTAATCAACGGCGGCACCCTGTGTCTTCAGGGCTGCCATTCGACCATTATATGCCGAGGACATCGAGACTTCACGGTTCGAAAGGAGCTGACCGGGTTCGGCTCCGACACTCCAGAATTTGGTTATGTGCGACTTGATGCGATCGAGGGACGCGAATCCGGAGTCGAAGTCGATTGGATACAGCTTGTCCTTCGGCACCCCGGCCGCCAGCAATGCAAATTCGATTGTCGTGACATCCGAGTTCGCACACGTTTTAAGAGAGCGTGGCCCCGGAAACTTGTCGGCGTCCCAAAACTCAGCCCATGAGCGCGGGCGTGGCTTGTTCGCCGGGTATTCGGTCGTCGAGAACGCCATAACGGTGCTATAGACGTACGAGCCTACGCCGTATTTTGTCTTTGCTTCCGGTACAAGGTTGTCCAGTGTTTCCTTATCGAAAACGCCATAGTCTATTTCCTCGAGGTACTTCGACGCATCCGGTCGAAAAGCGAAGGTGTCGACCTCCGCTACATCCCACTGCACGTTGTTGCTGTCGACCTGCGCCTTGAGTTTCGCGTCATCTTCCGGGGACACGTAAGTCACCGTGATCCCTGTTTCTTGCTGGAAGGGATCAATTATTGCCTTGCGGATCGACTCCTCATAGGATCCACCGCCGGAGACTACGACAAGTTTCGATTCTTGCGCCCGTAAAATGCCTGGAGCGCCAATCGCAAGCGCCACTCCGCTGGTCGCAGTGCCAATTAGCTTTAACGTCTGACGCCGGGTCGGCCGGCTGGTGTTGATGTTGTACGTCATGAGCTCATTCCCTTATAAAGATACGATTGCCATACGATCTGCAGTTGCAGTAACGCCCGCGAAAGCTGACACCGCGACGCGATTATTGGGTTTGCCGGGGATTGATTGTTCCCACTCATCAGAAAGAAGTCGTCCATCCCGCGCGTCCCAGCCAATTCTAACTTGTTGGTCGACATGGAATCGCTGAGATCGGGCGTGGCTCGGTGCTGCTAAAGTGAGAAACACTGGAATCTTCGCACGTAACCGAATACGATACTTAATGACATTTCCCTGGTAGACGGCCTCTTCGACCACACCTTCGAATTCATTATCAGTGCGAACGCCGGGGTCGAGAGGGATGATCTTGTCGGGTCGGATCATGAGGGTCACAGCCCCCCGCAGGCTATCGGATCCCTGCCACATCGCTCGAATTTGCAGACCGGCCAGGTCAAGGAGAGGGCCGTCTTTTCTACTTTCAACAATATGAGTGCGAAGGAAATTGGACTCGCCGATGAAACCTGCAACGAAGCGCGTTTGCGGAGTCTCATATATTTCTTCAGGCGTCCCGATTTGCTCGACGTTGCCCTTATTCATCACCACGATTCGATCAGACATCGTGAGCGCTTCACTTTGATCGTGTGTGACGAAGACCACAGTTATTCCAAGGGACTTCTGAAGGCGCTTCAGCTCAAGCTGCATATGCTCGCGAAGCTGTTTGTCAAGCGCACCAAGCGGTTCGTCCATGAGGACTACGCCTGGGCGAAACACAAGTGCGCGAGCCAAGGCAACTCGCTGCTGTTGGCCGCCGGATAACTCGTGCGGCATCCGCGCTTCATAGCCGCTCAGTTGAACAAGATCGAGCGCTTCGGCGACACCGGCTCGAAGTTCAGAGCCGAATACTCTGCGCATCTTGAGCGCAAATGCCACGTTCTCGAAAACGGATAGATGTGGAAATAGCGCATAATTCTGGAATACAACTCCGATGTTGCGTCTATGCACGGGTAGCCCGGTTATTGGTCGGGCGCCGACAAAGATTTGGCCGGAGGTGGGCGTTTCGAACCCCGCGACCATCATCAACGTTGTCGTCTTGCCGGAACCACTTGGTCCGAGAAATGAGACAAATTCGCCGGCCTCGATTTGAACCGACAAGTCATTAACCCCTCGCACGCTGCCGTACTGTTTACAAAGTCGCTCTAACCGCAGCAGTTCACCTCTGGGCATCGACGCCTCCACGTGAGGCTAATGGATGTGAATGAGACGTCATGTCCCAGTTCTCCTCTTTTAGGCTATCAGCGAGGTTGATCCGCACTCCTTCGGCGATCACGAGCAAAAGTATCGGTGATCATTTTCCACAACATCAACCTGCATTAAGCATCCTCTCCGAGGCGAAATGGCGTCAATGTGGGCGGCCTGTTGAAGAAAAATTCGCAAAAGAGCGTTGTGATTGAAATTTCTTAGCCGTCGGAGGCTTACGCGCAGCAGGTCGTACTCGATCGTATAGACACGCCCCTAGCAATGGAACCCAGCAAGTCGGCGAACCAAGGCATTCAGAGGCTCGGTGACCGCGTTTTGGCCACCAGCGCCTCTTTGTACATAGGCGTCACCCCTTTGACCCAAGACTTGTCAACTCTCTCACGATGGTAGATCACATTTGCAAGCTTATGGAGAGTATGGGGATAGATCGTGCCTCTTGCTAAAACGCGCAAGCTGCAATGGCATACGTGAATTTGAAGTTAATTCGCTCTGGTATTATTCGTGGAACAGCACGGTGCGGAGCTGAGCCAAAAACTCTGTCGAAAACTCTCCACCGCCTCTAAGCACGACGCTAAAAATACAATGAAGTACCGTCATTACTTCCTCTGCCTTAAGTAGGGAAAATGATCGGAGCTGGGCCAGCTTTTTCGATTGGCGCAGATAGGGGAGCCGGACAAAAGTAACCTCCTGCCCTCCCTTGTTCTTGTTTACATTGCTAACGATACCTATGACCGGTCGCATGAGTTTAGCCATCTTCTGGGATTTCAGGTGCACGAGAAGAGCTTGCGCTCCATGCAGGTTAGGCGTTCCGGGCCTTGTTCCGTCACCAGCACCATGTCGCTGAAGCCCATCCCGCCTGCCATCATCAGCATGTCAAACACCATTCCCGGCTCCAGGACCCATTCCACGCCCGGCACGAACTCGCGGATAAATTCGCCGGCGGAGGGGCGGTAGTTGAGACCAAGCGAATAGCCGGAACGGTTGGTATATGTCTTGCGAAGCCCCGTTGCCAGCAGCGGCTCGCGGCAAGCTCGGTCAATCACACTGGCTGGTGTGCCCGGCCGCATCAACGCGATGGCATCGTCTTGCACGCGGATGATTGTCTCAGCGATGTGCTGCTGCTCAGCGCTGGGCAGCCCAACAATGGCGGTACGCATCAAACGTGCCCAGTAATGTCGATGAATCCCGCTGAGCTCAAGATAGACCGTATCGCCACGCTCCAATTGCCGGTCGGTATAGGATCCGTGTAAAAGATTTGTCCGATTGCCGGAAGTGATGACACCGCTAAGCGGCATTTCCGCCCCGGCGTTCACCAATGCGCCGAACACGGTGCCGGCGAGCTGTCGCTCCGTGATGCCCGGCGTGACAGCCTCGATACCAGCGTAAATGCCCGCTTCAACGCAACGGGCAGCGCCGCGCAGATAATCTATTTCCCGCGGCGATTTGATCAGTCGCAGATGGTCGACGATGCGCGGCTCTCTGACAAAAGTCGCATTTGGCAGCAGCGCCTGCAGCATCTTCCACCGTTCTAGTGTCAAGAACCATGAGTGCTCATCCACGCCGACACGCCCGGCCGCCAAGCCCAAGCCCTCGAGGGCTCTCCGCGCCGCGTCGAGTGAAACGCGGATCGGATCGGATGAATCTGCGTAGCTCGTGTGGCTCGTGACCCAAGACGTGAGGTGCGCTGCTGGGATTTCTACATCGCGCAAGATCAGCACTGGATCGCGATGGCTCGGAACCGCTACGGCGTGATATGAGAAAAAGCCCGCCCCAGCGTCGAGACCTGTCAGATATTGAATGTTCTCGGGCTGATGCAGGAGTAACACGTCCAGATCATGCTTTGCCATTTCCTCCTGCGTGCGTTGAAGGCGTGTCTTATATTCTTCAACAGGGAAATCCATCCCGCTATTCGTATGCTCGGTCACCGTCGTGGGCTCCTTCGTTGTCGCCCCACCTCTAGATGTGCGTACCTTCTGCATTCGCCCGGGTGAAACAAATCTCTTGGCCAAGGATAGCAATTGGGCAAGTGGTACCATCCGGAGGAGAGGACTTTGCGCCAAAATGAGTCAGCAGCTGAAACGTGAGCCGCGCAAGGGTGCTCGGTTTGACATGCAATCTTCCGTTGGCCTCCGTTTGACGACCCGTTAGGGATTCATCCAAATCAACGGGCTGTGTGTAGGCGAGGATCTACTGCTCGTCATCGCGATCGGCATGAAGGGGCGGAATAAGAGCAGTTCGAAATCGTACGAGGCCTTTATCAACCAAAGACAGCTACGGCGGATTTGACGATGATGCAGCCATACTGGCTTTGGCGCATCTGGCGACCCATGGCTGTGCGAAAAACATTCGTCAGGTGCAGCGCAGGCGTCACGCGCGGCGACGGGTACGCACGCTCTCCCGGCCATGCCTGGTTTTGCGAATGACGTTTCCTGTGACGACGCGCTGCGACCATCGGAAGTCGATCTCGTGGAAATACAGGTCGGCATGCTGCGGGCTGATATGATGAAAGACGCCGGCGATGGTACGGGGGACGCGGAGTTGAAGCCCTCGACCGAGTTGACGTGGACGGCGTCGCGAACATACTCACCGCTGGAATGCTGGTCTCATGCTTGGCAAAGCTCTCACCAATGGCCATGAATGCCTTCCACTCGTCGCTCATCAAGTGAGCTCCGGGTTCAATCTGCGCCTCAACGACGCGTTCGCTTGCTCGCGCCGAAAGACCGGTCACAACCGCCGCACGCGCATCACCGGCCAGCGTGCCACGCATTACATCAGTCGGACGCCGCACCATTGCCATAACTGACGTTTTGTGCGTATTCGCCTGGCCTTTCCAGCCGCGGCCCGGAGGTGGGTCGTCGGGATTTTTTCTGGGCCTTTCACCGAGATGGAAATGGTCGATCTCCACCGTGCCGGCGAGCACGTTCTCCCGCGCCACCAATAAGACGCAGTGCATGTCCAATTCGCCAGATGCTGGCTGGCTCACCCCGAGCGCCTCGGCTAGACGCACCCACGACAAGCCCTTGTCGGATGGCAGTAACAGCCACATAGCCTTCAGGCAAACACTCAAGGGAAGCTTCGTGGAGTGCAGAGGCGTATGTGTCGTCACCGTGAACTGGAACCGGCAATCGCCGCTGGAACATTGATAACGACCCGGTCGGGCACGCCGCTTGCCGGTATCGCGACCGGCAAGTGCAATCGAGCGTTTGTATCCGCAGGCGGAGCAGATCCGGCCATCCGGCCGAACCAGCAACCGACGGCTATGCTGCTATCCGGAAGGCCGCGATCATTTCTTCAACAGTTCGAATGCTGGAAAGCGTGACAATGTTCTTCATCAGCCATGCAGCAGCCACGCCTGAACCAGGGTACCAAGGTTCGAAATAAGTGCAGCTGACCACTAGCAACGGAACGACTTATGTAAAACGGCAACGGGTGGAGATGTTCTCCTCGACATTGTCAGAGCTTCTCGATTGATTGCGGGCTGGATTTCACGAGTTATTCAAATGGCCCTCGCCATTCAAGCCAAGCCGCCAAACTTGCGCACCCGCTAACCCAGAAGCGGATCCGTTGTAATTTGCAGAGCTTGGCGGTGTAGCCCTTGAGGGTTTCAAGGATCTGTCCGCACTGGCCGAGCCGGAGCTGGTCGTGCTGTATCGGGTCTCACAAGGCCGGACGTTGCATTGACTCGAAGCGGGCTGTCAGGCCCATCTGACTACCTTCGCATATCGTCCGTCCCTGCGTTCTCTCGCGGGACACCGCCCTCGGATCAGCGCTGGCGCTTCACCGCTGGCAAACTCTTTCTACCTCATCTCAAGCCTCGAACAAAGTGCCGTGGCGCAGCATGGCATGCATGATGACAGCGAGACGCCGCGCGAGTGCCACTCGGGCTTTCTTCAGGCCGCGGCGCTTCGAGATTTTCAGCGCCCAGGTCTTGAGCGCGAAGCTCTCCCGGCTCCGAGTCAGGATTGAGTTGGCTGCTTCATAGAGAAGCTTGCGGACCATGCTGTCACCTTGCTTGGTGATCCGGCCGGTCCAGTCGAGTTCGCCAGATTGATGACGCCTGGGCACCAGTCCAAAGTAGGCGCCCGCGTTTCGCGATTGTCGGAACCGACCGCCTCGTCGATGGCGGCGGAGAACGCGGCTGAAGTCTGGATGCCAACACCAAGTATACTCATAAGGATTTGGCAGGCCTGCGACTGAGCGGCGAGCATACGCAGCTTGAGATCCAGCTCCTTGATCTGCTCGACCAGTTGCACGCGCACCGTCAGCAACGAAGTAATCGCTTCGCCAAGACCAGGGATGTGGGATGCTTCCATGATGCGTTCGATGAAGGCCTTTCCCTGCCCGACGCCCGGCCTATAGCCGAAGGTAGCGCACAACCAACGGATCATGTTGTCGAGCCGGACACGGGCCTCCACCAGATGACCGCGAGCGATGATCATGCTGCGTATACCGTGTGCGCCCGGCGATTTGACATGAACCTCCTTGTAGAAGCCCGTTCTTGCCAGTTGCGCGAGCCCTGCAGCATCATGCGGATCGGTCTTGTTCGCCTTCATCGCCTCGAGGCTCTGGTGCGCCTGGCGGGCATCGATACACACCACGTTGACGCCCAACTCCCGCAGGCCAAGGCAGATCGCGGGTGACATACGTCCGGTTTCGATCACCGCCCGCTCGATCGGGCCGTGTCGGCGTAATGCGTCGGCGATCGCATCCGGCGTGCTCTCAGCCTTCTCGGAACTCAGCTTGCGCTCATTTTCATCGATAGTGCAGACCTGCGTGCTTTCCATCGACAGGTCCAGTCCGGCATAATGCTTCATGGCTGTTTCCTTCCTTCAGGATTCGACAACCAGAAGTGTGCGCCTCACCCGAGTCCCGAGGGAAGCAACCACAAATTACACGATGACTCATAAGCGCGCAGCCACAGGCGTATTGACGCGAGCTGGACCATGGGGAGGAAGTTGTCGGCGAGCTTTTCATAGCGGGTTGAGACGCGACGGAAGTGCCTCAACTTGGAGAAGAAGCGTTCGATCAGGTTGCGCTCGCGGTAGAGCCGCTTGCTGAAGCAGGGCTTCCATTTCCGGTTACTCTTGGCCGGGATGTTGGGCGTGGCACCCTGCCCCTGGATCAGTGCCCGGATGCGGTCGGCGTCGTTGGCTTTGTCGGCCAGCACGATGGTGCGTGGGGCAAGATGATCGAGAAGCCGATCAGCGATCTGACCGTCATGTGCCTGTCCTGCTGTCAGACCGAGCCGGATTGGGAGCCCTTGCGCGTCGTCGACGACGTGGATCTTGGTCGTGAGCCCACCGCGCGATTGACCGAGACAATGATCTGGCCCCCCTTTTTTGCCGTCGCAGCCTGCTGGTGCGCCCGGATGGAAGTGCTGTCGATCATCTGTATGGCGCCGTCGTGGGCGGCGCTGATGGCGTCCATCAGGCGGTCCCATACGCCTGCCTTCCGCCATCGCGCAAACCGGTTGTAGCAGGTGGTCCGCGGACCGTAGCGTTCCGGCAGGTCTCGCCATGGGGCACCGGATCGCAAGACCCAGAAAATGCCGTTCAGCACGCGGCGGTCATCGACGCGCGGCATCCCTCCCGGCTTGTTGGGCAAGAGCGGCTCGATAACGCGCCACTCGAAGTCGGTCAAATCATATCGGCTCATAGAGAGTCTGAATCAGAATTCGCGGAGATATGAAAGTGGACCGTCGGAAAACGGCTTAACCGCAAATATTGACGGATCGCTTGGCAACGCTGCATCCTTGGCACCATGCTAATCGCAGACGCTGAAGCCAGGATCCGTGAGATCATAATTTCCATCTCCGCAGGGGACTGCCAGAGTGCAGTCACCAAAGCGGATGTGTCGCACTGTTCAGCGGCCGACGTCGATCGCGTTATATCGGATTATGGACGAACATTCTCTGCGCCGCCGTTTGCCGTTTGGATGTAATAGCTGTCAACACAGCGGTCGGCGAAGAAGTGGTCAGTCCGAGCGCCGCTTTGGAGCCAAAACGAAGGTGGTCGATCCGATTTGGAGCTTCGTCTCACCGTGACAATGATCAACGGTGTGGCGACGGTTGAGCCAAAGCGTGTCGCGATTAATCGCCCTCATATCCGGCAGCTTTGAAGAAGTTTCTGCATTCGGCTGGCTGGAACAGATGGCAGATATCGCCGAGAGCCTCGCAGAGGGCATCAAAGGTTCTGGCCGCCTTCTTTCGCAGCCGCGCCTTGAGTTTTGAGTAGGCCATCTCGATTGATGGTGTGGATGGCTCCTGCTCCCGGCGTCGCATTGCGCCATAGTCGGGATGTCATCGTCCCCTAGCAGAGGAGCCATCCATGTCCGAACTTGCCACGGTCGGTATCGACCTCGCAAAGACCATTTTCCAGATCCATGGTGTCGACGAGAGCGGCCGAGTTCTCGTGCGCTGCCAACTTCGCCGAAGCCAGTTGCTCGCGTTTTTTCCAAAAGCGGCCGCGGTGCCTGATCGGCATGGAGGCCTGCGCGGGTTCACACGACTGGGGGCGCAAGCTTCAGGAGATGGGGCATGATGTCCGACTGATGCCGCCGTCTTATGTGAAGCCTTACGTGAAGCGCGGGAAGACGGATGCCGCGGACGCCGCCGCGATCTGCGAAGCGGTGACACGTCCCTCCATGCGGTTTGTTTCTATCAAGAGCGAGGCCTGCTCATCGGTTCTGGTTCTTCACCGCACACGAGACTTTCTGGTTCGCCAGCGCACGCAGATTGGCAATGCGATCCGAGCCCACATGACGGAGTTCGGTGTCATAACGGCGAAAGGCGCTCAGAATGTCGGTCGCTTGCGTGAACAACTGGATCGGCTGCCGCAGGCGGCTCGGCTGCCCATAACCCTGCTCTTCGAACAGCTGGCCGAGACGAATGAGCGGATCGAACGGCTGACCGAAGAGATCAAAGAGACCCACGCGCAAAGCGAGACAAGCCAGCGTCTAGCCACAATCCCAGGTGTGGGGATGCTGTCGGCGACGATCATCGCGGCGACGACGCCGGATGTCGACAATTTCGGCAGCGCAAGGGACTATGCCGCCTGGCTCGGCCTCACTCCCAAGCCGCACTCCACCGGAGGCAAGCAGAGGGTGGGCCGGATCTCGAAGATGGGCAATCGTTATATCCGACGCTTGCTGTATCTGGGCGCCATGGCGCAGATCATGCTCAGATGCAGACTCAAGCGCGAACCGAGCTCGGACTGGCTATCGGGCATGCTGATGCGAAAGAAGACGAAGATCGTCGCCGTCGCTTTGGCGCATCGCATGGCACGAACAATATTCGCCGTCCTGAGGGACGGATCGCGTTACGAGCCGCAGTCAGCCTGACAGGCTCTCGGAATGGTCAGGGCAAAGTGAGGTGATGGCGAACAAACGGAGACGAAGAACCAGGACACCCCGATCAATCCGAAGCGCCTCGAGCGCGCTCGATTGAGTGGGACCTGTTCTCCAAGCGGATATTCATCAGGGCGCGCAGCGATCCCGTTGCACATTCAGACGCCGTATACATGGCCGCAACCGACCTGTTCACCAAACCCGATCCGATAACCCTTGACCCGCAGGAGCCATCCATACACGGGTTGAGGTCGGGCGAGTATGGCGGCAGGAACAGGAGCCATGCGCCCCTTTGGCGAACCAGTTGCGCGGCGCGCTCGTTCTTGTGGAAGCCGACATTGTCGAGAATGACGACATCGCCGGGCGACAGTTCGGGAGCGAGCTGAGTTTCGACGTAGTGTTCGAAGATGGCGGGGTTCATCGGCGCGTTGACGACCCGGGGCGCGACAAGACCGTGGCATCGCAGCCCGGCGATGAAGGTTTGCGTCTGCCATTTGCCGAATGGCGCATACGTCCTGAAGCGCTCGCCCTTCGGCGCCCAGCCGGTGCGTTTGGTCAGCTTGGTGTTGGTCGACGTCTCATCGATGAAGATCAACCGCGTCAAAGCCTTGTTGAAGAAGCGCTTTCGCCGCCCCATCCATAGTTCACGCGCCTGGCGCACGTCGGCCCTCTGCTGCTCGCTGGCCTGTAGAGTTTCTTTTATGACTGAGCCCCAGGCGTTGGAGCAGGCGCCCGACATTGGAGCGGTGCACGCTCACCCCGCGCTCCTCCAGTTCGACGCAAAGCTCATCCAGCGTCAGTTCGCCGGTCTCGGCCAACCGCAAGCGGACAAACTCGGCATACGGCTCAAGCTTTCCGCCCCCAACATGGCCCTGCCGGCGGGCTTCAAGCGAACCGGTCTGCTGGCGCAGGTTGATCAGATTGTTCACAAAGCGAGGCGAAACGCGGAAATGACGCGCGGCCTCGCGGTGGCCATGTCCCTCATCGACATACGCAACAACACGCCGACGCAACTCAAGCGGTACCGGCTTGCTTTAGACGACATACTTGTAGCTTGATCGCAGTTCGCCAAGCATCGCGGTCATCCCCAATTTATGAGTTCACGACCTAATTGAGAACTGCTGGCGAAAGCTCGTTGCAGCTTGCTGGTAATTGTATGGTGTTGAGCAGAAAACGTGAGCCGCGGTTATTCAGAAATCGGCGTTAAGATGAGCTATCTCGTCCCACAGACTTTGACCAAAGCCGCGAAGCACAATCAGCTCAAATCGATTCAAAGCGATGCGCGTGATGTGCACGGAAATGTGTCCCATCAGCGTCATCGCGGACTGTCCCACGGCCACGGCGTTAAGATCGATAGCGGTACCTTTTGCCAGCAGCGATTGGACAGCGCGGCCCGCGACTTCAATCCTGATGCGTCCATGGGTCTGGTCGACCGCAAATGCCCGTGTGTCGAGTCTTTCGAAGAGGGCCTGCAGATCTGAGCGGGATGTCGGCTCATCCCTGACGACCAGCCATTGGCCGGGGCCGAAGGTGCGGATCCTGTTGGCCTCGCCGCCGAACAGGCCTTGCAGCGTGGCCGTAAGATTCTCTGCGCCGGGCTTGCCGAGTATGTGGATCAGGGTGCCCTCGGGCATCGCCTTCATAGCGAAGGCGTCGGAGCTCTCTACCGGTTTGGTGCTGATCGCCGGACGGTGGATGAGTTCGAAATCAGACATGGAGCTTCTCGTTTGCTGGATCGAAGAAGACCGGATTGCAAAGACGTGCGACGGTAAATTCCTTGCTCAGGCCGTTCCACACCACCACCTCTTCGCCATGCCTGGCATGGCCACTCTTCACCAGCGCCAACCCGATAGTCGAGCCGACGTGGGGTGAAAAGGCACTCGACGAGACATAGCCCTGGTCGTTCTCGAGCGTCTGCGCGGCCCCCTTGGCGAGAATGTGCGAGCCGGTGCGGAATGTGGTCGTTGGATCGAGCGGGACGACGCCGACAAGGCTCGGGCGATCCTGGGCCACCAGTCCCTCGCGGCCGAGCATCGCCTTGCCGATGAAATCCGGCTTGGCTGTCGACACCATCTTTGCGAAACCGAGATCCGAGGGGATCACAGTACCGTTGATCTCGTTATGCGTCACATGGCCCTTCTCGATGCGCAGTACGCTGAGCGCCTCCACGCCATAAGGCTGGATGCCATGTTCCTTGCCTGCCTGGAGAACGCCGTCGGCGACGCTCTCGCAATAGCCGGCCGGCACGGCAAGCTCATAAGCCAGTTCGCCCGAGAACGAGATACGAAACAGGCGGCCATGCAGCCGGCCGCCGAAGAGCGAGACCTCCTTTGCGGCAAGAAAGGGGAAGGCAGTGTCGGAAATATCACCATCGACGATCGCCTGCAGCGTCGCGCGCGCCTTGGGCCCGACCACGGACATCTGTCCCCATTGGTCCGTCACCGAGGCGAGTCGTACGTCGAGCTCCGGCCACAGCCCCTGGGCGCAGAATTCGAGATGCGTCATGACGCCGGCGGCATAGGCCGTGGTCGTGGTCATGAAGAAGCGGTCGTCAGCCAGGCGGCTCGTCGTGCCGTCATCATAGATGAAGCCGTCCTCGCGCAGCATCAGACCATAGCGCGCCTTGCCGACTGGCAGTTTCAGGAAGGCGTTCGAATAGACCCGATTGAGGAACTCCGCCGCATCCTTGCCGCAGACCTCGATCTTGCCGAGCATCGACACATCACAAATCCCGACATTCGTTCGAACGTTCAGGACCTCGCGATCGACGCTCTGTCGCCAGCTGGTTTCACCCGCGCGCGGGAACCAGGATGAGCGATACCAGAGACCGGTCTCGACGAAGACCGCGCCGTGCTTCTTGGCCCAGTCATGCAGAGGCGACTTGCGCACCGGCTGGAAATGATGGCCGTGATGCGGGCCGGTCAGCGCGCCGAAGCTGATCGGCGTATAGAAGGGCCGGAAGGTCGTCGTGCCGACTTCGGCGGGAGAGACGCCACGCGCTTCGGCCAGCAGGCCAATTGCGTTGACATTGGAGAGCTTGCCCTGGTCAGTGGCCATGCCCGATGTCGTGTAGCGCTTGGCAAGTTCGGCATCGCCATAGCCTTCCTGCACGGCAAGGCCGAGATCCTTGCGGCCGACATCGTTCTGGAAGTCGACGAAGGCCTTGCCCTTCACGCCACGGATATTCCAGAGCGGGCTGGCCGGCGAAGCAACGATGTCGCCATCGACAGGACCGGCGTCGAATGGTTGGGCGGCGAACCCGAGATCTTGGGCCATGGTAGCGCCGCGCGCAGCGCCCTCTGCAAAGCTTGCCGACAATCCGGTTGTGCCCGTGACGGCGCCTGCGAGCGCGAGGCCCCTGGTTTCCGACGGGGCCATGAAGGCGCCATGCACATCCGACCATTGCGGCTTGCCGCCGCGATGGCAGGCAAGGTGAATAATCGGGCTGAAGCCGCCGGACATGGCGAGCGCATCCACAGCAATGGCTTCGGTCGCGCCGTTTGCGGCCGTGACGTTGACGCTGGAGAGCGCTTTACCGCCCTTGGCATCAGACACGACGGCGCCCTTGAGAAGGCGAGCCTTGCCGGTATACACGAACTGGGATTCGGCGCGGCTGTCGATGATTGCGGTAAGCTGGACACCCGCCGCCTCGAGGTCGCGGGCGAGTGCATAACCGCTGTCATTGGTGGTGAAGATGGCGGTGCGCTGGCCGGGGGCCACGGCAAAGCGGTTGAGATAGCAGCGCATCGCACCCGCGATCATCACACCGGGAATATCGTTGCCGCCGAACACGAGCGGCCGCTCCTCGGTACCGGTGGCGAGAAGCGCCTTTTTGGCGACGATGCGCCACATGCGCTCGACCGGCTTGTTCGGATCGGGGTTGCGCACATGCTTCTGGGCGCGCTCCACAGCGCCAACGACATTGCCGTCATACCACCCGAAAGCGGTGGTTCTTGTCAGGACGCGCACATTGGGCAGCGTTTCAAGCTCGTCGGCCAGCCGCCTGGCAAATGCCGGCGCGCTTTCCCCGCCGATGGACGCGGTCTCCGACAGCAACGATCCGCCCGCAAGGCTGTGTTCGTCGAGGACGATGACACGTGCCCCGGCACGGCCGGCGGTCAGCGCGGCGGCCAGCCCGGCGGGGCCGGCGCCTATCACCAGCAGGTCGCAATGCGCCCAGCTCTTCTCGTACCGGTCCGGATCGGCCTCGTAGGTCGCCTTGCCGAGACCGGCGGCGCGGCGGATAAAGGGCTCATAGAGGCCCTCCCAGAGCTTCGCCGGCCACATGAAGGTCTTGTAGTAGAAGCCCGCCGCGAGGAAGGGCGAGAGAAGGCTGTTCAGCGAACCGATATCGAAATTGAGCGAAGGCCAGCGGTTCTGGCTGCGGGCTTCGAGACCGTCGTAAAGGTCCTGCATCGTAGCGCGAGTATTGGCCTCGGTGCGTCCTCCGCCGCCGATGGTCATCAATGCATTCGGTTCGGCTGCGCCCGCGGTCAGGATGCCGCGCGGCCGATGGTATTTGAAGCTGCGGCCCGCCAGTTGGCGGCCATTGGCGAGCAGCGCTGAAGCCAGCGTATCGCCGGCATGGCCCGTGAGTGACTGGCCGTCAAAGCTGAAGCCGAGGCGTGACTGGCGATCGATCAGGCCACCCTTGGGCAGTCGATAGGAGGTCATCAGAGCGCCTCCGCCGATAGGTTGAGCACAACGTCGCGGGAGCCGAAGATTTCGTGCGTGGCCGTATTGCGGCTCACCACCAGCCAGCGCCGGCAGCCGGACGTATGATGCCAATATTCCTCATAGGCGCCGCGCGGATTGTCGCGCAGATAGACATAGTCGATCCACGCCGCCGTGCCGGCATCAGGTGCGGGTCGGGCGAGTGCCGCCCCCTTCACAGTGAATTCTTCTTTCGGTCGAGAGCCGCAATGGGGACACGGGATCAGGCTTGCCATGTTCAGGTACCCTGCAAATCAGTGGAGGTTGGGCTGGGCGCCCTGGCCCTTTTCGTCGAGGATATGGCCGCGCGCGAAACGGTCGAGCCGGAAGGCGCGAGCGGTCTCGTGCGGCGTGCCGCGTGCGATGAGATGCGCAAAGCAGAGGCCCGATGCGGGCGTTGCCTTAAAGCCGCCGTAGCACCAGCCAGCATTGAGGTAGAGATTGTTGATGTGGGTGCGGTCGATGATCGGCGAGCCGTCCATCGACATGTCCATGATTCCGCCCCAGGACCGCAGCACGCGGACGCGGGAAATGCCGGGGATCATCGCCTTACCCGCCTCGGCGACATGCTCGACGGTGGCGAGATTGCCGCGTTGGGCATAGGAATTATAGCCATCGATGTCTCCGCCGAAGACGAGCCCGCCCTTGTCGGACTGCGAGACGTAGAAATGGCCCGCGCCGAAAGTCACGACGCAATCGATGAAGGGCTTCAGGCCCTCGGAGACGAAGGCCTGCAGCACATGGCTTTCCAGCGGCAGCTTGATATCGGCCATCTCGGCAACGCGCGAGGAATTGCCGGCGGCCGCAAGCGCCAGCTTGCCGCAGCCGATGAAGCCGCGCGTGGTCTCGACGCCGAGGACCTTGCCGTTTTCGCGGCGAATGCCGGTCACTTCGCAATGCTGGATGATGTCGACGCCGCGCATGTCGGCGCCGCGCGCATAGCCCCAGGCCACCGCGTCATGCCGCACAGTACCGCCGCGCCTCTGCAGCAGACCGCCCTGGATCGGGAAGCGTGCATTGTCGAAATCGAGGAATGGCAGCTTGGCGCGCACCGCCTCGCGGTCGAGCAGTTCCGCATCGACGCCATGCAGCAGCATCGCATTGCCGCGCCGCGTATAGGCGTCGCGTTGCGCGTCGGAATGATAGAGATTCAGTACGCCGCGCTGAGAGACCATCGCGTTGAAATTGAAATCCTGCTCCAGTCCTTCCCAGAGTTTCATCGACAATTCGTAGAAGGGGTTGTTGCCCGGCAGCAGGTAGTTGGAGCGGATGATCGTCGTGTTGCGGCCGACGTTTCCGCTGCCGATGTAGCTTTTTTCCAGCACTGCGACATTGGCGACGCCAAATTCCTTAGCGAGATAATAGGCCGTCGATAGGCCATGCCCGCCACCGCCAACGATAATCACGTCGTAGTGGGATTTGGGCTGCGGCGCGCGCCAGGCCGGACCCCAGCCGGTATTGCCGCGAAGGCCGTTGAGAAAAATCGAGAGAGCGGAGTATCGCATCGCTGGCCATGTCCAAGCTGGGGAGTCGGTTCAACCTATGCCCGTCGACAACAATTTAGTTCCAAAAATGGGACGATTAGTTATATAGATCGGACATGATGGTTGAATTGGATCGACAAACTCAGCGGTTTGGTTTTCTCCTGCTACCGAATTTCGCGCTCATGTCCTACGCATCGGCGGCCGAACCCTTACGCGCCGCCAATCTGCTCGCGGGCCGCAGCCTTTACACCATCAGGCAGCTTTCGCAGGGTGGCCTGCCTGTGCAGAGTTCCGGCGGCATCGACATTGCCTGCGATGATCTCTCGTCCGCGGGTGCGGAATTCCATACAGTGTTCATCTGTGCGGGCGGCGATCCAGGCAACTGGGCGGAAGCGGACAGGCTGTTCAGGGCGTTGCGGCGGCTGTCTCGTCTCGGCGTCCGTCTCGGCGCGATCTCGAGCGGCGCGTATATCCTGGCCGCCGCCGGTCTGCTCGACAACAGGGACTTCACCATTCATTGGGAGCATGCCCCGATCTTGCGCGAGGCCTATCCGGCTCTAGCGCTTAGGCAAGCCCGCTACGTCATCGACGGCGATCGTATAACCTGTGGCGGCGGCGTGGCTCCGCTCGACATGATGCATGCGCTGATCGCCGAACGCATGGGCGCGCATTTCGCGAGCCGCGTCAGCGACTGGTACCTTCACACTGCGATTGCCGACCCATCCGACCCGCAACGCGGTTCTGCGGCTGAGCGATTTGGCACTCACAATCCGATCCTGCTGGCCGCGCTTGAAAAGATGGAAGCGACGATCGAAAATCCGCTCGATCGAGAAGCAATGGCGCATTTCCTCTCGATCAGCTCCCGCCATCTGGATCGCCTCTTCACCCAGCATCTGAGCGCCGGCTTCTTGCAAACCTACCGCCGGATCCGGCTGGATCACGCGCGGCGGCTGATCGAACAGAGCCCGCTTGCGATCGCCGAAATTGCCTTTGCCACCGGGTTCTCCAGCACCGGACACTTTTCCCAGGCATTCAAGGCCCATTACGGCAGGGCTCCTAGCTCTTTGCGATAAACTCCTCCGAATGCACAGGTCTCCTTCGGAATAGATGCATCGCCTCGCCACGAACTGTCGGCCTGCTTGCGAACGGGGCGCGTGTTGCGGGTCCCCAGGGCACGGGTACGCAGTACGCATACGGCGAAGGCCGCATGATTGGCACATGCGCGTGCGCGCGGCGGGCTCTATGATGGCGTTGTGTGAAGGTCAGGCGGCCTGCTGACCGGCGGGCTTGTCGGCTTGGCTCAGGAGCTTCCATTGCCAGGGCAGTAGTTCGTGCAGACGCGAGACGGGAAGATCGGCAATGCGGGCAAGGATGTCGGCGAGCCAGGCTTTCGGGTCGACGTCGTTGAGGCGTGCCGTGGTGATGAGGGTGAGCATGACGGCGGCGCGGTCGGCGCCACGCTGGGAACCGGCGAAGGTCCAGTTGCGCCTTCCCAGAGCAATACCGCGCAGCGCTCTTTCGGCCGCGTTGTTGCTGAGGCAGATTCTGCCGTCGTCAATGAAGCGGGCGAAGTCGTTCCAGCGCCTGAGCATGTAGTTGATCGGCTTCAGGACCTCGGAAGAGCGCGAGAGGGTATCGCGCTGGCGGAGCAACCAGGCGTGCATGTCGTCGAGAAGTGGTTTGCTCTTCTCCTGCCGCACGGCATACCGCTCGTCGGCGCTGCGGCCGTTGATGGCGCGCTCGATCTCGAACAGCGCGTCGAGGCGCCTGACCGCCTCCAGCGCGATCGGGGAGATCGGTTTGCCCTTCTTGCCATCCCGGGCCTCTTTCGCGATGTCAGCCAATTCGAAGAATCCTCGCCGTGCATGGGCGTAGCAAAAGGCCGGCGTGATCGGCTGCTCCTTCCGCTGCGGGTCGAACAGCGGCTCGAAGCCACTGTAACAGTCGCACTGAAGGATGCCGGCGTACCCAGCCAGATGCTTCTGAGGACGCTCGCCGCGCCGGTCGCTCGAGGCGTAATAGATCGCCGCCGGCGGCGCAGGCCCGGCGAAGGGACGGTCGTCGCGCGTATAGGTCCATATGCGCCCGGTCGCGCACTTGTCCTTCGCCAGGATGCGAATGGTGGTGTCGTCGCCATGAAGGCGCTCGGCCGCGAGCACATGGCGCTCGATCAGCTGGAAGAGCGGCATGACGGCGAAGGTTCCGTGGCCGACCTGATCGGCCAGCGTCGACACCGGCAAGTCGATCCCCTCAGCCTTGAAGCGCGCGCTCTGGCGGTTGAGTGGAGCATGCATGCCGAACTTGTCAAACAGGATTGTCGCCAGCAGTTGGGGACCGATGAAGCCGCGCGGCGTGGCATGGAACGGCGCCGGCGGCTGGGTGATCTTCTCGCAGTCGCGGCAGGTGAACTTTTCGCGCACCGTCTCGATCAGCTTGAACCGGCGCGGGATCTCTTCCAGCGTCTTGGTCACATCCTCGCCCAGCTTGGACAGCCGGGATCCGCCGCAGCAGGCGCAGGCGCTGGGTGGCTCGATGACGATGCGCTCGCGCTCGATGTCATCCGGCCATGGCTTGCGCACCGGTCGCTTGCGCGTGAAGGGGCGCACCGTCTGCGTCTTCGCCGCCGCAGCCTGCGCGGCAAGCTCATCCTCGGTCGCCGAGGTGACGAGGTCTTCGAGCTCCAATTCCAACTGCTCGATCAGCCGCGCCGTGCGCTCGGAGCGCTGCCCGTACAGTTCGCGTTTCAGCTTCTCGATGCGCAGCTCGAGATGCGCAATCCGCGCCTCGTTGTCGGACAGCATGGCCTTCGCGTTGGCGGCTTCAGCCTGCCAGCTGGCAGCATCCGTGACCGCCACATCGCGTTCAGCCTGCAACGCCTCACGCTCAACCAGCAGCGCCACGTAGGCGCTGGCAAGATCCGAGGGGAGCTCAACCGGCTTCGAAGTCATGCGCCGATTGAATCACATTCCATTGTATTTTCAATTAAAAAATGCTACCCAACCCGAGCTGGACGCCACGTTTCCTGAGGGTTCCGCCAGTCTATGCCAGACAAGAGATAACTCAGCTGTGCAGAAGATACTGTCACAGCTCCACCCTCAACTGTTGGCCATATGAAGCGGCCGCGCTCGAGTCTTTTTGTGAACAGACATGCACCTTGGCCATCATGCCAGATGACCTTCAACAAATTTCCGCGTTTCCCCCTGAAGCAAAACAGGTTGCCCCCAAGGGGATTATGTTTGAGGACCTCCTGCACCCGTAGCGCCAGTGATGGAAAGCCACATCTCATGTCGGTGTAGCCTGTGGCTAACCACACACGCACGCCTTCTGTCGGGATCATCGCAGCATTTCCAGCCCCTGCAAGATCCGCAGCAGGACACTTACGTCGACAGTACGGTCGACGATCACACGCCGACCGTTGGCCCCGACGATTTCCATCCGGCCACCGAGAGACACCGCTTGGCTGATCGTAGCTGGTACTTCAGAGTGCGATCGCGCAGGAGCCGGCTCTTCCGGCTCTACATCGTGCACGCTGGGACCGACAACACCCATGTCAATGAAGGCGATCGGAGGGGTCTCAGGCACCGAGTTGGCTCGGCCCAATCGCCCTTGCTGGGCTTGCTTCATCCAGATGAACAAGTGGTTCGCGTTCATGTCGTGACGCCGCGCCACAATCGACACCGGATCACCGGACTCCTGCACCTCACGCACGATCGCCAGCTTCTGCTCGACCGTCCAGGAGCGACGCGTCCGCTGTCGGCCCGCACCCGGCGGCAGCGGCACAGCCGCAGGCGTGCTCGCTTCCACTGCCGACGGCCGCTCCATAGCCAGATACTTCATTCGCTAAGTGTCCACTTAATCTAAGCGGACATTAACGCCTTAAGGTACGCGTCAGTAGGCGGCCTTCGTCGTAGGCGTACGGTACGCAGGCGAGGCAAGAGCTTTGTCTCGCCGGAGATCATGATTGTCACCGCCCCGCCGAAGCGGCCGATCGCGGAGTGCCGGGCCACTGGGAGGGAGACCTCATCCTTGGTCTTGGCAGCTCGGCGATCGGCACGCTGGTTGAGCGTACGACACGCTTCACGATGTTGCTGCATCTTCCGCGGCTTGCGGGGCATGGCGAAGCTCCGCGCATGAAGAATGGCCCTGCTCTCGCGGGACACGGGGCCGAAGCCGTGCGCGACGCGATTACGCGCACCATCATCACCTTGCCCGAAGAGATGCGTCGTTCGCTGACCTGGATCAGGGAGCCGAAATGGCTCAGCACGATCGTCTCAAGATCGACGCGGGTGTCCAAGTCTATTTCTGCGATCCGCAAAGCCCCTGGCAGCGTGGCACCAACGAGAACACCAATGGGCTGCTGCGTCAGTACTTCCCGAAAGGCACCGACCTGAGCGTCCACAGCGCCGACGAGATCGCCGCCGTGGCCGCGGCCCTCAATGCTCGACCGAGAAAAACTTTGGGTTGGAAAACGCCAGCAGAGGCGCTTGACGAGTTGCTGTCATGAGTGAACACAATCAGTGTTGCGACGACCGCTTGAATCCGCCCAATACGCCTGCGGGGCCTACTCCGAACTTCTGCATCGTCATGGTATCCAGGCGAGCATGAGACGCTCAAACCGACCGAGGAAATCGCTGTCGGGTGAGATACTGCGCAGATCGCGCCTTGCAAAAGGACATCAGAGCGATGCGCCACGGCACCTTGCAATAGCTCGATGAACATGGAGCTTACGCGCAATGACATTGGAACATGCAGACGGCGATGTGGTCCCCGAGAGCAGCGGCGCTGCGGCGTGCGACGACGGTGTAACGATGCCCGGCCGCGCGGCAATAAATGCATTAGCTCGGGTGAGGTGGATTACGAAGGCCATATCTCCCGCCGTGGAAATACACATGTGCGTTCACTTCTCTATGAAGGCTGCAGTTGTGAGCCTGACTGGGAAAAGATCGGCTTCAGAGGTACCGCCGTCGCTGTCGCCCCCTAACTCGCTGTGGCATGCGATGCTTCGATCCGCCGAATTCCTTGAGGCGACAGCCATCAGCTATCGTTCGAGCTCTGCAGCACCCATACCGTGCGGATACGTCCCTGCCGGGGCCGAAGCTGGTTCATTCCGTTAAGACGGTTGCGCCACGAATTTACCTGGAACGTGCGAGACATACACCGGAAGGACTTCCCCGCGAAGCAGCACGTGGCCATGTTCGCGGCAATCAGCCAACCGTAGCTAAAAGGCGCCTGCTCAATCAGCTCCGATATGTCCTACCTTAAGAAATACTATCTAATGCGACAAGATCTGGCTAAGGAACAGCCTGGTCCGTTCATGGTGGGGGTTGGCGAAGAAGTCGTTCGGATTGGCCTCCTCAACAATCCGGCCTTTATCCATAAAGATAATCCTATCGGCGACGGCACGTGCAAAGCCCATCTCGTGGGTAACGCAGACCATGGTCATGCCATCGCGTGCCAAGCTCGTCATGGTTTCCAACACTTCCGACACCATCTCAGGATCAAGTGCCGATGTAGGTTCATCGAATAACATGACCGCGGGCTCCATGCACAGCGAGCGGGCAATGGCCACGCGCTGCTGCTGTCCGCCCGAGAGTTGAACCGGGTATTTATTTGCCTGTTCTGGAATTCGCACGCGTTCGAGATATTTTAGCGCAGTCTGTTTAGCTTGGGCTTCGGGTACCCCCTTGATCCACATTGGGCCCGCCATGCAGTTCATCAGCACAGTCATGTGAGGGAACAGATTGAAATGCTGGAATACCATTCCTACGTTCTTGCGAACTTCGGTCACATTCCGCATCTTGTTGTGCAATAGCATCCCATTCACCCTGATCTCGCCCTCCTGATTCGCTTCGAGCCGGTTGAAGCAGCGGATCAAGGTGGACTTGCCCGAGCCGGAGGGACCACAGATGACGATGCGTTCGCCTTTGCGGACGGTAAGGTTGACATCAGTTAATGCTCTGAAGCTGCCGTACCATTTAGAGACGTGCGTCGCTTCGATAATTTTGTCAGCACTCATTGGGACCTGCTTCTGGCCGGATAACGCCTGCGATGATACCGGTATGCGCCGCACATTGCCTGTCGCCATCGAGGAATCGCCTCCATTGAGGCCTATCAAATGATCTATGTCGGTAGCGGTCATCGCACTTTACTCCTTGCGAAGTGGCGCTCAAGCCGTGATTGGAGCACCTCGAGGCAGGCGGACAGGATCCAATAGATCATCGCCGCTGTTATCAGCATCTCCATATGATGAAAGGTCGGCTGGCCGATCGTGCGAGCAAGGAATGTCAACTCCCATACGCCGAGGACCGAGACAAGCGAGCTGTCTTTCAGCATTGCAATGAACGTGTTGCCCATGGGTGGAATGATGACTGGAAGCGCCTGCGGCAGGATTATCTTGCGTATGGTAAGGCCGAAGCCGAAGCCGATCGAACGGGATGCTTCCCATTGGCCGCGGTCAATGCTCTGGATACCCGCGCGGAAGATTTCCGTCATATAAGCTCCTACGCAAAGCGACAGTGCCAATATACCCGAAGGAACTGCATTGATCACGATACCCAGCTGCGGCAGCCCCAGGTAAATCAGGTAAATCTGGATAAGAAGCGGCAGACCGCGGAAAAACGAGGTGTAAAAGCTGGCGAGGGCATAGGCGAAGCCATTGCTTGAAAGCTTTGCAATAGCAGCGATCATCGCGATGATTGATGCGAAAATAAGTGAAACTGCCGAAACATAAATCGTGGTCACCACACCCTGCGTGATCAGGTATGGCAGATGCTCCCAGATGAACGGCATGTTAAGGTTAAATGCGTTGAAGAAGCCGAGAAACAGCAGCAGCAGCTCGGCCCATACAATGCCGATCTGCACCCTCAAGGGGGCAAACCCGATCAGCACGATGTTGGCGCAGAACATTACCGCAATCACGAAGGCGATTGCGACACGCCCATAAATGCCGCTCTGTAGCGGGTCGCCGATAACAGGCCGCATAAGGTCGCCGAACGCTGTGCCCGAAAGGTTGAACATCAGAGAAACTGCGAGCACGGCGGCGAAGATCGACGCAACAAACCAAGGTCGATGGACTAGTACCTCGGAATCAACAGTATCTTGGTAAAGCAAGAGAGATCCTCCAACCAGGCGGCTCGGTTTGACCCGAGCCGCACAATGTTCACGAAGCTACTTACTTCGCGACAGAGTGGTCCGATCCATACCACTTCACTGATAGCTTCGACAGTGTTCCGTCATCCCTCATGTTTTTGATCGCGGCAGAGACCTTTTCTACCAGTTCTTTATCGCCCTTCATCATCGGGATTGCCGCAGGCAAGGCAAAGAGCCTATCGATAATCTTGATTGGATAACCTGACTTGATTGCACCTTCCGTGAAGGTTTCGTCTGTAATGACAGCGTCGAGACGGACGCCATCGCCCAGTCGAAGATCATCAAAGGCGATAGTCGAATTGCCATACGTTTTGACCTCGCCAGCTTTGAAATCGTAGGGAACGGGCGCCGCATTGGGGTCATCCGGCGTGTAGGTTTGGTTTGCATAAGCTTCTGCAACAGTTCCACCGTTTACGCCAATCTTCTTGCCCTCAAGATCGGAACCTTTTGTTGCCTTGCTATCCTTGTGGACGACAATCACCGTGCGGTCGTAGAAGTATGGCACAGAGAAATCGAACTTATCCGCGCGAGCCTTGGTAGGTGCCATTTGTCCTGTACCAATGTCCCACCGACCTGCCCAGTTACCGGCCGCAATCAAGTCCCAGCCGGGCGTTACAAATTCAGCGTTTACGCCCAAATACTTCGCAATTCCTTTGGCAACATCGATATCGTAGCCGACTAGTTCGTTCTTTTCGTCCAAGTGAGCAATTAGCCCCCAATCGGCACCCGCAGCAACCCTGAGGGTTTTAGAGGTAAGGATGCGATCCAGAACCTCTCCCGCGTGAGCCGAAGGGCCAAAAGCCACTGACGTGAGAGCGATTGACACCGCTGTTACAGCCATCTTAATCTTTTTCATGCTCGTTCCCCTTGTTAGGTTAGTTTTTTCGATCTCCGGCCGACATTCTACTACTCAGATTTCTGAGCCGGCCTCCTCAGGTACGAGGTCTCAGAATCGTGTGGGTAAACACTAAGCCAATGGCTACCTATGCTGACGAGGTCCCCGGCGAGATGTGAACGCACGGTATCGAGCCGTTCACACATCGCCCCGGAAGTTTTTGTCTCCAGTCCCAACAGGCTTTCGTTGGCCGTCGTCATATCGCCATGAATAGTACATCATGGCATGGGATATGCGCCAGAATGTGCCCGAGGCCGAAATGGCCATTTCAGAAGGCGCCCTTGTTTGAAATCCGTTGATGTCACTGTTCAAGAACTTGGATAGGCGGTCATTCTCCCGCTTCCACGTTGCAGGCCTTAGATGTCCAAGTCATTTTGCATCCCCAGGAATGGCGGAATGGCAGCCACCTAGTCTAGACTAGAGGCTGGATCGATTTTCTCACATGGCGCCCAACAACCTATTGAATTCCGAGTCTCAAAGGCTCAAGCACAGGCTTATGTCTTTGATGTTATCCGCAAGCCATTAATAAGAGGGAGTAGCGGCTGCCGTGGATTCAGATGAACGTGTCGGCAGCAATTCTGAGCTTAGGAAGCTTGAGGACCGCCTTCGCGTGCTCCGCCGCTAGACGATGGAGGTTGAGGTGCTCCGCGGCGCCCTTTCAACGTTCAAAGCAGGCCGAAAACAGATATCGTGGCCTGTCTTTTTTTGCCGAAGGGCGGTCGCCGATGAAGACCGCGGCCGACGTTCTGGGAGTCTCTCGTTCCAAATTCGCTGAGAGCCTGACGAGCGTATTAAACTCGCGCGGTGATTATCATAGGCCGAGGATGCTGAATTCCCGTACGCATACGGCGAAGGCCGCATGATTGGCACATGCGCGTGCGCGCGGCGGGCTCTATGATGGCGTTGTGTGAAGGTCAGGCGGCCTGCTGACCGGCGGGCTTGTCGGCTTGGCTCAGGAGCTTCCATTGCCAGGGCAGTAGTTCGTGCAGACGCGAGACGGGAAGATCGGCAATGCGGGCAAGGATGTCGGCGAGCCAGGCTTTCGGGTCGACGTCGTTGAGGCGTGCCGTGGTGATGAGGGTGAGCATGACGGCGGCGCGGTCGGCGCCACGCTGGGAACCGGCGAAGGTCCAGTTGCGCCTTCCCAGAGCAATACCGCGCAGCGCTCTTTCGGCCGCGTTGTTGCTGAGGCAGATTCTGCCGTCGTCAATGAAGCGGGCGAAGTCGTTCCAGCGCCTGAGCATGTAGTTGATCGGCTTCAGGACCTCGGAAGAGCGCGAGAGGGTATCGCGCTGGCGGAGCAACCAGGCGTGCATGTCGTCGAGAAGTGGTTTGCTCTTCTCCTGCCGCACGGCATACCGCTCGTCGGCGCTGCGGCCGTTGATGGCGCGCTCGATCTCGAACAGCGCGTCGAGGCGCCTGACCGCCTCCAGCGCGATCGGGGAGATCGGTTTGCCCTTCTTGCCATCCCGGGCCTCTTTCGCGATGTCAGCCAATTCGAAGAATCCTCGCCGTGCATGGGCGTAGCAAAAGGCCGGCGTGATCGGCTGCTCCTTCCGCTGCGGGTCGAACAGCGGCTCGAAGCCACTGTAACAGTCGCACTGAAGGATGCCGGCGTACCCAGCCAGATGCTTCTGAGGACGCTCGCCGCGCCGGTCGCTCGAGGCGTAATAGATCGCCGCCGGCGGCGCAGGCCCGGCGAAGGGACGGTCGTCGCGCGTATAGGTCCATATGCGCCCGGTCGCGCACTTGTCCTTCGCCAGGATGCGAATGGTGGTGTCGTCGCCATGAAGGCGCTCGGCCGCGAGCACATGGCGCTCGATCAGCTGGAAGAGCGGCATGACGGCGAAGGTTCCGTGGCCGACCTGATCGGCCAGCGTCGACACCGGCAAGTCGATCCCCTCAGCCTTGAAGCGCGCGCTCTGGCGGTTGAGTGGAGCATGCATGCCGAACTTGTCAAACAGGATTGTCGCCAGCAGTTGGGGACCGATGAAGCCGCGCGGCGTGGCATGGAACGGCGCCGGCGGCTGGGTGATCTTCTCGCAGTCGCGGCAGGTGAACTTTTCGCGCACCGTCTCGATCAGCTTGAACCGGCGCGGGATCTCTTCCAGCGTCTTGGTCACATCCTCGCCCAGCTTGGACAGCCGGGATCCGCCGCAGCAGGCGCAGGCGCTGGGTGGCTCGATGACGATGCGCTCGCGCTCGATGTCATCCGGCCATGGCTTGCGCACCGGTCGCTTGCGCGTGAAGGGGCGCACCGTCTGCGTCTTCGCCGCCGCAGCCTGCGCGGCAAGCTCATCCTCGGTCGCCGAGGTGACGAGGTCTTCGAGCTCCAATTCCAACTGCTCGATCAGCCGCGCCGTGCGCTCGGAGCGCTGCCCGTACAGTTCGCGTTTCAGCTTCTCGATGCGCAGCTCGAGATGCGCAATCCGCGCCTCGTTGTCGGACAGCATGGCCTTCGCGTTGGCGGCTTCAGCCTGCCAGCTGGCAGCATCCGTGACCGCCACATCGCGTTCAGCCTGCAACGCCTCACGCTCAACCAGCAGCGCCACGTAGGCGCTGGCAAGATCCGAGGGGAGCTCAACCGGCTTCGAAGTCATGCGCCGATTGAATCACATTCCATTGTATTTTCAATTAAAAAATGCTACCCAACCCGAGCTGGACGCCACGTTTCCTGAGGGTTCCGCCAGTCTATGCCAGACAAGAGATAACTCAGCTGTGCAGAAGATACTGTCACAGCTCCACCCTCAACTGTTGGCCATATGAAGCGGCCGCGCTCGAGTCTTTTTGTGAACAGACATGCACCTTGGCCATCATGCCAGATGACCTTCAACAAATTTCCGCGTTTCCCCCTGAAGCAAAACAGGTTGCCCCCAAGGGGATTATGTTTGAGGACCTCCTGCACCCGTAGCGCCAGTGATGGAAAGCCACATCTCATGTCGGTGTAGCCTGTGGCTAACCACACACGCACGCCTTCTGTCGGGATCATCGCAGCATTTCCAGCCCCTGCAAGATCCGCAGCAGGACACTTACGTCGACAGTACGGTCGACGATCACACGCCGACCGTTGGCCCCGACGATTTCCATCCGGCCACCGAGAGACACCGCTTGGCTGATCGTAGCTGGTACTTCAGAGTGCGATCGCGCAGGAGCCGGCTCTTCCGGCTCTACATCGTGCACGCTGGGACCGACAACACCCATGTCAATGAAGGCGATCGGAGGGGTCTCAGGCACCGAGTTGGCTCGGCCCAATCGCCCTTGCTGGGCTTGCTTCATCCAGATGAACAAGTGGTTCGCGTTCATGTCGTGACGCCGCGCCACAATCGACACCGGATCACCGGACTCCTGCACCTCACGCACGATCGCCAGCTTCTGCTCGACCGTCCAGGAGCGACGCGTCCGCTGTCGGCCCGCACCCGGCGGCAGCGGCACAGCCGCAGGCGTGCTCGCTTCCACTGCCGACGGCCGCTCCATAGCCAGATACTTCATTCGCTAAGTGTCCACTTAATCTAAGCGGACATTAACGCCTTAAGGTACGCGTCAGTAGGCGGCCTTCGTCGTAGGCGTACGAATTCCCGCAGCTTTCCCACATTGATAGAACGGTATGTCCTCCGGCTCGCCCTGGAGGACGGTAACGAAATCTCTCCGATACCTCGCTCAAGATGGCTCCCAGGGCAGTTCCTACTGGCAATATCAACCTGGCTGACTTTCCCCCGGTGAAACAAGGAGCATTCCAGTCAGAGACGCCACCTGCCGATCTGGATAGCGGAACTATGGCTGACAAATCTCATACAGAACATCCATCTAGTCCTGCCAACTCTCCTTAGACAGTGCCGGCATTCTGATCGAGGTGCGGCAGTCTTAGTGGGATGGCTCCCAGTTCTTTACCGACCTCCACAAAGCATTCCACCGCGAAATCGACATCCGCCAGAGTATGTGCTGCTGACATCTGAGTGCGGATGCGCGCTTGGCCTTTCGGAACGACAGGAAAGGAGAAGCCAATCACATAGATGCCCCGGAGGAGCATCATTTCGGCCATCTGCTGCGCTACGCTCGCATCGCCCAGCATCACCGGTATTATGGGATGGTCCGCGCCGACCAACGTAAAGCCCGCCTTGGTCATTTCGGACCGAAAACGACGGCCATTATCGTAAAGCTTCTGGCGCAAAACCCCCGCACGATCGACAATGTCGAATACCTTCAGCGAGGCAGCGGCGATCACCGGCGCCAGCGTGTTGGAGAAGAGATAGGGCCGAGAACGCTGGCGCAGCCAATCAATCACTTCTGAATTGCCGGACGTGTAGCCGCCGGAAGCGCCGCCGAGCGCCTTGCCGAGCGTGCCCGTGATAATGTCCACCCGACCCTCCACGCCGCAGTATTCGGCAGAGCCGCGCCCATGCTCCCCGACGAGGCCGACGGCGTGGCTATCGTCCACCATGACCATCGCATCGTACCGGTCCGCGAGGTCGCAAACGCCCCTCAGATTTGCGATGATGCCATCCATCGAGAACACGCCATCAGTCGCGATCAACTTGAAGCGCGCACCGTCCGCCTTTTTCAGTTCTTCCTCTAGCGCCTTCATATCGTTGTTGGCGTAACGAAAGCGCCTTGCCTTCGAAAGGCGCGCGCCATCGATGATCGAGGCGTGGTTCAAGGCGTCGGAAATGATAGCGTCCTCCTCACCAAGCAGCGTCTCGAAGAGGCCTCCGTTCGCATCGAAGCAGGAGGAATAAAGGATCGTATCCTCCATGCCGAGAAAGCCGGAGATGC
The DNA here is from genome assembly GCA_002356515.1 of Mesorhizobium loti. Lineage (NCBI taxonomy): Bacteria > Pseudomonadati > Pseudomonadota > Alphaproteobacteria > Hyphomicrobiales > Phyllobacteriaceae > Mesorhizobium > Mesorhizobium loti. The sequence goes on along the minus strand of AP017605.1, from coordinate 5,436,459 downwards.
GCGCTTCCAGTTGTTTGTGCTCTTCCTGTGTGCCGCAGATGAAGCGTACCGAGGCCATGCCAAAACCATAACGGTCAAGCGCCTTTTTGGCGGCGTCAGCAATCTCTTCGTTGTCCGCCAGGCCTAGATAGTTGTTCGCACAAAAATTCAGTACACTATTCCCGTTGGCAACCCTGATCTCTCGAGACTGCCGCGAGCTAATCACCCGTTCGGATTTGTAGAGACCGCCGGACTTAAGATCCGCCAGTTCACGTCGAAGATGCGCAAGAAAGGTTTGGGTCATCGATGTATCCGACGTTCAGCCTTGCGCAACTCCCCCGAGATCGGAGCCGTCTGCTTAACGCTCGACTAGTTACGCATATTTAACGGGGGTAGACCAAGCATCATCGGAATGCTTTTGCCAGTAGAGGTCCATCAGCTGCCGGGTCACGACGCCAACTTTACCGCTGCCGATGGATGAACCATCAACGCGCGTCACGGGCATGATCCCCCCTGCGGTGGAGGTGATGAACACCTCATCGGCTTCGCCCAGTTCAAGACGAGGTAGGTCTGCAGCCGTCACCGCAAGTCCCACTTCCCCACACAGGTCGAAAACGGACTGCCGCGTTATTCCTGGAAGCACCCCAAAGGCTGGTGTCTTCAACTGACGGTTCTTAACGGTGAAGACATTAAAGCCGGGACCTTCCGCAATATTGCCATTGGTGTCCATTATGAGCGCCGTTTCCGCCCCCACATCGTAAGCATCGTAAAGACCTCTGACCAAGTCAAGCCAGTGGTAATTCTTGATCGTCGGATCCACTGACTTCGGCGGAATTCGGACAGTTTCGCTTACGCCAACGTGGAGACCACGCTCCAACTGTTCTTTGTTGGCAACCGAACCAAACGGCACAGCAAAGGCAATGAACCGATTCTCGGCCTCGCGCGGATCGCGGCTAAATGTCGGCGAACCTCCCCGCGTGCAAATCATCTCAACATAGGCTGATTTATGTCCAGACAGAGCGACGCAGTTTGAAAGAACCCGTTCGACCTCTCGGCGATGATAGGGCAGCTTCATTCGGAGACGATCCATCCCCCTGAAGAAGCGATCAAGATGAAGGTCCAGTCTGAAGAAGCGCCCTTCCCAGACGTGCACGGTATCGTAAGTAGCGTCAGAGTGCAGGAAACCCCAGTCAAGGACAGAGATCTTCGCTTCAGACATTGGGAGGTACTGTCCGTCCATGAAGGCGACACCGTGAGGATAACGCCGAGTATCCTTATGGGTAGTTTCGACTTCCGGAACTCCCACCGTCGCGTCTGTCGTGGCAAGTGTCATGTTTTCTTCCTCTAAACGTGGGCTACGCCAAGATCTCTGCGCGCGTCTGACCTCATGCCGTCCCAAGGGACCTCATGTACTTTCCACGCGAAACCTTGTTGCTGCTAATGGGTCGCTCTAAGATCCCGTTAGGTCTGGAATGTCTAACGTTCGCGTGACGAACAAGAGGATCGAAGCCGCTAGTTCATACATGCTGGCAAAACGCCAGTGCACCTATTCATTGCATCAAATTATGCGCACGCACGATCAAATCGGCACCGCAAGCGCAATAGGCGCTTCAAAAAACACCGTCTGCTGGCAAAAAAAATCTGCGTAAATAAGCCTTAGACCAAAATACGAGGTTCGAACTTCACACGGTCGAGCGTGATCATACTTCTAAATTTGCGAACGTTTGGATTAGTATAGAGCTTGGTCTTCACAAACACATCGAACGCTTCTACGTCCTCCACTGTGACGATCAGAACGAAATCTGCCTCGCCCGTTACCATGTAACATTGAGTTACCTCCTTTGCGGCGCGCATGGCGCGCTTGAACTCGTCGACAAGATCTAAGCGTTCCCGGTCTAGTTCCACATTTACAACAACGGTCAGGGATTTCCCAAGCGCTTTCGGATCGACTAGCGCTATATCGGCTATTATCACTCCGTCCGCTCGGAGCTTATTGACGCGCCGCATGCACGAGGCTGCCGAAGAACCTACGAGCTCAGCCAGTTCCGCAAAGGACAATCTATTGTTCTTCTGAAGTGCGGCGATGAGGCGTCGATCGAGATCATCCAACATGTTCGTGCAGCTCCGGTATTATACTCGGCAAACTATCGACAGCGCCGAGGTACCGCAAACTATCTTAACGCATGGTTTTCTACAAAGCACCTTTTGCCAGGCGATGCAATGTAGGTTTCAAGTCGACTGGAATCATGCAACGATGTCAGCGAGTGCTTTCGACAGGGTGGTTGAATACCAGCTGCCGGTTTGGCTACTAACCTTGGAGTTGGTCAGCGAGGCGTATCGGCGAAATTCTCACCTCGCGCCGCTTCCGAGTGTGGCTGGTCGCCTCGAAGTTGGGATATTGGCCAAGTTAAGGGCGTTGCGGGACACGTCAGCAATAACTGACAGTCGCATTTTGGCAGTCTGCTCCTGTTTATGGAGAAGAGTAGTGGTTTTGAATCGGATGCCATGAGGTGACGATCATCGGCCAGCAAAAGGTCCGGCGCTGGAACCCTGCTTTGCCCATGCCGGCGTAGTTTCGTGCGGCTATTGTTCACCCTAGGCCGCCCCTGCTACTCCGCAGAAAGCCATCAAGTGGCTATTCATGGAACATGCACCGATCATCCAGCGGCCCAAGATCGTCCACGCCATGCTCTCCTGGCTGGTGAAGATATTGTTCAACTGCACGTTCGGACGGTATGCCATCAACTTGCCGCTCTCCGGCAAGCAGAGCGCTCAACTTAGACTCTGCATCCGTGAAGTCGACCCCGGCGCGGGTCACAGAAGGCACGCCGGTATCGTCAACCAATCGAGGTCAGTAATTCACGAGCAGTTTACGCGACATGTTGCTCAGCGACTTCGCACCAGTCTCAGTGACGCGGACGGTCTCACTGAAGATGTAGCCGTCTTCTTTCTCCCAAATGCCAATAAGGACGTGGAAGGTCATGTTAGCTTCGATCACGGTGTGATCGTCGGGATTGAAGCTGAGATCACCACTCCAGTCGATACCCGTGGAGTAACCGCTCCTGGACTCTTTACGCACGCCATAGGGTTCGAATGCTCGCTTAAACGCGTGGGAGACATCGGAGCACTTAACGCCCGGCCGAATTGCGTCGAACTCCGAGAGAAAGCCGTCCAGCGCTGCTCGATGTAGATGCTGTGCGCGAGCGCTTGGCTCACCCAAGAAAATCGTCCTCGACAATGCGCATGCATAACGGTGTCGAAAGGCGCCAATCTCAAAATTTGTCTGACATCCCAACCTGTAGGTGGCATCGGACCACTTGAGATGAGGTGCATTGGCCGGGGAGCCAACGGGCATGGTGAGAGCGCCATAGCAAGGCCCGCCAGGGAATTCTGGAGTTCCTCTAATGAGAGCACTTTGAACTGCGGCAGCCACGTCACACTCGCGCGCGCCCACAGAAATCTCAAGCCGACCGGCTTGCAAGGCCCTGTCGGCAATCTTCCCAGCCTGTTCCATGTAGGCGAGTTCTGCCGGCGATTTTACTCGATGCAGCGTGGCAACCATGCCGTCCGCATCAATCGCTTTCGACATGTCAAGATTGTTGGCAAGAGCGGTATAAGATTTCATGCCAAGAATTTTCGCGCCCATTTCAACGCCGAGCCGATTAGATTTGGAACGCTCCCTGATAAGATCGGCTATCGGTTGCCACGGCGTGCGCTCGCTGGAACCAATATATTGCTCGGGATAGCTTAGGACGCGCGACTCCGGCAGGTAGGAGGTCGGTGTCGCGCAAAATGTATCAATCTCGCGCAAGATGAGCCACGGATCTTCTTCGTCTTGAGACACCAGAGCGAGTTGCGGAACGTAATCTGAATACCCCTCATAGCCAGTGAGATAGTTCATATTTGACTCGTTCAGGACGAGCAGCGTGTCAATGCCGCGCTCGGCCATCCGCTGGCGAAGTCGACGTGTGCGTTGGCGATATTCTTCTCGAGTGAATGCGGCGGACATCAATGGTTCTCCTAGTTGTGTCTGATAGCGATTCGCCAAACTGCGCCACCCTGACATGCGTGGCGGCAGGGTCATTGCCGGGCGCCGACCGGATCGAGGTTGTCAGCGCGAATAGGCGCCGCGTGGTCGTGGACCACGATGTCCAGTTGAAGCGCTGCTTGGGATCATGTGCCAATTGGATGCGCTGCGGTGAATCCATTTTCCGATGGGAACAAGGCGGGCGAATCGAGGTCGCCTCGGGCGATAGCGCCCTAACACTCTTAGGCTGCCGAGAACGGCCAGTTGGCCGAACTGGCAAAAGGCTCTCAACCGTTACAGCTATGGTATTTGCGTCGGTCCGCTTCACATGCGGCACATAGGTCGCGCATAAGCAGCTCGAGGCGCGCTCGTCGTTCCTTCGTGTGGGAGACACGATCCTCTACTCCTCTTGCTTCGACGCGAACGGCAGCCTATTCGAAGCGATTTTCATCTCCGACTCGCTCAACTATGCCGCGATCATAGACAGCGTGCGCATCTCTACGGCCAAGGGCTTTCGCTATGCCAATAACGACATGGGCCGCTGCAAGTTGAACTGCAGAAAGCCAAGGGGCGGAGTTGCAGGAAGCGAGGCGAAGCCGTCCGACATCCCCAATCGGGAAGCTCGGAATCCTTCAGGCATGTGAAGGCCCAAGGAGCGGCTGGTGGAAATGGACCGTCAATCCAACACGGCAAGGTTCGGCTCGCCGACGACCTCTCAAGTTCTGTAGCCGGCTGTCCTTTCCAGCATCAATAGGTCGCTCGGATCGCCTCGGCTCTCCCCCGCGCCGTCGGATAGGCATGTTGCCTGGGAGCGGCCAGGGATGAAACGAGATATGACAGCCCCCCCTCCTCGAAATTCAATGCTGCGGCAACAAGGTCCTCCTGCCATTCGCGCCCGAGATTTTCGGTGATGTTCATGAACTTGTGAATGACTTGCTCTCTCGACATCGGATTTGCCACATCTCCAAGCGGATGCAGTACAAGCATTTCTTGAACCCCATCCCCCTGATCGAGGAAGACCCTAGCCGGTGTACCAAAAGGAAATGCCGTGGCGAATTCCGGCGACGGGACGAGTTCGATGAGGTTGGCAATTTCGAGAACCCTCTCGTCAGTGAGTCTCTCTAAGGCGACCGGTTGAAGTTCCTCAGCGCCGTAAAGAGAAGCGAGCGCGCAATTGAAATAGAAGCTGTACTGAGCCCCCTCTAGGTTAGTTGGGGCGCGCTCGTTTGCCAAGCGCATTGCTTGGGGAAACGTGTTGATTCGAAGCGTCTTGATCTCAGTTCCACGTCTACGCATCGAGATAATAGCGTCAACGGCTGCATGCATGTATCGGCAACACGCGTAAGGTTTCAGATAGCAATTTTGCGCCTCCCAAGACGATCCCAGACCGCCCAAAAGAACGTTGCGATCAAAACGAACCTCGTCGTTGAAGAGGTCGAGCGGGCCGGTCGCTCCCTCTCGAGCCCGATAAGCAGCAGTAATACCTGCCACGACAGCAGGAGGAATACCTTCTTTGATCGTGCTGCCTTCGAACTTTGGAGACGGGGCCGTGAAGACGATTGGGCCTTCGCCGCCCGCGATACCAAGCGCATGAGCGGTCTCGTTAGCGGTTAACTTGAGCAGGCGGGCTGCAGCGGCTGCAGCGCCATAGTTTACCCATCGCCCACTAGCATAGGTATCCACCGATTCCGCGGGGCGGGAACTTGCGACGCGCAAAGCGATCTCGTAACCGAGCGCAATTGCTTCCGATACTTCCGATGATGATCCACCAACGGCTTCGGCGACTGCCAGAGCAGCAGGTATAACGCCGGCGCCAGCGTGACCCGCAGCGCCGCGGTGACCGTCATCGATATCAAGCGCGCTGGCGGCAGCGCTGTTGGCCATGGCAGCGCCTACAACACTTGATGTCCGATTAGTCAGCCAAATCCTCACAGACCCTTCACCATATGCATTAAGGGCGGATGCTCTGGCAGCCCTCGCAAGCGGCGAATGTAAGCCCGCTCCTGCAGCACCGATCAGATCGAGCATCAGGGTGGAGATCGTCTGCGTGGTTGGCACAGGCAAACTTTTCGGCGGAAAGGTAGCCACGAAGTCGGCGAGTTTTAAAAGGGGCTGCACGATGTGCTCCAATATTCATGATAAGCCGCCTTAGCGGTCGCAAGAAAAAGTATCTTGCGCTCAACCCATAGTCATTACTCGCGCGGCTATTGATGTGAGTGAGCGGGTTGCCATCCTAAAGGAAGCTGAGCGTTTTACAACATGCGTCTACCTGCCACTATAGTGAAACGACGATACTTCTGCTCTTTGGTCTTATGGATTTTACTTGACACCGCAAGCTTTGGCGAAGTTCTGAATCAGTGACCGGCACGCAGGCTCGCTCTCGAACATCGCCTCTGGATGCCACTGCACACCGATGACAAAGGGCCGATCCGGCGCCTCGATTGCCTCGACGATACCGTCGTCGGCTCGTGCCGAAACGACGAAACCAGGTGCCAGCCTGTCAATAGCCTGGTGATGCGAGCTGTTGACCCGGAATGACAAATTTGGGCTTTCGACAAGTCGCGAGAGGTATGTATTTGGCTCAATGTTAATCCCATGGACTGTCTGTTCAAGCGGGGTCCCATCACGATGGTCGCCGACTTCAGGGAGAGCGTCCTGAGTATGGGGATAGATAGTTCCTCCCGCGACAACATTCAGTATCTGCATGCCACGGCAAATACCGAGTACCGGCACCGGCCGTTCAAACGCTGCCCGGGCGAGAGCGAACTCGAATCGATCACGCTTGGGGATCATTCGCTGTACAGTTGGGTGTGGATCCGCACCGTAGAACTCGGTTGGAAAGTCCCCACCGCCGGTCAGAACTATTCCCGACAATGTGTCGAGCAACTGCCCAACATCGCCTTCACTAACATAAGGCAGGATGATTGGAAGCGCTCCGGATTGCTCGATCGCACGAACATAATTTTCTAAACAGAAGTAACCCTTCTTATCGACTTCAAAGTTGCTGACAATTCCAACAAGTGGTCGCATTTTGTTCCCCAGGGTAAGCCGTCAGGCACTCTCAAAAAGTCTACGGTCCAAGCCCGTCAGGCGTTCAGGCCCATCTTCCGTTACCAGAACAGTCTCGCTGAATCCCATGCCGCCGGCGATCGCCACCATATGGAACACCATTCCGGGCTGCAGCACCCATTTCACATCCGGCAGGAACTCTCGGATTAATTCGGCGGTGGAGGGCCGTTGATTGAGCCCCAGCGAATAGCCAGTACGGTTGGTGTAGGTCTGGCGAAGACCCGCCACTAAGATCGGTTCGCGGCAAGCTTGATCGACTACGCTGGCCGGTATGCCCGGGCGCATCAGCGCGATAGCCTCGTCTTGAATGCCGATGATTTTCTCCGCTACACGGCGCTGCTGCGCAGTCGCCGGGCCCACGACCGCGGTACGCATCAAGCGCGCCCAGTATCCTTTGTGAATTCCGTTGAGCTCAAAATAAACAGGATCGCCGCGTTCCAAGCGTCGGTCAGTGGACCACCCGTGTATGAGATTTGTTCGGTCACCAGAGGTGATTTGACAGCCGTCTGGCACCTGTGTGCAAGCGCGTGTCAATTCGCTATAGACTGCGACAGCCAGCTCTCGCTCCGACACGCCACCCTTGATCGCATCAAGACCCACTCGCATCCCCGCGTCAACGCTCCGAGCAGCGCCACGTAGATAATCTATTTCCCGCTGTGACTTGATCAGGCGGAGGTGATCGACAATCAGCGGTTCTGCGACTAAGCTTGCATGAGGCAGCACCGTTTGAAGCATTTTCCAACGTTCTGCGGTCAAGAACCACGAGTGGTCATCTAGACCAATCCTTCCGCCTGCCAAACCTAGGCCATGTAGGGCCTTGTGTGCTGCATCGAGAGAAACACGGAGCGGATCGATAGCAGCATCTGGATATACCACGTAGTCTTTTACCCACGATGTGTTTTGTGCTGCCGGAACTTCCATGTCGCGAATGACAAGCACCGGGTTTCCGCGGCTGGGAACAACTAAGGCAAGATAGGAGACGTACATAACGTCATCCAAACCGGTAAGATAGTTGATGTTTTCTGGTTGGTGCAGCAAGAGGACAGGAAGATGGTATTTCGCCATTTCCTCCTGGGTACGGTGCAACCGTGCACGATACTCCTCGAGTGGGAAATCCATCCTGCTATTCGCCGCCTCAGTCACTGTTCTCAGCTCCGTTGAAAGTTAGTGCCAGTTTGTGGTTCCGGGACCGATGGTTCAGCCAACCCTCATACGTTAATATCGAAACAAGACGCGTTTCCGCCAAAACTTAGTGCTTGTTGAAATTCGGTTGCAGAAGTTGGCCCAATTTGAAATCGGCGCTCAACGTACGAGGTTTCGCTGGTGAAGATCGCTCACACGCACATGCCCAAGCTATGGAGTTTTGACGGCCCGACAGCGATCTTCTGTCACGACTGCAGCCGAGTATCCCGGCGACCCCGACAAACAGCGCTACTTTGTCGGAAGATTTTTTAAGTCCTCCTAGTCTAATAGCCGCTTCGTACGCCCTCGGGTGAAGGGCACGCGGCGTAAGGCCTAAGGTCTTTGCGCCGCCAGCGCACCATGCCGTTTGCGCCCAGGATCGTGGCCCTGTTCCACCGACGCGCCAACGCGACCTTCTGCGTCGGCGTCAACTGCGCCTGGAGCTCCAGCGATTTGCGGCTGCAAGAGGCCGCTCAATCCGCCCGCATTGTAGCGAAGCATGCAGTGGCGCGGCGTCTGCCGATGCATGCCCAGTGTCCGCGCTATCTTGCGGTCGCGGGCGATCGCCCGTGTCCGGGGTGCCGCCCGTGCATCCCGCGTCTTCGCCGGCGCAGCCCGAACTCGCGCTGCCGTCAGGTCCATCCGCGTGATTGCCATCTCGCCAAGCCGCGTTCGGCTCGCGACAGCCGTGAGTAAGGCTCGTCGCCTTTTGGAGACCCCGTACGAGTCATCCGCAAATGCTGTTGCTATAAAAGCGCGTGAACGTCCGAGCCTTTTCTGGCTTGGCAAGCATTCGGCGAATTGGAAAGCCTGCACTAAGCTACCTTACTCTATCCTCCTTGAGGCAATTTCTAGCGCGTGCCAGAGCGAAGCGCCAAACGAGCGCGCGCCAAGCACGGCGACATGGGTTTCGCTGCGGCGGATTACGAAACAGGTCATGTGATCAAGGACTGTACGCGTCGCGCGACCCGGACCGAAATCCGCAAGATCGATGTTGATTAGCTTCGCCAGCAATGCGTCGAGGGGGCCTGTGCCGGCCCGAGATAAAATTTCGACAGCCACCCACCCACCAGTTTGCTCGGTCACCGAACAACCGCGGGCAGCCTCTTTCAGATCTGCGGCAAAGTCCTCTTCGGCGCGGCCTTCGGCTTCAACCATCCACTGACCTGGTCCAGTCCAGAAAGCTGCCACTTCCTGATCTGCTACCCAGCGTCCCGGCCTCGGCAAATTCAAACCGAACGGTTGGGGTGCAACGGTTTTCCGGCGCAGCGCTAGAGAGGCAAGCGCCAAATCTAGGTTCTCACGAATCTCCAGCGCTGCAAACGATGCGTAACGAGGATTTTCGGCGCCCAGCGCCTTGAGCGGTCTCAGGTTAGCCACGCAGACGTACTCCTTCAGCATCAACGAAATGGGACGAAACGACGCGCAGGCGTGCGCTTTCCCCTTCGACCGGGTTCGCAGCCATGATCACCTCGCCCAACCGTTCATAGCCATTCTCGAGGAAAGCCAGCCCGATCATTGAGCCGACATGGGGCGAATAGCAGGCTGACGTGATCCAGCCCTGATCGGTATCGTGGTTCAATGCTGCTCCTTCGGCGAAGAGATGTGAGCCGACAACGATCTTGCTCCCAGGCTCGACGGGCTGAAGACCCATCAGTCGGCGCTTATTTCCCGCCAGCCCCTCGCGCCGAGACATGATCGCGCCGATTGCGTCTTTCTTCTGCGACACCATTTTGCCGAGTCCGAGCATTTCGGCAGTGGTTTGGCCGTTAAGCTGGGCTCCACCGACGTGACCCTTTTCCATCCCTAGGACAGATAGCGCTTCGACTCCAAAAGGTGTCACTTCCAGATCTTCACCCATCTCCATCAGCCGATTCATCAGTGCATGCCCGTAGCGGGCGGGAACCGCAAGCTCGTAGCCAAGTTCTCCCACGAATGAGACGCGGAAGAGCCGCGCCCGCAGACCGCCGCAAACCGTTAGTTCCGCGCAAGCCATAAAAGCAAACGCGTCGTTCGATAAGTCGAACCCGTCGACGACCCGCTCGAGCAGCGCACGCGATCTCGGACCTGCGACAGCAATTTGCGCCCAGGCCTCCGTCGTGGATATGAGCTGTACGTCAAGCTCGGGCCAGAGGCATTGCCTGGCGAAATCCATATTTCGGAAAACCAGGCCCGCATTGCCCGTCGTTGTGGTGACCACATAGTGGTCATCGGCGAGTCGCGCGCAGGTACCATCGTCATAGGGAAAGCCGTCCTCGCGCAGCATCAGCCCATAGCGAACGCGGCCGACCTTCAGCGTCGACATCATGTTGCTGTAAAGACGATCGAGAAACTGCCCCGCATCGGTGCCCTGCACGTCGATCTTTCCGAGCGTGGAGACGTCACACAAGCCAACGGAGCTACGCACGGCCTGCGCCTCGCGATCTACACTCTGGCGCCAGTCCGTTTCCCCCTTACGGCGAAAATAATCGGCTCGCCGCCAGGGGCTAGACTCGTCAAATACCGCGCCTTGGGCTTCGGCCCACCGATGGGTCGGCGTCAAGCGGGGAGGGTGGAAATGCGGCCCTATATCGCCGCCCCCCAGGACCGCCAGTGCCACGGGAGTATAGGGCGGGCGGAAGATTGTAGTTCCGGTTTCCGGGATTGTTTTTCCAGTGAGCTCCGCCATTACGGCGAGCCCAATCACATTGGCGGTCTTGCCCTGATCCGTCGCCATGCCCAAAGTCGTATAGCGTTTCAAATGCTCTACCGACCGCATGTTCTCGGCATGGGCGAGCTTGATGTCCTTCACCGTCACGTCGTTCTGGAAATCGACCCAGGCGCGTCTCCTACCCGGCACGTGAAAGACGGGTGCGATTTTATATGCATCCTCTTCCGGGGTCGGCAAATTAAGAGATTTCGCCGTGATCCCTATGTCTGCCAACGCACATCTCGCCGTTTCCGCACCCGAACGCAGCGCTTCCGCGGTCGAGAAGCGGCCCGCTGCAGCGCCCGCCGCCCGCAACCCAGAAGGCCCGTACTCGCCAGGCAGGAACGCCAGCAGCAGCTCATTCCAGGTCGGCTTACCCCGATGGTGCGAAGCCAGATGCACGTTCGGGTTCCAGCCGCCCGCGACCCCAAGGGCGCCGCAATCGATCCATTCGGACCTGCCCTTTGTTTGAAACTCAATCGAGGTTAGGCCAAGACGGCCGCGCGAGCCGGTCACAACCCCGCCGGCGATTAAACGGTAGTCACCACGAGCCTTCGCCTCTGGGCGCGCGTCGATGACAGCGGCGATCTCGACACCCTTGGCGGCGAGGTCGCAGGCGGTACGGTGACCGTTCTCGTTGTTGGTGAAGACGGCGACCTTTTCGGATGGGCACGCTGCCCAGCGATTCGCGTAAGCTCGCATCGCGCCGGCCAGCATGATGCCGGGACGGTCATTGTCCGCAAAAGCGACGGGTCGCTCTATCGCGCCTGCAGCCAAGATGGCACGTTTCGCCGTTATGCGCCAAAGTGTCTGGCGTACGCGGCCTCTTGGCTGCGCAAGATGATCCGAAACCCTTTCGACCGCACCATAGATGCCGTGGTCATAGACGCCGAAAACCGTGGTTCGGCTCATCACCCGAAGACGTGGCAGGCTCTCGAATTCTGACTCCAGCGCTGAAATCCAATCGAGGGGCGGGGCCTCGCCCAGTGTTTCCGTCTCGCATAACAGCCGCCCGCCCAGGCGGAAATCCTCCTCCGCCAGGATCACACGTGCGCCTGATCGAGCGGCCGTCAGCGCCGCAGCAAGTCCGGCTGGCCCCCCGCCGATCACCAGCAAGTCGCAATGCAGGAAGCCCCTGTCATAGGCATCGGGATCGGCCTGCATTGAGATGCTGCCGAGTCCTGCCGCCCTACGGATGGCTGGCTCGTAGACTTTTTCCCAGAAACTTTTCGGCCACATAAAGGTCTTGTAGTAGAACCCGGCTGTGAACAGCGGTGAGAACAGGTCATTGATAGCCATTGCGTCGAAACCAAGCGAGGGCCAGCGATTCTGGCTTCGCGCCTCCAGTCCCTCGAACAGCTCGACCGTTGTCGCGCGTGTGTTAGGCTCCTGTCGCGGGCCGGTGCGCAGCTCGACCAAGGCATTTGGCTCCTCCGAACCGGCGGACAACACCCCGCGGGGACGATGATATTTGAAGCTGCGCCCAATCAGGCGAACGCCGTTGGCTAGCAGCGCCGAGGCAAGTGTGTCGCCGGGATGACCCTGGTAGCGTTTTCCGTCAAACTTGAAGTTCAGTGTTTGTGTACGGTCGATTAATCCGCCTGAGAGCCGCGTCATTTTACGCTCCTCTTGCGCGCAAGGGCCACGTCGTGGGCCAACTCGGCGCCGAGAATTTCGTGGGTGATCGTATTGCGCGTAACGACCAGCCAGGAGTGGTCGCCGTGCTCGTGGAACCACAATTCCCGATGCGCGCCCGCTGGATTGTCGCGCAAGTATACATAGTCGCAAAAGGCGGCCTCGGCATCGGGTGCAGATGGGTCTGGACGGTCGATAAGCCGGGCGTCTCCGAGATAGGCAAATTCTCTTGCATCGCGCAAACCCAGAACTGGATGGGGAATGAGCATTTTGACCTCACTGTAGGTTCGGCTGCGCACCAGCGCCGCTTTCATCGATTAAGTATCCTCTTGCGAAGCGATCGAGTCGGTAAGCGCGCGCAGTCTCATGAGGCGTATCGGTCGCAAGAAGATGGGCGAAGGCGTGGCCGCTGGCGGGCGTCGCCTTGAAACCCCCAACGCACCAGCCCCCGTTAAAATAAAGGCCTTCGATGCCCGTGCGGTCGATGATTGGCGAGCCGTCCATCGACATGTCCATAACGCCGCCCCATTGCCGCAGGAGCCGCACCCGACCGATCATCGGCATCACGGCCATGGCGCCTTCGCAGACATCCTCCACCATCGGCAAGTTCCCACGCTGCGCATAGGAATTGTAGCCGTCGATTTCGCCACAGAAGACGAGGCCGCCCTTATCGGATTGGCTTATATAGAAGTGCCCCGCGCCGAACATGATAACGCAAGGAATAATGGGCTTGAGACCTTCCGTGACGAACGCCTGCAGGACATGGCTCTCGATCGGAAGGCGCATCCCCGCCATCGCCATGACGCGGCTCGAGGAGCCCGCCACTGCCACGCCGACCTTGTTGGCACCGATGAAACCACGCGAGGTCTCCACACCACGGATGTTGCCATCAACGATGCGAAAACCTGTCACCTCGCAATTCTGGATAAGGTCCACACCGTACAGATCGGCGCCACGAGCGTAGCCCCAAGCGACAGCGTCATGCCGTGCCGTCCCCGCGCGTGGCTGCATAAAGCCGCCATGGATCGGAAAGCGCGCATTGTCGTAGTTCAAGAAAGGAAGCATCGCCTTGAGATCCTCGCGGCTTAACAGGCGCGCGTCCGCACCGGCGAGCGCCATCGAATTGGCGCGGCGTCGATACGCATCTCGCTGCCAATCCGAGTGAAAGAGGTAAATGACGCCGCGCTGGGAGACCATCGAGTTGAAGTTCAGTTCCTGCTCCAGCCCCTCCCAGAGCTTCAGTGAAAACTCGTAGAACGGCCCGTTACCGGGCAGTAGGTAGTTCGAACGGATGACTGTGGTGTTTCGGCCAACATTCCCGGATCCCAACCAACCCTTTTCCAAAACGGCGATACGGGATTGCCGGAAGGTCTTGGCCAGGTAATAAGCCGTCGCGAGGCCGTGCCCGCCGCCGCCAACGATGACGTAATCGTAAAACGGCTGGGGATCAGGATTGCGCCATAAAGGTTTCCATCCAGAATGACCTTTGAGCGCTTCAGAAAGAACGCGAAAGCCTGAAAATCTCACAGCGGGATTCCTCGATAGCAACGTCAGAACTACAACTCCGTCACTCAAGACACGCAGTTTCGAGATGTCCGAATGTGGCATAAAAGGTGTACCACTGCGAAAATGGCGGGGGTATCGCAAAAAATCTGAGGATCTGTTCGTGACGTGTCAAAAAAAAGCGTCGAATGACGAATTGCGCCACGCGGACCGCACTTGGCGCATTGAATGTTGCGATGGGTTAGGCGATCTCTTTTGGGCTACTTTGATGAGGATACCTTAAGGCTTTGTCATGACAGGCGAATAATGCCAGTCAAGCGCGGCAGTTTGCCGGCGATCGGTTCGAGCTATGATTTGGCTCTGGTGAAGATGCAGCGCTGCCCGGCAGGGCCACGGTGCGGCTCAAGCAGGACTAGGTGGTGCAGGTCAATAAGTGCGGTTCCAATGGGTTAAGTAACGGCAGAATCTCCGGTTAAGCCGCCGCTGTTGAATGACAATCAAGGCTCGGCATTGTCGCAAGCAATCGACCTCGACGGGGCCATGTGCTGATGGCTGTGTGACTTGGCCTGGTGGCTTTGGGGGGAATTACGTCTCAGTAAGCGAGCAGACCTTGGGGGGCGCGGAGTGCGCCAGACGGGCAACCGCACCCCTCGTCCCGCCCGAGGCATCATGCGGAGGATGCCTCGGGCGCTTTCGATCGAATATAGAGCCACCCAGTATTTGCGGACATTGACATCTCACCGTCGCGAGCCGCCGACATGTTCAGCAGCCTCTCAGGTTTTGCCGAGGCGATGCTCCGCCTTTACAGCGCGTACAAAGAGGAGCAATTTGCTGCTGCCGATCCGCGGAAGTCGCGATGGTCGGTTGCGTGGGTGCGAAGGTTCCTTGCCACATGACGCGACTGCGTTCTTGGCTTAGGAGGCTGAAAAAAGAGCGGAGATACCCGTTTTGAATTTGCTTTGTGCTTGATCTGATTCCGACACGTTGCGTAAACAAAACAGTTGTTCAACAGCCTGTTAGGCGTTGCGGAGGAGAAACTAGCAGCCGCTGTCGCGGAGTCCAATGGCTCATGTCTTTCTCGTGCAGCGAACATTACCGAATAGCTTCACGTCTTAATATAATTTCGTATGCCCTCCCCCCAGAGGCTTCAATAGGCGCCTCGCATTGGCATTAATATTTCAGGGGAAGCCGCAGATTGAAGCAAACACTTCGGGCACATGAACCATTCTGTGAGCACCTCGGACACGGTTTTAATTGAATTGTGCGTCGAAAAGTCGCTCGGCATGCCGCGAAACGCTACCAAGATGGGCACCATGGACACGGAGCACCGCACCACGGTCAACCTCAAGGAGGCGATCCGCACCGCGGTAGCGATGCCGCCATCATGAGACGGTCTCTTGCACGTTTGCCCCCGCGTTTGCCTCCCAAGCCCGTGTCTGACCGCAAGCGCGAGCTAGATGTCGCCATTTGCGACCTGCTCGACACCAACACATTTGCGCGGGTCAATCATAGCGGCGGCCCTTACCGACTCTCTCTTGCGCTGGAGGAGAGGCGACTGATCTTGTCTATAACGACTGGGGCTGGCGGGCATGTTCTTTGCCATCATCTCTCGCTCACCCCGTTCCGCAGTTGCTGAAGAATTACGCTCTTGTTTGCGACAGGTATACCGTCGCAAGAGCGCACCTGTCGCGTGATAGGATTGAAGCCATCGACATGGGTCGCCGGGCGATCCACAATGAGGCCGCTGCACTGCTGAGGGAACGGCTTAAATCCAAGGTCAGTATAGACCAAGAGACTGGCCGTCGGCTGTTCACGCTGATCTCGCTGCGGGCCACCTCCAATTCCCTCGATCGAGGATAGGCGGCATGAAGAACAACAACCTGACGTGTCGCATCCTTTCCCTTGACTCTGCAACAGCGGGTCCCGTCCCAAGAGACTGAACGGCATGTCGGACCCAGAAACAGCATCCACGGGCTTGCTGGCGCCGCTGAAGAACTCGACCTTCCATTCCATCTTTCTAGCGTCTCAGCTTTCGAGCCTCGGTTGGCTGATGCAGACGGTGGCCCTCAACTGGCTAACGCCACCGTTTTAACCTCGGATGTGATGGTCTCCCTCGTCCGGGCATCGTCGACCTTGCCGGCTTTTTTTGGCAGTCTTCATTGGTGCGATTGCCGACAATATCAGCCGCCGCACGGTCATGATCGTCGGCCGGGGATTGATGATGGCCGCAGCTGGGATGCTGACGATCCTGATGGCCTGGGCATCACCAATTCTTGGCTGATCCTCGCGTTCAGCTTTTTGGACGGTTGTGGCATCGCCCTCAGCGATCCCGCCGGCGAGCCTCGCTCGGCGGCATTTTGGAGCGCCGTCATCTGCCGGCGTCTGTTACCCTACTCAGTGGGCCCATTCCTGGAGAATGATCGGCACCGCGCGTCGCCTCACAATGCCGACGCCTCAGGCTTCGTCTGCGAGCGCACCCGACTTTCTTCAACAGATGGGGTGATTGCGGTCTCGCCCGAGCCAAATTGAGGGCGGCTGCTCCTGTCGAGATGTGAGAACGTGGTCGATGTAGATCGCCACAAACATCAGGAGGAGCAGCCATGAAGTATTTTGCCGGACTTGACGTGTCTTTGGAAGAGACCGCTATCTGTGTCGTCGACGAGAGCGGCCGCATCGTCAAGGAAGGGCGGGCGGCGAGTGAGCCGAGGGCGCTTTATGAGGCCTTGCGCAAAATCGATCTGCCGCTGGAGCGCATCGGGCTCGAAGCCTGCTCGCTGACGGCCTGGCTTTATGACGGTATTCGCGCCGAAGGATTGCCGGCGATCGCATCGAGACCCGGTAAGCCAACGCGGCGATGAAAACGATGCCGAACAAAACGGATCGCAACGACGCCCGCGCCTTAGCGCAGATCATGCGCACCGGCTGGTATCGGCAGGTGCATGTGAAGAGCCAGCAGTGTCGGCTCTGGCGATCCCTCCTCGTCGCACGACGCACGGTCCTCAATGAAATGCGGACCATCGAGAACGTCGTCAGGGCGATTCTGCGGGAGGCCGGCATCAAGCTCGGCACTCCAAGCCGTGCAGCCTTCGCCGATCGCGTGCGCGAACTGATTGGCGCAGATACGGTCATCATGGCGCTTGTCGAGCCGCTTCTGGCGATCGTGGCCACGATGTTGCGTGAGTTCGGGAAACTGACAAAGCAGGTCCTCAATATCGCCCGCAAGGAGCAAGTCTGCCGGCGACTGATGAGCGTTCCAGGTGTGGGGGCAACAGCTTCATAATACCCGCTATCAGTCGGGCGAGACGATTATCCGTTACCGATTCCATCCCCGTTACGGGGAAACGGTTACTGTTGCCGGGCGCAATCGTCGTGGTGACGAGGTCAGTCTGACCATCCGCCAGCCTGACGGCACCCTGGCGCATCTGCCGGTCTGGATGACGGAAGATCAAGCGAAGGCGATGATGATGACGGAGCGTCCCCGTCTGCCGCTGGCGTATCTGCACGAACTTCGTCTTGAGCTCGATGCCTGTCTAACCTTGCTGCGTGACGATTCCCGTCACGAAGGAGGAGACAAGCATGAAGCAACGGCAACCCTGTCACCGCCAATTCGATCTCTTCGTGCCCAAGACCCCACCGGTGCCGGTAGCAGCGTCCGAGCGGACGAAGCTATTGCCACTGGTGAGCGCGCTGCTGTCGGAAACACTCAGCGTCCCCGCAGTGACGGAGGCCGGCGATGAAGATCACGTCTGATCACCTGGCGCGCGGCGCCTTCATCTACATTCGGCAATCCACCGTCGATCAGCTTGCCAACAATCATGAGAGCCGGCGGCGTCAATATGGACTTGCTGACCGTGCCCATGCTCTTGGCTGGACGGATGTGACAGTCATCGACGACGACCTTGGCCGCTCGGGATCGGGCGTCAGTCGTCCGGGCTTCGAGAAGCTGTTGGCAGCGATCTGCGAAGGCCGCGTCGGTGACGTCTTTGCGATCGAAGTGTCGCGTCTGGCGCGCAATGGACGCGACTGGCACACGCTGATCGAAGCGGACTGGTTGGCACGGTGATTGTCGATGAGGATGGAATCTATGAACCACGCCATCCAAACGATCGGTTGTTGCTGGGCATGAAAGGGACGATGAGCGAACTCGAACTGTCGCTCCTGCGGGCCCGTTCGATGGAAGCCTTGAAGCAGAAGGCACGACGGGGCGAGCTCTTCTTCACGGTAGCTGTCGGCTATGTGAAAGTGGGCCGCGACAAGATCGAGATGGATCCAGACCTGCGTGTGCGAGAGGCGATCGGGTTGGTCTTCACCCGCTTTGCCGAAATGCAAAGCATCCGCCAGGTGTTCTTGTCGCTTCGAAGCGACCAGATCGCGCTGCCGTACCTCAACTCCAGGAACTCTGGACAACGGCAGGTGCTGTGGAAGCTTCCGGTCTATGCGACGGTGAGCAATCTTCTCACCAATCCTGTTTATGCCGGCGCTTACGCCTTTGGCCGAACCGGAAGTCGGACGATAATCGAAAACGGCCGCAAGCGAATCGTGCGCGGCCGTCGCAAGGATCGTTCAGATTGGGCTGTCTTGCTCGTTGACCATCACGAAGGCTATTTGTCCTGGGCAGAGTTTGAAAGGAACCAACGGCTGATCGCTGACAATGCCAACGGCAAGGGCATGATGGTGCGCGGGCCGGTGCGCAAGGGGGAGGCTTTGCTCGCGGGCCTGCTGCGCTGCGGCCATTGCGGCCGCCGCCTGCTTGTCAGCTACAACGGCACCAAGGGCGATGTCGGCCGCTATAAGTGTGATGCCACCCGAAGCAACCCTGGCGGTGATCCCTGTATCTCGTTCGGCGCACTGCGCGTCGACGAAGCGGTGGGTGTCGAGATCGTGCGGTTGCTGCAGCCACTCGGCGTTGAAGCGGCCATCCAAGCGATCACGCAGTGCGAGCACCAGTCTGGCGAAAAACAGCGCCAGATCGAGTTGGCGCTCGAACAGGCGCGATATGAGGCAACCAGGGCGCACCGACAGTATGACACGGTCGACCCTGACAATCGTCTGGTAGCTGGCGAACTTGAGCGGCGGTGGAATGGCGCCCTCGCGAGCGTACGCGCTCTCGAGGAAGAATTGGAGGCCCTGCTGCGACAGCGGCCGGCAGCTTTGGGCATCGAGGAGCGCCAGCGTCTATTGCAAATGGGGGCCGATCTGGAGGCCGCCTGGCATCATCCGGCGGCCACTTCCGTCACGCGCAAACGTATCGTCCGGGTCGTGTTGCGCGAGATCGTGGCACAGGTCGAGGGTGATCAGATTCATTTGTTGTTGCATTGGCAGGGTGGCGATCACACCAGCCTGACGGTGAGAAAGAACCGGCGGGGTCAGACGCGGTGGTCCGCCGAGCCTGAGACAGTGGAGTTGATCCGCGCCTACGCACGAATGATGCCTGACAAGGCCATTGCCGGCATGCTCAACCGGATGGGAAAGCGGACAGGTCGATCGAATGGATGGACACAGTCGCGTGTGCGGGGCTTCCGCAATACGCACGACATCGCGGTCTACAGGGATGGCGAATGGGCCGAGCGCGGCGAAGTCACGTTGACTGAAGCCGCCAGCATGCTCAATCTGAGCCCTGCGACGGTCCTTCGCCAGATTCGCGCCGGCATCATCCCTGCCCAACAATATTGCATGGGCGCACCTTGGGTTATCAAACGAGGGAATATCGAAGATTCCCATCTGATCGAGCGGATCAAGTCGTGCTCCAAGGGGCCGCCATCATCAGATTCGGATCAAAAGAGCCTTGTCTTTCAATAGCGTAGCGAGATGGGCATTATGACGTGGGACCAGGGCCCATCACCGCGCTCGCCTTCCGTGCCACGATCGATCAGCCGGACCGCTTTCGCCGGTCGAGGGATGTCGGAGCGCATCTGGGTCTGACCCCGGCACGCTATCAATCTGGCGAGACGGACATTCAGGGCAAGGTCAGCCGATGCGGCGACGAACTCGCCCGCACGGCCCTCTATGAGGCGGCTCATTCGCTGCTTGTGCTCAGCAAGAAATGGTCGAGCCTCAGAGCGTGGGGTATGAACGTCGCCAAGCGGCGCGGTATGGCCCGAGCCCGAGTTGCTGTTGCCCGCAAGCTCGGTGTCATCCTGCATCGCATGTGGAGCGACGCGACAGAATTCCGCTTCGGCGGGGCGACATGGTCCGGAAAATTATCAGGAGGAGCTTGACCTCAACGACCCCAATCAGAGAAGCCTGCTAGATCACCTCTCGCGTTGCGTCTGCCTTGCTTAACATCACCTCGCGATGCCTGTTCAGCTCGGCACCGCGAACAGTGGAGCGCCGGGTAATGCGGACAGGGCGGCTGTGACTAAAGGCTCCCCTCGGGTTGCGACCGATGTGATACCTGTCGGCGGAAGCGCAGTCAGTCGCTGCGACATCCTTAACTTCAAGTCCACCAGAGAACAAGATCCGGCAGCGCGAACCCGAAAAAGCTGTTTAGCACCAGACGGCGCTTTCCATTGCCTGCTTGACCAGTAACCCCGTGAACGAAGCCGCCATCGATTAAGGCGATATCCCCGGCCTTGAGCTGGAACTCGCGACAAGGGACGGACTCTAGATAAGCTGCCGAATACGGATATCCTGTGGTCTCGACACCTTGCGACTTTCGATCCGCGAGTGTCGGCTTGTGACTCCAGAGCCTCAAATTTCCACCTTCCTCAGGCATGCTAGGGTAGAAGTTGAGTGCTGCGACGGTGTTGTGCGCCACCGCAGAAAGCTCGTAATCGTCCCCAGCACGTAATACCTGAGCGACATCGTCGTGGGGGTCCAAGGAAAACGTGCCGCTGCCAGACCAACTGAGAGCGCGACAAACATTTGCCTGACGGTGTTCTAAACGGGCCAGCCGCAATTCAATACCCTGGTTGTGAAGCTCGCGTTTCAACGCGCCGAAAGTTGCTCGGACCGGGTCTACCAGATTCTCAAAAAGGGCGTCGACGTACGGTCGCGCATTTTCGGCCTCGGCGAAATAGGTGCCTGCATCCTTCCTGTAGTGGGATGCGCCCACATATTGTCCGGGGACGCCGTCTTTACGCTCTTTGAGACCGGGACTGCCAACAAAGTTCTTGGTGATCTCCTCGGCTACTTCGGTGCTGAAAGCTTGGCTGATGTGCAGAGCCGTGATCTCACCTTTCAGGACCGAGATGATCTCCGCAGTGCTGATCGAGCCGGTTCGTTCTTTGATCGTAAGAGGCGAGATGGCCGGCGTTTGAGGTACTTGGTTAGTCGCCATTGGTTTTCTCCTGTAGTGCCTGATCGAGGATTGCAATGCCGTGATCGAGTTCATCATCTGAGATGGTTATCGGCGGAAGGACTTTGATGACGTCGCGATTTGGCCCCGAGGATTCGATCAGCAGGCCGTTTTCGAACGCGACATCGTGCACACGGCCAACAACCGTCCGTGAACGGCACTTGAGGCCGGCCATCAGACCACGGCCGCGCTTTTGTTCGATGCACTTCGGGAATTTCGCAACGAGGCGATCAAGGTGTTCTTGCAGTTTTACGGCCGTCCCCTCGACGGCTTTAGTAAACTGCCTATCGGACCACATTTTGCACATGGCCGCGGAAGTCACAAAGGCGAGATTATTCCCTCTAAAGGTCCCGCTATGTTCTCCCGGATTCCATACGTCCATGTCGGGGCGAATCAGAACTATGGACAACGGATTACCTGAACCGCTTAGCGATTTCGAAAGACACACGATGTCGGGCTCGATTTTCGCGAACTCAAATGAGAAGAAATCGCCCGTTCGTCCCGAACCTGCCTGAATGTCATCGACGATCAAAACAACGTCGTGCTTACGGCAAATGCGCTGAATTTCTACAAGCCATGGTGCGGATGCGGTGTTCATGCCGCCTTCTGCCTGGATGGGCTCCAGGATGATTGCTGCCGGCTTTTCTATGCCGCTGCCCGGGTCGCCCAACGCGTAATCAATGTAACTTGCGGAATCGAAAGTTTGGTTCGGATAGTTCTCGTATGGGACACGGATCACATCGTGGCGAGCAACGCCGCCAAGCTGTCTGGTTGACGCTGAACCCGACACCGCCAAGGAGCCGAGCGACATGCCATGGTACGAATTTGTGAAGGCCATGACACTTGAGCGGCCGCTATATTTTCGCGCCAGCGCCAACGCCGCTTCGTTAGCGTTTGTCCCGGTCGGCCCAGGAAACTGTATCTTGTAAGAAAGGCCCCGGGGGTTGAGGATCGAATCGACGAACACTTCGATGAAATCACGCTTTGCAGCTGTATACATATCAAGGGACAAAATAATATTTTTACCGGTAAGATATTGAATTGCCGGCTCCATAATATCTGGATTGTTATGGCCGTAGTTGAGCGCACCGGACCCTACAAGGAAATCAATATAGGGTTTGCCGGTCTCGTCCCAGATTGTCGCCCCAAGGGACTTTGTAAAGACCGTTGGAAACGATCGTCCATAGCGACGAACGTTAGACTCGTAAGCTGCGAAAATGTCGATATCCATTAAACGGCCTCTCTGTATGCGGCTCGCGATTAACGCTGCAGGTTGTTTGTTCACGCATTCCAAACCATTGATTTCGACGATTAGCTTCGGCCAACCTCGGACTTAAAGCGAACGTATCATGGTCAGCGACTTGCATTCGCAAAGAGTCTGTAAACTTGTTTGACGAATCTGTTGCAACGATTTGGAGAGCGATAGCGTGGCAGTCAGTACCCGCCTTTGCGGCAACGCTATCGGCGGCGTTGCTGGCGGGGCGACTGACACAACCGCACCGGTTTTTCCAGCATGAGGCAACCACGATGCTTTGATATTACTCTGCCTCGGCCGTCCCTTGCCGACGAGTGGCTGTGACAAATAGCGATTTCTCTCCTTCGATGTGACGGCGAGACCGCGGCTCGCTCCAGTTTCGTTTTGGAACGCGGACGAGCCAGACCGCGAACTGGCGGCAGAACAGGAAGAGACCGCGGTCTTTAATCGCGGCCGTGGCCGCCGTGGCGGTGATGGCGCCGTTCGCTTGGCGACGCGTTCGCCCACCCCTGGGTTCGCGGCGTCAACAATGCCTCAGTCGGCCCTCCCGAGGTAACGGTCGCACTGCAGGCCACGGGCCGAGCACGCGAGTGGTGTTCGGCACCCACGAGCCGACGCAGAATCGAGGGCGCCATCGACAAGGCGCGACCGATGCGGCTATCGACCAACGGGTGTTCGCCACCGCACTGCGTAGTCACGATGGTGCGGCCTTTGGAGCGCAGCACGACTTAAGAGTTCCCACCGTTACACTGGTCAACATTCATATGATCGAGAACGCTGGCTCAGGCGGCGAACTAGCGATGGGTCCAATGCCGCTTTTTGTACGCAAGGGTCACTCTGTCCGACATCCGACAATTGTTGGATGTGAGACAGGGCGCCAAATCCGCCGAGGTGCCGTAGCGGGAGTGGTTGGAATTGGGAGTTGGCGTAGTCTCCGGGGTGTTCAACCTCGAATCATCCGGCGTTAGAGCGCCGGACAGGAGACTACGCCATGACAAGGACTACCATGAATGCGGAAGCCGTTCATCCTGAGGATGAGGCGACGAGCTATCTTTTCGACAACTGATCCGATCGAAGCTGGCCTGCGCGAGCGGGTGCGCGGCTTCATCGAGACGATGCTCGAGACCGAGCTGGACGCGGTGCTTGCCCGTCGCCGTTATGGCCGGCAGCCGGCGGCGCGCAGTGATGAGACCACTGGTGTCGCCGGCCACCGCCACGGCCGCCGGACGCGCACGCTGACAGGGACCTTCGGCACCACCGAGATCACGGTTCCGCGGGCCCGCCTTGATGCCGGCGAGGACAAGACGGTGGAATGGAAGAGCAAGGCCCTGCGCGCCTACCAGCGGCGCACGATGGCCGCCGACGCGCTGATCGCGTCGAGCTATCTGGCCGGCACGAACACGCGACGCGTGCGGCGTGCGCTCGCCGCGCTGTTCGGCGGCGCGATCGGCAAGGACGTCGTCAGCCGCACCTGGCGCAAGGTGAAGACGGACTGGGACGCCTGGAATGCCCGCTCGCTTGCCGACGAGCCGATCGTGCGCCTGATCCTCGACGGGACGGTGGTTCGTGTCAGGCTTGACCGCAAGGCGACCTCGATCTCGCTGCTCGTGGTCATCGGCGTGCGCGAGGACGGACAGAAGATCCTGCTTTCCGTCAAGAACATGGGCGGCGAGACGACCGAGGCCTGGCGGGCCATTCTCGACGATCTCGTCGGGCGCGGCTTGCGCCGACCTGAGTTTCTCATCGTCGACGGCGCGCCCGGACTGAACTGGACAGGGCGATCGCGGCCCTGTGGGACGGCGTGCCTGTTCAAAGATGCACCGTCCACAAGCACCGCAACCTGCTCGCCCACGCTCCCGAGCGCCTGCACGAGGAGATCAGCGCCGATTACACCGACATGATCTACGCGGCCACGCCGGAGGAGATCGAGATCCGCCGCAAGGCGTTCCTGCGCAAATGGCGGCTCAAGTGCCGCGGTGGCCGATAGCCTGGAGGAGGCCGGCGAGCGTCTCTTCGCCTTCACCCGGCTGCCGCCGAGCCAATGGAAAAGCGCCAGAACAACCAATGCGATTGAGCGTCTGCATGAGGAGTTCAAGCGACGCATCAAGACCCAGACCGTGCTGCCTTCGGCCGAAACCGCGGCCATGCTGTTCTGGGCGCTGATGGCATCCGGTCAAATCTCGATGCGAAAAATCGACGGCTGGCAGACACTTCCAATCAAGCCACTCGATCAGCAGATTGACCTCGCCGCTTGAACCGATAAGCTCAACCTACCGGAGGCTGCTCCGCCGAATTCCAACACCATCCGCTACGGCACCTCCGCCGACCCCCTATTTTAAACGAATTTTCCTCTTTGGCACGTTCTGTGCGGCGTGGCTTGCGAATGCATCAGCAAGAAAATAGTCCCATGATCACACTTACTGAAAACGCCGTCGCTGCCGTCAAGACCGCGCTTGCCCGCGCCGACGAACCGGCGGAAGGCTTTCGCATCATGGTCGAGGCGGGCGGCTGCGCCGGCCTCAAATACCTGATGGGTCTGGAAAGCGTCTCGCGCGAGGGGGATGCCATCATGGAGACGGACGGGGTCAAGGTGTTCGTCGACGCAAGCTCCCAGCCCCATCTCGCCGGCACGACCGTTGACTTCGTCACGGGCCTGGAGTCCTCGGGCTTTGTCTTCGACAATCCCAATGCGCGGGACAAATGCGCCTGCGGCAAGTCCTTCGGCTAGCCGCCATCACGACAAGGATCGGCGCCGTGCGGGATAATACCGAAAACGTCTACCTCTTCAGCGACAAGCTCTATTTCATCAACCCGCACAATGTCGGCGCTTTGGACACCCCCAATGCGGCCGGCGAGGTCGGCGCCGTCGCCTGCGGCGACGGGCTTAAATTGATAATGGGTTTCGACCCCAAGACCGAGACGATTACTGCCGCAACGTTCCAGACCTTCGGCCGCGGCTCGGCCATAACCGCTTCCTCGGCGTTTACCGAATTCATCGTCGGCAAGACCATCGATGAAGCCCTTCAGATCACTGATCAGGACATGGCGGATTTTCTCGGCGCCCTGCCGCCGCACACGGCCTTCTCATCGCTCGACCGCCTCATCCTGGAGCGCGGCTTGCGGCTGATGAGCGAGTTCTTCCGTGCGGTTAGGAAGGCTTTCGAGGAGACCCCAGGATTCTCACGCCTCGTGCTCGTCAAGGCATCCTCGCGATGAGCGGCGTGATCGAGGCGTTTCTCTTGGTGATAGGCTTCGAGGAGCGAGAGGCCCTTCCCCGCAGTCTCCACCCGCTGAAACCTAATTCTGCGTGGAGTTCGAGCGAGTGGGTTTGCGGTAACGAGCCTCGACGGTGGAACGCGCTGCAAAACGTGCAGTGGGACATTTCCCACCTTTTGCCACGTCTCGTAAGCCAGCAGAGATGCTCCCTTGCTCAATCGAAGGCCGCTTAAGCAATGTCATATGCGGTCAAGGAAATTTTCTACACCCTTCAAGGTGAAGGGCGAAATGCCGGGCGGGCCGCCGTATTTTGTCGTTTCGCCGGCTGTAACCTTTGGTCGGGACGTGAAGGCGACCGGGCAAAAGCATTCTGCGGATTTTGCGACACCGATTTCGTTGGGGTAGATGGCCCCGGTGGCGGACATTTTGACACCGCGCGGGAGCTTGCGTTGGCGGTCGAACAAGCATGGCGCGGGTCGGGAACTGGCCAGCGTCCTGTCGTGCTCACCGGAGGGGAACCCCTCCTCCAGATCGATGAAGAACTCCTGGAAGCGCTGCATTCCCTGGCGTTTGAAATTGCCGTGGAGACCAACGGTACCATCCCTACACTCGCCGGCATCGACTGGCTGTGCGTCAGTCCGAAATGCAACGCACGCCTCGTGGTCATGGCAGGGGACGAGCTAAAGCTTGTATATCCTCAGATTGGCGCGGAGCCCGAACATTTCGAAGTTCTCGCGTTTGAGCACCTTTTGCTTCAGCCGATGGATGGGCCCGAACGCGAGGCGAATACGGCCGCCGCAGTGGCCTATTGTCTTGCCAACCCACGTTGGCGCTTGAGCCTTCAAACCCACAAGTTTCTCGGGATCCCATGAAGATTACGCAAGCTTTCACCTTCGAGGCAGCGCACTGTCTTCCGCGCGTGCCAAAGACCCATCGCTGTCACCGCATGCATGGCCACTCATACCGTGTGGAACTGCGTTTGGAAGGGCCCGTCGATCCAGACACGGGCTTTGTCATCGATTTCTTCGATGTCGAGGCTGTGTTCGGACCGCTTCTGCAACGTCTCGACCATCAGTATCTGAATGAGATTGAGGGTCTCGACAATCCGACAGCGGAAAACATTGCGGTCTGGATCTGGAACCAAACCAAGCCGCTTCTTGGCCAAATGTGCTCGGTAACAGTCTATGAGACACCGCTGTGCTGGGCTGAATACGGGGGTTGACCCGATGCAACGAGATCCGGGAACCGCACTCGTCCTTTTCTCCGGCGGCCAGGATTCGACAACCTGCCTGGCCTGGGCGCTGGAGAACTTCGAGCGCGTCGAGACAATGGGCTTCGACTATGGGCAGCGGCATCGGATCGAGCTCGATGTGCGGCCCTACCTGCTCGGGCGCATTCGAACAGACTTTCCGGCCTGGCATGGGCGACTAGGCGAGGACCACATGATTGACATGGCCGTGCTCGGCCAAATCAGCGATACCGCGCTCACGCGTGACGTCGAGGTCGCACTGAACGCGAACGGTCTAACAAATACCTTCGTGCCTGGCCGGAACCTTCTGTTCCTCGGCTTTGCGGCCGCGATAGCTTACCGGATGGGCGCGAAACACCTCGTGATCGGCGTGTCCGAGGCGGATTGTTCCGGCTACCCGGACTGTCGGGATGACGCAGTCAAAGCAATGCAACTCGCCCTGAACCTTGGAATGGAGACGCGTTTTGTCATTCACACACCCCTCATACGGCGCGACAAGGCGCAGACCTGGGCTCTGGCGGATTGGCTGGGCGGCGAGGCGCTGGTGAAGCTCATCTGCGAGGGAAGCCACACTTGCTATAGCGGAGACCGAGAGCATAGACACAGCTGGGGTTTCGGTTGCGGGACCTGCGTCGAGTGTAATCTTCGCGCAGCAGGATGGGAGCAATTCCGATCATGCAAAGAGGCACCGGTGGCCGCCCATGAAATGACGTGAGCGCCCAGATCCAGGCCGACGGTGGCAATCTGTTCCAAAGATCGTTTCCTTCTCTTTGTGGTGTTCAGCACGACGAGGGTAGGCGCTTTCGATGCCATTTCGAAGGACTGTTCCATGCATCGACCTTGATGATCTTTGCCGTTCGCGTGGTGCTGTTTGGTAGGGGAGTTCAGCACCATGGCGAGCTGGCTGCGGTTGTTATCCTTGATCCCGGTCGGATTGATCATGGAGCGTACCGCCAAGAAAAAGAAGAGCTTGTGGTTTCGACGAGAGGCAGTTGATGCCCGGGCCCGCCCTTATGTGGAGGGTCGTCCATGCAGTCCATCACCAGCATGGCCGCACCATTGGCATCATTGAAGGGACGAATGACGACCTCATCGGCAATCGATACCGGCGCCTGCGTAAGCCGGCACGGGCGCTGGCGCCTGCGGCGACGCGACGTTGCGGATATCCCTCCCCTGGCCTACCTCGGCCCAATCAAAGGATTCCTGCTAAGCGCGTTCGATCTGGCATGCCCGTGCGTCCAGTGAATGCGCGCGCCGCCTTGATGGCGATCGTCACAGCCTCAGTGTCGATGTTTGACGAGATTGATCTGCTCGACCGCCGGAAGACAATCGAGCAGATAGTTCAGCAAGGTCGATCTCATGTGCTGTCGAATCCAAAAGGCGGTTGCCGTCATGAAGGATGCGCGCCGCATCAAGCGCCGGGGTAAAGCCATCCCTATGCATCAGGATGGCGAAAGTGTTGTTGAGGTCCCGAAAGCGCTGTCCGTTGAGGTCAGCCAGATTGGCGCGTTCGCGTTGCCGCGCGCCGAGCGGCTTCGGATCGCACAGCCGCTGCGCGCGTGGCTCGAGGAAAACGGGCGGCTGCGGGCGACAATCTGGCCTGTTCGGCGTCAGGCGGTGCGAAGGTTTCTTGCAACATGTCAGGCCCCTCCTCGAAGGATCCGGAGACCTAGGCCCCTTTCGCCACTGACATGGCATTTGCACTTGGAAGACGTCATTCACGAATTGCATATGGGAGGGGCCAATGAACAGGCCAACGATCGCGGATCTGGCGAAAGCCGCGGGCGTAAGTGTTTCCACGGTCAATAGCTATTGCACGGATTTGGCACACTGCGACCGCAGACGGACCTCATCTTGAGCGCAGCGCAGCAGATCGGCTTCCACAGTTCGGGGCCGCGGCACGAACGCAGGCGGGACATTCTCCCGCATCGGCACTTGAGCTTTCTCATGCAGCAATCGCACCGGCCGCTCTGTCAGATCTGGGCCGAGGCGCTTCTAGATGCCTGCGCGCGACGCACAGATGCGGTTATTGAGCCAGACGTGCTCTTCGAGGACGACCCTTCCCCAGAAGCAGTCGCTGCCAATCTGCTCAAGATAGGCGAAAGCGCCGATGCAATCGCTGTAATCTCGGCCGATCACCCGCTCGTCGGTCAGGCGATTGATGAGTTGCGCATCAAGGGCGTTCCGGTGATCGCCTACGTGACCGACCTGTCCGCCGCCAGCCGGGCCGGCTTTGTGGGAACCGACAACTGGAAGGCCGGCCGCACCGCCGCATGGTTTATCAGCCAGACGTCCGGTCGGCCCGGCAAGGTCTTTCCTCTCATCGGCAGCAATCGTTATCAGTTCCAAGACATCTTGGATGCGAGCTTTCGCTCCTACATGCGCGACTACGCGCCCGAGTTCCACGTCAGCGAAACCCTCATGACCCATGAGACGCCGAATAACGCCTATGCAGTCGTTCGCAGGCTGATAGCGGAGGAGCCGGAGCTCAGGGGCATCGTTGTCAATGGCGGCGGCATTTCCGGCGTCCTGCGTGCTATGCGCGAGCTCGCTGCGGAGCAGCAGTGCAAAATCCGGGTCGTCTGCCGCGACATCGGGCCGGAGACACGCAAGGGATTGAGCGAAGGCTTGATTACGGCTTCCTTGTGTCATCCCGTCGACAGGATGCCTGAAGAACTCATCGACGTGATGCTGCGCATGATCGAACGCACGGACACGCGGCTAATCGAACAGCAGATTGTTCCGTTCGAGATCCTCACGCCAGAGAGCATTTGGACTTAAGAATCGGAAGAGCCATCGTCGTTCGGATAAGGTCATCCGTGCCGCTACGAAGCGACGACCGCTTCCTGGGAGGAAACTGGGCGCAAGGGCGGTTCGGCACTCATGACCCTCGTATCCACCGAAAGAGGCCAGGAGGACGAGGAGATGGAAATCCCCGAGGAAGACGATTCTGTCGAGAGCTGGACCTCACGCTTGCGCCAATGATTAGGCTGGTTCTGCGGCGTTCGTGCCGATTTGCGCGGCTTGTGGCGCGCCAACCTTATAAGCGCGTCGATCGAGGCAGCGCACCGGGCGATCTATAGAGAATTTGCTGTTCGCCCCGTGACTATGGCAGATATGTCGAGCTGTTTCATCATAGCGAGCAACCGAGCCGTTTGGGCTTGATTTAGGCGCCGACGGTTAATGACGGCGCGGATCTCGCGGGCGAGCTTGGCTTTCCGCAATTCCTCTTCGGAATTGTCAAAGCCCAAATCCGCAAACAAGTTGCCGGTGGTCATTTAGCCGTTGATTCTTCAGTCATGACTTTGTTCCTTTCCCATAGTTTTCGCGATCGTGCGTCTCGGCCACCTTCAATCGCTGTAACGAGATCGACTTCGCACTTGCGCGTGTCCCTGCCCTTCTTCTGGAAGCAAGGATGTAGATCACACCAGCGACGCGACGGTATGGACGGCGTGATAGATATCCCGGTCTAGTCGTTGACCACCTCAAGGGTGCTTCGGCCGCCAAATCCCTTGAGGGGTTGACCGGCAGATGCTGCTCGCCATTTGTGCATCGTTGATTGCAACACCCATTACGCTGCAGACATCGACCAATCTGACTCCGCTCAGCTACAAAATAAAAGATTCGGGTCAAACAGCCGTTTTTGCCAAGTGATGACATTTTCGGATGAACGCATTTTGGACTGCACGGACCGTTCCAGCTCGGCACAAACCGTCTCAGCTACCTTCAATCGCGCTCTGCAAATCCACCCATCGAGCACTTTGGCGGTTCTACATCGATAATGAGCCCAGTTTTGCTTTTTTGAGGGGGTATCCCTCTTGCTTTGTCCTATCATGCAACATGCCGAAGCGAATATCCCGGTAAAACTTGGCTGCAGCGCATCGCGTCTAGCGCTCGCTGGGCGGAGCTGGTCCGGGTTGCGAAGCCCGGCGAGCGCGGATCGTCTTGGGCGATGTGGTGATCAGGCGCGGTTCTTGAAGCGCCAGGATTCATGTCCGATTTCGGTGATCTCGCAACGATGCGTGAGAGGATCGAGCAGTGCGGTAGTTGTCCCGTCGAAGAAGCGGCCGCGCCCGTCCCGGATGAGCGCCCGGGCGATGGCAATGGCCAGATGCGACTTCCCGTTCCGGGCCGCCAATCAGCACGCCATTGGACAAAGACTGTCAAGGGCATCTCAACCGCCGGGCGGCGGCTAAGAAGGAGAAGAGGTGATGGAACGCAAGCTTGATGACGTGATCGCCGCCCTCCCCGAGGAGCGTCGGGAGCGTGTCGACGCACGTTCGAAGAGTTAAAGGACGAGGTCGAGAGCCTCGGAGAGCTGCGCCATGCGGCTGGGAAGCCCAGGGAGATTGCCTCGACCTTTAAGATCAAGCAGCCCTCTGTCTCGAGGATCGAGAAACAGGCCGATATGGATCTGTCGACACTTAGAGCTACGTAGAGGCGATCGGGGGACAAACTCGACCTCATCGTCGCCTCGCCTCGCGCGCGCCGCCTCGGTATAGAGCGGCTCGGCTACGTCGTAGCCCCCACCCCCCTCCGCACGTAGTGCTCAAAGAGCCAGGTGGACGAACCCGCCTGAAAGCAAGCGCGCCGGCTGAACGCGCCGTTTCGGTCAAAATTGCCGAAAAGACGACGGTCTCGTCTACGCTCGCGATACATGGGCAAGCCCTCGTTAGACCCGATACCGATCTGCCCGCTCTCACGCTCGCGGGGGACGCCTCTTCCCTCGCCCGGGCTGGCCCAGTTCACCGCCGCGCTGGGGGTGTGCGGCGATGTGCTCGCCGACGACGACCAGCTCGAGCACGCTTGGTCACAGCTTCCATACCTGATCAGGTAGATACCTCCGCACCTGCGCGACATCTTCAGTGGTTTCCAATTTATTTAATTTGCGGCGATCATCGCCGCACGCAGAATGGCAAAAAACGTTAAACGGCCATGTCTGCTGCCTTCTTATGCGGCTCCAGCACAAATTGAGCAGAGGCGAATACTGGCAAGCATCCAGCGCCACGACCCCACCTCGTGGCGGCAGTTAACGGCCCACTGCGGTTTCCCAAAGGCCTTCGGACAAAATTGGCGCAGCGCTGTTACGGCAGGCACAGCACGTGGAAATCTGTCGAGCATCAGCCATTGCGAAAGGTGTAGCCATAACCGTTGATGGCCGGCGCGCCGCCGAGATGCGCGTAGAGTATCCTCGAGCCCTCTGGAAAAAAGCCTTTTTGGATGAGGTCAATCATCCCTTGCATCGATTTGCCCTCATAGACGGGATCGGTAATCATACCCTCGAGCCGCGCACACAGACGGATCGCCGCCTTGGTTTCCTCGGATGGAATGCCGTACCGCGGGTACGCGTAGTCTTCGAGCAGCACCACGTCATCCTCGACAGGTTCCGTTCCGAGCTCGACGAGGGTCGCTGTATGTCGGGCAATGCTTAGCACCTGCGCCTTGGTTTTTGCAGGCGTGGCAGAGGCATCGATACCGATCACCTTGCGCTGTCGACCGTCCTTGGCGAATCCGACGAGCATGCCGGCATGCGTTGAACCGGTGACCGTGCAAACGACCATGTAGTCGAAGCCAAACCCTAGCTGTTCCTCCTGGGCGCGCACTTCCTCCGCGAACCCCACATAGCCGAGGCCTCCATTCGGATGAACAGACGCCCCGGCCGGTATCGCATAAGGCCTGCCGCCCCTTGCCTTGACCTCATAGAGCGCTTTTTCCCAACTGTGCCGGATGCCGATGTCAAAGCCATCGTCGACCAGACGCACTTCCGCTCCCATGATCCGGCTCAAGAGAATGTTGCCGACGCGGTCGTAGACGGCATCCTCATGGGGGACCCAGCTCTCGTGAACCAGGAGACATTTCATGCCGATCTTGGCGGCAACGGCTGCAACCATCCGCGTGTGGTTGGACTGCACGCCGCCGACGGTGACCAGGGTATCGGCATCCGACGCGATCGCGTCGGGGATGATGTATTCGAGCTTGCGGAGCTTGTTTCCGCCGAACGCGAGACCGGAGTTGCAGTCCTCGCGTTTGGCGTAGATCTCCACCTTGCCGCCCAGATGCTTGCCGAGCCGGTCGAGCTTCTCAATGGGTGTGGGTCCAAAGGTGAGCGGGTAACGTTCGAATTTTTCCAGCATATTCTCTCCGGCGATGATCATTCAGCTGAAATAGCCACGCAAAACTCGTCCATAAGCGCTGCTTGGATTGGTCGGCCGCGCTCTCCGACCACCCATCAGAGCTTTGGGGATTTTCCAGCGCTTTCCTTGCGACTGAAACGAAGCGATCCACATGTCGGCATGCTGCGATGAGGCGACCATCGCCTAGGAAACCTACGACGACACGCGGTCGGCATCTGTGTTTTTGCCAGCTTTGCGAGCGCAGCTAGACCGCCAAACCAACAGACTTCGATAAAAACGCAGTGGCTCTTGTTTGCGCTTGGATCGGCAGAACCGCACAGTTGCCGAGCCGAATTCTGCGAGGCGATTTTTGTGGCGCTCAACGCCTCACAGAAGTTTCAGCTGCTCGATCGAAGTACTCGTCTACCTGATCGAAACGGGTGCCAATGCCCTCGAAAGGCTGGCCTCGCCGCGGCCGTAAGTCGCCGCGTCATAGTTGACGAGCGTGTCGGTCCTGGCTGTATCCAGCAGCTGATTATTGATTTGTGTCGGTGTTGCGGACGTGAACTTGCTGCCAAGGATGGCGGCATAGCCAGCCACAACAGGTGCCGCGAAAGACGTTCCGGATAGCCCAATCTTGTCGCTATCGACCCCCACCGTGAGGAAGTGGTTCTGCACCTCCGAATCTGAACCGGCGTAATTCGAATAGGAGGCGTGCTTCGCCTTGTTTTCGGGAGTGCCATTATGCTCGAGCGCACCCACAAAGATTGTCGATTGCGTCCCAGTCAGCTCAAGAGCTAGGAAATCAATATCCCCTTCGGCCGGGGTACCTACCGCTACGGATTTGTTTCCGGCTGCCTTTGTGAAGACCGCGGCACCCGCCCGGGCCGCATCGACAATCGACTGCTCGAGCCGGTACCCGCTCACTGGGTTTTCAAGGGCATAGCTCAGATTAATGACATTGAGCCCCTCCTCCAGCGTCAGCGGAACTGCTTCCAAATAGTCAAGCTCGACTATCTTTGCGCCAGGCGCCACCATGCCAGCTGCTTGAGCGATCCACTGCCCATGTTGCCGCCATTGGGGGCCGTAGCCGAGATCCCCAAACTCATCCATTTCACCTGTGAAGTCGTCTGCGACAGTCACCGATACGCCGGAACCGGTATAGCCCGATGCCCATGCTTCACCAATATCCGGGCTCATCCAGCATAAGGTCCCGTCGGCATTTTGTGGGCAGCCCGAGCTACTGCTTTCCGTGGTTGGCGTTCCGGTCGTTCCTTTACCGCTGACCCGCGCATCGAGATCACCAGCAAAACCGGGTGCCGTCAGCAGGCACATGAAAAGACCGGCAACGAGTCCTACCGGGAACAATTGTGTTTTGTGCATAATAAACTTCCTGTCTGGATTGTTCTTCATCAACGAAATGTACCGCCTATGCCTTTCACTATCTCTAGAATTCACCCCTGAACCGAAGATCGAGTTTCAATCGGCTTGGATTGATGTTTGCCATATATTTCAACGTGTCCGCAGGCCGGAGTTGCGACGCGGCCAGACGGCAATTCACTGTCTGGAAGCCGCCGACGGCGCCATAGTCAGCCGTGCAAGGTCGTTCCGTCAGGTTCCCGCCCAAAATCGAACTGACGGTGAGAGAAAGCGTCGTGGACGGCGTCGGTCGCTTTTGCAGAATAAAGCCGAGTTTCACACCTGGGTCGATTCGGACCTTCTCGGCATGTTGGCCGGTGCTCGCGCCCCACAGGAGACCGAAATCATCCGAGAGCTGCGTCAACATTTCAAATCGCATGTCGATCCATTTGCTATGGTACCACTTGTCGAAAGACACGTTGGTACCACCCGACAGCTCGTATCCGCCTTGTCCCAGATGGTTGGCCGCCGCGGTTAGCTCCGAACCCTGGGAAATGCCGACAAGGCTGGTCTCCTGTCCGTTCGCAATCATAGTGCTGACGAAGAATGTCATCACGAACAGGACGTAACTCGCCAACCGTATGCACATCTGCAACGCCCCTTGTTGGAGCCGCCAGCAAATCATGTGATCGACACGCGTACTGCAGTCCCTCGCCGCATCTTCAAACCCCACGGAGGCTCTAGCCGCAGACGCATGGCCGCCAGCGGCCAACGTGTTCATTCGCAACAAATCTGTGATCTCCCGTCCTTCAATTTTGCCGAGCCATCTCTTCGCTCTTCCCTGGCAAGCAGCTCCCGCCCTCTCAACGGAATCGAGCAAAATTCATGCCGATCTAGATGACGGCGCCAGGGAAGGAATAGTATGTTTGTCTTCAGTGGCTTAGACGAAACGTCCAAGACGCCGGCCAACCAAGGCTGTGTCGTCGAACCGACAAAGCCGACACAACACGCTGAGCGTGAACCCTCCCGCATGGCCACCACTCCCTTCTCGCTCCGGCCATGCGTCGGAGAGCCTCGAAACGGCCTTCATTTTCCATTCGACGCAATCCTCTTCAGTCGGACATTGCGCCGCCCAATTTGAAGTTCTGTACGCGAATCGTCTGAAAAGGCATGCCCGGCAGAGACGGACCTCCCTGCCGGGCCGGGTTCGCCTTGGGAGGTGGCGTAAGCTAGCGACTTTCGTGGCGGTGGGACCACTCAGTCCGTGCGTTTGCGCAATAACGAGCATGTACCGTGCCAAGCCAAAAAGCATTTAAGAAACACCCGAGAGTCAGCTTCCTCCACGTTGCGTACCAGACATTGTCGGCTATCGGACAATGCCGAACGAGGCCTCTCGGCATCGACCTACACCTTAACCAGAGCGCACTCACCAGGCCGTTCGATGCCATTTCGACCTGGCGAACTGGTGGTGACCGGGTTTTAGCTCCGAACTGTTCGCAGGCTGACGGACAGGGCGTATGTTTACCTTCAATGCAGAGGGCGCGGCCACGAGAGACGGCGCGGCGAATGTGGCGGGCAGATGATCGCGAGGATCGCCACAATCGGCATGGCCGCGCCGTAGGCCAATCAGCCCTTCGGCGACCTCGCGATGTGACGCCCCAGCAAGTGAGCCGTCGAGCCCACGAAGAACGAAGGTTAGACGCGTTTTCCGGCTTTGGCCCAGACTTAGTTCATTGAGGCACTCGAGCGCCCTCAGGCGGTGCTTCGAAAACATCGCGGGCCAGGTCGCCTCGGCACGGAGGTAAATAGGGTGCGAGATATCCGCGCGGCAGCGGACGACAGCAGGCCCGTCGCACGACATGGCAATGCCAAGAGCTCGAGCGGCGATACGGCGATGTCGCCGAGGATGCGGACAGCAGTTCGAGGATCAACACATCCGGCAGACTGGCAAATCAGCAGCCTGATATCTGTCCACAGGGCCGCACTCCAGATCGGCGTCCACTTATTGCCTCCGCTTGCATAAGCGCGACGAGGAGCGCTCGCCGGGCGGAGCTGGTCGGGTTGCGCAGCCCGGCGAGTGCGGATTGTTTGGGCGGTGGGCGCGTCAGGCGCGGTTCTTGAAGCTCATCATACGGCTGTGGCGAAGCCGGACATGTGCCGCCTTCACACATGTTAAGTTTTCCGGCGCTTCGTTCGCCTTCGAGATGAAGCAACCCGCGTGCCGCGCGCTGCGATCGACTACCATTGCCCGGAGAACCGAAACTGCATTCCCCTGGACGGTAGAACGATGAGAATGCCGTCGCCTTCGACCTTACCAGGGAACCTGGCCTGAATAATCAAACTTCAACAAAGGGATGAATCTGAGCTCTGATCTTGTTACGGCGCTCAAGGGAGGAGCAGCGATATGCCGAGCGTTTGATTGCGCCGTGGCACATCTTGAGTTTCATTCCAATGCTCATCGTCGCTCGACCGAACTTCCTGGGACCTATCGACAAGCTCAGCTTCTTGCCCGGCTTTGCCAGCGCAGCTGGATCGCCAAATCAGAAAAAGCACACTTGCGAAATAGCCCAGCTGAAGAAGTAGCGAACAGCCCAGCGTCGTGACGACTGCTAGACGGAACGAATGCGAGGCGAAGTAAACCGTCACAGCGTTGCCGCACAGGACCAGCCCGAGGAGCCGACAAAAGATGATGAAGCGCATGCCGTCCTCCTGATTTTGTCTCGTCAAATCATGCAGCTCATGCTGCGACCTGGTCGGCCGCAAGATGGGTCTGGCAGTTCTTTGGGCAGACGCGGCCGCAGGCTCCGCAGCCAATGCAGCGGCCGGCATGGTCGACAACCATGATCATGCGATTGAGCTCACCATCGAAATCGTCGTCATCGGCGTCGCAGGCGCCAAGGATCTCACCCGCGTCATCGACGCCGTAAAGATGCATGACCTCGCGCGAGCAGACTTTGAAGCAGCGGCCGCAGCCGATACAGATCTTGCCATCGATAGCGATCAGATATTCCGGCACCCATATGGAGCCGTCGCGGCTGATGAATGTGCTCCTCATCGCAAAGTCTTCATTTTGGCAAGCTCTCTCCTGGCACCATCCAACTCGGCATAAACGGCATGCGTTTTCTCGGCGACTTCCTCTATCTCAATCCATTTGACCGGGAGACCCTCGGCAAGGTCGCGCAAGTTCGTCTTGGCAATTGCCGCGCGCAGTTGAAGCTTTCGGACTTTCTTCGCCATCTCATCCAGGTTTGACATGATCCTTCCTCGAAAATGGGTTTCTTCACGCCCGCGCCACGTCGGGATAGGCAATAGCTGAAGTCGCATCGCCGACCAGTCTCGCGCCGGTATCCGCGAGTTGTCTGGGATTCGCGAAGCCGAACCGGTAGACGTCTCGACAGAGGTCGGTTTGATTTCTGTTGTTGACTTATGTCACGCCTGAGCGCTCCTCGATCGCAAGCTCCACTACGGTCTAAAACATGTCGCGCCTCCACAGCGCGTCCGAATCCGGATTGCCAATGATTGGATATTCCGGCGCAGTCCCTTGGTGATGATGAAATCGGCCAGCAGCCCGGTGTCCGATTTCCGTTGGCATGAGCCGTGAAAATCCTGAGCACGGATCAGCCGCAGGAGGCATTTGACGAACGGGCGGGAAAGGGCCTCGCCATCCTTGTTGACGGCAGGACCAAGCGTTGCATGAGACATTTCGTTTCCTCAATTTCAGGTCTCGTCCTCAACGGAGGATTTCTGCTTTCGGTTACGCTGACTTCGGGCTCGCTTACGCAGCCGACGTCCGGCCTCGCCAGGCCGATTCCACGTAAATGCTGCCCCTGTGGCCGACCTTGAACAGGTCCTGGACTGTGACGTCTTCAACGACGGGCCAAATTCGCGTCGAATATCGCCGCCGCGGCTATTCGGTTGGAAGTCTAAGGTCCGAGCCCTGACCTGCAGCAAACGGTCCACGCTGTGCTCCATGGACATAGTTACTGCGGGCGCGCCGCAGAAAATGGGCGGATTGACCAGGGTTCCATTCCACTTGTCATCCCGACACCTTGCCGGGCTGAAAGTTCGTGAGAGGTTCGCCACGCAGCCAGTCGTCCACTTTGATCAGAGGAGCCGGGGACTCTCTACGCAACATGTTGTTCTCCATTCCCACACCTTTCCTGACGTTTATACGCGAGCTGGTTCTTCTCTCAGAACGGAACACACCGGTTAGGAGACCCTCAAAGTCTTGCGTGTTCTCATGCGATCAGCCCTCATTCAGTATTGCCGATCTCAACCAGCAAACGTCATGCCAGCGCTTTGTCCGCAGTAAATGCATGATTCTGCCTCGAACCTCACAAGCCCAAGACGGCCGGTTGTTTTGAACCCGACATGTTTTCTGCCGCTGTCAGCTTTTGGACACGCATTATGCGTCAGACGCTTGAGGGCGAGAACCGCTCGTCGGCCATCGTTCGCCGCCGGCGATACGCGGGCGCGCTAGGCTGACCCGGCGCCCGAACCGCATGACCTTCTTGATCGGCTGGCTATAGGTCGGAAATTCCGCGATTCCGAAAAAGTTGGTCAGCGCCGTGCAGCCCGCTCGGCATTTGCCGCACGAATGGCAAGCGCTGGAAAGCTGTCAATCGAGCGATCCTCCAAGGCGCGGGCCAGCGTCTCGACGATATGTTGGTGAAGGCCGGCCTCTGTTTGTGTCTATGGTCTGGGAGTGGCCTTCGGCAGCCAATGGTAGCGAGTAAAGCTTCGGCATCCTCGGCTTTGATTGCCGCCCAACTCTGGTCGAAATTACGATGGGCTATTATGCCCCTTCCTCATCGAGAACAGGAATGTCTGCTCTGGCGTAGAAGCCTAGCACGGGTCCGAGATCAAAGGTCGTTCCTGGCGCAAGGCGCCGGACGGACGTGGGCCATGTTTCGGTCGAGACGCCATCGATACCTCGCGCCAGCGTGCTGGCGAATCGGGGCATCAGCGGTGCGAGTGTCTGCGCCAGGATCGCAGCGGCCGTCGTCTGAAGGGCGAGCGAAGTGCGGGTGCGGGCGGGATAGAGACGTCGCGCCGCTTCATAGTCTTGCGCCTGTCGGTAGACCACACAATCGCTCACGAAACAGCAGGCTTGCGCGGCCGCGCGCCGGACCGAAAAGCCATCGTCCGAATAGGCGCGTTCCATCGCTGCGCGATGGATCTCTATCCGAGCAAAGAAAGCACGATCGGCGGGAGCCCAGTCGCCTGCGTCGGGCACACAGCCGCCAAAGTCCTGTTTGATTTCCCGGTGCAGCGCATCAAGCCAATTCAGCCAGATTCCTTGGAACACCTCGTTCTCCGTGCGGCGTAGCGCGTCCAGCGTGAAGTTCGTCCGCTCACCTTCCGGGCGTGTCAGGCCCAAATGAAGACGTACGACATCGACTGTCTTTTGGCCCAGAACCTCTTTGCCCCAGACCGCATGGCTGCGGCTGGTCGAGAACTTCTGACCGTCGAGCAGGTAGAACTCGTTCACATGATACCGGATGCGCGGCGTCCAGTGGGAGAAGACCTCAGCATAAAGCGCCGGATAAAGCAGGGCGTGGTAGAAGGAATTATCGAAGCCGAAGAAATGGACAATTTGCCAGTCCTTGCTGGGCAGGGCCGCATTCCAGTGTCGACCGAGCGATGTAGCTAGCGTCTGGATGTTGTAAAGAAAGCCAAACGCCATCTCTGGCCAGACCCAGGTCACCTGCCCCGGGAACCCCTCGGCCGGTAGCCCCCAGTCCGACGGGTGGATCATGGGCACGGAAAACTCGCCACGTTGGCGTAGACGCGCGAAGAGGTCCATGATCCGAACGGGGGCGCCCGACGCCCTTAAATGCCGGTCGATATTGTCGTAGCACCGTTCCAGCGCAAGTTCGGGACGGCGCACGGAGCCGACCACCGGCGCCTCGGCAGAGTGCCGCGACCGGACTGCATCTAGGTCGTGGCATAGGTTCGGTGCGCCGCATTCCTCGCAGATGTTGCCACCAGCGGAGCTGCCGCAATCGGGGCAGAGGCCGCTTACATCCGGCTCGTAAAGGTAGTCGCCTGTCACAGCATCGAAGAGCGCAGGGCTCTGGCGCAGATCTACCGCCGTGCTGCTCAGAAGACTACGGAAACACGCGGCTTGAAACTCTGCATAAGCGCTATCGCCCAAAGTCGGGAGGAAGCTGTGGACCTCACAGTCGAGAAGCGCAAGCGTGGCTCGAATCTCATGGGCGTAGTGGCGCGCCACCTTTGCGGGCGTCGATTGCTCGGCATCGGCACGCGTGGCCACGTAGCTCTGGTAATCGTCGCTTCCAGTCAGGTGATAGGCTTCGGCCCCTTTCATGCGCAGGAAACGCGTGTGGACATCGGCGCCAAGATAAGGGCCAGAAAGATGCCCCAGATGCAGATCGCCATTAGGCGTCGGCGGCGTGGAGAAGACGAAGATCGGCCCGCGGGGAATCGCGACCTGTGCAGCAGCTTCGAGGGCGGCCTTGCCGTCGCGCCAGTAGACATCGACGAAGTTTAGGTTTTCGACCCCATCGTTGTGCAGCACATGCGCTTCAAAAGGATGGAACAGAACGACATCGCCGGCTGCGACCGAGATCTCCCCAAGGTCGGTCCTGACCTTGCCCGCTCCAGACAGGACCACGAAGGCCTCGATCTCGTCGTGCCGATGGGGCTCGGATGTGACGCCCGGTGCCACCTTGCCAAATGAAAACCCGGTGCCCGCGCTCCCCGTTCCAAGGGTGGCCATGTCGATGCCGAACGCCAGCGATAGCTCCGTTCGAGAAAACGTGGATTTCCGCATGACGAACCTCAGCTGTCAAAACAGTGGTCTCTTCGGCTGCCGGCGCAACAGCCTCTGCTGCAAGTTGCGAAGAGAGCGGCAGCCCGACACGTTGGCCCCCCGTCAGAATAGTCCGGCTCTGGACCCCAGGCGGGCGAAACTACGGGCGCCAGAGAGAGCTTTAGGCGTCACAGAAGAGCGCCCGGCGACACCTCCACATCGACATACCGAAGCGTCGTGACGGACTGCAGGCGATGCTCCAGTAGCCGGCAATCAAAACCATGCTCCGCGCATTTTTTTGGCGGCCGATCAGTTTCGTGTGCATTCCCGCCTGGTTCCGTGAGCTCAATCGCGATAGAAAATACCGTTTGGGAGCTTGAGGTTGTCGAGATCAGCCACTTTGCCCTCCGGCGGATTAAGGGCGCGCTTAAGCACGTTATATTCAGCGCGGGTCGGTCCACCGGTCGAAGCACGCTGGAACACCAAGTAGAGCGTCCGCCGCGAACGATTGCTTTTATTCGGCTTCGAGTAATGCGGTGCATAATCGTCGAAGATGAAGATGTCGCCAGCCTTCCATACTACGGGTTCCCAGGAGAATGTTTCGGCGACCTCAGGATCCATCACCCCGCCGGCATCCATGGGAAATACCCCCTTCTTGTGGTTGCCGGGGCTGAAGAAAAGGCCACCATTGTCCGGGTCGGAATCGTCAATGCCTATGGCAACGATCGCATGGACCATCCGGTCGGGCAGCCTGTGTGGAATGTGATAAATGTCCTGATGCGGGCGATAACCGCCGCTATCGGGATAGTGGAAGATCAGCAACTCCTTAAGCCTGCGCGAATCTTCGCCAAGCAAATCCTCGACCGCAGACTTTATGCGCTGATCTTCTAGGAGGAGAAGACGCAATGGCTCATGGAAGTCGAGAAAATTCTCGGCCTTGGAGATAATCTTCCGATTGTCCGTCGTTTTCTCGAACCACATCAGCCATTTATCATCGCTGACATCCCAGCGTGATATGTCTTCAACAAATCTGGAAATACCTTTCAAAGCCGCGGGATCGAAGAACCTTTCGAGCCTGACGTATCCATCTTTCTGCCACTTTTCTCTTTGTGCATCGGTCAACATGCGAAAAGCCTCCTGTTGGAAAGAGTGGTGGTCAAACATTCCGGTTAGAGGCAGTCGGGCGCTGGCCAGGGTGTGGCCCACGGAGACGATACTCCACGGCATGTGGGCGGCGACGCTAAGTGCATTCCGCTCCGGCTGGATTTCAAGGCTGTGTTGTCCCTCCTCAATGGAGAGATCGCCCAGGCCCGTAAGGTCTGCCGATCCGGTACCGCTGCATTGTAGTCACGGCCGAGCATGCTGTTGGTGGTGCGACTGCCCGAAAGACGACCTTCGTGCAGCCTGACGCAACGCAATCCGTGCGCCACGCGAATCTTTGCGACAAGTTCCCGTTCGGGTCGGGCGATCAGGGAGGGCACGTCGCTGGCATCGAGTCCATCGATGCTCCAAAAACGAGTATTGTCCGCAGAAGTTCGGCGCCCACTGCCCATCCGAGGCCAAGCTGGGTCCTCGGGTTCCCTAAGGTGGTCCCGATCACTTACCTCACCCGGTCCAGCCACCACACGCATCGCTACGGGCCGGAACCCTCCGCTGACGGCCGACGCAGCCATGGCCACTAGGGCCACTGGGCACTTTCGAGTGAGCGACCTTGTACGGTTTCGACGACCGTGGGGCAAATTCTCGCCCGCAGAATTAAGCGATGCGCCCATAGGTCCAAGGGCATGTTCAGTCACGATGAGTTCGGAGCGGGCTCCGGACTGCGCCGCAGCGGAGGCGGACATCATTCCTTGGATGCCACCGCCGATGATCAGTAGTCGCCGAGTCATATCCCGCTGCCCATTTCTTCGGCTACCGGGTCGGGCCAGCTCTCGACGGTGGTACGGCTGATAAAGCCAAGATGCTCAGGGTTCGCGCACGGCGCGCGCTGTAGAAGGCTGTCAAGAATGCGGCGAGCTCGCCAGGCCAGCAGGCTTAGGTTCGGATCGGCCAGCCCGCGCTGCCCGGGATTGGCGTTCTGTACGAAGATGCGTCTGTCACGCGGTCCGTCCCAGCACACCGAAAAATCCGCGTTGATGACCAACTCATTGTCGGTCTGTTGCAGCCGATCCGCCATCGGTTCCAAAAAGCTTGGCACGGCGTTCTCGTAACCGGTGGCCAGGATGACGATGTCGGCCGTGACTTCTTCGACGTCGCCCAAGCCGCGCTGCAGCGTCAAGTTATGACCCGCGCCGGCGTTGATGCAGCGCGAAACGTTGCAACCCGGCCGAAGTGCGATGTCACATAGGTCTGGCTCAAGAAATTCGTGGCGATACAGCGCCTGGTAGACGGCGCGCAAAGTGCGATCCGAAATACCATCCGAGGCAAGCACGAAATGCCGCAGGAACAGCTTGCGCTGCGCCTCGCTCATGGCCGCAAAACGATCCGAAAAACAGGGCATGAACAACTCGTTTGTGAACGGGCTGTTGTCGAGGGGCAGGT
Source organism: Mesorhizobium loti (assembly GCA_002356515.1). NCBI lineage: Bacteria > Pseudomonadati > Pseudomonadota > Alphaproteobacteria > Hyphomicrobiales > Phyllobacteriaceae > Mesorhizobium > Mesorhizobium loti. Next base: position 5,392,570 of record AP017605.1, on the reverse strand, counting down.
AGTTTTCGCGCTGCGAGACCCAGGTGATCGAGGCAGGCCGCCGTTCTCTTGGCCCGCCGACCAAATGCAACAGCACCTCGGCTCCCGACTGGCCTCCACCAACGACGCAAACATGTTTATGTCGCACCTCAGGATGGATGTGCAGCAAATCGGATGAATGGAACAGGTTGCGTCCGATCCAGCCCTGAAATTGAGGTGGAATCCGCGCCTGCTTGCCGATGCCGACCACCAGGTCTCTTGCACTGAGAACTGCATCGTCCGTTCGCACCCGAAACTCGCCATCATAGCGTATTTCGCGGACGGTCTCGCCGCCGCGCACAAGTGGGTTCCTGCGGAACGCCCAGTTCAGGTATTGCTCGAACTCAGCCCTGAGCACAGCATCGAACTGTGCATTCAGGAAGTGGTACAGACGCCCGTTTTCGTGCAGGTAGTTTATGAAAGTGTAGGCGGATCGCGGATTCACCAGCGTTACCAGATCCTTGACGTGGCTGACCTGGAGTTCTGAAGAGTCGAATGCGCTGCCTGGATGCCAGCGGAAGTCAACTTGCCGATCCAAGAACAATGCCCCGTGCCCGATTTGCTCGTGTATCTGACACGCAAGGCTCAAATTGGACGGGCCAGCACCAATCCCAATGCAAGAGAGATCCAGTTGTCCTGCTCCTGCTGACGCCTCCCAATCAGGCGCTATATGCGGCGAATGTCGGCCATGGCCGCTGGGCTTGCCCTTCCCGCACGCATCGTCGACACCGCAGGACTTGCAACAGTTTGTCCGCGCGTTCGTAGTATCGGGTGTGACGCCCGCGGATGCCGGCTCCGTGATGAGATCGGCACTCATGCCGGCGATATGTTGCGCGTGGCTGGCATCGAGAACCCCGCCTCGATGACCCCCGCGTGGTCAGTGACATGCTTTCGCAGCCTATCCCTCATTGCAATTGGGCTCAGTTGCCCGCCTCGACCGTGATGAGCCGACCTTCGGCCTGCTTGGCGACCAGCGAGGGCGCGGTCATGAGTGCGGCGACAGCATTTTCCCGTGGGTTTGATCATAGAAGACATCCGCTGCTGCGTTCGGGAGGGTCCCATGCATCGAACGTGCCAGAGCAAAACATGAGAAAAGCAACGGAAGGAGGTTTGCGATCCTGTCGAGTATCCGACATTGAGTCCGAAACCTTGCACCGGCTGCGCAAAGCCACGTGCAGTCTCCCTCGGGACCGGGAATACAGCGCCAATGCCGATACGCTCGGCACGCTGCTGCTGCCGAGCGATCCGCATTCTTCGTCTCGAGAAAGAAACGCGGTTCTACCAGGCGTCAACTTCCGAACTCTTTGGTTCGGTCCAGGGCATCCCGCAGCAGGAGAGCACTCCGTTTTATCCACGCTCGATCTGTGCGGTGGCGAAGGTCTACGCCTACTGGATCACCATGAACTACCGCGAGGTATACGGGCTCTATGGCATCCTGTTCAATCACGAAGGGCCGACGCGCAGCGAAACTTTCATCACGCGCAAGGTGACGCGTGCGGTGGCTCGATCATGGCCGGCAAACGGGACTGTCTCTATCTCGGAAACCTGGAAGCAAAGCGCGACTGGGGCTCGGCGCGCGCCTATGTCGAGGGCATGTGGCGCATCTTGCAGCATCAACCGGACGATTTCGTGCTGGCAACCGGCGAGACACACACGGTCCGCACCTTTGTCGGGGCTTGCCTTCAGGCGAGTCGAAAAGGAGATCGCCTGGGAGGGCGAAGGCGTTGACGAGGTGGGCCGTGAACGCATGAGTAATCAAGCGCTGATCCGGATCGACAAACGCTGTTTCGGGCCAATCGAGGTTGACCTGCTGATCGGCGATGCCTCCAAGGCAGCCGACAAAACTCGATTGGAAGCCGAAGACCACTTTCGATGAGTTCGTCTCGGAAATGGTCGAGGCTGACTGCCGCGCCTACGGGATCGTGTTAGCGTGACGTGAAAACACGATGACTTCGCGGGCATGTGCATCTTGCCGTTTCAGGGACGTCGGCATTTCAGGCCCGCCGCGGTCAGCCGGCGTCAGTCAGTTCTATCGTTTGGATCGGCAAACTCACACATCCTGCAAAGCAGAAAACCAGCCGCTCCATTCATGCGATCGACGATTTCGCAAAAAACTGGGCTTTTAAAGAGATCGCCATATTCGTCGCATAGAAGGTTGCCCAATACGTGACGCCGCTCAAAATCCATGGAGCAGAGAGTGACCTCGCCGTTTGGAAGGAGTACATTCCGATACTGCCGTTCGTCCACGCATATCAGCGCTCCGACGACTGGCTGCCTTGGTTCTACAATCTTAGGGTCTACGCTTCCACCCCTGCTGCTCACCGGTCGCGCGCGAACTAGGGCTTGGGCAGGGATAATGTCGGCGATATCGGGATGGGGCTCACCCAAAACCACGAATCGGATCGAAGGGATGTCGGCGTCGACGAGTTGACCAACCAAATCGCGATACTTGGCTCCGACAAGGCGGCTATTCATGTGGGCGCCATCATCAAAAACATGAACCACGAATACCCCCAACCGCAGCGCCTGCAAGCGTTGTAGATCCTGCCCCTTCATTCCCACAAGCGTCGTGAAAATCCTGATGCCGTGGCCTTTGGCGGAAGCGTGCTCGACCATTTCGGTGCAATCCGGATTGAGCCATGGCTCAGAATACCCGGCAAAACTAATGTCGACGGAGGCTGGTACGCGCGCCAGACAGCGCTTGAAATCTCCAAGACTAAGATGCTTCGTATCAGATACCTTTCTTTGCCGGTCAGCGAACTTGTCCTGCGGACAATATGAACATCCCACGATGCACCCTGTGGTCGTCGTTATCTCCAAAACTCTGCCGGCTGGGATAGCAGAGCGCAGTTCCGGTAAAATCATTCGTTGTGACTCCCACTCGTCTTGGTCATGCATAACGTCCAGTATGGTGTCTTTGGCTTCATGACACCGACGGTCAAGACAGTCCGAATGAGCCCAGCCATCTCCGCCTTGGCAGCAGTCAACAGCCGGTTTCCTCAATCGGCCGAGCGGACTATCAACGAACTTTGGGCGCATCGGCGCGGCAGGGCGGCGCAACCGCAAAGTCGCGCGTCAGCCATTGCCAAGGTGTAGCCGTGACCGTTGAGCGGGCGCGCCGCCGAGATGGCGCAGCAGAAAATCAATCGTCTCCCGTTCTTATGCGGTCAGCCCCCACTCAACATTGCCGCATCTCCAGCAAAGGCCGTGCCAGCGCGCTTAGCCGCAGCAACTGCACGAGTAGGCTTCGAGAAACCTCACGCCCAAGGCGGCCGGTTGTTTTGGACCAGACATGTTTTTTGTCGCTGTCAGCTTTTGGACATGCATTTCAGACGCTTGAGGACAGACTTGGCTGTCTCCCCTGCGGTAATGTTGGCGTCGGCTCATCATCTAGCATCATTTCGGCGCCGGCTGTGTGCGCGGAAGATCTACACGACCTGACCGCCGCGTGCAGCGACTGCCTGCCGGCTCATAGCTGATCTTTTCTCCTGAAGCCGGCGATGGGCCAGGCTGTCGAGTGCGTGTTGCCGGATGCTGCGTATGCTGTCTGGTTAGACGGCGGATACCGCGTCACCTCCATATTTTCGCGACAGAGGTTTGGTGGCGTCGCAGCCCTTCCTGCTACATTACCGCAGTGCTCGGGAATTCGTATCTGATCCGCGTGAGGCGAAGACCTTCTCTCTCGACTGGCTCGCCGAGGCCGTCTGTCCTGCGGGCACCAACGATTTCTCATTTGGCATGGCGCATGCGCGTCGATCCGCAAACCCCGTCATGAGGACAAATCGGAGCTGGCCGCCACTCCACCTCCTCCTACCACGAGGGCAGACGGGAAGCAGCGCCTTCAAATGAGGAACAAAATCACTTTACCTCGAATCTTGCCTCTCGATCACAACCGGAGCCATGGAACCGCGTCCGCGACCATCGCCTCGCGCCCCAAGGCAATTGCCCAGCGCAAATGGCTACGCGCGATTACGCCATGCATCCCTTACGAGGCTGCGACAGCACCTCGGAGAGCCTCGCCGCCATCATGCAGACCGATCTAAGCCCCACCTGATCCAGCACAAAGGAATTTCGAACATGCACCAAGATACCGTCCGTGGGAAAGCTTTCGCCATGCCCCTGATCAGCCCGGCCTACCCGGCCGGCCCATATCGCTTCCGCAACCGGGAGTATCTGATCATCACATATCGCACCGATCCGCAGAAACTGCGCGACCTTGTGCCGGAGCCGCTTCAGGTGTGCGAGCCTATGGTCAAGTTCGAGTTCATTCGCATGCCGGACTCGACGGGCTTCGGCGACTACACGGAAGGCGGACAGGTCATCCCTGTCTCCTTCTGTGGCCGCAGGGGGAGCTATACCCACTGCATGTTTCTCGACGACCATCCGCCGATAGCGGGCGGACGCGAGTTGTGGGGCTTTCCCAAGAAGCTCGCTAGCCCAACGCTCCGAACGGAGACGGATACCCTTGTTGGCACGCTGGACTACGGGCCGGTCCGCGTCGCGACGGGTACCATGGGCTACAAGCACCGAGCCGCCGACCTCGCGAGCGTGAGGGCCTCGCTCGCTGAACCGAACTTCCTCCTCAAAATCATCCCGCATGTCGACGGCACGCCGCGCATCTGTGAGCTCGTGGAATATCATCTAGAGGACGTCCATCTGAGGGGCGCCTGGACCGGGCCGGCAGCCCTGAACCTCTGGTCGCATGCGCTTGCCCCCGTCGCCGAACTGCCGGTGCTGGAAGTAGTCTCGGCCGTCCACTTCGTCGCAGATCTCACGCTCGCGCTCGGGAAGGTCGTCCACGACTATCTCGCGAAAGCCTAGCCTCGCCATCGGAAAGGAAGAAACCATGAACTTTTACAGTGATATCTCATTGAACCAACGCGATGGGGAGCCGGTGGCCGGCTTCTCGACAAGGTGGCGCTGATCACCGAAGCCGCGAGCGGGGTCGGCAAGGATAGCGCGGTTCGCCCGCGAGGGAGCAAGAGTGGTCCGCGGATCTTGATCACAGCGAAGTCCAACAACGGCGTCCGGGATCGATCGGTTGACAGAAAATGGTTGCCAGCGAGAGGGGCAGGTGGAAAGCAGCTGATGCAGGCGATCGAAACCTTCGGGCGCCTCGATGTCCTGGTCAGCAACGCCGGCGTCCAGAACGTAGCGCCGCTTGTCGAGTTCTGCCACCAGGCACTTCCCGCCCGTGATAGGCTCCATGTCACGGTGTCGGCGAACTCAATGCCACCAAATCAGTGTAAGGCTCGGTCTGCTGTTCGGCGTCTGCCTCAGAGGCAGACGCTCGCCCTGTCGCCGATATCGCGTCGAGACTCGGCCTGCAGGGGAGGTGGACTACGGCCTACCTTGGACTTTGCTGCTGGCTTTTACCGTCGTCAGACGAAGCGAGCCGAATGTTGCGCCGCGGTGCTGATGAACGAAATTCTCGGCGACTCGACCTTTACCTCGCCTTTACGAGGAGGTTGCACGAAAAGCGCGGCCTTGCCCACTCGTACCACAAGAGTGACACGGGGCCGACATGGCGGCCGAAACGCTCACCTCATGCGCAACCTGGTTAAGAAGCTGGCGCAAACGGGGCCGAGCGTGGCGGAACTCGAGGGGACGAGGATGAAACGCCCAAATCCTCAAAGAGACGGCCCGCGTCGAAAAAACCCGTGCCTAGCCGAGATTGGGCAAGGGCCGGGAGCCAAGGCTACCCAGCCGTGGCGAAGCCCGTGATCACGCTTTAGGCACCCAATAACAATAATGGAAAAATCTGCGCGAAACGGTCGCACCGGTATTGACATTAATTGACACACCCCGCGAACACTTGCATAAGCCACATAGCGGTAGTGACTAGGTGCATGCCGCAGCCAATTTTTTCCCTACGGGCGAGGTCTGATCTATGGCGGCACTGGCGAAATTCAGACCAGTTGATTCCGGCCAACACGACAAGGACGAACTCCGCGAGATTGTCCGTGAGCGCTCTTTTCGATTCGGACGCTACACGCTCTCGTCGGGCATAGAGAGCGACATCTATTTCAATATGAAGCCTACCATGATGGTGGCGCGAGGCGCGCAACTTGCCGCTCTTGAATTCCTAAAAATAGCTGAGCAAGTGAAAGCAGAGTACGTCGGCGGTCTTGAAATGGGAGCGGTCCCCGTAATCGGATCGATGGCGGCTGTCAGCTCGATGATGAACAAACCCATAAACACGATCTTCGTTCGCAAAGTTCCAAAGGCCCATGGCACAAGGGACGTGATTGAAGGACTTGGGCCTAAAGAAGATCTCGAGGGAAAAGTGGTCCTGATCGTTGACGACGTTGCCACAAGCGGCAAGTCGATATTGAAGGCGATTGAAGAGGTTCGCCGCGTCGGCGGCATTGTGGGTGACGCTGCTTGCCTCGTGGACCGTGACGAGGGAGCTACGGCGCTGCTAGCCCAACATGGCGTCACGCTGCACTCCGTACTGCATGCGAGCGAATTTGTGGAACGCCACTGACAATCTCATACAACGTCTTTCCGGCGACCTAGCCTTAGAGGACATTCCGCCGCTTTGCAGCGAGTGCAGGCGCCTCGCGAGTAAGAGCGATTGCCCCTGCCCATCCTCCCTGCTTTTGGTGCAACATATGCTCGCTGCCGTTCACCAGCGGCTTGACGCCATTGACTACCTCTCAGAGCAAGGCGCCATAAGACTGAAGGCTTTTACCGATTATCTGGCGGCGGTCGTTCGAATAGCTTCAGAGAGCGGCGACGCGGTACCCTGGATTGATCTAGCAAGCCGGTTTAGCGCTCTTTTCGGTCCCGACGAGGTTGCCCATTGATCTCGCGCTTATTGCTTTTTCGTGGAACGAGCAGCCTCGTCGGCAAATGCGTCATCGATCGCCAGCGGCGTGCCGGCGCATATGCGAGCGAAAAGCGCCGAGCTGCCGGTGATGAATCTCGAACGTGACGACGCCGATTGGCGCGATGCGCGTTGGCTCGGGGCCCTCGTACCCAAGTATGGGTGCGTTCCCATTCCGCGGCATCATGCTCGCGATCCCGTCTGTGCCGTTCTCAAGCAAGCGATCTCGAGCGAACCGCCCCGGGTTGCGGATTTCGACAATCGTTGGTGGAGTTGGCTGGCGAATTGGCGCGTTCGGCCTTCGGTTGGAAGACCGGCTTGAGGCGGGCCAACGAACGGAATTGGCGAAGCCACGCTGGAGTATGCCTTCACTGGGGTCGCGTCCCTGCACGTGCTGTAACGTAGCTTTAGCGAAGCCGCTCGCGAGCGCGCCCTCATAGCGCCGAGCGGGCGAGCGGCTTCGGGGCGGGCGCAGAGGCTGGGTAGACGGGCCGGACTCACCTCACCCGGTCCAGCCACGACATGCATCGCCAAAGGCAAGGACCCCGCTGACCGCGCCCGCAAGGGGGGAGATTGGCCGTCATCGCTGCCTTCGCCAATCTCCAAGGCTAGAAGTTTGGAGCCGCCAGGGAAGCTGCCGGTCTCCCCCCTTGCGGGGGAGATGGCCGGCAGGCCAGAGAGGGGGCTGTCCCGCCAGCGTTAGATCACATTCAATTCCCTGAACGCCCGCCCTTCAGCGACACGGCTGTACCCAAACGCCGAGCAGTCCACCGTGCGGTAGCCGCCGTGCACGATCAGCTCGGCCAGCGCCTTGCCGACCGCCGGCGCCTGCTGCAGGCCGTGGCCGGAAAAACCATTGGCGAAGAGGAAATTCTTAACCTGCGGATGCGGGCCGATCACCGCGTTCTGGTCGAGCGTGTTGTAGTCGTAATGGCCGGCCCAGGCGCGTCTCGGCTTGATCGCCTCGAAGGCGGGAATGCGGGTCGCCAGCACCGGCCAGATCACCTCTTCGAACAGCGGCCAGTCGACCTCGAAATCGGTGGGGTCGGCCGGGCCGTCGCCTTCTTCCGGTTCGGCGCCGCCAGTGAGATAGACCGAACCTTCCGGCCGGACATAGATGCCGGAGGGATCGACCAGCAGCGGCATATCAGAATATTTGTCGCGCGCCTCGAAGACGAAGACGTTGCGCTTGCGCGGCTCGACCGGCAACACCAGCCCCGCCATGGCAGCCACCGTGCCGGCATTCGGCCCGGCTGAGTTGACGACGATGCCGACTTCCAGCCTGTCGCCATTGTCGAGGCTGACACTGGTCACGCTCTGGCCGTCCCACCTCCGCCTTGCGCATGACTGGAGAGATTTCCGGCGGGCGTCGCCTCCCGAGCAATGCTTTTCATGTTCGTTACTCTTCGTAAGATCGATTATTTCGATGGAGCCCCCTCTACGTATGAATGCAGGCGTCACAGTAGAGCTTTGAACAGCATCGGTGCCGCAACCGTCATCGAGCCAAAAACAGGGGCAATGTCGGCTTTTCAAAGATCCATCTGGTCACACCGCCAAAGAGCCGCTCACGCAGCCGACGGCTGCCATAGGCGCCCATGACGATCATGTCCGCAGACGTGTTGATTGCGTGCTGCGCAAGGACCGTGGCCGCCGATTTGCCGGCACTTGGCAGGAGGTCAACCGACACCCGAGCACCGTGCCGAGTGAGATAGGCAGCGATGTCGGCTCCAGGCTCCGCGCCGTTCCCGTTGTAGTTGGCCTTCGGATCGACCAGGGCGACACGAACTTCCTCAGCAACGCATAGGAGGCCCAGCGCTTCTCGAACCGCACGGGACGCCTCGACTCGCGAATCCCAACCGACCAGGACGCGCCGTGGCCATAGCGTCGCCTCAGCCCCCTTCGGCACAATGAGCACCGGCTTTCCCGTATCGAACAAGCAGCCGTTGACCACAGGAGGTCCGAGATTCTCGTCGTCGAGGAGCCCCGGTCCGATGATCGTGAGGTCGGCGCAGAGCGCCCGCTGTCGTGCCACTTCACCGAGGCTGGCCGGATCGTAATAGTCGGTGTCAACGTCATAGGCGAGAGACATAGATTCCAGCAGTTTCTGGATATCTCTGGAGCGTTTTCCCAGTCTGACCGCGTCCTGTGAAAATCGATCGATTTGCCGAAACCGATCGTTCAATCTGGCAATTGCCTGTCCACGTCCTACAGGCCACTCGGGGACACCATCTCCGATCCGCCGATGCGACATAAGGAGCATCGGAGCGGGTATAATCAGTACGGAAAGGTGCGCGCCGATTTCCGCACACAATCCGGCAGCAGTTCTGACGTCCTGATCGGAATGGTCAGCGCCGGTCAAACAGAGTACGGTTTTAAAGCCCATTTTCCTGCTTCTCCTGAGTATTTGTTGAGGGCGTTTCAGGCCGCAAGTCCGGCTAACAGAGGAAAAAGGGAGTGGCACCACACCCGGCACTCGATTCAGCCGTCCAGCTTCTCGAGCGAGTAGCCGGCCGACCTGACGGTACGGATGACGATATCGGTCGAGGCCGTCTCCAGCGCCTTTCTGAGCCGACTGATATGGACATCGACTGTGCGTACACCGACATGGATATTGGCCGGCCAGGCCCCCCCGATCAGCTCGTCCCGGCTGAAGACCTTGCCGGGCGCCTCGAGCAAATGCCGCAGCACGTTGAACTCGATCGGTCCGAGATGGATGTCATGGCCATTGCCGCAAACCCGGTGGGCATCGAGCTTCATCCCAAGGCTGCCATAGGAAAGCCAGCTGTTGTTTTCAATCGCGTTTGAACCCGGCTTCGGCAGCGCCAGCCTCGTTCGCAGATAATCGAGCAGCTTGGCCGGCGCCACAGGCCGCACAAAGCTCTCGTCAATGCCGGCCTTCAACAGATCGAGGTGCTGGTTCTCGGCGCCGGGCGCGATCAGGGCAATGATGGGCAGGCCGCCGGTTCGGGGCTCCCGCTTGAGCCGGGCGCAGATTGCGGACCCGGTAAGGCTCGTTGAACCGCAGTCCAGCACCACGGCCTGGAAGTCGCGATCGTCGGCCATTGCAAGTGCTTCCTTCGCACCGCCTGCCGGCTCACTGACGAACCCGTCCACCTCCAGTATGTGGCTGAGGAACAGATAGAACTCCGCATCTTGCGAACAGATCAGGACGCGTGGCTTCATCAGCGCTACCCCGAGAACCAAATTGGCCTCGACCGCGTCGGCCGCGTGGGCTGGCCATCGCGGCTCCTCAAGGCCTGACATGATCCTCTTGCTCGAAAATCGGTTTCATGCCCGTGCCACCTCGGGATAGGCGTCGATGGCTGCGATGGCATCGTCGACCAGTTTCGTACCGGCCGCGGCGAGTTTGCAGAAGGTCTCGAAGCCGAACCGATGGACGTCGCGCACGGTCTTGGACAAAACGACCAGCCGCCCGGCGGTGAAAAGCACGCGCCCGAACCCCTCATGGCTCATTTCGATCATCGGCGATGCCATCAGGCCGGAGCGCTCCTCGATCGCAAGGGCGACGGCAGTGTAAAACTTGTCGAGCCTCCACAGCACGTCCGGATCGGGATCGCCGATTATTGGAATCGTACGGCGCTGTTCCTTGCTGACGATGAAGTCGGCCAGCAACTCGGCATCCGCTGTGCCGTCCCATGACCCGTGGGTATCCTGAGCACGGATCAGCCGCACGAGGCATTTGACGAATGGGCTGGCAAGGGCGGCCTCGTCATCGTTGACAGCAGGGCTGATCGCGACTTCAAACATTTTGCACTTCCTCGTTTTAGTCCTCGTCCTCGAAGGAGGGTTTCTTTTCGGCGACACCAGCTTCGGCCAGCACCTTGCGCAGCCAGGGCGGAGGACACGTTCTCAGCATCATCTGCGTGCGCAACAGCACCTCTTGGATGGTTTGTGGCTGCGGCACCTTGATTGGATGGATTTTTGCCGAAATAACCTTGGCTGCCGAAGGCCCGCCGATGGCCAGACAAAACAGCAGATGGCAGCCCTTCAGCGCCTCCACCTTCGGCGTGACGCGGTCATCGCCCTCGGTCCGACGCTTCCCGCTCTCATCGGAAACGTCATCGAAGGCCACGGCTTCCACGAGATGCCACTCCTCGCGCGTCACGTCGTAGACAGCAAAGCGCTTGGCCGACCCGAAATGGGCATTGAGATTCGTCATGTCTTGCGTGGCGATGGCTACGCGCAATGCGCCTGCCCGTCGGTCCGTCATCGGTGCGTGAACCTCGTCAGTGACGAGTGAGAGGCGACGAACGGAGCTCATCTGGCATTTCTCGTTTCCGGAATGGATCAAGCGCCTCAGGCGTCGGCGCGTGCTGGTTGGCCTGAAAGATATTGGCAACATCGAAGATCAGGTCGCGGGTCCCCCGATAGAGGATTGTGAGCTTGTGCTGGCTGCCAAGCCGGTCGAAGATCGGGAAGCCGACGCGCATGAGCGGAATGCCAAGGCGTCGCGACGCCTGGCGACCGTGGGAATGTGTTACGAGAAGATCCGCGCCCGCTGCAAGAGCTTCCAAATCGCCGAGATCGCCGATCTGAACCCACTCCGCCGGTACTTTCTGCAGAATCTTCGACAGATCGGTCGTCGTGACCGCCGCCGCGATGTCACAGCCCATGCCGGTGAAGAAGGTTGCGAGTTGATAGAGTTGGTCTGGTTCAGCAGCGATCGCAATTTTCTTGCCTCCGAAATGGAAATGTCCGTCGAGCAATGCATCCTCCAATTGCGCCCGGTGACGGCGAACCCGGGCCGGCACCGCCGCGCCCGAAACCGCCGATAGCAGCGAGACGAACCGGTCGACGGCCTTCAATCCGGTCAGCGACTGGAACACCGCGTAAGGCACGCCGGTCAACCCGTGCAGCGTTTTCGCCGGGTGGCGCATATGCTCGCCGATGACGATGCATTGCGCGGCCGTGCCAAGCTCGCGGATTTCCTCGACGCTGGTGCCGCCATAGGTAGTGGTTACCCAGCGGTCAGGAACCGTGCCGTCGAGTGAGCCGGAGACGTCCGGAAGAATAACCGGCCTGAGACCAAAACTTTCAACCATGTCACGCAAATGCTCGACGTCAGCGACAGTGAGGTTGCATCCGGGCAGGATCGCGATCTTCTTCGGCTGCCGCGTCCGTTCGCCCGACCGTGTAATCCCTTCGATCATCGCCGCGACAGCCTTGGCCCAGCCCTCTTCGATCGCGCCGTCAAAATCGGGCGTGTTGGCGAGCACGACCTCCGTACCCGCGAGCTCTTCCACGTGCTTCAGCTTGACGTTGGCGATATCACTCGCGCAATCTTCGCCACGGGTCTCCACCAGCGCGGTCGTGCACACCCCTATCAGCTTTGGCTTTGTGCGGGTTTTGAGGTTGAGGATCGCCTCTTCCAGATGGTCCGCTCCGCCGAGTATGGTTGCCACCTCGTCCAACGCCGTTGTCTGCAAGGGGATCGCTTCCTTGAAATGCCGCACGAAGAGCACGAGCGCGAAGCTGGTGCAGCCCTGGCTGCCGTGGAACAGGGGCATCGCACCGTCGACTCCAAGAAAAGCAAAGGCGGCACCCAGTGGCTGCGACGACTTCAGCGGATTGACCGCCGCTGATTTGGTATTGCGAAGGATGCGGACCATCGGATTTCCTCAACGCTCGCCGAAGCGGTGAGCCGTCGCGCCGGCGAATTCATTGAAGGCGTTCACAGTCGCGGTCCCGTTCTTCGTGCTCGCCAGATCGTCCTCCAAGTCAGGCTGGCAATCCCACGGCGCCGACTCCCGCACCTGGCCCCAGATCGGGTTATGAATGGCGAGGTCGATCTGCCGGACAAGTTCCACCATGCCATCATAGCCGGCATAAGGATGTTGGCGCTCCTGGTTGATATCGAGCCAGGGTGTCTTGGCCTTCAGCGCGATGAATTGCGTGCGCCCGCCCGACAGCATGATGTCGGCCTTGTGTTTTGAGAGCATGGCGTAAAGATCGCGCGCTGCCATCTGCTCGAACATGTGGTTTTCGTCCTTGAGGATCCGTTTGATCCGCTCCTTGTCTTCGACTGTGGATTTCTTGACCGAGGTGCCGACGATCTCCATGCCGATCTCCATCAGCGCGTGGACGACTGACCAGGACTTCACACCGCCTGTATTGAGCAGCACGCGCTTGCCTTGAAGCCGCCGGCGGTGGGCCTTGAGCTTCTTCCATGCAATCGCCTCCTGCTCAGCAATCAGCGTGTCTGTGCGATCGAGGATTTCCGCATCGGCGCCCTTCCTCACCAGCAGCTCAGCAATGTTGCGAAGTGCCTCCGAGGTATCGGTTATGCCGTAGAAGGAGCCCTCGAAGAATGGGATGTCCCAGCGCCCCTCCATTTTGCGGGCCAGGTTGATCAGTGCGCTCGAGCACACCAGCATAGCCGCCCGGGCGCGGTGCGCGGATGCAACGTCGATGTAACGCGCATCGCCCGGAATGCAGGCGCGCACCCGGATGCCGAGCCGATCAAGCAGCGGCTTCACCAGCCAGAATTCGCCGGAGAGGTTGAATTCGCCAAGGATGTTGATGTCGTAGGGCCCGGCGTCGTCGGGTTCCACCGTGCCGATGACATGATCGAGCAACGCTTCGGCGGCAAGTTTGTTGCCGAGGTTCTTGGAGCCGGCCAAGCCCGGCGCATTGATCGGCACCACGGCCAGACCGAATTTTTCGGCCGCGCGTTTGCACACGGCCTCGATGTCGTCGCCGATCAGCGCCGTCACGCAGGTCGAATAGACGAAGACTGCCGGCGGCGCATATGTTTCCTTGATCTCGCGGATCGCCTTGAAGAGCTTCCGCTCGCCCTGCCCCATCACGACGTCGAGTTCGGTGAGGTCGGTTGTGAAGCTTGTCCGCCACAGGGTTGGCCCGGACGAAGCTGCGCCTCTGTTGTCCCAGGAATTGCCCTCGCAGGCGAGCGGCGCATGGACCAGGTGCGCAACGTCGGTGATCGGCTGTAAGACGATCTTGGCGCCGTCAAAGGCGCAGCCGCCGGCTGCCACCCCGGGGGTCAGCGGCTTCGAGCAGCCCTCCTTGCGCGCTTTGGCTTCCTTGCCGCGGTTGTTATCGCAGGCGGGCTCGTCGAAAACGTCCTGGATCTTGGCACTGAGCGAGGTCATTGCGTCAGTCTCCGAAGTCGATTGGGCGATGGGCGGCCTCGGCGAAAAGCCGGCACGGGCTTAGCGGGTGAGGTCATAGGAATAATCCGTCACGCCCGTTTCGCTCGTCTCGCGATCGAGCTTGTCGAATATCTTGTCGAGGATCGTCGTCAACACGCGTAATCCACCCTGGTAGCCCATGAGGGGAAAGCGATGGTGATGGTGCCGGTCGAAGATTGGAAACATCAGCCGGATCAGCGGCGTGCCGGTGTCGCGCTCCAGATACTTGCCATAGGAATTGCCAATCAGCAGGTCCACCGGCTCTGTAAACAGCAGCGAGCGCATTGCCCAGAGATCCTTGCCCGCCCAGACCTGGGCATCCTGGCCGAAAGACGAGGATGCAAGCAATTCCTTCATCTCGGCCTCCCAGGCCGATGTGCCGTTGGTCGCGAGGCAATGTGTCGGCTCGCCGCCGGTCTCCATGACGAAGCGGGCCATGGCGTAGACGAAGTCCGGATCCCCATAGATTGCGTACTTCTTGCCGTGCAGCCATGACTGGCTGTCCGCCATGGCGTCAACCAGTCGGCCGCGCTCCATCCGGATTGTCTCGGGGATCTCCTGGCCGGAAATTGCCGAGACCTTCATCAGGAATTCGTCGGTCGCCTGGACACCCAGCGGATAGTGGAAGGATGCCGTCGCCTGCCCGACCTCGTTGCAATATTCCAGCGTCTTGCGGGTGTTGTAATGCTGCAGCGACAGCGTCGCCTCCGCGTTGAGTGCCCCTTTCACGTCTTCGATCTTGGTGCCACCGTCATACATGCGGTATTCGCCGTCCGACGGCGTGTCGAACTGGTCTGAGGCGTCCTGAATGACGGTATAGGTGACACCCATCAGGTCGAGGAGGCGCTTGAGTTCCCGGTTGTTTCCGACGCAGAATCCGTCGAAGCCTGGAATGATGTTGATGGTCCCAGCGGCTTGCGAGCGCTCGCTGCCCTTCCAGAAATGCTCCAGCACGCCCTTCACCATGCCGTCGTAGCCATCGACATGGCTGCCGACGAAGGCAGGCGTATGAGCGAAAGGCACGTCGAAGTCGCACGGGACCGAGCCTTCGTTCTTGGCGTTCTCTATGAAGCTGCGCAGGTCGTCGCCAATGACCTCGGCCATGCAGGTGGTCGAGACGGCGATCATCTTGGGGTCGTAGAGCTTGTAGGTATTGGCGAGCCCGTCGACCATGTTCTTCAGGCCGCCAAACACTGCCGCGTCCTCGGTCATCGAGGAGGAAACCGCTGACGAAGGCTCCTTGAAATGTCGCGACAAATGCGAGCGGTAGTAGGCAACGCAGCCCTGGCTACCGTGGACGAAAGACATGGTGCGCTCGAAGCCCGCGGCCGCGAACACCGCACCGAGCGGCTGGCAGGCCTTGGCGGGGTTTATGACGAGCGCCTCGCGAGCGAGGTTCTTTTCGCGGTATTCCCAAGTCTTGGTCAATTCGCGTTGATCGGTGACGATCTGATCAGGGTGCGGACATTCGAAATTGAGCTTCTTCTCGGCAAGCATTTGTCTGTATTCCGGCTCGCGGAACAGGGGAGCATGGTCGAGAACTTTTTCGGCCGATTGCGGCATGGTGGTCACCTTTTCCATCTGGCCGCGGCAAGCGGCAGCACAGGGACATCGAAACTTTGAAGGGCCTCCGCGGATCGAGTGGCCCCGAGCATTTATCGGCCTCCCTGCCTGGCAGGGAGGCCAGTCCTCATTCGGCGGCGACCGCCCTCAGCGGTGCGTCCTTCATCTTTTTCCACGGCGCGCGGTAGAGACCCCAGACCGGGTTGTTGATGGCCAGATCCATGTCGCGGGCGAAGATGGCGAAGCCGTCATAGCCGTGATACGGGCCGGAGTAGTCCCAAGAGTGCATCTGGCGGAACGGGATGCCCATCTTCTGCACCGGGTATTTCTCCTTGATACCGGAGCCAACGAGATCAGGGCGGATGCCTTCGATGAACTTCTCCAGTTCGTAACCGGTGACGTCGTCATAGAGGAGCGTGCCATTCTTCACGTAATGGCCGGTGCGCTGGTAGTCGTCGTTGTGGGCGAACTCGTAGCCGGTGCCGACGATCACCATAGCGAGGTCCTCGTAGGCAGTGATGACGTGACGAGGACGCAGCCCGCCGACATAGAGCATCACCGTGTTGCCTTCGAGGCGCGGTCGGTACTTGGCGATGACGGCATCGACCAAGGGCCGGTACTTGGCGATGACCTTTTCGGTCTTCTCCTCGATTTCCGGGCCGAAATGCTTGGCGATGTTGCGCAGGGAGGCCTCGATCTGGGTGGGGCCGAAGAAATTGTATTCCATCCAGGCGATGCCGTACTTTTCCTCCATGTGCCGGCAGATGTAATTCATCGACCGGTAGCAGTGGATCAGGTTGAGCTTGGCCTTGGGAGCGCGCTCTATTTCGGCGAGTGTGGCGTCGCCCGACCAGTTGCCGACCACCCGAAGCCCAATCTCTTCGAGCAGGATTCGCGAGGCCCAGGCATCGCCGCCAATGTTGTAGTCGCCGACGACGTTGACGTCGTATGGGCCGGACTCGAACGCGACATCGTCCTTGTCGAAGACCCAATCGCGGATCGCATCATTGGCAATGTGGTGGCCGAGCGATTGTGAAACGCCGCGGAAACCTTCGCAGCGCACCGGTACAATCGTCTTTTCGTGCTCCTTGGCCTTCTTGCGCGACACGGCCTCGATATCGTCCCCGATCAGGCCGATCGGGCATTCGGACTGCACCGAGATGCCGCCACTGAGCGGAAACAGGTCCTCAATCTCGTCGATGATCTTTTCCAGCTTCTTGTCGCCGCCGAAAACGATGTCCTTCTCCTGGAAGTCGGAGGTGAACTGCATTGTCACGAACGTGTCGATACCCGTCGTGCCGACGTAATAGTTGCGGCGTTGCGACCAGGAATATTGCCCACAGCCGACCGGCCCGTGCGAGATGTGGACCATATCCTTGACTGGACCCCACACCACGCCCTTGGAGCCGGCATAGGCGCAGCCGCGGATTGTCATCACGCCCGGAATGGATTTGATGTTCGATTTGACGTCGCATTCGGAAAGGCCCTTGTCCTCCCCGCCGGCCTCGTCCTTGCTCGTTGCGACACTGAGGTGCTTCTTGCGACGCTTCGCCGCCTTGTCTGGATATTGGGACAGCACGTCTTCGATAAGCTTCGCATGCAAAGCGCCGTCATTCTCATAGTCGAGGCCCATGGGACCTGCCCCTTTCAAGGTTCGGGTAACGCCTCGCCAACGAGGCCTTGTTTCGTAGAAAGGGGCGCCAGGTCACGGTCGGCGCCCCCTGTCGGTAGCGGCAGTTACTGAGCGACGGCCAATTTCGCTTCCTTGGCCTGAAGCTCGGCAAGCATCTGCTCGTCCGTCTTCATGATGCCGAAGTCGAGCAGCATGTCCTCGAGCTCCTCCATGGTGATTGGGGTCGGGATGGTGCCCTGGCCCGAATTGCCATGGATCTTCTCGGCCAACGCGCGGTACTCCCCTGCCTGTTTGGAGTCCGGCGCATACTGGATTACCGTCATCTTCCTCAGTTCGGCGTGCTGGACGATGTTGTCGCGCGGCACGAAGTGGATGAGCTTGGAATTGAGTCTGGCGGCCAGCGCCTCGGAGAGGTCGAGCTCGCGGTCGGTCTGGCGCTCGTTGCAGATCAGCCCCCCGAGCCGCACGCCGCCCGAATGGGCGTATTTCAGGATACCCTTGGCGATGTTGTTGGCGGCATAGAGCGCCATCATCTCGCCGGACATGACGATGTAGATCTCCTGGGCCTTGTTTTCGCGGATCGGCATCGCGAAGCCGCCGCACACCACGTCGCCCAGCACGTCGTAGGAGACATAGTCGACATTGTCATAGGCGCCGTTCTCCTCGAGGAAGTTGATCGAGGTGATGACGCCGCGGCCGGCGCAGCCGACACCCGGCTCGGGGCCGCCGGACTCCACACACTTGATGTCTTTGTAGCCGATCTTGAGCACGTCCTGGAGTTCGAGGTCTTCCACAGAACCTTCCTGGGCGGCGAGATGCAGAACCGTATCCTGCGCCTTTGCGTTCAGGATCAGGCGGGTGGAGTCGGCTTTGGGGTCGCAGCCGACGATCAGGATTTTCTGTCCGAGGTCGACCAGGGCGGCTAGCGTATTTTGAGAGGTGGTGGACTTGCCGATGCCTCCCTTTCCGTAGAATGCGATCTGACGGAGACCTGACATGTTGCTTCCTTCCTTCTTTCCATCCATAGCGGTTACCGCGACTTCAATGCCGGTCGGCAGATCCCGCCGCCTCGCACCGATCGTTTCAAAACTCGTGCCAATTTGGCCGGCTGGATCGAAGAAGAAATTTTATGATTGCTTTTCAGCTGTTTAACATTTGGCAAAAATATTAAATTGGCTAAATAAACTTGTGTCGCGGCCCTGACAAAGGCGACAGGAAATGTCGGATGGCGTTGAGTGAGACGTCGGCCGCGGAGCCCGGAAAGAAGCTAGTTGTCAAAATCTGATGGAGTAGATGCCCCCTCCGACGCCATCGCAATGTGCCAGTTTGGTGATTGCCAGAATCGACCAAGACAGAGACGGCATCCATGGAAGTTACCATCATTGGAATCGATCTCGCAAAGCGGGTCTTCCAGGTTCACGGCGCGGCGAGTGAAGGGAAGGTTGTCTTTCGCAAGAAGCTGTCGCGCGCAGTTGCTGCCGTTTCTCGCCGGACAGCCCCGGTGCACGGTGGCGATGGAAGCGCGACCGCCCACGACTGGGGGCGTACGATCGGCGGGCTCGGGCATGCCGTCCGGCTCCTGCCGCCGGTCTATGTGAAGTCCTTTGTAAAGCGGCACGCGGAAGCGGCCCTCAGGCCGACAATGCGCTTCGTGGCTGTCAAAACCGAGGAGCAAGAGGCGCGGTCGATGATCTTCCGCACGCGCGACCTCTTGGTGCGCCAGCGCACGCAGCTGATAAACGCCCTGCGCGGCCACCTCGCCGAAGCACGGGGTCGTCGCCCCACACGGCCCGGCCCACGTGAAGCGCCTTGCGGATGCAATCGAAGACGAGGAAGGCCTCATCCAGCCGATCGTCCGCGACGTTGGTCGTCTCTACCTCCAGCAGATCGCCATCTACAGCGAGAAGATCGCCGAGCTCGAGAAGACCCTCCCTTGGCTGTAGATCATCTGGGAGCTCGTCCCGCTGGATTTGGCGCGCTGAAGGAGCGGGGATCAGCCAAATCCGCGAGCGTTCCAAGTGGATTCTGTCCACTCTATCTGAGTCTCAGCCATCTTGCCTTCGAGCCCGCTGCGCGGCTTGCCGGCCAGTTTTCCTCCTGCCATCAGCCGCGCCCAGATCAGCCCTGCCTTGTCGTCGAACTAGAGGATGCGGCCCGCAAACAGCGCCTGCGGCCCCTCAGGCCCAGAGAACCAGTTGTCGAGTGCGTCGCGTTTTTTCCCGCGCGGCTTCTCCAGAACCCTGCGAAGAATTTCCGCAACGGTCAGCGAAGCGATGAACAATCCTCGTCACGCTGTCTCGACATCCATGCCAGGAGCGATTCCGAAGGCTGCGATTTGACGACATCGCTGATGATGTTGGTATCGAGGAGGTAGCGTGTCACAGGTCGATCTTCCGCCCCTCTTCATGGGGGCGGGAAAGATCGAGGTCAGCTCCCACGAGCGGCGAACGACGCAATGCGGCGAGAATCCCGACAAGCTTGTGTGGCTCGCCGGCGATGGTCTGGCTGACAGCAGCGCGCAGGCTAGAGGCATCCGGTCCATCTTCGGCCAGGCGGCGAGCCAAAGATCGAATGAGGTCGCGATCGGCATCGCGGCCAAGCACCTCGAAGCGCGCCAAGCCGCGCTCGCTGAGGCGAGATCGATAGTTTTGAATGGCGCGTTTTTGCGAGCTGCTCATAGCTGCCTCCGACTACAACACACATACATAATACATTCGACATACATCATAACTACAACAAGAAGGAACATACAGATCTAAATAGAAAGACAGTCTTCATTTCTCATTTCCAGTAATATAACCAGAATACTTGGTTTGATCAAGGTGCAGGCAGTCCGGGCAGTGCTCTCTTTCGGTTGAATGGCATCGGTGGGGGACGCGCGATATATGTTACGCGACGGTACTTTTTGACCAGCGTCGAGTTCTTGCGCTGACAAGAGAAATATCTCGGCGCCGACCGGAGGGCGTCGGCCCCAGGACGGGCGAGGCTCGTTCGGAGAACGGCGCGAAACAGGGATTGGTCGATTCGCGCGGCGATGATTGACCACAACGCCTGCTGGACGGGTTCCGCGTGCAGCTGCCCGTCGCTGCCCGCCTTGAGAACTGTCAGAAAATCGCATACATTTCTGACAGGAGCATCCATGCAACGGTTGACCGAACAGATTCTTGCGCACGCGAAAGGGCTGCCAGAGGGCACGCCGGTCGCAGCTAAGAGCTTGCTTCACCTCGGGAATCGCGCCGCGGTGGATCAGGCATTGTCGCGTCTAGCCGAGCGGACGCAGTTGATCCGGGCGGGTCGCGGCGTCTATCTCCTTCCGGTCACGAGCAGGTTCGGCACCCGGGCTCCCTCCGTGGAGCAAGCGATCGACGCGCTTGCCAGCCAGCGCGGGGAGATCATCGTCCCGAGTGGGGCCGTTGCCGCCAACACCCTCGGTCTCACGACACAGGTGCCGGTCCGGTCGGTCTATCTGACTTCCGGCCGCACCCGGAAGATGAGCCTCGGCAAGCAGGTCGTCGAGCTTCGCCACGCGCCTCGTTGGCAGCTCGCCATGGCGCATCGGCCCGCTGGCGAGGCGGTGCGAGCGTTGGCTTGGCTTGGGCCGGAGAAGGCTGAGGCCGCCCTCCAGACACTGAAGCGGAAACTCCCGCCGGGCGCCTTCAGCGAGTTGGTCGCGGTAGCGCCGCAGCTTCCTACCTGGATGGCGCGCAGCGTGGGCAAGGCCGCACATGGCTGATCCCTTTCTCCACCTCCCGATCGAGGATCGGCGGGAGGCGCTCGGCGCGCGGCCGATCGGTCCGGCCGGCCGGCGCATCTCCTCGAGAAGGACGTGTGGGTGGTCTGGGCGCTCGCCACCTTTACGGCTCGGCGCTCGGCGACTCTGGTGTTCAAGGGCGGCACGTCGCTGTCCAAAGCCTATCAGGTTATCCAGCGGTTTTCCGAGGACGTCGGTGCGCCGTGACGGCGCGGGAGGGTAGTATGACATAGTTAGAACCTTTCCTAGCTTTGCTGATTTTCGACCGACGGCTGTAATGCCGTCCCTTTCGTCGGAACAACGAAAGGAAGGGGACCGAAAAGCTGGACCGGGTGTCGCCGGTTCGGTGCCATAAGCAGATCGGTCTGAACTGTACCGGACGGAAGCCATCACTTCTGGGCCGGGCTACCGCAGTGCTCACGGTGAGACAACGAAGTGCGTGATAGAAGCCTCTGAATATCCGAGAAGTTTCCCAAGCGTGATGGCGGGGGAGACAAACAGCGCGATCAGACATGGCAGGGCTCAATGTTCCCTGCTGAGGGGTGCGAGAAATACGCGCTCGGAGTGGGCGAGTTCCTTCAGCCCACTCTCCGTATCGCCAGGGGTAGAGCGCACCACCTACAGGCACGAAGGTTGAAAATCGGAACACGGGAACTTGAACCGTCTGCCCGGCAGGAACCGGGCTAGCCGCGACGACCGGAGACGGGCGCGTTCAAGGGCGGAGCCTCCGTAGTAGTCCGGGTCCGGGAAAGCCGGACACATGGCGAAGGGAGGCAGGAAGATGATCGGTTGGCATGACGGAGGAGTGATCTGTGGACACGGATCATCAGGCTGATAAAGCTTGGGTACTCGGCGTTCAGCGCAAACTGTATCAGTGGAGTAAGGCGAATCCCGACGACCAGTGGCGGGACATGTGGGGCTGGCTGACAGACTCGCGCATGCTTCGTCACGCTTGGCGTCGTGTGTCCACCAACAAAGGCGGGCGCACAGCCGGGGTAGACGGGATGACCGTGGGACGCATCCGGAAGAAAGGAGAGCTACGCTTCCTTGCCGGGATTCAGGACGAACTGCGCTCCGGCGCATATCGGCCGAGTCCGGCGAGACGCAAGATCATTCCCAAAGCCGGTAACCCGGGGCAATTCCGGCCCTTGGGCATTCCCACGGTCAAGGACCGCGTCGTACAAAGCGCGGTCAAAGCACTTCTGGAGCCAATCTTCGAGGCGCAATTCTGGCATGTTTCCTATGGGTTCAGGCCCGGACGGAGCACGCACGGCGCCTTGGAGCATATCCGCCGGGCTGCTCAGTCGCACAAACGCGGCGGGGATACCCGGAGGCACGGGATGCCATATCCTTGGGTTATCGAGGGAGACATCAAGGGCTGCTTTGACAACATCAACCACCACTATCTGATGGAACGGCTACGCAAACGCGTCGCCGACCAGCGGGTGGTACGGTTGGTCGGGCAGTTCCTGAAAGCCGGCGTGCTGACGGAGGAGCAATTCTTCCGCACGGAAGCCGGAACCCCGCAGGGTGGGATCATATCACCGCTGCTCGCCAACATTGCGCTTAGCGCGATTGAGGAGAGATATAAACGGTGGGTGCATCCTGATCCGACGGGGAGGTCTTCACGACAATCGATACTCTCGGCGGCATCGGGTAGACGTCTGTGGGATCGCAAAGCAGGGCACTGCGTGTGTTTCCCCGTACGCTATGCGGACGACTTTGTGGTGCTGGTCTCCGGTACGCAGGAAGAGGCTATTGCGGAGAAATCCGCGCTGGCAAAATACCTGCAGGAGACGACAGGCCTCGAGCTGTCACCGGAAAAGACGAAGATCACAGCAATGACGGACGGGTTCGCGTTCCTCGGATTCCGCTTCGTCATGGAATGGGACGGGCGCTACGGATATTGTGCACGCGTACAAATCCCGAAGACCAAGTCCCTCGATCTCCGTCACAAAGTCAAGGAGTGTACCGGGCGCACCAGCGCGAGAGGCACCCTTGGCGCAAAGCTTCAGGAGCTTAATCCCATCCTGCGCGGATGGGCGAATTACTTCCGTTTCTGCTACGGAGCCAGCAACGTGTTCACCAGCCTCGACTGGTACACCGGGGATCGGCTCTGGCGCTGGCAGCGGAAAGTTCGCCCAAACGCCAACGCGAGCGAAATCGCAAAAGGCCGACAACGCAGCAGTCGCCGTCCGACGGTGAGACTGTGGCGTGATGGGTCCGTCGAGCAGTATATGGTCGCGTGGACTCCCGTCTGCCGGTTTCGTCTGGCGTGGATGGGAACGCCAAACTTCGCCATGTCTTCTGGCGAGCCGGATGCATAACGAAAGGTGCACGTCCGGTTCTGCGAGGGGTGGTGAGAAACGGACCGCTGCAAGGCGGTACCGCGCTCGCCACCTACTCTACACCTAACATACGACATCCGGGCGATTGCACCCGACTTGGTGGGCGACGACGGCGAAGCGTTGCCGGAGACCCGTAGCGAGGAAAAACGCTGGTCCAGCGAGGTGCGCAAGCGCCTGCCCAATTGGGTTGAAGGAAGCGTTCAGCCGATCATCGCAGATGCGCTCGCGGCTGAAGCTTTGGCGGCCGCCATCCGCGTCGAGGGCGAGAAGCTGTTCATCGATTACGAAGCCGCGACGGCTGGCTCCGGCTATGTGGCGCCGAGCGTGATCCTCGAATTCGGAGCACGATCGACGGGCGAGCCCGCGAGCTTGCGCGACATCGCCTGCGACGCGTCTGGCCTGATCGAGGGCGTGACCTTTCCCACGGCTCGTCCACGCGTGATGCATGCGGAGCGAACCTTCTGGGAGAAGGCGACGGCCATCCATGTCTTCTGCCTGCAGGAGCGCCTGCGCGGCGATCGCTTTGCTCGTCACTGGCACGATGTCGCGCGGTTGGACGAAACCGGTTTTACCCCGTCCGCCTTTGCTGATCGCGATCTGGCGAACGCAGTGGCGCGCCACAAGACCATGTTCTTCGCCGAGAAAGCGCCCGATCGAACGCCCATCGATTACGCGGCGGCTGTCAACGGCGGTCTGCGGCTTGTGCCCGCAGGCGATGGTCTGAAGGCGCTTGAAGAGGACTACGCCCGCATGGTCGACGACGGGCTTCTTCTGGAAGACGCGGAGCCTTTCGAAGCGCTGATGGCGCGATGTGCCGATATCGCCGAGCGAGCCAATTACATCCGCGAATAGAAAAAACTGGGGGGACGGCGCCGTGCGAATTTCGCGGATCAAAATTACAAACTTCGCCAATCGGCGCGCTGCGGCCGGGAATGCTCGATGCGCTGATGGCGGCAGAGCCAAGCCTCGCCGATCAACGCGAACAGGTGGTGCGCATGTCGGCGGCGCTCGCTGTCGGCGGGCCGCTCGCCGACCTGGATCTGGCGAGCCTCGGTGGACGCGACGCGTCGCCTCTCCATCTTAATCTGTTGACGCCGCACTCGGCAAAGGGCTGCGAATATGATGTCGTGATCATGGCGGGACTCGATCTGGGCGGTTTGCCCTGGCGCAACGAGCAGCCGGCGGCGCAACGCGAAAGCCGACGGCTGTTCTATGTTGGCCTGACGCGGGCCCGCGACGAGATCCATATGCTGTATTCCGGTTAGGTCGATACCGGCCGCGGGCGAAGGTTCGGCACCCCGTCCCGTGCAAGAGCGTAGCCGTCGACAAGTGTGGAGATCAGCTCCTTTGCATTGGGAAACCGTTATTTGAGGGTCGGGTCGAGCTTATCGCGCAACCAGTCGCCGAGGACGCTAACGGCAACGGCCGTGATGACAATGACGAGGCTTGGAGCGAGCAGCATCCAGGAGGCGCGGGTGATATACTCGCGGCCGGCCGCGACCATGACACCCAGGCTGGTCATCGGCGGTTGAACGCCGAGGCCGAGGAAGGAGAGTCCGCTTTCCACCAGGACGATTTCCGGAAAGGTCACCGTCGCCGCCACGAGAAGCGTCGCCGCGCTGTTGGGCAGGATATGCCGCAGATAGACACGCAGCGGATGGGCGCCGAGTTGGCGCGTTGCGCTCGCATAGCCCTGCGCGCTGGCGGTGATTGCCAGTCCTCGTGCCAACCGCGCATTCCGCTCCCAGCCATAAAGTCCCATCAGGGCGACGAACAGCGTCAGCGAATTACCGAAACAGGCGAGCATTGCCAGCGCCACGATTAGAAATGGTAGCGAAGCCTGTACGTCGATCATTAGCAGCAGGGCATGCTCGACGAGCCCGCGGAAATACGCGGCGATGAAGCCAATCCCGGTACCGACCAACACGCTGATCGCAGTGGCGCCGAAGGCGACCAGCAAGCTGGTGCGGATCGAGTAGAAAAGACGCGAGGCCACGTCACGGCCCAGATCGTCGGTTCCCAGGACGTGTAGCATCGTTCCGCCAAAGCCGACGGGCGGCGCCAGGCGATGGCGCAGGTCGATGGAAGTGATCTCATGGGGAGCCATCAGCGGCGCGGCGAGCGCCGTGAGGAGCATGAGGAGAACCCAGCCCACAGCAAGGAGTGTCGGCAGGTCCACCGAGCGAGGCGGCGGACGGTTGGTTTTTACAGTTGCCGTTTTCATTGCGATCCTGAGTTTGTTCCACGCAAGCGCGGATCGAACACGCCATAAAGCAGGTCCATCAGCAGGTTGGCCGACGTCATGGTCAGCGCCACGAGAAGGAGGATGACCTGCACCACGGCGAGATCACGGTTCGCAACCGAAACCACCAGCAATTGGCCGATGCCGGGCCAGCCGAAGACGCTTTCCACCAGTACGGCGCCCGCGACCTGGCCGCCGAGCATCAGGCCGAACAGCGTCAGCACAGGAATGATCGCATTCGGAAAGGCATGGTGGCGAACCACCTGCCGCCACGTCACGCCCTTGGCGCTGGCCGCCACGATGTAGAGCTGCGACAGAACTTCGATCATGGCGCTACGCGTGAAGCGCGCGATAATGGCCGCCCCGCCCAGACCAAGCGTGAGCACCGGCAGCACGAAGCTTTCCGGCCGATCCGCGCCGCCGGATGGGAACAGGCCGAGCGTCACGGAAAAGATCAGGATCAGCAATAGCCCGAGCACGAAGCTTGGCACGGTGAAGCCGAACACGGTCAGCATCATCACCGATCGGTCGACCCAGGTGTCGCGATGCATGGCGGCGTAGGCGCCGACCGGAATGCCGATCAGCATCGTGAGCGCCAGTGCCGGCAGCATCAGCGCCAATGTCAGGGGCGCGCGCTCGAAGACAAGCTGCAGGGCCGGTTTTCCAGCCAGCATGGAATTCCCGAAATCGCAGTGAAGTGCCGCCAGGACATAGCGGACATACTGCACATACAGAGGCTGATCGAGCCCCCAATGCCGACGAAACGCCTCAAGATCCGGGGCGCGGGCGCTGGGACCGAGTATCTGCAGCGCCGGGTCTCCCGAGGCCCGCAGCACCACGAATGTAAAGGTCACCACGATCAGGATCGACAGGCCGGCACGCAGTATCTTGGGGCCGGAGAAACGAAACACAGCACTCATCAATGCCTCACCAAATGGCAGGCGACCTGCCGTTCCGATCCTAGCGGCAGGAGTTCGGGCAGGCTCTGGCGGCAGACATCGCGCGCAAGTGGACAGCGTGGATGAAACGGGCATCCGCTCGGCCGATCGGTAGGGCTCGGCGGTTCGCCTGGCAACGCCACATAATGATCGAATCCGCCCGGAAGCCTCGGCATGGCCGAGACGAGCGCCTGCGTATAGGGATGGGCGGGTTGATCGATAATGGCGTCGGCGCGCCCCTGCTCGACGACGCGGCCAAGATACATGACGACGATCCGGTCGCTGACATGGCGAACGACTCGCAAGTCATGGCTGATGAACAAGAGGCCGAGCCCGAGCTCCTGCTGAACATCCATGAGCAGATTGACGATTTGCGCCTGGACTGACACGTCGAGCGCCGAGACCGGCTCATCGCAAACCAGAAGCGAGGGTTTTGGCGCGAGCGCCCGGGCAAGCACGACGCGTTGGCGCTGGCCGCCGGAAAGCTGATGCGGATAGAGCACGCCATGGTCTTCGCCGAGGCCGACGCTGTGGAGAAGCTCGGCCACACGTTGCTTGCGGCTTGCCGGATCGCCAATCCCGTGAATCGCCAGCGGCTCGGCGATGAGAGCGCTGACAGTCATTCGGCGGTCAAGCGCTGCCAAGGTGTCCTGAAAGACCAGCTGCATCTGGCGCCGCTGCGCGCGCCACTTTTTGCTGTCGATGCGCGGCAGCGGCAAACCCTGAAACAGCACACCTCCCCTGTCCGACGGCTCCAGACCGAGCGCAATACGGCCGGTGGTGGACTTGCCGCATCCGGATTCGCCGACAATGCCGGTCGTCCGGCCCATCTCGACATCCAGCGACACGCCATCGACTGCAACAAGATATTTCCGCGGTCCGTAGAATGGCGAGCCGAGGGGAAAGCGACGGGTGATGTTGTTGAGACGCAGCAGGGTCATTGATACGTGCCGGCGTCCAAACGAAGGCAACTCACCGAATGCCGCGCGGCGACCTGCCGCGGTTCCGGTCGGCTCGTCCCACATGCCGTGATCGCGTGCCGGCAGCGTGGCGCATAGGCGCATCCCGGCGGCAGATTGCGTTGTGGCGGCGCGCCGGCAATGGCGGTCAACCGCATGCGCGGACCGTGCGAGGGCGGAATGGCACCGATCAGGTCGCGTGTATAGGGGTGCTGCGGCGCGGTCAGAAGCGTGTGTTTCGGTGCCGTTTCGACGATCTGGCCCGCATACATGACGCATGCCCGGTCACAGACGGCCGCCACCGCGGCGAGATCATGGCTGATCATGACCAGCGCCATGCCTGTGTCGCGTTGAATATCTTTGAGCAGCAGCAGGATCTGCGCCTGCACGGTAGCGTCGAGCGCGGTCGTTGGCTCATCGGCGATCAGCAGTTCGGGCCGGCCGGCGAGCGCGATGGCAATCATCACCCGCTGGTTCTGGCCGCCCGACAGTTCGTGGGGGTACGCGTTGAGCCTGCTTGCCGCAGCGGCTATCCCGACCTGGTCGAGCAGGCGGCAGGCCTGGGCACGGGCGGCGGCACCGCTGAGGCCACGGTGCAGGCGAAGCGCTTCGGTGATCTGCGCGCCGATGCGATGCACCGGGTTCAGCGCGCTGGCCGGATCCTGGAAGATCATGGCGATGCGTCCGCCGCGCACCCGATCCAAAACGGATTGTCGTGCGCCCACAAGATCGAGATCACCAATCCTGGCCTCGCCCCCGATCTCGGCGGATTTCGGCAGCAGGCCAAGAACCGCCCGCCAGGTCACGGACTTGCCGCAGCCGGATTCGCCAACGATACCCAAGGCCTCGCCTTTGTTCACAGCGAGATCGACACCGTGCAGCACAGGCACATCGCCGAACGCCACCCTCAAGCCAGCAATGCTGATGGCAGGTTTGGTGGCGGAAGCCCCGACGCCATGAGCCGGCAACAGCGCGGCGCCCGCGCTGTTCTGGAAAGACTTATGCAGCATGGAACTCAGGCCACCGGCTCAGGCGGCATCTTCGGACCGAGATACATTTGCGGCAACGGGTTGGGCTGCCAGCTGACATCCGCCTGCTGCCCATAGATAAAGGGCATGGAATGCAGCGGCGTGATGCAAGGGTCCTCGATCTCGACAATGTCCTGCATCCGTTTGAAGGCCGCCTGGCGCTTGGCGAGATCGGTCGTCGTTTCAAGCTCGTGACCGCGCGCGTTAAACTCGGCATTGGTCCAGCCGCCTGTTGACTGGAGGTCATTGGTCGGACCGATAATCTGCCACAGCATGGAAACGGGATCGGCGTAGAAGGCGCCGCCGGACGTGTCATTGATGCCGCCAATGTCGCCGACCTGCGTCCAGTTTTCACACATGATCAGCTTGACGTTGATTCCGGCAGCCTTCCACATCTCGACAAGCGCCTGGTTCTCGGCGAGCTGCATCGGATAATAGGTGCCGACGGAAGGGTATGGGATTTCCTCACCTCTGTAGGATGACTTGGCGAGCAGTTCCTTGACCTGCGTCGGATCATAGGACACCCCCTTGCGGTTGGGGTCGTTGATCTCGCCGAAGATCGGTAGCTGCCAGCTGGTCAGCGCTTTCGCCCGGCCGTCCCAGAGGCCGTCCGCCAGCGCACCGCGATCGATAGCGAGAGCGAGCGCGCGACGCAGATCGACATCTTTCAGGATGGGAGTCCTGAGCGGAGCAAATGTGAGAAAGCGGAACCACATGGCTTCGCCACCAACAATCGAGAGGCCGTTGACACCCTCAATTTCGGCAATGTGGTCCGGAGTGATGTCTGTGACGATATCGTAATCGCCCGACTTCAGTCCGGCGATGCGCGCGGCGATTTCCGGCAGCCGCTTGAAGCGGATCGAGGCAAATGGCGGCTGGCCTCCCCAATATTCGTCGTGCGCCACCAGTGTGATCTCGTCCCCATTGCGGACCTCGCCGATCTTGTAAGGGCCGGTGCCGATCGGCTTCGCCGCCCAGGCGTCATAGCTGCTGGCGCCAGCCCGTGCTCTGGCGCTGATGATCTGCGTGCCCCACGCGCCGAGCCGCTGGGCGAAGACCGGATCCTCTGTCCTGGTGATCAAACGGACAGTGCGATCATTGATCTTCTGCACATCGGCAAGCGAGGAGAGGAAGTTGGCAAACACGGCCGCGCCCGGCGCATTTTCGCCGCGCAGTCGATCCGGCCCGAGCGAGAAGACAACGTCATCCGCCGTCATTGTGGAACCGTCATGAAACTTCACATTGTCGCGCAACGTGATCTCATGGATCGTGGCGTCAATTTGCTTCAATGATGTCGCGAGCGCGAAATTCAGGCGAAAATTGTCGTTGTAGTCGGTCCGTAAAAGCTGATCGAAAATGCTGTATTGCACCCGCCAGGAAACGTTGGCGATGGAGGAGCCGTCCACCGGTTCCAGAATTGTGCGCAGGTCCTGAACGGCAATATTGAGGTTCGGCCGTCGGCCGGTTGCCGCCATGATCGTGTTCGGCAATGCTATTGCGCCAGCCGCCATGGCGGTCATGCCGAGAAATCTGCGACGTGTCGTTTGCATATCAAAATCCCCTCTCTTTCAGTCGGGATGACAATCGGAGCGAATGAAATCCGCTCCCGAGACGGGATGAGACATAGCGCGGTTATGTGACGGTTTTTTGCAGGTTTGAGACGGATTGTGTTGGTTATTGAAAATAAATGGAAAAAAATGTTTCACGGTTGGGGCAGCCGTGCGGGCTGAAAGCAGAGGATCAAGTAGAGACCAGTGCGGGGTTGTGACGGTTTTGCGGATATAGAACTTCAACACCGGCGGCTTCGATCTTGTCCAGCATGTCCGATGCAGGCCTCCGGTCGGTGATGATCGCGGTAATCGCCGAATGGGGCAGGATGCGGTAGCGCGCCGACAAGCCGAATTTGCTGTGATCGGCGAGAACGACAATTTTCCGTGCTTGCTCGCAGAGCGTCGCAGCAAGCTCCTGTCCGACCTGTTCATGGTCGAAGACGCCATTCGGATGCACCGCATTGACGCCGATAAATGCGATGTCGATCTGCTGTTCGCGGAGTGTACGCAAGGCGGTGAATCCGGTTACGGTCCGGAAATCGACATTGAAATCGCCCCCCAGCATGACAACGCGATGCCGATAGCCTTCGGCCGCGGCGATGGCAGTATCGACCATGTTGGTGACGACGCGCATTTCCGGGAGGGCCGATATGCGGCTGGCCAACGACAGAATGGTGCTGCCGCCCCCGAAGAAGAGATTCTGACCGGGCTTCAGAAGACCCAGGGCGATCTCAGCGATGGTGCTTTTTTCCGCGCGCTCGGAAACAGCTCGCGATGAGATGGCCAGCAGCTTTGGCTGTTGCGTTGCGACCGCGCCACCATGGACCCGTGCGACCAAGCCATCCTGCTCGAGCCGTTTGATATCCCGCCGCGCAGTCTCTTCTGAAATATTGAACCGCTGCATCAAATCTCGGATGCGCACTTCGCCATTCGCCTGGATGATTTCAACGAGCCTTTTATGACGATTGTAACTTAGCGACATGCTTCTCTCTCTCGCGGCATTCGAAAAAAGACTATTCAGTTCGCTGCGCAAATGTCACGTCAGGGCGTCACTCTCAGAGGCCGTTGAGCGGCTTAAGGTGCGCCGCAGAGCTTTTGCCAGCCTTTCGTTTTCCGTCCGACTTCGAACCGTCAGGCGCAGATATCGATCTGCGTCGTTCATGGCTTGATAGCCGCATTCTCTTACGAGGACGGATTCGAACAGAACGAGGCGGCGCTTGAGCTCGGCAGCGGATACCGAATTTTCAGGCAGCCGGCACAAGATGAAATTCGTTTGCGAAGGTACGACGTCGAGGCCCGGTACCGTCCGCAGCTCCTCGATGAACAGCTCTCTATCTTCTCGCAACATGTCTAGACTGTGTTCCAATTCCTCTGCGAATTCGGGAAGCAGGAACAGTGTGTATTCCGCAATGCCGTTAATGTTCCACAGCGGCAGTTTCCGGCGCACGGCGGCAACGAGGGTGGGATCGCCAGCCATGAGGTAGGCGAGCCGGATTCCGCCAAGTCCGAAGACCTTTCCAAGGCTCTTCACCACGATCAAATTGGCACAGGACGGAACCAGATTCTCAACGCTGTTTGGTCGGCCATCAGCGGGAAAATCAATGAACGATTCATCCACGATCAGCCGTCGCCCTCGAGATCCTAGGGCCTCCGCCAGCCATGCCACGTCAGCATGATCAACAAGTCGACCGGTCGGATTGTTTGGATTTACAACGATTGCCGTATCCGCGCCTGTCGCCAGTACGAATTCCAGGAAAGCTCGAACGTCGAGATCGAAATAGGGCGGGGTGAGGACGAAGTTGTTCTTTTGTTCGTCATCGAGAGGTGTTTGAAAGCCGGCGAACGTCGGCACGGGAATCGCGATTGTTGGGTTCAGCGTTGAATAGAGCGCCTGGATGAGGTCGGTCACCCCGTTTCCGACTGCAATAAAGTCCGGCTGCTGCGAGGTCATCGTGCCAACAACTGAAGCGATATCGATCTGCTGAGAAGGATAGCATGTCAACACGCCTTCGAGCCTCGCCGCCAGCCGATCGTAAAAAGTCTTGGGAGGGAAGCGGGTATTGCAAAGAAGCATGTGCTCGGCGATTGGCTTGCGCCAATAACCTCCGACGCTCGTTTCAAGACGCCGCAGCACGTTCTCCTTGTCACACCGAAATTCCGCGATGGATGCGTCGACACCGTCGCAAATATCGAGCAGCTTGGAGCCGGCAGTCAGCACATTGCCAGGCAACGCTACGTCCAGCTGGGACAGGCCCGCGACTAACCTGCTGAAGGCCTGATGCAGAGATGCCGCGGCGCGGCTTTCGGCCAGAAGATTGCGTAGAACATCAGCACTCAATCGATAAATCCCGGTCGGCGCGTCGGGCCGCCAAGCGGAGCCGCGCAAACCCTTGTTGGTATTGATACCGTCAAGAACCTCACTGTCGAAAAGCGGTGTTCCCCATATCAGGAGAGTATCGCCATCATGTTGGCGGAACTTCTCAATGAGATCGCCGTCATGCGCGTCGTGCCACGAAAGCGTATTTGTGCTGTCCTGCAGGCGGAACCCATCGAATGTGCCGCTACTCAAGTTTTCAACGAGAGTGACATCTTCAATGCCGTTTTCGACACAGGCGTTGACGAGACGGTCCAAGAGCGGCTGACCGTTGATAGGAACCAACGGTGCATCGTAGCTGCCACTCCACAGATGTATTTTTGGCCCTGCGAAATCGAGGATAAAAATAGCACGGGTCGTATCGGCCATCTCGGACTCCTTTCTTCTGAAGGAAGCAAAAAGAGCGCGTAGAAGCGCCCATTCCCAAAATCAAAACGACCCACTGGCGCTCGAAGTATCCCGTGATGCGTTCATACCGGCGTCATCCGAAGCCTATAGGGGGCTTTGGTTTCGATCGGTCTCTTCCAGGTGCAACATGACCCACACCAATCCATCCAGGCCTACCGCTCGTTTTCAGACGCCTGCCTCGATAAAGCCGCGCGCTCCTACGAAAGCGATTCTGATCCTCATGGACGGCGTAAGCGCGGACTATTTCGAAAAGCACAAACATCGGTTGCCGACGCTTCTTCGTTTGGCAGGAGACGGTCTGTCCATCACTCGCCTGCGCTCAACGGTGCCGGGAACGTCGATGCCGGGGCGCGCAAGCATGCTAACCGGCGCGGCGCCTCAAGCGAACGGGATCTACGGAAACCACATTGTGCGAGATGGCTCGTTTGTCTGCGCCGACGCGTCTGATCTGCGGGTTCCGACCATTGCAAAGCTTGCCAAAAATAGCGGGCTTGATGTCGCGTCCATCGGCGCTGGGTTGATCGACCCAGCCGATTGCGATGTCTTCGTGCCGGCCTGGTGGGAACGAGGGTTTCTCCAGGGAAGCCGGTCATTTAAGAGCCTGCCCGAAAACCGCATCGCTCGCTCGCGCATGATCAAAGATCCAAATGGACGGTTGCGAGCCGCCGGCGTGTTCGATCTCTTCGGCTTCCCGTCCAGTAGTGACACCGTTGCGAGCACTCCTCTCGTTGCGGGCCTGGCCGCGGATCATCTCATGATCGGGGCTGCAGGGGCGCTGGCTTGCTCGGAGAACCCGCCTGATCTCATTTTGACCGAGATCGACATGACGGATTCGATTCAGCATCAGTTCGGATACGAAAGCGAGGCGGCACATTGGTCTATCGCCGCGGCCGACATGATGATTGGCGCTCTCATCGAAGGACTGAGGCGAGTCGGGCGGGAAGACGATTACGCGATCGTAGTCGCAAGTGACCATGGACATAGCGCCGTCCACACAACCATTTATCCGGATGCGATCATCCCTGACTTGCTTTGGGAAAGTGAAGGAGCGACGCTCCATGTCCTGGTTGACGGAGCTCATGACCGCAGAATCGCAGACGGACTGTTGGCGCGCTTCCAAGTGGAGCCGTGGTCGAGCGACCATGTTCCGGTAAATGAACGCGATTGCATAGCGACCTATGTCGCACCTCCTGGACACTCCTTCGAGGAGACCGTTGGAGACGCGCAAGAAGCTGGCCCGACGGGCAGACCTCGATACTTGTCCACCCACGGTTTCCGACCGGGCAGCGCGGAGGACGATCGGATATGCCTGTTGAGCATCCCTGGAATGGAACCTTGCAATATTGCCTGGGGCTCCGCTGAAGAGTTCACGCCAACCATTGCTCAGATCTTGGGATTGTCCGACGCCCCGTTTTCGGCAAAGGGGCTTCTGTAAAATGCCCGCAAGCGACCGCCTGCGGGCTCGGATATTCGTCATGAGAATACCTCTTTGAAGAATATCCCAAGGTTGGCCAATAGCCAGAACTTCCGACCAAACGAGTCTGAAGGATTTCGTCGTCCGGCCTCGAACCAACGCCACAAAGCAGCAGGATCGAACAAATCTCCCAGTGGAGAGTCCTTATCAAATAGCAGCCTTCGATATTCCGTTGCTCCCTCGCCAACGGCCCACTGACCCAGTGGCAGCGGAAATCCCATCTTTTTGCGAGATAGAACAGATCTGGGCAAGACGCTCCGGTATTCCCTTCGCAAGGGATATTTTGAGACATCGAGACGTTCGCTGAAGGAAGCAACCGGATGCCACAGTGCCTGGACCGAAGCGATTGGAGACCTCCACCTCAACCGCTGTGAGCCGGGCATCGCCATTGCGGCGGTAACGAGCTGGTGATCGGTATAAGGAACGCGAGCTTCAAGCCCAGCTGCCATTGTGGTGTTGTCAACCATTTCCAGCAATGCGGGCAAATGCGTAGAGACGAGAACATATGAGATCTTGCTAAAGAAATCTCCGCCGGCCTCTGCAAATTGAGTCGAGAAGTGATCGAACAGAGCCATCTCGTGCTCCCTTCGTATCCGCCCATCGATGGCAAGCGAGCGGATTTCATCGGTCGGGAAGTAGCTGTAACGCGCCAGGAAGAACTGCAATTGACTGCAATGGACGTCGAGTCCGAGGCGCCGGCGTGCGACCTGGGCAAGAGCACGTGGTAATGCGGCGATGATCTTGCTTCGATTGTAATCATACGGCGTACGGAACAATCGGCTGTAGCCAGCAAAAATCTCATCGGCACCCTCGCCGGTGAGGACGACCTTATGCTCCTTCGAAATCGCCTTTGCGAGCGTAAACATTGCGATTTCGTTATGCATCCCAAGCGGATGTCCGCGCAGGCGAACCAGCTCTGACACAGCGTAGATATCGGAAGGTTCTCCAATTGGGACGACCCGGTGAGTGAGCCCGAATTCTGCGGCGACCTCCATCGCATAAGCCGTCTCGTCATAATCGGCG
Organism: Mesorhizobium loti; assembly: GCA_002356515.1. Taxonomy (NCBI): domain Bacteria; kingdom Pseudomonadati; phylum Pseudomonadota; class Alphaproteobacteria; order Hyphomicrobiales; family Phyllobacteriaceae; genus Mesorhizobium; species Mesorhizobium loti. Next base: position 5,357,263 of record AP017605.1, on the reverse strand, counting down.
GTCTCGACCTTGCCGGTATAGCAGATCGGACGGATTTGGGAGCGGGCGGACGCCTCATAGGCGAGGATGCTCGAGTCAAGTCCACCGGACAACAATGCGGCGACCGGTACGTCAGCCACCAGCTGACGTTCGACGGCGCTTCCGAGTAGTCTGCGTATGTCGGAGTAGTCGGGCTTACATCGCGAAATGCGCTCCGACAGATTCCACCAACGTTCGGACGTGTGTCGCCCATTTCTTATTTCGAGGAGATGGCCGGGCTCTAACTTGGAGATCCCGGCGAACAGCGTTCTGGCGCCGACAACCGCGCGATAGGATAGAAAGCTGAGCGCGCCGATCATGTCGGGTCCGCGCATGACGCCCGGCCAGCGAATGAGAGCGTTCGGCTGCGACGCAAACAGAAGCCCAACGTCGCAGATCGTGTAGTAAAGGGGTTTTACCCCCAAACGATCTCGGGCGATGAGAACAAGCAAGTTTCGCGGGTCGAAAAGCGCGAAGGCAAATATCCCGTCAAGACGATTTAAGAATGACTTTCCCCAAGCAATATAGCTAAGAATTAGAACCTCGGTGTCGGACACCGTCGAGAAGGAAAAACCCATATCCCTCAATTCAGCTCTAATTTCCCGATAGTTGAATATCTCGCCGTTGTACGTCACCACCACTCCGGTATTGTCATCGCGATAGGGCTGATTGGCGCGAGAATGAGCGTCGACAATCGATAGCCGTCGATGCGCGAATGCGACCGATTGATCAATGTATAGGCCGCTGGCATCAGGCCCGCGATGAGCGAGAGCCTCAGCGCAACGCTCAACGGCCTCAGCACAAACGGGTGTTCCCTCGTTTTTGAGGACTATCCCAAAGATTCCGCACATTGTGGTCGCTCTCTTGGCACGAATAACGCCAACTACGTGCTCGGCTTTTCGCCGATCATCTGGATGCAGCCATCGCCGAACCAGAAGCGGGCCAGCGGGTGGTCATAATGACGGTACATCGGAGCGAGAAAGCGTCGAAGATTATGGAAATTTTTTGTATACCTTGAGATCCTGCGGATCTTCTCGAAGCCGCACTCGCCATACCAGCCTCGGATTTGCACCTCTGTGAATGCGAACCCGTGATAGGTCGGCGCCTGGAAACGATCCCGGATCGTCACGAACAAATCATCATCAAAAAGACTCCGAAAGAATTCGTTTTCGCCGGGTATATATTCTTCCTCTTCGCCGTCCTTTATTCTCAACATCCAGTTGATGGCTTCGCGTGCGGTGGATGCGTCCAGATTGTCAATGGAACTGCGGAATTGATCGTCGCTTTGGTAGAGTTCTCGCAAGTGATTGATGCATCGGTAAATGACGCCGTTGGCGGTGCCCATAATCGTCAAAAAGAAGCTGCCGCCGGGGCGGGTTACACGGGCAAGCTCTTCAAAGCCTTTTTTCGGATTGCTGGTGTGCGGCAAAACCCCTGCGCAATGGACAAAATCGAAACTGAAGTCGTCAAACGGCAGATCGAGCACACTGCCAGCGACCAGTTCCGAGCGCGGCCCAAATCGGCTGAGCCGTTTGCGCGCGCAATCCATCCAATCATTGCTCAATTCAAGCGAAACAACGTTTCGTGCCCCCTTGTCGAGAAACGCATAGGACGCATTCGCGTTGGAGCCGCAGCCCGCGTCCAGGACATCAAGACCGCGGAAGCTACCAGTAGGCAGGCCGAAATATTCCTCCTCGATCAGAGAGACCAACCTGTCGAATATGTGGTCATCATTCTCCTGCTGGCGCTGGTAGCGATCAAAGACGGTGCGAGTTTCGACCTCGAAAGAGCTTTCCATGTATTCTCTTCCCTATGGCTACAAACTGATTCACGCTGTGAGCAAGGCGACAGATCCGGCTGCGGCGAGTGTAAGGTTGCCCAAGCGCAATGCACTGCCGGTACCCGGAAATTTGAAGTTTGAAAGATGCAGGACCGACAGCACAAACCCTGCACCGATCAATAGGTTGCCCAGGCCTTGCACCGGCAAGTGATGGTCGGCGACGAAGAGGAACGCCAACACGAAGAGATTATTGTTCAACGGCAATCCTCTGCCGAATCCGTCAGCGTCCAGTCCGAACGTCGAAAAATAGCTGAGGCGCAGAGCCCCTGACAGGATGAGGCAGTTGGCAGCCAACAATGCGGGAACGGAGAACGCGTTGAAGGACAAAATCAGAACCGCTGGAAAGACGGCTGCGTAGACCAAATCAAGCAGCCCGTCCAACGTGCCACCCAGCTGTGCCATCAAAGCGGACCGGTTCGGGGAACTCTTCGCGACCATGCCGTCGGCATCATCTGCCAAAAGAGCCCACAAGCCGAAACAGATGCCAATCTCGAAGCGCCCGATCAAAGCAAAGTAGATCGCCGTGGTGGCCAAGATCAGCCCAAGGGCCGTAATGGCATTTGCAGCGTCGAACAGATAGCGGATCATCCTCCTACCCCCGCCACGGCGGCCGGCGCGTCGGCACTATGTCTGTGAGGTCGCTCGAAGGCGAAAATCCTTTCCGCTACCCGCAGGTCCTGTTCACTGTCGATCTCGTACCATCGCAAATCGTCACATCGCGCCGCGGCGAGTTGCAGTCCGCGCTGCTCGATGAGATGCGCGAGCAGCTCCTCGGTATAGGCTTTGATTGCGCCCGAGCCGATCAGGTCGTGGAGGACCGGGACGATCGCCGTTTGGAGTTCGGCGCCAGAGAACCGGATGAGGTTCATCATCTTGAAGAGCACCGGGGTGCCTGATACCAGATTTGCCGCCGTCTGCTTCAACCGGACTTCGGATATGAAGCCGTTGCTGGAAAGGACGACCGCGGACCCTTCCATGGATGGATCGAAGGGCGCGACCGCGGCGGCATTGGCCGCCTCCACCCTGATCAGGTGGCGCAGCGCATCTTCTTCGAAGAAGACGTCACCTTCGAGGAGATAACAGTCGCCGGAAAGAAGCGTGTCGCGTGCCAGCCAGAGCGAGTAGGCGCTCCCTGTCTTGTCGAAGACCGAGGACTCGACATAGTTGATGTCAAGTCTACCGAAGCGTTCGCCACAGGCATGGCGAATGGCATCCTTGCGATAGCCGACAACAATCGTCACCTCTTCAACTCCCACCGTCTGAAGGTTCCACAGTGCATTGTAAAGTATCGGTGTGCCGTTGACTTCGACGAGGGGCTTGGGACACAGATCGGTCAGCGGACGCAGGCGGGAGCCGAAGCCGGCAGCGAGAATGACGGCTTTCTTGGGAGCAGCGGGAGGCATCTCATTCACCTCTTTCGTTGTGTTGCGGTGTCATTTCCAGGAGTTGAGGAATTCGACGAGCCGGGCCAGGCCGGTCGCGAGTTTTTCAGATGGAATTCCATAGGACAGGCGCAGGCCGGCGGGGTCACCGAACGCGGCGCCCGACACAGCTGCGACGCCAGTTTCGGTAAGCAGTGCCGTCACGATATCGTCGGCTGTCGTTGAGGCGCCGTCTTCCGATGCCGATCGCAGCAGATGGGAAAGGTCGAGATAGAAATAGAAGCCGCCTTGCGCCCTGGGGACCGGTACACGCGTCAACCAAGCAAGCACGTCAAGACCGATCCGTCTGGCGCTTGTGAGGCGTGAACGCAGCTTGCCTTCATAGTCCGAGCCACCCCTTTGCAAATGGGCGAGCACCGCGTGCTGGGCAATTACGTTTGGATTCGAAGTGGTGTGCGATTGCAGCGCGTTGACGGCATTGATCACCTCTTTTGGACCCGCCAGATAGCCGATGCGCCAGCCGGTCAATGCCAGCGATTTGCTGAAGGAGCTGACGATCAGCGCGCGTGCTCGAATTTCGGGGGCGACCGAGACGATCGGATGGTGGGTATGATCCTCATGCACGAAGTCGCCATAGCACTCGTCGAAAATGATCCACAGGTTCCGGATGACCGCCAATTGAGCGATGGCCATCAGGGTCTCAACATCGTAGACCGCACCGGCCGGATTGCTGGGCGTGTTGACGACGATCGCCCGCGTGCGCTCAGTGACCGCCTCCTTGATGTGCTCGGGGCGCGGGACGTAACCATTGGATTTGGTGTCGACGAAGACCGGTGTGCCGCCGGCGATTAGCACCTGGGCCGGAAACGTTGTCCAGTAAGGCGCCGGGATGATGACCTCGTCGCCCGGGTTCAGCAGCACCATTGCGGCATTGAACAAGGCCTGCTTCGCTCCGGACGTCACGGCAACTTCCTCGGCCTTCCAGATCTGTCCGGTATCGAGGGAGATCTTCCGCGCCAGTGCCTCGCGCAACTCCACCATGCCAACCGTATCGGTATAGCGATTGACGCCGTTATTGATGGCGTCGATCGCGCCGTCGCGAATCGTGGGAGCAAGCTCGCTCCAGATCTCGCCGGCGGTCAGATCGATGATCTCCTTGCCAGCATCGGCCGCCGCTTTTGCGGCAGCGCGCGCCGCGGCGGTACCCGATGTGCCAAACAGGTTTGTCCGATGCGCAAGCATGTGCGCTCCCGTTTTCGTTTTGCTTTTCAAAAGACGGGCTGGGCCTGCTACCGGACGCCGGTCGCCGTCTGCGGTAGATATTTCTCTTCCGCCGCTGAGAGTTCCTGGTAATTGAGCAGATCGAAGAGTTCGTCGAGCGTCGCCACCTCGTCCTCGATACCGGCGGTACTTTCTTCGCGGAGGATGCGGTCGCAGACCTGGCGCATGGCCGAGATCGCCGCGCGCATGTTGTGGTTCGCCCATATGACCGTGGAGATTCCGGCCGCCCGATACGCGGAGACCGGTGTGCGGTAATATTTCGTAGGCACGATCACGACCGGGAGGCGGTTCTGCCAGGCGCGCGTGAAGGCGAAAATCTCCTCAGCGTTGGACTTGCGGGAATGAATCAGAATAGCATCGGCGCCGGCCTCAGCGTAGGCTTGTGCTCGCGCCAGCGCCTCATCCTCTCCGCGGCCGGCGATGAGCGCCTCGATCCGGGCGACCAGAACGAACTCCGCATCCGGCACTTGGTCCTTCACCGCCTTAAGCCGGCCGCAGAACTCGGGAATATCGGCCAACGGGTGCCGATCACCGATGAACGAGTTCATTTTCGGGAACGCCGTGTCCTCGAGACATATGCCGCTCGCGCCATGTTGGCGCAGCTTGCGGGCGACCAAACGGGCATTGTTGAAGTTCCCGAACCCGCTGTCCCCGTCGACGAGGACTGGAATGTCCACCGTGTCGGAAATTCGCTCAACGACGTCGACGAGTTGGGACCAGGAAGCTTCGTTAGCATCTCGATATCCGAGGCTGGATGAAATCGAGAGGCCGGACGCCCAGAGCGCCTTGAAGCCAGCGCGCTCGGCAATCGCCGCCGAAAGGCCGTCATGAGCCTCCATTGCGAAGGCGAGTTCACTGGACGCGATCATTCGGCGCAAGCTCTCGCGCGTCTGCGCACCAGACTGCCTCTCCACCATGCGGTCTCACCTCCACCGACGCTGTCCAGCCGACAAGCCTGTCATCGCTGCCGACGAAGTACTTTCAGAGGCGAACCGCTCTGCCCACCGATCGGCGATCTGCCACTGTCGTGCACACATACAGAATCAATGAAGCAAGGCGCGTGCCGAATTGGCGAACCACCTGCGCCGCACCAGTTCTCCATACCGGCGGGCCAGGTCCCCTCTCGACATTTGTCGGGCTTCCGACATCCTCGTCCAACTTCGGACACAAGAGGGGTAGCGGGAGTGGCTATTCGTCTACGCCATGGCGGCCGTTCCGAGGCTGCCGATCAACGGTCTCAAGCGAGATGGCCAGGGAGCGGAAGACCGGCGGTCCGTGCAGGCAAGGACGGACGACGTTGGTCTTCGATCCCGGTGATCGCCGGTCGGCTTGATTATTTATCCATGCCTCATGGACGAAGTGTCGAGCATCGGCATGCGAGATTTCAGCTCCCCCAGTGGCCGTTCCGAACTTCAAGCCTTGACCTAACCAAGCGACTTGTTGATCGATGGGATGATCTTGTCTCCCCAGAGCTCAATCTGGCGTAGCATCGTCTTTTGGTCGAAATCTCCCAATTGGGTCTGAATTGCGATCTGGTCCGGCTTCAGGATACTTATCTCTTCCAGCAGGCGATCGATGACGCGACTTACGCTGCCGATCGGCAGGTTCTGGCGCATGGTCTCGAACGACAGATCCTGCTGCGTCGGTGTTTCCTGCAGCAGATAGCCGTCCCGGCTCTGCTGGCGGCGCTGATGAAGTGCTTCAGATAGCCGGCGCTGGAAGCGGGCGTTGTCGAGATAGCTGTCGATCTCCGCCTGATCGTCGCTGGCATAGCAGCAGCGCAGAAGCCCTATCTTGGCGGCGGTGACATCCTTACCCCGCGAGGCCGCTGCTGCCTCGATGGTCTCACGCAGCGTTCTTAAGTTTTCCAAGCCGTTGTGGAACGCCGTGACGAAAAGATTGTGGCCCTCACGATAGGCCCGGCACATGCTTCGCGCGGACCCGCAGGCGATCCAGATCGGTGGGGCTGGCCTTTGGATGGTGCGCAGCGAAATCGCCGTTAAAGGTATCTTCTCATACTGGCCATTGTGCTCGAAGACCTTCTGGTTAAGGCCCTTGAGAAGGATATCCAGGTATTCCGCAAACACGGCCGGCGCCTGATCGACATCGACGCCGAAGCGCTCGAACTCGAACTGCTGGTATCCCGAGCCGACGCCGAGTTCGAGGCGGCCGTTCGAAACGATCTCGGCAAAGCCGATCTCGGAGAGCAGGCGCTGCGGTTGATATAGCGGCAGCACACACACACCGGTGCCAAGGCGAATGGTGCTCGTAAGGCCAGCACAGTGCGCCACCATCATCAAGGGCGAGGGAACCAGGCTGTAATTGTTGAAGTGGTGCTCGGCGAACCAAGCGGTGTTGAAGCCAGCCTGCTCCGAAGCGATTGTCTGTTCAATGGAGTTACCGATGACGCTGTCGCACGATTGATGATAGCCTCGCTGGGCCGCCAAGATGAACGTCGCGAATTCCATGGCGTGTCCCTCGTTTACACAAAGTGGCCAATCAAGCCTTCGACTTGTGCCGATTGCGGGTGGGTCGCGGTATCGATGCGGCCTGGCGACGACGTAGTCGACGATCTTGCGCAAAGCCGCTTATCGTTCGGCGGCCGCAGGCAAGCGCCAAAACCTGGCTAGTCATTCGACCCTGATGACGAGTTTTCCGTCACCGATGAAGACGATCACTTGGCAAGCCGCGCTTGGCACGTTCCATGCAGCCGCAGTCTCAATCCTCGAACCTCGTCGGCTTCGACGAACCGCAACCCGTCGCCGGCGAACATTCCGTTGGATTTTCTTGATCGGTTGGCTGGGCGTTTCGCGCGTCAGCCAACGAGGTCAAGCCGCCGTCCACGTAGAGGGTCGAGCCGTTTACGTATGAGGCATCAGGCGAGGCCAGAAAGAACACTGCCCCGGCGACGTCTTCGGGCTCTCCCATCCGCCCCATCGGGATGCGCCGTTTGATCGCTACGGAATCGATGCAGCCGGACTCGACCAACTGAGCAATGTCAGGCGTACGGATATAGCCAAGAGCGACGGTGGCCGTTCGGATGCCGACCGACCCGAGTTCGGCCGCCATGCACCGGGTCAGAATGTTCATACCCGCCCTGGACGCCCCATAGGCATGGCGCGGCACGAAGGGCAGGAAACTATTGATCGATCCAAGATTGAGGATTACGCCGCCGGCGTCCATCGACTTGATCGCCTCGCGCGCGCAGGTGAAGGTGCCGGTGAGATTGACGTCCAGCACCCGCTCGATCTGTTGCGGGATTTCGATCCCTCGCACAAACGTATCGGCAATAGCAGCACAGTTGACGAGGACCTCGATGCGACCGAAGCGCCCCCGTATTTCCTCGAACAGCGCCACCACGTCGCTCTCGACCGCCAAGTCGACGGATTTCGCCACGTGCCTGCCGCCCAGCAAATCAGCGAGTTCTGCCGCCCCAGCACCATCTTTATCAGCAATCACGACTGTGTCGGAGTTCGCGGCAAAGCGGCGAACGACGGCGGCGCCTATACCGTTCGCGCCGCCCGTCACGACCACTGTGCGCGCGCCAGTTCGTTCGGCCGGCCGGAAGAGTTCGGCTCGAGGCGTCTCGTCGACCGGCGGGTGCGCGTCGCCCGGCTGGTTGAACGACATCCAACCGCCGTCGACCGTCAGCACCGATCCTGTGATGTAGCCCGTCTGTGCGCTGGCCAAAAAACGCACGGCCCGAGCGATCTCGTCGGGGCGCGCCATTCGCCCCATGGGCACGCGGCGGCGCACGGCCGCGAGGTCCATCTTGCCCGCACGTTCCAGTTCCGCCACCATCGGCGTGCGCACGTATCCTGGCGCTACCGCCGTTACGCGGATGCCGCGCGAGGCCCACTCGCATGCAAGCGATCTCGTGAGAGCGATCAAGCCTGCCTTCGAGCTGGCATAGGCGTTGCGCTTGGGATTGCCGAGCACGCCCGCCAGCGAAGCGACGTTGACAATGGCAGCGCCGGGCTGCATGCGCCTCGCCGCTTCGCCGGCCATGATGAAAGGCCCGATCAGATTTGTTGCCAGCACGCGTCGGAAGGCCTCGAAACCGGTGTCGATAGTCGCAGCCATGGCGGGTCCTATCGCCGCGTTGTTGACGAGAACATCGATTTTCGCGAACTGCGCTTCGATGCGGCCGTATAGGGCGACAATGTCCTCTTCTCGTGAGACATCGCATTCGAGGCCCAGATGCGGATGGCCGAGACCGCCGGCCAGTTCAAGAACGCCGCTGCCAGGAAGGTCCACCGCAACGACGATGTCTCCATCGGCGGCAACGATCTCGACCAGCGCACGGCCGATTCCGCCTGCCGCTCCCGTTATGATGACGACCCGTCCTGCCTGCTTCATATGAACCTCTCCGCAGCCAGCGTCAGAGATATCGACGCGAGTCAGCCGCAAGACCGGTCGCGGACGTCCTGGTGACGGCGAGTTTCCATACCGGGTAGACGTGTTGCGTTCCGCGACCGCTCCCGCGACGCGGCTCCGCAATTGGGAGCCTTGGAAAGCATTGTGGTGACATGCATGGCATTTTCATTTTGATGACGAGCTGCGGCGCTTCCTGAGCGCGTAAACCGGGTCATTGGGATGCGCTGCTCCGATCGGTTGCCGCAAGCCGAACCGTTCTGCCTCGGGGACCGCTGGTGGGGTCTGCTCTTCGAGCCAATCGTAAACGACGGTCCGTTCGGCAATGCGCCACGCCCCTTCCCTCTTCTGAAAAAGATCGCAGTAACGGCCGCAGAGAAGCACCTGGCGTGCTTCTCCGTCATTGTCTGGTCCGCGTTGCAGCGCGGTGAAATAGCTTTCGACCACGGCCTCCGACGGGTCGATGAATTCGATCAAGACGTTCGTGATCTGGTGGATTAAGCGCGGTCCGGTTTTGAAGAGACCAAGCGCAAACTCAAAGAAGCCCTCGGCTGAGCCGCGATAGGCACCGTGATTGTCATGCGCATCGGGCCAATATGCACTGCGCAGCGCAGCCTCATCCGCGCGGTCTATGCCGCGGCAGTACCGATAAAGGCAGTCGCGGATCGCCTCGCGGTCGCGCAGTTCGGTGATTTTTGCCTGGCCCATCGCTCTGTCGCAAATTTGAGATTGGAAGAGGCGTTTCGTGCCTCTAGGTGCGTGCAAGGTCGAACCGATCGGCAACTGAAGAAGCCAGAACGGAGACGAACTTCACGTGTCGCGTGCGTGTCATTGAGGTCTCGATGCCGGAGAGGAGGTTGGCAGGGAAGCGGCCGGACATCTTGCTTTGCGGTGTGGGGCCACGTCTCGTCGATTCCACCTAAGCTTCCCCAGTTCTTGGTTGCATGGCGGCTGGTTCGAACCGCGCTGCCGAGGTGCGATCGACTTCCAGCGCACGTTCGGGGCAGGATCGCGCGCCTTGTGACGCAAGCAGTTGCTCCCCCTCCGCAACCTGAATGTCACCGGGCAGGATGTAGCCATCGTCATCAAGCTTGAAGATGTCCGGCGCTTGCGCCCAGCATCGCGCGTGACCCTGGCATTTGGCATTGTGGACGATAATGCGCATAGCGCTGCCTCCATTGTCTTGGCATGGCTCGGCGATGGTCATGACCAGTCCAGGATCAGATTTTCGATCCCGAACACATGGCCGCCACAGGTGATGGGCGCTGTACCCTCCTTGATCCGGAAGGTCGGTATGCGCGCCAGCCATTCCTCCAGGCCAATGACAATCTCGCGCCGGGCAAGGTGTGAGCCAAGGCAACGGTGGGGACCATAGCCAAAGGCGGCGTGGCGGTTGTGATCTCGCGCCAGATCGACCGTGTTGGGGGATTCGAATTCCTCCGGGTCGCGATTTGCAATCATCGTGGCGCACGAAACATAGTCCCCCTTTCGGATCGGCGCGCCTTCGAAGTCGATATCTTTCGTAGCCACGCGGATCAACTGAATGGGCGGATAGGCCCGCAGCAACTCTTCGGTTGCGAGCAGGATGCGGGCCGGTTCGCTGCGCAGCAGTTCCTGATCCTTGAGGTTGCGCGCTAGATAAGCCAGGTCAAAGCCAATAGCTGCTGCGACAGTGTCAAGTCCCGCGACGAACACAAGCACGCCGATGCCACGGATCTCCCCGTCGGTTAGCCGGCGGCCCTCGATCTGTGCCTGCACGATGAAGGTCATGAGATCGTCGACCGGATCCTTGCGGCGATTGGTTGCAAGTTCATCGATGAAAGCCACAATCTTGCGGGCAGCCACAGGTCGTTCCACATCGTCGCCGTGGAGCAGATCTTTCGCCCAGCCGACAAATGTATCGAGTCCCTGATCCGGCAACCCCAGAAACCGAAGGAAGATGCTGACAGTGAACGGAAAGGCAAAATCCTTCATGACGTCGCAGCTCGTGGCCGATGCGGTGATCCGGTCGATCAGGGCTATCGCTCGCTCACGGACAGCCGGTTCCAGTGCCGTCACCCGCTTGGGCGAAAGCAGCGGACTGAGCAGTGAGCGAAATGCGCCATGGGCCGGTGGATCGAGCTCAAGCGGGATCGTCGGCCAGGTTTCGCCCAGTATGGAGGAGAAGATGCTGCGATGGCTGGAAAAAGTTTCAGTGTCCTGCAGCACCTTACGCTGATCTGCGGCGCGGGTGATGACCCAGGTGCCCCGGCCATCTTGCGTGTTGTAGGGGGAATAGAAGATCGGAGGCCCGTCATGGGCGCAAGCGACGGCTGCGTGTGGATCCCCGTTGGGCGTTGGTGGCATGCCTGGCGATGTGAACAGGCTGAAGTCTCTCACCATTTCGGGCGGGACATGATCTGGGACCGGGTTGATCGCCATTGCATTTCTCCTGCCGTCTAACCACTAACCAGGCCGCGCACCATGGCATCTTGGTCATCTAGAGAGCCGACGAGCGAAATCGTCGGAGACCCGGCGTTTTCCAGCTTCGAACGGCGAACCGGAATGAAGCTCTTGCTCCACAGCGGTTCGGGGTCGATCATCTCTGCGAGGATATCCGCAGCGCGGCACGCGAAAGACCGGTTGGCCGCCGAAGTGCTCGCCGGTCTCCTCAAGCGCCGGCGAGAGGACAGGAGCAAGCACATTCTGGTCGAACCGTATCTGCAGATCGATCGGTGGCCATTGGCCGGTGCCGGGCGGTTGTGACGGTGACGCCAGTCACGCCGGTCGATATTGCATTCCGCGGGCAATGCCCGTTTCGGATAGAATCTGAACTGACGCTGACCTGACATGTCGTCTTCCTTCATTGCATTGAGCGCGATATCACTCACGAATGGACGCCAGTCGGTATCTCCTGCCGTCTCACATGAGAGCTTCAAAAGTCGTGCCAACGGCGCGGAAAGAGCCCTGCAGGAGATTTTCTACATATCATTCAACAGCTTGAACGAATGCGCAGCCGCAAGCCTGGCTGTCCCGGACATGACAAACCCGACAGCAAAGTCGCGGCAGCTTCAAAATGCTCCGAGAGCACAAGGCGGCTTTTTCCATCACCTTGGGACCGTGCCCGCCTCACGCAAGCGCGGTTCAGAAAGATCACATGGCCAGCTTGCTAATGGACGTGCTGGCTTTTTTGTACCCGTTGTCGATTTCGAAGCGGTCTCGCGAGCGTCGATAGGGCGAAGCGCGTGGGCCTGTCAGCCGTCTCAATCCTGAGAACGGAGGCCATAGGGACCCTCGTCAGGTTAACCCCGATCGACTCCTGTCCCTCGTTCCGAGTTTGAGCCCAGATTTTCGCTTCGAATACGAGCCACGTGTTCGCCGCGCCGGCGACCCGGCGACCCTCCGGTCCGACTTCCGACATTTTTGTCCAGCTTCGGACAAAGAGGGTCGCGGCTTGATACCCATAAAGGGGATCCCCTCCGCCCAGAGCCCACGATCTGGTGATTATGGGCGCGCTCGGTCTCGGCGAAGGCATGGTTCTGGCCGCTCAAGGCAAAGAGGGTCGCTGCAAAAAACAGTGTGAACCCAAGCCTAAAATCAAATGGCATGGCGCTTGCGTCGTACTCGGCAGAACCCATCACAAGGTGGCCAGGAGTAAGACCATTGCTGACATCGCGACGCCCCGTACAAGCGCGTACCGTTCTCGTTGCCGCGGCAAATCGAGAGCTCGTTTCTTCAGACGCCCGTGCTTGCGAGCGGTTTTGCCATGGCTGATCCAAGGCCGACACAAAACGCGCGGCGCCCGGCCGAATTGCCGGCCGAGGTCGATGCCGTGTCAGTTTCAACCGAAAAAGCAGCGCACCAGTTTTCCTCCAGGAGCACATTGATGACCGTCAAAAAAAAGGTTCCTTTCGTCACCTTTCGCACGCGTGTTCGCGATGACTCCATCGAGGGGCCAAACCCGTACCGCTGGGAAGACAAGACATCCGACGACTATTTCCGCGGCAAGCGCATCATCCTGTTCTCGCTGCCCGGTGCCTTCACCCCGACCTGCTCGACCTTGCAGTTGCCCGATTTCGAAATGCTCTACGACGAGTTCGAGAAGGAGGGAATTGACGCGATCTACTGCGTTTCCGTCAACGATGCCTTCGTCATGAATGCCTGGGGCAAGGCCCTGGGGCTGCAGAAAGTCCAGCTCATCCCAGACGGCTCGGGCGAGTTCACCCGCAAGATGGGCATGCTGGTTGCCAAGGACAATCTCGGCTTCGGCATGCGCTCCTGGCGCTACGCTGCCGTGATCAACAATGGCGTAGTGGAGCAGTGCTTCGAGGAGGACGGTTTCTGCGACAACTGCGAGGCCGATCCCTATGGCGTATCGTCGCCGCAGAACGTCCTTGAAACGTTGAGAGCCGCCAAAGCCGTGACGGCTGCATGATCTAGACGAGTCAACGTCTCGAAAATCCCCTTGCACAAGGCGAAGGGTCGCTCGGTAGGAGTTTCACGCTAGCCATGGAGTCCTCAGCAAGCCTGCTTCAGCGTCAGAAGCAATCGTTGGTTTTGACGCCGCAAATGATGGAATCCATTCGCCTGTTGCAACTGGCGCATCCCGAACTGCATCAGTTCGTCGAGCAGGAAATCGAGAAGAACCCCTTTCTGGAACGGGCCTCAAACCGGGCGCCGAAGGACATTCCGTCGATTTCGGCCGGGAACCCGCGCATCGGGCCGACCACGGGCGGAATATCGGATCGGGCCTCGCAGTGGAAATCAATCCGCGGCAAAAACAATGTCCAACCGGGGGGAAACCATGCGTTCGAAGATTCCTGGACGTCCATCGAAACATTGCACGACCATGTCGCTCGTCAGATCGCTCTCAGCGCATTCGCGCCGCTGGAGCGGCGAATAGCTGGCGAGCTTGCCGGTCATCTGGAAGACACCGGATACCTTCCGGTGAACCTTTCGGAACTGGCCCGCAGCCTGAATGTCCGGGAGGCTGTTGTGGAACGGGTTCTCGGAACCTTGCAGCAGTTCGATCCACCGGGTATTTTTGCGCGAACTCTCAGCGAATGCCTTGAGATACAATTGCGGCAGCTAGACAGGTTCGACCCGGCAATGGCAGCGCTGGTCGCCAATCTTGAAGCGCTGGCGCGACGCGATTTTCAAACATTGAAGCGCCATTGCGGTGTCGATGAAGACGACCTTCTCGAAATGTTGCACGAAATCCGCGCGCTCGATCCCAAGCCCGGAAACCGATTCCAATCCGGAGGGCCTGAATCGATCATTCCCGACGTCTTGGTCCAGCCCTCTCCCGGAGGTGGGTGGCAAATCGAACTCAATCCAGACACGCTGCCTAGGCTGCTGATGAACCAAAACTATTTTGCCCAGGTCTCCCGCCTAAGCGCTCAAAATTCGAAAGATCAGTCATTTCTCAACGAATGCCTCCAAAACGCGAACTGGCTAATCCGCAGCCTTGATCAGCGCGCCAAGACGATCCTCAAGGTAGCGGCTGAAATCATCCGCCAGCAGGACGCCTTTTTTGAACATGGGGTCGCCCACCTGCGGCCTCTCAATCTCAGGACTGTCGCGGATGCGATCAACGTGCACCAGTCGACGGTAAGCCGGGTAACGTCGAACAAGTACATGCTGACCCCGCGCGGCGTGTTCGAACTGAAGTATTTTTTCACTGTCGCGATCGGCTCCTCCGAAGGCGGCGACGCGTACTCCGCCGAAGCTGTCCGCCATCAAATCAAGGCGATGGTTGCCGTGGAATCGCCCAACGAAGTGCTTTCAGACGACGACATTGCCACCCGGCTCAAGGAAACCGGGATCGACATTGCTCGCCGCACCGTTGCGAAATATCGTGAGGCGCTGAACATCCCGTCCTCCGCGCGACGTCGCCGGGAAAAGCGCGTGCGTCTTCGATGCCAATCAAGCCCGGTCGGCGGCGGCGACGAAAGCGGCTCTTAAGCGAGCCCGTTCTTGATCCGTGCCAAGTGGCTTTCGCCTTCCTCCGGGCCAAAACAGCTTTCGAAATCGCCGCATTCCTGACAACTGGGCGCGGTGCATAGCGAAAAGCCTTCAGCCTCGCAGAGCTTACGATAGAAATACTTCTTCCATTTCATGTTTTTGGTGTTGCCGGCCGCCAGCGCCGGGAAATGCCTGGCCATTAAGCGGCTGAGTTCGGCCCGATTGAAAAGGCCAAGGTCCTGCCACAGATGGTCATTGCGCAAACTGCGCCTGGCGATGATCTTGGCGAAGAGGGTGCTCGCCGGATCGCCTGGCCTGGCATGCCCAATAAGCAAGCCGCGCAGAAGCCCTTCCTCCATATCCGGCTCGGGATCGGTCAGCTTTTCCAGCGCGAAGGCGTTGACGGGAACAGCCGGGAAATAGCGTGTCATGACATCTCGCAGGTCGGCACGCGAAAGGCCGATTGCTTCGGTCGCGGTCGCCTTGCCGGCCTCGACCTCCTCGAACGCGAGGTAGAAAACACAGGCAAGCACATGCCGGTCGAACGCCGCCGCCTGGTCTGTCGGCGGCCATTGGCTGGTGCTGAAACAGCCACGGTGATGGGCGAATGTGGCGCCGTTCTGCTGGTCTTGTTCCCAGCTCATGCAGCAAGCTGGTCGGCCGCAAGGTGGGTCTGGCAGTTCTTCGGGCAGACGCGGCCGCAGGCGCCGCAGCCGATGCAGCGGCCGGCATGGTCGACGATCATGACCATGCGGTTGAGCTCGCCGTCGAAGTCGTCGTCCTCGCCCGCGCAGATGCCGAGGATTTCGCCTGCGTCATCGACGCCATGAAGGTGCATGACCTCGCGCGAGCAGACCTTGAAGCAGCGGCCGCAGCCGATGCAGGTCGCGCCATCGATCGCCGTCAGATAGTGCGGCGTCCAGGGAGAGCCGTCGCGGGTGACGAAAGCGCCCGTCATTGTGAATTCTCCAACGCTGCGAGTTCTTCCTTTGCCGCATCCAACTCGGCAAAAACCTCGAAGGCTTTCCAGGCGACCGCCTCGATCTCGGTCCAGTTGACCGGAAGGTCCTCGGCAAGGTCGTGCAATTCCATCTTGGCGGCTCCCGCGCGCGACTGCAGCTTGCGGACCTTCTTCTGTAACAGCGCAAGGTCTGACATGATCCCCTTCCTCGCAAGCCGGTCGTTACGCCCGCGCCATGTCGGGACGCGCTTCGATGGCCACGAGCGCATCGCCGGCGCGCCGGCCTCGGCGGGTTTCCGGAACGTCTCGAAGCCGAACCGGTGATGCCGATGGACGCTGCAGCCAGCTTATGCAATCCCGCGCGGCGAGACGAAGGTCCGTATCCTTCGAGTTCGGCATAAGAGCGGTTGAGCGCAGGCGACAATCAAGATCTTGTTCCCGACGTCGACGCAGGCGGTGAGCGCATATTGTGAGGGTGTCGATTTGGCGACGCCCCTATGCCAAAGAAGGCGGATCTCGCGTGGATCCGGCGCGTTGCTTTCCTTCGCTCCATTGATCGCATCAACCAGGATCTAAATAATCGCGAGGCGGCTGCCGCCTCAGGAGGAAGCCTCAAGCGCCGTGCCGGGAACGCAGGACGCAGCTCATAAAAAGTTGTCTTCATCCCATTCATGGGTTTGCTCAAGAGCGCGGCAGGAAGACAGGCCGGCACCAGGCGTGTCGTGGATTGGACAAGCCCGACGACAGGTTGCGGCCGCCTTTTCAGGAACGGCCCGACAGGATTGCTGGGGAGGCAAGCTGAATTCACGCCGCGTTCAACCGCGTTGCACATTGGTCTCATCCAAGGCCTGCCGCTCGAACAGGCGGCGGTAGATGCCGTCGCGACGGATCAGCGCGGCATGGTCGCCCTGCTCGGTGATGCAACCACGGTCGAAGACAAGCAGCCGGTCGAGTGCCCGCACCGTCGAAAGCCGGTGCGCAATGACGAGCGTGGTGCGCCCGACCATGAGCCGCTCCATCGCCTTCTGGATCAGCACCTCCGATTCCGAGTCGAGGCTTGATGTCGCCTCGTCCAGAATCAGGATCGGGGCATCGGCGAGGAAGGCGCGCGCTATCGCCACACGCTGGCGCTCGCCGCCTGAAAGCTTAACGCCGCGCTCGCCGACCAGCGTACCGTAGCCGTTCGGCAGGCGCGCAATAAAGTCATGCGCGCTGGCGAGCCGCGCCGCCTGCTCGACATCGGACCAAGAAGCACCCGGCCGCCCATAGGCTATGTTCTCGGCCAGCGAGCGGTGGAACAGGAGGGGCTCCTGCTGTACGATCGCGATCTGGGAGCGCAGCGAGCCCTGCGTCACCCGCGAGATGTCCTGCCCATCGATCAAGATTCGTCCAGCATCCAGGTCGTAAAGCCGCTGGATGAGCTTGACGAAGGTGGTCTTGCCGGAGCCAGAGGGGCCGACCAGACCGACCCGTGCGCCGGCCTCAATCGAAATCGACAAGTCGCTGTAGAAGGGCGACCAATGATTGCCGTAGTGGAAATGGACGCTCTCAAAATCGATGTGACCCTTCGTGATCCGGATCGGCTTGGCGCCCGGAACATCGGCCACGTCGGGCGGCTGGCTGTAGGTTTGGACCAGTTCCTCCATCTCATTTACAGAGCGCTGGATGTTGCGCACGTGTATGGAAACATCACGCAAGTACCCATACAGGACGGTGAAAGATCCGAGCACCAAGGCGATGTCACCTGGGGTAGCCTGGCCGCGCGACCACAAAAATAAGGCATAGCCGATCAAAGCCGCTCTCAGCGCAAGAAGCATGATCCCCTGGAATGCAGCACTGACCGTCCCGCGCGCCCAGGTCCGGAGGGTGCGGTGCCGCCACTTGGAGATAACTTTCGCCAGGCGATGATCTTCCCGCACCTCGGCGCCGAAGCCTTTGACCACAGCGTTACAGCTGATCGCGTCCGCAAGCGAGCCGCCAAGCCTCGTATCCCAGTTGTTGGCGAGGTTTGCGGCTGGCGCCACATAGCCGAGCGACAGGACAATGATCAGCGCCACATAGCCAACCGAGCCGCAAGCGATAATCAGCCCCATCATCGGCCAATACCAGCCGAGCAGAACGCTCGACCCCACGAGCATGATGAGCGACGGGAACAAGGCAAGAAGGATCGTGTCGTTAAGGAGGCAGAACGCCCACATGCCGCGCGTGATCTTGCGCACCGTAGAGCCGGCGAAGGTTTTCGCATGCCAATCGGTCGAAAAGCGCTGGACGCGATGGAACGCGTCGCTGGCGATGTCCGACATCATCTTTAGAATGAAGTCATTGACGGCAATGAAGGCGATGTTGCGCATGACGACGGCGCCGAGTGCGAGCGCAATCAACATTGAAAAGGCCGCAAGAGCCGCATCCCACACGACGGCGTCGGCTGCCGCTCCTTGGGCGACCGCGTTTACGAGCCGTCCGGAATAGAGCGGCGTCAGAACGTCAAGGAGCGTTGCGACAAGCACCGCGAGCATGATGATCGGGAGCCGGACCGGTTGCCTGCTCCAGTGGCGCATGGTGAAGGCGAAAACGTCGCGAAAGGCGGCGCCGCGGAGATCGATGTGAAAACGCCGCGTGGCTTTGTACGAGCGCAGCAGGCCGCTCGGTCTCAAGAAACCCGAAATGGAAGGTCTGCGTGAGGACGAAAACATCGCTCGGAATGCGGGTGACTGATCTGGACCTGACATGTTGCTTTCTTTCCTTCGTTCCATCGATCGCGATGTCACCCGCGAGATGAATATCGGCCGCGGGCACGCGCTGCCCTACGAGGAGAGAACCGCAAAAGCCGCGCCAAAGCTCAGAAAGAAGCTCAGAAGAATTTTCTGCATATTCTACAATGACAAACGAGATCTCAGCAGGGCAACGGGGGCGTAACAGTGCCGTGTCGCGCACTCGACAAACCCGACAGGACGCCTCGGTCGCGCCGGCATCCTTGGCGAACGGCCCGACAGGATTGCTCCTCACGCGAAGCGGAATTCACGCCGATTTAACGGCGTTCCGCGTTGAACAATTCCCTCCGATGTCGGACATGCGACATAGCAGTGTTGGAGCCATCATGTTGTTTTGAAATGATCCCCTCCTTTGGCACGGTCCATGCGTAGCTGTTCGAGAACGCGTCCCGGCCTGAAGGAGAAACAGTCCATGATCCAGCACACCGAAACGCCCTGGCCTAAAGACGGCGTTTTCCCGAGCCGGCGCAAGCCTGGCGCATCAAGTCGAGGCGAGCGGCCGCGCCGGCTCCAAGAAGCGCGCGGCAACTCCTTCGGCTAGCCATCATCATGACAGACCGGAAGTGCGCTTTGCGTGATTGCGCTCAGGAGAAGGATCACATCCATGAGGCCTGTTTATCTGGATAACAACGCAACGACACGGGTCGATCCTGAAGTCGTTCAAGCGATGCTGCCGCTTTTTACCGACCAATTCGGCAACCCTTCGTCGAGCCACGATTTTGGCACTTCCGCCGGGGCGGCGGTGAGAAAGGCGCGCCTGCAGGTGCAAACGCTCATCGGCGCGGAGTTCGACGACGAGATTACCTTCACCTCGGGCGGGACGGAAAGCGACAACGCCGCGATCCTTTCAGCGCTCGAGGTGATGCCTGAGCGCACAGAGATCGTGACTTCCGCAGTCGAGCATTCGGCCGTGCTGACGCTTTGCGCCCACCTGGAGAAGACGCGCGCCATCAAGGTGCATAGGATCCCGGTGGATCGCCACGGCCGGCTCGACCTCGACACTTATAAGGCCGCCCTCACCCCGCGCGTGGCGATCGTCTCGATCATGTCGGCGAACAACGAGACCGGAACGATCTTCCCGGTGGTCGAGCTTGCTGAGTTGGCCAAGGAAGTCGGCGCCCTTTTTCATACCGACGCGGTGCAAGCGGTCGGCAAGCTTGCGATCGACTTGAAATCGACGGCAATCGATATGCTGTCTCTCTCCGGTCACAAATTACACGGACCGAAAGGGGTCGGCGCACTTTATGTAAAGCGCGGCGTGCGCTTCTGTCCGCTGATCAAGGGGGGAGGCCAGGAGGGCAACCGCCGCGCCGGCACGGAGAATACGCCAGGCATCGTCGGTCTCGGCGTGGCAGCCGATCTTGCCTTGAAATTCATGGACGACGCGAACATACGGGTAAAGGCGTTGCGCGACCGCCTGGAGAAGGAACTTCTCCAGCGCATCCCACACGCCTTCGTCGCCGGCGATTTGCTAAAGCGGTTGCCGAACACCGCAAACATCGCCTTTGGAGATATCGAAGGTGAGGGCATACTGCATTTCCTCAATCGCGAGGGCATTGCCTGCTCCTCCGGCTCTGCTTGCGCCTGCGGCTCGCTGGAGCCGAGCCACGTCTTGGTGGCGATGAATATCCCCAATAACGCGGCACACGGCGCAATCCGTTTCTCCTTTTCGCGCAACAACGGCGAGGAGGACGTCGACCGGGTGCTCGAGGTCATGCCCGGGATCGTTAAGGAGCTGCGTGAGCTTTCCCCATCTGCCAGCCAGGCGAGAGGACTTCAATCAACTCCAGGCCTGGGCGACAAGGCAAACCCGACAACCGTTTCCGGCCCAGGAGAATGCAATGCGCAGTTGTTTCGCTGAAAGCCGCGCCATCGATGTCACCGACATCCTCGCCCGGCTGAAGAGCCTGTCGGCTGCGGAGGAGTTCTTCGCAGTCCTTGGCATCTCTTATGATCCGAAGGTGCTCAATGTCTCACGGCTGCATATCCTGAAGCGCATGGGCCAATATCTCGCTGAAGAGGATTTCGCCGGTCTTCCCGACGGGGTGATCGCCGCGCGGGCGCGTGCGACGTTGGAACGCGCCTATGAGGATTTCGCGACATCCTCGCCACTCACCCACCGGGTCTTCAAGGTGCTCAAAGAGCACGATCCCGACAAACCGGCCACTCGGGACCACACCTTTGTCCCGTTCGAGTCGATCCTGAGGCGGTTCGGGACAGAATGAACGCGACACGAGTGCGACGCGACAATGTCGAAAAGCCGACAAACTCGGTCATCACGACGGTACCGTTCGGAAGAAAACAACCCCATGTCAAAAGGAAACAGAGCAACGCAAAGCGGTTGGCACGAATGATGCTGCGAAGGAGATGAACGCCAGGGCCGCTTGCGGATTGGAGCCGAGAAAGACGCAATGCACATTGTAATCTGTATCAAGCAGGTGCCGGACTCCGCGCAGATACGTGTCCACCCGGTGACGAACACGATCATGCGCCAGGGCGTGCCGACCATCATCAACCCTTACGACCTGTTCGCCCTCGAAGAGGCACTGAGATTGCGCGACGCCCATGGCGGCGAGGTCACCGTGCTTACGATGGGTCCGCCGATGGCAGAAGATGCGCTGCGCAAGGCGCTCACCTATGGCGCCGACCGCGCGGTACTCTTGACCGACCGCTGTTTTGCCGGCTCCGACACGCTGGCGACCTCCTTCGCGCTTTCTCGGGCAATCGTGAGAATTGGCGAGACCTTCGGCGCGCCGGACATCGTCTTCGCCGGCAAGCAGACGATTGACGGCGATACCGCCCAGGTCGGGCCCGGCATCGCCAAGCGCCTCGGCCTCCTGCAGTTCACCTATGTGGCGAAGATCGACTCTATCGATGTCGATGCTCGCGAGATCACCGTCAAGCGCCGTTCGGAAGGCGGTACGCAGATGCTGAAAAGCAGGCTGCCTTGCCTCATCACAATGCTGGAAGGCACCAACGAAATCCGCAGAGGCTCGCTCGAGGACGCCATACGCGCCGCGCGCAGCCAGATCGTGAAATGGAGCGCGGCCGAAGCTGGCATTGAGGACCTCAACAAATGCGGCCTGCGCGGCTCGCCGACGGTCGTCAAGCGCGTTTTCGCCCCAACCACGAGGGCGGAAAAGGCGACGCAGATCGACATGACCGACAAGACGCAGCACGACCTCGCTGACGAACTGATCGCCGCAATCTTTACCCGCCAGCCAGCGCTGGAACACGAACTCGCCTTCGACGGCGGCCAGTGACGGAACGGCAAGGAGAGATGATGTCGAACGCGAACCGCGAAGCTCCTCCTTCCGCCGGCCGTGCCGGCATCAAGAGGGAATTGCCTGAGCACTTTAGGGACTATCGGCACGTCTGGGTTTTCATCGAACTGGAACGCGGCGAGGTCCATCCCGTGTCCCTCGAACTGCTTGGCGAAGGCCGCAAGCTCGCCGACAAGCTAGGCATCCAGCTTGCGGGGATCGTGCTCGGACCGCCGGGCGAGGCCACGCAGCATGCCGTTGCCGAGGCCTTCGCTTACGGCGCCGAGCTTGTCTACCTCGTCGAGGCACCGCTGCTTGCCGACTATCGCAACGAGCCTTTCACCAAGGCGATGACGGATCTGGTCAATACCCACAAACCGGAGATCCTGCTTCTCGGTGCGACCACGCTCGGCAGGGATCTCGCTGGCTCAGTAGCGACGACCTTGCTGACAGGGCTCACTGCCGACTGTACCGAACTCGATGTGGTCGACGGTTCGCTCGCCGCGACCCGTCCGACTTTCGGCGGTTCCTTGCTGTGCACGATCTATACGCTCAACTACCGGCCGCAGATGGCCACCGTACGACCGAGGGTTATGGCCATGCCACCGCGGACGGACAAGCCGGTCGGGCGTGTCATCCGGCACAAGCTGTCAATGACCGAGGAAGAGATCATCACCAAAGTCCTTGGCTTCAACCTCGATCGCCAGTCGGCAAAGGCAAATCTCGCCTACGCCGACATCGTGGTTGCCGGAGGCCTCGGTCTCGGCTCAGCGGAGAATTTGCAGCTTGTGAAGAATCTAGCGCGGGCAATCGGCGCCGAATATGGCTGTTCGCGCCCGTTGGTCCAGAAGGGCTGGATGCCTGCCGATCGGCAGGTTGGCCAAACGGGCAAGACCATCCGGCCAAAGCTTTACATAGCGGCCGGGATTTCCGGCGCCATTCAGCATCGGGTTGGCGTGGAGGGGGCTGATTTGATCGTAGCCATCAACACCGACCCGAACGCCCCGATCTTCGAATTTGCCCATCTCGGCATCGTCACCGACGCAATCCGTTTCCTGCCGGCATTGACGGAAGCTTTCACCCGGCGGCTGTCGCCGCACAGCCACGACAAGCTTGCGAGCTAAGGGAGAGGGCCATGATCGAGGAAGAATTCGACGCCATCGTCGTCGGGGCCGGTATGTCCGGAAACGCGGCCGCCTACACCATGGCAAGCCAGGGCCTGACGGTGCTGCAGTTGGAGCGCGGCGAGTATCCGGGCTCCAAGAATGTCCAGGGCGCCATCATGTACGCCGACATGTTGGAGCAAATCATTCCGGATTTCCGGGATGATGCGCCTCTCGAGCGGCATCTGGTCGAGCAGCGATTCTGGGTGATGGACGACACCTCCCACACCGGGATGCAGTATCGATCGGACGATTTCAACGAGGCGAAGCCCAATCGCTACACGATCATCCGCGCCCAATTCGACAAGTGGTTTTCGCGCAAGGTGCGCCAGGCCGGCGCGACGGTGCTGTGCGAGACGACGGTGACCGAACTTGTCCGCAATGCCAGCGGCAAGGTGATCGGCGTGCGCACCGACCGGGCTGGCGGGCCGATCTACGCGGACGTCGTCGTGCTCGCAGAAGGTGTCAACGGACTGCTCGGTACACGGGCCGGCCTGCGCAAGATGCCGAAGCCAGAAAGCGTGGCGCTCGCTGTCAAGGAAATGCATTTCCTACCCGATGAGGTCATTGAGCAGCGGTTCGGCCTCCAGGGCGACGAAGGCTGCGTGATCGAAGCGGCGGGCACGATTTCCCGCAGCATGGCCGGACTGGCCTTCCTCTACACCAACAAGGAGTCGATCTCTCTCGGCATCGGCTGCCTCGTCTCCGATTTCGCCCAGACAATGGAGAGCCCTTACGTCCTCCTCGACAACTTCAAAAACCATCCTTCGATCCGGCCGCTGATCGCGGGCTCGGAAGTCAAGGAGTATTCCGCGCATCTCATTCCCGAAGGTGGCTACAAGGCAATTCCGCAGCTCTTCGGCGACGGTTGGGTGGCGGTCGGTGATGCCGCCCAACTGAACAACGCTATTCACCGCGAGGGTTCGAACCTTGCCATGACTTCCGGTCGCATCGCGGGCGAGGCAATCATTGAGATCAAGGGCCGCAACCAGCCGATGATCAGGAGGAACCTCGCCCTCTACAAGACCATGCTGGACAAGTCCTTCGTAGTCAAAGACCTGATGAAATATAAGGACATGCCGGCCCTGATACACACCAATTCTCGCAATTTCTTCATGACTTACCCGCAGTTGATGTCGCAGGCCGCGCAGAACTTCATGCGGGTCGACGGAACCCCGAAAATCGAGAAGGAAAAGGCGACCACTGCTGCCTTCATCAAGGCGCGTTCGCGCTGGGGGCTGATCAGCGATGTGGTCCGCCTGGCACTCGCCTGGCGCTGAAGGAGAAACAGGATGACGATGGCCGTGACGAAGTTACGTGTCGAGGAGAAGCTTTATCAGAACCGCTATCTGGTCGATCCGGGCCGCCCGCATATCAAAGTGCGACCGCACGAGAGGCCGAGCGCGAACCTGCTCGCGCTGACACACATCTGCCCGGCCAAATGCTATGAGTTGAACGACAAGGGACAGGTGGAGACCACTTCCGACGGCTGCATGGAATGCGGCACCTGTCGCGTGCTGTGCGAGGCCAGCGGTGAGATCGTGTGGAATTACCCGCGCGGCGGCTTCGGCGTTCTCTTCAAGTTCGGATGACTGGCGCAAAGAGCGGGAAACGAGAGGCTCGGAATGCGGTCAAGACCGCCAATATTGTTCACAATTGCCGAAAGGCTGAAAATACTATGTTTCTGGAACTCAAAATACAAAAAAGGGCCTGGGAGGAGCACCTTGGACAACCCTTGAGGTGTTTGCATGGCTCACATGCTTCCAGATCAGGTCGGTGAAATTGTATCTCGGAACACCCCGCCTGAACCTGCGGTCGAAGCGGCGCGCAATGCGGACAGCTTGCTCGGGGGAATCTACGAGATATCGAAGATTCTGACTGCCCCGACCCGGCTGGAGATTACGCTTGCCAATGTCGCGAATATCCTCTCCTCGTTTGTGCAAATGCGTCATGGCGCAATTGTCGTCCTGGACGCTGAAGGAGAGCCGCAGATTAGCGCAACTACCGGCGGCGCTGTGCCTCAGTCAGCCATCGGCAGTGTCATACCCCAGGCCGTAATAGACAAAATCGTCGCTACTGGAGTGCCGATCGTCATACAAGACACAAGCACGTCGGAGCTGTTTCAGGCCGATCCTCAATCGACCAGCGGCACGATCGCAACTGCGTTTATCGGTGTCCCGCTAAAGGCTGAGGAAAAGATCTTCGGGACGCTGTCGATCGACCGGGTCAGGAACGGTACCACCAAGTTCCGTTACGAGGAGGACTTACGTTTCCTGGCCATGGTCGCCAATCTGGTCGGCCGGACCATCCGCCTGCATCGCACTTTGAGCACGGCTGGTCAGCGACTTATCGAGAAGCAACCGAGACCAGAGCAATCGCTCGACGAGGACAGGACCCATCCGGCCCGACATCCGCATGTCAAGATCGACGGAATCATCGGAGAAAGTCCCGCACTCAAGCAAGTGCTGGAGATCGTCTCGGTCGTGGCCAGGACCAATTCCACCGTGCTTCTGCGAGGCGAAAGCGGTACCGGCAAGGAGTTCTTTGCACAGGCCATCCATAAGCTTTCGCATCGGAGGGAGAAATCCTTCGTCAAATTGAACTGCGCCGCATTGCCCGAAAGCGTCTTGGAATCGGAGCTCTTTGGCCACGAGAAGGGCGCCTTCACCGGGGCTATCCTGCAGCGCGCCGGCCGGTTCGAATTGGCGAATGGCGGAACCCTGCTGCTTGATGAAATCGGCGAGATTTCGCCTGCCTTTCAAGCCAAGCTGTTGCGCGTCTTGCAGGAAGGAGAACTTGAGCGAGTGGGCGGCACCAGGACCCTAAAGGTTGACGTGCGGCTCATATGCGCCACCAACAAGGACCTCGAGATGGCTGTCCGGAATGGAGAGTTCAGGGCCGACCTTTATTACCGCATCAATGTGGTGCCAATAGTCTTGCCTCCCCTCAGAGAGCGGCCGGGCGATATTCCACGCCTTGCCAAAGCTCTCCTCGATAGATTCAACAAGGAGAACCATCGCGATCTTGCCTTCACGCCGTCGGCGCTTGACCTGATCTCGCAATGCTATTTCCCTGGCAACGTGCGTGAGTTGGAGAATTGTGTGCGACGGACGGCCACACTTGCGCGTTCAATGACAATCACTCCGTCGGATTTCGCCTGCCAGAACAGCCAGTGCCTTTCTTCGCTTCTGTGGAAAGGAGTCGGCCGTTCGCACGGCGCCTATGCCGTCGACGAGTTCGCACGTGGCAATATGATGCCGGTTGGATCGCCGCTGCCTGCCATGCGAGTCGGCCCCTCCCAGAATGAGGCATCGCCCGGCGAGACCTGCGACCCCAACCATCCAGCTTGCCCAGCAATCAACCAGCGTCTGACGGAACGCGACCGACTGATCGATGCGATGGAGAAAGCCGGCTGGGTTCAGGCCAAGGCGGCTCGTTTCCTCGGTCTCACGCCGCGGCAGGTCGGCTATGCTCTGCGCCGGCATCATATCGAAGTGAAGAAGTTCTAAACGTCCCTGATGACATCAAACGTGGGGGCGCGGTTGCTGCCCGCACCGGGCGTAACTGAGACAAGACGTCACTTTTCGCGTTGCTTTTGACCGTTGTCGGCGACCTGACAAAACCGTGTCGCAGGAAACGGACACAATTGGACACAAAAGGCCGACGTAAAAGCCAACATGACGGATAAGACCGCTTTTGGGGTTGGCATATCTCTTGCGCTCTGAAGTGCGATGTTCACACCACGCACGGAGCCGCTCCATGTCCGCACCGATGATTTCGCTACAGGGCCTTTCCGGCACGACAGTCTTCGATCAGTCGCCGGCGAGAGCGAAATCCGGTGGCTGCGCATCTTCATCCTGCGGCTCCTCCGCGAAGCCGCACGAGATGGACTCGGCCGTCTGGGAGAAGATCAAGGATCATCCCTGCTTTTCAGAGGAAGCGCACCACTATTTCGCGCGCATGCATGTGGCGGTCGCCCCAGCCTGCAATATTCAATGCAACTACTGCAATCGCAAATATGACTGCGCCAACGAAAGCCGGCCTGGGGTCGTTTCGGAAAGGCTGACGCCCGACCAGGCGCTGCGCAAGGTGATCGGGGTTGCCAACGAAGTGCCGCAGCTTTCCGTGCTTGGCATCGCCGGACCGGGCGATGCCTGTTACGACTGGAAGAACACAAAGGCGACATTCCAACGGGTCGCCAAGGAAATCGGCGACATCAAGCTGTGCATCTCAACCAACGGGCTCGCGCTGCCAGACCGCGTCGCCGAGCTTGCCGAAATGAATGTCGATCACGTGACGATCACCATCAACATGGTCGACCCGCGGATCGGTGCCAAGATCTATCCGTGGATCTTCTATGGCAACCGCCGTTATACCGGCGTTGAGGCCGCCACGATCCTGCACGAACGACAGATGTCGGGGCTGGAGATGCTGACGGCGCGCGGCATCCTCACCAAGATCAATTCGGTAATGATCCCCGGCGTAAACGATGAGCACCTGATCGAGGTGAATAAATGGGTCAAGGAGCGCGGCGCGTTCCTGCACAATGTCATGCCGCTGATTTCCGACCCGGCGCACGGTACGCATTACGGCCTGAGTGGGCAGCGCGGCCCCAAGGCAATGGAGCTGAAGGCCCTTCAGGATCGTCTCGAAGGCGGCGCCAAGTTGATGCGCCACTGCCGGCAGTGCCGGGCCGATGCTGTCGGCCTGCTCGGCGAGGATCGTGGCCAGGAATTCACGCTCGACCGGCTTCCCGACAAGGTCACGTACGACGCCAGCAAGCGCGAGACATATCGGGCAGTGGTCGCGCGCGAGCGGGGCGATCGCCTGGCGGCCAAGAGCGAGGCGCTCGGGATGGTCAAGACCGCAGGCTCCGGCAAATCGCTTCTGGTAGCGGTGGCGACCAAGGGTGGCGGCCGCATCAACGAGCATTTCGGCCATGCGAAGGAATTCCAGGTTTATGAGGCCTCTCCGAAAGGGATCAGTTTCGTCGGTCATCGCAAGGTCGAACAGTATTGCCTCGGCGGCCGGGCCGAGGACAAGAGCCTCGACGGCGTCATCTCTACGCTCGAAGGCGTAGACATCGTGCTGTGCGCGAGAATTGGAAATTGCCCCGAGGATCGTCTCAAGGAAGGTGGGATCCGAGCAACGGAGGCTTACGGGTATGACTACATCGAGACCGCGATCGGCGCGCTTTACGCCGCCGAGTTTGGGAGTGAGCCACTGGCTGCGACGGCCTGAGCCGCCTCATTCTAACCGAACCGGAGTTGAAAATGGCCTTTAAGATCATCGCTTCCCAATGCACCCAGTGCGGTGCCTGTGAGTTTGAATGCCCTTCGGGCGCGATTAAGTTCAAGGGCGAGACCTACGTGATCGATCCGAAAAAGTGCACCGAATGCGAGGGGACCTTCGAAACGCAGCAATGCGCCTCGGTATGTCCGGTGTCGAAGACTTGCGTCCCTGCCTGACCTCCATTTCGGCTACTGACACGGTCGAGGCGCCTCCGCAGGACCATCGACCTCCTGTTGGAAAGCTGCAGCCGAGAGAAAGGAACGGCCATGAGCCTCGGACGCGAACAGGACATCGAAATCCGTACACCCCCGCGATTCATGCCGGGTGAGCGGGTCCGCGCCACACGCCACATAAAAAATGACGGCACCTATCCGGGCAAGGAGATCGGTGAAAATCTGGTGCGCAAAGGCGACGAGGGCTATGTGCGCGACATCGGCACCTTTCTCCAGCAGTTCTACATCTATGCGGTCGAATGGGTCGATCGCGGCACCGTCGTCGGCATGCGTGCGCGTGAACTCATGAGCCTTGAGACGGCCCGGACTCCTTCCAGTGCCGAAATCGGTGCTGGGTTTGACGAAGGAACGGCCCGATGAGGGTAATGATCCGCAGGACCCGTGCTGGCTTGTCGGCATATATTCCCAAAAAGGATCTCGAAGAGCCGATCATCAAGGTCGACAACGAACACTTATGGGGTGGCGCCGTGACGCTGAAGAACGGCTGGCGGCTAGTCCTGCCCGACCTTCCGCGCGATACGCCTTTGCCGATTACCGTGGAAGCAAGGAAGATTTCCGACGAGGACTGACCTTCGGGTTGACACAAAGAGAGCGGCAAAGGGATACGAGCATGAACACAATGACCTCGGGCCATCTCGTCGTCATTCGGGACAGTTTTGCCGAAAGGCAGCTTGACCTTTTGAAGAAAGGGCTCGCGGCCGATCAGGTCATTCCCTATCTCGGCCCGGGTCTGCTTGAGATCCGCTCCGCGGGACCGCCCGTACCGCATACCCCCGAAGCCGTTGCCGCAGCGCTCAACAAGCGCGCGCCAGCCCCTTCGAAGATTCGCACCAACATGTGGTCGGTAGCGCAGTATATCGAACAGCGCCGG
Organism: Mesorhizobium loti; assembly: GCA_002356515.1. Taxonomy (NCBI): domain Bacteria; kingdom Pseudomonadati; phylum Pseudomonadota; class Alphaproteobacteria; order Hyphomicrobiales; family Phyllobacteriaceae; genus Mesorhizobium; species Mesorhizobium loti. Next base: position 5,327,871 of record AP017605.1, on the reverse strand, counting down.
CACCGCCGGACGCTTCAAGTTTGGATGGCCGAAATATTCGCGGCCCCGGTGGTGCCGACCATCTTGCATGCCTGGCTTGCAACGCTGCCGCTCTCCGTGATCGTCGACAGCTGGTACGACGGTGCCATGCGCGCGGCTCTAATACAGACCCGCCGAACGGACGTCGTCGAAATACAGGGCGTAACACGGGCGCACGAGATCGGTGACATTTGGACGAAAGCCTACGATTTGTCCGGGATATTACTCGAATCCGCACCAGCGGCGAAGACGGTTCTCTACGCCCCTCACGGCGGTGCCAGGCCGGCCGCAAACTTCCTCGTCGCAGATTCCGACTACGTTGAAGTGCTGAGCGAAATCGACATCCAGACGCCGATCCCTGACCTGGTGAAGGAACGGCGAGCTAGTCGTGGTCTTTTCTTCATCGGCTGCCGCTTCAACGATCAGATGCTGCGCACCTATGCCCGGCAGATCATGAAGCGCTCCAATGGCCCACATTTTGCGGCAATCGATACAGCGACGCTGACCAAGAACGAGCGTCGTTTCCTTGCGGCAAGCGCAATCACGGTCATTGACATGCCGACGGGTCAGGCCGCAGCCCGTCTCGTCGGACTGGGCGAGACATTGCATGAAGCCAAACGGGGTATCGTTTGAGCCATTCTCAGACACCTCAACATTGCCGAAAAGGTAAAACGGGCAATTGACTTCCGGGTTTTTCAACAACTCCGAGAGGCACTCTGAAAAGCTACGACGGTTATTGCATTCGAGGCTGCAGCGGATATGGCATTCGATGCTGCGGATGAACACAGCGGCGACGGGCTCGAACCAGCCGAGCAGAGCATAGCCTGGCGCCAGGGTTGTCGCGGCGAGCGGTCGCAGCTGATCGGCTTCACTTGGCGGTAAAAGCTGTGGCACGGCGCGATGACCAGGGCCGGTTGGGGTCGATGCCAATCGAGCTAAGGCCAAGCGTGCTCACCGCATAGGCGGTCACCTGCCACTGCCATATAGGCGGTCACCTGCCACTGCCATCCCAGAGCGTCAGGATGATCGCGTTGCGCGACAGCTTGGCGCGCCGCAGACGCGAGCGATTGGTTCAGGGCAGCCCGCTTCGCCATCAACGAGACCCGCTGCTGCATGAGTTGTAACGCCCGCACCACGGCGCCGCGAATCCGCGCTTGTGGCGCCATGACCTTGAGGCGAGTGAGTTCGGCGCTAACAACGCAGACTGAACCAATCCGATCAGCCCGGCCCATGCCGGAGAGCACGGCGACCAATGCCGCCAGCTCCACCACGCAGGGGGACACGATCCCGCCTGCGGCTAAGCGCGAGTTGAAAAGCATACGTCGACGCCCGCCATTTCCGCATGCACCGCCTTGGATAAGGCCTGCCTCGAGGCATGATGCGGGCCTGGTTGGCTTTCCTGTCGATGCCAGCTTCGTAAGCACCGGCTCCCGCGAGGTCGAGCAGTTCTAACTGGCGGCTTGAGTTGACGGCGCTCACGCACAGCCGTTCCAGATGCGGCCAGTTATGCGGCCTTCCCCTTCCCATTTGGCTTGGGCAAGCTTCTGGGTGATCCTCTGCATCGCCGGTCGCAGAGAGGTCCGGTCTGCAAAGTCAGCACAGGCCACTATTGCGGCCGCCTCGTGATGTATGCGTCCCTCTCATCTGTTTGGCCGGACTGGGCGAGCTTGCACCCGGTCGGACATGCAGTCCAACCTGGATGCGCGCTTCCACATCAAGCCGCATGAAGGCGAAGAAAATCCTCATACGTCGCTTGCAACCCGGCACCAAGAGACGTTTTGGCTTTCCAGCCAAGGTTACGCAAGCGCGTTACGTCCAGTAGCTTGCGCGGAGTACCGTCTGGCTTCGTCGTGTCGAACACCAAATTGCCCTCCCAGCCGACCGCCGCCTTGACGAGTTCCGCCACCTCGCGAATTGTGACGTCCTCACCAACGCCAACATTAATCAGGGGCGCAGTGTCGGGGGCTGTCAAGGCGTCAAAATCCGAATCTGGCAGGCCAAGCAGGAACGCAATGGCATCGCCTACATCCGACGAATACATAAACTCTCGCCGAGGATTTCCGGATCCCCAGACCCCCACAGAGGAGTCGCCGTTCATTTTAGCTTGATGAAAGCGGCGTATCAGAGCAGGCAGAACGTGACAATTTTCGGGGTGATAATTATCGCCGGGACCATATAAATTGGTCGGCATCAACGCGAGATAGCGCGCCTTGTACTGCCGGTTGAAAGACCAGCACGATTCGACACCTGCGATTTTTGCCAAAGCGTAGGGACGATTCGTCGCTTCAAGCGGACCGGTGAGAAGGTATTCCTCCCGTATCGGCTGCGGACAGTCGCGTGGATAGATACACGAGGAGCCAAGAAAAATCATCCGTTCGACGCCGGAAGCGTAAGCGGCATCAAAAACACTGACTTGAATCGCGAGGTTGTTATGAAGGAAATCGACAGGGGAGCTGGCGTTCGCCAGTATACCACCAACCTTCGCGGCGCACATAACGACGTAATCTGGCCGCTGCGACATGAAGAACCTGCGCGTCTCGCTCCGGTCAAATAGATCCAGTTCGTCGTGAGTACGTGTTATTATCTCATAGGATCCTAACGCCTCGAGGGCTCTCATCGTGGCCGATCCAACAAGGCCGCGATGGCCTGCCACATAGACTTTCTTCATCTTTTTGTTTTCCATTGTTAACGCTCTGGGCGCTCCTTAAGAAGGCCACCATAGCACTGACAACAACCCCGCATGGCGCCGCCGTTGTCAGCATAACTCTCGTGGACTGTGTGAATAATAACCCTGATTCATCAGCACTGCTTCACGCTCCGCCATGCGCAAATCTTCCCGAACCATCTCCCTAACCAATTCGATGAAGGAGATTTTGGGCTCCCACCCAAGTTTTTCTTTCGCCTTGCGGGCATCGCCGAGAAGCGTCTCGACTTCTGCAGGACGAAAATAGCGGGGATCTACTTTTACGATCAGAGCTCCCGTCTTTGCATCGTACCCCTCTTCGTCGACCCCTTCCCCCACCCAACGAACATCGATGCCGAGTTCAGCGGCCGCGACGGTGACGAATTCGCGCACCGAATGTTGCTCACCGCTAGCGATCACAAAGTCTTCAGGTTGCTGCTGCTGCAGCATCAACCACTGCATCTGGACGTAGTCTCGAGCGTGCCCCCAATCGCGACGCGCATTAAGGTTGCCGAGGAATAGAGTGCGTTGCATTCCAAGCTTAATCCGAGTCAAGGCGCGCGTGATTTTGCGAGTTACAAATGTTTCTCCGCGCGCAGGTGACTCATGATTAAATAAAATGCCGTTACATGCATACAAATTGTAAGATTCTCGATAATTTACGGTGATCCAGTGAGCATACAATTTGGCAACAGCGTAGGGGGACCGGGGGTAGAACGGTGTCGTCTCGGTCTGTGGCGTTTCCCGCACCAGCCCGTAGAGCTCAGACGTCGAGGCTTGGTAGTAGCGCGTATGCTTGACGAGCCCCAGGATCCGAATTGCCTCGAGGATACGCAGCGCACCCAAGGCATCGGAGTTCGCGGTGTATTCTGGTTCTTCAAAGGAGACTGCAACGTGGCTCTGAGCTGCCAAATTGTAAATTTCGTCCGGCTGAACCAGTTGGATGACGCGCGTAAGGCTCGACGAGTCTGTCAAGTCCCCGTGGTGAAGTGTAAGATCAACGCCACTTTCATGAGGGTCATGATAGAGATGGTCTATACGGCCAGTATTAAAAAGAGACGATCGTCTCTTTATCCCATGCACAGAATAGCCCTTTTCTAAAAGCAATTCTGCGAGGTAGGAACCGTCTTGTCCCGTAACCCCGGTGATTAAAGCTACTTTTCTCTTTGACAAGCTTGAATCCTTTTGATTTTGACGCGCCCATGAAAACGCTCGCCTGCGGCGGGATTGCGTGGCGAGAAAGGGGCGTATTGGGCAGGGCGAACGGGGGCCTCTGCGCGAAGGCAAGGGAGAGTTCGATCGGGATGCCAGCCTTTCATGGAGCCGGGGAACGTTCGAAAGTGTTGTCGATCAAGATCAAACGACGCGGGTCATTCAAATCGAATTCGACAATTCGTGGCACGAAGAGGCGGGCGTAGCGGGTGAAGGCGCTAGTCGGAGGAAAGCGAATAACAGTGTCGCATCGACCGAGGAGATACATCTCAACGAGCGCGGAAAACCCCCCGTCGGTGCCCAGTGCTGCACTGTGTAAGGGGCCGGCCTGATCCGCCTGGAAGCGTTTTGGGACGGTGAAAAGTTCGGGAAATACGCCCGACAGGTGATCAACAACCTTGGCGCTGTCTGTACACAAGAACACCCTTACAGGTCTTGAATGCGGTTGCGCCTTGGCCATACGAATGGCAGTGCATACCTGCTCTAAGGCAACCTTCGGATCAGCCCAGTAAGGTGCGTGATCCATAATATCTTCGCCGTTGCCGTGGCGGACATGGACTCCAATTATGCTGTGCCCGTCAAAATGTTCCTGGTAGAGCGCTTCAATGCGATCCTCAATTTCGACCCTCGGTGTGATGCTCCTAAATATGGTTCGCTCGGCCTTTTCATCGCAGCGCCACATCAAGCAAGCATCACACACTACCGTGTTGGCTTCACAATCATCTTGGGCCTGGAAAAGATCGTTAAGCTCGTCACGTTCTTGGAAAATCTGTTCATCCGGACGGTACACGCAGTCGATGGATGGCTTGTTCCACCACGACGGGAAGAAGGGACCAGGGAATGAGACGTGGTTGATCTGGTCATCGCAAATGACCCGTACACCACCGATATCCTCAATTGGCTTGAAGAAAGCTGGAAAGGCATTCGCAAACGGGTTGTCAAGGTAACAAGAGCCGCGCCAATCTATTGCTAAAGCTCGTCCCGTCCGATGTGCGTAGTCCCAAGCCGACGCGAGAGACCACAGGCAATCACCGAGACCCGTGCGCCGTCGAGAAACAACGAACCGATCGTTCCTTGAGCGATCAACAAGCATTTAAATTGCCTCTCTCCAGAACACCACAAGCCTCAGCTTTGCTGCTGCGTTTGAGGCAAGCGCCTGCGCAATTCGGGGAAGATTGTCGTGCTGTGCCAATGCGATGTAGCTTGCGTCTGTCGCGGAAGTGCCTGGCCGCGATGGACGCGCGCCTGGGCTGGTCTTCCGCGCAGACCAGAAAATGCTCTTCGGAGCCAACGCAAACATCAACCACTTTCCTTAAGGCTGCTACATTCTTGAATTCTTTCTATGCATCGTGCCGTAACATCGGTAAAATCGTCTGTTTCGATGAAACGCATCCACGCCATGGATGGCTAGTGACATGGGTTCCAGAGCGTGGCTGTGAACCCGCTCGCTGTGCTCGACGCACCGCTAACCCCGGCGGAACCTCACGGTGACAGCACGCAGCATCGACCTAAGTAAGCCGGCCATGAGCGCGGGCCGCGGCCACGAAGCTTCGACTGGGCCAGGTTCTGCATGGGAGCGCCACAAAGAAAGAGGCGATGCGTCGAGCTGTAAGCGAGCCTGAGCTCGCTTTCGAAGCGCTATGCCATCAACCCCAAGACGGTCGCGAAGTGGAGGAGCGGAGTTCGACCGCCGATCTGCCCACCGGCCCCAGGGAGCCGAGATCGAAGGTTCTGTCTGCCGTAGAAGAGGACCGTTGTTGTGGCCTTCCGCCGCAACACACTGCTGCCGCTGGACGATTGCCTCTACGGCCTTGCAGCCGACGATCCCGCATCTGACGCGCTCTTCATTGCACCGATGTCTGCAGCGCAAGCATCGGCTTCTTCCACATTGATATTGCGGAGATCCCAACCGAACAGGGCAAGCTAAACATCAAGGCCTTTGTACCGCGGCACCGCCTGTCGCGAACCTTCGCGCCCCTCTGTCCCGCCGGCACCAAAGGAGACCGTCGCGGCGCCGTTGTTGCTAGATCACATTCAATTCCCTAAACGCCCGCCCTTCGGCGACACGGATGTACCCAAACGCGGAGCAATCGACCGTGCGGTAGCCGCCATGCACGAGAAGCTCGGCCAGCGCCTTGCCGACCGCCGGGGCCTGCTGCAGACCGTGGCCTGAAAATCCGTTGGCGAAGAGGAAATTTTTCACCTTGGGGTGCGGCCCGATCACCGCGTTCTGGTCGAGCGTGTTGTAATCGTAGTGCCCGGCCCAGGCGCGGGTAGGCTTGATGGCCTCGAAGGCTGGAATGCGGGTCGCCAGCACCGGCCAAATCACCTCTTCGAACAGCGGCCAGTCGACCTCGAAATCCTGGGGATCGGCCGGGCCGTCGCCCTCTTCCGGCTCGGCGCCGCCGGTGAGATAGACCGGGCCTTCCGGCCTGATATAGATGCCGGAGGGATCGACCAGCAGCGGCATGTCGGCATATTTTTCGCGCGCCTCGAAGACGAAGACATTGCGCTTGCGCGGCTCGACCGGCAGCGCCAGCCCGGCGAGAGCGGCGACCTTGCCGGCATTCGGCCCGGCGGCATTGAGGACGGTGCCGGCTTCGATCGTCTCGCCATTGTCGAGCCTGACGCCGGTGACACGGTGGCCCTGCCGCTCGATGCCGATGACCGAGGCGGTCATAAAGTCCACGTTCTTGCCGCGCAGCGCCTTGCGGAACAGCGTCAGCATCGCATGCGCGTCGAACCAGCCTTCGCCGGTCCGACCATAGGCGCCGGCAGAAATGCCTTCGGTCGACAGCCAGGCGAAGCGCTGCGTCAACTGCTCGGCATCCTCGAGCACGATGTCGGCGCCCTCGGCGATCTGCGCCTCGTGATTGGCCTTGAGGATCGGTAGCCCGGCTTCTCCGGCGAGGATCAGATAGCCGCTCTCGCGGAACCCGATATCGGCATCCGTGCCGAATTCTTCCTTCAGCCGCCGGAACAGCTTCAGCGCGAATTGCGACAGGCGGATGTTTTCAGGAATCGAAAACTGCTGGCGAATGGAGGCGCAGGACAACGTCGTTGCCGCGTGCGCGAACTGCGGATCGCGCTCGATCAGCGCGATCGAGCCGGAAAACCCTTCCTCGCGCAGATAGTAGGCGATCGAGGAGCCGACGATGGCTCCTCCGATGATAACGATGTCGTAACGCACTTTTTTGTCGCCTTTCCGGTAACCGCCCGTGTCGATCACACAGCCGTCAGCATGATGTCGAAGCGCGTGCCGCGGCGGGCGCGGGCCTAGCGAGTTGAAAGGCCGCATGCGCTTGATCCAGCGGCGTTCACGCAGCTGCCGGTCCTGCCTCACGCAGCAAGTCGTCGGCTCTGTCCGTCTTCTCCCAGGTGAACTCAGGCTCTTCACGGCCGAAGTGTCCGTATGTCGCCGTGTTGCGGTATATCGGGCGTACGAGATCAAGCATCTTGATGATGCCTTTCGGTCGGAGATCGAAAACATGCGAATCCAAACATGAGGCCCTGATCCCGCCCTTGCTCGAGATCCTGCCATCGTCCTTCATCAACGCCCTGGCTGATGCCGGGCGACTGCCCGGTGAGAGCCAGAACGACGGCGCAATTTCGACCATCAAAGCCGATGGCATCGTCGTAGCCAATATCGAGTATCGTATCGCGGGCGACTTGGGTGTAATCGATGTGCGCATGGCTGGTACCCTCGTCCTGCTGGCTTTGTCATTTCGCGCTCTTCGCAAATGCTGTTTGGCGGCGGAACATAAAACGACACCAGATTTCTGCCGCCACTGATCTCGAAAGTTGTGATGAGCGTACCATTGACAGCGATTTGCGCTCGCAACGATTCCATGAATTTCTTTGAAGGATCTGTTGCAACGCTAAACAACAACGCAACGAGATTGGCGGGGGCCTGGTAAGACGGCAAGCTGGAACTGGTTGGCCAAGAGGGAGGCGATCGGCGCACCTTTCCCCAGGCGACGTGCTAACTTGCATCGTGCACCTCATCCGCCATTTGCTAAATGTTTAGTCCCGGCATTTGCTGGAGCGGATTGAAAGTGAACGCTCGGGCTGGGAAGCCCATGCCTTCCAGATGAACTCGCAGGGCGTGAGGCCCTTGAGGGTCTTCAGCTTGCGGCCGAAATTGTAGGCCGCGACGAAGTCGGCAAGATGCCGACGCAGTTGGTCGCGATCGTCGTAGTGGAAGCGCTTGACGGTTGCGTCTTGATGGTCCGGTTCATTCTCTCGACTCTTCTCGCCGGCCTGTCGCCGTCGACATCTGGCAATCGGCCGATGCTTGCCTGCAGGCAGCGGTGGGAGCGCGTCAGATGCGCGACGTCGGCTGCAACGCGTAGAGGCAATCGTCGAGCGGCAGCAGCCTTGTTGCGGCGGAAGGCCACAACAACGGTTTTCCTCGACAGACAGAACTGTCGACTCCCTGGAGCCGGTGGACAGATCGCGGTCGAATTCCGCTTCTCCACTTCGCGACCGTCTTGGGGTTGATGCCATAGCGCTCCGAAAGCGACCTCAGGCTCGCTTCACCTAGCCCATAGTGCATCCTTTGAGTCGGACGAGAATGGCGAAATTTCTTTTCCGCGACATGCGAGCAAGAAGGCTTCAGCCAATGGCGGTTTTTCGATAATCGGCCGTGTCTATCCCATGTCGTTTCAGCTTGTCGTAGAAGGTCTTGCGGGGAACTCCCAGGACTTCGATCGTGCGCCTCACGTCGCCGCCGCATTCCTGCAAGGCATCGCGGATGATAGTCGCCTCATAAAGGCTGACCTTCTCGGACAAGTGGAGGCTTGATACCGCTTGTTCCTTTCGACCTGATGCAATGGGCGTGCCCAGCCTTTCAAGTCCCAATGCAACGCGATCGGCGAAATGCACGAGTTCACGGACATTGCCGGGCCAATTGTGGCTCACGAGGCGATCGCGCACGCCAGCGCTGATGTCCGGAACTGGCCTGCTGAAGCGTTTGGAGGCGCGTTCCAGGAAATGCCCAAAGAGCATCGGGATGTCTTCGCGCCTTTCGCGAAGCGGCGGGATGCGGAGCGTCACCACATTCAGCCGGAAATAAAGGTCTTCCCGGAAATCTCCGCGGGCGGCCGGATCGCCGAGATCGGCCTTGGTAGCCGACACGACACGAAGGTCGATGCTGCGGGTTTCGTTCGTGCCAAGCGGCGTGATCTGCCGGGTCTCAAGCACCCTCAGAAGCTTCACCTGGAGTGCTGGCGGCATCGACTCGATTTCGTCGAGGAAGAGCGTCCCTCCGTTCGAATGCTCGATGCGACCGGTCCTGCGCCTCTGCGCGCCAGTAAAGGCGCCTGCCTCGTGCCCGAAAAGTTCGCTATCGATGACGCTTTCGGGCAGCGCTCCACAATTCAGGGCAACGAAGGGCTTCGTGCGTCGTCTGCTCCAGCGGTGAAGCAGATCCGCGACCACCTCCTTGCCCGTGCCCGTCTCGCCTTCCACAAGGACATCCACATCGGTATCGGCGATCTGGCGGAGAGTTTCGCGCAATCGAATCATGGTCGGTGCCTCCCCGATCAGCGGGATATCGCCCGCAGATCGGACAACCGCATCCCTAAGACGTCTGTTTTCCAGGACCAGGCGCCGTTTTTCCGAAGCGCGATGCAGCGTCACGAGAAGCCGGTCGTTCGCATATGGCTTCGAGATGAAATCGTAGGCGCCATCCTTGATGGCGGCAACGGCCAGCTCGACGTCGGCATGCCCGGTGATCAGGACAACCGGAATTTCCGGGTCGATCGCCTTCACTCGCTCGAAGAGCTGAAGTCCGTTCAGCCCGGGCATACGGATGTCACTCACGACAGGGCCATCGAAGTTCCCGTCGATTCTGGCGAGTGCGGCCTCGGCCGAACCGAACACGCTCGGTGAGAACGAGGCAAGCTTCAGCATCTGCGTGGCTGCGCGAAGCACATCCTCGTCATCGTCGATAAAAATGACCGGTCCTGATTCAGCACTCATGCCGCTCGCCTCAGCTCGACCGTGAAGGAAGTCCCTCTCCCGTGGCCGGCATCATCATGCCGCAACGAGCCGCCGAGCTCACGTGCGATCTCTTGCGAAATGACCAGGCCAAGACCGAGACCCTTTTCCTTGTTGGTAACGAAGGGCATGAAGAGGCTCCTGCGAATGTCGGGGGCAAGGCCGGGGCCGTTGTCCCGAAGGGAAATAGCGACCATTTCCCCGTTTTCGGCGAGCGCTATCTCGACGCGGGGCTCCGGTTGATCCTTCAGAGCGTCAAGCGCGTTCTGGAGAAGGTTGACGAGTATCTGCTCCAGTCGCATGCGGCTTGCCATGACAATTGGAGACGGATCGATCCGCTTCCGTTCAATCGTCACCCCGGAATCGCGAATTCGGCCTGAAAGAAGCGACAGAGCGCCGTCGATCGCGTCGTCCGCCAGTATCGGTCCCATCGATCCGCTGGCGCGGCGGGAAAAGGACCTTAGCGTTTCAGTGATCGTGCCGATCCTGCCGGTCATGGCGACGATCGAGGTCAGATTCTCGGCGGTTTCTTGCGACCGGCCGATCCCTAGAAGACGCGCGGCATTTTCAGCATAGGTGCGGATTGCGGCGACCGGCTGGTTGATCTCGTGGGCGACCCCGGCCGTTATCTGTCCCAGGATTGACAAGCGGTTCGCCTGGGCGAGTTCGTCGCGCAGGCGACGCACTCTTGCTTCAGCGTTCTCTCGCTCGGCGATCTCACCGGCGAGCGCTGCGTTCGAGCTCTGGAGCTCCGCCGTGCGCAGTTCGACGCGATGCTCCAGTTCCGCATTCAGCAACACAAGCACTTCTTGCCGCTGCCGGGCCGCCCGCCGCCGTCGAACAATGATGAAAATGACGAATCCAACGAGAACGAGGGCAAGCAGCGTTGTCACGCGGGCTGTCATGACCGCCGAGGAGATCTCGGTGTCGGCGGGGATGAGCAACGACATGCGCCAGCCCGGAACTGCTTTGCCGAGATCCTGCGAAACCGCAACGAAACCGGCTGATCGACTCTCAGGAGTTGCGGTGACCAGGTTGTCGCCGCGGCGGGAAAGCGGCACCGGCTCGAAAGTCACGCCCGGTAGCTGCAGACGATCGCGAGCGGTTTGCTTCTCCTTTGCGGAAAGCGGTGAGAGAGCGCCAAAACGCCATTGGGGCACGCTCGTGGCAAGAACCACGCCTCGCTCATCGGTCGTGAAGACCACGAAGCCGCTCTCCAGCCAACGCGACTCGACGCGGTCGAGCTCCACCTTCACCACAACCACACCGAGCGGCCCCTCCGGCCCATCGACCCGGCTCGACAGATAGAGACCAGGGCGCGCGCTAACCGTGCCGAGCGCATATTGCATAGCCGCCCCATCCGCCATCGCCTCGGTGAAGTAGTGGCGAAAGCGGTAATCGCTGCCGACGAAACTGGTCGGCTCGCCGGCGTTGCTCGCAGCAACCGCTACGCCCTCAGGATTAATGATGTAGAGTATAGAAGAGCCGGCGTCGCGCGCGATGGCGCGAAGCTTCTCATCAAGCGCGGCTTCGTTGGCAGTGCTCGGACTGCGAAGCATCTCCTGAACGGCACCGTCGCGTGCCAGAACCAGCGGAATCATTCGCTGCTTCTCGATCTCTCCTTTCAAACTGTCGGCTGCAAGTGGGAACGCGGCAAGAGCACGGTCGCGTAGGGCATACTCTGCTCTGGTGCCGGCGATGCGTCCCGTTGCAAAGACGACGAAACAGAGCGCCGCACCAAGAATTGCAAGCAAAATCACAAGCCAGAGAGATCGACCGCCGGATCTACCAGGGAAGACCGATGGGGCGCGCTGGAAGGCGCCATTACCCATGTCTTCTTCTTCTGCCATCGTATTCTTAAAACCGATCATTGACGAACCATAGTGCGGGGTTCCGCCAGAAGGGAAGGCGATCCGTGCGGAAAACCGCACAATCTTGCTGCGCGATTTGTTGAAGGTACCTGAGGCTCCGGCGATTTCCGCGCTCTCTTGGCTTGGCACGGCTATTGCGGTCAACAACGCAGCAGCGTTCGACCGGGGCGCCGCGATGGGAGAAGCCGCGGGGAGGAACAGCCCGCCCCAAACCGGTCAGGGAGAGAAAACTTACATGTTGACCCCACTGGCTCCAAGCGTAAAGCGCGCACCCCGCAAGACCCTTTTTGCCAAGCCTTACGTGCAGGTGCTTGTCGCAATCCTGCTCGGAGTCGCGGTTGGCCATTTTTATCCGCAAATCGGAGAAAACCTGAAGCCGCTCGGCGATGCCTTCATCAAGCTCGTCAAGATGATCATCGCGCCCGTTATCTTTCTGACCGTGTCGACTGGAATTGCCGGCATGAGCGATCTTCAGAAGGTCGGCCGTGTTGCCGGCAAGGCGATGGTCTATTTCTTCACCTTCTCGACGCTCGCGCTTATCGTCGGCCTCATCGTCGGCAATGTCATTCAGCCTGGCGCCGGCCTCAACATCGATCTGACCTCGCTCGACGTCCAAGCCGTCAATGGCTATGCCTCAAAGGCCCATGAGCAGTCCGTGACCGGCTTCCTCATGAACATGATCCCGACCACGATTGTCGGCGCCTTTGTGGAAGGCGACATTCTACAGGTGTTGTTCTTCTCCGTCCTCTTCGGCATCGCGCTGGCGATGGTCGGAGAATCGGGCAAATCGGTTCTTTCCTTCCTTCAGGACCTCACTGCACCCGTTTTCAAATTGGTCGGCATCCTGATGAAAGCCGCGCCGATCGGTGCTTTCGGAGCAATGGCCTTCACGATTGGCAAATATGGCATCGGTTCGGTAGCCAACCTTGCGATGCTGGTCGGGACCTTCTATCTCACGGCCTTCCTCTTCGTATTCGGGGTTCTCGGTGCAGTCTGTCGCTACAATGGCTTCTCGATCTTTTCTCTTATCCGCTACATAAAGGAAGAGCTGCTGCTGGTCCTCGGAACGTCCTCCTCCGAGGCTGCGCTGCCCTCTCTCATGGAGAAAATGGAAAAGGCCGGCGCCAAGCGCTCGGTCGTGGGCCTGGTTATCCCGACCGGATATTCCTTCAATCTGGATGGCACCAATATCTACATGACCCTCGCGGCCCTTTTCATCGCGCAGGCGACGAATACGGATTTGTCAGTTGGCGATCAGGTCCTGCTGCTGCTCGTCGCGATGCTTTCCTCCAAGGGTGCAGCAGGTGTCACAGGTGCCGGCTTCGTCACGTTGGCCGCTACGCTCTCCGTGGTGCCGGCAGTTCCCGTTGCTGGAATGGCGCTGATCCTTGGCGTCGATCGCTTCATGTCGGAATGCAGGGCACTGACGAATTTGGTCGGTAACGCGGTGGCATCGCTCGTCGTCGCCCGCTGGGAAGGCGAACTGGATCAGGCGCAATTGAAAGCTGCATTCTGCGGCCACCAGCCTGCCGAGACATCAACCGGCCAGCCACTGATAACGCCCGCGCCGAGCAACTCGGCAGCATCGCTGCCGGTTGAATCGCCTGGCTGGTCCCAAACGCCGGACGATCGGGCCGCGGGTTCCAAACAAACTCTCGCGGGCCGATGAAATCAACAATCCCGAAATGCAGTGGGTGCAAAATCATCTGCGCCTTGCGAAGGTCTTGCACCGGTCACGACACACAAGCCCTCGATGATGCGCTTAATGCCTCCGAAGTTTGCGACGGTTCGTGGAACCGGGCGCGGAGCTGGGTCGGAGCCGTCGGCACGGCTGAACAATTCGCCCAGGCTCTACATTTCGGCTTCTACCTCGCACCATGCCACGACCAGAATTCGGTAGCGAACAGGATCAATGCAGGAATGACAGATTTTACTGAATCGACCTTTGCCGGATTTCTTCTTGATGTCGTTTAATCAGACTCGAACAATGGCGAAGCGACCCATAATTGCTGATATCGCCCGGGAAGCCGGGGTTAGTGTTGCCACCGTTGACCGAGTTCTGAATGCCCGTCATCCGGTGCGGAAGGAGACTGCGCAGCGGGTCTTAGCGGCGGCACAGGCCATCGGATATCACGCCGCAGGTCTTATCAAGCAGCGCCTGCAGCCGGACCTGCCGCAATATCGGCTTGGCTTCATCTTGAGAAAACCGACTCACCACTTCTACCAGGGCTTCGCGCGTGAGGTCGAAGCGGCGGTCAACGCGGCGAAGTGCTTCCATGGCACTTCGCTCATCGAATTCGCGCCGTCGCACATGCCATGCGACCTTATTCCATTGCTCAAGGAATTCGGAGCGCGCTGCCACGCGATCGCCATGGTGGCGCCGGACCATCCGGCGATCACGGCAGCCGTCCAAGAACTCAAGGCAAAAGGCATCCCCGTTTTCTCGCTGCTTTCCGATTTCGCCGAAGGTGTTCGTGAGGGTTATATCGGCCTCGACAACCGCAAGGTCGGGCGGACGACAGCGTGGATGCTTTCAAAGGTCGCAAGACGGCCGGGCAAGGTGGCGGTTTTTGTCGGCAGCCACCGTTTTCAGGGGCAGGAGCTGCGGGAGGTCGGCTTTCGCTCCTATTTCCGTGAGAATGCACCGGCATTCGAGCTGCTCGATCCGCTCGTGAACCTTGAGGCACGGCAGATCACCTACGAGGCCACGCTGGATCTCATGCAACGGGAACCCGAACTCACCGGCTTCTATGTGGCCGGCGGAGGTATGGAGGGAGCGATCTCCGCGCTCCGTGAAGAAGGCGAAAGCCGGGGTCTCGTCGCGATCGTTAACGAGATCACGCCGGAGTCACGGGCTGCACTCGCAGATGGCATGATCACGATGTCGGTCGCCACGCCCCAGCGCCTGCTTTGCCAGGAACTGATGACGCTGATGGCCCAGGCCATCAAGGTCGGCACTTCGGAGACGCTTGGGCAGACTTTTCTGCCGTTTGAGATCTATCTGCCGGAAAACATCTGAAAAACTGATAAAATACTATCATGAGAGCCTAATTTCCTTTCATTCATGAAAGAAAAGCAGCGGGAGTTTGATTGACTCACCTGCCTCATTCCGGTCTCGTTTAACAACGAATGATTGCTGCGCGGCGGAAGCCAGTCAGCCGAGAACGACGACCCGCACTTCATGAAGAGAGAGGAAAGCCATGCGTCAAGCATCGCTCCGCTTTGCTATCGACCGCATGACGCCGCCCCATCTTGCCAGGGCCGCACTTGCTCGCGGCCGGGGCCTGACTGGCATCGACATTAGCTATCATCTCAATGGCAATTTCATTGCGCGCGAAAAGCCGGCTGCA
The DNA here is from genome assembly GCA_002356515.1 of Mesorhizobium loti. NCBI lineage: Bacteria > Pseudomonadati > Pseudomonadota > Alphaproteobacteria > Hyphomicrobiales > Phyllobacteriaceae > Mesorhizobium > Mesorhizobium loti. Next base: position 5,312,737 of record AP017605.1, on the reverse strand, counting down.
GACGTCCGTCTTGCTGACGGATCAATCGTCACGACTATCTTCATCAACGCCTTTTCGTGTTTCAATGAATCCCCGCGTGCAAGGGCGAGGCGAGCAAACTCGTCGATTGTGCAGCGGCCTGCGGAGCGAAGACGCCGACGAATGCGATTCGCCAAGGACATCCACGCGCTGGACAATAGGCGCACTTGCCTCGGGCATCGATTTCATGGCGCGAGATGGATGATCACATGCACGATACTCGCAACTCCGAGCAAAGTGCCAGGCAGATCTCGTCACGCTGCATATCGCTTCCAAAAATGAAAAGCCCTAATTCAAAGTCCGAGATGAATAACGTGGTCCCTATTGTGCCGTTGCACGAGAGGGCGCCGGACATCTTTGAAACGTCGATAGCGCTCACCGCTCCCTCTGGGCTGGAAGCCACGTTGGCCAACGTCGTCGACCTCCTGCCATCGTTGGTGCAGGTGCGGCACGGTATCATCTCGCTCTGCGACGGTGCCGGCATACCGGACATGACCGTCGGCGCCGGCTGGAGCGAAGGCAGCGATGAGCGCTACCGCAAGCATCTGCCACGGGCGGCGATCGACCAGATCATAACGACGGGCATGGCGCTCGTCGCCGAGAACATAGCGTTGGATCCGGCTTTCAACGCCGCCGACAAGGAGGTGCTCGGGGCGTCCGACAACATGAAAGTGTCGTTCATCGGCGTACCCATTCGCGTCGATGCGAACGTCGTGGGCACGCTGACCATCGACCGCATCCTGGACAACAAATCAGGCTCCCTCCTCGATTACGACCTGCGCCTCCTTACCACAATCGCTAATCTGGTTGGACAGACAGTGAAGCTGCATCGCCTGTTCGCGTCCGACCGCGAGCGACTGATGGCCGAAAAAATCCGGATGCAAAAGCAATTCGGCGAACTCAAGCAGCCTGGGCATGAGGGCAAAAGGGCTCATGTCAAGGGGATCATTGGCGACAGCCCGGCGCTGCGCGGGCTGCTTGAGAAGGTCGCGTTAGTAGCCAGGTCCAACAGCACCGTTTTGCTGCGCGGGGAATCGGGGACCGGCAAGGAGCTGGTCGCCAAGGCCGTTCACGAGATGTCGGGACGCGCCAAGCGGCCGTTCATCAAGCTCAATTGCGCAGCGCTCCCTGAGACAGTCCTGGAATCCGAACTGTTCGGTCACGAAAAGGGTGCCTTTACCAGTGCATTCAACTCGCGCAAGGGGCGCTTTGAGCTCGCCGACAAGGGAACGTTGTTTCTGGACGAGATCGGTGAGATTTCGGCCTCGTTCCAGGCAAAGCTGCTGCGCGTGCTGCAGGAGCAGGAGTTCGAGCGCGTCGGCAGCAACCAGACGATTAAGGTCGACGTTCGCGTGATTGCCGCCACGAACAGGAACCTGGAAGACGCGGTTGCAAGGAACGAGTTTCGCGCCGACCTTTATTATCGCATCAGCGTTGTTCCCTTGCTGGTGCCGCCATTGCGCGAAAGGCGCGGTGATATTCCGCTCCTTGCCGCTGAGTTTCTCAAGAATTTCAACAGCGAGAACGGCCGTACGATGGTCTTCGATGCGAGTGCGACTGAAGTGCTGATGAACTGTGCTTTTCCCGGAAATGTCCGCGAGCTTGAAAATTGCGTGCAGCGGACGGCGACCCTGGCAGCGGGAGCGTCAATCGGCAGAAACGACTTTGACTGCTGCCATGGCCGATGCCTTTCCGCGATGCTATGGAAGCACGCATCGAAGGAGACTGCGCCGAAATCGGAGCCGATCGCACCATTGCCACTGAACCCGGCCATGCAATCGTCTGGTGCTTTTGCTTCGGCCGCCATTGGGGTCCCGCATGACGACAGCGAGCAGGCACTGCCAGCGCCTGTTCGGCTAGGCCTCGTAAGCGACGCGAAGATGACCGATCGCGAGCGTCTCATCGCGGCCATGGAAAGATCCGGCTGGGTACAGGCAAAGGCAGCGCGCCTGCTTGGACTGACGCCGCGCCAGATTGGTTACGCGCTGAGGAAATACGGTATCGAGATCAAGAATCTCTGAACCTGCTGTCGGATTTCAAGCGGGGCCACGAGATAGCGCGCGAGGCGAATAGCTGGGACAAATTAGCGTTGATTGGTACGGCTCGGACCTCCGTCGGTGAGGCGTTGCAGCCCTCCTGTTGGCGCCGGCCGCAATCCACGGCCCGCTCGACCGCATGGCGCTTGGTATCCCAGTCAAGTTGGCGCAAACGCAGCGCCGTCATGGTCGGTCCGATGGCCATGTCGCTCCGCCGGCCCCGTGCCGGATGTCTCGCCATTGAAACGGAGAACAGTGCGCCGTCAACCAACCTTACCGGAGTGGTGTAGGTCGTCAGGCAGATAAGCGCCGTGCTGCCTTTCGCTACGCATATCCGGCGGCGTGATCGCCTTTTACGATACCTCCGACGCTCAATCGACGTCTCTCCTCACCCAGCGTCACCCACGGCGAGTGTCGCGTTTGGCATATTTTTGTGCAGGTTCGAAGAGGTAAAGTCGCCACAGCGCGTGGTGTTGACGCGACGATTGGTATGATAAAGAACAGAACTAAATCGGTTTAGACAGTTCGCACGGAGGTCTAACCCAAGTGGCTCAGGAACCATGGATCAGGCCAAAGGACCAAGGAAAGGCAGAACCATAGGCAAGACCAACAATGTCAACGCCGACCTGATCGCAGTCGTGGTCGCCGTGAACGACGCTGGACCATGTGTTCTGACCATCGAACAGGGGGCCGCTCTTCCCTCGGGCCCGTTTGAGCTCGCTCATCGTTCGCTCCAGTCGGGGCTTAGGGCATGGGTGGAACTGCAGACCGGTCAGCCTCTCGGTTATATCGAGCAGCTCTACACCTTTGCCGATCGCGATCGGGTCGGCGCCAACCAGCGCGTGATCTCGATCAGCTATCTCGCACTCACCCGCGAAGAAGATGCGGGCGCCTCGGGCAGGCGCAGTTGGGCCAGCTGGTACGACTATTTCCCGTGGGAGGATCATCGGTCCGGCAGGCCCCCGATAGTGCTGGAAGAATTGCGGCCGCGCCTTATCGAATGGGCGGACGGCGCGGACGACGGCGCGACGCGCTTCGATCGCCGACGGCGAGCGGCGGTTGCCTTTGCCTTGGACGGCCGGGCATGGAACGAAGAACTCGCGCTGCAGCGCTACGAGCTGCTCTACGAAGCCGCCCTGGTGGAGGAAGCAAAGCGCGGCGGAGTTTCGGCCATCCTCCCTTCCGTGCCGGGCAGATCGATGATCGCCGATCACCGCCGCATTCTGGCAACGGCTATTGCACGACTGCGCTCCAAAATTAAATACCGGCCTGTTGTGTTCGAACTGATGCCGCCGCTCTTCACGCTTTTGCAGCTACAGCGAACTGTGGAGGCGCTCTCCGGCAGGCTCATCAACAAGCCGAACTTTCGCCGGCTCATAGAGCAGCAGGAACTGGTTGAGAAGACCGGGGCGACGACCGCCGAGACCGGCGGCCGGCCTGCGCAGCTCTACCGCTTCCACCATACTATTCTCGACGAGAGGCCTGTGGCCGGCACAAAATTACCGCTCGCACGGGCTTGACACCCCTTATAGTCACAACGATTATATATATCTTATAATCAGATGGACTATAACTGGAGGCTCGATGAGTGCCGTCCTGCCTTCGAGCGCCTCACTGTACGACCGCGTTCGGCGCGTTATCCCACCGATCGAGTGGTCGGTCTTCGTCGAGGATATCGACGCAATCCTGAATCTGAAGCGACAGCGCAATGCGGTCATCCTGGCGCATAACTACCAGACGCCGGAGATTTTTCACTGCGTGGCTGACATCGTCGGCGACAGCCTGGCGCTGGCCCGCAAGGCGATGACAGTCGATGCCGAAATCATCGTGCTCGCGGGCGTGCATTTTATGGCCGAGACCGCCAAGCTCCTCAATCCGGACAAGACCGTGCTCATCCCGGATCTCGGCGCCGGCTGTTCGCTGGCCGAGTCGATCACCGCCGAAGACGTGCGCCTGATGCGGCAGCGTTATCCGAGCGTTCCAGTGGTGACCTACGTCAACACCTCCGCCGCGGTGAAGGCTGAATCCGACATCTGCTGCACCTCGGGCAATGCGCTCGCGGTGGTGAAATCGCTCGGCGCGCCGCGTGTGATCATGCTGCCCGATGAATATCTGGCGAAGAACATCGCGGCGCAGACCAAGGTCGAGATCATTGCCTGGAAGGGGCGCTGCGAGGTGCACGAACGCTTCACCGCGGCCGACATCCGCGAGCTGCGTGAGGCCCATCCCGGCATCAGTGTACTTGCCCATCCCGAATGTCCGCCTGAAGTGGTCGCGGAAGCCGACTTCGCCGGCTCGACGGCGGCGATGTCCGACTATGTCGCGCGGCATAGGCCGGCGCGTGTGGTGCTGATGACGGAATGTTCCATGAGCGACAACGTCGCGGTCGAGCATCCGGAAGTAGATTTCGTGCGCCCATGCAATCTGTGCCCGCATATGAAGCGCATCACGCTCGCCAACATCCGGACCGCGCTCGAGGAGAACCGCCACGTCGTCACGATCGATCCTCATGTCGCTGAACGGGCCCGCTGGGCTGTGGAACGCATGCTCTTTGTATGACGGCGGACATCCATCACATTGGCGGAGCGCCGGTCATCATCGGCGCTGGTATCGCCGGGCTCATGACGGCGCTACACTTGGCGCCGCAACCAGTCGTCCTTCTGTCAAGGACCTCGCTCGGAACCGAAGGCTCGAGCATTCTAGCCCAGGGCGGGCTCGCAGCGAGTCTGGGGGAGGACGACAGCCCCGACCTGCACCTCGCCGATACGCTTGCTGCCGGCGATGGGCTTTGCGACGAACAAATGGCCAGGCGGGTGGTAGAGGCCGCACCTCAAGCCGTCGAGAATCTCATTCGTCTTGGTGCTCCTTTCGACCGCTCGCTAGACGGGAGGCTGCAGCTGGGCCTGGAAGCGGCGCATTCGCGTCGCCGCATCGTGCACGCCGCCGGCGACGCAACTGGCCGCGAGTTGTTTCGGGCGCTACTCGGCGTGGCGCGGCGAACCCGTTCGATCACGATCATGGAAGGCATGACAGCGCTTCGCTTGGTTGTCGCGGAGGGCAGCATTGTTGGCTTGCTGACTGTCCTGCATGGCGCCGTGTTCGCATTGCCCACACGCCGCGTGGTGCTGGCGACCGGTGGGATAGGCGGCCTGTTTTGCGATACAACCAATCCGCTCTCCTCATTCGGGCACGGCCTGGCGCTGGCAGCCTGTGCTGGAGCGGAACTAGCCGATCTCGAATTCGTGCAATTCCACCCGACGGCCCTCGACATTGCGCGCCGGCCAATGCCGCTTGTCAGCGAAGCAGTGCGTGGCGAAGGCGCGGTGCTGATCGATGAGCACGGCCATCGCTTCCTGGCAGACACGCCCGGGGCAGAACTCGCATCGCGCGATGTGGTCGCGCGGGCGATCTCCGATCAGCTCGCAGCCGGGCATGGCGTCTATCTCGATGCCCGACATTGTCTCGGGCAGAAATTCGCAAGACGCTTTTCGGCAATCGACGCTATTTGCAAGCATGCCGGCATCGATCCGGCGGTGGAACCCATTCCCGTACGGCCCGCTGCTCACTATCACATGGGCGGCGTGGCCGTTGACGCCGAGGGGCGAACTTCCGTTAGCGGCCTGTGGGCCTGTGGCGAAGTCGCATGCACAGGACTGCATGGCGCCAACCGGCTTGCCAGCAACTCGCTGACCGAAGCGGTTGCAACCGCCGCCTGGGTGGCTGAAAGCGTCGCGGGTACCTCTGCGGGTTGGCAGTGGCCTAGGCTTCCGGCAACTGTTCCCATCCGGCCCGACCCTTCACCTATTCGCCCAATTGTGTCCAATGCGCTTGGCATTGTTCGGAATGGGAAATCATTGTGCGACACGGTCGCGACACTGCTGCCGATCTCTGTTTGCGAGACGGCCGCGGCCGATCCGGCCCTGGTGGCATTGTTGATGGCGATCGCCGCCCTTCGGCGCGAGGAGAGCCGCGGCTCCCACTTTCGATCCGATTTCCCCGGGCGCGATCCCGCCGCCCTCCCCTCACGATTGACGCTCTGCACAGCTTTTGAGAATGCCGTCACGCTCAGATGGCAAGCATCCGAACGGAGCCGTTGACATGACTTCACTTGCACCACTTCCCCAGATCATCATGGAGCCCATCGTGCGTTCTGCCCTGCTTGAAGACCTGGGCAGAGCCGGCGACATCACGAGCGATGCGATCATCCCCGCCGATTTCAAAGCGACGCTGGCGTTGAATGCCCGGCAGGCAGGCGTTGTTGCCGGGCTCGACTTGGTCATGTTTGCCTTCCTGCTGGTCGATCCCGGGATCAGCATCCAGCTGCGGTGTCCTGAGGGCGGCAAGGTCTCGGCCGGCCAGACCATCGCGATCGTAAACGGGCCGGCGCGCAGCCTGCTGACGGCGGAGCGGACGGCGCTCAATTTCTTATGCAAACTCAGCGGCATCGCGACGGCAACGGCTACGCTCGTAAACGCGGTGAGGGGCCATAACGCAAAAATCGTGTGCACACGCAAAACGACGCCCGGCCTGCGTGTCCTGGAAAAGTATGCGGTACGAGCGGGCGGCGGTGCCAATCACCGCTTCGCGCTCGACGACGCCGTGCTGATCAAGGACAACCACATCGCCATTGCCGGCGATATCCGCACCGCAATCGAGCGGGCGCGCCGCGCCATCGGTCACATGGTCAAGATCGAGGTCGAGGTCGACAGGCTGGACCAGTTGGAGATCGCGCTTACAGCGGGCGTCGACGCCGTGCTCCTCGACAACATGTCGGTCGAGGACCTTGCGCAGGCTGTGGCTATGGTCGGTGGCCGCGCGATCACCGAGGCTTCGGGCCGGGTGACGCGGGCGAGCGCCCCGGCAATTGCGGCGACCGGCGTCGACCTCATATCGGTCGGCTGGCTTACCCACAGCGCGCCCATCCTCGACATTGGTCTCGACATGCCGGCCGACCGAAATTGCAACAGGCATCTGAACTGATGGAGAGGACATGAACCGGGATCGCAGGAACTCCTTTGGTCGCAGGCTAACCTGCGTCAGCACGTCCCAGGTTCCACCAACAGCCGACGCAAGCCTTCTCGGCGCCAGGCGACACGCTTCAACAACGGAGGCGGGAGGGACGGACCAGCAAGGCACAGAAAGCCGCGTCGCAGCCCTTGGCGTCATCATCTGCCGACTCGACGAGATGCGCCAGTTGGCGGCCTCTCACGGGCTGGAACTTCTGGGTTATCTGCTGGACGTCGCCTTCACCGAATCCTGCGACGCGATCAGAAAGGAGCATTCCTGTGCTCAGAGTAATATAACGGAAACCGTAATCCCCACGGATGACGTGAGTTGAGCCTGCGGGCAGCAGTTGGAGAGTCCGCTCAAGAGCGCCACCAGTCGCGTTTCGATAGAAGACTTCCCGCTGGCATGCGCCTGGTCTTCAGCATCCACTGCAACGCTCCAGGTCAAGGACGGAAGATTATGGAGAACAAGATTTTATGAACGAACTCAGCCCAGACCTGACCTCGGATCCAATCGGTTGGGCGCTTCCCCCTTGGACGCGAGCGGAAGCCCAAGCGCTCCACGACGCGCCATTCAACGACCTTTTGTTTCAGGCGCAGACCGTTCACCGGCAGAATTTCGATCCCAACAAGGTCCAGCTCAGCCGGCTTCTCAGCATCAAGACGGGTGGATGTCCGGAGGATTGCGGCTATTGCAGCCAGTCGGCGCATCACGAAAGCGGATTGAAGGCGTCGAAGCTGATGGAGGTCAGGCGCGTCATCATGGAGGCGACTAAGGCGCGTGACGCCGGCGCCACCCGCTATTGCATGGGCGCCGCCTGGCGCAATCCCAAGGCGCGCGACATGGATGCGGTCGTGGCGATGGTCGAAGGCGTCAAGGCACTCGGCATGGAGACCTGCATGACGCTCGGCATGCTCGATCTTGAGCAGGCCGCTCGTCTGAAACAGGCCGGTCTCGACTACTACAACCACAACATCGACACCTCCGAGCGCTATTACTCAGAGATCATCTCGACCCGCACGTTTGCCGACCGGCTGGATACGCTCGCCAATGTCCGCGACAGCGGCATTAAGGTCTGTTGCGGCGGCATTGTCGGCATGGGCGAAGAGCCGGTGGACCGGATCGACATGCTGGTGACGCTGGCCAACCTGCCGGAGCATCCCGAAAGCGTTCCGATCAACATGCTGATCCCGATCGAGGGCACCCCGCTGGCCGAGGCCAAACCCATCGAGCCGATCGAATTCGTGCGCGTGATCGCGCTGGCCCGCATCATGATGCCGAAGTCGCACGTGCGTCTTTCCGCCGGCCGCACCGCCATGACCGATGAAATGCAGGCGCTGTGCTTTTTTGCCGGCGCCAACTCGATCTTCGTCGGCGACACACTGCTGACGGCGGACAATCCCGGCGAAGACAAGGATACTCTGCTGTTCCAGCGTCTCGGCATCGAGCCGATGGAAATCGGCACGCAATGAACGAGGCACTTCTTGTCCGGTATGACGCGTCCTTGCGCGGACTGGCGCGCAAGGACCGGCTGCGCACACTTGCACCGCGCGCCGGGCTCGACTTCTCGTCGAACGACTATCTCGGGCTTGCCGCCTCCAAAAGACTTGGCGAAGCGGTGGCGGCGGCGATTGCGCGGGGGACGCCGGTCGGCGCGACCGGATCGCGGTTGTTAAGGGGCAACTCACCGGAGCACGAGGCTCTGGAGGCAGACGCCGCGGCGTTCTTCGGCGCCGAACGCGCGCTGTTCTTCGGCAGCGGCTATATCGCCAACTTCGCTCTGCTGACGACGCTGCCGCAAAAGGGCGACCTCTTGATCCTCGACGACCTTGCTCATGCCAGTATGCATGAGGGGGCCCGCGCTGGCCGCGCCGAGTTCAAGCTCGCCGCGCATAACGACATCGATGCTGTCGAGGATGCGATCACCCGCTGGCGCGCCGAAGGCGGCATGGGCCGCATCTGGATCGCGGTCGAAAGCCTCTACAGCATGGATGGCGACCGCGCCCCGATGGCGCGCCTTATCGCGCTTGCCGATCGGCACGAGGCATTCCTCGTCGTCGACGAGGCGCATGCCACCGGCATCTGGGGACCGAACGGCCGCGGGCTGGCCGCCGCTTTCGAGGGCCGCGACAACACTGTCGCACTTCACACATGCGGCAAGGCGCTCGGCGCGTCCGGCGCACTGGTCACCGGGCCGGGAACGCTATGCGACTATCTCGTCAACCGCTGCCGGCCATTCATCTACGCCACCGCGCCGTCGCCTCTGATGGCGGTGGCAGTGCGCGAAGCGCTGGCCATGCTGTCCGACGAGCCCCAACGCCGTGTCCAGCTGCAGGAGCGCGTAGCCTTCGCGGGCCGCCAATTGGCCGAGCGCTGCGGCGTGAAGCCCAGCGGCTCGCAGATCCAGTCCTTTGTCATCGGCGACAACAGGCGCACCATGGCGGTGGCGGCGGCGCTGCAGACGCGCGGCTTCGACATACGCGGCATTCGTCCGCCGACCGTACCCGAGGGCACATCGCGACTGCGCATTTCGCTGACGCTCAACGTCGACGAAGCCGACATTTCGGCCATGCTCGAGGCGCTCGTCGAGGTGCTGGCCTCGACATGACCAAGCGCATCGTCATCACCGGAACAGATACCGGAATCGGCAAGACGGTGTTTTCGGCGGGATTGGCCGGCTTCCTCAACGGCTTCTACTCGAAGCCGGTGCAGTCGGGCCTCGACGGCGAGACCGACAGCGAGGTTGTTGCGCGGCTTGCCGGCCTTCCGCCGGGGCGCGTGCTGCCGGAAGTGTATCGCCTGAAGGAGCCGCTGTCGCCGCATCGTTCGGCCGAACTCGATGGCGTCGCGATAGACGTGGCAAGGCTCTCGCTTCCGGACTTGCCGGGTCCGCTCGTCATCGAAGGTGCCGGGGGACTGATGGTGCCGCTCAATCGGCGCACCAAGTTCATCGACATATTCGCGCAGTGGCGGGTGCCGGTCATCCTGTGCGCCCGTACCAAGCTCGGCACGATCAACCACACCCTGCTGTCGATCGAGGCGCTCAGGGCCCGTTCCATCCCGCTCATCGGCATTGCCTTCATCGGCGACGAGGTGGCCGATACGCAGAGAACAATCGTGGAATTCAGCGGCGTGCGCCAGCTTGGCAGGCTGCCGCACATCGATCCGCTGACGAGCGGGACGCTGAGGGAAGCGATGATTGCCGGCTTCGACCTCACAGCAATCGCGGGAGGCGAATGATGTCGCAGTCTCAAGTCTGGCATCCCTTCACCCAGCACGCGCTCGAGCTCGCCATCCCTGAAATCGTCCGGACGGAAGGCGCCTACCTCCACAAGGCCGACGGCACGCGCATCCTGGATGCCATTTCCTCCTGGTGGGTCGTCACCCACGGCCACCGCCATCCCCGCATCATCAAGGCCATCGAGACGACCGCGGCGAGCCTCGACCAGATCATCTTCGCCGGCTTCACGCACGAGCCGGCCGAACGTCTGGCCAAGGCGCTTGTCGGTCTCGCTCCTTCCGGCCTCGACTGGGTGTTCTATTCCGACAGCGGCTCGACCTCAGTCGAAGTCGCGTTGAAGATGGCGCTCGGCTATTTCCGCAACATCGACGCGCCGCGCTCCCGCATCGTCGTCATGGAGCACAGCTATCATGGCGACACCATCGGGACGATGAGCGTCGGTGCCCGTGGCGCGTTTAACGCCGCCTACGAACCTTTGCTGTTCGAGGTCGACACCATCCCCTTCCCGGCCGCGGGACGCGAACAAGAGACGCTGGATCGGTTCGAGGCAGTTGCCCGCGACCGGCGCGCGGCCGCGCTGATCGTCGAACCGCTCGTGCTAGGCGCCGGCGGCATGCTGATGTATCCGGCCTGGGTTCTGGCCGAATTGAAGAAGATCGCAGAAACCTCCGGCACGTTGCTGATCGCCGATGAAGTAATGACCGGCTGGGGGCGGACCGGAACCATGTTCGCCTGCGAGCAGGCGTCCATTTCTCCGGACATCCTATGCACGTCGAAGGGCTTGACCGGTGGCGCGATCCCTTTGGCGGCCACGCTCGCCACCGATGCCATCTTCCAGGCCCATTATTCCGAAGACCGTAAGAAAACCTTCTTTCATTCGAGCTCATACACCGCCAATCCGATTGCCTGCGCGGCAGCACTCGCCAATGTCGAGATCTGGCGCGACGAGCCGGTGGCCGAGCGGGTCGCGGCTTTGAGCGCGAAGCAGGCCGCCGGGCTGCAACGCTTCCGGGACAACCCATATTTCACCGACTGCCGAGCCACTGGCACGATCGCTGCCCTCGACCTGCGCACCGGTTCCGCCGGCTATCTCGCCGAGATTGGTCCGAAACTGCGCGCGTTCTTCCTCGAGCGCGGCCTGCTTGTTCGTCCGCTCGGCAATGTCCTCTATCTTCTCCCGCCCTATTGCATCACCGGCGGCGAGTTGGACGCACTCTACGACGCGATCGAGGAGGCCGCCGAACGCTTCGGGTCTAGGCCATGAGCAAGTCGTCGCGCATTCTCGGGTTCGGTCATCATACGCCTGGGCGCAAGGTGGCGAATGCCGAGATCGAGAACAATCTCGGCCTCGAGCCGGGCTGGATCGAAAGGCGTACCGGAATCCGTTCGCGCTTCTGGGCAACGGACGGAGACACGCTGTCCGGCCTTGCCACGCAGGCTGGCGACATCGCGCTGGCGAACGCCGGTATTGACCGCAGCGACATCGGCCTGCTGTTGCTCGCCACCTCGACGCCTGATCACCTTCTGCCGCCGAGCGCACCCCTGGTCGCCCATCGGCTGGGACTGACACGCGCGGGTGCGATCGATCTGACCGGCGCCTGCGCCGGCTTCATCTATGCCCTGATGTTCGCGGACAGCTTCACCCGCCTGCATGGCAAGGCGACCCTTGTGATTGCCGCCAACATCCTCAGCCGTCGCATCAACCCGGCCGAGCGCGCCAGTGCCGTGCTGTTTGCCGATGCCGCCGGCGCCGTGGTGATCGGTCCCTGCGAGGATCCCGACCGGGGCATCCTCGGCGCCTCGGTGGATTCGGACGGCTCGCGCTACGGGCTGATCCAGATCCCGGCGGGCGGAAGCAACGTCCCGTTCCAAAGTGGCCTGGATCTCGGGCAAACCCGAATGACGATGATCGACGGCCGCGAAGTGTTCGCCAGGGCCGTGGACATGATGACTGCATGTTCAAAGGACGCGCTCGCCGCAACCCGAGCGCAGCCGCAGGACATCGATCGGTTCGTGCCGCACCAGGCCAATGCCCGCATTTTCGATGCGGTCGGGCGAAACCTCGGCATCGCCGATGAAGCGATCGTCAAGACGATCGCCGAGTATGGCAACTCTTCCGCCGCGACGATCCCGCTCTCGCTGTCGCTCGCCCATCGGGCGGCGCCGTTCCGGCCGGGGGAGAAGGTTCTTCTGGCGGCCGCGGGTGCGGGTCTTAGCGGCGGTGCGCTCGTCGTTGGAATTTAGCCGCGCGAACCGAACTGCCAAGACTGACCTTGAACGATGAATACAGGGACAACGACCAATGCGAAAACTAGTCGCCGGCAAGCTGCACGGCATCCACGTCACAGAAGCGAACCTCAACTACCATGGTTCGATAACGCTCGACCCCGACCACTGCGAGGCAGCCGGGATCCTGCCGATGGAATTCGTGGAGATATGGAACAAGAATTCCGGTGCGCGGATTTCGACCTATGTCATCCTCGGCGAGCGCGGCTCACGGTGCTGCATCCTCAACGGAGCGGCGGCTCGCACCTGTCAGCCCGACGACCCGATTATCGTCTGCAACTCCATCTACCTGGACGAAGCGCATATCACTTCGCTGAAGCCGCGCATCGTCACGTTCGACCAGGATAACCACATACTCGACCGCCTGAGCTACTCCGTCGATATTGACACAGACGGCCGTTACAGTTTCGCCATTCTTGACGAGGCGGATGAGCCTTTGGTCATTCCTGCCCTGGTCTCCGGGGCGTGAGCCGCGCTCCACAGATGTGCGAGCCTCGGCACTGAAGAGCGTCTGGTCTAAGACTCGACGAAGTTGCTGATGCTCAGCTTCGAAAGGCTGATGCCCACCACGCCTTGGGCACCGTGGGCCTTCGTGGGATGGCGCAATGTCTCGCAGCTGCTGATCCGCGAACAGCGGTTTGCATGTCTGACCCTTGTCTCAGGTTACTTGCGGTGGCGGCTTGCAAATTCTTGCTGCTTTCTCAAGCGCCGCGGCCGGGTCCTTGACGACCTGGCTTTTCATGATCTTTGCCGCCGTGTCGATCAAGCAGGCTACCGTCTTCCGCATCGGCAGCGGTGCCAACCATCATCGCGAATATGGCTAGCCGAACGGCCGCAAGCAGCATTGAGGTGGGCCTTCGGCAAGTGTTTCCCGCCGGCGCCAAGGCTCACCAGCCATCCGACGCCTGATCCGGTTACATATCAGGTTCGTCGATCGGTGGCTTGGCAGCAAGACCGAGCCTGGCTCGTTGGCCATCGGCGTAATTTTCGGCGGGAAACTGTGTCTTGAACCGAAGAACTGTCAGTTTGCCGTCCTCGACAATATGAACAACCCATCCCCCACCACAACGCTTGACGCGCACGTCATTAGGTTCGCCAGCCACCATTGCTGCCCCTCATTTTCGTCGCCCTTGGGCTGAGACTGGAAGTCGTTCCCGCACATCGGAAAACATAGGACCTTACGTAACGTCAAGCCCCGATTTTGGGATAGCCGATGCCTTGTCGATTTCAGGGTGACGGCGATTCTGGTCCGCAACGTCCGTGAGTGCTCAAATCGATTTAGATGCGCAGATTTTGCATGTTAATTCAGCCTTGTTATCCACAGCTAATGTGAATGGGAACGCGTATTCAGTCCGAGATTACCTCTGCAAAAAAATCTGCCGCTCTGGTGCCTCAGCGCGATCACCCGGCAATCGCCGGAAACAGTCTTGTCCGCCCGCCAAGCTCGGCAGCCAACATCTCGAGCTTTTCGACACGCGTTCCGTGCAGGCCGACGGTTGCGCCCTGCGCGTGCAGCGTCCGCGCCACGGCCTCGCCGATTCCACCACTTGCTCCGGTGACGAGCGCGTTGCGGCCGGTCTTCCACGGAAGCGGTCACTGGCGGCCATGCGCCTTTCAGATATTATCGGATACAGCTTTGGACAGGCCATCGAGCCGAACTCGAAGGGCTCGCTTAACCTTCCGGGTAGCGGTACGTCGACGTCGCTTCAACAGTTGAGAATTTTGCAAAAGATGGGGCCCCGGCTTGTCCAGCTTCCGCTGCCACTTGGCGCATTCACCGAGGCGGTCCAAGGGCACGTCCTTCACAATCGTGATCCGGCAAGCATTTGGAAACGAGAGATAGAGTTACTGGAGGCATCTCGCATGCCTTCTACACTTGCTTGAACGCCAGAACTGCGTTCATGCCGCCCATGGCGAAAGCGTTGCTCAGTGCCACGCGGACCTTGCGCTCGCGCGCCACATTGGGCGTGACGTCGAGGTCGCAATCGGGGTCTGGCTCGCGATAGTTCGCGGTCGGCGGCACAATGCCCTCCTGGATCGCCATCACGGAGGCGATCATTTCAAGTGCGCTCGCTGCGCCCAGGCAATGCGCGTACATGGACTTGGTGGACGAGACAGACATCGAATAGGCATAGTCTCCGAAGACGCGCTTGATCGCCGCCGTCTCAGTCTGATCGTTGGCCTTGGTGCCGGTGCCGTGGGCGTTTAGGTAGTCCACGTCCTCCGCATTCAGCCCGGCGTCGGCAAGGCAAGCGCGGATCGCGGCCTCCGGCCCCTCGACAGACGGCGCGACGATGTGGAAGGCGTCGCCGGAAAGGCCGATGCCTGCGATCTCGGCAAGGATTGTGGCACCGCGCACGGCGGCATGCTCATAGCTTTCCAGCACGGCCATGCCCGCACCCTCGCCTATCACCACTCCCTTCCTGTCGGCGGAGAAGGGCCGGCCGGCACGTATCTGGAGCGAGCGCGCGCATTGCTTCCCATACCTTCATCTGAAGGCATACGAGCGGCGCTTCGGCGCCTCCGGCAAGCATCACGTCGGCCCGGCCGAGCTTGATCTGATCCGCGGCCGAAGCGATCGCATGGTTGGCTGATGCGCATGCGGAGGCGATGGCAAAGACCGGGCCGCGCAGGCCGAGACTCATGCTGACCTGGCTGGCAGCGGCGCTCGGCAACCCCCTTGGTGCAGTGTAAATGCCAGCACGCTTCGCGCCGCCCAAAAGGAGGTCACGGTAGGTTTCTTCGACCGTTCCCCAGCCCCAGCCGCAGACGCCCACTGTCGCGCCGAAGCGATACGGATTTCCCTTATCGCAGGAAAGTCCGGCGTGCTGCATGGCTTCACGCGCTGCAAGCACAGCGAGCAAGCTGTGGCGGTCCTGGAGACGAGCTGGTTGCGGCCGATGTCGTGCTGGGGCAGCTCCTTGATCTCGGTACCGACAGTCCCCTTCATCTCATGAAGCGCGGAAGTGACCATCGGGCGGATGGCGGAGCGACCTTCGCGCATCTCTTTCCAGATAGAGGCGGCGTTGTTGCCTAGCCGCAAAGCCCCCCTATCCCAGTAATGACGACTCGCCTGTCCAATCAGACCTCCTTCGCGAGCAAACCGCGGACGGCTTCCACCATGTCGCCGACATTCTTGAGATTCGACCAGGCGTCAGCCGCGTCATGTCGATCTTGATGTCGTAGGCCTGCTCCACATCCCAGAGGAGATCCGCCAGACCCAGCGAATCGACTCCGAGCGAGGTCAGTTCCGTGGCAGTCGTTATTTCGCCGATGGTGGACACGCTCTCGCCGCTCTCCGATTCGACGCGGTTCCCTGTTGCGCCGCTTTCGGTCGCGTGGCTCAGGGGCTTCGCAGCCCCGCCGGGAATGGTCATCAGCCGCTTCACGCCTTCATTCGCGAGAGCCGAGCGGGCAACATCGCGTTCGATGACCTGGAGGTGGGACCAGATGATCCGTGAGGGGAACGCCACGCCGGCCTGGCTCGCCAATGACTTCAATGCCAACCGTCGGCATAGAGCGGTCCGGTAAGCTTGGCGCCATTGTCATTGGCGAAGCCTTCGGCGAGCACCTCGATTTCGTCGAGGCCGGCCGCGATAGCCCGCTTCACCCGAGCGGGACGCAGGGCAGTGGCGTTGCGGACAAAAAAGCCCGCGGCCCGCGCCCGTCATCCCGTTTTGCCAAGCGAAATGTCGTCGAGGTCCTCTTCGATCACCCCAGCCGCGTATAGCTGATCGAGCAAGTCGGCGACTGCAAGGACGCTCGCTCCGTCCGTGGCCCGCATAATCAGCTCCGAGGCTGTACAGTTCCCGCTCGCGATTAGATGGCCAATGGGAATCGGAACCACCCCGTCGAGCACTCGATGCTCACTGTTGCGTGAGCGGAGATGGAAGCAGTGGTCCCCTGCCTCGTATTGCAGGTCTCCGCGGAAGCGAATTGGCCGGTTGGGAGGGGGGCTTTCGAGCATATTCTCGTCGATGATGCTATCGAGACCTTCCCGGAACTCGTCGGGCGTGCTGAAGAAACGTTGAGCCACGATTCGGTACCCGAGAGGCCAGCGTTCGCTACCCGGTACCGGCGTCACCAGTTGTAAACGTCCCTGCCGCATGTTCACGAGAAAGCCAGAAACACAGGCGATTGTCGTGGGACAGCCCTCCGGCACGGCGATTGCGGCGTCTTTGCCGGCTGCCCTGAGTTTCTCCTTCCGCGCTCGTGCGCGCCCGGTGAAAGCCTTTGCGGTCGGCCCGTCCTTGCCCTGCAGGATGAGTTCGACCCCCATCAGGTCCTCGGGCGAAAACGCCGCGTGTATCTGATTAAGATGGTCCGTGCTTAGCACTGAGAAACGATTGGTCACGCGACCGTAGCGTTCGAACAGTTCGAGCACGCGGTTGGTGAGTGCCTGATCCTTGAGCGGGGCCGCCGTCGTCGTTTGTGGCAATTCGCCCGTGATCTGATGGTAGTCGAACAGAAAACGGTCGTACTCCGGGTTGTCGATCGGGTCTGTGGCCCAGTAACAGAAGCCAGTGCGGACTGCCGAACCAAACATTTCGCTCGCCGCACGGAGCACGCCGCGCCAAACCTCTGCATGCTCCTCAGTGTATTCATAGTAACCTTTGAAGGTACCCGCCGAGAGGCCACAGAACCAGCAACCGACGGTGCAGCCTTCGCTCAGCTCGAAAGCGATGACAGAGTGCGCGATTGACGGCGCCAATTCGCCCATTTCGTCGTTACAGCGCCGGATTTGGCGCTCGCGCCAGGCATGAAAGCGAGGATTGATAGTCGACATTTCGCCTTGGCCGCGCAGGAGGTCGCGATGGCGCAACATCTCCCGCGTATACTCATCCCACATCATAGCCAGCGGCCACGGGGCAGACTCCGGCTTGAAGCGATACTTCAGGTAGTCACCGCACCAGAGCGGCAGCATCTCCATTGGGTCAACTTCGATGCCGTATCGCGCGGTCACTATCCGAGGGTTGTCGAGGTTCTCGGAAAGCGCCGTACGGAATTTCCCATCACCGGCCAGCCGCTCCATGAAGCGCTTGATATGTGACAAACTGCGCCGTTCCTTAGGCGTGCGCCGATCAAAAATCTGCCGCCAGCGTTCGCTCCGAGGGTAGAGATGAGCCCTTGCAGCGGTCCCTTGTCCGCCTGATGGCATTATCTCGTTGACAAGCTTTGCGATCATGTTCTCTTCAGACCGGCTCCTTCGAGCCAATGCGATCAGAGCTAGCTCGCGACAGCTACAACTATCACAACAACGACAACGACCGCGACCGCGACCGCGACCGCTGCAGTTTTTCCATCGACTTTAACAGGGCTCATGGACGTACACGGAGCGCAATTAGCCAACGCATTGGTGTGTACAAGGCTGGTCAAGGTCGAAACACTCGAACCACCCTTGCGGCCCGCAGTCGCGCGAAGCTTCTTGCTATTTGGTTTTTCTCGGCTGTTCGATCGGATAAAACCTTTAACCTCGTCGAGTGTGATGTTGTAGTCGAGGTCGTTTGCAAATTCTACAATCGATGCAAGCCCTCCAGCACGCCGTTTGAGGTTTTCAAGCGGACTGCCTTTTTTTCCCAACTCGTTGATGAATCGCTCTACGTCAGCTCGCGCCATAGCTAATTCCCGCCTCTGCTCAGTGTCCGAGCTATCCAGCCATCTCGCTCTCACAAGCGATCTCTGATTTTCGGCTTGGCCAGCATTTCCATACTGGCGCTGCTCCCTCTCGTCGTCCGGAATCAATTGAAGAGCGGACGGATCGTCTACGGCATTTTATTGGCGGCTTCGGCACCGGTGCTTTCATCGCGGGCATGAGCAACGGCTACCTGAGGCGAATCACGTCTCAAAACAAGCTGGTGGCGTTCGCCTCTGTCGCTTGGGCAGCATGCTCCCAAGCGACAAGCGTGTCGCGCTTGCGACAATTACGGTGCGACTTATCCTAGACGGCCGCCCACCGCCCCAGAATAATCCATTGAATTCAAGCGTGTCTTACTGGCACAGCTCTTGCCTAGAAGAGGCGAAGCGGTTCATTTCCATCGCTTCGGCTACGTTTTTCGAGGCTTTCGAAAGAGCTAACCATCAGCAGTACATCTATGAACAGCTTAATGACGGCGACGGCCTTAGCTACGGCGACCGCCATGACGGCTTCCGCCCAGCCCCAGATGACCACCATCGCCGAGGCGATCGGTTCCAACCCCAACGAGGCTCCTAACGATGCCACCGACCCCCGCGCCTATCTGAACGAGGTCGACGACGTCGAGGCGATGACCTGGGTCAGGGCGCATAACCTATCGACCGTCAATAAGCTGTCGAAAGATCCGCGCTACAGAGAATACCAAGCCGACATTCTGAAGATCCTACAGGCCACCGATCGTATTGCTTCGCCCCCTTGCGCAAGGCGACATGATCGACAACTCTGGCAGGACGGGACGCACGTGCAAGCCTTGTGGCGGCGTGCGAACTGGGAATCCTACAGGTCAGGCAAGCCGCAATGGCGCACCATCCTCGATGTCGATGCACTGTCCGAGGCCGAGGGCAACCTGCAGGGATACGCCCGCCGTTACGCCCTCGAATACACCCACATGTCTCAAAAACTCATGGACAATAGTGCGCAAGCCTTAGGACCGTGTGGATTGAAGCGAGATGAAGCCGGCGGCGAGGGCGGAGACGTGGCGCGCACTACGGGTGGAATCGAACACCTGCACCAGATGCGCCGACCAAATCCGCCCTTCGCCAACAGCGCCCCAATAAAGCGCACCCGTGCGCGCTTCCATGGAGACTATTGTACACAGGCTAATTGGCACGACGGAAATACAAGTTGCGCCGCGACAGTTGAAGATCAGAGACATAGGAGAGCGCGGCAGGTATGGAGCTAACATCAAGATGAGAAACGGCTATGCTACAGACAAAACATAGCGAGGCGTGCCTGCCTTGGTATTTCAATTATCCAACTGCACCGCAGTTCTCCGCAGCGATCGGCGCGGAGGCCTATGGGGAATGGCTCGGCGGCCTATCGGCTAACGATCCCGTATCGCTCTATATCCATATTCCGTTCTGCCGGTCGATGTGCTGGTATTGCGGCTGCCCTACTACCATCACCCAGCGGGACCCGCCGAACCAAAATTACGTGGCGGCGCTGCGCGGCGAGATCCATTTGGTCTCAGAGCTAACGCCGCAGGCGCTGCCCGTGAGCGACGTGCACTTTGGCGGCGGAACGCCCACGCTCCTTGAGCCAACGGAATTCCTCGCCTTGACGGAGCTTCTACGCCGCCGCTTCGCGTTCAGGCAAAAGACCGCCATCGCCGTCGAGATCGATCCGCGCACGTTCACCGCGGAGATGGCCGAAGCCTTAAGTGCAGCCGGGGTGAACCGCGCGAGCCTCGGCGTGCAAAGTTTCGACCCCAGTGTTCAAAAAGCGATCAATCGTATCCAGAGTGTAGAGCAGACGGCGACTGCCGTCGAAAACCTGCGCCAGCAGGGAATAAACCGCATTAACATCGATCTCATCTACGGTCTTCCCAATCAGACGATGCAGTCCTGCGTCCAGACCGCCACGGTGGCGGTGGCGATGCGCCCGCAGCGGATTGCCGTGTTCGGATACGCTCACACGCCGTCTTCTAATAAACATCAGCGCCTCATCGAAAAGGCAGGACTACCGGACAGCGCTGCCCGCGCCGAACAAGCTGCGGCCGTCGCCGAGACGCTGGTTGCTGCCGGCTACCGAGAGATTGGGGTCGACCACTTCGCCTTGCCGGACGACGAGCTCGCATTGGCTCAGAAAACCGGTCGCCTGCGGCGCAACTCCCAAGGTTACTCTGCCGACACCTGCAAAACCCTGATCGCCTTTGGTGCGTCGGCTATCGGGCGTGTTGGAGAGGGTTACGTCGAGAACGCAGGCGCGCTGGAGGCCTATAGTCAGCATATCGCAGCTGGTCGCTTGGCAACGTCGAAGGGCTACCGTCTCATCGGCGAAGACCGCGTCCGAGGCGCAATCATCGAGCGACTGATGTGTGATCTCGAGGCCGACGTACCGGCAATCTGTGCCGCCCACGGATTTGATTGGACCCATTTTCTCGATTCAGCTGAGCGCTTGGCGATGCTGGCCGACGACGGGATAGTGGACGTCGAGAATGGCTTCATCCGCGTGCGGCATGGCCATCGCATTTTGCTTCGCTCTGTTGCTGCCGCGTTCGACGCTTATCTCGACCAATCGTAGTGAGCCACAGCGAGTCACCATGAGCGGAGGCCTGAGAAGGTCGACTGTTGCAATCCGCTGTGGATCGGAAGTCCTTTGTGTACCCGTTTTTGCAGCACCGTGATGTTCAGTGCCCTACGAGCAATGCCCGCGTTTCCGGATCACGAGGGGTATTTGCAGCGCTCGAACCGCCGCTTTGGTTCAGTGCGAACACGAGGAATGGTCGGCATGTTCACTTCTATAGGGGGAGATGGCCACCTTACTCTGCTCCGTGAACCCTGGGACGTCATCGCGCTTTCGGCAGGCGTTCAACGAATACGAATCCTAGGTGTTAAGGACATCCCATGGCATTCAATATTGCGATCTATCTGAATCGTATCGGCCTTGCTCGAGTGCCGACAACGGTCGACGGTCTTGTTGCCCTTCAGCAGGCTCAAATGCGCGCGATTCCCTTTGAAAACATCGATGTGCTGTTGGGTGATATACCCAATCTGACTGAGAATTCGATCTGGGCCAAACTGATCAATGCCCGGCGAGGGGGGTATTGCTTCGAATTGAACAAGTTGTTTGGCTTGGCGCTCGAAGCACTCGGTTTCACGATCCAGCCCATCCTTTGCAGAGTGCGTATGGGTGCTGCGGAGGGTGGGCCACGCACACACCAGGCATTCATCTTAACCATCGAGGGCGTCGACTGGCTCGCCGACGCTGGCTTCGGTGGTCCAGCACCGATTGCACCGCTACGGATCGATACAGAGGAACTGCAAACAGCTGGCCGTGACGTGTTTCGCCTGCGAGCTGACTCCGCCAGCGGAGAACTCGTCGTTGAACGCAAGAACGGGAATGAATGGTTCCCTCTTTATGGTTTCGATCGAGCCACCGCCTTGCCCTCAGATTTTGAGGGCGCCAACTTCATCTGCGCTCGCTGGGACCGTTCGCCGTTTCCATCCAGCCTCATGATGAGCGTGCTGACAGCCGAAGGGCCTGCGAACTTGTTCAACAAGGATTTCAGCTTGATTCGGAACCAAATTGAGGAAACAGAAACCCTCAAAACGAAGAGCGAACTGCAGCGAGTCTTGTCCGATGTTTTTCGGCTGCACCTTCCTCGGTCCACGATTGATTCGTTGTGGGAAAAGCTTGGGTCGCGTGGACGGGTATAGGAAAGAAGGCCGTCAAGCTTGCACTGCGGCGGTTTTCAGCAGTCGGATTTGCCCTTTTTGCAGGCACCGTGTGTGGCATCACTCGAAGCCCCATACGTAAATGACCCTGCTCGCTTAAGACCGCTCACCAGCCGTCAGCGGTGGCAGCCAATCGGCAGCTCTAACCATGATCTCCGAATTGGAAAGGTGAGCGTCGGTTACGGTGTCGCCACAAGCGATCAAGCATACCAGTCGACCCAGCATCAGGCTGCGCTGCCGTGTCCACCGCGCGCTACTAGCGCTCACCAGATCGGCTGGATGAGAACCTTCCATGCCCGGTCGGAGACCTATCGCGCGGCGCAAGCATGCATCACCGATGCGCACACCCGGCATCCACATTCTCGATTTTGGGGCAATGGAACGACCGCGTCATCCGATGGGCAGTTCTTTCGCGCGAGCGACCGAGCGGCGAAGCGCGGCGACGTCAATCTGCACTATGGCAGCGAGCCGGGCTCGAAGTTCTATAGCCATCTGTCAGATCAGTACGGCTACTTCAGCATCCTGCCGATCAGCCCGACCGAAAGCGAGGCAGCCTATGTGCTCGATGGGCTGTTCGACCAGGACACGATCCTCGACATCCAGGAACACTTCACCGATACGGGCGGCGCGAGCGATCACGTCTTCGGGCTGTTTGCCCTGATCGGCAAACGCTTCGCGCCGCGACTACGCAACCTCAAGGACCGGAAGTTCCGCACGTTCTCCGAAGCGATGAGCGCTCCTTTTGGCGATGCAACCCGAGGTTAGGGATGAATTGCAAAAGGCTCAAGACTGTTCGGCTGGCCGTCGATTCCGGCCGACTGCTCGGCCGTTAATTTCACATAATTTCACATTCCAAATAAGACACAAAAGTCGGCCCAAAGCTTACGGCCGAAACGCGCGTAGGCAGTGGGATTGCGCCGTAAATGGGGGTCCGGCTTCCGCGCCGATTCCACATCTTTTGCCCTCCGGTCCGTCCCCCCGCCCGTCTTGACTAAGTACGAACCTACAGCCTATCTCACGATCATCTTAGCACTCCCCAATAGCGAGTGCTAACCACCCTCCGGCAACGGAGAACCTTTCAACCTGCGCACCAGGGATAGTAAAAATGGCACAGTCGAATTTGCGGCCGCTTCATGACCGCGTGGTCGTTCGCCGAGTCGAATCCGAATCCAAGACCGCCGGCGGGATCATCATACCCGACACGGCAAAGGAAAAGCCGCAGGAAGGCGAGATCATCGCCGTCGGTTCCGGCGCCCGCGACGAAGCCGGCAAGCTCGTTCCGCTGGACGTCAAGGCCGGCGACCGCATCCTGTTCGGCAAGTGGTCGGGCACCGAAGTCAAGCTCAATGGCGAAGACCTTCTGATCATGAAGGAAGCCGACATCATGGGCATCATCGGCTAACACGCCGCTGCCTTTCATCCGTACCATCCAATCTGAATTTCGGGCGAAATGCCCAGGAGTACAAAATGGCTGCCAAAGACGTAAAATTCTCCCGTGACGCCCGCGAGCGCATGCTGCGCGGTGTCAACATCCTCGCCGACGCGGTGAAGGTGACGCTCGGCCCCAAGGGCCGCAACGTCGTTATCGACAAGTCGTTCGGCGCCCCGCGCATCACCAAGGACGGCGTCACCGTCGCCAAGGAAATCGAGCTTGAAGACAAGTTCGAAAACATGGGCGCACAGATGGTCCGCGAAGTTGCTTCGAAGACCAACGACATCGCCGGTGACGGCACCACGACCGCAACCGTTCTGGCGCAGTCGATCGTCCAGGAAGGCCACAAGGCGGTTGCTGCCGGCATGAACCCGATGGACCTGAAGCGCGGCATCGACCTCGCGGTTAGCGACGTCGTCTCGACGCTGATCAAGAACGCCACGAAGATCAAGACCTCGGAAGAGGTTGCCCAGGTCGGCACAATCGCCGGCAATGGCGACGAGTCGGTCGGCAAGATGATCGCGGAAGCGATGCAGAAGGTCGGCAACGAAGGCGTCATCACGGTTGAGGAAGCCAAGACCGCCGAGACGGAACTCGAAGTCGTCGAAGGCATGCAGTTCGACCGCGGCTATCTCTCGCCCTACTTCGTCACCAACGCCGACAAGATGGTTGCCGATCTCGAGGACGCCTACATCCTGCTGCACGAGAAGAAGCTCTCGAACCTGCAGGCGATGCTGCCGGTTCTCGAAGCCGTCGTGCAGACCTCGAAGCCGCTGCTCATCATCTCGGAAGACGTCGAAGGCGAGGCCCTGGCCACGCTGGTCGTCAACAAGCTGCGTGGCGGTCTGAAGATCGCCGCCGTCAAGGCGCCGGGCTTCGGTGATCGCCGCAAGGCCATGCTGGAAGACATCGCCATCCTCACCGGTGGCCAGGTCATCTCGGAAGACCTCGGCATCAAGCTCGAGAACGTCGGCCTTGACATGCTCGGCCGCGCCAAGAAGGTGTCGATCTCCAAGGAGAACACCACCATCGTAGACGGTGCCGGCAAGAAGGAAGAGATCCAGGGCCGCGTCGCCCAGATCAAGCAGCAGATCGAGGAGACCACCTCGGACTACGACAAGGAGAAGCTGCAGGAGCGTCTCGCCAAGCTCGCGGGCGGCGTTGCGGTGATCCGCGTCGGCGGTGCGACGGAAGTCGAAGTCAAGGAAAAGAAGGACCGCGTTGACGATGCGCTGAACGCGACACGCGCAGCCGTCGAAGAAGGCATCGTTCCCGGCGGCGGCGTTGCCCTGCTGCGCGCTTCGCTGAGCATCAACGCTGTCGGCGCAAACTCCGACCAGACCGCTGGCATCAGCATCGTGCGTCGTGCGCTGCAGGCTCCGGCCCGCCAGATCGCGGCCAACGCCGGTGCGGAAGCCTCGATCGTTGCCGGCAAGATCCTTGAGAACAAGGGCGCGACCTTCGGTTTCAACGCCCAGACCGGCGAATATGGCGACATGATCGCCATGGGCATCGTCGATCCGGTCAAGGTCGTGCGCACGGCTCTCCAGGACGCGGCCTCGGTCGCCGGCCTGCTGGTCACCACCGAAGCCATGATCGCGGAGGCTCCGAAGAAGGAGTCGGCTGGCGGCGGCGGCATGCCTGGCGGCATGGGCGGCGGCGGCATGGGCGGCATGGGCGGCATGGATTTCTAATCTAGCCTCTATCAGCTTTCGGATACCGAGAGGGCGGCACCGACGCCGCCCCCTTTTTTTTGGGACGGAGCCGGTCGGAAAAGGTTTGGGCTCGCGTGATATTGTCGTGCGCGCGCCTACACGGCCACACTACATCGTCGCAGTGGAGCTTTCGGGTGGCGAACTGAACAAACATGGCTTTGTGCGCGACTATCAAGACTTAGCAGCGCTTAAGCCACTACATCGATGGCACGTTCGACCATGGCGGTCGGTTTTCGATATGCCTGATATGAGCGGCCGTGGAAGCCGCTCAAAGAATGATACCGCAGTGCTGTTGCCAACGTCGGCGATTTCGATGATCGACTCCGCCTATGCCAGCTCTTCACGAGCTCTATCCGCGCTTGCCTGTTATGGAGCGAAAGCCTTAGCGCGACTCGTGATTGAGGCTGTCATTGCTATGGGCTAATCAGTCGGGAAGCTGCGCTTGCAATGACGGAGGGCCGGAACGATTTCGTCCGATCATCTGGCACAAGTTGTGCTTATTAGTACGTTGCGAAGCTAGTAACTTAACCATGAAGGGGGACGACGGTTTGACCGTGACACAGTCGCTGACGAGACGTCTCAAAAATCCCGAGCTATTTGACGATCTGGCCGGTGTGCCTGGTCGGAAGGCGGAGCAATCCACGAGGCGTTTTTCGGTGTTCAATCCCTCAACGGGCGAGCTGTTGGCTGAGCTTCCAGATATGGATGTCCGGGACGTTTCCAAGGCAATCGATAAGGCTGAAGCTGCGCAGGAACATTGGGCGGCGCTCACCGCGCGCGAGCGCTCCGACATCTTATGGGAATGGCACCAACTGATCCTCGACCACAGCGAGGATCTTGCAGCCATTTTGACGGCTGAAATGGGTAAGCCGCTTGCAGAGGCGAAGTCTGAAATCGCCCATGCCGCAGCCTACCTCCAATGGTATGCCGAGGAGGCCAATCGCATCTATGGCGAGACGATTTCGCCGCCTTCTAACGACAGGCGTATGCTGGTAATCAAACAGCCGATCGGTGTTGTCGGCGCCATTACTCCTTGGAATTTTCCCGCCTCGATGGTGGCTCGCAAGATTTCGCCTGCGCTTGCCGCCGGCTGCGCGATTGTTCTGAAACCCGCGGAGCAAACACCGCTTGTCGCGGGTGCTATGTTCACGCTTGCCCGGATGGCAGGTTTTCCCGATGGCGTTCTAAACTTGATCTACGCATCGGAAGGCGATGCGGTTGGGCGTGAACTTTGCTCGAACCCGAAGGTCCGCAAGATCAGCTTCACTGGGTCGACCGAGGTCGGGCGGCTACTCATGAGGGAGTGTTCGGATCAGATCAAAAGAACCAGCTTCGAACTTGGTGGTAACGCTCCTTTCATTGTTTTTGATGATGCAGACGTCGACGCTGCCGTCGATGGTGCGCTACAGGCAAAGTTTCGGAATGCAGGCCAGACCTGCGTTTCAGCCAATCGGCTTTACGTACAGTCCAGCGTGTATAATGAATTCTGCGACAAATTCACCAAGCGCGTCAGTGCATTGCGCGTCGGTGACGGTTTCGAGCCAGAAGTTGCGATCGGTCCCCTGATCGATAAGTGCGCGCTTGCAAAGATTGAAGATCATATTCGCGATGCTGTGCGGCAGGGTGGGAAGATCCGTTGCGGTGGCAACCGTATCGGCGAATCGGGAACCTTCTTCGAGCCCACGGTGATCACCGACGTCGAAAGGACAATGCGGGTCGCTCAGGAAGAAACCTTCGGACCGCTGGCTCCCATAATCCGCTTCAACGATCCCGACCAGGTGGTGCGCGAGGCGAATGACACGATTTACGGTCTTGCAGCCTACTTCTACGCTTCCAATCTAAAGCGCGTGTGGCGCGTGGCTGAAGCCCTCGAATACGGAATGGTCGGCATCAATACGGGACGCATGTCATCCGAGGCCGCACCCTTTGGCGGAATGAAGCAATCAGGGATCGGTCGTGAGGGGTCGCGCCACGGCCTCGAGGATTATCTCGAAATGAAGTACCTGTGCATGGGTGGGCTATAATCCCACAGCATCCGCGTCCCATTGACTTCGCCCTGATAATCCGCCGCGGCCATCGATGGAATGGTGGCCTTCGATCAAGGCCCAGCGTAAAACCTTGATGCTGTCATCCTTGCCTTCGGCCGCGTTCACCGATCCCTGATTGACACTCGCTTGCCATGTGCCGCTTCAATCCGCCGGGAGTGGTTTGTCCTGTCCCGGCCGCGACGGATCAGGGTGCTGGTGCGCAAAATCTCCGTCCATCCGACAGCCGGCGAGCCTTCGATCACAGTTCTACCGTCTGGTCGAATGGCGGCATCTTAAGCCTTATTGCAGTCCTAGCTTCCTCTTCAGTTCCGCGTTCTCTGTGCGTAGGCGTTCCGCGAGCAGGCTCTTCAATCGCTTGTTTTCTTTCTCGAGGGCGACCAGGTCCTTCAGATCGTCGCCATCGGATCTAGGCGCCGCGGCCTTCTTCCAGTGATAATAGGTCTGTTCCGATATACCCGCCTGCTTTACGGCGCTCTTGAGAGTGGTGCCGCCGCTGATCGACGTCTCGACCTGAGCGAGCATTTGGGCGCGCTCTTTTCCGGAGTAGACCTTCCGGGCGCTCCGCACGGCCGCTGCTGTTGCTGTTGCTTCCGCCGGGGACGCCGCATTGGCGCCATTCTTGCGACCAGGATCAGTCTTGGCCTTCCGCGAAGGTTGGGTTTTCTTCTTCGTTTCCGGCGTCCTTCCTTTGGGAGCGTGTTCGGTTGCAGCTTCTACTGATTCAGCTTCTAGGGGATTTGCCATGAGATACTCCGCTCGCGGTTTGTGGGCGTGTTCAGCATCAAGGGCTATGACATTAGAGTCAATCAGCCGACGATTTGGCAGATCCATATCTTTGAGCTCCCTTGTTGTGTCGGCTATAGCCGCGGAGAGATCGACATCGCTCCAGATGGAATGGCCCCGTTTTTGATAATTGCGCTTTTGTTTGACCTCCACAGTGAACGGTCGGGTCTGCCGCCTCATAGTTTCTTCCTTGTTAGAACGAATTGCACAGGAGGTCGCGGCTGACGATGACTGAACAACTGGCGCTTCCTCTGTTGCGCCGAGCTATATGGATGAGATAGCCCGAGAGCAAGCGGCACTTGCGGTGTGCATTGACAAATGCTCGGGCCACGTCGCTGGCTGGCCGCAGCTTTGTTTTCATATCGATGCGTTTGCAGAGCTGGAACAGCGGCTCGCGCGTCGCAACGCCATCGAGCACGTTTTGAAGGGGTGGATCTGAAGGCATCCGGTTTCTGCTGGGCGCACGCCAGCGGCTCGCGGAATATTGTCCGCGATGGCTCGATCAGGTGGTTGCGAGCTTGTCAGCGGATCTAAAGCGGGGGTAGGGGGTACATGTAACGACACATCACGACACAGTCGGCTAGTCGGAGCGTCTGATCGACGTGGCCGGCAAGGCGGGTCATGCTGTCGTGACGCAAGTGGGCGTCGACGGGTCAGGTTTTCATTTAGCGTTTCAATTGAATTCGGAAATGAAAGTCCCCCTAGCTTTCCAGTTGGATAGGCCTCGCCGGAAGTCATGATCGTCTCGTCCCAGTGAAGGTCGCAATCATTCGTGATTGCGACCTTCACTAGCCAGCTCCGGCCAATCATTGCGGGAGGATATGCAATACAGGTCGAGGCGTTGTCGGCGTTTCGGCGGGTAAGACGGGATAGGCGACCTCCGGTACTTTTCCGGTCAGCGAATTAAGGAAGGCAACGAGCAGGTCGACTTCTTTTTCCGTCAATTCTTGGCCGAGCTGGGTGGTCCCCATAATGGCGACGGCCTGTTTCAGATCCCAAACCTTGCCCGAATGAAAGTATGGCGCGGTGAGTGCTACGTTGCGCAACGGCGCCACGCGGAAAACATAGGAATCGTCGGCTTCATGGGTCACGGCAAATCGGCCTTTGTCGTTTTCCGGCAGGACATCGGTGTTGGGCTTTTCAACGAGGCCGAATGGGGAATAGCCCTCCCCACCCACGTTGATACCGCCGTGGCAGGACGAGCAGCCTTTGTCCATGAAAAGCGTCAGGCCCTGTTTCTGCTCGGAAGTCATAGCGGCGTCATCGCCGTTGAGGAAGGCATCGAAGGGCGCCGGTGTGACCAGTGTCGCCTCAAAGGCTTCGATTGCCTTGGCGACGTTTTCGAAGGTGACGCGATCGGCTTCGCCCGGGAAAGCTGAATTGAACCACTCGACATATTGCGGCATCGACTTGAGCGTGGCGATGAGTTGACCTGGTGTGTTGGCCATTTCGACAGCGGCTTGGATCGGTGCCTTGGCCTGAACCTTCAGGTCTTCAGCACGACCATCCCAGAACTGCGCTATGTTGAAGACAGCGTTCAGTACCGTCGGCGCGTTGCGCGGTCCCTTCTGCCAACCATGGCCGATCGAGCTTTCTTGATTGTCGTCGCCCCCGGTGGCCAAGTTGTGGCACGAATTGCACGACAAGACGCCTGACGCCGAGACGCGTGGATCGAAGAACATTGCCTTGCCTAGGGCTATCTTCTCCGGTGTGATCGGGTTGTTGGCGACTGTCGGCGTGATGGATGGTAGAGGCTTGAAGGTGGCCCGTGCTGTTTCTCTGAGGTATACGGGGATCGTTTGCGCAGCAAAAGCGATGGCCGGCAACGCGACAGCCACCGTAGTGAATAGGATTTTCACAAGTGATCTCCCTGCGTTTTGCACGGAAGCCATTGTTGATATGCGGTTCGTGAACGCCTTGCGCTAAAGGCGGCAATCCTCTTTGAATAAAATCGATTCTGACGCGGACCTGACATATTGTCTTCCTTCGTTGCATTGCGCGATATCACCCACGATGAACGCCAGTCGGTATCTCCTGTCGCCTCTCGAGAAGCATCAAAAGTCGTGCCAACTGAGCAGAAGGAACCTCCGGGGATTTTCTGGTCATCATTCAATAGGTTGAAGGAATTCGCAGCAAAGCGCAGCCCTACTCCGGTGTCGCAGATCTGACAGCCAACAGTCGGGCTGAAACAGAGAGATGTTGGTCCCTCAGCGTCTTGTCCGATGGGCACCGGCCTCCTGCATGGGCGGGAGGGGACCACACGGTATTAAAGCTCAAGATGAACGCCGCCGGCAAGCATCGCTAGATAGTCCCCGCAGATACTTTGACGCTGGTCCGCGAGCTGGTGCGCCTAGTGCCCGACCGCCAGATCGCGGCTTCTCAATCGCGCCGCAAGCCGACGGCGCGTTAAAGCGGCCGCGCAATCATCGATGTGAGCGTGATGACGGCGCTGCGCACTGTGTCGTCGAATTGTGGCCACTGGAGCAATCCTCGTAAAGCGAGCCAAGGTTCTTGATCTAAACGGCGGCGGCCGCCATATTAGCGTAGCGCCTCTCACACGTTCGAGAGTGATCGCATTTTTGGATGCCGCCGGCTCGGGCTGTTTCGGCATCCTATTTCAACATCGGCCGCCGCTTGTTTCGAGTCATCGAATGGCCGTTCTCTGCATTTGGAGGCAAAATGACCGCAACGCCTTTCGCGCTGCCCGAGGCAGTGCTTGCCGCAATCTCAAACGGAAAACCCGTAATTCAGGCATATCGGGAACATCTTGGCTATTCGACCGAGGACATAGCCGTGACCAGCGGTCTGACAGTCGAGGAGGTCGGGCTGATCGAATCTGGCCATTGTTTCGACAAGGGCTATCGCGATCGGATCGCTCGGGCGCTTGGCTTGGCTGGGAGTATCTTCGATGAAATCTCGGGTATCCCGAACGCTGCCTGACGTCGGCCTCTGAAGATTACCCGCCGCCTGCCAGGTCGGATCAAAATCCCAAGGGTATCTCAATACCCTTACGGCGGCGGGGCGGTGGCAGAATTCTTATTTCTACGGAATCGATTCGCTCTGCGGAAGATCGGCCTCATGCTGGGCGACACGGATGTAACCTTGGCCCGCACGAGAGGCCAGATCTGTGGATAGAGAGAACCGGCTAGCCGCGTTGATGGTACGAGGGCATGTGGACAAAATATCCCTACCCAATGGTGGCGCCGAACTACGGCACAACGATCAGCGCTTGCGAAGTCGAGCGCTTAGGCGAAAGATTTCGGCGGAACCACCCGAGGCCATCAGGAAGATTCGTCACGATGAAAGCGATCCCTTGCCCGTTCTGCACAAGCTGCGAGGTTAGGCCATATGAAACGGACGAGGCGCGCGTTGTGATGAAATGCGAGGACTGCGGTGCATCGGGGCCGGTCTGCATCGACGAAGTCAACGCCGTCGAAAGCTGGAATTACCGTCCATCTGCCCAGCCCGAATAGGATTGTCCACGTGGCATGGCGATAGCGATGCGCCTACGCCTAATGGCCCCGGTCCGTCACCGGCGCGCAGGAGCGTATTATCTTCGTCAGCCGGTGCCGCGTTTCTCTTGCGAGCCCCCGCCAGTCAGGCCCGGCGCATGCTGGCCTACCCCCGTCAGAGTGCCAGGCCGCTCATGTCGCGCCTGCCGTACATGGCAACGAACCTTATCGCGCATCTGATCGACTGATATTGCCGATCACCTTCCGCAACTCGAGCGGCTGTAGCAGCGCATGCCGTTACATCGGATGCGCAAGTGTCGTCTGACAATCTCGCCGGAAAACTGCCGTCTCAACAATTCGGCCAGCCTGTCGTTGCGACATCGCTCACTGGCCATACTCATAAAACCTGTTCTGGTTTGCCTCGCCTTGCCTAGCCGCCGGTCGCCTGACAGCCCACATGCAGACGCAGGTTCGGTCTGCCAGCCACCGTAGGGCATGTGACGTTGGACTGTCACGTTCGACCGTATACGTCCTCAAGCCGCACGATGTCATCTTCGCCGAGATACTCGCCGCTTTGGACCTCGATCATCACCAGTCCGATATTGCCGGGGTTTTCGAGCCGGTGTTTGTGGCCGCAAGGGATATAGGTGGATTGATTAGTGGTCAGGAGTAGCTCCTGGTCGCCGTTGACTATTTTCGCAGTGCCGCTGACCACGACCCAGTGCTCGGAGCGGTGATGGTGCATCTGCAGGCTCAAGCGTCCGCCCGGCTTCACCTCGATGCGCTTGATCTTGAAGCGCTCGCTTTCCTCCAGAACCGTGTAGGTGCCCCAGGGCCGGTGCACGGTACTGTGAAGCAAGTGCGCTTCATGTCCCGCAGCCTTGAGTCCCTCGAAGAGTTTCTTGACGTCCTGGACGCGATCGCGGGATGCAACCAGCAATGCATCGGGGGAATCCACGATCACCAGGTCGCTGATGCCGACGGTGCCGATGACGCGTTTGTCCGAGCTTATGTAACTGCCCACGGTGTCGACCACATGGACATCGCCGCGAATCCTGTTGCCGCTCCCGTCAGCGGCGACCAGTTCGGCCATTGCGTTCCAAGATCCAATGTCGTTCCACCCCATTTCGCAGGGAACGACAGCCAGATTGTGGGTTTTTTCCATCACCGCATGGTCGAGTGAAATACGCGGCGCCATGGCGAAGTGCTCAGATGAGAGTTCGACGCTGGCAACATGTTCGCCGTGGCTGACGCGAGCATTATCATAGCTATCGAGAACGGCATCGATCACCTGCGGGCAATGCGCAGCCATTTCGTCGAGCATGACCTGCGCCTTGAAGCAGAAGATGCCGGCGTTCCAGAAGAAACGTTTGGACGCGACATAAGATTTGGCAGTCTCGGCGTTCGGTTTCTCGACGAACCGGACAACTTTCTCACCGTCGGCCTCGATGTAGCCGAATGCGGTGTCTGGCCTATCCGGGGTTATGCCCAAGGTTGCGATACGCCCCTGGTGCGCCTGTTCGATTGCCCGGTTCATGGCGGTTTGAAATGCGGGCAGATCACCAATCATATGGTCGGCGGGAAAAACACACAGAACAGCATCGGGACCCTGTGTTGCCTTGGCATGGACGGTTGCCGCAGCGACGGCGGCGGCGGTATCCCGACCCTCAGGCTCAAGCAGAAAGGTGCGTGGCAAAACAACGGAATCCAGCTCGTCGAAAACGTCTCTCGTAAGGAAGAGGTGCCCCGTGGACGTCACGGTAACAAGCTCCACGACATGCTGGATCGAAGCGGCGCGCAACACGGTGTGCTGGATGAGCGAAAGTCCATCCGCCACCTTGAGGAAAGGTTTGGGGTGCGATTGCCTTGAGGCGGGCCAGAGCCGCGAACCAGCTCCACCGCTGATGATGACCGGAACCACTTTCATCGAAGGTCCTCTATCTCGTCTGTAAGCGCGAACGCATGTGCCCCTTGCAGCGTCGAGGCGACGATCGCCATGGCCCTGCTCTCGGTCGAAGCTTCCGAGTAGCAGCGCAGTTCCGGGGCATTGCCGGAAGGCCGCAGATGTATGATCTCACCTGAAAGCATCCGCGCCCTGAGGCCATCGGTTTCGTCAATTTCGGCGACGGTCCCGAACGAGGCAAGAAAGTGCTGCAGTGCGTTCCGGCTTGCGAGATGATCCATCAATCTGCGCGAACTTTCCGCGGGGAAGTTCTGAAGCCGGTCACTGGCGCACACAGGAAGATTCCAAAGCCCGCGCAGTCGCGACAGCTTCTTTTTTGTCGACGCCATGGTACTGAGGACGGCCAAAATCGGGAGGAATGAGTCCCGCGTCGGCAGTGCAGTCAATGTCTTCCCATTCACGACACAATCCGAGCCCAGCAGAACACCACCATTGGCCTCAAAGCCGACGATGACGCCGCCGGCGCCGTGTAATGCTTCCATTGCTTCAATGACAAATGGAGACCCGACTTTCGTCCTCTGGACCGCGAAACCCAAGGCCTTCGAAATTCCCGAATTGGAGGTCACTGGCGTCACGATCGTGTCTGCCTTCAGGAAAAGAGCCGTTGCAAGCCCAACCAGGTCGCCGCGAAGAAGATCGCCATTTTCATCAGCGATGAGTGGCCGATCAGCGTCCGCATCGGTCGACACGATGGCATCGAGACCGAATTCGCGGACCCACTTCTTCAATTTTGCGATTGTTGCTGCGTCCACGGCTTCGGTATCGACAGGTACGAAGGTCCCGGTTTTCCCGACGGCGACCACGCTGGCACCGAGCGATCGAAGAACCTGTACCAACAGTTCCGCCGCGACCGAACTGTGCTGATAGACACCAAGTCTCATGCCGGAAAGTGAGCCCGGCTCCAGCATGTCATGGGCGCGCTCTCGATAAGAGGCGATCGCTTCTTCACGGTGCATAGGCCACGTCGTTCCCAGACAAGCCGTTGGTAAGCAATACGCAATTGATCTTTCGGCTACAAAGCGCGTAATCGCGGCCTCATCCGCCTTGCTGATTTCACCATTCGGGCCATAGAATTTAATGCCATTGCGATCGGCTGGAATGTGCGACCCGGTGACCATAAGAGCCGCCGCGCCGTGTTTGCATGCATATAGTGCCAGGGCAGGCGTGGGTATGGTGCCGCAATCGATCAGCTGGAAACCATTTGCGGCCAACGCCGCCATGCAATTGTTGGCTATCGCCTGACTGCTGTCACGTAGGTCGCGGCCTATGAAGACTGAACTATTCGGCTGAACCCGGCTGGAAATCAAACGCCAAGCAAAAGCTTCGGTATAAAGTCCGCTGGCCTTGCCTACCAATTCCGAAGCCAAACCTCGAACGCCGCTTGACCCGAATTTCATGATTTCGCTTTGCTAGTGGACAGGCAGGGTGGGGTAATGTTGCAATGGGCTAGTACTTTCTACTGCAAGCGCCATCGTTCTCAGGCACCTGCTGTTCAGGTATGCGGTCTCTACAACACGGTGTGGCGTAAGGACCCCTCAGAGTTCCGCCGAACAGCAGGGCATCCACTGGCACAGGGGCATCCACAGTTCTCCTTCTAATGGAATCTTTTGGCGGGCTCATCTAATGATCAAGGA
The DNA here is from genome assembly GCA_002356515.1 of Mesorhizobium loti. Classification (NCBI taxonomy): domain Bacteria; kingdom Pseudomonadati; phylum Pseudomonadota; class Alphaproteobacteria; order Hyphomicrobiales; family Phyllobacteriaceae; genus Mesorhizobium; species Mesorhizobium loti. Next base: position 5,277,753 of record AP017605.1, on the reverse strand, counting down.
AGTGGAGTGATCGATCGGTGCCTGCCGGTATTTGGCTATGCAGCATCATGACAGGTCCGTAAACTTGGTTGTTTGGATGGAACGCATCCATGGCATGGATAGGGCTAGAAAGCCGTCTCGATCAGCGCAATGGAACCCTGTGATTCTTGGGTAATGGATTAAGGTCAGCCAGAGCGCTCGCCGACCATGGCGTCGCCTAGGGCGCTGGACCCAAGCAGGAACCGATGCTTGGATCAGTTGGGGCGACGATCAGCGCCGACAATGTCTTGCCTTGCGACGCCCTTCAGAAAGTTGTTTCTGGATTGCGTTCGATCAAGGCCCAGCGCAAAACCTTGATGCAGTCGTCGCCGCCGCAATCTTCGCCTTCGGCTTTGTCTACATCCATCCGTTCGAGGACGGAAACGGCCGCATTCACCGCTACCTGATCCACCACGTCCTTGCCATGCACCGCTTCAATCGCCGGGAGTGGTGTTTCCCGTCTCGGCCGCGATCCTGGACCAGATCGACGAGTACAGGCGCGTGCTGGAGAGCAATTCGAAGCGCCTTCTGCCATTGGTCGAATGGGAACCGACGCCGCAATTCAACGTCCGGGTGCTGAATGACACCGGGGATTTCTACCGATACTTCGATGCAACCCCGCACGCCGAATTTCTTTATGCCTGCCTTCGGCGGACGATCGAACGGTACCTTCCTTACGAAACAGCTTTTCTGCAGCGCTACGATCAATTCCGGCAACAGGTGAATGCCTTTATCGACACGCCCAAGCGGCTGATCGATCTGCTCTTCCGTTTCCTTAACCAGAATGGTGGCCCCTATCGAGCCGCGCCCTCGGAAAGGAATTCCCGGCTCTGACCAATGACGAAGCGCGGGCGGCTCGAGGCGATCTATGCGCAGACCAGAAAACGGCAAAGCACGCGGCAGAAGCCTTTCCCTGGGACTGCCGGTCGACCCTTGCGTTAGCGCCGAAACTCGGGACGTCAAGTTCTGGGGCAAACCGGACAAGCCGAAGGTGTGTCGGGAATGCTGCTGCGCCACGGCAGTGATTTCTGCATCATCTATACGCCTATATACGCAGTGCCGGCGTCAGCACCCCAGCGGTCGAAGATACGCGACAAGTCGCGTGCAAGTCATCTTGGGGACGCTGACAACAAGGTACGTGCGCTCAATCGCGTCCACCCCATTCACAAAACCGGCTCCGTGGAGTAGTGGGAACGCAGAGAAATCTCCGGTCGCAGCCTTACCCGGTCAAAACAAGGATTCAAACCATGAATGCCCTCGTCATCTGCTCCGGCGGATTGGACTCTGTTTCGCTCGCTCACAAGGTGGCGACCGAGCAGAAACTCATTGGCCTGCTTTCGTTCGATTACGGCCAGAGGCACAAAAAGGAACTCGGCTTTGCCGCTATCTGCGCCAAGCGGCTGGCTGTTCCGCACCAGATCGTCGATATCCGCGATGTTGGCCGGAACCTGAGCGGCTCGGCGCTGACTGATAATGTGGACGTGCCCGACGGGCACTATGCCGAAGACTCCATGAGGATCACGGTGGTGCCGAATAGGAACGCCATCATGCTGGCCATCGCCTTCGGGGTTGCCGCCGCGCAGAAGGCCGATGCGGTGGCCACTGCCGTCCACGGCGGAGATCATTTCATCTATCCCGATTGCCGGCCCGCTTTTATCGACGCCTTTCAGACGATGCAGAACCATGCCCTCGCAGGCTACGCCGATATCCGCCTGTACGCTCCGTATGTGAATATGTCGAAGGCCGACATCGTCAGCGAGGGGGCAAAGTACGCCACACCGTTCGAGGCGACGTGGTCCTGCTACAAGGGCGGTGCACGTCATTGCGGTCGCTGCGGGACATGCGTCGAACGGCGCGAAGCATTCGATCTGGCCGGCATCACCGACCCGACAGATTATGAGGACGCAGACTTCTGGCTCCACGCTATCCAGACAAGGAGCGCGTGATGTTCCGCATTACCAAAGAGTTCCACTTCTCGGCCTCGCATCAGCTCACCTCCTTGCCACCAGATCATCAGTGCGCACGTCTGCAAGGCCACAACTACATCGTCGTAGTGGAGCTTTCAGGTGGCGAACTGGACGAACACGGCTTTGTGCGCGACTACCAAGATCTGGCGGCGTTCAAGCACTACATCGATGGGACGTTCGACCATCGGCATCTTAACGACGTGCTGGGGCATGACCATGCCACAGCGGAATGTCTGGCCAGGCACTTCTACGACTGGTGCAAGGTGCGGCTACCCGAAACCTCCGCCGTGCGGGTGAGCGAGACGCCGAAAACCTGGGCGGAATACCGACCATGACTTGCGCGTTGCATCCCGGAATCCGGGTGAGCGAGATTTTTGGGCCGACCATTCAGGGCGAAGGCGTGCTGATCGGCTTGCCGACGGTGTTCGTAAGAACCGGCGGGTGCGATTATCGCTGTTCCTGGTGCGACAGCCTGCATGCGGTGGACCGTCGCTTCCGCCATGATTGGGAGATGATGTCTCCCGACGCGGTTTGGCAAAAGGTCATTGCACTTTCCGGCGGTCAGCCCGTGATGGTATCGCTGTCGGGCGGCAATCCGGCCATCCAGCCGCTTGGCCAGTTGATCGACCGCAGGCATGGTGAGGGGTACCGTTTTGCATTGGAAACCCAAGGTTCGGTGTCTAAGCAATGGTTCGCGGATCTCGACGTGCTGGTACTCAGCCCCAAGCCGCCCTCAAGTGAAATGACGACAGATTGGGCCGCGTTCGACGCCTGCTTAGAGGCGGCGCAGGATAAGCCGCAGACGGCGCTCAAGCTCGTCGTCTTCGACGAAGATGACTATGCCTATGCCAAAGACGCCGCGGCGCGCTACCCGCAATTACCCGTCTATCTGCAGCCCGGCAATCACACGCCGCCGCGTCCCGGCAACGAAGACGCGTTCATCGACATGGCCGGTGTGATGAGGCGCATGGAATGGCTGGTTGAAAAAGTGACCCGTGACAGGTGGTTCGAGGCGCGTGTACTGCCGCAGCTTCATGTTCTGCTCTGGGGAAACAAACGGGGCGTCTAGCCGAAGGGGAAGGATTGCCGACGATGAGCAAGACAGACCTCTATAGCAATCTCACCCAACTGGGCGGCAGCAGCGTCGTTTGGGGGCGCTTCACCGCTCCTCTGGAGCGTGACTTGCTCTCGATACTACCATGCTTTTCCGCTGGGTTTGTTTGGTCGCCGATCACCGCTGCGGGACGAATGCGCTTGACAAAATAGCGAAGGGCCGTTCAATTCGATGCATTCACCAGGGGAGTCCCGGCAAGGGGCTGAGATACTGCTGGCTTTCGCGGCGCAGTGACCCGTTGAACCTGATCCAGTTCATACTGGCGTAGGGACGGTGCAAGCGCTTTGCGGGAGTTTACGCCCGAGGTCCTGTTTCGGCAGGTCGGCCGAAGCGTCTTTTCATCCTTCCGGCACAGAACTGGGTCTCCAATGCATGAGCAAAGGAGCCTCACGATGAATGCCCTCACCCCCGCCGTATCGACGGGACCGCTGCCCGCCTCGCGCAAGATCCACAAGACCGGCGTCCTCCATCCGCAGATCAGGGTGCCGATGCGCGAAATCTCCGTCCATCCGACGGCCGGCGAACCGCCCATCACCGTCTACGATCCGTCAGGCCCCTATACGGACCCTGCTGTCGAAACCAACATCGAAAAGGGCCTTGCCCGGCTTCGCCACGAATGGGTCACGGCGCGCGGCGATGTCGAAGCCTATGACGGCCGCCATGTCCGGCCGGAAGACAATGGATTCGCGGTGGGTGAGCGCCTGACGCCGGAATTTCCCGTTCGCAATCGGCCGCTCAGGGCCAGGTCAGGTAAGGCGGTCACGCAGCTAGCCTATGCGCGCGCCGGCATCATCACGCCTGAAATGGAGTTCGTCGCCATCCGCGAGAACCTCGGCCGCGAGATCCTGCGCGGCAAGCTTGAGCGCGACGGCGAAGCCTTCGGCGCGGCGATCCCCGACTTCGTCACGCCGGAGTTCGTGCGCGACGAGGTGGCGCGCGGACGCGCGATCATTCCCGCCAACATCAATCATCCCGAGAGCGAGCCGATGATCATCGGCCGCAATTTCCTGGTGAAGATCAACGCCAATATCGGAAATTCGGCGGTCACCTCCTCGATGGCCGAGGAGGTCGAAAAGATGGTCTGGGCGATCCGCTGGGGCGCCGATACGGTGATGGACCTCTCGACCGGCCGCAACATCCACAACATCCGCGAATGGATCGTGCGCAATGCGCCGGTGCCGATCGGCACGGTGCCTCTCTATCAGGCGCTCGAAAAGGTCAACGGCATCGCCGAGGATCTGAGCTGGGAGGTCTACCGCGACACGCTGATCGAACAGGCCGAACAGGGCGTCGACTATTTCACCATCCACGCCGGCGTGCGGCTGCACTACATCCCGCTGACCGTCGACCGGGTCACGGGCATCGTCTCGCGCGGTGGCTCGATCATGGCCAAATGGTGTCTTCACCATCACCGGGAAAGCTTCCTTTATGAGCATTTCGCGGAAGTCTGTGATATCTGCCGCGCCTATGACGTGTCCCTTTCGCTCGGCGACGGCCTTCGTCCCGGCTCGATTGCCGACGCCAACGACGCTGCGCAATTCGCCGAGCTGGAAACCCTCGGCGAGCTGACAAAGATCGCCTGGGCGAAGGATTGCCAGGTGATGATCGAGGGGCCTGGTCACGTGCCGATGCATAAGATCAAGGCGAACATGGACAAGCAGCTCGCCGTCTGCGGCGAGGCGCCTTTCTATACGCTTGGACCGCTGACGACCGACATCGCGCCGGGTTACGACCACATCACCTCAGGTATCGGCGCCGCCATGATCGGCTGGTTCGGCACCGCCATGCTCTGCTACGTCACACCCAAGGAACATCTCGGCCTTCCCGATCGCAACGACGTCAAGATTGGCGTGATCACCTACAAGATCGCAGCACACGCCGCCGACCTGGCGAAGGGGCATCCGGCGGCGAAAGTCAGGGATGACGCCCTTTCCCGCGCGCGCTTCGAGTTCCGCTGGGAGGACCAGTTCAACCTGTCGCTCGACCCTGAAACCGCGCGGTCCTTCCACGACCAGACCTTGCCCAAGGAGGCGCACAAGCTGGCGCATTTCTGCTCGATGTGCGGGCCGAAATTCTGCTCCATGCGAATATCCCACGACATCCGCGCCGAGGCACAGAAAGAGGGCATGGCGGCGATGGCGGCGAAATACCGCGAGGGCGGCGATCTCTACGTGCCCGCGGAAGAGAGCGGCGCACCGCTCATGCCGGAGGCGCATGAGCTGTCATGAAGGTGTTGATCAAAGGGGCCGGCGTCGCCGGCCTCACCGCGGCCTTCGAACTCGCCATCCGCGGCGCGGCGGTGACGGTTGCCGAGACGAGACTTAGCCTCGGCGGCAATGCGTCGTGGTTCGCGGGCGGCATGTTGGCGCCATGGTGCGAGCGTGAAAGCGCCGAGCAGCCGGTGCTCGATCTCGGACGCGACGCCGCCGACTGGTGGGATACGGCAACGCCCGGGCAGGTGACGCGGGCCGGAACACTGGTCGTGGCCGCGCCGCGCGATGCGGGCGAGCTCGACCGGTTTGCCAGTCGCACGTCGGGGTACAGGCCTTTCGATGAAAACGAAATCGCACAGCTCGAGCCGGACCTCTCCGGTCGTTTCCGCCGTGCGCTGTTCTTCCCCGACGAAGCCCATCTCGACCCGCGCCGGGCGATGGCTGCACTGCATAACAGGCTGGCGGCGATGGGCGTCGAATTCCGCTTCGGTGCCGATGCCCGGCACATTTCCGGATTCGATCGCCGGATCGACTGCACGGGGATGGCGGCAGAAGACGATGGGTTGCGCGGCGTTCGCGGCGAAATGCTGATCCTGCGTACGCCTGATGTCTCGCTGTCGCGCCCGGTCCGTCTGCTTCATCCGCGCTTTCCGCTCTATGTGGTGCCGCGTGCCGACCACCATTTCATGGTTGGGGCGACGATGATCGAAAGCCAATCCGGGGGACCGGTCACGGCGCGTTCGATGATGGAGCTTCTGGGCGCCGCCTATGCCCTCCATCCGGCCTTTGGCGAGGCCGAGATCGTTGAAACCGGTGTCGGCATCCGTCCAGCCTTTCCCGACAATCTGCCGCGTGTCGAGGCATGCGGAAGCGCCGTCGCGATCAACGGGCTTTATCGCCATGGCTTTCTTCTCGCGCCCGCCATGGCGCGCCGGGCGGCCGACCTGGTTTTCAATCAAGACGGAACCAAGGAGCTTGCTCATGAAATTGTTGGTCAACGGCAAAGCGCATGAGGTTGCCGCCACCACCCTGGCCGAGCTGCTTGCAGCGCTCGACTATGAGGGCGATTGGCTGGCGACCGCCGTCAACAGCGACCTCGTGCACAAAGCCAGCCGGGCGGAATTCCGGTTGAGCGACGGCGATCGGATCGAAATCCTCTCGCCCATGCAGGGAGGCTAGCATGTTCGAGCTTCTCGGGACGACGCTTCCTTCCCGCCTGCTTCTCGGCACCGCGCAATATCCTTCGCCGGCCATCCTTGCCGATGCGGTCAAGGCATCGGGCACGTCGGTGGTGACCGTCTCGCTGCGCCGTGAGATGGCAGGTGGCAGGGCCGGCGAGAAATTCTGGTCGTTGATCCGCTCGCTGGGCGTCAGAATCCTCCCCAACACTGCTGGCTGTCACTCCGTCAAGGAAGCGGTCACCACTGCGAAAATGGCGCGCGACGTCTTCGGTACGAGCTGGATCAAGCTCGAAGTGATCGGCAGCCACGACACGCTGCAGCCAGACGTGTTCGGCCTGGTCGAAGGCGCCCGCATCCTGTGCGAAGATGGCTTTTCGGTATTCCCCTATACCACCGACGACCTTGTCGTGGCCGAACGGCTGCTGGAGGCGGGCTGCAGGGTCTTGATGCCGTGGTGCGCGCCGATCGGTTCCGCCCTCGGACCGGTCAACATGACGGCACTGCGCTCGATGCGCGGACATTTCCCTGACGTCCCGCTGATCGTGGATGCAGGCCTCGGGCGACCGTCACACGCCGCAACGGTCATGGAGCTCGGTTTCGACGCCGTGCTCCTGAACACGGCGGTCGCCAGGGCGGCCGATCCGGTCGGCATGGCGCGTGCGTTCGGCAAGGCGGTCGATGCCGGTCGCGAAGCCTTCAGTTCAGGATTGCTCGAGCCACGCGAGGTCGCCGTGCCGTCGACGCCGATATTCGGCAGGGCGGTTTTCTCATGAAGCTCGATCCGTTCTACCTAATCGTCGACAGCGCAGCCTGGATCGAACGGCTGCTGCCGCTCGGCGTCAAGCTGGTGCAGCTGCGTATCAAGACCAAGGATGAGGCCGGGTTGCGCGCGGAAATCCGGAAGGCAACGGCCTTGTGCGCCGAGCACCAAAGCCAGCTCATCGTCAATGACCATTGGCGCCTGGCAATCGAGGAAGGCTGCAACTTCGTCCATCTCGGCCAGGAGGATTTGCAGACCGCCGACCGCGCGCGGATACGGGCAGCCGGCGTCAGGCTCGGGCTGAGCACGCATGATCATGTCGAACTGGAGACGGCCTTGTTTGCCGAGCCCGACTACATCGCGCTCGGTCCCATCTACCCAACCATCCTGAAGAAGATGAAATGGGCGCCGCAAGGGCTCGAACGAATCCGCGAGTGGAAGCGCCGGGTCGCACCTGTCCCATTGGTCGCCATTGGAGGCCTCAATCCTGACCGGCTCGACGGTGTCTTTGCGGCTGGCGTGGACAGCGCGGCCGTCGTGACCGACATCACGCTGAATGCCGATCCCGAAGCGCGCACACGAGAATGGATCGAAAAGACGGAGCGATGGCGCTGAGGCGAGAACCGCATGTGCTTGTCGTTGGCGGGTCGGACTCCAGCGGTGGAGCTGGAATTGCCCGCGATATAGAAACGGTTTCCGCCTTCGGGGTGCGAAGTTGTCTTGCCATCACCGCCGTGACAGTCCAGACGCACTCGGCTGTCGAGCACGTCAAGCTTGTGCCGTCGGAGCTTGTCGCCGCTCAGATGCGCGCCGCGTTCGCTGCCAACGCTGTCGCGGCCGTCAAGATAGGCATGATTGGGACATCGGCGGCTGTTGAGGCAGTCGGCGCTGTTTTGGTCAACCGCCAAGTGCCTGTGGTACTCGACCCGGTCCTGGCCTCTACCTCGGGACGCAATCTGCTGGCGGACGATGCCATTAATATGCTGCGCCACGATCTGATGCCGATCTGCCGGCTTGTAACGCCTAACCTGGTCGAGCTGGCTGCGTTTACCGGCTCGTCACCGGCCGCGGACGAAGAAGGGGCTTGTCGTCAGGCTGAAGAGCTATCGAGGACGGTGAGGACCGCCGTACTCGTCAAGGGCGGCCATGCACAAGGAACCCGTTGCGTAGACGTGCTTTTGCAGCCGAACCAACCTGCAGTTCGGTTCGAGGCGCCCCGCTTGCCGCGAGGGATGCGCGGAACGGGTTGCATGATGGCCAGCGCAGTCGCCGCCTCGCTTGCTCTTGGAGCGTCGCTGGAAGCGAGCGTGCGCCAAGGCAAGCAATATGTTTTCGATGCGCTTGCCGGATCGAAGGACCTCGGGCCGAAAAGCTGATCGGGCCGAACGTATCCAACGCTCCGATCAAGTCTGGAAGGCGATCGTGGGTCTACTCCTAGGACATGAAGGCCCTATCCGAGGGGTGAGAATGCGGCATACACGGTCGCTTTCGCCTATCAACAACACGCCGCTTTGAGGAGGAAGCCGCATGTCTCTGTGCCAACCGGTTGATGGGTCATCCGAAACCCGCATCTAGTCGTCGCTAGCGACCGCATGCCGCTTGGCACGTTGTTGGGTGAGCGAACGTTCGAACCGGGGTTAGCCAACTCGAGCCATAATTGCGGATTGAATCGCCGTTGCGGTATATAGGGAAGCATCTAACGACAGATTCCCAAACGCCGGTTGACAAAGGAGGTAGTTTGCACCTGCCGCTTCCAGCTGTTCAAGAAGAGCTTGTCCCGCAGAAGCTGCCGTTCCTACTACGCACAATTCCTTCTCGATTGCTGCATCGAAGGTCAGCGGCAGGTTTGGTGGAGTCGGCATGCCATTAAGATCATAAAGGAATTTAAAGCTCTTGAGCCACCGTTCGTAAGCAGGTGCGGCGAGTGAACGTGCATCTGTTTCAGAACGCCCAATCACGACCATTCGGAGCAATCCAAGAAATGGCGTTTGGTCGTCCGCCTCACTGGTGTGCTCTCGACGGAAGGCATCAGTGATTCTTCGAACGGAAGAGGAAGGTCCCACGCACGCGATGTTCACGCCATTCGCAGCGGCCCAGACTGCCGATTCCGGTCGATTGGTGGCGATCCAAGTCGGCGGATGTGGACGCTGATGAGTTCTTAGCGTCAGCGGAACGCTGTTCAACTCAAAATGGCGACCTTGATAGGATAGCGTGCCGCCCTTCAGCGCATTGATAAGAATTTCGCTGGCTTCCGCATAGTGGTTTGGCGCCGCGTCCGAGCCAATCCCGAAGTAACCCAATTCGATCGGGAGCGAGCCGCGCCCTATCCCAAGTTCGAGCCTGCCACCGCTCAATTGGTCCAGCATACAGATCTCTTCGAACGCACGTAGCGGATGATAGAGGGCAAGCAGCATTACCAACGGGCCGACACGAAGGCGCCGGGTTCGCTGGGCTACGCTCGACAAGAACAGATTCGGTGAGGGACCTCTCCCATGTGGGGTACAATGGTGCTCTGCGAGATGATATGCATAGAACCCAAGGTGATCGCACGCCTCCGCTAACATCAGGCGATCTTCGTACTGTCGGGCGATATCGGGGCCGTCCTCGTCCAGATGATCGAAGATGCCGACAGCTAGGCCTGAAGGAAAGGCCTTATCCATGATATTGTCTCCATTTTTGACGCAGAAAGTCCGGTTGCTTGCGTATTCCAAGCAATTTAAAGATTTCTCGCTCGTGTAATCGCTCGGATTATTGGCTGCGAAATGCTAAAGCAGAGCCTTAGCAACCTAATGCGGGGGTGTTGACATATTCAATATTCTGCTAATACGACTAGCGGCACGAAGAAACGCATCCATTTGCTCTTTTGTACCGATGCTGACGCGGATGTAATTTTCCAAACCTTTATCTGGAAAGACGGCAACAAGTATTTTTTGCCTTGCGAAGGCTGATTGCCACCATGAGCCGTCCTGTGCCGTTGGCACGCGGGCAAGCAAGAAGTTTGCGTGGGAAGGGATTACGGAAAATCCAAGTTGCGACAGCGCGAGCGTCACTCGCCGTCGTTCATGCCTGATGTGTCTGTGGTTGTCTGCATAGGCGGCGCGGTGCGCAAGGACGCTGATACCAACCGCCTGCCCGATCACATTCATGTTGAAGACGTTCTGGATGTTGCGTAGCCTGCCGATAATTTCAGGATGACCGAAACCGAAACCGACGCGAACGCCGGCGGCAGCATAGCTTTTCGAAAATGTCCTTAAGACCAGAAGGTTCGAATAGCGATTGATGAGGCGTAGACCATTCTCGGGTGCAAAGTCGACGTAGGCCTCATCCAGCACGATCAAGCGGTCCGATTTCGCTACCAGGCGTTCGATATCGGCCACCGGAACGAACGTTCCAGTCGGATTGTTCGGATTGGCTAGCAGAATGAACTTGGCGTCCTTTGCAGGACCGAAGAGCAATTGCTCCATCGGCAAGGAATGATCTTTGCTAAATTCGATTTCGACAAATTGAGCACCCTGCAACGTTGCAAGTTTGCGGTTGAACGAAAAGCCTGGCGACATCATCGCCACGCTATCCCCCGGGGTAAGGAATGCTCTGTAGACAAGTCCAAGCAGTTCAGACGATCCGTTGCCGGCGATCACCTGATCCATGGAGACGCTGTAGGCATTCGCGGCTGCTTCTCTCAAGCTGATGTTATCGTCTTCTGGATATAGATACTGCCGTTCGAGAGCTGCAATCGCACTTTGCATTATGATTTCCGGAAGCGGGAAGGGGTTCTCATTCGTGTTTAGTTTTACCCAACTTGAATCCGGCGCTGGTGTATCGGATGGCAGAGCATCTAACTGTCTCGCCACTTGCGAAAGAGACGACAGCACACTCTGAAGTTTTGCATCGGACATGTTTTTCTCCGTTTCAGTCGCAGAGGGAATCCGGGATGAACTGATGGTCTGAGCACATGGCCGACCAACAGTGCATTCACACCGCCGTTGTCAGCACATTGACCCCGCGAGGTCGGGCGGGCTGTCCTCCCGGGTCGGATTGGCCCGACGCTCAGTCCGCATCCACTCGTCATCGGGCCAAGGCTCCGCCAACCACCAACGCTTGATTTGTCCCTGATATTTGCCTCGGTCAGCCTTTCAAGGACGCTTGATCTGATGCCGTATTTCCTCAGCGTGTATCCAATCTGGCGCGGCGTCGGTCCAAGCAGGCGCCGCCTTTGCCTGCACCGAGCCATCTCTCCACGGCCGCGATGACACGCTCGCGATTTGACATACTCGTACCTTTAAAGAGGCTGCGCTGGCAGGCGCCAGCGGTGCCTGGTCCCTGACGACGGACGGGACCGTAGCGGCGGCCCAAGGAGCAGCCTCAGTCGGCCGCGTGGCCGGCCTTGTCTGGCATCATCGGCCCCAGTTGCAGCACCTTGGTGCCCGGTCCGCTCTTCCACGGCGTTGCGGAAAACACTGTCCGTGGCAGCAGTCAAAGTCGTTTCAGCCGATTGACGCTCCCGCTGCCAGGAACATGCGATGCAGCTTCACTGTCTGCCCAACCAGATTGGCGATTGTGGTGAGGAGGCGGAGGTCGTAATCGAGGAGGGAACCTGATTTGTTGTCCAGAATGCGGTCGATGGTCGGCGTGCCCACGACGTTCGCATCGACGCGAACGGGTACGCCGATGAACGACACTTTCATGTTGTCGGACGCCCCGAGCACGTCCTTGTCGGCGGCGTTGAAAGCCGGATCCACCGCTTGGTTGCGGATTTTGACTGGTCACGGGCAAGCGCGAAAAACGCCCTGGCCGTAAGTCGGGGCGCCGCAACGTGGTCGAGTGCACAGCGGAGCGATGCCTTGCCATGGGTTTCCTTTCATGAATCGCGACCGTCGACTGACTTCTGCACGCCGCAACCGCACGTTGATTCACGAGACCGGAATGGGGCGGGAGAGTCAATCGAGCTTTCTTTCATTCGCGAAAGGAAACTCTGCGCTCATGATAGAATTCCATCAGTTTCATATAGCTCCGGTAGATGATATCGAACGGCAGAATGTCTGCCCCGGCGTCCCCGCGGTGCCGGTGCTGATGGCCCGGGCCATCAGCCTAATCAGCTCCTGGCAAAGCTGGCACAGTGGCGTGGCGACCGCCATCGCGACGATGTCATCTACGTGGGCCGACCGCGACTCCGGCGTGATTTCATTCACAATCGCGACAAGGTCTTGACCGCGGAGCGGCTGATGGCCCCCTGCCCCGCCGACCAGCTGCGCTGCGCCGCTTCTCAAACGTCTAGGTCACATTTTCGAAGTGCGTGTTGGAATCGGTGATTCCGTATCACATTATCGCCACGTTTTAGCCGCGACGTGGTCGCAATGCCCCACCAGAAAGCCGGCGTTGCCCTGACAGTTCGGTCCGGCATCGGCTCAAACCAGCCCCCCGCTTAAGGGTCAGTGCCGGATCGAACGCTTCTTGCATCTCTTTTTGAAGGAAATCAGGTGCGACGCCCGAAAAGCATACGGCGGCCATTAGAAGCAAGCTGATCCGCTCCATTGATCGATACATGGTCCGCCAAATTGCACAGCGCGCCAAGGATCTGCAAATCAACGATGGTTTGAGGCGGCGGCTGCCAGGCGAGACACATCTCGGGCCATTCCGAGCGCCAGCGCGCGAGATGCTTCGGATCGGAAGTGTTGCGCAGCTCACTTCTCGAGGATCGATCCCGGTCGCAAAGACGCATCAGCCTCGCCGGCAACTACGCCGGGCAGCTAGAGAATGTGCAACGGGCATACCCCGGCGCAACACTCCTCCCCGATGACCATGGAGTATGGCTTCTCGCTCGCAGCCAAGTGATAGATGGCTTATCGCGAGAAGCCATATTCCTTATTGCCCTACCAGAAACGCCAGCGGTCGAGCCGCGTGGATGGGCGTTCTGGCAGCAAGATGGGCAGGTCGAATGGATCGGCCCGCGACATACCAATTTCCCTGACGGCTCGGTGTGCGCTTATCACCCCATGCTCGATAAAGCTTGGTCGCCAGGCAGTGATTTGTGCACGTTGCTGGACCTTTATAGCGTATGGGCGCTTCGCCAGCTTCATTTGGTGGTGTTTGATCGGTGGCCGGGACGCCAGTATGCGATGCTGGATGAACTGGGCCAAGCTGATCCCTATTATCGGCTAACCCAGTTTAAGGAGGCCGAGCTTTGCAACTGCGGATCAAATCGGCGCTGTGGCGAATGCTGCCGGCCGCATGATCTGAAGCTACCCTTCCCGTCGATTCTGCACGCCTTCAAAAGCCGTAATCTCGGTCTCGGCATCTTTGATCGAGCCCCTCCCGCCGAAATTGCAGTGTTGATCGCCGAAGGAGGACAAAATCCCCCACCCCCCATGCTAGGGGTTCACTCTACTCTGCGGGCTCATGTCGCGGACGTAAGGGGGAATCCTTAGCTCTACATCCCGTAAGAGATGCTCGATCGGGTCAGAGGGAAAAGCATTCCGCTTCTGACGAAATCCCCAATGCCAGGTGCCGACGACTTCCGAGCCGTCGAACCATGTCGAGAAGTTCAGCTTCGGAAAATGCAGCAACACGCGGGCCGCCCACCATATTTTCTCAATATCGTGGTCGCCTGGACCCTTTGCCCATGGGGTCCAGCCCTTGCATAGCCGTTGCGCCAATTCGCTGTTTCGCATCTTCAATCCCACGGAATGATGGATAAAATAACGGGGTATATCCGTCGTAAGAGGGAAGTCTACGAACTGCCAGCAGGTGGAATTTACCAGATTTGTTCATCACTCTTGCACCAAATTCAACTTTAGGAGATGCTAACTCGGCCTTGGGAGGGCTGGGGGATGAGAATAAAAGCATTTGTGGCACTTGGTGCCACGGCAGCGCTGGGCGGCTGTCAAACAAGCAATCAAGCCGACTACATGCAAATAGGCTACGGGCCTAGTTTCGACGTCGCCCACGCTCAATGCGAAATGCATAAGGGGTCGGTTGACCAAGGCTATATTGCTATCGGGTCCCCGGGCTTTGTTGCGGGGGCCGGAATCGGCAATGCCCTCGGCAACTTGGCTGCCGAAGACCAGTATATGAAGAACTGCCTCATCCTAAGCGGGTGGAAGCGTGCCCCGCATGGCCAGGGTGCCACGGCAGCTCCAGCCGTTGCTGGTGGCGCGCCACCGACACCCTATGGGATCCAGCGCGCACCTGGCAGCTGGATCAATACGGCGCTGCTGGACTGGTCAGACGCGAATAACAAGTGCGTCGCCGGCGACAAGGCCGCGTGTGGGACTCGAGCGAAGCTTGGTGCGCAACTGAGAGCCGCCGGCATAAACCCGGCGCCGGTCTAGGGGCCATGCAGTGGAACCTGGCGATCTGCCTTGGCATCGTTCTGGCATTGAGCGGCTGCGCAGCGGATTATCTCAATCACTATGACAGCGTGACGCTCTCTGCCGGCGACGCCAATCGCGCCAATAGTCTCGCCCAGACAGTCGACCCGTTCAACCCGAACAATCAGAACACGCATATCGAGGGCGACGGCCAGCGAACAGCTGGAGTCATCCAGGCCTTTCGCGGAATCCCGCTGACATCGCCAGGCCAAGGTGCGCGCCAAGGTGGCGGCGGGGACTCTGGCAATCATCCATGCGATCTGCGCAATGGGGTTGACAGCCTAGGCCGGGCTTGTGGTGAACGTGCCGCCGAAGCGAAACCGGGCGGCCGCACCGGACATGAGGCGAACTAGCATGCTGCGTAGAATGCGATCGCCTCGCCGGAGGCCACTTGGCGTGGTGCAAAGGCGCCTGATCTTGGTGACTGTGGCCGCGGCTGGCGCTCTGGCTGCGCAAACGGCCATGCAACACAGCGACCACATGCCCGAGCTCCATCTGCCGAATTGGACCAGCGCGGGCCTGGCGACGATTGCCGGCGTGGCATCCGTCATCGACGGCGACACGATCGAAATCCACGGCCAGCGCATCCGCTTCAACGGCATCGACGCGCCGGAGAGCCAGCAGCTTTGTAAAAATGCGAGCGGGGCCGACTATCCTTGCGGGCGGCGATCGGCCGCCGCGCTGGACGGCTTCCTGGCAGCCTCGAAGCCGGTGCAATGCACCTTCGTGACCTGGGACCGCTATCATCGCTATATCGGCGACTGCCGGCGCGCCGATGGCGCCAGCGTTGCCGCCTGGATGGTCGAGCACGGCCAGGCGCTGGATTGGCCCCGCTACAGCCACGGCACCTACGCAGAGAAGCAGGCGACGGCCGAGGCGTCGAAAGTCGGCATTTGGGTCGGCAAGTTTCAGTCGCCGTGGGATTGGCGCACGGAGCATGCAGACGGCGCGGCTCCGTCGAGCCAGCCGCTCGGCATCAGCCGCCAACAGGTCGCGCAGAGCTATTCGTGCCAGCCACGGCGGACCTGTTCGCAGATCGGCTCCTGTGAGGAAGCCCAATGGTATCTCAGCAACTGCCCTTGGGGCCGGAAGCTGGATCGGGACGGCGACGGCGTGGCGTGCGAGACGTTGTGCTAACGCGGCGCCCTGAGTTGCGCTTCAAAGGCCCCAGCCCCATCGACATGGTCGAGACCCACATCGAGACCAGCGCCGAGGTCAGGGTCGAGCGGCGATGCTACATCTCCTCTCGCATCCTCACCGCAAAAACTTTCGCCGAGGCCGCCCCATTGGGGATCGAGAACGGGCTACGCTGGGTTCTCGATGTCCAATTCAAGGATGATCAGTCCCGCCTGCGCCGCAGCCACGGCGCCACAAACATGGCCATGGTCCGCCACCTCGCCCTCAACCTCATCCGAGCCATGTCCGGAAAACAATCCATCAAGGGAAAGCGAAAACTCGCGACCTGGGATACCGACTACCTGATTGCAGTTCTCCAATTCCGGGTGGTCGACCCATGCCAGCATAATAGGAGGATATTTGCTGCTCTTTCCTCGTCCCGCTATTGGAGGAAACGGCACCGCGACCTTGATGCAGTGTCATGGATGGATAGGGCATTATTCGGGAACCGAACCAATCCACAGAAATATTTTGTTGGTATTTTTGTTGGTCCGCGCTGCTATTGCTCCATGCCGAGGCGATTGAAAACGAATTCAAATTTCCTCTACTTGGATTCCGCCTCTGGCACCATCACTTTAGGTCCATTCCGGACACATAGGTTAGGATTCATACCGGAGACATGGGTAACACTTTTGGCCCGAAGGGGTTTGGAGTGGGCTCGAACCTGCATGTCTCATCATCGAAGTATTCCAAATCATAGTTCCTGAAGCTCGCCAGATGCGCTTGACGTGGAACATGTGTCAAAGAGCGCGAACGCAACGTCCCGGGACGAGGGGTTAAAGTCAGGTCGAAAAAGAGTCTCCGAGGCAAGTCACGACGGTCAGGCAGAATTGGCAGCTATGATCGGTTTGCTCTGGCCAGGGAACTCATGGCTCCAAGCACTCAGCCTTGTCTACCTTGCCTCCCGCCTTCTAAGAAGGCGACGATAGCATCCTTGCGCCGCCTTTACACCGTATAGCTTATGCAGGCGTAATATTGTTTTCCGTAGCTTGCGACAAGATCCGCTTTCTCAAGCCCGTTTATGATTTTTCTGGCCTCGCGCCACTGTTCTTTGGCGCCAGAAAAGAAATCACCCAACTTTTTCCCCGTGAAAGAGCCTCTAATCATGCCTTGGAACATGATGTCGGCCGCAGTCGTCATATTCATCGCGAGACTAGGATTCGTGGCTAAATTGGGATCTGTAAGGGCCGCCATTTTGACGTAGTTGGCCTTATGCGTCAGTTGAACAAGACCCCGTCCGAGCCACGAGATACCTTGAGCATCCGGCCGCCAATAGGGACTTGACACCCAAGGCAGCTTTCCAGCAGCGAATGCCTTATCGAGAATCTTGATCGCTTGAGCATCAGTGCTCGCAAACGTTTCTCTTACGGGTTGCATTGTTCGTCCGGTTTCGTGATGTGCCGTGGCGAACATGTAGGCCAGCCAACGATCATCTGCCGTAGGCATCTCCTGTTCCCATTTGTCGAGAATCACAGTGATCCCACCCACCTGCGAACTCGACATTTTTCCATCAAAGAGTCCGAGTCGTGCGTGGTCAAAAAAGAATTTTCTGTTGATCGTCATGTCCTTGCCCCCCTCCATGGCCTGTCGCTACAGTTTCGATCCTCTGCCCTCGACGTTCTTATGAGATGCCGATCCCTGCTCTCGGCCCTGAAACAAGGGCATCGTCAGGCGACATCCAAGCGGGTCTCGGGCCACTGGATAAAGGGCAACTGCGTTCCTCGGCGCACGAGCAGCGAATAATCAATGCCAAGGATCTTGCGGACACTGGCCAGCGCCGCCTCATTCACATGAATGTATGCGACGATGTACCACTCGCCGTTCTGTTCCCTGGCCATGCCCATGGGTTCGGCTCGCCACTTCAGCGCGCCATGATGCGGCATGAAATAGGTTTCCTGGACGCCGCCCACCGCGGTAAGGCCCTCGTCGAGCGCGTATTCCATCACCGCGCAACACAGCTGCGTCAGTGTCCCCCGCAGCCCGGTCGAACGTTTGTCGGGAACGACGAATGTGCGCGTCCATTCCGCCCAATCAGGACGTCTGGGCACGCCCGATTTTTCGCACATGTGAGAAAAAACCTCCGAGACCATGTGCGGCTCGCTCGTTGGGATTAGTCGAGCCGAGGTCACCACGCGACCGTCTTCGATACCGAGCAGATACGTCGCCATATCCGTATCGAACTGGTCCAGCTCGCGACCGTCTGGACTTGGAGGGCGCCAGCGTTTTTGATGCACGAAAAAGTCGTGCCGACGGCGCAGAAACTCGTCGAATTCGTTTTCGTAGAGATGCTTGTTCAGCGCATTGACGACATGGACTTTTATCATTGCGCGATCCCCCGATCGATCTCGGAGGAATAGTTGCAGCCGCCCTAAAGTCCGTCACCTGTCCGATCGGACAGTTGACGCAGCTAAAGCGCGTCGCGTTGAAAACGGATTCATGCGACGCGCTTTAGGTTCTTGGCATGTCGTTCTCCCAAAACCGAGGTCATTTTTGGGCGACATGCATTAAGGGTGGATCAGTCGCCTGCGCACGGCTTCGACGACAGCCTGGGTGGTCGTCGCCACGCCAAACGCCTCGCGTGCCCTTGTCGAATGCCATTTGACCGTGCGCTCGGTCAGGCCGAGAATTTGGGACGTTTCAGATGAGGTTTTGCCGGCCGCGGCCCATAAAAGCACTTCCTTTTCCCTATCGGTCAGCGGGCCTTCGTCGCTGCCATCGTCATTCGACAGGGCCTGGATCGACATGCCGGCATAGACCGCCATGGTGACCAGTTGCACCTGCTGGCGTGGCGACAGGCTGCAACTCTTTTGCGAGGAGGCGAAGGACAGGACGGACTGCCAATGGTGGACGCTGAGCATCGGCACCGCAAAACCACTCAAGATACCAAATTCCGTCGCTTCGCCCGCAACGCGTCTAGAGCCTTCCGTATCAGACCATTTCGCGGGAACATCGGCCCAGAAAAAAGGCTTCAGCGTCTTGGCAGAGTAAATGCAAACGCCGTCGACAGCGGCATGCTCGGCCGCGACATAGCGCTCGAACCAACCCGCAGGCCAGCCGTTCAACTCAACCATCGGCGCCAGCTTTTGCCCGCCAAGGGGAACGCCACTTAGGATAAGGTGCTCGAAGCCAAGATTCCTGACAGTCTCAAGCAGGTCGCCCAGCAGCGGCCCGGTTGCTGTATGCCTCCTGCAGCGTTCGACAAAATCGAACACGTCTGAATCGATCATGCCAGAGACCCCCGCCTCTATGCTGCGACACAAGTATTAGCCAATTCAGCAAGTCGTAATATCCTAATATAGGGACCGGTGTTTTGCCAGCGGCCAAGGAGGGACTGATTGGCGTTTCTTGATGAATTTGCGGTGATTGCGGCGGATTTTGCCGCTCCGGGGCGAAGTGGGGGCTGGAGGTCGTTGGCGATCTGCCGCATACAGCTCCACCGCGACTTGCTGTCGGAAATCAATTTGCTCTCATCCGCCCCTATCCGGATTCAATTTGCTTGGCGCCCCCTCATCCCTAGGGCAAACTTCCCATGGGGCTGCAGGAGGTGAAATGAGAGCACGTGCAGCGACGCTCGGGGATCTCGAGGATGTGTTTCATGGCCTGTCCAAGCGGATGTCGGACGAGTATGCGGCGGCCGGCAAGGACAGCAAGATCGCCTACGACAATCTGATGATGAATTTGAAGGAAGGCCGGGCGCACGCGCTGGTCGAGGGTGAAAAGGCGGTGGCCATCATCGCCTGGCATGAGAACAGCGATGCCGCCGATACGCTGTTTGCCGCGCAAGAGGATTTCTTCCGGGCCTCGACCGTGCGCTTCTGCAAGCGGCATATCAGGCACATCCAGGCGCTCGCCGGCAATCTGCCTATCCATTCGCGCAGCTGGCTGCAGGGGCCTGACGTCGCCAGATGGTTCGGCATTATCGGCTATGTCGAGCGCGGCCAGGAGAACGGCGCCAAATTGTTCGAACTGCCGCCGGCTTCTGCTGCATAGAGCCGCGGGTGACCTGATGTCTGCGCCGTCGTTTGGTTTGAAGCTGTCGCGGAGGCGTCGAGGAGCCGCCCCGGTTTTGCGGGCGCCGCCTAGCGTCCGAAGATGGCTTTCATCAGCGGCAGCCTGAAGCGGCCACTCGAGGGGCGCTGTGCGGCTTCTTTGGTAATCCCGCGGCGCTTCTCTTGCGCAATGAGTTCCAACTCCCGGAACAATCCAGCGTCATAGAACCGAAAGGCCTCGACTTTCCGGAACGCCTTGACACCGGCATTGGCCGTCCACTCCTCGCCGCCTTGCTTGGTGACGGCGACGTGGGTTTCGTTCTTCACAATGCGCGCCAGGCGTTCTTCATCGGGTTTCTCTCCTGGCGCAAAGAACGGGATGACCCTCTTCATGGTCCCTTGCGGGTCGGACACAAAATCTTCGTACCCCACCAACAGACGCTCGAATTTAATCCGGTTGTCCACCCACTTTGCCATGAAGGCAGCCCATCCATCGGTTCGGATGAGTGCGAATTCTCTAAAGCTTTCCTTGGTGTCCGCGCCGCCATCGAGGAGATACAGTTCAAAGTCCGATACGGTTCCAGGCATGAACGACCGATGCTGGACCAGATAAGGAACATCCGGCAGGATCCGGCCCGATAGATCGAAATCGTGGTTCTTCGAGAATTTGACCCCCGGCCGGATGCACGGAAAGGTGCGGCAACAATCAGGATTATCAGTGGGATAAAACAGGCAGTAATTGAAATCGTTGCCGAAATAGCTCAGGGCGAGCCGATGCATCAGGTGATGTCCACTGCGTGGCCAGCTTATGCCGGCGACGTATCTGATTTTCACTTTGGATGATCCCCGAGTCTGCCCTCTTTTGATATCGATCTGCCTAGCTGGCGAACCGGGAGAAGTCTACCGACTTTGACGGGTACCGACTGACATTTAGGACCAGTGTCCGGTGGAATTCGCCAAGCTCGGGCCAGCACCCAACATTCGAGGAAATTGTCCGGCGATCTCCAAACTGCCGGGCCGCCCGGTCGAGAGCGTCAGCCGGTATGGCGGAGCATCCGAGGCTCACCGCCGTTGATTTCCAGGCACTTCCTGCGACTATCGGCATGCGCGCTTGCGGCAGATAGAGGTCGAAACAATGCATTACGAATATTCCGATCATGTCTTCGTCGATCTCGTGCCCGAACAGTTTGGTCCGCTGGAAACCACCGTGGCGCGATATCGCGGGCTTGTCGCCACCGCCTTTCGCTATCGATCCGGCGTTGCCGGTCTTCGCATCAGCAACGCGAAGGGCGAAATCGTCATGCTGCCGTTCCAGGGGCAGCAGATTTGGGACGCAACGTTCCTCAACCGCTCGCTGACCATGCGCTCGATGTTCGACGAGCCGGTTGCGACCCGGGACTATCTCTCCAACTACGGCGCATTCTTCATTCACTGTGGCGCGACCGCTATGGGCAATCCGGGTCCGGACGACCGCCATCCGTTGCATGGCGACCTGCCCAATGCACCCTATGGGGATGTCCAGCTGATCATCGGGGACAATGCCGAAGGGCCGTTCATGGCCCTGACCGGGCGCTGCCGCCAGACTGTCGCCTTCAGCCACGACTATGTGACGCAACCGACCGTGCGGCTGCAGCGCGACGCCACCGGCGTTGCCGTCGACATCGCCATCACCAACCTGAAGCGCTCGCCCATGAATTTGATGTATCTGGCGCACATCAATTTCAGACCGGTAGATGACGGTCGTCTGGTCGACAGCGTGGTCGACGACCGCGCCGACATCATCGTGCGCCAGGTGCTTCCGCCCTTTTTCGCGCCGAGCGAAAGCTACCTTGCCTACCGCGATGCCATAGTCGCCGATCCCTCGCGGCATCGTCTGCTGACCAAGGGCGAGCCGATCGACCCCGAACTCGTGTTGACAATGAAGGCAAGGGCGGATGCAGAGGGCTGGGCGCACGCATTGCAGGTCCACCCTGACCAGACAGCGGATTTCGTCAGCTTTTGCCCTGATGAACTGAATTATGCCGTGCGCTGGATCACGCGCGGCCGCGACCAGGACGCGCTCGGCCTTGTGCTGCCGGCAACTGCCGAACCCGATGGCTATCGCGCGGCCGAGGAAAGAGGCCGCCTCGTTCGCATCGCTCCGGAAGGGATTTTCCGCTGCACCCTTCGCTTTGGCGCGATGGACGCGGACATGGCCGCAAAACAGGAAGACATGATTTTGAGGATCAAGGCCGCGGGCGCCTAGCGGCCTCTCACCGCGAACGCCGCCTGCACAGCGCGGTTGACCGTCACCGGCAGGATCGACATGTGGTTCTCGCCGGCATGCAGTTCGAAACTCGCGCGCACGCCAGGCAGTCTATCGAGGCGCTCGGCTATCGCCCGCGCAAATTCGCCGAGGCGGGTCAACTCTTCGACTCCAAGCGCTTTAACCTCGGTGGCCTTGCGAATTGCACACGCGGCCGCCTTATGGACTGCCCCAGCAAGCGGCTTGCGCAGGGCGACGATTGGCGGGATGTTACTGGACGGGCAACCGGGGCAAAACCGGCAGGCCGAGATCGATGTGGCTGCTGGAAAATGTCGCGAGCTTGCTTCGCCTTTCTTACCTTTGTTGTCTTGCTGAGGCCGGTAGAGGCAGGCGAGCGCATGTCTCATCTGCTTGACCGCTCCAACCTGCCGATCGCCTATTTTCACGAACCAGATCTTGTGACCGCATACGCGACTGCAATGGCGCGCTTCCGTCTGCAGCTCACAGGGCGTCCCGGCGAAACCAATCTTGCGGTCTCTCTCGAACCATCGCTTTTGCGGGCGGAATTCCGTGCGCGGACATGGCGCGCGGCGGACGGCAGCTTGTTGCAAGGCTTCGTCGGCAAGGGCGGCTTCCGATTGACTATCGGTAACTGCCTGGCGCGTATCTGCGCTGCCAGCGAATGCAGCGATGCCGGTTGGCCGGTTTACGCCTGCAGCGACGGACGCAAGCGCAAGATGTCCGTCACGGATTTTGTGACGGCAAGCTTCGATGGCGTCCCCTATCGTCGATTGAGCGCCCCCCCTTCACAGGAATGACGGCGCGCGGTGCCTACCGTCTTACCGAGGCAGGCGTTCAAGGACGGTATTCCTTTCCCTCACCGCGAAGGCAGCCTGCACCGCACGGTTGACCGTCACCGGCAGGATCGACATGTGGTTTTCGCCGGCATGCAGCTCGAAGCTCGCGCGGATCCCAGGCAGAGCGTCGAGGCGCTCGGCCATTGCCCGCGCGAAATCACCTGTGCGTGTCAGCTTCTTCTGCTGCAGGCGCTTTTCCTCGTCCTCCGCGCCGATTTGGAACGGCGCCAGCTTCTCGGTCTCGTACTCGCCGGCCGACAGGATCACATCGGCCGTCAGGCCATCGGGGACGGCCGCCTCGAAGCCTTCGAGAAAGCGGTCGATGGCGCGGTCTTCCCAATAAATGGCGGGGCTGGCGGCGATAAAGGTGCGGAACGAAAGCGGGCGGGTGAACAACGCGTAGAGTGCGAACAGGCCGCCGAAGGAATGGCCGTAAAGCGCCTGGCGCGTCTCGTCGATCCTGGTCCGACTGGCGACCCACGGCTTCAGCTCATCCTCGATGAAGGCCAGGAATTGCCCTGCCCCGCCGGTCCTGACTTCTGATGTGCCCTCATAGAAGGGCGGATAGGTCTTGCCCGGCGGCGGGCCGAGGTCCCAGGAGCGGCGCAGTGGGTCATAAGCGCCGTCGACGGGATAGCCGATGGCGACAATGACGCCCCAGCCGACATTGGTGCCCAAGGGATAGAAGGCCTGCGCACGCATGGCGTCGACCGCCGTGCCGATGACGGCGTTGCCGTCGGTCAAGTAGAGCACCGGCCAGCCGGCCTCGGGCGCCGGCCCGGACGGCACATGGATGAAGACCCGCCAGGGGTCGCCGCCCGCGCTGGACAGGAGATCGTGGACGGTGGTGTCGGCGATCGAGGCTGGCGTCGACTTGGACACGAATATCTCACAGGGACAAAATCAGCGGCGGCGCAACAGCCACATCAGCACCGGGCCGCCGATCAGCGTGGCGACGAGGCCGGCCGGGATCTGGCGCGGAAAGATGGCGGTGCGGCCGACCCAGTCGGCGCAGACCATGATCAGCGCGCCGACGAGCACCGCGCCGACGGCTTGCGGCAGCGCGCGCGACAGGCCAAGGCGCCGCGCCAGGTGCGGCGCCATCAGGCCGATGAAGGTCAACGGCCCGACAACCAGCGTCGACGCGGCAGTGAGCGCTGCCACCATCAGAAGCACCAGAAGCCGCGTCGCCCTGAGGTTGACGCCGAGGCTTTGCACCGTGGCGGATCCGAGCGGCAGCATGTCCAGCCAGCGCATGAACAGTGGCGCTGCCAGGAACAGGCAAAAGGCGATCGTCGAGGTCAAAAGCGCCGAGTTCGCGTCGACGCCATAGGTCGAGCCGGTGAGCCAGTTGAGCAAAAGCATGGCGCGCGGGTCACCGGTGGCGGTGAGCACCAGGATCAGCGCGTCGAACAGGGCGGTCAGAGCGACGCCGGCAAGCAGCAGCCGCTCCGGCGCGTAGGCGGCGCGGCGGCCGATCGCCAGCGTGACCAAGAGGGCAGCGAAGGCACCGATGGTGGCGGCGGCGGTCTGCACTGGGCGGCCGGCATCTGACAGCGAAAACAGCGCCACCATCATGCCGAGCGCGGCGCCGGCGCTGATGCCAAGCACTTCTGGGCTGGCCATCGGATTGCCGGTGAGACGCTGCATCATCAGGCCAGCCAGCGCCAGCATGGCGCCGGCGGCCAGCGCGGCGGACACTCGGGGCAGCCGCCAGGACAACAAGGGTTGCAACTGGTCGCCAAACGCGAATGCCCAGCCATGCGGCCCCGGCGCATAAAGCAGGGCCAGCCCGAGCAGCAGAAGCAGGACGCCGCCGATAACCGCCAGCACGAGGGCGGAGTGGCGAGCGCGCGGCAGGCGCTCCGAACCGAGCGCCGGCGTTTCCAGCCCGAGCGCCAGGCGCGGCAGCAGCCACAGCAGCAGCGGCGCGCCGAGAAGCGCGGTCATGGCGCCGGTCGGCAGCAGGTCACCTTGCGGGCCGGTCGCGATCTGCACGCCCTGGTCGGCAGCCCACAGCAAGGCGGCGCCGATGAGCGACGCCATCACCAGTTGCTGGCCGAGCCGCCGGGCGCCGCCGATGCGGGCAAGGGTCGCGGCGGCGAGGCCGACAAAACCGATGACGCCGACGGCGGCGACGACAAAGGCGATGAGCGCGACCGCCGCCGCCAGTCCGGCGAAGCGATAGGCGCCGAGCGGGACGCCCAGGCTGCGCGCGCCTTCATCGTCGAGGCCAAGCAAGGTCAACGGCCGCACCATCAGCCCGATCAGCAGCGCGGCACCGCCCAGGCGCGGCAAGAGCCACAGCGTCTTCGACCAGTCCTGCTGGCCGAGCGAGCCGGCGCCCCAGATGAATAGGCTCGCCAGCCATTCATGCCGCAGCACCACCAGGGCGGCACCAATGGCGCCGGCATAGAGGCTGACGACGAGCCCGGCGAGCACGACCGAGAGCGGCGACAGGCCCTTGTGCCAGGACAGCGCGAAGACCGCGGCAACGGCGGTGAAGGCGCCGGCAAGCGCCACCCATTCGCGGCCGTAGGCAAGCAGCGACGGCGCAAGCAGCGTCGCCAGCGCCAGCGCCAGATGGGCGCCGGCCGAGACGCCGATGGTTTCGGGCGAGGCGAGCGGGTTGCGCAGGACCTGTTGCAGCACCGTCCCGGCCAATCCGAGGGCCGCGCCGCAGAGAAGGCTGACGGCGAGCCTGGGCAGGAAGGCATAGTGGACGAGCACCTGCCGCATGTCGTCGATATCGGGGCTGGCGAGCGCATCGAACCAGAGCGCCGGCGGCAATTGCACGACGAGGTTCGAGAGGGTCGCTACGGCTGCAGCGCCAAGAAGCACGACGCAAAGCAGAATCGCGCCCAGGGGATATTTGTCTGATAGGCGAGCCGTCGCCCCACGACCGGGAACGAGGCTGGTGTCGCCGGACAAGATTGCTTGCTGCTCAGCCACCGGCGCGCTCCGCCGTCAGCGCCGCGGCCAGCAGCCGGGCAAAGCGGCTCGCCGAAGGCAGCGCGCCAAACATCAACGCTGGGGCAAGGCGCATGATCGAGCGGTTGCGCACGAAAGGCATGGCGTTCCAGACCGGGCTTTCGGTCAGCGTGCCGCCCGCCCCTTCCGGCAGGGGCTCGAGATAGGCAAGGCGCGCGTCACTCGACGTCGCCAGGCCGTCGATGCCGACGGTCGAAAATCCCCAGTAATTTGTCTCGCCGGTCCAGGCGTTGCGGATGCCGATGCGGTCGAACACCGCCTGAAACAGGCTTTTCTCGCCATAGACGCGCACATTGCGGGGATCGAGAAAGCTGACGGCGTAGATCGGCCGCGCCGAAAGCGGTTCCAGCCTCTGCCTGACATCGGCGAAACAGGCTTCCGTCGCCGCGATCAGCGCTTCGCCTTCGCTTTCCTTGCCGACCAGTGCCGCGAGTTGCCGGGTCGCCTCGATTGCACGCCGATAGGGCTGGCCGTCCGGCGTGTAGATGCCGATCGTCGTCACCGGCGCGACGCGTTCGAGCAGCGGCTTGATGCCGTCGAGATAGGGAGTGGAGAGGATGATGTCGGGGCGAAGCTGCTGCAGGAATTCGAGATTGGGCTCCAGGATCGTGCCGATATCGGCAACTTCAGGCGGCAGTGGCGGCTCGACCACCCACTTCTCCCAGACTTCATGGTCGGCGACGGCGATTGGCGTAACGCCGAGCATCAGCAAGGTCTCCGCCAGCCCGTCGTCCAGGCAGACGATGCGCAAAGGCTTCGCCGCGGCCGCCCGCGGCATGAGTACGGCCAAGGGCAATGCGAACAGCGCAAAAGTGCCGCGTCGGCTTATGCAGCCGCGCGCGGGTTTGGCTGTCCCTCCGGGCCGGGCTTCCTGGTCTGTTTCCAACGTGGCGTGCCTGTTTGCGGACGACGGCCTCGAGCGGCCCATGTCGGTTGACTATAAAACATGATTTTCATAGTCAACATTTAAGATGCAACCGGATATCAACAATCTCGCTGTCGCATGCCTGGATGCTGCGACTCCCCGCCGCAGCCGCGTGGCGCATGCGGGCGTCGAATTGATCGGCGGCATCATCTTTTCCCCGAGAACGGGGCCTATATGGAAATGAGATCACGGCGTGCCGTCAGAGCGCGGGCGGGTGTTGCATTCGAGCCGGGTGCCCCGAAAAAGCGGTGACAAGCGCCGCCGGAACGTGTTGAAGATGACGGCCAACACGGAGAGGGGCGTGCGATCGGGTTGCACTCGGCAAGTGTTGATGGTTTGTTGCCGGTCAGCGGAGAATGAGTGATGCGAGAATCGATCGGTCAAGACGAATACGGGTCGACGAACCCTTTCGATCCAGACGACCTGTCCAATCTGAATGCGATCGGGCCAGCCATGGGCGGCGGCAACGATTTCGAGAAGTACGCGGTCGCCGTGATCATCGTGTTCGGCGCTCTAATCATTGGCGGACTGATGGCCGCATCGATGACCTTTGGCCATCGCAACGGCTTCCTCTTCGCGCTCGGCGGCGCCACCTCGGCCTGGATCTCCGGAAACGCGCTTCTGCTCGACCGGCCGCGCATCTACGCGCTGTTCGTCGGCATCGCCGCGCTGATGCTGATCGCATCGACCGTCACGCTGGTTACCTGATGACCCCGGCCCTACCGTGAGCCGGCGCTATCCGAGAATCCACCTGGGATCAGTATCCGACCGCCTCGCCTGAGGCGGCGCGGCTGTCGATGGCGCCATTGTAGCGCGCGCCGCCGCCCTTCTCGATTTCCGCCAGACTCTTGCCGCCGACCAAGATGCCGGCCGCCTGCCCCCAGGTCTGCCCGCCGAGATCGAGATGGTAGCCCATCCCGGCCAGCAATTTCTCGGTGTCCGGCGACAGGCCGAACGGCTCGACATAAACCGTGTCGGGCAACCATTGATGATGGATGCGCGGCGCGTCGATCGCTTCCTGGATGTTCATGCCGTGGTCGATGACGTTGACGATCGCTTCCAGCGTGATGGTGATGATGCGCGAGCCGCCCGGGCTGCCGATAACCATGAACGGCTTGCCGTCCTTGGCGACGATGGTCGGGCTCATCGATGAGAGCGGTGTCTTCTTCGGCTGGATGGCGTTGGCCTCGCCCTGGACCAGGCCATAGAGGTTGGGCACGCCGGGCTTCTGGGTGAAATCGTCCATTTCGTTGTTGAGCAGGATGCCGGTGCCGTCGGCAACGACGCCGGCGCCGAAGGAGCCGTTCAGCGTATAGGTCACCGCGACCGCATTGCCGTCCTTGTCGATGATCGAATAATGCGTCGTTTCCTTCGACTCGCCAAAACCCTTCGGCATCAGGTCCTGCGATACGCCGGCCCGGAACGGATCGATCTTGTCGCGGATATCCTTGGCATAGGCCTTGTCCAGCAGTTTCGAGACCGGATTGTCGACGAAATCGGGATCGCCGAGCGCCGAGTTGCGATCGACATAGGCATGGCGCATCGCCTCGACCATGACATGCACCGTCTCGGCCGAGCCAGTACCGAGATAAGACAACGGATAGCCTTCGAGCACGTTGAGGATTTCGCAGATGATGACACCGCCGGAGCTCGGCGGCGGTGAGGAGGTGATCTCGTAGCCGCGATAGGAGCAGGTGACGGGTTTCAGTTCGCGCACCGCATATTGCTCGAAATCCTGTTTGGCCAGAATGCCGCCCTTGGCGCCGCTCGCCTTGACGATGGCGTCGGCGATGGCGCCTTTGTAGAAGGCATCGGGGCCTTTTTCGGAAATCGCCGAGAGCGACGCGGCAAGGTCAGGTTGAACCAGCTTCTCGCCGATGCCGTAGGGCTTGCCGTCGGGTTTCAGGAAGGCGGCAGCCGCCGCCGGGTCCTTCGCCAACCTTTCAGCGCTGCCGGCGAATGAGGCGGCATCGCCCTGAGTGAGGATGAACCCGTCCTTGGCATAGGTGATCGCCGGCGCCATCAGATCCTGCCTGGACAGCGTGCCGTATTTCTCGCGCGCCATTTCGAGACCGGCGACCGAGCCCGGCACGCCGACGGCGAGATAGCCGTCGAGGCTGGCGCCCTTCACCGGATTGCCGTCCTTGTCGAGATACATGGTTTTGGTTGCCGCCAGCGGCGCGCGCTCGCGGAAATCGAGGAAGGTCGATTTGCCATCGGCGAAACGGATGGTCATGAAGCCGCCGCCGCCGATATTGCCGGCATTGGGGTAGACGACGGCCAGCGCGTAGCCGACGGCGACCGCCGCATCGACGGCATTGCCGCCCTTCTTCAGCACCTCGACGCCGACTTCCGAGGCCAGATGCTGGGCCGTGACCACCATGCCGTGCTCGCCCTTGGCCGGCGCGGGCGACGCGGCGAAGACGCTGGTCAACGGCGCGAGGGCGAAGGTGATGGAAAGACTGGCGGCGATCAGTGTCCGACGGGTGACGTGCATGGCGGGTTCTCCTGGCGCGGATGCCTAGAAGAACCCGTTGCAGTGGCCGAGTCCACCAGCAACGGTGGGCCAGACGCATCAATTCAGATGTCAGGCGTGTCAGACAATTCCGCCCGAGCCACCGGCAACCGCCGGCCGCTCGGCCGCGACCTTGGCCCGGTAGCCCGCCGCGCGGTAGGCGGCGACCGGATCGATGGCGCCGCCGGCGTTCAGCCGCGCCATGGCCAGGATCGGCTCGACATCGGTGCGGTAGGCCGCCTTCAGGGTTTGCGTCGCCATCAGCGCGTCGTTGGCCTCCTGAAAACCTTCCAGCGCCTTGCGGTCGACCAGCAGCGCCTGCGCATGGGCGCGCTGCACCTCGACCGCCGACAGCATCAGGCTTTCGATCGGATCGGTGACGTTGTGGCTCTGGTCGAGCATGTGAGCGGGATCGAAACCCTCGGCGCCGGACAGTTCGGCATCGACCAGTTCGTTGAAGACCAGGAACAGCCGGTAGGGATCGATCGAGCCGGCGTCGAGGTCGTCATCGCCATATTTCGAATCGTTGAAGTGGAAGCCGCCGAGTTTCTTGAACTGGATCAGCCGCGACACGATCATCTCGATGTTGACGTTGGGCGCGTGGTGGCCGAGGTCGACGAGGCAGAAGGCCTTGTCGCCCAATTCCTTGGCGATGAGGTAGTTGGTGCCCCAGTCCTGTACGACCGTGGAATAGAAGGCCGGTTCGTACATCTTATGTTCGGTGAACAGCTTCCAGTCAGCGGGCAGCCCGGCATAGACTTGCTTCATGGCGTCGAGATAGCGCTCGAACGCCTTGGCGAAATTGACCTGGCCGGGAAAGTTCGAGCCGTCGCCGATCCACACCGTCAATGCCTTGGAGCCGAGCGTCTTGCCGATCTCGATGCATTCGAGATTGTGTTCGACCGCCTGACGCCGCGTGCCGGCATCGGCATGCGAGAGCGAGCCGAATTTGTAGGAGAGCTTCTGGTCCTTGGCGTCGGAGAAGGTGTTGGAGTTCATGGCATCGAAGCCGAGGCCGAAGCGCGAGGCCGCCTGTTTGAGCCGGTTCGGATCGGCCTTGTCCCACGGAATGTGCAAGGAAACGGTCGGCGTCGCCTGCGTCAACTGGCTGATGACAGCGCAGTCCTCGATCTTGTCGAAGATGTCGCGCGGCTCGCCGGCGCCGGGAAAGCGGGCAAAGCGCGTGCCGCCGGTGCCGACGCCCCAGGACGGTATGGCAACCGCGAATTTTTCCACCTTGCCGCGGATAGCGTCGATGGCGATGCCCCGGCGGTCGAGGCGCTCGCCGAGCGAGGCGTAGTCGCGCTCGAGGTCGGGCTTACGCGCGGTGTTGTGGCTGGCGACGAGGTCGGCCGAGATGATGGTTTCGGACAAACTGCTATTCCTCCCAATATGTTCGGGCAGCGCTGCCCCTCATCCGCCTGCCGGCACCTTCTCCCCGTATAGTGACGGGGAGAAGGGCGAAGCGGCTATCGCGTAAAGCTCTGCGCGTTGCCGGCGTCGACGTTGATGATGTTGCCGGTCGATTTGGCCGACATGTCGGAGGCGAAGAAATAGATCGCCTCGGCGATGTCTTCCGGGAAGACCGAGCGCTTCAGCATCGAGCGCGAGCGGTAATGTTCTTCCAGATCGTCCGTGGACATCTTGTAGGCGGCGGCGCGCTGTTCCTTCCACTCGCCGGTCCAGATTTTCGAACCGCGCAGCACCGCGTCCGGATTGACGACATTGACCCTGATCTGCGCTTCCGCGCCCTCTAGCGCAAGGCATCGCGCCAGATGGATTTCGGCGGCCTTGGCGGTGCAATAGGCTGCGGCGTTGGGCGAAGCGGCAAGGCCGTTCTTGGAGGCGACGAAGACGACATTGCCGCCGATTTTTTGGACCCTGAACAGCCGAAATGCTTCCCGCGAGACCAGGAAATAGCCCGTGGACAGGATATCCATGTTCTTGTTCCACAGCGCCAGCGACGTCTCCTCGATCGGCGCCGAGGAAGCGAGACCGGCATTCGACACCAGAATGTCGATGCCGCCGAACTCGACCGCCGTCTCGGCAAAGCCGGCGATGACCTGGTCTTCCGAGGTGACGTTGATGACCACGGGGCGGACAAAATCCTTGCCATAGGCCTTGGCCAGCTCCTCATTGGCGCTGGCGAGCGCTGTTTCATCGATGTCAGCCAGCACGACGCAGGCGCCTTCGCGCAGCAACCGGTTGGCCGTCGCGCGGCCGATGCCGCCGGCGCCGCCGGTGACCAGCGCGATCTGGCCGGCAAGCGACTTCGGCTTCGGCATGCGCTGCAATTTGAGATCCTCGAGCAGCCAGTATTCGATGTCGAAGGCTTCCTGCGCCGGCAGGCCGACATAGGACGAGACAGTCGAGGCGCCGCGCATGACGTTGATGGCGTTGACGTAGAATTCGCCCGAGATGCGCGCCGTCGCCTTGTCGCCGGCGAAGGTGAACATGCCGACGCCGGGCATCAGATAGACCACGGCATTGGGATCGCGAATGGCCGGCGAGTCCGGATGCTTGCAGCTGTCGTAATAGGCCTGGTAGCCGACACGGTATTCGGCGATGTCGTCGGCGAGGCGGGCGATCACCGCATCGACATCAGGCTTTGCCGGATCGAACTCAATGACCAGCGGCCGGATCTTGGTGCGCAGGAAATGGTCGGGGCATGAGGTGCCGAGTGCCGCCAGCGGCCGCAAATCTCTGGAGTTGACGAATTCGAGCACGGCGGCGGAATCGTCGAAATGGCCGAGCTTGTGGCTCTTTTCCGAGATCAGGCCGCGAATTTTCGGCATCAGTTTCGCCGCGATGGCACGGCGCTCCTTGGCATCGAGCGACTTGACCACTTCGCCGCCGAAGATCGCCAGGCCCTCGGCACGGCGCTCGAACCACTCGATCGCCTGGTTGATCACCGAAATCGTCGTCTCGTAGCATTCCTTGGGCGTGTCGCCCCAGGTGAACAGGCCATGGCTTTCCAGGATGACACCCTTGGCGGCGGGATTTTCCGTGCAGAACTTCTCCAGCCACAGGCCAAGCTCGAAGCCCGGACGCTTCCACGGCAGCCAGCCGATGGCGTCGCCGAAAATCTCCTTGGTCAGCGCTTTGGAATCCTTCGCCGCGGCAATCGCGATGATGGCATCGGGATGCATGTGGTCGACGAAAGGCTTCGGCACATAGGCGTGCAGCGGCGTGTCGATCGAGGCCGCGCGCGGATTGAGGTTGAACGTGCAGTGGGGCAGGTATCCCACCATCTCGTCCTCATGCTCGACGCCGCGATAAAGGCCTTTCAGCGCGCGCAATTTGTCCATGTAGAGCGTGGCGAAGCCATCGAGCTTGATCGACGCGCTGTCGCCACCGGAGCCCTTGACCCAGAGCACTTCGACGGTCTCGCCGCTGAGCGGATCCTTCTGCTGGATCTTGGAGGAGGTGTTGCCGCCGCCATAATTGGTGACGCGCTTGTCGGAGCCGAGTGTGTTGGAACGATAGACCAGAAGCTCGGGGTCGCTCATCCCCTTGGCTTTCGCATCATCCCACAGATTGGCAAGGCGCGAGCCGGAGCGCTTGTCGAGCATAGTTATCCTCCCTGGGACGCAAAAAGCCGCGGTCCATTTTGCCGGGAATGTCTACGCAAGCAGCCCGCTTGTCAATCACAAACGATCAACATCAATCATATTGCACTGCACAATGAAATTATATGATCGGAAATGATTGACACTGCTCGTTTTGAGTGCCTAGATGGCCAGGCAGGGAGGAACCATGCACGAAAAAGAGCGCCACAGGATCATTCTGTCCGCCGTCCAGGAAAAGCCTGTGGTGACGGTGCAGGAGATGGTCGACCTGACGGAGTCGTCCGAGGCGACGATCCGGCGCGACATCGCGGCTCTTCATGTGCAAAAGCGCCTGCGCCGGGTGCGCGGCGGCGCCGAGGCGATCTCGCCACCGCAATTCATCGGCCTGGCCGGCCGGCCCTTTTCCGTCAACGAAACGATCAACGCTTCGCAAAAGCGGGCGATCGCCCGCGAGGCTGTCGAATTGTGCGGGGATGGCGAGCCGATCATCATCAATGGCGGCACCACCACCTTTCAGATGGTGCATTTCCTGACCGGCCGCCGCATGCCGATCTTCACCAATTCATTCCCGATCGCCGAGCATCTGCTCAAGCACTCCAAGAACACGGTGATGCTGTCGGGCGGCACGATCTATCGCGAGCAGAACATCATCCTGTCGCCCTTCGACAATGACGTGACGCGCAATTTCTACGCGCGCCGCATGTTCATGGGCGCGCAAGGGCTGGGGCCGCTCGGCCTGATGGAAGGCGACCCGCTGCTGATCCAGGCGGAGCAGAAACTGATCGACCAGGCCGACGAGCTGGTGGTGCTGGTCGACTCCTCGAAATTCCGCAAGCGCTCCAGCCTGATCCTGTGCGGACTGTCGCGCATCGCCACCGTCATCACCGATGACGGTATCGACGATCGTGAAGCCAAGATGTTGGAGACCGCAGGCGTGACGCTGATCGTCGCCCGCAAGTCGGCAAAGGAAGAATCTTCACTGCAGGCCTGAGACACCCTCACGCCCGCAGCGACGATGGAATGCAACGCTCAAGGGAGGATATTCGATGAGCTTTCTGAAGAAATTGATGGTTACAGCGGCGTTTTCCGCCGCCATGTTCGTGAACGCAGCC
The DNA here is from genome assembly GCA_002356515.1 of Mesorhizobium loti. NCBI lineage: Bacteria > Pseudomonadati > Pseudomonadota > Alphaproteobacteria > Hyphomicrobiales > Phyllobacteriaceae > Mesorhizobium > Mesorhizobium loti. The sequence goes on along the minus strand of AP017605.1, from coordinate 5,243,754 downwards.
TATGCCGAAAACGTCAAGATCGCACTGGTGGTGAAGTCGCTCGGCAACGGCTTCTTCGATGCCGCCAACAAGGGCGCCGAAGAGGCGGCCAAGGAACTCGGCGATGTCGACATCATCTACACCGGCCCGACCAAGGCGACCGCCGAAGCGCAGATCGAAGTGGTCAACTCGCTGATCGCGCAGAAGGTCAACGCCATCGCCATTTCGGCCAATGACGCCGACGCGCTGGTGCCGGTGCTGAAGAAGGCCATGGAGCGCGGCATCACCGTCATCTCCTGGGATTCGGGCGTCGCCAAGGAAGGCCGCCAGCTTCACCTCAACCCGTCCGACACCGGCCTGATCGGCGAGACCATCATCAAGCTTGCCGCCGACTATCTGCCGGAAGGCGGCGACGTCGCCATCCTGTCGGCCTCCTCGACCGCGACCAACCAGAATGCCTGGATCGACGCGGCCAAGAAAATCCTGCCGGAGAAGTTCCCCAAGATCAAGCTCGTCGCCACCGTCTATGGCGATGACGACTCGGCCAAGAGCACCGACGAAGCCAAGGGCCTGCTGAAGTCCTATCCGAACCTCAAGGCGATCATCGCGCCGACCACCGTCGGCGTCGTTGCCGCCGCCCAGGTCGTCACCGACGAGAAGCTGATCGGCAAGGTCAATGTCACCGGTCTCGCGCTACCGTCCGAGTTCAAGAAGTTCATCGACAACGGCGCTTCACAGGCCGTGGCTCTTTGGAACCCGATCGACCTCGGCTACTCGGCCGTCTACCTCGCCCATGATCTGGCGGTGAAGAAGGAAGAGGCCAAGCCAGGCGCCACGCTGTCGATCGGCCGTGTCGGCAAGGTCACGCTCGACGACTCGAACTCGGCTGCGATGGCTCCGCCCTTCCAGTTCGACAAGACCAACATCGAGAAGTTCTCCAAGATCTATTGATCTCGGACCCTCTCAAGCTGTCGCGGCGGGGCTCACGTCCCGCCGCGCCTTTAAACGGACCTTTCTTTCAGGGCTTGATACGACCATGGACACGACAGCCCACAACGGCACGGTGAAGGAAGGGCCTTTGGCCTCCACGCCACGCCTGACGCTGTCCGGCATCTCAAAAAGCTTTCCCGGCGTGCGCGCGCTGCACAATGTCAGCCTGTCGCTCTATCCCGGCCAGGTGACGGCACTGATCGGCGAGAACGGCGCCGGCAAGTCGACGCTGGTCAAGATCATGACCGGCATCTACCAACCAGACGCCGGCACGATCGGCATTGACGGCCAGGCCGTCACTCTGCCCAGCGCGCATGCCGCCTTCGGCCATGGCGTCACCGCCATCCATCAGGAAACCGTGCTGTTCGACGATCTGAGCGTCGCCGAAAACATCTTTCTCGGCCATGCGCCGCGATCGCGTTTCGGCACCATCGACTGGCGCACCATGCGCAAAAATGCGCGCGAAGTGCTCGACACTATGCATGCCGGCCACATCGACGCCGATGCGCGGTTGAAGGACCTCGGCATCGCCAACAAGCATCTGGTCGCCGTTGCCCGCGCCATGTCGATCGACGCCCAGATCGTCATCATGGACGAGCCGACCGCCGCCCTATCGATGAAGGAGATCGAGGAGCTCTTCCTGCTGATCGAATTCCTCAAGAGCGAGGGCAAGGCGATCCTGTTCATCAGCCACAAGTTCGACGAGATCTATCGGATCGCCGACCGCTACACGGTGTTCCGCGATGGCGAGATGGTTGGCGAAGGCCTGATCAAGGACGCCAGCCAGAGCCAGATCGTGCGCATGATGGTCGGCCGCTCCGTCGATCATATCTTTCCGCAGCGCAAGGCCGAGATCGGCGCGCCGGTGCTCTCCGTCGCCGGCCTGTCGCACCCGACCGAGTTCAACGACATCGGCTTCGAGTTGCACAAGGGCGAGATCCTCGGCTTCTACGGTCTGGTCGGCGCCGGGCGCAGCGAGGTTATGCAAGCGATTTCAGGCATCACCCGCACGTCAGGCGGCACGATCACGCTGGACGGCAAGGCGATCGCGCCGAAATCGGCGGCGGATTCGATCGAGGCCGGCATCGTCTACGTGCCCGAGGAACGCGGCAAGCAAGGCGTGGTGATCGGCCTGCCGATCTTCCAGAACGTCTCGCTGCCGTCGCTCAAGCGCACCTCCAAGTCAGGCCTGCTGCGACTGTCGGAAGAGTTCGCGCTTGCCCGCTCCTACACCGAGCGGCTGGATCTGCGCGCCTCCTCGCTCAGCCAGGATGTCGGCACGCTGTCGGGCGGTAACCAGCAGAAAATCGTCATCGCCAAATGGCTGGCGACCGCGCCCAAGGTGATCATCCTCGACGAGCCGACCAAGGGCATCGACATTGGTTCCAAGGCCGCCGTGCACGGCTTCATGGCCGAGCTCGTCGCGCAGGGCCTGTCTGTGATCATGGTGTCGTCGGAACTACCCGAGATTCTCGGCATGTCCGACCGCGTCGTCGTCATGCGCGAAGGCCTTGTCGCGGCGGTCTATGACAATAAGGGGCTGGACGCCGAGACGCTGGTCCGGACGGCAGCGGGGATCGCGGCATGAAGGCTTTTCTGAAATACCGGGAGATCTGGCTGGCCGCGGCCATCATTGTGCTGATCGGCCTGATCTCGACACGTTTCCCAGCCTTTGCCGACCCCGGCAATCTGCGCCAGGTGTTCAACGACACCTCGATCCTGATGATCCTGGCGCTGGGACAGATGGTCGTCATCCTGACCCGCTCGATCGACCTGTCGATGGCCTCGAACCTGTGCTTCACCGGCATGGTGGTGGCGATGCTGAATGCCGCGCATCCGGCGATCCCGATCCCGCTGCTGATCGTCATCGCGCTCATCGTCGGGCTGGTGCTTGGGGCCATCAACGGCCTGCTGGTGTGGCGGCTGAACATCCCTTCGATCGTGGTGACGCTGGGCACACTCACCATCTATCGCGGCGCCACCTTCGTGCTGTCCGGCGGCGCCTGGGTCAATGCCGACAAGATGAGCCCGGATTTCATCGGCTTCCAGCGCGCCGCCTTCCTTGGCATTCCGGTGCTGTCGTGGATCGCCATCCTGGTCATCGGGCTGTTCTTCATCCTCATGACGCGCACGGCGCTTGGCCGCTCGATCTATGCGATCGGCGTCAATCCGACGGCATCGGTCTATACCGGCATCGATGTCGGCCGGACGAAATTCATCGTCTTCTGCATCTCCGGCATGATCGGTGGGCTGGCCGGCTATCTCTGGATCTCGCGCTATGTGATCGCCTCGGTCGAGGTCGCCAACGGCTATGAACTCAACATCATCGCCGCTTGCGTCATCGGCGGCATCTCGATCGCCGGCGGCATCGGCTCGGTCGGTGGCGCGGTGCTCGGCGCGCTGTTCCTCGGCATCATCTCCAATGCGCTGCCGGTCATCAACATCTCGCCGTTCTGGCAGATGGCGATTTCGGGCAGCGCCATCATCCTGGCCGTCGTGCTCAACGCACGCGGCGAACGCCAGCAGGGCCGCATCATCCTGAGAAAAATGGAGGCGGCATGACCGACATCCCTGCCCCGCGCCATATTCCCGACCGGCTCGACAAGCCGCTCTCTTCAGCGATCTTTTCCTGGGAAGCGCTGCTGGTCGTGGTGGCCGTCGCCATCTTCGCCATCAACAGCTTTGCCTCGCCCTATTTCCTCGACCCCTATTCGCTGTCGGACCTGACCTACAATTTCACCGAGAAGGGCCTGATCGCCTTTGCCATGGCGCTGCTGATCATTTCGGGCGAGATCGACCTCTCGGTCGCCGCCATCATCGCACTCACCTCGACGATGATGGGCATGGCGGTGCAGGCCGGCGCCGGCACGCCGGTGCTGGTGGCGATCGGCATCGTCGTCGGGCTCGGCTGCGGCGCCTTCAACGGGCTCTTGGTGACAAGGCTTGGGCTGCCGTCGATCGTCGTCACCATCGGCACGATGAGCCTGTTTCGCGGTATCGCCTTCATCATCCTCGGCGACCAGGCCTACAAGGGCTATCCGGAAAGCTTTGCCTTCTTCGGCCAGGGTTATGTCTGGTGGGTGGTGTCGTTCGAACTGGTGCTCTTCCTCATCGCAGCAATCGTCTACTGGTTCCTGCTGCACCGGACGAGTTTCGGCCGCCGCGTCTTTGCCATCGGCAACAATCCGGTCGCGGCGCAGTTTTCCGGCGTGCGCGTCGGCCGCATCAAATTCATCCTGTTCTGCCTGACCGGGCTGATGTCGGGCATCGCCTCGGTGCTGATCACGTCGCGGCTCGGTTCGACAAGGCCGTCGATCGCGCAGGGTTATGAGCTCGAAGTCATCACCATGGTGGTGCTCGGCGGCGTCAGCATTCTGGGCGGCGCCGGCAGCATTGTCGGCGTCGTGCTCGCCGCCTTCATCATGGGGCTGGTGACCTTCGGGCTCGGCCTGCTCAACGTGCCCGGCATCGTCATGTCGATCTTCATTGGCCTGCTGCTGATCATCGTCATCGCCCTGCCGATCGTCTGGCGGCGGCTGCGTGGTAACAGGTGATGCCGGAGAAATACGCGTTCAAGATGAAGCTCAAGCCCGGCATGAGGGCCGAGTACAAGAAGCGCCACGACGAGATCTGGCCGGCGCTGGTCGCGCTGCTCAAGCAGGCCGGCGTTTCGGATTATTCCATCCATCTCGATGAGGAAACCAACATCCTGTTCGGCGTGCTGTGGCGGCGCGACGACCATGGCATGGCCGACCTGCCCAGGCATCCGGTGATGCAGCGCTGGTGGGCCCATATGGCCGACCTCATGGAGACGAAGCCGGACAACGAGCCGGTGGCAGTGCCCCTGGAAACAATGTTCCATATGGCATGAGTGCTCTGCGCCACATCGCCGTCATCGACATCGGCAAGACCAACGCCAAGGTGGCGCTGGTCGATCTCGTTACGCTGAGCGAGGTGGCGCTGCGCCGCATGGCCAATGCGCCGCTGCGCCGGGCGCCCTACCCGCATCACGATGTCGAGGCGCTGTGGACGTTCATCCTAGACAGCCTGGCCAGCCTCAACGGCGAACAGCGCATCGACGCCATTTCGATCACCACCCACGGCGCGACGGGCGCGCTGGTCGACGCTTCGGGTGAACTCGTTTTGCCTGTCCTCGACTATGAGTTCGACGGCCCCGACAGGTTGACTGCGGAGTATGACGCGATCCGTCCGCCCTTCACTGAAACCGGCACGCCGCGTCTGCCGCTCGGCCTCAATCTCGGCGCGCAGGTCTTCTGGCAACAGAAGTGCTTTCCGGCGGAGTTCGCCAGGGCCACGGCGATGCTGATGTATCCGCAATATTGGGCGCTGCGCCTGACCGGCGTCGCAGCCAACGAGATAACATCGCTCGGCTGCCACACTGACCTGTGGAACCCTTGGTGGTACGACTATTCGTCACTGGTGGACGCAATGGGATGGGACCGGCTGATGGTGCCGATGCGGCCGGCGAATGACTGTCTCGGGCCGATCTTGCCGGAGATCGCCAGGCGGACGGGGCTTGATCCGCAAACGCCCGTCCTCTGCGGCCTGCACGATTCCAACGCCTCGCTGCTGCCGCATCTTCTCTCCGACACACCGCCCTTCTCGATCGTTTCGACCGGGACCTGGGTGGTGTCGATGGCCGTGGGCGGCAAGATGGTCGACCTCGATCCGGCGCGCGATACGCTGGTCAATGTCAATGCGCTGGGCGACCCCGTCCCCTCGGCCCGTTTCATGGGTGGCCGAGAGTTTTCGCTGCTGACGGAAGGGCAGCCGGAGAACTGGACCGAAGACGATATCGGTGCCGTGCGGGGGCGAAAGACGTTGCTGCTGCCTTCGACCCAGCAAGGGTCAGGGCCGTTCCCACACCAGACCGCAACATGGCTCAATGCCGATGGCATCAGCAACGGCCAGCGCTTCGCCGCCATCTCCTTCTATCTGGCGCTGATGACGGCGACCTGCCTCGAGCTGATCGGCGCCGACGGCCCAACCACCGTCGAAGGACCGTTCGCCCGCAACCGGCTGTTCGTCGGCATGCTGGCAGCAGCAACCGCACGCAGCGTCATCGCATCGGAGGCCGCCACCGGCACCAGCATTGGCGCGGCATTGCTGGCATCGGATCAGGTAACGACGCACGGCAAGGGCGAAAGAACAGAGCCGCCAACCGACCCGGCCTGGGCGGACTATGTCAGCGCCTGGCGCACGGCGGTCGAAGCACGGGGCTGATCACAGGATCCGCTTGCCGAAGGCAGACATGACAAAGTTGACCGTGTCGGTGCCGATCCGAGGCTCCAGATCCGCGACCAGGCCAGAAACATCCATGGACAGCAAGCCACCGGAGAGCGCGATCGCCTCCATCGCCTGATGCGTCTCGCGCACCGTCAGCCCGCCGGAGCCGGCCGCCCAGCCGGCGAATTCGGTGGCCGTCGGCGAATAGCTGACATGAAAACCTTGCGTGCCCGATGTGGCTATGCGGATCGCCTCATGCATCAGGTCGCGCATGCCCATGGCGTCGATATCGGTCATGGTGAAGGCCGAAACGCGCGAATCCTTCAACACCCGCGCTTCGGCCGGATCGGCATGGCGCAGGCCGACGATGACGACATTTTCGGGCGACAGCTGCGGCTGCAGCGAGCCGGCCTTGTGGTCAAGGCCGAGCGCGCGCGCCAGCACCGAGGCCTCCGGCAGATCAATGCCCTCTTCGTCCTCGGGCATCAGAGCGGCGATGGAATCGATCCAGATCAGGCCGAAGGAATGCGTCGCGCGCGCCGTCGCCGCCAGCGCCTTGTGGGCGATGCGGCGATCAGCGCCAGCACTCAGCCGGATCAAGCCGGAGGGCGGCCGCTCGACATCGGCGAGTTCCACGACGTCGAAATTCATCGCTTCCAGCCGCGCGCCGGTTCCCTCGCGGGCGAGGATGCCGCCGGCCTCCTGTTCGGCCGAGATCGACACCATCTTGCGGCCTGAAAAGTCGGCGACGTCATGCATCGGCGCCTTCTCGACATACTCCGACGTCATCGCCAGCAGCATGGCACCATAGCTCATGCGGAAGGCGACGCGGTCGCCGACAGTGGGCCGCGGTTCGGCGTCCTGCACGTCGAGCAGCAGATGGTCGCTGGAGGCGCCGAGCACGCGAATCCCCTTGGCGATCGGCGTCAGCCCTTCGACCAGCACGTCCTCGCGGCCGATATTGGCGATGGCGCGCAGCCTGTCGCCCTCGTCGGGGAAGACCGGCTGGTTGCCGAAAGCATCGTAGCCGGACTCGCCGATCGGCCGCGACGGCTTGAGCTTGACCTCGATGATGTCGCTGGTCAGGCGGCAGGCATCCGGCTCAAGTTCCGGCCATGGCACATCGCGGAAGGTCTCGACGCCGCCTTGCAGGATCGCCTCGCCGACCCTGAGATTGTTGATGCCGGCCGGGAGCTTGCCTTCGAGCAGCAGCGTGAGCGATGACGAGGCGCCGCCGGAAATCCAGTCGAGGCTTTTGCCGGACAGGCGCTCGGTCTTGTAGGCATGGGCGACGAGCTGGCCGAGATTCTCCGGCGTCGGCATGATGGCGCCGAAGCAGCCGAGATTGGTGCCGATGCCGGCGATGCGCACGCCCTTGAACTCAAGGATCCGCTCGACAGTGGGGATCAGGTCGCTCGGCCAGATGCCTTCGCGGAGATCGCCGAGATCGATCATCAGCATGATGTCGTGCACGCGGCCCATGCGCTCGGCGATGCGCGAGATCTCGCGGATGGTGGCGAGTTCCGATTGCAGGCTAATGTCGACGGTGCGCACCACCTCCTCGATGCGTGCCATGGGCGGGCTGCGCAGCAGCATGATCGGCGCATTGATGCCGCTGTCGCGCAGCCGGCGGATGTTTTCGAACCGCGATTCGGCAATGCCAACAACGCCGCCGCGCAGCATGGCGCGCGCCACTTGCGGCATGCCGCACACACCCTTGGTGACGCCGAACACCTTGATGCCAGACAGGGCGCAGCGGCCGACGATGGTGCGGGCGTTACGCTCGATGCGGCCAAGGTCGATGGCGACTTGCGGTCCCGACATCTTTATCCCCTGTAGACCAATCCCTGCGGGTCGATCTCGGGCTTGCGGCCGGCAACGAGGTCGGCCAGAAATTTCCCCGAGCCGCAGGCCATGGTCCAGCCGACATGGCCGTGGCCGGTGTCGAGATAAAGGTTTTTGTAGCGCGCCTGGCCGATGACCGGCACCGAGTTCGGCATCATTGGCCGTAGGCCTGCCCACAGTACAGCTTTCTTCTCGTCGAAGGCGCCGGGGAACAGATCCTTGGCGGTCCTGAACATGGTGGCGAAGTCGCTGGGCTTGTGGGTTCGGTCGAAGCCGGTGAATTCGGCGGTCGACGCCAGCCGCAATCGGTTACCCAGCCTGGAATAGGCCATCAACTGGTCCTCGTCGGCGCCGCCCATGGTTGGCCCCTTGCTCTCGTCTTCCAGCGGAATCGTCGCGGTATAGCCCTTCACCGGATAGACCGGCAGGTCGATGCCGTAACGGCGGCCAAGCAGGCCGCTTTCCGGCCCCATCGAAATGACCACGGCGTCGCCTGCAATCGGACCAGCCGAGGTCATCACCGCACGCACGCGGTCGCCGTCGATATCGAGGCCCTCGACCGTGGTGTCGAACAGGAATTTGACGCCAAGCTTTTCGCTGATATAGGCGGCGAGATTGTCGACGAACATTCTGGAATCGCCGGTCTGGTCGATCGGCGAATAGACGCCGCCGGCGATCTTCTCCTTAACCCCGGCAAGGCCTGGTTCCAGCTCGACCAGCCGGTCGCGGCCAACAATCTCGATCGGCAGGCCATGCTCGGCCAGATAGCGGTAATTGTCGGTGCCGGTGTCGAGGCTGTGCTGCGAGCGGAAGAAATAGAGAATGCCTTTCTTGCGCTCGTCATAGTGGATGCCAGTGTCGGCGGAGATGGCGTTGATGCACTCGCGCGAATAGAGCGCCAGGCGCAATTTGACCTCACTGTTGGTGCGCAGCCGGGCCACCGTGCACTGGCGCAGGAAACGCAGGCTCCAGGCGAGGAAATAGGGATCGAAGCGCAGCCGCACCTTGATGCCGAGATCATGGTTCCAGAGCGCGCGCAGGAACGTCTTCAGCGCCGCTGGAGAGGCCCAGGCGGTGGCATCGCCCGGAGAAACCAGGCCTGCATTGGACTGGCTGGTGCCGCGCGCCGGCGCAGGATGCCGCTCGATCACGGTGACCTCGTGACCGTCGGCCGCCAGGTAATAGGCGGCCGCCGTACCGACAACGCCGGCCCCGAGCACCACTATCTTCATGCCATCCCCCAAAAAAGCTCTCTGCGGCCAGCGCCTCCACGCTTCGCCGCGAATGCCTTCCATAGCGCGTCACCGCGCGGCTTACGAGCCCTTGGGGTCTTGGCTCAGCCGCGCGCGGAGTTCTTGCTGGTCAGGATGCGTTCCCAGGCAAGCGCATCAGCAACGATCTGGTCGAGGTCGTCGCGTTGCGGCGTCCAGCCAAGTTCCGCCCGGGCAAGGTCCGAATTGGCGACCACGGCAGCGGCGTCGCCGGGGCGCCGGTCGCCCATCTTGACCTCGAAATCGCGGCCGAAGGCGCGCCGAACGCTGTCGATCACCTCGAGCACCGAATAGCCATGGCTGTAGCCGCAATTGGCGACGAGGCTTTGTCCCCCGGCGCGCAGCCGCTGCAGGGCCAGGCGATGCGCCGCCGCCAGATCGCTGACATGGATGTAGTCGCGCATGCAGGTGCCGTCCGGCGTCGGGTAGTCGGTGCCGAACACCTGCATGAACGGGCGCTTGCCGAGCGCGGTCTCGCAGGCGACCTTGATCAGATGGGTGGCGCCCGGGGTCGACTGGCCGGTGCGGCCCTTGGGGTCGGCGCCGGCGACGTTGAAATAGCGCAACGCAGTGTAGCGGATATCGTGCGCGAGGCCGGCATCGCGCAACATCCACTCGCTCATCAGCTTGGACAGGCCATAGGGCGATTCCGGTGCCAGGCGGGCATCCTCGCGCACCGGCTCCAGCCCGGCGCCGCCATAGACGGCGGCGGTCGAGGAAAAGATGAAATGCGGCACGCCCTCGCGCACCGCGGTTTCGATCAGCGTGCGCGTCTTCGAGGTGTTGTTTTCGTAATAGGCGAGCGGGTCGGCGACCGATTCCGGCACCACGATCGAACCGGCGAAATGGATGATCGCATCGACATGGTTGTCCCTGATGATCGAACCGACCAATTCCTTGTCGGCGACATCGCCGACCACCAGCTTTGCCTCCGGCGCCACCGCCCATTCGAAGCCGGTGGAAAGCCGGTCGAGCACGACCACGCTTTCGCCGGCATCCAGCAATTCCCAGACCATGTGGCTGCCGATATAGCCGGCACCGCCTGTCACCAAAACCGTCATCAGCGTCCTCGCATCTCAAGATTTATCGGAAACTGTCTCAAACCCCGCTCTACTGGAAAGCCCGCCGCATGGCCATTAGAACCCTCGGTAACCGGCGTTCACCAAATGTGGCATCATGCTGAAACAAAAGTGATCCACAGAGCGTGTCGTGGAATGGGAATAGGCCACGATCGGCCAGCGTTAGGAACAGGTGCGGGGCGTGGCATTTTGACCAAAACGGCCCGGTGGACGACCAATAGGCCAATGATTATGATCCCGCGCAAAATTGGGAAGCCGACATGAACTACCAGCGGTTCTTCGAGGAAGCGATCGACCAGCTCCATGCGGAGCGGCGCTATCGTGTCTTCGCCGACCTCGAGCGTATCGCGGGCAAGTTTCCGCGCGCCATATGGCGCTCCAACGGCCGCGCCGAGGAAATCACCGTCTGGTGCTCCAACGATTATCTCGGCATGGGCCAGCACCCCGATGTCATCGCCGCGTTCCAGGAAGCGGCAGGCCGGATGGGTTCGGGCGCCGGCGGCACCCGCAACATTTCCGGCACCTCCAACCCGCTGGTCGAGCTCGAGCATGAGCTTGCCGACCTGCACGGCAAGGACGCCGCCCTGGTCTTCACCTCCGGCTTCGTCTCCAACGAAGCCTCGATCTCGACCATTGCTCGGCTTCTGCCCAATTGCCTGATCATCTCGGACGAGCTGAACCACGCCTCGATGATCGAAGGCGTGCGGCGCTCAGGTGCCGAGAAGAAGATCTTCCGGCACAATGACGTCGCGCATCTGGAAAGCCTGCTGCAGGCGGCGGGACGCGAGCGCGCCAAGCTGATCGTCTTCGAAAGCGTCTATTCGATGGATGGCGACATCGCGCCGATCAGGGAGATCGTCGAGCTCGCCGAGCGCTACAATGCCATGACCTATATCGACGAGGTCCATGCGGTGGGCATGTACGGACCGCGCGGCGGCGGCATCACCGAGCGCGAGGGCCTGGCCGACCGCATCGACATCATCGAAGGCACGCTCGCCAAGGCGTTCGGCACGCTGGGCGGCTACATCACCGGCACCAGTGCCGTGATCGACGCGGTGCGCTCCTATGCGCCGGGCTTCATCTTCACCACGGCGCTGCCGCCGGCGATCGCCGCCGCGGCCACCACCTCGATCCGCCATCTCAAGCGCTCGCAGGCCGAGCGTGACGCCCAGCAGCAGCAGGCAGCGCGGACCAAGCAGATCCTGTCGGCGGCCGGCCTGCCGGTGATGGACTCTCCGACCCACATCGTGCCGGTGCTGGTTGGCGATCCGGAACTCTGCAAGATGGCCAGCGACCGCCTGCTCGGCGTACATGGCATCTACATCCAGCCGATCAACTACCCGACCGTGCCGCGCGGCACCGAGCGGCTGCGCATCACGCCGACGCCGTTCCATTCGGATCAACTGATCGCGGGACTGCAGGACGCGCTGGTCGAGACCTGGGATGCGCTCGGCATTCCCTACGGCTCGGCAGGACGCCCCGCCGTGGCCAAGAGCGATCGGATCGTTCCGCTGCTGGTGCCCAAGTCGGGCGGCTGAAGCCATTTTGAAACTCTACTTCGGCGGCTTCTGGCTCGCCGGCGCGGTTTCAATTCGGACTTCAGCGGCTCAAATCGTCTTCATCCATTTCGCCAGCCGGTGCGCCGCTTCCTCGACCTGGTCGAGGCGACGATGGAAGCACAGTCGTAGGAAGGCTTCGCCGCCGGGACCGAAGGCGGTGCCGGGCGCCAGGCCGACATTGGCCTTGTCGACGATGTCAAAGGCGGCGGCACGGGAATCGGTAATGCCGTCGACGGTGAAGAACAGATAGAAGGCGCCCTGCGGCACGGTGAACCCAGCGCGACCGGTGGCGCCGAGAATGCCGCAGACCAGGTCGCGCGCCTTCCTTGCTCGCTCCACCTGTTCGACGACGAAACCATCGCCCTCGTCGAGCGCGGCGATCGCGCCACGCTGCATGAACTGGGCAACGCCCGAGTTCGAATACTGGATCAGGTTCTCGAACACCTGCTGCAGGCTCGGATGCGTCTTGATCCAGCCGACGCGCCAGCCGGTCATCGCCCAGTTCTTGGAAAAGGAGTTGACGAACAGGATGCGGTCTTCCGCCGTCGCAATGTCGAGGAAGGACGGCGCGCGGCCATGGCCGTAGTGGAACAGCGAATAGATCTCGTCGGCGATGATCCAGAGGCTTTTGGCGCGAGCAAGGTCGAGGATCGCCTGCAAGGTCTCGTGATCGGCGGTCCAGCCGGTCGGGTTCGACGGCGTGTTGATGAACAGCGCCCTGGTGCGCGGGGTGATCGCCGCGGCAATCTTCTCGACGTCGCAGGACCAGCCATTGCCGGAATGATCGAGCGTGACCGCGACCGGAACGGCCCCTGACAGGGCGGCGGCAGCGTCGAAATTCGGCCAGGCCGGCGACAGATAGATCGCCTCGTCGCCGGCACCAGCGAGAGCGGTCAGCGCCAGCTGGATGGCATGCATGCCGGATCCGGTGACGATGAATTGCTCCTCCGGAAAGGTCTTGCCGAAATGCCTGGCGTAATAGCGGGCAAGCGCCTGCCTGAGGTCAGGGATGCCCCGCTGCCAGGTGTAGAACGTCTCGCCGCCGGCCAGCGCCTTCGACGCGGCATCGGTGATGAAGGCGGGCGTCGGCAGGTCGCCCTCACCGGCCCAGAGCGGGATCAGACCCTCGCGCAGGCGGCCGTAGTTGACGACGGCGACAATGCCGCTTTCCGGCGCGGCGCGGGCTTCGGCGCGAAAGCTGTCGATCAGGCTCATGGACAAATCCGTTTTCCCTTGGGTTGCCGCTCTTTACCAGATGCGAAAACAGAAAACCCCAGCCGCGAACGACCGGGGTTTTGGTCCAGCAATGGCTGGCTGAATTATCGCTTCGCAAGCAGATCGCGGATTTCGGTGAGCAGCGCGACATCGGCGGGCGGCGGTGCGGCTGGGGCAGCAGGCTTCTCGCGCTCGAGCCGCCGGCGCAGGTTGTTCACCCCCTTGACCATCAGGAAAATGACAAAGGCTATGATCAGGAAGTTCAGCGCCACGGTGATGAAGCTGCCGTAAGCAAAGACCGCACCTTGCTTGCGCGCATCTTCCAGGTTGGTGGCCGTGACATTGTGCGACAGGCCAATGAAGTAGTTGTTGAAATCGACCCCTCCGAGCGCGCCAATGAAAGGCATGATGACATCGTCGACCAGCGAAGTGACGATCTTGCCGAACGCAGCGCCGATGATGACGCCGACAGCCAAGTCCATCACGTTGCCCTTGGAAATGAATTCCTGAAATTCTTTCAGCATTCGACCCTCCTTGTCATGACCGGTCGCGCTGCCGTTCCGTCCTTGCGGCATCGACCCGGCGGCAACATAACAAAAACCTGCGGTTGCAACATGGGCAAAAAGGAGAAAGCAACCGCTTTGTCCTTCCGTCACGGCACCTCGGCCTCCCTCCTGAATCTTGCACCACAACCATGCTGCCAAAGCCGCAATGGACTCCAGCGCCAAGCTGTGATTGCGTTCGGACAAGCCGGATAGAAAGACGGCAAAGGAGGAAAATCCAGGCGTGCAGGGCTTGTTCATCGTCATCATCGCGATCGCCTATGTGACGCTGCTGTTCGCAATCGCCAGCCTGGGCGACCGCCGCTCGGCGACATCCGGGTCGAGCCGAGCGCGGCCTTTCATCTATGCGCTCAGCCTGGCCATCTATTGCACGTCCTGGACCTTCTTCGGCTCGGTCGGTCTCTCCTCCGAACGCGGTCTCGAATTCCTCGGCATTTATACCGGCCCGGTGCTGGTGTTCGTATTCGGTTTTCCGCTGCTCAACCGCATCGTGCGGCTGGCCAAGAACGAGAAGATCACCTCGATCGCCGACTTCCTCGGCGCGCGCTACGGCAAAAGTTTCACGGTCGCGGCGATCGCCACGCTGATCGCCACCATCGGCGCGGTGCCCTATATCGCGCTGCAGCTGAAGGCGATCTCCGGTTCGGTCAGCCTGATGGTCGAGCACTATACGGGGTCGCCGCCTTCCTTCGACCCGTTCGTCAGCGACATCTCGCTGGTCGTCGCCATGCTGCTGGCGCTGTTTGCCGTGCTGTTCGGCACCCGTCATGCCGACGCCACCGAGCACCAGGACGGGCTGGTGCTGGCGGTGGCGGTCGAAACCTTGGTCAAGCTCGCCGCCTTCCTGGCGATCGGCCTGATGGTCACCTTCCTGATCTTCGGCGGCCCGGGCGACATGTTCGCAAAGCTGGCTGAGAATGCGCAGGTGCGCCAGGCGATGGGCTACAACACCTCGCTCGCCACCTGGCTGGTGCTGACGGGGTTGAGCGGCTTTGCCATCATCATGCTGCCGCGGCAGTTCTACGTCACCATCGTCGAAAACCGCGGCGAGGCCGAATTGCGCACCGCGACCTGGGTGTTTCCGCTCTACCTCGTGGCGATCAACCTGTTCGTGCTGCCGATCGCCTTTGCCGGCCTGTCGCTGGTCGGCACCGGGACCAGCAGCGATCTCTACGTGCTGTCGCTGCCGCTGTTCAGCGGCCACGACGTGCTCGCCATGGCGGCCTTCATCGGCGGGCTGTCGGCGGCAACAGCGATGGTGATCGTCGAAAGCGTGGCGCTGTCGATCATGATCTCCAACGACCTCGTCATTCCGCTGTTCGTGCGCCGCCTGCTCAAGACCTCGACTTCCGAGAATGAAGACTGGTCGACGCTGATCCTCAATGTGCGGCGCGGGGCGATCTTCATCCTGTTGTTCATCGCCTTCCTCTACTATCGCGAGAGCACCAACTCAGCGCGGCTGTCGTCGATCGGGCTGATGTCCTTCGCGGCCATCGCGCAGTTCGCGCCGGCGCTGATCGGCGGGCTGATCTGGCGCGGCGCCAACGGCAGGGGTGCCGCACTCGGCATGGTCGCCGGCATCCTCGTCTGGGGCTACACGTTGCTCCTGCCGTCGTTTGTCGCGCCCGATGCCGACATCCTCGTGCACGGGCTGTTCGGTTTCGAGGCGCTGCGGCCGCAGGCGCTGTTCGGCACCGTGGCCGAACCGCTGAACCATGGCGTGTTGTGGAGCCTGTCGATCAACACGCTGTTTTTCGTCCTTGGCTCGCTGTCGCGCGCGTCGGTGCCGCTGGAACGCATCCAGGCGTCGATCTTCGTGCCAAGGGATGCCGGCCCGATGCCGAGCCTGCGCCGCTTCCGCACCGCCATCACCGTCAACGACCTCAAGGACACGATCGGTCGCTACCTCGGCGTCGAGCGCACCGAGCGCTCGTTCCAGTCGTTCGAGAAGACCAACGGCACCACGCTGCTCGGCAAGGAGCAGGCGAGCATGGACGTCATTCGCTTCTCCGAGCAGCTTCTGGCCAGTGCCGTCGGCTCCTCCTCGGCGCGGCTGATCCTGTCGCTGCTGTTTCGGCGCCATGACCGCGAATCCCGGGACGCCTTCCGCCTGCTCGACGACGCCACCGAGGCGCTGCAGCACAATCGCGACCTGCTGCAGATCGCGCTCGACCAGATGGAGCAAGGCATCACCGTCTTCGATCGCGACTTCCGCCTGATCTGCTGGAACCGCCAATACCGGACGCTGTTCGACCTGCCCGACGAGATGGGCCAGGTCGGCGTCTCGCTCGACCAGATCCTGCGCCATCTCGCCGAGCGCGGCGACATCCCCACCGACCAGCGCGTGACGATGCTCAACCGGCTGACCAGCTTTGTCAGCCCCTGGCAGATGGAGCTGAAGACCAGCGGCCGCATCCTGGAGCTGCGCTCCAACGAGATGCCGGATGGCGGCATCGTCGCCACCTATGCCGACATTTCGGGGCGTGTCGAGCAGGATCTGGCGCTGAAGCGCGCCAATGAATCGCTGGAACAGCGGGTCAAGACCCGCACTATCGAACTGACTAGGGTCAATGAGGAGTTGACCCGGGTCAACGAGGAACTGGCGCAGGCGCAGATGCTGGCCGAGGAGGCCAATCTCGGCAAGACGCGCTTCCTCGCCGCTGCCGGCCACGACATCCTGCAGCCGCTGAACGCCGCCCGGCTCTATTGCTCGTCGCTGATCGAGAAGGCCGGCAAGGGCCCGGCCGGCAAGGCGGCGGTCAACATCGAGTCCTCCCTGGAATCGGTCGAGACCATTTTGGGCGCCGTGCTCGACATTTCGCGCCTCGATGCCGGCGCGATGAAGCCGGACGATACCGCCTTCAACCTCGACGGATTGCTGCGCCAGATCGGCAATGATTTTCGCCCAATGGCGGCGGAGAAAAAGCTAAGCCTGACGATCATGCCGTCGTCTCTGACGGTGGTGACCGACCGCAATCTGCTGCGCCGCCTGATCCAGAATCTCGTTTCCAACGCCATCAAATACACACGGCACGGCCGCATCCTGGTCGGCGTCAGGCGGCGCGGCGAACTGGCGGAAATCCAGGTGATCGACACCGGCATCGGCATTGCCGGCGACAAGCTGAACACCGTCTTCCATGAGTTCACCCGGTTGGATGAAGGCGCGCGCGAGGCCGAGGGTCTTGGTCTCGGCCTCTCCATCGTCGACCGCATTGCCCGGGTGCTCAGGCTCGAAATCCGCATCTTCTCCAATCCGGGCAGAGGTACGCGCTTTTCCGTCATCCTGCCCGTCGCGGCGGTGCAGGAGCCGCGACGCGAGGTCGAAAGCAAGGCTCCCGCCCGGGCCGCGGCTTCGCTTGCCGGACTGCATGTGCTCTGCATCGACAACGACGCCCGCATCCTCGACGGGATGAGGTCGCTGCTCGAAGGCTGGGGATGCAAGGTCGACACGGTGTCCGGCTCACGCGATCTGGAGAACGCCGAGCCACACCGACCGGACATCGTGCTTGCCGACTATCATCTCGACGGCGAAACCGGTCTCGACATCATTGCCAGGTTGCGCGCCATCCATGGCGACGACCTGCCGGCCGTGCTGGTCACTGCAGACCGTTCCAACGAAGTGCGGGCGGCAGCAAGCGGGCTCGATATTCCGGTGATCAACAAGCCGTTGAAACCGGCGGTGTTGCGCTCGATGATGGCCAGGGTCAGGCCGCTGGCATCGGCCGCTGAATAACCGTACAGAGGTTGAGAATTTGAAACCCTGACAGAACGAAGTCGCGATGGCAGAAGATGAGCCGACAGGCAGGCAGTTTGCAACGTTAATCACGGATACCGCTTCGCCTTCGGAGCTTCTGGCCCTTCGGGCGTGGGCCAATGACCTTCTTGATATTCGATCGTCAGACCTCCCCAAGTCGAAAAAAGCCAAGGCGGCGATTGGCGCGACACTGAAGAGTCGTGTTGTTTGGGCGACGATGAAGATTATAGCTCTCAAAACAAAACAGGTTGGCTGGGACAATCGCAGCCGTACCGGGCGACTAGGGGTTGCAGGAGCCGCCGCAGGAATTGCCCTCTTTGGAACCCAGAGTGCCGGAATTGCCGCGCTTGGAACAGCTATCGGTGTGCCGCTCTGGGTCGTGTTAGGAGCGGGCGCTTCGTTTGCAAATGTTCTTATCGAAGAAATTGGGCGACGAGGATCGGGGAAAGAAGCGGACGCGACCTACTCAGTTATCGACGCGAAGCGGGTCGATCCACTCCAGTGAAAGATTGACGCCGAGCCGCGCCTGGGCGGTTCATCGTCGTGGAATCACTATCCCACCGGCTGTAGCGGATCGCTACTGGATCACCCCCTGGGTGCGGCCGCCAAATAGCGAGCTATCATCGCCTCAGCGATGTCCGAGACTTTCGAGGTAAGCGCAGAACATGTCGGCCATCGCATCGGCATAGGTTTCGATCTCGGCCGGTGTTCGCGGGCTTTCCGAAAAATCCTTCCCCACCGCGCTGAGTGTCGTTTTGATCAGATCGCCGGCCAGGGCGCGGACGGCCTCCGGGGCCTCGGGCAATGCCTCCCGCAGAAAGGTCTGGACGGTGCGTTCCCCCGAGGCTCTCGCCTCGTGCGCCTCCGGTGCGTCGCGATAGAGAGGGGCGGCGTCATTGAGTGCCACGCGCACCTCGGCCTCTTCGCATTCGGAGCGGATGAAGGCGTGGACAAGGGCACGCAGCCGTTCGAGCGGCGGTTTCCGATCATCCTCGAGTATGGTGCGCAGCAGGCCGCCCGTCTGCCGCCATTCATCGCTCTGCAGCCTGAACAGAAGTGCGGCCTTGTTGGGGAAATACTGATAGAGCGAGCCGACACTGACGCCGGCCTTTTCGGCCACGCGCGTGGTGGTGAAACGCTGCGCGCCTTCGCTCGCCAAAACCTGAGCAGCAGCCTGCAAAATCGCCTCAACAAGGTCCGCGGCGCGAGCCTGTTTGGGCTGTTTTCGTGAGGAAATCGAATGGCTTGGGCGTCCGGTCATGTCTCGGCTCGGCAATGCGAATTGGAAACCTGAAGGATTATTCGTATTTTCAGCCCGACACAAGAACGCAGTCATTTTCGACCGGAGAGTTTTCATGACGACGCTGACCAACGCCCCGCTGGGCCCCCTGCTCGCCCGCCTGTTCAAGGAAGCCAATGCCACGACCAGTCCGGCGGTGGCCGCGCTCTCGCAAGAAGAGCGGGCGCGCCTGCTCAACAGCAAGACCGAATATGTCGATTTCTACGGACGGCTGAAGGACCTCTGGCTGGCGATCTCGCCGGAGACCGGCACGCTGCTCTACATGCTGGCGCGCAGCAGCGGCGCGCGCGTCATCATCGAGTTCGGCACCTCGTTCGGCATCTCGGCGCTCTATCTTGCGGCGGCGCTCAGGGACAATGGCGGCGGCCGCCTGATCACCACCGAATTCGAACCGTCCAAGGTGATGCGGGCCAAGGCCAATCTGACCGAGGGCGGCCTCATCGACCTGGTGGAGATCCGCGAGGGAGACGCGCTTGAGACGCTGAGCGCCGACCTGCCTGAGACGATCGACCTTTTGCTGCTCGATGGCGCCAAGGCGATCTATCCGGAGATCCTTAGCCTGGTCGAGAGCCGGCTCAGGCCCGGCGCGCTGGTCATCGCCGACAATGCCGACTTCTCGCCTGAATATCTGGAGCGGGTACGCTCGCCGGCATCGGGCTGCATGTCCACGCCGTTTGGCGAGGACGTCGAACTGTCCGTGCGGCTCGGCTGAACGCTTCCATCGCCGCATGGGTTTCAACCATGCGGCTCAAACCTTCCTGTCGCTGCTGGCGACCGTAGGCGTTTACGTCAACCAACGCGCAATCTTCCAGACCGTCTACGACAGTCGGGCCTCCATGCGCAGGTGACGCCATGATCAACACGCTTCTTTCCTCCTTTCGCGCTGCCCCTCGCCCGGCCCTGTTGGGGCTTCTGCTCTTCTTCTGTGCGGGTTTCGCCGATGGCGCGCTGATGCCTTTCTTTCCGCTCTGGGCGAGTAGCGAGGCGGGCATTCCCGTCGGCGCGATCGGCCTGCTGTTCGGCTGCTATGCCGGCGGCGAGTTGCTGGCGGCACCACTGATCGGCGGCATCGCCGACCGGGTCGGCCGGCGACCGGTGCTGATAGCCTCGTCGCTCGGCGTCGGGGCCGGCTTCCTGGCCCTGTTCTTCGTGCATGGCGTCACCGTCACCGCAATCGTGCTGCTTCTGACCGGCATGTGCGAATCGGTGCTTCATCCGACGATTCTGGCCGCGATCGCCGACGTGACCCCGCCATCGACGCATCCGCGCTGGTTCAGCCTGGCGCGCGTGAGTTCAAGCGCCGGGCAGATCCTTGGACCGGCCTGCGGCGCCTTGCTAGCGCTCGTGTCGCTGCGCAGCGTGTTTCTTGCCGGCGGTACCACGCTTGTGCTGGGTGGCATCGCGATGCTCTTCGCCCTGAGTGAGACGATCGGCGTCGGCACCGGTGATGACCGCCACGACGGTGAGGACGATGAAGAGGAGGGCCTGTCCGCGCTGCTGCCGGCGTTCCGCGACGGCCGGCTGGCGAAGCTGCTGCTCTGGTCGTGCTCTTCGAGGTCGCCGGCAACTGGATCGAGGCGGTGATCCCGCTCTACGCGCACGATGCCGGGACGCTGACACCATCGGGCGTCGGCGCGCTGTTCGCCTACGCCGCCGCGCTGACAGTCAGCCTGCAGATGCTGGTCAGCCGGTTGGTCGAGGCACGGTCGGCTCTCTGGCTGACAGTCGGTGCCGGCCTCGCGACTATACTCGCCTTCGCGCTGCTGGCCGCCTCGCCTTCAATGCTGACGCTGATCGGAGCCGTCAGCCTGTGCTCGATCGCGCAGATGCTGGTCGGACCGCTGGTGCCGACCGCCGTCAATGCGCTGGCGCCGTCCGCACGGCGCGCCTCCTACATGGCGGCTTCTTCGGTGGCGGTCGACCTCAAGGATTCGCTGGGGCCATCGATCGGCACGGCGCTTTACGCACTGGCGCCGCGACTGCCCTGGATCGCCGGCATTCCGCTGGTGGCGATCGCATCGCTCGGCCTTGGCGCGGCAATCGGCGGGGCGCGGAACCCTTCGCGGCCGACCGAGGATGATGCCGCGCCGCAACTGGGCTCAGCCGTCGAAAACTATCGCTGAGACACTCGTTCGGCGTCATCGCGCAGACGCGGGTCGACAGCCTCAGACGGAGCTGTCCACCATCTGCGAATTGCGGAACCGGGGCTTCGCGCCGTTGGCTGCCGGCGATGGACGATGCTCGCGAAACGCCATGGCAAGGGTGCGCAACGCATCGCGCGATTGAGCGTCCGAGAGCGTGGACAAGAGCATGATCTCCGACGCTGGCAGCGGCGGCAGGCCGAACTTTCGGCTGACCTCGATGGTGCCGGGCGGAACCAGGCGAGACGAGAAGGCCCCGGCGGCGAGGCCGGCGGAAACGGCCTCGGCAACGGCGAAGGAGCCGCAGCCGAGGAAAACCTGCGTCCACGGTATTCCAACCGCATCGAGCGTGCCGGTGATGACGTCGCGGATGCTACAGGAAGGCGCGGAGGCCGCCAGCCGCAGTGGCTCGCCGGCGCGGTAGACGAAATCCGGCGTGGCATACCAGCCGAAATGTTCGGGCGCCAGCACCTCGCCGTCGCGGCGGTCGTCCTCGCGCCGGACGATCGCGGCATCGAGGTCGCCACGATCGAACGCAGCGATCAACTCGCGCGTGTCGTCGAGCCGCACCTCGATGGTCAAGGCGGGATCATGCGCATTGAGGCGCGCCAGCAAGGTCGGCACTTCGGCACCGCCGACATGGGTGGCAATGCCCAGCCGAAAGTGGCGGCGAACAGCGGCGAGGCTGGCGACGGCACGGTCGTGCGCGGCGAGCAGATCGCGCGCCGGTTCGAGGAACACCGCACCACGCGCTGAAAGGCGCACCAGTCGCGGCGTCCGCTCGATCAGCTTCTGCCCCACCCGATCCTCAAGCCGCTTCAGCTTGACACTGATTGCGCCTTGCGTGCTGCCAAGCGCCTCGGCCGCGCGTGTAAAACTGCGCAACTCGGCGACGGCGACGAAAGCTTTCACCGCATCTACGTCCAGCGTCATGTCAGTTATCTCATATTGTTGTCTCTGAAATAGCCAACCATGCAATTCTAAAATGATCAAGCCTGACCTAGTCTGGGTTGAGCGGGGCGGCCGTCATACCGACTCGTCCTGCCCAAGAAGTCGAAAGGTTTGATCATGCCCACTGCCCTGACCCGTCGCGGCATCGTCGTTCTGTCTGCCGCATGCCTGGCATGCCTGATGTTCGGGCTGGAGATTTCAAGCGTTCCCACCATCCTGCCGACATTGGAGCAAGAGCTGCATGCCGACTTCAGGCAATTGCAATGGGTGATGAACGCATACACGATCGCGGTCACGACCGTGCTGATGGCGGTCGGCACCATCGCCGACCGCTACGGACGCAAGCGCGTCTTCCTGGTTTCCATCGCCGTCTTCGGTCTGACGTCGCTGATCTGCGGCCTGGCGGACGACGTATCGACCTTGATCGTCGCCCGGTTCCTGCAAGGTTTGAGCGGCGGCGCGATGCTGATCTGCCAGCTCGCCGTGCTGTCTTCCGAATTCAGGGAAGGGCGCGAGCGCGCCGTCGCCTGGGGCTGGTGGGGCGTCATCTTCGGTGTTGGCCTCGGCTTCGGACCCATCATCGGCGGTGGCATCGTCGCGGTCTCGAGCTGGGAATGGGTGTTCCTCATCCACGTGCCGGCAGCGGCCGTGGCCTTCGTACTGGCTTTGACCGGCGTCCATGAATCGAAGGACCCACAGGCGGGCAAGCTCGACCTGGCGGGCATCGTGACGCTGTCGCCATCAGTCTTCTGTCTCGTCTTCTACATCACGCAGGGACCGGATCTCGGTTTCGCCAGTCCGGCGGCGCTGGCGATCCTCGGCATCTCGATTGCGAGCTTCATCGCCTTCCTCATCACCGAGCGGATCAGCCAGCGGCCGATGTTCGACTTCTCGGTCTTCCGGATCCGGCCGTTTTCCGGCGCGATCGTCGGCTCGGCGGCGATGAACCTCTCCTATTGGCCGTTCATGATCTACCTGCCGATCTGGTTCCATGCCGGGCTCGGCTATGACAGCGTCGCCACCGGCCTTGCCCTGCTCGCCTACACGCTGCCGACACTCGCCATGCCGCCCTTGGCGGAGCGGCTTTCGCTGCGCTACCAGCCCGGCGTCATCATTCCGGCCGGGCTCGTCATCATCGGCGTCGGTTTCATCCTGATGAAGTTCGGCAGCGCCGCCGCGCGGCCAGACTGGCTGACGATGCTGCCCGGCTGCCTGATCGCTGGAACCGGTCTTGGCATCACCAATACGCCCGTCACCAACACGACAACGGGCTCCGTTTCAAGCGACCGGGCGGGCATGGCGTCCGGCATCGACATGAGCGCCCGCATGGTTTCACTGGCGGTGAACATAGCGGTGATGGGCTTCATCCTGGCGAGTGGCGTGCTGGCGCATCTGAGCGTTGCACTGCCCGACCTCGACGCCAACCAGCTGCGTCTGTTCGCCGACGGCATCGCGGCAGGAAACCCCAATACCGATCTTGCCGATTCCGTCGTCCACAATGCCTTGCGCAACGGCTTTGGCTGGGTGATGCTCTATGGCGGCATCGGCGTCTGGATCATGGCCGCCATCAGCTTCGCGAGCTTCAACGCCCGGCCTGTGCGAAAAGAGGTTGAGTGTTCCGATTGAGCGGACGACGCAGGCACTCAGCTGTTGGTCTGCAACGGGTCGCTGCCGATCTTGGACAAAAGGATCACCGCCTGGGTGCGGCTGTCGACGCCAAGCTTCTGCAGGATGGCAGAAACGTGCGCCTTGATGGTCGCCTCGGAAACGCCGAGCTCATAGGCGATCTGCTTGTTGAGCAGACCCTCGGCCAGCATACCGAGCACGCGGGTCTGCTGCGGCGTCAGCGCCTGCAGGCGCTTGATCAGGTCCGATATCTCTGGATCGCGCTCGACGCCGAGATCGACACCGACGGGCGCGGCGATGTCGCCGGCCAGCACCGATTGCACGGCGTTGCGGATCTCCTCCATGCTGGCCGATTTGGAGATGAAGCCGGAGGCGCCAAGATCGAGCGCGCGCCTGATGGTCGCCGGATCGTCATGCGCCGAGACCACGATAAGCGGCACCGCAGGATGGATACCGCGCAGCGAAATCAGGCCGGAGAGGCCGCTGGCGCCCGGCATCGACAAATCGAGCAGTACCAGATCGACATCCTCATTGGCCACGACCAATGCCTTTGCGCTTTCGAAATCACCAGCCTCGTGAATGACAGCGACATTGCCGATGCCGGCAAGCGCTTCGCGCAGAGCACCGCGAAACAGCGGATGATCGTCGGCGATGACGAAAGAATAGCCTGGCGGCAAATGTTCCTCCCCGAATCCCGTCGATGATTTTTGAGCTTTTCGGGACCAGTCGGACGATTATGAGGGGCGGCGCGCTGTTTTCAAGCGGCAAAACCAGCGCGCCGCGTTTTCCCTACTTCGCAAGATCAAAGTACTACAGCGTCCTTTGCGCGTCCAAAAGGACGCGCGGCGCTGTAGGAAGCTCAGGTCTTCTCCGAATTGAGCTGGGCGCCGCCACCGTTGTCCTTGTCCATATCCTTGACGATGCCCATGAAGCCCTTCAGGAAGCGCTCCATGTAGCTCATCGTCTTGTTGAAATCCTCCTCGCTCGGCAGTTTCGATTCGAGCCGGGCGGACAGCGAATTCTCAAGCTTGGTGACGCGCTCGTCCATCGCCTTCATCGAGGTTTGCAGGCGGTCGATTTCGTCCTGGAAAGCGGCGCGTTCGTCGGCCGCCACCTTGCAGACGAGCTGGCCCGAACGTTCCTCGCAGATCGACATTGCGCCGGTCTGCGTGTCCATGCGGACATAGCCGTTGGCGGATTTTTCCAGTCGATAGCGGTCGGTTTCTTCCGAAGAGGCGGAGGCCGCGACCAGTGAAACCAGCGCGGCGGGGATCAAGATGTGTTGCAGACGCATGTTGTCCTCCATGGCCAAAGCCTGAAATATCGCATGTTTGCGCCGGAAATGGGGAAGACCCTTGGCGTGGCCTTCCCCGCACGACTGGTTCGGACTATAGCGCAACCATGTCTCAGATTATCTACAAGATAACCCCGCAAGCGCTTTGGCGCGAGGCCGAAGCCGGCGGCCGCTTTACCGGCGCGCCGATCGACGTCGCCGACGGCTTCATCCATTTCTCCACGGCAGCGCAGGTCCGGGAAACCGCGGCAAAGCATTTTGCCGGCCAGACGGACCTGCTGCTGGTGGCCATCGACGAGGCCAGCCTGGGGCCTGCCCTGAAATACGAGGTTTCGCGCGGCGGCGCACTGTTTCCGCATCTCTACGACGTGCTGGAGTTGAACACCGTCAAGTGGGTCAAGCCGCTGCCGCTTGGCGCCGACGGCGCGCACCAGTTCCCGCCGCTGGAGGCCGAATGAGTCTGTTCGACCGGCTTGGCCAAAAACTGCTTTTCACATTCGATCCGGAAACCGCGCATGGGATGTCGATCGCCGCACTGCGTTGCGGATTGCCGGTCGGCGCGCGGGCGGTGCGCGACATCAGGCTGAAGGTCAGCCTTTGCGGCCTCGATTTCCCCAACCCGCTCGGCATGGCGGCCGGCTACGACAAGAACGCCGAGGTGCCCGACGCGCTGCTTGGCCTCGGCTTCGGCTTTGCCGAGGTCGGCACCGTCACGCCGCTGCCGCAGGCCGGCAATCCGAAGCCGCGCATTTTCCGACTGACGGCGGACGAAGCAGTGATCAACCGGCTGGGCTTCAACAATGAGGGCCACGCAGCGGCCGAAAAGCGCCTTGCCGCGCGCCAGGGACGTCCCGGCATTGTCGGCGTCAACATCGGCGCCAACAAGGACAGCACCGATCGCGTCAGTGACTATGAGCGCGGGGTCGCGCGCTTTGCCGCCTATGCCAACTATTTGACGGTCAACATCTCCTCGCCCAACACGCCCGGCCTGCGCAACATGCAGGCGCGCGAGCAGCTCGGCGAACTTTTGTCGCGTGTCATGGCCGCGCGCGCGTCAGCCGCAGCCCAGCCGCCGGTCTTCCTGAAGATTGCGCCGGATCTGGTCGAAGCCGAACTGGAGGACATCGCCGCCGAGGTCGTTGAAAAACGGATCGACGGCATCATCGTCTCCAACACCACCATTTCGCGGCCGGCATTGCGCAGCACTGGCGCCGCCGGCGAGACCGGTGGGCTTTCGGGAAAACCGCTGTTCGAACGCTCGACCATCGTGCTGGCGAAGATGCGCAAGCTGCTTGGCTCGGATATCGCCATCGTCGGGGTCGGCGGCGTCGATTCTGCCGATGCGGCACTGGAGAAGATCCGCGCCGGGGCCGATCTGGTGCAGCTCTACACCAGCATGATCTATGCCGGGCCGGCGCTTCCGGGTCGGATCGTCGCCGCGATGGCGCAATTTGCCGAAACCGAGCGGCTGAAGTCCATTCGCGAACTGCGCGACAGCCATCTCGATCGATGGGCGCCCAAGCCACTCAGCTGAACGCCGTGCGCACCCTTAGCTGCAGGATCGCCAGCAGGCTGAGGCCGCGCGCCAGCAGGAACACGTGCAGCGCCGCCCACAGGCCGTGATTGCCGAAGGCGGGCGCGAGCGTCAGCAAAGCGACGGCAAAGACCATGAAGGACAGCAACATCATGTTGCGCATGTCGCGCGACCAGGTCGCGCCGATGAAGACGCCGTCCATCTGGAACGCCAGCACGCCGCTCAGCGCGGTGAACGCCGCCCAGGGCAGATAGATGTCGGCGACCGAGCGGACCTCCTGCGATGTCGTGACGGTGGCGACCAGATTGGCGCCGGCCGAGAGCAGCACAAGGGTCGCGGCGCCGGCCAGTCCGAAACCCCAGAACAGGGTCAACCGCACCGCCTGCCGGAAAGGCTGCTCGGCACGCGCGCCGACGGCACGGCCGGCGAGCTGTTCGGCGGCGGTGGCAAAACCGTCGAGGAAATAGCCGGCGACGAGGAAGAAGTTCATCAACACCGCATTGGCAGCCAGCGTCACCGTGCCGAACTGCGCACCCTGGCGGGTGAACAGCGCGAAGGCGGCAAGCAGTGAGAACGAGCGGATCATGATATCGCGGTTGAGCGACAGCATGCGCAGGAAGGCGGCCATGTCGAGCAGCCGATGGCGCGGCAAGGGCGGGCTCGCGCGAAAGCGGCGGACCACGATGGCAAGACCCAGCAGCATGGCCAGGAATTCGCCCGTGACGGTTGCCCAAGCGACGCCTGCAACGCCCCAGCCAAGTTCCAGGCCAAGCAGGAAGCAGAGCGCGATGTTGATGCCGTTCAACACCAGTTGCAGCACAAGGCCGAGCCCACCCTCGCCACGCCCCAGGACATAGCCGAGAATGGCGTAGTTGATCAGCGAGAACGGTGCGGCAAGCAGCCTGATCCCGATGTAGACGCCCATCGCCTCGCTGACGCGCGGTTCAGCGCCCATGAACCACTGGCCGCCGATGGCGATCAGCGGCGAAAGTGCCGCCAGCACGATGCCGGCAACGACCGCGATCAGAACGGCGCGCCAGAACACCGCCTGTTCCTCGAGCGCGTCGCCACGCCCGAAAGCCTGGGCGACGAGGCCGGTGGTGCCCGAACGCAGGAAATTGAAGCTGGTGAAGACGACGTCGAAAACAAGCGCGCCCGCCGCAAGGCCGCCGAGAAGAGCCGCGTCGCCGAACTGTCCGACAACAGCCGTGTCGACCAGGCCAAGCATCGGCGTGGTCAGATAGGCGAGCGTCATCGGCACCGCGATGGCGAGCACCGAGCGGTTGGTGACGATAAAAGATCTGGCGTCGGCTGGGGTTGCACCCTTGTCCAAAGGATTGCTGCCTTGCTGATTGCGGCTTGATCGAAGAGCCGATGTGCCCCATTTTCCGGCCACCGCGCAATCACTCTTCCCGCGACGGCCAACCGAAATCCCGGTCTGGCGCGAAGCCGCCGGATCCCGTTCATGCCCCTGCAGATCGTCCACCACCCCGACTACGACGCCGGCTTCGCCACCAACCATCGCTTCCCGATGAGCAAGTATCCGCTGCTGATGGAGGCCTTGCGCGCACGTGGCCTGGCCGGTCCCGGGGTGCTCAACACAGCGGACCCCGCGCCGGCGTCATGGCTGAAACTTGCCCATGCGGGCGACTATGTCGACCAGGTCATCAGCTGTTTGGTGCCGGAAAAAATCGAACGCGAGATCGGCTTTCCGGTCGGCCCCCGCGTTTCGCTGCGCGCGCAGCTTGCCGCCGGCGGCACGGTGCTGGCGGCGCGGCTTGCCTTGCGCCACGGCATTGCCTGCAACACCGCCGGCGGCAGCCATCATGCGCGGCGCGCGCAAGGTGCCGGCTTCTGCACCTTCAACGACGTCGCCGTCGCCGCGCTGGTGTTGCTCGCAGAGGGTGCCGCCCAAAACATCCTGGTCGTCGATCTCGACGTGCATCAGGGCGACGGCACGGCGGATATTCTGCGCGACAAGCCTCGCGTGTTCACCTTCTCCATGCACGGCGATCGCAACTACCCTGTGCGCAAAATCGCCTCCGACCTCGATATCGCGCTGCCCGACGGCACGGGCGATGCCGCCTATCTCGAAAGGCTGGCCGCCATCCTGCCGGAGTTGTCGGCACGGGCGCGCTGGGACATCGTCTTCTACAATGCGGGTGTCGACGTCCATGCCGAGGACCGGCTCGGCAGGCTGGCGCTTTCCGATGACGGCCTGCGCGCCCGCGATGAGATGGCCATCAGGCATTTTCGTGCGCTTGGTATTCCGGTCTGCGGCGTCATCGGTGGCGGCTATTCCACCGACGTGCCCGCCCTTGCGGAGCGGCACGCCATCCTGTTCGAGGTCGCCTCCAGCTATACCTGACAGTTCACTTCCGATAGTTGGCGATCCTGAGCAGGATGAAGGCCGGCACGACGATCGCGGCACCGAGCAGGATATAGCCGAGGAAGCGGTCGATGGCGTGGAAGCCCAGGTTCCAGAGGTCGATGAAGAACCTTTGGATGCTGTAGAACACATCCATCGGCGACCAGCCGAAGGCATTCATGACAAGGCCGACGAGGAACGACACCACCAGCAGCTTCAGGATCACCCTGAGCGGCGAGTCGCCGAGAAAGCGCGTCAGTGCGGACAAGGCCGTCTCCCAATTGAGATGCCCGGACTCATGGGCACGGCCCATAGATACGTGCTTGACGGCCATCCATCAAGCCAGCACGGTCTGTGCGCGAAACCTGACACGCCGCGGCTACCTGCCGACTGCCATGGTCCGCATTGCTCGAGCATCTGACCGAGTGGTGAACACGTTCCGAATTCTTAAATATGGGTAAACAAGATCATTTTAATTTATTGAAAATAAAGCACAAAATCGTCTTTTTCAATTTTGCGCAATGTGCGTGCAATTTTCACCTGCGAGACAGTCGGCGTCTTTCAGGTGACTGGTTGCGCGGCGCTCTGACCCCCTACCACAGCTGGCGAACGCCAGTTTCAGGACTGTGCAGCCATCCCTGGAAGACACCAAATCGGAGCCCGACCACCCCAACGGTCAGGCTCCCCGGGAGTTAACCTGCGTACCGATTTGCCGGATGCGCGTTTGTGTTGGAGTAATGCTCGTGTCCTCTCAAGCAAAGATCGTCCTGACGGCCGGTGTCCTTGGCATCTGCCTTCTCGGGCCGGCGATGGCCGCCGACCTTTCACCGACCTACAATGATCCCCCCGCCTTCCAGTGGAGCGGCGCCTATGTCGGCGTCCATGGCGGCACGGCGTTCACGAAGATGCCCAATCCGTTCGCTGATCGGAACGGCTTCGCTGGCGGCGTTCAGGCCGGCTACAACCAGCAAATGGGTCCCGCCGTTCTTGGCGCCGAGATTGAGGGTTCCTATCTTGGCGGCGCCGAACACGACGTCCATGGCGGCAAGATCAAGGAGAAATGGCGCGGGGCCGCCAAGGCCAAGGCAGGCGTGAGCTTCGACCAGACGCTGCTGTTTGGAACCGGCGGTGTTGCACTGACCAAATTCGACAAGAGCGACAACGTCAGCAACGCCGACGGATGGAAGGTCGGTTATCTCCTTGGCGCCGGCATCGAACAGGGCTTTGCCGGCGGGCTGTCCGCCAAGGTCGAGTACGACTATGTCCGCACCCCCGGCGTCGAGACGACATCGGCTCTTGGCACCTCCAAGACGACGATCGGTAGCCATGAACTGAAGGCCGGCATCAATTACCGGTTCTAGAACGGGCGAACTGGATTGCGCGGTGGCCGCAGGGTCATCGCGTAAACCCTGTGTTTCGATGCGCGCCGGCACCGGATGGCCGGCTTTTTTCGGCACCGGACCTGCTTTCCGCGCCCGTTGCAATGTCGATGCAATCTTCGCGATCTAGGTCCCGCGTAATCTTCATGATGGGAATCTGTTCCGATATGACCACGCGTGGCGCCGGCCTCCTGATACGGGCTCCGAAGATCGTCTTCATCGCAATCGCGCTCGCGCTGGCGGGCTGTGCCTCCGACATCATGAAGAATTATGTCGGACAGCCGGTCGAATCGGTCGTCCTGGATTATGGTCCCCCAACGGCGATCGTCGATCTCGGCCAGGGCGAACGCGCCTATCAGTGGCGCAAGGTGTCGATGTCAGCGGTTTCCGGGACATCGAGCGGCGAGGTTCGCCAGACAAAACACGGAACCGTCTATGAAGAGACCGAGACGCCCGGCTATATCGAGCGTCAGGAATGCTTCTACACATTCTACGCCCGCGCTTCCGGCGGCCGCTGGTTCATCACCAATTTCCGCCAGCCCAAGCTGGAATGCGAATGAATGGCCGCGGCCCCCGACCGGCCGCGGACAAAGGAGAATATTTATGCGCGTCCTGTTGATCGAGGACGAACCGGAAATGGCCTCCGTGCTGAAGGCCGCGCTCGAGCGCCTGGACATCATCGTCGACCATGCCGCGACATTGGCCGATGCCGAGGCGGTGGCGCGTCTGGGCTATCACGACGCCGTGGTGCTGGACCGCCGGCTGCCGGATGGCGACGGCCTCAGCCTCATACCGCGCCTGCGTGCCTTGCATCTGGATGTGCCCGTCATCGCGCTGACGGCGATGAGCGGGCTGGATGACCGCGTCGCCGGGCTCGATGCCGGCGCCGACGACTACATGGTCAAGCCCTTCGCCACGGTGGAACTGGTCGCGCGGCTGCATGCCCTGCACCGGCGCTCGTTCACTTCCCGCGCCAACCAGACGATGGTCGGCCGCCTCACCTATGATTTCCGCCACCGCGAGGCGCTGGTCGAGGACCAGGCGCTCGATCTGCCCCGGCGCGAGAGGCTGGTGCTCGAAACGCTGATCCGCCGGCCGGGCCGAACCATCATGCGCAGCGCGCTGGAGGAGGCCGTCTACGCGCTGGACGACGAGATCGGTTCCAATGCGCTCGATGCCCACATTTCGCGGCTGCGCCGCAAGCTCGACGATGTCGCCGCCGGCATCGAGATCCGGGCGATCCGCAACCTCGGCTATCTGTTGCGGGCGGCCTCGTGAAGAAGGTCCGCACAGGCTCGCTGCAATGGATCCTGGTCCGGCGGCTGATCCTGCTGCAGGCGGCGACGCTGCTGATCTTCATCGTGCTTTGCGCGGCAGCCCTTTGGATCGCCAATCCGCGCCTTTTGATCGACAACGAGGCCGCCGTCGCCGCGGTCAAGGATGCCGTCGACCGAGACAGGGACGGCAGGTTGATCGTGCGTGATACGGAAGAACTCACCGCGTTTCGCGAAGGCTTCCCCAATGTCTGGTACATCGTTCGCGATGGCAGCGGCGAGAGCGTCCGCTCCGGCAACATACCCGACATCTACACCAAGAGCTTCGGCGCCCTGCTTGGCGAGGCCGATCATGCCACGATCGGATTCTCCGACAAGGACATGCGGCCGGAAGCCTATATCGAAAACGCTTCGACCAGAGCCGGCACGGTGCAGATCATCGCCGCGACGCAGTCGTCGCGCCAGCAGACCGACGGCCTCGAAATCAACATTTCGGCCACCGTCGAAGTCGCCCGAAATCCGGACGGCAGCAGGAACTGGGAGCGCGCCCTGCCGGCACTCGCGCTCGTGATCGCGATCCTGCTTTTGCCGATAATCCTCGTCATGGGCGCGACGACGCTGGTGACGACGCCAGCCGTGGTACGCCGCTCCTTTGCTGGCCTTGTCGAAACGGTCCGCCAAGCGGCGCGCATCGACATCGGCACTCGCGCCATGCAACTGCCGGTCAAGCAGGTGCCGCAGGAAATCGCGCCGCTGGTGCACGCCTTCAACGAGGCGCTTGCCCGCCTCGCCCAGGGCTATGACCGCCACAACCGCTTCCTCACCGACGCGGCGCATGAACTGCGCACGCCGATCGCCATCCTGCGCACACGCGCCGAACTCTTGAAGCAGGAGCCGCAGAGCGCGCGGCTGCTGCGCGACATCGAGCGCCTGTCGCACCTTGCCCAGCAACTGCTCGACCATCAGCTGCTCGACAGGCCGTCGGACCAGCGCGAGATCGTCGACCTCGACGATCTCGTCAGCCGGGTCGCCGCCGACTTCGCCCCGCTCGCCATCGAGGCCGGCTATGACCTTGCCTTCGAGCCATCGCCCAACAAGGCCCGGATAGAGGTCAATGTGCTGCAGATAGAGCGGGCGCTCGCCAACCTCGTGCGCAACGCAATCGAGCATGGCGGTGGCAGCGGCACGATCACGATCGCCATCGACGGGACCGGCGGCATCGAGGTACGCGACGAAGGGCCGGGAATTCCCGCGGAAGAGTGCGAGAACGTCTTCGAGCCCTTCTATCGCTTGCAGCCGCAGTCGCGCGGGGCGGGGCTGGGCCTGAATCTTGCCCGGCAGATCGCACTGCTGCATGACGGCACGATCCGCATCCTGACGGGTTCATGGCGCGGCGCCCGCATCCGCATGGAATTGCCGGTGCGCTCTTGACCGTGCCGAGTCCATCGCGTCGGCCGATGACCGCATGTCGATCCCTGGCTTATCTGTTTTCTAACCAATTGCCGCTATTGCCATTCCAAGAGCGGGAGCCAGGCTTTGGTGGGAACGGGAAAAATCGGCGCGCACCGCGCAATCACGCTGTCGGTCGTCGTGCCATGCTACAATGAGCGCGACGGCGTGGCCGAGCTTCACCGACGCGTCAGCGCCGTATGCCTCGAGCAAAGCCCCTCCTACGAGATCGTGCTTGTCATCGACGGGGCGACCGACGGCACCCGCGAGGCCATTTTCGAACTGGCCGAAAAGGACGACCATGTGGTCGCCATCGACCTTGCCCGCAATTACGGCCACCAGATCGCCTTGAGCGCGGGGCTGGAGTTCTGCCGCGGCGAGCGCATCCTCATTCTCGATGCCGATCTCCAGGATCCGCCCGAACTGCTTGGCGCGATGATGGCGAAGATGGATGAAGGCTTCGACGTCGTCTATGGCCAGAGGGTGAAGCGCGACGGCGAAAGCTGGTTCAAGCGGGCTTCCGCCTCGATGTTCTACCGCTTGCTCGGCCGGATGGTCGATGTCGAGATCGCGCCGGACTCCGGAGACTTCCGGCTTATGAGCCGCCGGGCGCTCGACCATCTGAACGCGATGCCCGAACGCTACAGGTTCATTCGCGGCATGGTGAGTTGGATAGGGTTGAAGCAGGTCGCCTTCCCTTACGAGCGGCACCGGCGCTTTGCCGGCACCACACACTATCCGCTGAAGAAGATGGTTCTGCTGGCGGTCGATGCGATGACCAGCTTTTCGATCGTGCCTTTGCGGTTTGCCTCGATGCTGGGCATGATGTTTGGTCTGCTCGGCCTGGTCGTGCTTGGCTATACGCTGCTCGAATGGTCCAGGGGTAACGTGGTGCCCGGCTGGACGAGCCTTGCCGCGATCATGCTGATCCTGGGCAGCGTCCAACTCCTGGTGCTCGGCATCTTCGGCGAGTATCTCGGCCGCATGTATATGGAGACGAAGCGGCGGCCGCTCTATTTCGTCAGCGAAATCGTTTCGCGCGACCAGCCCGCCAAGGACAGCAACCTGCCCGTCCATCGCCTGCAGGAGATGGCGAAAAGAGCCGCGCGTGGCTAAGGCGAAGGTCGAGCGGATGCAACAGGAATGGCGTGGGCAGAATGTGGTCGGCGCTTCCGTTTGATATCGGGCGGATGTTGCGCTTCGGCGCCGTCGGGCTTCTCAACACGGCGCTTGGATATTCGCTGATCCTGGCAGGGCTTGCGCTGGGCCTCGGCGATATCGTTTCCAATGCGGCAGGCTATGCCGCAGGCCTCACCCTTGGCTTCTTCCTCAATCGCCAATGGACGTTCGGACGTGCCGGCGGCTTTCGCCCAGGCGCCGTCGCACGATACGCGATCACCTTTGTCGTCGCCTATGGCGCCAATCTGGGCGTCGTGATCGCCGCCATGTCTGCGGGCTTCATCGAGAACCCGTTTGTCCATCTGGCGGGAAATTGCCTCTACTCGATCATCTTTTATCTTGGCTCGGCCCGGTTCGTCTTTGTCGGAGGCGCGGACGACCCTGACACCCTGGCCGTGACGAACGCGAAATTGCCCGGAGCCGCGACATGAACCGGGCCACAGCAATTGTGACGGGCACGCAGTCACCCGGAGCTGCGACATGAACCAGGCCACAGCAATCGCGACGGCGACACCTTCGCTCGGGGACGCGCAACGCATCAGGCTGATATTCTGCCTTCTCGGCGCCTGTGTCGTGGCCTCTGTGCTCACCACCTTTGCCGGCGCAATCCTGCAGGATCCCGACAATTGGTGGCAGGTGAAGGTCGGACTGGACTTCCTGGAAAACCGGACGTTTCCGGCCGTCGACCCCTATTCCTATACGTTCGCCGGCCAACCCTGGATCGCCAAGGAATGGCTGGGGCAGGTCTTTCTGGCCCTTGCCTACCGTGCGGGCGGCTGGAATGGCGTCGTCACGCTGATCATCGCCACGGTCGGCCTGACCGTCTTCCTGATGGCATGGTTCCTCAGCGCATGGCTGAAGCCGATACTGGCGATAGCGCTGGCCTTTGCAGCGGCCTTCCTGATCGCTTCAATCTACACGGCACGCCCCCACGTCTTCACCTTGCCAATCATCGTCGTCTGGACAGCAATGCTGTTTCGTGCCGCGCAGGAGGAGAAGGCTCCGCCTTTGTGGCTGCTGCTACTTGTCGTCTTGTGGGCCAACCTGCATGCCACGTTCACCCTGAGTTTCGTCATCGCCGCCTTTGCCGGGCTCGCTCTCCTGGCGCGCTCGGGCCTGTCGAAACCCGTCATCCTGGCAAAATGGGTGGCTTTCGGTCTGCTCTGCCCACTGGTCAGCCTGCTGCATCCCTATGGCGTGAAAGCCATCCTGGCGACGTTCACGGTGGCCTATGGCAACGAGGCGGTGCCCCTTATCCTGGAGTGGCAAGCGTTCAATGCCCAGGAGCAGGTCTTCCAGGAAGCGGCGATGCTGTTGGCGCTGTTCGGGCTATTGGTATCGAGGCCGCGGATCGGCTGGGCCAAAGCGTTATTCATCGTTTTCGCCTTGCATGTCTATCTCGCCCATCTGCGATTTGTGTATCTGCCCTTCCTGTTGATCCCCCTGGTGATCGCGGCCGAGATCGCACAGCAATACCCTTCGCTGTCGACCACGGCCTGGTTGGCGGAAAGGCGTGACGGGCTGGAAAAACTCTTCGCCAGCCGGTTCCATATGATCTGCGGCGCCATAGCCGTCTTGCTGGTCGGCGCGGTCGTGTTCCTCGGCAATGCCTATCAGGTGGCGCCGAGCCCAAAGACATCCGCCACTGGCGCCCTCGCATTCGCCAGGGATCACCAGCTCACAGGTAACGTGCTGAACTCCTACAATTTCGGCGGCACGCTGATTTTCCACGGCATCAAGACCTACATCGACGGCAGGACGGACCAGTTGTTCCTGGGCGGGTTCACGAAAACCGACGACGCGACGGGGCACAGCGACGGAAAACCGCTGCTCGAGGCCCAGTTGAAGAAATATGCCATCGGCTGGGCATTGCTTACGGCCGACGACACCCGCATTCCCTTTTTCACTGAGTTGGGCTGGAAACGGGCCTATGCGGACAACGACGCCGTGATCTACCTGCCCGGCGCCTGATTTTTCGGCGCCTGTGCCAATCGGGTTCGCCAATCGAACCGTCGGTTTTCCCGCCTTGACACTCATGTTGCAGTGCAGCAAAGTTGTGCAACAGAGGATGAGCCTGTGCGACCAACGAACCGGCATTTTTCACAGTATCAGGACGTTGCCGCATGAGCAGCACAGCAAGTTGCGCCGCACCAATACCGCCGACCGCACCACACGGACCAGCCGAATGAACTACAGGCGCGACATCGATGGCTTGCGCGCTGTTGCGGTGCTGCCCGTGGTGCTCTTCCATTTCGGCGTGTCCGCCATTCCCGGCGGCTTCACCGGCGTCGACATCTTCTTCGTCATATCGGGCTATCTGATCAGCGGCAGCCTGCTCGACGATCTGGAACGCGGCCAGTTCTCGATCGGCCGCTTCTACTGGCGCCGCGCGCGGCGGATCCTGCCAGCGCTCACCTTCGTCATCCTGCTTGCGAGCATCGCCGCCTGGTTCATCCTTCTGCCGTCCGACCTGCACGAATACAGTCTGAGCGTGATCGCGGCCTCGACCTTCTGGTCGAACATCTATTTCTGGAAAACGACCAACTATTTTTCCATCGACGCGGAATTGCGGCCGCTGCTGCACACATGGTCGCTTTCGGTCGAGGAGCAGTATTACATCTTCGCGCCGATCCTGGTGTATCTGATCTACCAATACGCCGCGAAGCGCTGGCTGACGATATTGCTGCCGATCGCTATCGCCAGCTTTGCCCTGGCGGTCATGGCGACCACGCTGGCGCCGACCGCCGGCTTCTACCTGTTGCCGACGCGCATCTGGGAACTGGCGCTGGGCGCCATGCTGATGCTGAGAAAGCCGACGGCGCTTGCCAGCCGTCCGCTGACGGAACTGATTGGCCTCACCGGTTTTGGCCTGATCGCCTTCGGCTTTCTGACGATTTCGGAGAGCGATCCGTTTCCGGGCTACAATGCCCTGTTTCCCTGCATCGGAACGGCGCTGCTCATCTATGCGGGCCAGCCCCACGCCGACAGGCCGGTGCCGGTCGCCACGCAGGTGCTTCGGCTCACCCCGCTGGTCTGGGTCGGGCTCATCTCCTATTCGCTCTACCTCGTTCACTGGCCGATCAATTCGTTCGTCCACTATCTCTCGCTGAAAGCCATCGACGTGCCGACGATCATGGCGATGGTGGTGGCGAGCGTCGCCCTGGCGACATTCTCGTGGAAGTATGTCGAGCAACCCTTCCGCCAGAAGCGGGCGTTCACCGCCCCGCTGCCGATCTTCGCCTTCTCGGCGACGGCGATCGCCTTGCTGTGCATCGGCGGCGTGGTCGGTGTGCTGGGCAAGGGTTTTCCGCAACGGTTCCCGGACTTCTCGACGCAACGGGTCCTGGTGGGCGACTGGCGCAACGGCGTCTGTTTCAACGAGGGCGCGAATCGAATCGAGGACTGGAACCTCGCCGACTGCACCCGCACGCATGGCTTTGCCACCAATGTGCTGCTGTGGGGCGATTCCTTCGCCGCGCATTATGTGTCGGGGCTGGAAGCCAATGCCGAGAAGATCCAGGCCAATGTCATCCAGTACACCTATGCCGGCTGCCCACCCAACCTGAGCTACTTCTCCTATGCTCGGCCGGCCTGCACACGCTTCAACGAACGGGCGCTGTCGATCGTCCGCGAGGCCAACATCCAGGCCGTGATCCTGAGCGGCCGCTGGACCGACTACCAGGCCAGAGGCTTCGACGGCCTGCAGAAGACGGTCGACCGGCTGCGCGACATGGGCGTCAAGGTCTATGTCATCGGTCAGTCTCCGGAATTCATCGCCGACGTCCAGAAAATCGCTTTCTTCGCAAAACGGGAGCATGTCGCGAGCACATCCTGGCCGATGGCCATGGATCCGGACATCAACAAACAGGTGCTGCCATTCGTCAAAGGGGCGCATTTCATCGACCCGCTGGCCTATCTGTGCGACGCGGCCGGTTGTTCCTATGCCGATGCCGGCACCAGGCAGTTTCTCTACTTCGACTACGGCCACTTCTCGTCCGCCGGAGCGACGCTCGCCATCTCGAAGTACTGGCCAAGCTTTGCCGCCAGCAACAAAGTCGCGAAGGCAAAATAAAAACGCAGGCCAGCGCTGAGGGAACCGCTGAAAGAGTGTGTTTCGAGAGCCGCTTTGCGATTGCCCGAAGGCCGACCCTCATGGTAACGAGGGCTCGCGCGGGTATGATGTAATGGTAGCCTGTCAGCTTCCCAAGCTGAACGCGCGGGTTCGATTCCCGCTACCCGCTCCAACCTCTCGCCTAAGATTTGGTCGGCGCTGGAAACATGTCCACATAGCAGGGTTCGGCACGGCATTGGTCAGGCATATCTAAGCCTGGCCGATACGCATCTGCTTCTTGAGAAGGAACCGGGCGAGGTTTTTGATATTTCGCGGCGCCACCTTCTTGGGGAGATGCGCCAGCAGGCCCTTGGATTTGGCGTCGCTCTGGAACCGCTCGGCCCACTCTTCGGTGCTGCTGTCGCGCTGTAGGCGCAAATTCGTCTTGAACTCGCCATTTGGCATTTCAACAGACAACTGCCGGGCCACCGATGCGACGTAAGGACGAGGGTCGTCCAGGAGATCTTCATAAAACAAATGGTCGTAGGGCAGATCGGCCATGTGCAGATAGGCCTCCCAGAAGGCATAGCTCTGCCCAATCAGGAAATAGGCCTGGCAGATACCGGCGAAGTCGTATTGCGGGACCATATCCGCGCCGTCCATCGTGCTTCTCCAACGACCTGACGCCTTTGCCCGGCAATAGGAGATCGCCTGGCGAAGGCGGTCCCGCCGTTCCAGCAGGATCAAACCCATGGCATGGCGTCGGACGCATTCAGCGAGGAAGTCGGCTCCATATTTGGCCTGCGACCAGTGAAGGTGCCGTGGAAACAGCTTTACAGCGAACCTGCCATTTTCGGTCCCGCCGCGATCGATCACGGCGGACAGGAGTTCGTCGAAGGATTTCGGCCTGCATCCCAGCGTGTCCGTATCGAGCCATTCGGCCGACTGCCCCAATGTTCCGGTGCTGTTTGCCAGGCTGCCGAGCCATTCGGAGCCGCTGCGGGCTTCTGTCAGTATCGCCACACCTTTCATGCGGGCCGGATCACCTCTGGTCTGTAAACATGTCGTCGACGTTACGGGATATGATTCTGCTCCTTGATAGGCCCTCGGCATGGTCTGCCTGACAGCAATCAATTAGTAAAGTCTAATATGATTTCACCCAGCCGATCCTAGGCTAAGTGGGTGGCCCATTCCGTCACGGTTGGATGATCGGTGCCAACCCCGGCACCGATTGCAAGACGCAAGCCTTGGATCCTGAAAATCTACGCAGTGACGATACCGGCCACGCTGCGGTGGCCGGCCTTTCGTCAACGGTTCGTCACAGCCAGACGCCGAGCCAAACCCGCTCGCGCCAGCAACGCACATGACGGCGGCCATGGCGCCAATAGCGACGGCAAACCCGTCTCCAACCGCGGCGGCGCCGTCTGCCTCCATAATAGCGATCTCCGTAGTAGCGATGATGCCAACGACGATGGGAGACCTGCTCGACCTCGACCCCGTCATCGCCTTCGAAGACAGCCGGATCCGGCTTGTCCAGTTCATCGAGAATTCCGTTGCCCTGGGGAATACCGGCAACCGCGCGGCCGGGTCCGACTACGCCCCCAAACGCCACAGCCCCCGCAACGCCTAGCATTCCAGTGAGAAACAACCGACGTTCCATCAAAACCTCCCGAGTTGTTGACATCGGCACCTCGTTCCCTCGCCCAAAACGGGCTCCAGCGAGAATGCCGATTGGGCGTGAACGCGCCAGTGCACTTGTTGTTCCATCAGCCCACTTCGCGCAGGATGAAATCGTGCAGCATCTTGGCGGCCGGCGACAGTACGCGATTCCTGACCGTGATCAGGCTGTAGGGCCTGACCTCGATGTCGAACTCGGTCTGGACGACGTCGATGGCGCCGGCGAGCCCGTCGGGATTCTGGATGAATTTCGCCACCTGCACCGAAACCGGCGCGATGGCGTCGGACTGCGCGACCATGACCAGCGTCAGGAGCAGCGAACTGGTGTTGAGGATCCGGTCCGGCAGCGCGATGTTGCGGTTGAGGAAATTGCTCTCCATCGCCTGGCGCAAGGGCGAGCCGCCCGACTGGAAGACCCAGTCATAGGCGGCGGTGTCTTCCAGCCGCACCACGCTGCCCCTGGTGAGCGGGTGGCCACGGCGTACGATCAGGCAGGCTTTCTCGACGCCGATGACACGCGATTCGAACAGCCGCGGATTGAGGTCGTCGGGGATGCGGGCGATAATGAAATCATGGCGCGTGGCGATCAGTTCGCGCGCCAGCACATTGGAGGTCTCGACCTGCATGGTGATCTCGATGCGTGGATAGATGCGGCGGATTTCCCGGATCGCCGGCACCGCCAGCTCGATCGCCGGCGCCGTCACGGCACCGAGAAACACGGAGCCGCCCTTGCCCGCCTTGAGCTCGGAAATCTCGCGGTCGACCTCGCGCATCTCCAGCAGGATCGAGCGCGCACGCCTGGCCAGCGCCTTGCCGTAGGGCGTCAGCGTGATGCCGCGCGGCAGCCTCTCGCACAGCTTGACCTCGAGCACCGCCTC
This sequence comes from Mesorhizobium loti, assembly GCA_002356515.1. NCBI lineage: Bacteria > Pseudomonadati > Pseudomonadota > Alphaproteobacteria > Hyphomicrobiales > Phyllobacteriaceae > Mesorhizobium > Mesorhizobium loti. The sequence continues at coordinate 5,203,151 of AP017605.1, read as the reverse complement.
CATCTCGGCGATCATGCGCGATGCCGCCGGCTGTGAAATGTTCATGACCTGCGCCGCCGCGCTCACCCGACCGTGGTCGTCGAGCGCGACGATCATGCGCATGTGACGCAGGCTGAGACCACTGCGCAGCAGGGTTTCGCCATCACCCGGAGTTTCATTGTAACCGTTTGAAATTGAAGACGAATTCCGTAGCGCCGCCATTGTCTTCCCAGCCTCCACTCGCAACCCTCTGGCATTTGCCAGCAATCTGTGACGCCTCATACCATATACCACTCTCGGTATAGCAACCATCAAAGATCGCATTTGACAGTTATGGCAAAAGGGTCACAACGTCAGCGCGTTCCGAGACGCAACGGTCGCCGACGATAAAAATCGTATCGATTGAAATCAGCGGCTCGGGGCCATGGGAGGATACCGGAGATCGATATGACGGCAGCAGTGCCTTGGCGCTTCTGCACGATTGCGCGGCCCGCGACCCCCGGGGTGCTGCGTCCATCAACCAGGGAGAGTTACGTGAAAATCATCAAGACACTGGCCGCAGTCGCGGCGCTTGGCATCGCTGCCATGACCTACTCGGCGCATGCAGCCGACAAGGGTCTTGTCGGCGTGCTGATGCCGACCAAGACTTCGCAGCGCTGGATCAATGACGGCGACGCCGTCAAGTCCCAGCTCGAGGCTCTCGGCTACACCGTCGACCTGCAGTATGCGCAGGACGACATCCCCAACCAGCTCAGCCAGCTGGAAAACGAAATCACCAAGGGCCCGAAGGCGCTGATCATCGCCTCGATCGACGGCACCACTTTGTCGGATGCGCTGCAGAAGGCCGCTGACGCGGGCGTCGTCGTCGTCGCCTATGACCGCCTGATCAAGAAGACCAAGAATGTCGACTACTACACCACCTTCGACAATTTCGGCGTCGGCGTGATCCAGGCCAATTCGCTGGTCAAAGGCCTCAAGGAGCGCTTCCCGAACACCAAGCCGTGGAACGTCGAACTGTTCGGCGGCTCGCCCGACGACAACAACGCCTTCTTCTTCTACAATGGCGCGATTTCCGTCCTTCAGCCGCTGATCGACGATGGCTCGATCAAGATCAAGTCGGGCCAGACCGGCATGGACAAGGTCGGCACGCTGCGCTGGCTGGCGGCTACCGCCCAGGCGCGCATGGACAACCTGCTTTCGGCCAATTACTCGGACGGCAGCCGTGTCGATGGCGTTCTGTCGCCCTATGACGGCCTGTCGCGCGGCATCACCGCCTCGCTCCGCGCCGTTGGTTACGGCACGGACGCACAGCCCTGGCCGATCGTCACCGGTCAGGACGCCGAGACCGCCTCGGTCAAGCTGATCATCACGGGCGAACAGTACTCGACCGTGTTCAAGGACACCCGCGACCTCGCCAAGGCCACTGTCCAGCTGGTCGACAAGGTGCTCTCGGGCGGCAAGCCCGACGGCCTCGACGAAAAGACCTACAACAACGACGTCAAGGTCGTTCCCTCGATCCTGTTGACGCCGCATGAAGTCGATAAGTCGAACTACCAGAAGCTGGTCGTCGACTCCGGCTACATCAAGGCCGAAGACCTGAAGTAATCTCGGTTGTAAAATCAGGGGTCCTGCGCAACGCAGGGCCCCTTTTCGTTCACAAGCGACCCCGGTATTGTTTCTGCCGGCCTAGAGCAATTCCAGGAAAAGTGCGCAGCGGTTTTCCTGGGAAAAAGCGTAGCGCTTTCCCCTTGGGAATTGCGTAAAAATAAGAAAGTCTGGGAGCTTGATCTGATGACCTCGACGATTTTGGAGATGCGCGACATCACCAAGACGTTCCCCGGTGTGAAGGCGCTGTCGAACGTCAATCTCAGTGTCGAGGAAGGCGAGATCCACGCCGTGGTCGGCGAAAACGGCGCCGGCAAGTCGACGCTGATGAAAGTCCTGTCGGGCGTCTATCCCGTAGGCACCTATGACGGCCAGATCATTTTTCAGGGCCAGGAATGCCAGTTCAAAGGCATCCATGACAGCGAACACAAGGGCATCGTCATCATCCACCAGGAGCTTGCCCTGGTGCCGATGCTGTCGATTGCCGAAAACATCTTCCTCGGCAACGAACATGCCAGATATGGCGTGATCGACTGGGACGCCAACGAGGCCCGCACCAGCGCGCTGTTGAAGAAGGTGGGCCTCAAGGAGGACCCCAAGACGCTGATCACCAATATCGGCGTCGGCAAGCAGCAACTGGTCGAGATCGCCAAGGCGCTGAGCAAGGAAGTCAAACTCCTGATCCTCGACGAGCCGACCGCATCGCTCAGCGAAAAGGACAGCCAGGCGCTGCTCGACCTTTTGCTCGAATTCAAGCGGCAAGGCATGACCTCGATCCTGATCTCGCACAAGCTCAACGAGGTGAATAGGGTCGCCGACAAGGTTACCGTCATCCGTGACGGGCGCACCATCGAGACGCTGGCCAGGAAGGACATTTCGGAGGACCGCATCATCACCTCGATGGTCGGCCGCTCGCTCGACGACCGCTACCCGCCGCGCGAGCCTGACATCGGCGAGGTCGTGTTCGAAGTGAAGAACTGGTCGGTCTATCACCCGATCCATGCCGAGCGGCAGGTGATCAAGGGCATCGACATCAACGTGCGCAAGGGCGAGGTGGTCGGCATAGCCGGGCTGATGGGCGCCGGCCGCACCGAATTCGCCATGAGCCTGTTCGGCCGCTCCTATGGCCGCCGCATCACCGGCGAGGTGCTGCTCAAGGGCAAGCCGATCGACGTGTCGACGGTGAGCAAGGCGGTCGAACACGGCATCGCCTACGTGACCGAGGACCGCAAGACCTACGGTCTCAACCTCATCGACCATATCAAGCACAACATAACGCTCGCCAATCTCGGCGGCGTCTCGCGTCACAGCGTGATCGACGATTTGCGCGAGCTTGCCGTTGCCAACGACTATCGCAAGAAGACCAATATCCGCGCTTCGAGCGTCTATCAGATGACCGGCAATCTTTCCGGCGGCAACCAGCAGAAGGTGGTGCTGTCGAAATGGCTGTTCGCCGACCCGGAAGTGCTGATCCTCGACGAGCCGACGCGCGGCATCGATGTCGGCGCCAAATACGAAATCTACACGATCATCGCGCGCCTTGCCTCGGAAGGTAAGGCGATCGTGGTCATCTCGTCGGAAATGCCGGAATTGCTCGGCATCACCGACCGCATCTACGTCATGAACGAAGGGCGCATCGTCGGCGAAATGCCGGCGGCGGACGCAAGCCAGGAAAAAATAATGCGCGCCATCGTTCGCGGAGAAGGAAAAGCAGCATGAGCACCGAAATTGCCCCCGCCCCGCAGGGCAACGTCGCCGAAGAACAGCGTCCACGCATCGCCGTCTCGGCGCTGACGACGAACCTGCGCGAATACGGTCTGATTATCGCACTGATCGTCATCATGCTGTTCTTCCAGTTCACCACGTCGGGGACGCTGTTCAAGCCGGTCAACCTCAGCAATCTGGTGCAGCAGAACTCGTTCATCATCGTGATGGCGCTAGGCATGCTGCTGGTCATCGTTTCCGGCTATATCGACCTCAGCGTCGGATCGGTCGCCGGTTTCATCGGCGCGCTGGCGGCAAACATGATGGTCATCTGGCAGCTCGGACCGCTCAGCAATCCGCTGGTGGTTTCGATCCTCTGCCTGATCGTGGGCGGCCTGATCGGCGCGGCGCAAGGCTACTGGATCGCCTATCACCGGATACCGAGCTTCATCGTCACGCTGGCCGGCATGCTGATCTTCCGCGGCATCTGTCAGGCGCTGCTGGGCGGCGGATCCTCGGTGGGGCCTCTTCCGGACGACTTCAAGGCACTGAGCTCCGGCTTCATTCCGGACGTGATCGGCCCCCTGACGCTGATCCCGCCGACGGTGAATGCCGCCGGCAAGACCATCTTGGGCAGCGGTCTGACGCTGCACATGACGACGGTGGTGCTCGGCGTGATCGCCGTGGTGGCCTATGCCTATTTCGGGCTTCGCACCCGGCGCAAGCGCGAGCGCCATGGCTATGAAGCCGAGCCCTTCCCCCTGTTCGTCGTCAAGACGCTGGTCGCCAGCGCCCTGGCCCTGTTCCTGGTCTATGAGTTCGCCAGTTACAGGGGCCTGCCGGTGGTGCTGCTCGTCATGGGCGTGCTGATCTCGCTGTTCGTCTTCGTCACCAAGCGCATGACCATCGGCCGCCGCATCTATGCGATGGGCGGCAACCCCAAGGCGGCGCAGCTGTCGGGCATCAACACCGAGCGGCTGACGCTGTGGGTGTTCATCAATATGGGCGTGCTGTCGGCGCTGGGCGGTCTGATCATCGCGGCGCGTCTTGGCCAGGCCGTGCCGGCTGCGGGTCTCGGCTCGGAGCTCGACGTCATCGCTGCCGTGTTCATCGGCGGCGCCTCGGCAATGGGCGGCGTCGGCCAGGTCATCGGCGCCGTGGTCGGCGGCTTCATCATGGGCGTGATGAACAACGGCATGTCGATCATGGGCGTCAATGTCGACTGGCAGCAGGTGGTCAAAGGCTTGGTGCTGCTCGGCGCCGTGATCTTCGACGTCTACAACAAGAACAAGGCCTGACAGGCTTAGGCGAGGCAAGTAGGAGGCATACGATCGCGGCGCTGCCGGCGAGTTGTCGGCATCAAGAAATCCCCCCAGGGGATCAAGCCCGCGAGCGCAATCCGGACGAAGAATTTCACCCGTGGCGCGGCTAGGTCCGAGCCGCGCAGGTTAAGGTTTGCCAAGAGGCAACCACACATGAGAGAGGACTGATCATGCTGATCTCGCAGATTCTCGACGACGCCGAGACCATCCGTGTCGTTGCCCGCAATGGCGGCAAGACCCGGATCATCAACGGCGCCCGCAGCGTCTACTCTCTGGCGATGGAGGCTGCCCGCACCGGCGTCGGCCTCGCCACCCTGATCGAACGCAAGGGGCTCGGCGAGACGATCGATCTCGATGCCGCCTACAAGAAGGGGCGGCTGTTGTCGCCGATCAATCACCCCGATCCTGCTCACCTGCACCTGACCGGCACCGGACTGACCCATCTCGGCTCGGCGGCGACGCGCGATTCCATGCACAAGAAGCTCAGCACCGATGGCGAGGAACAGCTCACCGATTCCATGAAGATGTTCCGCATGGGGCTGGAGGGCGGCAAGCCCGCCAAAGGCCAGGTCGGCGTGCAGCCGGAATGGTTCTACAAGGGCAACGGCACGATGGCCGTGGCGCCGGGTGCCGCACTGCTGTCACCGGCCTTCGCCAAGGACGCCGGCGAGGAACCTGAAATCGCCGGCATCTATGTCATCGGCGATGACGGCGCCCCCTTCCGTGTCGGCTTCACCCTGTCGAATGAATTTTCCGACCATGTAACCGAGCGCGTGAACTATCTCTTCCTCGCCCATTCCAAGCTGCGCAACGCCTCGTTCGGCCCGGAGATCCTGATCGGCGACCTGCCCTCCGACATCCGCGGCACCTCGCGCATCGTGCGCGGCGGCAACACGCTGTGGGAGAAGCCGTTCCTGTCGGGCGAAGCAAACATGTCGCACACCATTGCCAATCTCGAACACCATCACTTCAAATATTCGGCGTTCCGCCAGCCGGGCGACGTGCATGTGCATATGTTCGGCACGGCGACGCTGTCCTTCGCCGACGGCATCAAGACCGAGGCCGGCGATGTGTTCGAGATCGAGGCCGGGGATTTCGGCCTGCCGCTGCGCAACCCGCTCGAGATCGAAAAGCCGGTGAAGGTGGCGGTGAAGGCGCTGTGAGAGCGTGATCTCCTCCCTTGTGGGGGAGATGACCGGCAGGCCAGAGGGGGCGCTGTCCCGCCAGCGTCTCAATCGATAACTTTGACTGCAGGCTATTCTTGGCTACTGGCAGGGAGAGGTCGCCATCTGCGCGCACAGCGCATTGGCGATGTCGATATCGAAGCCGACAACCTTGCCGTCCGAGGTGATGGTGTTGAACGGCGGATAGGCGCCCTCGGTGCCGATTTTCAATTTCTCGGCGGCCTGCGCCGTCAGAGAGCCGGCAGCCATCGCCAACATGGCAGCGCCTGCCGCCGATAGGATCCATTTTGAAATCTGCATTTTCTTGTCCCTTGAGCCCCGCATCGCTGCGATCGACAAGCCAGCCAAGTATGATGCGCAGCGCGGGCAAGTACGCGGTAAATCGGGGTTCAGCGCGCCGCGCGGAAATGCTTGGAGAGTTTCAGGCCCTGCGCCTGGTAGTTGGAGCCAAGATCGGTGCCGTAAAGCGCCTGCGGCCGCTTCAGCATGTGCTCGTAGACCAGCCGGCCGACGATCTGGCCATGGTCGAGGATGAACGGCACTTCGTGGCTGCGCACTTCAAGCACCGCCCGGCTGCCGGTGCCGCCGGCCGCTGAATGGCCAAAGCCTGGATCGAAGAAGCCGGCGTAATGGACGCGGAATTCGCCGACCAGCGGATCGAAGGGCGTCATCTCGGCGGCATAGAGCGGCGGCACATGCACCGCTTCCTGGCTGACGAGGATGTAGAACTCGTCGGGATCGAGCACCAGTTCGCCGTCGCCGCTCTTGTGGATCGGCTCCCAGAAATCGACGACATCCTGCGCCGCGCGCTTGTCGACATCGACAAGGCCGGTGTGATGCTTGCCGCGATAGCCGACCAGCCCGTCACTGTCGCCATTGAGGTCGATCGACAGCGCGATCCCGCCGCCCGAAATATTCGGCGGTTCGGTGGCGACTAGCATCTGCGCGCGATGCAATTCATGCAATTCGGCTTCCGAGAGAAGCGCGTTGCCGGTGCGGAAGCGGATCTGCGACAGGCGCGAACCGGTGCGCACGACGATCGGGAAGGTGCGCGGGCTGACTTCCAGGTAGAGCGGACCGTTGTAGCCGGCAGCGATCTTGTCGAACTCGTGGCCACGGTCGGTCATGACACGGGTGAAGATGTCGAGCCGTCCGGTCGAGCTCTTCGGATTGGCGGAGGCGGAAATCTCGGCCGGCAATGCCAGGCTTTCGAGCAGCGGCACTATATAGACGCAGCCGGTCTCCAGCACCGCGCCTTCGGCCAGATTGATCTCGTGCAGCTTCAGCCTGTCGAGCTTTTCCGAAACCTTGTGGTTCGGACCCGGCAGGAAGGAGGCGCGCACCCGCCAGGCCTTGTCGCCGAGCCTGAGGTCGAGGCTGGCCGGCTGGATCTGGTCGGCATCGAGCGCGCGCGGCGACTTCAGCGCGCCGGACTGGAACAGCGCCGCAATATCCTGATCGGGAAGAATGCCTGTCTGCCGCAAGGCTTCGCTCCTAGAGGGCAGGCTTTTGGCGAAACCTGCTTGGTACAAACCTCTTAATGAAGCCGGCAATTGACGCAAGCGTGGTACGGGTCTAAAGGGTCGTTATCCCGTGGTGATTTGGCCGGTCGGCTTGCAGCCACGTTAAACAAGTCGCTAAAGGACCGTTGGCCGCGAGGCCGTATGGACCGGTTGCGACTTTCGCGGCCGGTTTTTTTGTGTCTGGAACAAGAGCGATGAGCAGCAAGAAGCGCAACTGGAAGCCTCAGACAGCCCTCGTGCACAGCGGAACCCTGCGTTCCGGCTTCGGCGAGACCTCCGAGGCGATGTACCTGACCCAGGGCTATGTCTATCAGACAGCCCAGGCCGCCGAAGCCCGTTTCAAAGGCGAGGAACCCGGTTTCATCTATTCGCGCTACGCCAATCCGACCGTCGACATGTTCGAAAAGCGGATGTGCGCGCTGGAAGGCGCCGAGGACGCACGCGCCACGGCATCGGGCATGGCGGCGGTAACGGCGGCGCTTCTGTGCAGCGTCAAGGCCGGTGACCACATCGTGGCGGCGCGCGCGCTGTTCGGCTCCTGCCGCTGGGTGGTCGAAACGCTGGCGCCTCGCTACGGCATCGAGGCGACGTTGGTCGACGGCACCGACATCGCCAACTGGGAAAAGGCAGTCAGGCCAAACACCAAGCTGTTCTTCCTGGAAAGCCCGACCAACCCGACATTGGAAGTGGTCGACATTGCCGCTGTCGCTTCGCTGGCCAACTCGATCGGCGCACGGCTTGTCGTCGACAATGTCTTCGCCACGCCTTTGCAGCAGAAGCCGTTGCAGCTTGGCGCGCATATCGTCGTCTATTCGGCGACCAAGCACATCGATGGCCAGGGCCGCTGTCTCGGCGGTGTCATCCTCTCGGACAAGAAGTGGATCGACGAGAACCTGCACGACTATTTCCGCCACACCGGCCCCAGCCTGTCGCCCTTCAATGCCTGGACGCTGCTGAAGGGCCTGGAGACGCTGCCGCTGCGCGTGCGCCAGCAGACGGAGAGCGCCGGCAAGATGGCCGATTTCCTCGCCGAGCAGCCGCAGATCGCCCGCGTCATCTATCCCGGCCGAGCCGACCATCCGCAGGCCGATATCGTCAAGAAGCAGATGTCGGGCGGCTCGACGCTGATCTGCCTCGACGTCAAGGGCGGCAAGCAGGCGGCCTTCGCGCTGCAGAACGCGCTCGACATCGTGCTGATCTCCAACAACCTTGGCGACGCCAAGAGCCTGATCACCCATCCGGCGACGACGACGCACAAGAATTTGAGCGACGAGGCACGCGCCGAACTCGGCATCGGACCAGGCACGCTCAGGCTGTCGGTCGGTCTGGAGGATACCGACGATCTGCTGGAGGATATCGCGCAGGCGCTGAAGGCCGCCAAGTAAGAGCGTCCAGGTCGCGTCGCTGAGCCGCCAAGATCAGGCGCGCGACGGCGTCTCTTCCAGTTCGGCCGCCTTGGTTCCGATGGTCATCGCATTGCCGCGCCAGTCGACGGCCCCGCCCAGCCAGCCGCGTGCCCACATCGCCGGCAGGATCAGGTCGCGCGCCACGATTGCCGCGACCGAGCGCGGCGACAGGTGCCAGCCCTTGGACCAGGCCAGGGCACATTCCGGAAGGTAGAAGGCCGCCAGCACGCCAATGGCCGTTGGCGGCAGGCTCAAGCCGGCGCCGGCAGCCGCAACCAGCGCAAGCGCCAGCGGCACCACCGCGCCGGTCAGGATCTCGGGAGCGAAGAACAGCGGGAAGGTGACGCGGCGCAACCTCGCCCAGCGGGCCTGGCGCGACCAGATCTCGCCAAGCCTGCGCCGGCCGAGCGGCTGCTCGAAGGGTGCGGCGACGAGATTGACGCGCAGGCCAAGGCTGTTCACCAGCTTGGTCGCGGCGGCGTCCTCGGCGATTTCGGCGGCCAGCGCTCCAATGCCGCCATTGGCATCCAGCATCGGCTTGTTCCACAGCATGCTCTTACCCTGGGCAAAGCCAAGGCCGAGCGCCTCGCCGGCATACTGCCAGCGCGCCTGCAGCGTGTTGAGGAAGGCGCATTCGACCTCGGCCCAGAAGCCGTCCGGCCGTGAGCCAATCGGCGTCGAGCAGACAAGGCCGGTATCCGTCCGCCACGCCGCCATCAGATGCTGGATGTAGTCTCTCGGCATCAGCACGTTGGAGTCGGCCAGGACGACCCAGTTGTGCCGCGCGGCTTCCCAGCCCTTGACGCAATTGTTGAGCTTGGGATTGGCGCTGACGCGGTCGTCACCGATCAACAGCCGGGCCGGCACCTTTGGGAAGCGGGCGATGGCTTGTCTGATCAGACTGACCACCGGATCGTCGGCATGGGCGACGCAGAAGATCAGCTCGTAGCGCGGCCAGTCGAGCGAGAAGGCGCGCTCCAGTGTCTCATGCGTGAACGGTTCGACGCCGCGCGACGGGATGACAATCGACACCGGCGGCGATTTGCCGGCTGGCCGTGCGATGGTAGTGCGCTGTTTCAGTTGTGAAGCGGCGAGCAGGATACTGGCGGCGTTTGAAAGGATAAGAGCAGTCGAAAGCGAGGCGGCTATAAGAGTGAGTTCCATCGAGATCTGGTCACTCCAGAAAAGACAGCCAGCATCGTGGCCGTTTTCAACAGTTCGACAGAGCGCCGAGTCGCTCGGTTGGTGCACACCATCATTGTCATGTGTCACTTAAATGACATTCTTTGCCGGCACCTGCGTTTCAAGACGAGGCGCGACAAGACGCGCATGTTGACCTGCTCGCCGGGAGCGCCGAAAGGTTCTGCTTGTTGAGCATGATCTCTGGACGAACGGAAACCCGTTTGTCCGAGAAAACCGGTTCCCACTTTTCGGGATCATGCTTGAGATTGTTTTGGAGCCGCTTATGTACCGCGCCGTCACGCGCAACATCGAAGTGCAGGTCAGGCCGTTCTATCTCGAGGACCGCTCGGATCCTTCCGAGAACCGCTATGTCTGGGGCTATCAGATAACGATCGACAACCAGTCGGACGAATTCGTGCAGCTTCTGTCGCGCTATTGGCACATCACCGACGGTGCCGGCCGGGTCGAGGAAGTGCGCGGCCCGGGCGTCGTCGGCGACCAGCCCGAGCTCAATCCCGGCGACAGCTATCAATATACGTCCGGCTGCCCGCTCTCGACCCCGTCAGGGATCATGGTCGGGCACTACACGATGCGCAACAAGCGCGGCGAGACTTTTGATATCGCCATCCCGGCGTTTTCGCTGGATCTGCCGGGGACGCGGCGCACGGTGAATTAGCGTCTTTCTCCCCGTTACTATACGGGGAGAAATGCCCGGCAGGGCAATGAGGGGCGGCGTCGAGTCTCCTGAGATATCGTCGAGGACGGGGTTTGCGCACGGCTATTCGCCGAAGTTAGCGCCGCCCCTCATCCGCCCTTCGGCCACCTTCTCCCCGTGAAACGGGGAGAAGGAAGGACTTTACTGCGCCGCGAATTCCGCCGGGTCGAAGTCGTACTGTTTCGAGCAGAATTCGCAGGCGACGTGGATGCCGCCATCCTCGGTCGAGTCCTTGATCTCCTGCGCGGAAAAACCCTCGAGGATGCCGCGAATCTTGTCCCTGGAGCATGAGCACTGATCGGCGACCGGGGCGCCGCCAAAGACGCGCACGCCATGCTCGTGGAACAGGCGATAGAGCAGCCGTTCGGCACCGATCGTCGGATCGATCAGTTCGGTCGGCTCGATGGTGCCGAGCAGCGCCACCAGTTCCTGCCAGGAATTGTCTGACGGTTCATACGTCACGTCGCGCGGATCGCCGTCGCCGCCCGAAATGTCGGGCACGCGCATGCGCTCGGGTGACTGCGGCAGGAACTGCGCCAAAATGCCGCCCGCGCGCCACTGCTCACGCGCGCCGCCGACGCCGGGCGTCAAAAGCTTGGCCACCGAGAGCCTGACATCCGTCGGGATCTGCTCCGACTGGCGGAAATAAGTGCGCGCAGCGTCCTCCAGCGTTTCGCCGTCAAGCTGAACGATGCCCTGATAGCGCTGGGTGTGGGCGCCTTGGTCGATGGTCAGCGCCAGCACGCCGCTGCCAAGCAGCGTCTGCTGGGATGTTTCGCCTGCCGCGACGAGCGCCTCGAGCCGATCCGCATCGAAGCGCGCATAGGCACGCAGCGCCGACGGCGTCGAAAAATCCGCCACCAGCATGTCGACCGGCCCGTCGGTGCGGGTCTGCAGGATGAACTTGCCCTCGAATTTGAGCGAGGTGCCGAGCAGCACCGTCAGCACGCAGGCTTCCGCCAGCAGGCGGGCGACCGGCTCGGGGTAGTCGTGGCGGCCAAGGATGGCGTCGAGCATCGGTCCGAGTTGCACGGTGCGGCCGCGCACGTCGAGCGGGCCGACCTCGAACGGCACGACATGGTCGTCGCCGGCATAGCCGAACTCGCCGAGTTTGGGGTGATGTTCAGTCACTTGATGCGTTTCCAACATGACAAAGCTCCAGGGCGCGGCCATGCCGCCCCCTGGGGTGCATGCGTCCAAACGCGCTTGATTTGCGTGATGCGGCGCAGATAGGCATCGTGCGCCCGCAGATCAAGCGCCCGGAGATCAAGCGCCTAGACACCAGGCAAGCACCGCCTTCTGGGCGTGGAGCCGGTTCTCGGCCTCGTCGAAGACCACCGAATGCGGCCCGTCGATGACCTCGTCGGTCACTTCTTCGCCGCGATGCGCCGGCAGGCAATGCATGAACAGCGCGTCCGGCTTGGCGTGCGCCATCAGCTTTGCATTGACCTGGTAGGGCGAGAACACGTTGTGGCCGCGGGCGCGGTGCTCCTGACCCATCGACACCCAGCAGTCGGTGACGATGCAGTCGGCCTGATCGACGGCTTCCTCGGGTGAGCGGGTGAAGTGGAGTTTGCCGCCATGCGCCTTGGACCAGTCGATGTGCTTCTGCGCCGGCTCGCTGCCTTCGGGCACGGCCACGTTGAGGTTGAAGCGGAACCGCGCCGAGGCCTCGAGCAGCGAGTGCAGCACATTGTTGCCGTCGCCGGTCCAGGCAATGGTCTTGCCGGCCACCGGACCGCGATGCTCCTCGAAGGTCATGATGTCGGCCATCAACTGGCACGGATGGGTGTCGTCGGTCAGTCCGTTGATCACCGGAACCGTGGCATTCTCGGTCAGCTCCAGCAGCCGGTCATGCGAGGTGGTGCGGATCATGATCGCGTCAACATAGCGTGACAGCACCTTGGCGGTGTCGGCGATGGTTTCGGAGCGGCCGAGCTGCATTTCGGTGCCGGTCAGCATGATGGTCTCGCCGCCAAGCTGGCGCATGCCGACGTCGAAGGAGACGCGCGTGCGCGTCGACGGTTTATCGAAGATCATCGCCAGCACCTTGCCTTCGAGCGGCTTGGTGCGCTCGCCGGCCTTGAGGCGCGCCTTTCGCACCACCGCGTCGTCCAGCATGAAGCGCAGGTCGCCCTCGGAAACAGTGGACAGATCGGTGAAATGGCGAACTGACATCAGCAATATTCCGGAATTACTTCGCGGCGGCCACGGCGATGGCATCCGCCAGGCCTTTGGCACCAGCGCGGATGCGGTTGAGCGCTTCGTGGATCTCGGCGTCGGTGACGGTGAGCGGCGGCAACAGGCGAATGACGTTGTCGCCGGCCGGAACCGCCAGCAAATGCTGGTCGCGTAGCGCCATGTTCACCTTGGTGTTTGGCATGGCGCATTTGAGGCCAAGCATGAGGCCGGTGCCCCTGATGTCTTCGATGACATCCGGAAACTCGTCGGCGATCGCCGCCAGGCCTTGCTTCATCAGCAATGCCTTGCGCTGGACGTCTTCGAGGAAGCCGTCTTCCAGCACCACATCGAGCACGGCGTTGCCGACCGCCATGGCCAGCGGATTGCCGCCGAAGGTGGTGCCATGCACGCCCGACGTCATACCGACCACGGCTTCATCGGTGGCCAGGCAGGCGCCCATGGGGAAGCCGCCGCCAATGCCCTTGGCGATCGCCATGATGTCGGGCGCCACGCCTGACCATTCATGCGCGAACAGCTTGCCGGTGCGGCCGATGCCGCACTGGACCTCGTCATAGATCAACAACAGGCCGTGCTGGTCGCAAAGCTGCCGCAGCCGCTTCAACGATTGTGTCGGCACCGGGCGGATACCGCCCTCGCCCTGCACGGGTTCGATCAGGATCGCGGCGGTTTCCGGCGTGATCGCCTTCTCGGCGGCATCGATGTCGTCGAAGCCGACCTGGTCAAAACCTTCGACCTTGGGTCCGAAGCCTTCGAGGTATTTGTACTGGCCGCCGGCCGCGATGGTGGCCAGCGTGCGGCCATGGAAGGCGCCTTCGAAGGTGATGACGCGGAAGCGCTCGGGATGACCCTTGACGAAGTGATAGCGCCGCGCCGTCTTGATGGCGCATTCCAGCGCCTCGGCGCCGGAATTGGTGAAGAACACCTTGTCGGCGAAGGTGGCATCGGCCAGGCGCTCGCCAAGCCGGGTCTGCCCCGGAATCTCGTAGAGATTGGAGACGTGCCAGAGTTTTCCCGCCTGCTCGGTAAGAGCCGCGACCAGATGCGGATGGCTGTGGCCGAGCGAATTGACCGCGATACCGCCGGCAAAATCGAGATATCGCTCGCCTTTGTCGGTAACCAGCCAAGTGCCTTCCCCGTGGTCGAAAGCCAGGGGAGCGCGAGCAAAGGTCTCGTAAAGCGCCGAACCGCTCATTATATGCGTCTCCGGTACCGGAAAATCAAAAAAGCCGCCAAAGCGGCGGCCTTGTGCGGCTTATCGTGTTTTTCGGCCATGAAGTCAACGAAAACGTCACGTAGTGGCGCGTGATGGGCCCCCTAACTCGACGCCGGCTCATGAGCGACCGGGCAAGTTGGGGAAAACCGAAAAAACCGATTCGTGTTGCACTTGGGACTCTTGTCACCGAGTCAGCGCATAAGGTAATTGTAGTCGAGAAATAACTAGATTTCGTGCGGCGGACCTAATCACCAGATATATGTGGTGTCTGCCCCAGCAAGGTTGCTGGGTCGGGAAGGGATTCCGATTGCGCACGCTTAGCAGGAGCGCGGTCTCATGAACTGGACTGACGAGCGGGTTGAACTTCTCAGGAAACTGTGGTCGGAGGGTCTGAGCGCAAGCCAGATCGCTGCCCAGCTTGGAGGGGTGAGCCGCAATGCCGTCATCGGCAAGGTGCACCGGCTGAAGCTGTCGGGCCGCGGGCGCGCAACGGCGACGCCGGCACGCCAGAAGAAGACGGCTCAGGGATCGACCGTCCAGAAATCGGTGGCGCGCGCCGCGAGCACGGCACGCCATGTCACGACTTCGATCGGCGCAACGGCCCTGCAGACCCAGTTTGATGCCGAGCCCGTCGCACGCCATCATTACATCCGTCCGGTCGAAAATGTCGTGGTACCGATCTCACGGCATCTGCAGCTCGTCGAATTGACCGAGCGCACCTGCAAATGGCCGAACGGCGATCCGTTGTCGGAGGACTTCAATTTCTGCGGCAACGAGGCCGCCGAAACCGGTCCGTATTGCAAATATCACGCCCGCGTGGCCTTCCAGCCGGCAGCGGAGCGGAGGCGCAATCGCTAAGGGGAATAGGGCGGTAAGGCAGTAGGGCAATATGTTTTGAGCTGCGCTGATGAGCGCCTTGTCTTAACCTACTGCCCTACTGCCTTCCCTCACAGCCACCCATTCTTGCGGAACCGCCAGTAGAGAAACGAGCAGATCAGCGCGATGGTGGTCAGCACGATCGGGTAGCCGTATTCCATCTTCAGTTCCGGCATGTCGGTGAAGTTCATGCCGTAGATGCCGGCGAATGCCGTCGGTACGGCCAGGATGGCGGCCCAGGAGGCCAGCTTCTTCGAGATCGCCGTCTCCTGGCTCTGACCGACCAGAAGGCTCGCCTCGAAGGCAAACGCCAGCACCTCGCGCAGACTGTCGATCTTTTCCTGGACGGTGCGGATGTGGTCGGTCACATCGCGAAACAGCGGATGCATGGCTGAATGGATCTGCGGCAGCTCGGCGCTGGTCAGCCGGCGGCAGACTTCCACCAGCGGAAGTGCCGCATTTCGCAGTCGCAGGAGATCGCGGCGCAGCATGTAGAGCCGCTCGATGTCGGGACCGGTCATCGGCTTCAAAAGGACCCTGTCCTCGATCGCCTCGACCTCGTCCTCGATCTGCTCGAGCACGGGCATGTAATTGTCGACGATGAAATCGAGAATGGCATAGAGGACGAAATCCTCGCCCTTGGCCAGCGAATGCGGGCAGCTTTCCCAGTGCTGACGCACGGCGGCGTAGGACGTCGAAGGGCCATGCCTGACGCTAACGATGTAGCCCGAGCCGACGAACAGATGCGTCTCGCCGAAGGTGACGCGGCCCTCGATCAGCTGCGCGGTGCGGGCGACGATGAACAACGCGTCGCCATACTGCTCGATCTTCGGCCGTTGGTGCGGATGCTCGGCATCCTCGATCGCCAGCTCATGCAGATGGAATTGCGCCTGGACGCGCAGCAGGAGTTCGCGGTCAGGTTCGAGCAGTCCGATCCAGACAACGTGTCCTGATTTCTTGGCCCATTCGCCGGCTTCCTCGATGGGAATGTCGGCAATGCGCCGCCCGGCCGTGTAGACACTGGAGGCGATGATGCCCGATGTCGGCGCCGCGGGCTTGAACTCTCGAACATATTCCATCGCAGCCTCCTGAAAGCAGGACCTTTAAGGCCTGAGAAGCTTAACGCCGGGATAGTTTAGCGCAATATGATCTAGCGTTCGAGAGGACGAACGTTCATTTCGCCGAGAGCGTCGCCGACACGCTGATCTTGTCCGTCTTGTCGCCTTTCGGCCGCTCGGCCGGCATCTGGTCGCCGGTGACAATGTAATAGATGGTCTCGGCGATGTTGGTGGCATGATCGCCGATGCGCTCGATGTTCTTGGCGCAGAACAGAAGATGCGTGCAGGGCGTGATGTTGCGCGGATCTTCCATCATGTAAGTCAGCAATTCGCGAAACAGCGAGGTGTACATGGCATCGATCTGATCGTCGCGGTCGCGCACGATGCCGATCCTGTCGACCGAGCGCGATGCATAGACGTCGAGCACTTCCTTGAGCTGGGTGAGCGCCAGATTGGCCAGGGCCTCCAGGCCACGAAACAGGCTGGTCGGCTGACGGCCGTCGATGACGGCGACCACGCGCTTGGCAACGTTCTTGCCGAGGTCGCCGACCCGTTCGAGGTCGGCGGAAATGCGGATAGCGCCGACGATCTCGCGCAGGTCCGTCGCCATCGGCTGGCGCTTGGCGATAATGATGATCGCCTTGTCGTCGATCTCGCGCTGCCCTTCGTCGAGCACCGCGTCGTCGCGGATGACCTTCTCTGCCAGTCCCGGATCGGCATTGACGAGAGCGGCGACCGCCTGCTCGACCATACGCTCGGCATGGCCGCCCATCGCTGCGATGCGCTTCGACAGATACTTCAGCTCCTCGTCAAAGGCGCTCATGATGTGCACGGACTGCATGGATGAAATGCCTTCCCACGGGTTCTTGATCTTGAGTCGTTTCCTCGAATCCCCGCTGATACGCTAGCCGGATGACAGAAAAAAGAAACGGTCCCTTGGAAAACTAGGGCGTTATCAGTGCGTCGGCAAATGAACCGAGAAGGCAGCGCCCTCGCCGACCTCGGACCAGATCGTCAGCCTGGCATTGTGGCGCGTCAGGATGTGCTTGACGATCGACAGTCCAAGGCCTGTACCTTTCTGGGTCCGGCTGGTCTCGACATCGATGCGATAGAAGCGCTCGGTGATGCGCGGAATGTGCTCCTCAGGAATGCCGGGGCCGAAATCCCTGATCGTCACGTCGATGCCGGGTTCGGAACCGTCGTCGGCGCGCGCGATCGACACCAGAACACGGCCCCCAGACTGGCCGTATTTGCAGGCGTTTTCCAGCAAGTTCTCGAAAACCTGGAACAGCTCGTCGCGATCGCCCGGCACATTGAGAGGCCCCGAGGCGAAATCGCGCTCGATGGCAACGTTGTTTTCGCGGGCAAGCGGAGCCAGCGAGTCGATGACGCTGTCGACGGTCTGGCGTAGATCGACCTCGGTTCCGGGCTTCAGATAGGGCTTCATCTCCAGCCGAGACAGCGACAGCAGATCATCGATCAGACGCGCCATGCGGCCGGTCTGGTTCTGCATAATCTGCAGGAATTGCTCACGCGCCGCCGGATCGTTGCGGGCCGGTCCGCGCAGTGTTTCGATGAAACCGGCGATCGAAGCGAGCGGGGTACGCAATTCGTGGCTGGCATTGGCGATGAAGTCGGCGCGCATGCGGTCGATGCGGCGCGCCTCGCTCTGGTCCTTGAACACCAGCACATAGAGGTCGGTACCATGCCCGACCGAGGACGCACTGACCCGGTAGGCCCGCTCGACCGGCAGCTTCTCGGTATAGTCGACGACATCCGAGGCGATCGTGCCCGACAGCACGCTGTCAAGCAGGGTCTGCATCTCCGGCGCCCGGAACTTCAGCGGCAGCGACAGACCTGGTGCGATCCCGCCGAAAGCGGCAAAGGCGGCGGCATTGGCATGGACCATGGTGGCGGAGCGGTCGATAATGACGAGCGGGTCGGCGACGGCCGCTGCCAGATATTCGCCCGACAGGCGCTGCAGGCCGATCGCCTCGATCGCGGCGGTATTCTCGCCGTACTGGCGCAGGCCCGCGGCTGGCAGCATCGCGGCGACGAGCAACAGGAGCAGCGCCGGCACCAGCACGTAGGCGGAAATATTGGCGAAGGCAAAAGCTGTCAGAACTGCGACGACACCGGCCGCGAGCAGCCGGCGGCTGTGCCATAGCCGGATGGCCATGGCTTGCGCCACACTTGCCTGCTCTGCGCTTTGCTCAGCCATCCGCGCGTCCTATAGCCCTCTCAGGCGCTGTCCGACCGTACGGCAACTTCCTGCTAGACCGGCTTGGAGGCTCCCAATAGCATGAGTCCGCAAGCTGAAAAGGGTTCGTCTCGATGAAAAAAGCCAAGGAAACTTCCGCCGCGCCGGCTCCGGGTCCGCTGAAGATCAAGATCGACGGCAAAAAGCGGGAGTTCGACATCGAGAATCCCGAGCTTCCCAGTTGGGTCGAGGACAACAAGCTGACCGCGGGCGGCTACCCCTATGACAAGAAGATGAACAGCGACGAGTATGACGAGACGCTCGAGAAATTGCAGGTCGAACTGGTCAAGGCGCAGGCCTGGCTGCAGGCCAGCGGCAAGCGGGTGATGGCGTTGTTCGAGGGCCGCGACGCCGCCGGCAAGGGCGGCACGATCTTCGTGGTGCGCCAGTACCTCAATCCGCGCACGGCGCGCAACGTGGCGCTGACCAAGCCGACCCCCACCGAACTGGGACAATGGTACTACCAGCGCTATGTCGACCATTTCCCGACATCGGGCGAGTTCGTCACCTTCGACCGTTCCTGGTACAACCGCGCCGGCGTCGAGCCGGTGATGGGCTTCTGCACGCCGGAGCAGCATGAGAAATTTCTCGACGAGACGCCGCATTTCGAACGGATGATCGTCAATGACGACATCCACTTCTTCAAATTCTGGCTGAACATCGGCCAGGAGACGCAGCTCGAGCGCTTTCACGATCGCCGCTACAGCCCTCTGAAGAGCTGGAAATTCTCGCCGATCGACGTCGCCGGCATCACCAAATGGGACGATTACACCAAGGCGCGCGACACCATGTTCGAACGCACACACAAAGAGTTCGCGCCATGGATCATCGTGCGGGCCAATGACAAGCGCCGCGCGCGGCTGGCGGTGATGCGGCGCATCCTGTTGTCGTTGCCCTATGACGGCCGCGATCTCGATATCGTCGGCAAGGAAGACAAGAAGATCATCGGCGAAGGGCCGTCATTCCTCGGCAAAGAAGGTTGATGCTTTCGCGCCGCGCGGCCACTGGGCAGCGCGGCGCGGTATCTTCGTGGTCGCTCAGGCCGCGAGCCTGGCGATCCGCTGCAGACGCCGCAGCGTGACGTCGTCCTGCAGCGCCTGCTGAAACAGCGATATCTCCTGGTCGATCCGGTCGCACAGCGCGCCGGTGTTTCCCTTGAGCAGGCCGCGGGTCTGCAGCAGGGCGGCAACCGGCTTCTTGGCGAGCTGCCTGGCGCGGCCGAGCGTCGCCTCCTCCACGCCGTCATGCACGATCTCGGCGACGAGGCCGAGTGCCCTGGCGTCCTCGGCGTGAAGTGTGTCGCCGAGGCAGAAGAAACGGAAGGCGCCGGCATAGCCGAGCTTCTGCGGCGCCAGGATGCTGGTCGCCGCGTCCGGCACAAGGCCGAAGTCGACGAACGGCACCCGGAACGTGCTTTCATTCGAGGCGATCACCATATCGCAGTGGAACAGGATGGTGCAGCCGACGCCGACGGCATCACCATCGACGCAGGCGAGGATAGGTTTGGGGAAAGTCGCCAGCGTGCGGAACATGTCGGTGACGGCGGCAATCAGCTTCTGATGTTTGGTGGCGTCGAGGAATTCGGAAAAGTCGCCGCCAAGGCAGAAGCAGCCTGCCAGGCCACGCAGCACGACGACACGCACTTCGTCATTGTCGGCGGCTTCATGAAACGTCCTGGCAAGGCTTTCATAGGCCCTTCTGTCGAGCACCGGCCGGCCGTCATTCGACGACACGGTGACGATCAGCGTGTGGTTGCGCAGTTCTGGCTGCGGGTGCGGATTCACCGTGGTCTCCGATCTCATGACGCCCTCCTTTGGCCAAACATGTCGGGATATCCCCTGGCCAGAACCGGAGCATGATGATTGCGGCGCGAACGCACCACATCCAGCGTGTGCTCGTTGAAGGAGAGCAGTGTCGCCACGACCTGCTGATTGCCGTAGGTGCGCTGATAACCCAGCGGTGTCGCCAGGAAATGCAACTGCAAGGCACGCAACACCCACATCGGCTCGAACTCGATGATCACCTTGTCAACGCCGCGCTTCAGCCCCCACTCGACGAAGCCGGCGATCAATTCGGTGCCAACGGTCGAAACGCCGCGACGGCCATCGCGGAAACCGGGAGCCACCGCATAGCGGGTCAATTCCCAGATGTTAGGACCCGATGGTGGCGTTCCTTCGGAAAGGTCGGCCAAAACATCGGTCAGCAGATGGGGCCGCGTGGTCGGCAACATCCTTTGATAGCCCGCGACTTCGTTGCCTCTGATGACGATCTGATGCACTGCCTCGTCATGGTCGAACTGGTCGACCTCGAATCCGTCCGGGCGCCGCAGGTCCTCCCACCCCATCTCCTCGACAAATATCTGGTAGCGCAGACGATGGACTGCCTCCCAAAGGTCGGGGCGTTCCATCAATTCTTGAGTTGTAAGACAAAAAAGCATGCCGTCGTCTCCTGGGTTTAAGAGGAAGATACGGCCGTGCTTCAACGAGAAAATTGCGTGATCGCGTAGGCAAGAATTCTAGATCGGCACGGCCGATCTAGCTAATGTAGCCGCGCCTTATCGCTTCTGCGACAGCCTGGACCCGGTTGACGGCACCGAGTTTGCTTTTGGCGTTAAGAAGATGTTTCTCCGACGTGTGTTCGGAGATGCCGAGGATTTGCGAAATCTCCCATTCCGACTTGCCAACGGCGGCCCATTGCAGGCATTCGCGCTCGCGCGGCGTCAGTTCGATATGGTCGATGGTCTTGCCGGCCATGGTGTGGAGTTGCATGGCGCGGCCAACGGCATAGGTCGAGACCAGCGACACCAGGCCGAATTCGGCCGCCGACAGTTCCACAGCCTCGCCACCCAGCGACACCATGACAATCTGGCCATCGAGCGTGATCAACGGGAAGGCCAGCCCGTCGCGCAGCTTGAAAGCGCCGGCATCGCCCATCACCTCACCGCTGCTCTTGTCGATGCGAATGCCCTGGGCGGCTTCGCGCCACTGGAACGGCGCCTGCAACTGCTTCATATGGCTGACCACCGGATCGTGGTCGACATAGTTGCGCGCCACGTAGCGCTCCAGCCATTCGACGGGCCAGTCGCAAAGCAGCACATGCTGTTTTTGCTGCCCGGTCGGCGTGCCCGGCTGCGGAACGGTTCCGGCCATCAGCGCCGTCAGACCGAAATCCGACGTTATGCCCAACAGCTTCTCGCAGACCGCCGCTGGCGTTCCGGCGTGTTGCAGTTGGTCTATGTATTCCAGCGTACGATCAAATTGACCCATCGCAACATCAACCCCATGTTGCCTCATGCATTGAGATCAATGGTCCACGCCTTGTCTGCATTTGGCCACCGACCGCGGATTGCAACGCGCACATCTCCGGTTGTGGTTCTCGACCCTGGTCCCCCAACCAGGGCAGCCACCGCTGTTTGCAAACGCGCTAAAGCATATCCTGAAATCGGCGCGTTGAAATCAAAAACCATTGTGCCTGTACCATTTTCGTACCAAAACCGGTGCGAAGATGAGTGCGGCGGAGTCTATCGTGGCGTTCCAATGGAGGTCCCTGGTGCTGGCTTCGCTGCTGATCGCGGCGCTGCCATTGGCTTCCGGGGCACGCGCGACGGAACCGCAGGTGCCGGTTTTGTGGGACGCCAAGGAACGGTTGCCGAAGCCCGACCTTTCGGCACTGCCACGGCTGCGATTCCTGACGACCACGGATTTTCCGCCCTTCAATTTCCTTGATGGCGCGGGAAAGCTGTCCGGTTTCCACATCGACCTGGCACGCGCCATCTGCGCCGAACTCGGCATTGTCGACAAATGCCAGATCCAGGCATTGCCCTGGGGCGAGCTCGAAGGCGCGCTCGATAAAGGCGAAGGCGAAGCCATCATCGCCGGCATCGCCGCGACGCCGCAATCGCGCCAGGCATACGCCTTCTCGCGCTCCTATCTGCAGTTTCCGGCGCGCTTCATCATGCCGAAGACCAAGGCGTTTGCGGAACCGATTTTCGACAAGCTGCGCAGCAAGCGCGTCGGCGTACTCGCCGGCTCGGCGCATGAGCGCATGCTGCGCGACTATTTCAACACGGTCCAGATCGTCTCCTTCGACGGACCGCAAGCCCTCTACAGCGATCTCAAGGCTGGCAAGATCGATGCCGCCTTCGGTGACGGCATGCGCTTCGCCTTCTGGCTGGGCGGCTCGGACGCGGCCGGCTGCTGCCGGTTTGCCGGCGGTCCCTATCTGGCGCCCGAATATCTGGGCACCGGCATGGCCATCGCCACGCGGGCGGACAATCCGGCGCTGGCCGCGGCGATCGACTACGCGCTGCAGGAGATTTCGATGAAAGGCACCTTCGCCGAATTCTATCTGCGCTATTTTCCGGTCAGCTTTTTCTAGACTAGCGGCTGTCGATATTCAGGTCAGGGTGCGCAGCCGCGCCTTGGCCGCGCGGCCGATGGCGGCGACGGTCAGCGTATCGAGATCGAGCTGGCGGCGGATCAGTTGCAGCACCCGCACTTCCTCCAGGCGCATTTCGAGATCGACGGCGGCGACTTCGAAGGCCGCGGCATAGGCAGTGTCGCGCAAACGCTCCGGCAGGGCTTCGGCAATCTGGGCCAGGACACTCTCCAGGCCATCCTTTTCTTGCAACAGCTTCTGACAAGCCTGGGCGACGGAAACCAGCCGGTCCTGCTTGAAATCCTCGAACACCGGCCATGAGCGGACAACCTCGCCGATCCTGGCCAGTTCGACATCGGTCATGTCGCGATCGGAGGCCGAGGTGATGACCATCAGGTAGATCAGGGCTTCATGCGGGGTCGGCGACGACATTCTTTACTCCTTGAACGGACTTCGAAGGTAGGCAGGCGCCAACTGCGTCGCAAGGAAAAAGCGCCCCACGCGTTGACGCTCCGGCCATGCGCGCCTAGAGGACCGGTTGAAAATCGACACTGCGGCCATACCAGCGAATAATCTGGCCGGCGAATAATTTGGAAAACACGACCATGGCGGGATCAAACATCCTCGATCTCAACCCCGAACTGCTGGCAGCTGCGGCCGAGAGCAAGGCGTGGCCGTTCGAGGAAGCCAAAAAGATCATCGAGCGCTACAAGGGCAGCGACTTTCCCGAAACGATCCTGTTCGAGACTGGCTATGGCCCTTCAGGCCTGCCGCATATCGGCACGTTCGGCGAGGTGGCGCGCACCTCGATGGTGCGCCATGCATTCCGCGTGCTGACACAGGATAAGGTCGCGACCAAGCTCTTGTGCTTCTCCGACGACATGGATGGTATGCGCAAGATACCCGACAACGTGCCGGATCGCGCGGCACTCGAGCCGCATCTGCACAAGCCGCTCTCATCGGTGCCCAACCCGTTCGGCGGCGACTATGCGAGCTTCGCCGATCACAACAACGCGATGCTGTGCCGCTTCCTCGACACGTTCGGCTTCGATTACGAATTCGCCAGCGCGACGCAGTATTACAAGTCGGGCCGTTTCGACGCGATGCTGCTCACCGCCGCCGAGCGCTATGACAAGATCATGGCGGTGATGCTGCCGACGCTTGGACCGGAGCGGCAGGCGACCTACAGCCCATTCCTACCGATTTCCCCGAAGAGCGGCCGCGTGCTTTACGTGCCGATGAAGCATGTCGACGCCAAGGCCGGCACCATCACTTTCGACGATGAGGGCACCGAGACCACGCTTTCGATCACCGGCGGCCGGGTAAAGCTGCAGTGGAAGCCGGATTTCGGCATGCGCTGGGCGGCGCTCGGCGTCGATTTCGAAATGTTCGGCAAGGACCACCAGACCAATGCCGTGGTCTATGACCGCATCTGCAATATATTGGGCGGACGCGCGCCGGAGCATTTCGTCTACGAACTGTTCCTCGACGAAAACGGCCAGAAGATCTCGAAGTCGAAGGGCAACGGGCTGACCATCGACGAATGGCTGACCTATGCGCCGACCGAGAGCCTGGGGCTCTACATGTACCAGCGGCCGCGGCAGGCCAAGAAGCTCTATTTCGACGTCATTCCGAGGGCCGTGGACGAATATTACACCTTTCTCGCCGCCTACCCCAGGCAGGACTGGAAGGAGCGGCTGGGTAATCCGGTCTGGCATATGCATGACGGCAACCCGCCGGCAATAGACATGCCTGTGCCCTTCTCGCTGCTGCTCAACCTGGTCAGCGCCTCAAATGCGCAAAACAAGGACGTGCTGTGGGGCTTCATCTCGCGCCATGCGACCAATGTGACGCCGAAGACGCACCCGGAGCTGGACCAGCTGGTCGGCCATGCGATCCGCTATTTCGACGATTTCGTGCGGCCGACGAAAACCTTCCGCCCGGCCGACGAGGTCGAGCGAGAAGCGCTGCAGGCGCTGGACGCAGCGCTTGGCACACTGCCGGCGGATGCCGGCGGCGAGGCGATCCAGAACGCTTCCCTCAACGTGGCGCGCAAGATCGAACGTTATCAGGATCACTCCAAGCAGAGCCCGGAAGGCGGCCCGGGCGTGTCGGGCGCCTTCTTCCAGATGATCTACCAGGTGCTCATCGGCCAGGAACGTGGCCCGCGCTTCGGCTCGTTCGCCGCGCTCTACGGCGTCGCCGAGACCCGCGCGCTCATTCAGCAGGCGCTGGCTGGTCAGCTGGCTTGAGGGCACCGTCGACCTCTTCCAGGATCGAACCCGGCGCCTGAGGCGCCGGGGCCGGCGGGTCCGGCACCGCTGAGATGCCGGCCAGGTTCGGCGCCGATCCGAAAATGCCCTTCCTGGCGCTTTGCGCCTTTTCGCCGGCCTCGGCATAGGGCCCGCCCTTGGCGGCACGCGCCCAGCCATCGTCGACCAGCCATTGACCGACATCCTGCTTGCCGATCCGGCATTGCGCCGCAATCCGGTCGCGGCCGCCTTCGGGCGGCACCGTGCAGACCACAGCGCGGCCGCGCAGGAAGGCGCGGAACGCCGTGCGCGCACGGATGCCGCACGGCCAGGACTTGCCGTCGGTGGTGCAGGTCTCGTCCTGTGGGACGACATCAATGCCGGAAATGGCAACTGAATAGCCTTTCGCCTCGATCAGGCCGGCAGCCGTCGCGACCGGCTGGAACAGCTTCGTGCCATTCCAGTCATCGGGCATCTTCGGCTTGGGCGGCACGGCCAGCGCCAGCTTGCTCAACGGTTCGCGCGGCTCGACCCGTTCAAGCTCGCCTGCGGGCAGTTCCGGCGGCGCAACGACATCCGGATCGATTGCCCGCGAATGCACCACCGGCTTCGGCGGCAGCGGAGCGGTAGGCGCAGGAATAGCTGAGGTGGCCGGCTCTTCAGGCCCGGCATCGGCGCCCGCTTGCGAGATCGTGTCCGCGCCGGGATCGATCTGGTCCACGGTAACGGTGCCCTCGCTTCCTTTCAGCGTGCGACCGCCGGCGACGACCAGGGCCGCCATCACCGGGACCATCACAACCGCAAGGGCAAGATAGGGAAGCCGCACCAGCCCGGCCTACTGGCTTGCCCAGACAATCCTCGCCACCCATTCGACCTCGCGCATGGGAATGTCGCGGTCGGGGTGATCGGGATTGAGCGAGACCAGCGCGATCGACTTGACGGTCTGGCGCTCGAGCACCTTGGCCATCACCTCGCCTGACGTGGTCTTGACGACGACGCGATCGCCCTTGCGGGTGACCGCGCCCGGCTCGACGATGAGGACGTCGCCATTGCGGTAGAGCGGTAGCATGGAATCACCTTGCACCTGCAAGGCATAGGAGCTCTCGGTCGATTGCGCCGGCAGTTCGACCAGATCCCAGCCCTGCCCCGCAGGAAAGCCGGCATCGTCGAAGAAGCCGCCGGCGCCGGCCTGGGCAAAGCCAAGCAAAGGCACGGCTCGTCTGGGAGCGGGCGCGGCGCCCATACGGCCTTCGATCAGCCCGGTGAACTCGTCGAGTGACGCTCCCGTCGCCTCGATGATCTTGGCCAGCGATTCGGTCGAAGGCCAGCGCGGCCGGCCATCCGAGGACAGGCGTTTCGACTTGTTGAAGGCGGTCGAATCGAGGCCCGCGCGCCTTGCCAGACCTGACGCCGAAAGCGAATAACGCTCGGCAAGAGCATCGATGGCAGCCCAGACGCGGTCGTGCGAGAGCATGTCGTGCTCTCCTTCGAGACAGGAAAAAATGCCTTTCCCTTCTAGTCTCTGCATCCCGGTTTGTCCACCGGACACACTCTGACGGCACACCTTCGTGAAGGCTGCGGGTATGATGATCTCCGCTGGTCAGTCGGCCCCTTTGGTCAGACTGCGCAGCCCCTGGTGCGACGTCATGAAGATCCGCTCCGCCTCGGTCGGCGGACGCGGGTTCACCGAGCGACCAAGCGCGGCGACGACCTCGTCAATATCAAGGAAGCGACGAGCCTTGCGGTCGTAGACGCCGGCCGTCGTCAGGATCAAGGCGGCTGTCTCGCCATTGTCGAGGACGAAGCGATGCTTGCCGATGGCCTGGCTGCCTTCCCAGGTTTCGATCGAGGAGACCACTTCGAAGCGGCGCCACAGCTTGATCTCGCGCGCGTAGACCGCCTGCAGCCCGCCCATCATCGGCGCCCAGCCATTCTTGCGCGCCAGCGTGATCAGTCCGGCGCGGACAAAGAGGTCAATGCGGCCGAGATCGGCCAGCATCATGTAGCGCGCATTGTTGAGATGGATGTTGAAATCGATGTCGGTCGGCAAGCAGCGAAAGGCCAGCCGGCTTTCACCGCCCATCACATAGGGGCCACGGCTTCGCGCCGTGGCCAGCATGCGCGCCATGCGCGCCCAGACGTACATAATCCAGCGTCAGGCGGCTTGCTTCACGTCGCCCTTGGCGTAGGGGTCGAAGCGTTCGTAGAAGGTCTCGCCCTTCTCGGCCATGTCGATGAGCAGCTTGGGCGCCTTGAATTCGGCGCCATATTTCTTCTGCAGCCCCTTGGCGATCTTGACGAATTCCTTGGCGCCGATGCCGTCGATATAGGACAGCGCACCGCCGGTATAGGGCGCGAAGCCAAAGGCCAGGATCGAACCGACATCGGCCTCGCGCGGATCGGTGACGATGCCCTCCTCCATTACGCGTGCCGCTTCCAGCGCGATTGTGACCAGCAGCCGCTGCTGCAGTTCCTCGTAATCGACCTTCTCGGGAGCAAGCTGCGGGTAGAGGTCCTTCAGACCCGGCCACAGCTTCTTCTTGGCGGGCTTGGCCGGATAGTCATAAAAGCCCTTGCCGTTCTTGCGGCCGAAGCGGCCATGGTCGTCAACCATGGTGTTGATCAGCGCCATCTGCTTGGGGTCGACGGCCTTGTCGCCGAGATCCCGGATGGTCTGCTTCATGATCTTCTGGGCAAGGTCGATCGCGGTCTCGTCGGTGAGCGCCAGCGGACCGACCGGCATGCCGGCGGCCTTTGCCGCATTCTCGATCATCGGCGCGGGAACGCCTTCGATCAGCATCTTGTAGGCTTCCGACATGTAGCGCAGCACGCAGCGATTGACGTAGAAGCCGCGCGTATCGTTGACGACGATCGGCGTCTTCTTGATGGCACGGACAAAATCGATCGCTGTTGCCAGCGCCTTGTCGCCCGTCTTCTTGCCCAAAATGATCTCGACCAGCATCATCTTGTCGACCGGCGAGAAGAAGTGGATGCCGACAAAATTCTTCGGTCGCGCCGAATTCTTCGCCAGCGAGGTGATCGGAATGGTCGAGGTGTTGGAGGCGAAGATCGCCGACGACTTCAGCACGGCCTCCGCCTGTTCGGTGGCTGCCTTCTTGACGGCGGAATCCTCGAACACCGCCTCGACGACGAGGTCGCAACCGACAAGGTCGGCATAGTCGGCTGTCGGCGTGATCAAAGACAAGAGCTTGTCCTTCTCCTCAGGCTTGGCGCGGCCCTTCTTGACCTGATCCGAGACCAGGTTGTCGGAATGCGCCTTGCCCTTAGTGGCGGACTCGATATCGCGGTCGAGCAGAACCACCGGGATACCGGCCTTGGCGGTGACATAGGCGATGCCGGCACCCATGAAGCCGGCGCCAAGAATGCCGATCTTCTTGAACTTGGTTTCCGGCACGCCGGCCGGACGGCGGGCGCCCTTGTTCAGCTCCTGCAACGACACGAACAGCGAGCGGATCATCGCCGCCGCTTCCTTGGTCTGCATGATCTCGGTGAAATAGCGCTGCTCGATCCGCAGGCCGGTATCGAACGGCACCAGCAGGCCTTCGTAGACGCATTTCAGGATGGCGGCGGCGGCCGGGTAGTTGCCATAGGTCTCTCGACGCAGGATGGCGATGGCCGGCGGCCAGAGATTGAAACCGGCCGGCGAATAGATCGGGCCGCCGGGCAGCTTGAAGCCCTTCTCGTCCCAGGGCTGGACGGCTTTCAGTCCGTTCCTGATCATGGCCTTTGCGGTCTCGACCAGCTTGGCCGGCTCGGCGATCTCGTGGATCAGGCCCATGGCCTTCGCCTTCTGCGGCGACAGATTCTGGCCGGAGGTCAGCATCTGCAGCGCCTGCTGCTGATCGGTCAGCCGTGGTACGCGCTGGGTGCCGCCGGCGCCGGGGAAGATGCCGACCTTGACTTCCGGCAAGGCCATCTTGACCTTGTCTGAATCGGCGGCGACGCGACCATGGCAGGCCAGCGACAATTCGAAGGCGCCGCCCATGCAGGTGCCGTTGATCGCCGAAACCCAAGGCTTGCCTGATGTTTCGAGCTTGCGCCACAGACCGCCCATGCGGCCGGCATTGTCGAACAAAAGCTTTGCCGCCTTCTCCGGATCCTTGGTCTTTTCCCTGGCAAACACGGCGAGCATCTTCTGCAGCATGGTGAGATCGGCGCCGCCGGAGAAGCTGTCCTTGCCCGAGGTGATCACCGCACCCTTGATGCCGGCGTCGGCCACCACCTGGTCGATGATCTTGTCGAGTTCGCCCATCACCTCCTCGGTGAACACGTTCATCGAGCGATCCGGCATGTTCCAGGTGACGAGCGCGATGCCGTCGGCGTCGGTGTCGAGGGTGAAATTGATGTAGCTCATTGTTTCTTTCCCCGTCAGACGCGTTCGATGATCGTTGCGGTGCCCATGCCGGCGCCGATGCACAGCGTCACCAGCGCGGTGTTGAGGTCACGGCGCTCGAGTTCGTCCAGCACCGTGCCGAAGATCATCGCGCCGGTGGCGCCGAGCGGGTGGCCCATGGCAATGGCGCCGCCATTGACGTTGATCTTGTCGTGCGGGATGTCGAAGGCCTGCATATAGCGCAGCACCACCGAGGCGAAGGCCTCGTTGAGCTCGAACAGGTCGATGTCCGACAGCTTCATCTTGGCGCGCTTCAGGAGCTTCTCGGTGACGTCGACCGGGCCGGTCAGCATCAGCACCGGCTCGGAGCCGATATTGGCGAAGGTGCGGATGCGCGCGCGGGGCTTCAGCCCCATGGCTTTCCCCGCCTTCTTGGAGCCGAGCAGCACGGCGGCGGCACCATCGACGATGCCGGATGAATTGCCGGCGTGGTGGACGTGGTTGACCTCTTCCACCTCGGGGTGCTTCTGCACCGCGACCGCATCGAAGCCGCCCATTTCACCCGGCATGACGAAGGACGGGTTGAGCGAGGCCAGCGATTGCATGTCGGTCGAAGGCCGCATGTGCTCGTCATGGTCGAGAATGGTGAGGCCGTTCTGGTCCTTGATCGGGATCACCGAATTCTTGAAGCGGCCGTCGGCCCAGGATTTGGCCGCACGCTTCTGGCTCTCGACCGCATAGGCATCGACGTCGTCGCGGGAAAAACCGTATTTGGTGGCGATCAGATCGGCCGAGATGCCTTGCGGCACGAACCAGCCAGGCAGGCCGACCGAAGGGTCCATGAACCAGGCACCGCCGGAGGCGCCCATGCCGACGCGCGACATGGATTCGACGCCACCGGCAATGACGATCTCGTCGGCGCCCTGCGCGATCTTGGCGGCGCCGAAATTGATGGCGTCGAGACCCGAGGCGCAGAAGCGCGAGATCTGCATGCCGGGCGCCTTAGTGTCGTAGCCTGCCTCGAAGGCGGCCGCGCGCGGAATGACCGAGCCCGCCTCGCCAACCGGATCGACGCAGCCGAAGATGATGTCGTCGACAGTGCCGGTGTCGAGCCCATTGCGGTCGCGCAGCGCTTCCAGCGTCTTGGCGGCAAGCCGCACCGCCGGAACCTCGTGCAGCGATCCGTCTTTCTTGCCCTTGCCGCGCGGCGTGCGCACGGCGTCATAGACATAAGCCTCAGCCATTTTCGTGCTCCTTGGGTTTGCCGGTCGCCACTCTCAGAGCGAGCGTCCGATCAGCAATTTCATGATCTCGTTGGTGCCGCCGTAGATGCGCTGGACGCGAGCGTCGCGGAACATGCGGGCGATCGGGTATTCATTCATGTAACCATAGCCGCCATGCAATTGAAGGCATTCGTCGACGACTTTGCCCTGCAGGTCGGAGAGCCAATATTTCGCCATCGACGCCGTCACCGGATCGAGCCCGCCATTGATGTGGCGGGTGACGCAGTCATTGTAGAAGACGCGGCCGATCGTCGCCTCGGTCTTCAGCTCGGCGAGCTTGAACTGGGTGTTCTGGAAGTCGATGATCGCCTTGCCGAAGGCCTTGCGCTCCTTGACGTAGTCGATGGTCAGCGCCAGCGCCCGCTCGATCATGGCGATGGCGCCAGTGCCGATTTGCAGCCGCTCCTGCGGCAATTGCTGCATCAGCTGGATGAAGCCCTGGCCTTCTTCGTGGCCGAGCAGGTTGGATGTCGGCACGCGCACGTCGTTGAAGAACAGTTCCGACGTGTCGTTGGCCTTGAGCCCAATCTTGTCGAGGTTGCGGCCGCGCTCGAAACCCTCGACCTCGTCGGTCTCGACGACGATCAGCGAGGTGCCCTTGGCGCCCTTTTCCGGATCGGTCTTGGTGACGACGATGATGAAGTTGGCGAGCTGGCCGTTGGTGATGAAGGTCTTGGAGCCGTTGACCTTGTACTGATTGCCGTCCTTCTCCGCCCGCGTCTTGACGCCCTGCAGGTCGGAACCGGCGCCCGGCTCGGTCATGGCGATGGCGCCGATCAGCTCGCCGGTGGCGAGCTTCGGCAGCCACTTCTTCTTCTGCTCCTCGGAGCCGTAGTGGAGGATGTAGGGCGCGACGATCGAATTATGCAGGCCGATGCCAAAACCGTCGACGCCGACATGGCCGATCGCCTCGATGATGGCGCTCTCATGCGCGAAGGTGCCGCCGGAACCGCCATATTCCTCCGGCATCGACGCGCAGAGCAGACCGGCAGCACCCGCCTTCAGCCAGCTCTCGCGATCGACCATCTCGTTCTTCTCGAACTCGTCGTAGCGCGGTGCGATCTCCTCCGACATGAAGCGGGTCGCCATGTCGTAGAGCATGCCGACCTCGTCCGCCGCCCAGGCGGGTTTGGGGAGGCCAAGGATTTCGGCGGGGTTGGTCATGTGGATATGATACTCCTCCCAGAGCGCATCGTCGGAGTTGAGGCCGGCGCACGTCACGCAGGCCTCAACCGACCCTCCCCTCGAGGGAGAGGGCAACCATCTTTAGAACGCTTCCGCCGGCAGGGCCATCAGCGTGTCCGAGCCACTCGAAATACGGGCAAGATGCGCCGACGTCTCCGGCATGATCCGCTCCATGAAGAAGCGCGCCGTCACCACCTTGTTGTCGTAGAAGGGCTGGGAGCCGTTGGCGCCGGTCTTGCCTTGTGCTGCCTTGGCCATCTGCGCCCACATGTAGCCCAGCGCGACAAGGCCGAAGAGATGCATGTAGTCGGTCGAGGCCGCACCGGCATTGTCGGGTTTGGCCATGCCGTTCTGCACCAGCCACATGGTCGCCGCCTGCAGATCGTTGAGGCCCTTCTTCAACCCCTTGGTGAACGGCGTCATCTTCTCGTCGGCACGGTTTTCCTCGCAGAATTCACCGACCTCCTTGAAGAAAGCCTGGATGGCGCGGCCGCCATTCAGGCCGAGCTTGCGGCCGACGAGGTCGAGCGCCTGGATGCCGTTGGCGCCCTCATAGATCATGGCGATACGGGCATCGCGCACGAACTGGCTCATGCCGTGCTCTTCGATATAGCCGTGGCCGCCGAACACCTGCTGGGCCATGACGGCGTGGTCGAAGCCCTTGTCGGTGAACACGCCCTTGACCACCGGGGTCATCAGGCCTGTGTAGTCCTCGGCGGCCTGTCGGTCCTTGTCGTCGGGGGAACGATGCGCGATGTCGGACTTGATCGCCGTCCACAAGGCCAGCGCGCGGCCGGCCTCGTTGAACGCCTTCATGGTCATCAGCGAGCGGCGGATGTCGGGATGGACGATGATCGGGTCAGCCTTCTTGTCCGGTGCCTTCGGCCCCGACAGGGAACGGCCTTGCAACCGGTCCTTGGCGTAGGAAACGGCATTCTGGTAGGCAATTTCGGAGATCGACAGCCCCTGCAAGGCGACACCGAGCCTCGCCTCGTTCATCATCGTGAACATCGCCTTGAGGCCGCCATTCTCCTCACCGAGCAGCGTGCCTTCAGCCTCGTCATAGTTCATGACGCAGGTCGAATTGCCGTGGATGCCCATCTTCTCCTCGATCGAGCCGCAGGAGAGCGTGTTGCGCTCGCCCGGATTGCCCGAAGCATCGAGCTTGAGCTTCGGCACGATGAACAGCGAAATGCCCTTGACGCCTTCCGGCGCGCCCTCGATGCGGGCCAGCACCAGATGGACGATGTTATCCGACATGTCATGCTCGCCGGCCGAGATGAATATCTTCTGGCCTGAAATCCTGTAGGTACCATTGCCGTTCGGCACGGCCTTGGTGCGCAGCAGGCCGAGGTCGGTGCCGCAATGCGGCTCGGTCAGATTCATGGTGCCGGTCCAGGCACCCTCGACCAGCTTCGGCAGCCAGGTCGCCTTCTGGTCGTCGGTGCCGTGGGTGATGATCGCCGCGATCGCGCCCTGGGTCAGGCCGGGATACATCATCAGCGCCATGTTGGCCGAGACCATGTATTCGGAGACCGCCTGGTGCACCATGTAGGGCAACCCCTGACCACCGAACTCGACCGGCGCCGCCAGCCCCATCCAGCCGCCCTCGCGATAATGGTCGAAGGCTTCCTTAAAACCTTTCGGCGTCGTCACCGAGCCGTCGTCGTGGCGCACACAGCCTTCCATGTCGCCGACACGGTTGAGCGGATGCATGACGTTCTCGGCGAGCTTGGCGCCCTCGGCGAGGATCGCCTCCAGCACGTCGGGCGTGGCGTCGGCAAATCCGGGAAGGTTGGAATAGCGCTGATAGCCCAGCACCTCGTTGAGCACGAACAGCGTGTCCTGGACCGGGGCCCTGTAGATCGGCATGCTTTTCCTCCACCATGCGGATTAGGCCCCGAAATCAAGCCGTGCGCGGCAAGCGGGCCAATGTCGAAGCCGCAATAGCAAATATTGACGTTTGCGTAAACGTCAATTCTTTGTGTCGAAGAAAATTTTGACAGCCTCTAGCCGATCGGGATTTCCAAAAGGCCGCTTGTCGATCCGTTCGCGGCGAGGCAATTTCGTTGAATGAACCCTGCCGCATTCATAATCAGCATTCAGAGCCACTATTTGGATCAGTTCCGGGTGTTCGTCGAAGAGCAACGGCGGAACTGCATCCAGGGGTCAGCGGAAGTAAAATTCCAGATCGGCGAGGAGAGCGGGCTCTTTCGGGGGCTTTGTTGCGTCGACTTTATTAAGAGTGACGGACAGGTCGAGCCTGCGGAACTTCAGCCGGATTTCGTCACGTTCGAGCCGATATCGGGTCGGCTTGGACTCGCCGAACTGCTGATCGAGCAGTTGCAATGGAATGATGTCGTGATCCATCACACGCTCGCGGCGTCTCCACTCGACCAGATAGGGGCCTGGTTCCAGCACTGGTTCGACCCCGATGACGAGCGTTACGTGGAGGGCGCCGAGTTCGGCAACATCATCCATTCGCTTTCCATCCGGCCCAAGGCGCTGAGCGTGGACTTCGGAACGGCTTCTCCCGACGCATTCTGGAGTTTGCTCGCGCTTCTTGAGGCTGCGGGTACAGCCGGCTTGCGGATCAGCAGCTCTCAGACGCAGGCATCCTGAAGCGGGAGCCGCGCTGACCTGAACCATAGAAAAAGCCGCGCAGCAGAGCCACGCGGCTTTGATCGTCAGAAGTTCAGCAGACTTGTTTAGCTCGCGACGCTCGCCTGCGCCGTGCGCTCGGCCAACATCTGGCGCACCGCCGACATCGAGCCGGAGAGCTCGTTGATGGCATCGTCGATCAGCGCCCGCTGCTTCTGCAGGCGGGCAAGCTGCTTCTCCGACTTGTCCAGCGCCAACCGCAGTTGCTTGGTGTTGGAACCGGTCGGATCGTAGAGATCCATCATCTGCTTGACGTCGCGCAGCGAGAACCCGACCTTGCGGCCGAGCAGGATCAACTTCAGCCTGGCCTTGTCGCGGCGCGTGTAGAGACGGGTCGAACCGTCACGCTGCGGGTTGAGCAGGCCCTTGTCTTCGTAGAAACGCAGCGTGCGCAGCGTCACACCATACTTCTTCGCCATTTCGCCGATGCGAGCGAGATCCTCACCGGCTTCGACAGATACATTATTGGTATTGGCCGCGGTCTCGCCGGCCGAGATAAGCTTCATGGTCACTGGCTTTCCCCGTCTGGTGGCGTCGCGGTCCTGGACCATGCGTCGCCTGACTGGAAGCGGGGGCGTGCTTCCGGCCGTGGTTTCGACAAACAAAATCGCAAACAGCACACTCAAATGCGCCTTTTACGTTTACGTCAATTCTATACCGATAGCCGCCTCATGACGCAAGGGGCGTTCTGAGAAGGTGCTTTATGCCGCAGCGCGGACGCCGACAGCCAACTTCCTTGCAACTTCTTAAGCTTGGTTAACGCGTTGTTTACCACGTTGGGGGAAATGTGGGCGCGTCGGCTACCCGTGTTTATCCTGTATCGAATTTTTCACGGTTTTTCGGAGCGCGGGTGAAACCCCGGGAAGCTCGTCTTCCACCGTGGCAGCGCGGTCGCCTTCGTTCCGGCAGGGACTTGGGGAGCTGGTCGCAAGCCGGCCAATCTGAAAGACGGACGCACCGATGAACAGCAAGCGGTCCTATCTCGACACACTCAACGCCGGCAGGCAGCGCAGGCCGCAGACCACGCTCGAGCAATTGAACCGCTCGCTGGAGACGCTGGAACAGCGACTGGGGCAGACCCGCGAGGAGGTGACGGCACGTCCCGCTCCGCGCCAATATGGCGCCGATCCGCGCTACCCAGCCCCCGATCCGCGCTCTCCCACCGCGGAGCCGCGTTATCCCGCCACGCAACCAACCGCCCAGCAGCGCTGGTACGAGAACCCGCAGCCGGCGCCGCGCCCACAGAACCCGGCACCCGCCCCCGGCTTCGACCAGAACTACCAGGCCATCGCCCGCGACATCGACCGCGTGCGCGGCCAGGAAGACAGCGTCGCCATGGTTGGCAAGATCGCTGGCGAACTGCGCGGCATGCGCGAGGAGCTGCGTCACCAGATGACAGCAGGCCTGCAGCGCGAATTCGACGCGCTGCGCAAGGATATCGATCGCGCTTTCCAGGCGAACGCCAAGCCCGGCGCGGCAGGCAAGGGCAGCGCCGAACTCGGCGTCGAATTCGAACGGCTTTCCGGCGCCATCAAAACGCTGTCGGAGAAGAGCGACGACAGAAGCGTCAACCTGCTGCGGCTGGAGCTCGAGCAGGTCAAGGCCGCGCTCGACACGCTGGCGCGCGAGGAGAGCGTGCAGAAGGTCGACCGCCGCTGGGACGAATTCGACCGCCGCTGGACAGCTTTCGAGGACCGCGTCGACGCCGACCAGCGCAAACGTTCCGACGATCCCGCCCTTGCGGCCCTGACCGACCGCCTGGAGCAGATCAGCAATGCCGTCAACAATCTGCCGGAATCGCTGTCGCTGCGCTCGCTCGAGGAAAAGGTCCGTACGCTCGCCGGCGCCGTCGAACACTTCGCGGGCCAGCAGGACAATCGCGGCAGCGACACGCTTGCCATGATCGACGAGCGGCTGGACGAGATTTCCCGCGCCATCGTAGCCTCGACCGTCGCGGC
This sequence comes from Mesorhizobium loti, assembly GCA_002356515.1. Lineage (NCBI taxonomy): Bacteria > Pseudomonadati > Pseudomonadota > Alphaproteobacteria > Hyphomicrobiales > Phyllobacteriaceae > Mesorhizobium > Mesorhizobium loti. The sequence goes on along the minus strand of AP017605.1, from coordinate 5,166,852 downwards.
CCAGGCCAATTCGGTCGACCACGAAGCCTTTGAACGTATTGAGAAGCGGATCGACTCGCTCGCCCGGCAGATCGAGGAAGTGGCCCAGGACCACCCCGGCAATGCGGTCATGGATCGCCTGGGCACGCTGTCGAGCCGGGTCGACGAACTCGCCGGCCGCGCCAATTTGCCCGAACAGGCGATGGAACGGCTGGCCAAACAGATCACCCTCATCGCCGACAAGATCGACCAGGCGCCGGCCATGCCCGATGCCGACTATATCTTCCAAGGGCTTGAGCAGCGCTTCGACGTGCTGTCCGGCATGATGGAACGCCGCCAGGGCGACGCCATCGAACAGGGCAATATGCTGTTCCGCGATCTGGAGCGCCGTCTGGACGAGGTTGCCGACCGGCTCGACCAGCGCATGACGCCGCAGATCGACAGCGCCGGCATCATGGAAGCCATCGATGCCCGCTTCACCGCGCTCGCCACGCGCATGGAGACGCGCGCTCCCGATCCCGCCGGCGAAGCGGCGATCCGTGGGCTGGAAAGCCGGCTCGAGGATATTTCCAGCCGGCTCGACGCATCGGCGGCCCAGGTGGCCGGCATCGATCCGGCGCTGATCCGCAGCCTGGAAGCGCAGGTCGCCGGCCTGTCCGCCCATCTTTCCAGGCCGAGCACCCCGCTGCCGGAATTCGAGGACATCAGCCCGCGCCTCAACGAAATCGAGAAGACGCTGGCCGGCACCCGCGATTCCATCCTCGGCGCGGCACGCGAAGCCGCCGAGAACGCGGTGCGTTCGCTGGCCGGGTCGAATGCCAACGCGTCAGCCGTTTCCGGCCTCGCCCAGGATCTGAAGACGCTGGAAACGCTGACGCGACGTTCCGACGAGCGCAATTCGAGAACCTTCGAAGCCATCCATGACACGCTGCTCAAGATCGTCGACAGGCTGGGTTCGCTGGAGACCAGCGAACCGTCCGAGGCGGTAAGCGAGCTGCTCGACACGCGCCACGACGAGGCCGTCGGCAAGCGCCGCGCGCGGACCGCCAAGATGGCTGTCGAGGCGCCGTCCCTGGATATCGACGAACCGATGCCGCTGACCGGCGACATGGCCGACCTCGACGGCCGGGCCGCCGCCATATTGGGCAACGAGCCGGGGCCGCGTGGCGATTTCGGTACGCGCAGCGACCCGCGTGGTGACTTGGGCACTCGCTCGCCGGCGGAAGCCGCCGCCGCCGCCGCCATGGCCGCACTCGGGTCCGACACCATCGCCGAGAAAGACCAGCCGGCGGGCCGCAAATCGATGTTCGGCGGGCTGGCCCGCGCTTTCAAGGGCAAGAAGGCGGCGGAAACTCCGCCGCTGGCCGGCTCGGCGCCGAGCAGCGATATACCGAGTGTCGACCTCGACGAGCCGCTCGACCCGAAAATGGCCAACCGGCCGCTGGAGCCCGGCTCCGGCGCGCCCGACCTCAATGCCATCATGAAGCGGGTGCGCGACGAGCGCGGGCAACCGGCAAAGCCTAGCGAAAGCGACGCCGCGAAATCGGATTTCATCGCAGCCGCGCGGCGTGCGGCACAGGCCGCCGCCGCGGAGGCCGACGCCTTGAAGCGCCAGTCGACGGTGAAAGGGCCGGTGAAGGCGCTCAGGATCGGTGACCTGCTCAAGGCGCGACGCAAGCCGATCCTGATGGCGGCGGCGGCGATCATGCTGGCGCTTGCCGGACTGCAGCTCGGCAAGGCGTTTCTCTCGGATCCCGCCCAGGTGGCCAGCAACGACGCGGCGCCGATCGTCGCCGCGCAGCCGGTGCAAACCGCGTCCGTCGACACGGCAAGCCAGCCGAAGGCGGAAACCCAGCCGGCAGCGACGGACAGCGCACCGGCCCGTGCCGTCAGGCAGGCCGAACCGTCGGCGCCGGCAAGCAAGGACGAGATGGCGGCGCAGCCCGTTATGGCCATGCCGTCGGACACGGATGCAATGGCGAATACGGCGCCGGTTGCAGGGCCCGCAGCGGCGCCTGCGGCTTCGGCCACCTCTTCCGGCCCGAGCACTACTGGCTCCGATGCGACCGCTTCGGTCGCTCCGGCGCCAGCTGCGCCCATTGCTACGACCCCGATGGATGCGACGGCTTCAGAGCCGGCCGCGGTCACCGGCGGTGCGCAAGCGACGGATGCGGATGCCCAGCCGGTCGTGGCTGCGCCGACGGCGACCAACGAGGCCACCGCCAAGGACACCACCGGCGCCGTTGCGCCGGCGGATGCGCCTGCGGCAGCCACGGTCAAGTTCGACATTCCGGCCGAGGCCGGCCCGGCCGCGCTGCGCGATGCCGCCGCCGGTGGCGACGCCAAGGCGCTGTTCGAGATCGGCTCGCGCTACGCCGAGTCGCGCGGCGTCAAGGAAGACATGGCGGCAGCCGCCAAATGGTACGAGAAATCGGCGGAACTCGGTTTCGCGCCGGCCGAATACCGCATCGGCAATTTCTATGAGAAGGGCATCGGCGTCGCCCGCGACATCAAGAAGTCGAAGACCTGGTACCAGCTCGCCGCCGAGCAGGGCAATGCCAGCGCCATGCACAATCTGGCCGTGCTGTTCGCCATGGCCGCCGATGGCGTGACCGACAATGAATCGGCCGCGCACTGGTTCCAGGAGGCCGCCGATCTGGGCGTCAAGGACAGCCAGTTCAATCTCGGCATCCTCGCCGCCAAGGGCGTCGGCATGAAGCAGAACCTCGAGGAATCCTACAAATGGTTCGCGCTCGTCGCCAAGACCGGCGACAAGGACGCGGCCGCCAAGCGCGACGAGATCGCCAACGCGCTGCGGCCCGAGCAGCTCGAGCGGGCGCGTGCCGCGACCGAATTGTGGAAGGCCAAGCCGCTCAATGCGGCGACCAATTCGGCCGACATTCCCGAATCATGGCAGGAAGGCACGCCACAGACGACCGCCGGCATCGACATGAAGAAGGCGGTCAAGAACATCCAGCTCATCCTCAACAAGAACGGCTACGATGCCGGCGGCGCCGACGGCGTCATGGGCGAGAAGACCAAGAACGCGATCATCGCTTTCCAGACCGACAACAAGCTGCCGGCGACCGGCGCCGTCGATGAAAAACTGGTGCGGGCGCTGCTGGCGCGCAAATAACAAGAAGAAGCGTCGTTTCCACGACGCTCTTGCCACACATTTGCCTGTTAACTGATTGAGATATTTTTTGTTTCGGCGCGGCGACGGGGTTTGACCCCGCCGCCGCGTCGGCGCAAGGAAAAATTGGCTTTTCGGTGCGAGACTGCCGACAACGGCTGTATTCGCCGACAGGCAAACTGATCGAGACTGACGGGTGGGCATCTATCTCCCGATTGCGGAAATTTCCGTCAACGTCTTCGTGCTGCTGGCCATGGGTGCGGCGGTCGGCTTCCTGTCGGGCATGTTCGGCGTCGGCGGCGGCTTCCTCATCACGCCGCTCCTGATCTTCTACAACATCCCCCCGGCGATCGCGGTTGCCACCGGCGCCAACCAGGTCATCGCCTCTTCCGTCTCCGGCGTGCTCTCGCACATGAAGCGAGGCACGCTCGACTTCAAGCTCGGCGGCGTGCTTCTCGCGGGCGGCATCATCGGCTCCACCGCCGGCATCTACGTCTTCGCCTTCCTGCGCCGGCTCGGCCAGCTCGACCTGTTCATCTCGCTGCTTTATGTCGTGCTGCTCGGCACGGTCGGCGGGCTGATGCTGGTCGAAAGCATCAATGCGCTGCGGGCCACGCGCAGCGGCGCCGCACCTGTGCTGAAGAAATCCGGCCAGCACAACTGGATCCACCGCCTGCCGCTGAAGATGCGCTTCAGGGCGTCAAAACTGTTCGTCAGCGTCATCCCGGTGCTGGGCCTTGGCGCCGGCATCGGCTTCCTGTCGTCGATCATGGGCGTCGGCGGCGGCTTCATCATGGTGCCGGCGCTGATCTATCTGCTCAAGGTGCCGACCAATGTCGTTATCGGCACCTCGCTGTTCCAGATCATCTTCACGTCCGCCTACACCACGCTGGTCCACGCCACCACCAACCAGACGGTCGATGTCGTGCTGGCCTTCATTTTGATGGCGGGTGGCGTGGCCGGCGCGCAATATGGCGCCAAGGCCGGCCAGAGGCTACGCGGCGAGCAGCTCAGGGCATTGCTGGCCTTGCTGGTGCTGGCGGTAGCGATCAGGCTGGCAATCGATCTTTTCGTCACCCCGCCCAATCTCTATTCGCTGTCTGCCTTGGGCCTCAACTGATGACGGGCCGCAAAGCGTTCGCAACCGCCATTTTCCTGTCACTGCTTGCGGTAGTCGTACCTGCCAAGGCACAGACGCCGCTGCCGGAAGGCATCCAGATCGGGCTCTCCACCGACAATGTCTCGATCACCGCCGGCTTTTCCGGTGCCGACCTGACCATTTTCGGCTCGCTGGAAAACCCCGACCCGCTGGTCGCGCGCCAGGGCCGCTACGACGTCATCGTCGTGCTCGAAGGGCCACCCAAGCCGGTGGTGGTGCGCCGCAAGGACCGGGTGCTCGGCGTCTGGGTCAATCTCGATTCCGAAACATTCGAGAACGTGCCGATGTCCTATTCGGTGGCGACGACGCGGCCGCTGCAGGACATCACCGAACCGAACAGCTACAAGCAGCTGTCGCTCGGCGCCTCCAATCTCTACATGCAGCCAGCCGACGCCGGCGACAGCCCGGCGACGATCGAGGAGTTCACGGCGGCCTTGCGCGAACGCAAGGCCGCCACCGGCCTCTACAGCGAGAATGTCGGCGGCGTGCAGTTCCTGTCGCAGAACCTTTTCCGCGCCACTGTCAGGCTGGCGCCGAACGTGCCGGTTGGAACCCATAAAGCCCGCGCGTTCCTGTTCAAGAGCGGCCTGTTCATCAAGGAGAGTTCGGCCCAGCTCGAAATCCGCAAATCCGGTTTCGAACAGTCGATCTTCCGGGTCGCCCACAACTACTCCTTCCTCTATGGCGTCTTCGCCATATCGCTGGCCATGCTGACGGGCTGGCTCGGCAGGCTGATCTTCCGCAAGGACTGAGGCGCCCAAAAGGGGTTTCCCTTTCCCGCGTCATGCTATAGACCGCACCTCCCCGCCCAACGGGCAAGCACGCACAATTCAATTCGGCAGAGCGGTCCGGTCGCCCGAAACCGCAGCGCACGCTTCTCCCGCGAGCGCCGATCCGCTGCCTGGCGCCAATGAGGAGGCTGCTTTGCGACCAGCATTCGCCGGTATCGATTTCGGCACTTCGAACTCCACGGTCGGCGTGGTCCGCAACGGACAGCCCCACCTCGTCGCGCTCGAAGACGGCCAGGTCACGCTGCCCAGTGCTGTATTCTTCAACTTCGAGGATGGCCGAATCTGTTTTGGCCGCCAGGCCATCGCCAACTATACAGACAGTGTGGAGGGCCGGCTGATGAGGTCGCTGAAGAGCGTGCTCGGCAGTTCGCTGGCGCATGAAAAGACGCGCATCAAGGCGCGTTCGATCGGGTTCATGGAGATCATCGGCCTGTTCCTTGGGCATCTCAGGAAAAGGCTGGAGGAGGATGGCGGCGATCTGGTCGAGACCGTGGTGCTCGGCCGCCCGGTGCAGTTCGTCGATGACGATGCGCAAGCCGACGCGAACGCACAGAGCGATCTGGAAAAGGCCGCGCACGCTCAGGGCTTCAAGCACATCGCCTTCCAGTTCGAGCCGATCGCCGCGGCCCTCGACTACGAGCAGAGGGTGACGCGCGAGGAGCTGGCGCTGATCATCGACATGGGCGGCGGCACGTCTGACTTTTCGGTCGTGCGCGTCTCGCCGGAGCGTGCCCGATTGCCCGACCGCAAGGACGATATCCTGGCCAGCCGGGGTGTCCATATCGGCGGTACGGATTTCGACCGGCTGCTCAGCATCGCCCATGTCATGCCGCAGCTCGGCTATTTGACCCCGACCAAGGACGGCAAGCGCAATCTGCCGGCCAGCTACTTCATCGATCTCGCGACATGGCAGCGCATCAACCTGGTCTACACCGCCAAGGCGATGACGCATCTGCGCCAGATCCGCTACGAGGCCGCGCGTGCCGACCTGGTCGACCGCTTCATCCACATCGTCGAGCACCGCTATGGGCACGCTTTGGCGGCATTGGTCGAAAAGGCCAAGATAGAATTGACCGACCAATCGTTGGCCGAAGTCGCGGTGAGGCTATCTGACGTGGAGTTCGCCGCTGAGATCACGCGCGACGGGCTGGACGCCACGATCGCCAGGGACATCGAACGGGTCACCGCAACGGTGGCTGAGACCATGCGCGACGCCGGGATCAAGCCGTCCGACATCACCGCGGTATTCCTGACCGGCGGCTCGACCGCGATCCCGCTGGCAAGACGGGAAATCCTGTCGCTGGTGCCGCAGGCTTCGGTGATCGACGGCGACATGTTCGGCTCGGTCGGGTTTGGCCTGGCGCTGGATGCGCAACGGAAGTTCGCCTAACTACGCTGAGCCGCTCCCTGCGGATTCGGTACCCAGATGTGCCTTGAGCGCCATCTGGGCCAGGCTTGCCTGGCGATCGCGGTGGGTGATCATGGCGAAGTCGCGTTTCGGCAGTTCGAGTGGCACGGAGCGCAGGCTGCCTTCGGCGACGGCGCGTCCGACGACGAGCTCCGAAATGATGGTGGCGCCGGCACCCGCCTCGACCGCCTGGCGAACCGCCTCGTTGCTGGGCAGCACCAGGAACACCTGCAAATCGGCGAGCGAAATCCCCTCGCGCCGCGCCAGATCCTCCAGCACCTCGCGCGTGCCCGAACCGCCTTCGCGGATGATCCAGCGCAGGCCCTTGATGTCGGGGCGGCCCGGCGCGGTTTCGGCGATCTCGGGATGTGACGCGGCGACCACAAGCATCAGCCGGTCGGTGTCGACCTTGGCGCGGCGCAATATGTCAGACTCGGTGCGCCCCTCGACCAGGCCGAGATCGGCGGTTCCATCCAGCACGCTGGCCTCGACCTGCCTTGTGTTGCCGATGCTGACGCTCAGCCGCACCGCAGGGTAAGCCTCGTGGAAGGACGCCAGCCGGCGCGGCAGCCAGTAGCTGGCGATGGTCAGGCTGGCGGCGATCGAGAGGCTGCCGGCGACCGTCTGTGAGACATGTTCCAGCACATTGCGGGCGGCGGCGGCTCGCTCCAGCACGGCCTTGGCCTCCGGCAGGAACCGGTGGCCGGTCTGGGCAAGCTCGATGTTGCGGCCGACGCGGTTGAACAGGTGGACGCCGTGCTGCTCTTCAAGCGCGCGGATGGCAGCCGATGCCGCAGACTGCGAAATGCCCAAAAGCTCCGCCGCCTTGGTCATGTGGCCGCGCTCGGCGACGGCGACGAAAATGCGCAACTGATCCAGGGTCATGGTGACATTAAGAACCAATATCGATCGAATTTACAAGAACAACTGATTAGACGGATCGATAGCTTCATTCTACATTTTCAGGCGAAGTTAGAAAAAATTCGCCAGCGGATGGCAGAGACTAAAATGATCTGGCGGTTCAAGTCCCTTCTCGCGCATTGGACCCGCGGCATCCGCAGACGGCTGGCCGGCGATCGCTATCACCCCGAAGAGCACTATATGCGCGGCCCCGGGCCGAAGACGCGCGCCAAATCAGCCGGCCGCGCTGGCACCGCCGGCTCATGAACCACCGACCGCCGCGCGGCGCGAATTCGGCACCATCGCAACGCCCGCTAGCCGATACGCGCGCGCCAGATGAGGGCGACGGCGCCGACACCTCGCCAAGTGTTTCGGACAGCATCGCCAAGACGACCTGCTACATGTGCGCCTGCCGCTGCGGTATCGACGTGCACATCAAAGACGGCAAGGTCCGCTACATCAACGGCAACAGGGACCATCCGGTCAATCGCGGCGTGATCTGCGGCAAGGGCAGTTCCGGCATCATGCAGCATTACAGCCCGGCCCGGCTGAAGAAGCCCTTGCTGCGCAGCGGGCCGCGCGGCTCCGGCGCGTTTCGCGAGATCGAGTGGGAGGAAGCCTTTTCGATCGCGACGGAGCGGCTCTCCGCGATCCGTCGCACCGATCCGAAGAAGCTTGCCTTCTTCACTGGCCGCGACCAGTCGCAGTCGCTCACCGGCTGGTGGGCGAGCCAGTTCGGCACGCCGAATTTCGCCGCTCATGGCGGCTTCTGTTCGGTCAACATGGCGGCCGGGGGCCTCTACACGATCGGCGGTTCGTTCTGGGAGTTCGGCGAGCCCGACTGGGACAACACAAGATACTTCATGCTGTTCGGCGTCGCCGAGGACCATGATTCCAACCCGATCAAGATCGGGCTGGGCAAGCTTAAGGCGCGCGGCGCCAAGGTGGTGTCGATCAATCCGTGCCGCACCGGCTACAATGCGATTGCCGACGACTGGATCGGTATCCGGCCGGGCACAGACGGCCTTTTCGTCTTCGCGCTCATCCACGAATTGCTGAAAGCCGGCCGCGTCGACCTCGATTTTCTGCTGCGCTACACCAACGCCCATGCCCTCGTCGCGCAGGAGCCTGGCGCCTCCGACGACGGGTTGTTCGTCCGCGACGCCGATGGCAATCCGCTGACCTGGGACAGGGTGGCGAAGACCTCAGTCAAGGCAGCTGACCCGAAAGCGAAGCCGGCGCTGACCGGCAGCTTTGAAGTCGCCGGCCGCCGCTGCACGCCGGTGTTCCAGCTGATCGCCGACCGCTACCTTGATGACAGCTATGCGCCGGCTGCGGTCGCGGAGCGCTGCGGCATTCCAGCCGATACGATCCGCCGGATCGCCGCGGAACTCGCCCATGTCGCCTTCGAACAGACGATCGAATTGCCGGTGGCTTGGACCGACTGGGCCGGGCGCCGCCACGAGACGATCACGGGCCGGCCCGTATCGATGCATGCCATGCGCGGTATATCAGCCCATTCGAACGGTTTTCATACCTGCCGCGCCATCCACCTGCTGCAGGTGCTTCTGGGCACGGTGGATGTTCCCGGCGGTTTTCGTTTCAAGCCGCCCTATCCCCGGTCGGCGCCGCCAGGCCCGAAACCCGCGGGCAAGACGGTCAAGCCAATGACGCCGCTGGACGGCATGCCGCTCGGCTTTGTCTGCGGGCCGGACGATCTGCTTGTCGATGAGGCAGGCACGCCGCTTCGCATCGACAAAGCCTATTCCTGGGAGGCGCCGCTCGCCGCGCACGGGCTGATGCATACCGTCATCCGCAATGCCTTGGCGGGCGATCCCTACCCGATCGACACGCTGATGATGTACATGTCGAACATGGCCTGGAATTCCTCGATGAACACCGTCGAGACCATTGCCATGCTGACCGACCACGATGAGGCGGGCAACTACAAGATCCCCTTCATCATCTATTCCGACGCCTATTATTCAGAGACGGTGCCGTTCGCCGACCTCGTGCTGCCCGATACGACCTATCTCGAGCGCCATGATTGCATCAGCCTGCTCGACCGGCCTATCAGCCATGCCGACGGGCCGGGCGACGCCATCCGCCATCCCGTCGTCGAGCCGGACCGCGACGTCAGGCCGTTCCAGTCGGTGCTGATCGAGCTCGGCGCGCGGCTCGGCCTGCCCGGCTTTGTCAATGATGACGGATCGGCCAAGTATACCGACTATGCCGACTACATCGTCAACCATGAGCGCACACCGGGCATCGGACCGCTGGCCGGCTGGCGCGGCAGGGACGGGACGTCGATCGGCAATGGCGAGGCCAATCCGGACCAGTTGCAGCGCTACATCGACAATGGCGGCTTCTGGCATCACGACTTCGCAGAGGATCAGCGCTACTACAAGATGGCCAACCGCTCCTATCTCGATTTCGCGGTGCAGATGGGTTTCATCCCGAAGGCGGAGCCGATCGTCTTCCAGCTCTATTCCGAGCCGCTGCAGCGCTTTCGGCTGGCCGCACGCGGCCATGGCCGGGTGTTGCCACCCGAGGGCGAGCGCCAGCGCATCGAGACCTATATGGACCCGCTGCCGTTCTGGTACGTGCCGTTCGAGGAAGCGGTGGTCGACCTCGAAAAATACCCGCTGCACGCGCTGACGCAGCGGCCGATGCACATGTATCATTCCTGGGGCTCGCAGAATGCGTGGCTCAGGCAGATCACCAGCCAGAACCGGCTGTTCGTGCATCAGCGGACCGGCGCCAACCTCGGTCTCGTTGACGATGACTGGGTGTGGATCGAAAGCATCAACGGCCGGGTGAAGGGGCAGATCAAGCTGGTCGACGGGGTGAACGAAAGCACGGTCTGGACCTGGAACGCGATCGGCAAGAGGCGCGGCAGCTGGGGCCTGAAAGACGATGCGGCCGAGAGCAAGCGCGGCTTCCTGCTCAACCACATCATCGGCGACCAGACCTCGGCCGATGCACAGGGCAAGCGCTATTCGAATTCGGATCCGGTGACCGGCCAGGCGGCATGGTTCGACCTGCGCGTGCGCATCGTAAAATGCGAGGCGGAGGAGGCCGGCTTCACCGAACCGCAATTCGAGCGTTTCAGCCAACCGCCGCATTTCGAGCCCGCGCCCGACAAGCTGAGCTTCGGCGCCGAGTTCCGCCGGGCAAGAGAGGCCGCGGAATGACCTGCCTGCCAAGCCAAAGCGGCAAGAAACTCGGTCTCGTCATCGATCTCGACACCTGCGTCGGCTGCCAGGCTTGCGTCACCGCCTGCAAGGAATGGAACACCGGCGGCCACATGGCGCCGCTGACCGACGTCGACCCCTATGGCAGCCATGTCGACGGTGTCTGGTTCAACCGCGTGCACAGCTATGAGCACACCACCGAGATGGGCGGGCGCACGGTCAACTTCCCGCGCTCCTGCCTGCATTGCGAGACACCGGCCTGCGTCACCGTCTGTCCGACCGGCGCCTCTTACAAACGGGCCTCGGACGGCATCGTGCTGATCGACGAGGACAAATGCATCGGCTGCAAATTGTGCAGCTGGGCCTGCCCCTATGGCGCACGCGAATTCGACACCGATGTCGGCGTGATGAAGAAATGCACGCTGTGCGTAGACCGCATCTACAATGACAATCTGGCCGAAGAAGACCGCGTGCCGGCCTGCGTCGCCGCTTGCCCGACCAGCGCCCGGCATTTCGGCGATCTCGGCGATCCCCACTCCGCCGTCTCGCAGCTGGTGGCGGAGCGCGGCGGTGTCGACCTGATGCCTGAGCTGGGCTATCACCCGACCAACAAATACCTGCCGCCCCGCGCGCATACGCAACGCGCGGCATCGGTGCCGGCGAAGGCGCTGGAGCCGGTGCGGGCCGAAGGCGGCTTCCTCGGCTGGGTCGACCGCATGCTTTCGAACTAGCCCATGCATCCAGCCTTCTCCGTCGTTTTCTTCACCACCGCCACCGGCGCCGGCTACGGCCTGCTCGCATTGCTTGGCGTGCTCGGCGGGTTCCAGATCATTCCCCCAGACCTCTGGTTGGGCCTCGTCGGCCTGGGGCTGGCGCTCGGCCTGGTCGCCGCCGGCCTATTGTCCTCGACCGGCCATCTCGGCAGACCGGAACGCGCCTGGCGCGCGTTTTCACAATGGCGCAGTTCCTGGCTGTCGCGCGAAGGCGTAGCCTCGGTCATCACTTTCATACCGGCGGGATTGTTCGGCATCGGCTGGGTGTTCTTTGGCCGCACAAACGGCTGGGTGGCCATTGCCGGATTGCTGGCGGCCATTGGTGCGACCGTCACCGTCTGCACCACAGGGATGATCTATGCGTCGCTAAAGCCGATCGCCCAGTGGCACAGCCGGTATACTTTGGCGGCTTATCTTATCTTCGCGACCATGACCGGCAGCGTTCTGTTGAACGCGCTGCTGCAAGGTTTTGGCGTCGCCTCAATGGCCGTGCTGGCGCTCTCGTTGCTTGCCACTCTTGCCGGCTGGGGCTGGAAGCTCGCGACCTGGCGCTACAACGACCGGCTCGATATCCCGACCACCGCCAACACCGCGACGGGGCTGGCCGGCGGCACGGTGCGCTCGCTGGAATGGCCGCATACCGAGGAGAACTACCTGCTCAAGGAAATGGGCTTTCGCATCGCGCGCAAGCACAGCGCGAAGCTGCGGATGCTCACACAGGGGTTGGCCTTCGCCTTGCCCGTCCTGCTGCTTGCTGCCACCTTTGCCTTGCCCTGGCCCTTTGCGGCGTTGCCGTCAGTACTCGCCGCGATCGTCCAGTTCGCCGGCATGCTGGTCGAACGCTGGCTGTTCTTCGCCGAGGCGAAGCACACGGTTACCCTGTACTACGGACGTTGAGGTCAGCCCGGTCGCAGCATCGAGCGGGAGATGGCGAAGATGCGGTCGGCGCCAAGCATGTAGGCCATCAGCGTTTCCAGCCGGAACAGCCCGGCATAGGCGCGGTCGAGCACGTTGAGCGAACCGGTATAGGCGCCGAAGGCCGGCATGATCATGCGGCCGCCATCGCCGGCAAAGCAGCGCCGCCGCACCGAACGGCCGCGCTGGACGATGCGCGCGCAGGGATGCAGATGGCCTGATATCTCGCCCTCAATGCGCACCTTGGACGGCTCATGCCGGAACAGCAGCGAACCGATGGCGAGTTCCTGTACGGTCTCACCTGGCAGATCGGCCGGCGCTTCCGGATCATGATTGCCGGCGACCCAGAACCAGTCGCGGCCTGCCATCAGCGCTTCCAGCCGCTCGCGAAAACTCGCATGCATGCGCTCGGCGCCGCCGCCGTCGTGAAAACTGTCGCCCAGGCTGATGACGATCGAAGGCTGGTAGTCCGATATGACGGCCTGCAGCCGCAGCAAGGTCGCGCCGGTGTCGTAGGGCGGGATCAGCGTGCCGCGCCTTGCCAGCGACGAGCCTTTTTCCAGATGCAGGTCGGACACGGCCAGAAGCCTGAGCTCCGGAAAATAGAGCACGCCGCGCGGATCGCAGACCGCACGTTCGCCGGCGATGGCGACAAGGTCGGCCTCACCAATCAGCGATGTGCGCGCCATCGAAAAATTCATTCCTCTACCATTCCTGGCCCCATGGCCTCCTCGACCAACGTCGCCGCATCCATCAGCAGTGTTTCATCGGCTTCGCCATTCACCGGCATCTTGCCGATTTCGAGCATGATCGGCACGGCTAACGGCGAAATCTGCTCGAGATTCTTATGCATGATTCGACCCCGCACGCGCGAGAGCATGTCGGCAAGTCTGCTGACATCGAGCAGACCGGCCGCCGCATCGGCACGCGTCGCCTGCAACAGGATATGGTCAGGCTCATGGCTGCGCAGCACGTCGTAGATCAGGTCGGTCGACACGGTGACCTGGCGGCCGCTTTTCTCCTGGCCCGGATGGCGTTTCTCGATCAGTCCCGAAATCAGCGCGCAATTGCGGAAGGTCCGCTTGAGAAGCCAGCTGTCGGCCAGCCAGGCTTCGAGGTCGTCGCCCAGCATGTCCTCGTCGAACAGCGCGCCGAGCGACGGCTTCCGGGCTTTGAACATCGCGCCCATATCGCCCAGCGACCATATGGCCAAGGCATAGTCGGTGGCGACAAAGCCGAGCGGCCTGGCGCCCGCTCTGTCGAGACGGCGGGTCAGCAGCATGCCCAGCGTCTGGTGCGCCAGCCTGCCTTCGAAGGGATAGGCGACCAGATAATAGCGGTTGCCGCGTGGAAAGGTCTCGATCAGCAGGTCATCGCGCTTCGGCAATACCGATTTGTCGGCCTGGAATCGCAGCCAGTCAGCCACCTGCTCCGGCAGCTTCTTCCAGCGCTGCGGATCGTCCAGCATCATGCGAACCTGCTCGGCAAGGTAGGTCGAAAGCGGGAACTTGCCGCCGCCATAGTAGGGCACCTTGGCGTCGCTGCCGGGTGCATTCGACACAAAGCATTCATTCTCGCGAATGCCTTCGAAGCGCAGCACCTTGCCGGCGAACATGAAGGTGTCGCCATGGGTGAGCGTTTCGAGGAAGGCCTCCTCGATCTTGCCGAGGACGGCGCCGCCACGCGAAGCGGAGCCCTTGCTGCCAGCTTTGACGTAACGCACGTTGAGCGCCGGCACTTCGATGATGGTGCCGACATTCAGCCTGTATTGCTGGGCAATGCGCGGATTGGAGACGCGCCACAGTCCGTCCTTGTTCAAGCGGATGCGGGCGTAGCGTTCGTAATTCTTCAGCGCATAGCCGCCGGTGGCGACGAAATCGATGACGCGGTCGAAGGTCGGCCGATCGAGGCTGGCATAGGGTGCCGCCGTTCGCACTTCCTCTAAAAGATCATCGGCGCGGAACGGTGCGCCGCAGGCACAGCCGAGCACATGCTGCGCCAGCACATCGAGGCCGCCATTGACCAGCGGCGGCGTATCCTGCGCACCGAGATAGTTGGCATCGAGCGCGGCCCGGCATTCCAGCACCTCGAAGCGATTGGCCGGGATGAGGATCGCCTTGGACGGCTCGTCCATGCGGTGATTGGCGCGGCCGATGCGCTGCGCCAGTCGGCTGGCGCCTTTCGGTGCGCCGACATGGACGACCAGGTCGACATCGCCCCAGTCAATGCCGAGATCGAGCGTCGATGTCGCGACGATGGCGCGCAGCGCGTTCTCGCCCATCGCCTTCTCGACGCGGCGGCGCTGACCGACATCCAGCGAGCCATGATGCAAGGCGATCGGCAAGGTGTCCTCGTTGACCCGCCACAATTCCTGGAACAACAGCTCCGCCTGGCTGCGGGTGTTGACGAACAGCAGGGTCGTCTTGTGGCGCTTGATCTCGCGATAGATCTCCGGCGTGGCGTAGCGCGCCGAATGTCCCGCCCAAGGGACGCGCTCCTCGGAATCGAGGATGGAAATATCAGGCTTCGCGCCGCCGGTGACGACGATCAATTCGGACATGTCGCCGGGTGGGTTCTGGCTGACCAGCCAGCGCCGCAACTCGTCCGGTTCGGCCACCGTCGCCGACAGGCCGATTGTCTGCAGGTCGGGGACAAAACTGCGCAGCCGCGCCAGACCGAGCGCCAAGAGATGGCCGCGTTTCGAGGTCACCAGCGAATGCAGCTCATCAAGCACGACATAGCGCAGGTCCTCGAAGAAGCGTCTGGCATCGCCGGCCGCGATCAGCAGGGCGAGCTGCTCCGGCGTGGTGAGCAGGATGTCGGGCGGCGCCAGCTTCTGTCGCTGGCGCTTATGGGAAGGCGTGTCGCCGGTGCGCGTCTCGATGCTGATCGGCAACCCGATCTCTTCGACCGGCTTGCCGAGATTGCGCTCGATGTCGACGGCCAGCGCCTTAAGCGGCGAGATGTAGAGCGTATGGATGCTGCGATGCGCCTGGCCGGGCTTGCGCCTCGGCCTGACGGCGAGTTCAGTCAGCGAGGGCAGGAAACCGGCCAGCGTCTTGCCGGCCCCGGTCGGCGCGATCAAAAGCACCGATTGGCCGCCTTGAGCCTTCGCCAGCAATTCGACCTGATGGGCGCGCGGCGACCAGCCTTTCTCGCCGAACCATCTGAGGAATGGCTCGGGCAGGGCAATGGCGGCATTCTGCTCGGCAAGGCGCGGCTCAACTGTCACGCGCCAGAGGTAGCGCGGCTACGGGCGATCGCCAAGGAAAATCGGAACAAAAGGGGATCGAGGCGCCTCTTCCTTCTCCCTTGCGGGAGAAGGTGGGTCGGCGCGTAGCGCCGAGACGGATGAGGGGTGTTCCAAGGAATACCAACGTCTCACTCCGCTGGAACACCCCTCATCCGTCTTGCCGCTTTGCGGCAATCCACCTTCCCCCACAAGGGGGGAAGGGAAAACGCGTCACGGCCTCCGAAAGCCGGTCGGGCCGCCATAGAGATAGCCTATCCGGGCGATGGCATCCTTCAGCCCTTCGCGCGAGACCAGCATGGTGTGGCCGTTGGCGTGGATCATGGTCTCGGCGTCGGTCATGACAGCGACATGGCCTTTCCAGAACACAAGGTCGCCCCGGCGCAATCCGGCATAGTCCGGGCCCGGCTCCAGCGGTTCGCCGATGCTGGCCGCCTGCATGTCGGAATCGCGCAGCACGTCCCTGCCGGCCATGCGCATCGCCAGTTGCACCAGACCCGAGCAATCGATGCCGAAGCCAGACGCGCCACCCCAGAGATAAGGTGTGCCAAGAAACGTCTCGGCAACCGCGACATAGTCAGCGGCAATTTCGCCGATTGGCCTGAGGTGGCCAGTGATAACAGCCTCGCCGGAGGGCAGGACGGCATAGTGCGTGCCACGCGTCTCGGCGGCACCCGTCACCGTCAGCGTCGACCCCATCGACAGCCGTCCCGCGATCGGAAAGCGCAGGTCCGGACCGGGATAGAGGAAGGTGCGGGGCACCGAGACGATATGGGTGGGCGCATGGTCGCGTCCGCTCAACTGCGCTGCGGCGACATAGCCGACATAGCCGTCGCGTTCAGCCTGGATCCAGGCCCAGCCTTCGGCGTCCTCAAAAACCAGCACATCGTCGCCGAACAGGGCCTGCGTGTTGATACCGGCATCCGGCTTGGGCGCCTTGCGGATGTCGGCCACCGGGACCGAAATCCGTGATGGCCGGCCGGCGACGAAACGCTCGGCAGTAACCTCGCCCTTCAGCCTCGCGTCGGCGAGGTCGGAACGGAAGGCGTGCAGGCGTGCATCGTGAGCAGTCAAAATCGGCAACCCTGTTGTATGGGCAAAACGGTCAAATCGGCAGTTCGTGCGCCTTGGCGATGATACCATCGCCGAAGCGCTCGACAAAGAGCGCGCCCTCGACCGTGCGCTTGATCAGCACATTGCGCTTGTCGAGTTCGTCGCGATGGCGCGACACCAGCTTCAGCGCGCCCATCGTGTCGAGCGCGCGGGTGATGACCGGCTTGGTGACGTTGAGGCGGGCGGCGAGCCCGCGCACCGTGTGCGGCGGCGGATCGAGATAGATGGTGAACAGGATGGCCGTCTGGCGCATGGTCAGGTCGGGGGCGTCGTCGCGCACCTGCGACAGCATCACTTGCTGCCACAGTCGCAAGGCCTGGCTTGGGCGCATCGCAATCGACATCACGCCAGCATGACGGCAAATTGTTTCGGTTCCGTTTCAGTTTCGAATTTCTTGTTGAACCATGATCTTATCCGAAAACCGGCTACCACTTTTCGGGATCATGGTTAGCCGAAACGCCTGGAAATGATCCACTCCAGAGCCCGAATGCCTTGCGCCTCGCCGCCAGCGGGGCCGTGCGGACGATCGGCGGGGTTCCAGGCGAAGATGTCGAAATGCGCCCAGCTCGCCGTCTTCTCGACAAAACGCTTGAGGAACAGCGCCGCTGTGATCGAACCGGCGAACCCGTCCGTGGTGACATTGTTGATGTCAGCGATCTTTGACGCCAGTTTCGCATCGTAAGGCCGCCACAGCGGCATGCGCCACAGCGGATCCTCGATCGCCAGCGATGCCGCCGCCAGCTCCGAGGCCAGCGCCTCGTCACCAGTGTAGAAGGGAGGCAGATCTGGGCCAAGCGCGACACGGGCGGCTCCGGTCAGCGTCGCCATGTCGACCAGCAGGTGCGGCTCCTCGTCGTCGGCCAGCGCCAGTGCATCGCCGAGCACGAGCCTGCCTTCGGCGTCGGTGTTGCCGATCTCGACAGTGATGCCCTTGCGGCTTGTCAGCACGTCACCGGGCCGAAAAGCGTTGCCGGCGATCGAATTCTCGACCGCGGGGATCAGCACGCGCAGCCGCACGTTCAGCCCGGCGGCCATGATCATCGAGGCCAGGCCAAGCACATTGGCCGCGCCGCCCATGTCCTTCTTCATCAAGAGCATGCCGGACGACGGCTTGATGTCGAGACCGCCGGTGTCGAAACAGACGCCCTTGCCGACCAACGTCACCTTCGGCGCGCCCTCTTGCCCCCAGATCATATCGATCAGCCGCGGCGCGCCGACAGATGCCCGGCCGACGGCATGGATCATCGGGAAATTCCGCGTCAGCAGATCGTCGCCCTTGATGACGGAGACTTCGGCCTTGTGCGCCGCGGCCAGGGTGCGCACCGCCTTCTCCAGATCGTCCGGCCCCATGTCGCTGGTCGGTGTGTTGACCAGGTCACGGGCCAGGAAGACGCCATCGGCGATGCGGCGAACACGCGCCGCGTCGACACCGGCCGGCACGTCGAAGCGCAGCGCCTTGCCCGGCTTCTTGCCGTAACGGGTAAAGACATAGCCGCCGAGCGCCAGCGCGATTGCCGCGAGTTCCGGCTCGGCAAGAATGGAGGCGAATTGCCAATCGCCCTCTGGCAGGGCTTTCGACAGTGCGCCGAGAGCGAGCGCGCCCTCGCCGTCGCCGATACCAAACAGCGCGCCGGCGAGCGCGCCGCTTTCGCCAGGCACGGCCAGTGTCCTGCCTGCCTCGCCGGAAAATCCGTTGGCCTTGGCCCATGCAATGGTCGATGGCGCAAGGCCGGCGGCCTCCAGTCCGTCACGGGCCACCAGATGCACCGGCAGCGCGCCTTGCAATTTCGTCTCGACGAGTTCGACAGGCATTCGATGTTCTCCTGCCGACCCGAGCCCCGAGTCGGCGTTTCTTAACTCTCCGTTAGGGTTAACAGAATATTTCTGCGGGAGGGAAGATGGCCACGCAATGGCCGCGCGTATGAATGGAGGCCTAGGGTGTCATGCCGACCAACCGCACAGTGAACGCCAGGGGAAAACGGATCGTCACCACGGCCCTCATGCTGGCGCTCGCGGCAGGCGTCGCCGGGTGCGGGACCAGCAGGATGACCACGGGCTCGATCGGCCGCAGCGGCGGCAAGCCGCTGGAGACGATGTCGGCGGGAGAAGTGCACAATGCCACCGCCGCCCTCGGCCAGTCCTACGCCAAGAACCCCAACGACAAGCGTATAGCAACCAACTTCGCGGCCGCTTTGCAGATGGACGGCGATGCCGACCAGTCGCTTGCCGTGATGCGCAAGCTGGCGATCACCTACCCCAAGGACCGCGACGTGCTCGCCGCCTACGGCAAGGCTCTGGCCGCCAACGGCCAGTTCGAGGCCGCGCTCGACGCCGTGCGCCGCGCCCAGACGCCGGAATATCCCGACTGGAAGCTGGTGTCGGCGGAAGCCGCCATCCTTGATCAGATCGGCCAGAAGAACGACGCGCGCCAGCTCTACCGCAAGGCCCTCGAACTCAAGCCGAACGAGCCCTCGGTGCTCTCCAATCTCGGCATGTCCTATGTGCTGGAAGGGGATCTGCGCACCGCCGAAACCTATATGCGTTCGGCCGCGCAGCAGCCCAACGCCGACAGCCGCGTGCGCCAGAACCTGGCGCTGGTCGTCGGCCTGCAGGGCCGTTTCGACGAGGCCGAGAAGATCGCCTCGCAGGAACTCTCGCCCGAGCAGGCACAGGCCAATGTCGCCTATCTCAGGCAGATGCTGGCCCAGCAGAATGCCTGGAGCCAGCTCAAGGATCAGGACAAGTCGAAGCCGGCAACCAACTGACGCAGAGATTTCGTCAACAGACGTTGAAAGCCGCGCTGCATGCAGCGCGGCTTTCGTATTTGCGCAAGGATTGCCCTGCCTTTACTGGGTGGCTGACGCTGCCGCCCCGGAATGATCGCCGAAGATGCCGCGCTGGCTGACCTGGATGCCGGCGGGGCCGAGGATGATGGCGAAAAGCACCGGCAGGAAGAACAGGATCATCGGCACGGTGAGCTTGGGCGGCAGAGCGGCGGCCTTCTTCTCGGCGGCGTTCATGCGCATGTCGCGGCTTTCGGCGGCAAGCACGCGCAGCGCGTGCGCCACCGGCGTGCCGTAGCGTTCGGCCTGGACGAGCGCCTGCGACACCGATTTGACCGATTCCAGGCCGGTACGGCTTGCAAGATTCTCGTAGGCCTGCTTGCGCTCCTGCAGATAGGAAAGCTCGGCATTGGTCAGGATGAATTCTTCCGCCAGAGCCACCGACTGCGCGCCGATCTCGTCGGCGACCTTGCGCAGCGCCGCCTCCACCGACATGCCCGATTCCACGCAGATCAGCATCAGGTCGAGCGCATCCGGCCAAGCCATCTGGATCGACTGCTTGCGCTTGGTGGCGCGGTTGTTGACATAGAGGACCGGCGTGTAGAAGCCGCCATAGGCAACGAGGACGCAGACGAACAGCCGGACGACCAATGGTTTGTCCGGCAATCCTCCGAACACGAACATGTAGACCAGAGCCAGCGCGAAGCCGACAAAAGGCAGGACGAGGCGGAAGAAGAGAAAACGCGTCAGCGGGTTCTGTCCCCGAAAGCCGGCGACCTTGAGCTTCTGCAAAGTGTTCTCGTCGGCCAGGGCGCGCCGCAGGTCGAGCCGGTCGACGATGTTGCGCATGCCTTCCGACTGTTGCTCGCGCAGGCCCTTGCGGCGGCGATCGGCCTCGTTCGCAAGCCGCGCGCGCTGTTTGGCACGAAGCTCATCGCGCTCTAGCGCGACCGACTTCATGCGCGCCTTGAGCTGGTTGCCGCCAAGCGCCGGCAGCAGCGTAAAGACGGTCGCGAACACGGCGATGCCGACCAGCAGTGCGATCAGGAGGCTGGGATCCGTCAGTGACTTGATGACTTGTTCGCTCATGCCGCAGCCCTAGACTTCAAAGTTCATCATCTTGCGCATCACGAAGATGCCAATCGACATCCAGATGGCGGAAACGCCGAGGATCAGATTGCCGACACTGGTGTTGAACAGCGGCATCAGGTAGAGCGGGCTCGAAAGGTAGACCAGAAAGGCGACGATGAAGGGCAGCGCGCCGATGATGGCGGCGGACGCCTTCGCCTCCATCGACAGCGCCTGCACCTTGGCTTTCATCTTCTTGCGATCACGAAGCACGCGCGAAAGATTGCCCAGCGCCTCGGACAGATTGCCGCCGGCCTGCGACTGGATCTGGATGACGATGCCGAAGAAACTTGCCTCGGTGCATGGCATGGTTTCAGGCATGCGCAAGGTCGCATCGGGGATCGACAGGCCCATCTGCTGCGAATCGACGATGCGTCGGAACTCGGCCTTCACCGGCTCGGGGGATTCGTTGGCAATCAGGCGTATGGCGTCGTTCAGCGGCAGGCCGGACTTGACCGCGCGCACGATAATGTCGAGGGCGTTTGGAAATTCGTTGAGGAATGCCTTGACCCGGCGCGCGCGGCGAAAAGAGACGAACCAGCGCGGCAGGCCGAGTGCGCCGGCCAACAGCACACCGGGCAAAACAAGCATCGGCGCGCCGGCCATGAAGGCGACCACCACCAGCGCGAGGCCGCATATGGCTGAGTAGATGTAGAAACGTTCGACCGAAACCTTCATGCCGGCCTGGCGAAGCTGAGCCTTCAGTGGCGGCTTCTTGATGGCGCTGTCCTTGGTTTTCTGCTTCTCGTCGAGTTCCTTCAGCGAATCCTGCACCGATTTACGGCGCTTGGCCGCGTCAGCCGCGCGATCGCGCGTGGCCTTGACGATGGAACGGTCCGTCTCGGCGGCCTTGATCGTTTCAAGCCGCTTGCCGGCCTGTTTCTCATTGCTGATCTGGTTGGCCAAGAATGCATAGGCGACCGCGCCGGCGCTGAAACCGGCGAGCACGACAAACGCCAATACGGTGCCGTCAATTCCAAACATCGACCACAACCTTCACGCCCGCGGATACCTCAGTCAGCACGTTTCTCCATCGCCTCGAGCGCGGTGGCGAGGCGTTGTTCCTCGCCGTAGTAACGAGCCCGGTCCCAGAAATGCGGGCGGCCGATGCCGGTCGAGACGTGCTCGCCCAGCAGCCTGCCGTTGGCGTCCTCCCCCTTGATGTTGTAGAGGACGATATCCTGGGTGATGATGACGTCGCCTTCCATCCCGATGACCTCGGTGATGTGGGTGATGCGGCGCGATCCGTCGCGCAGACGCGCCGCCTGGATGATCACGTCGATGGAGCCGACGACGATTTCGCGCACGGTTTTCTGCGGAAGCGAATAACCACCCATGGCGATCATGGATTCGATACGGTTCAGGCATTCGCGCGGGCTGTTCGAGTGGATCGTTCCCATCGAGCCGTCATGGCCAGTGTTCATCGCCTGCAGAAGATCGAACACTTCGGGTCCGCGCACTTCGCCGACGATGATGCGCTCGGGCCGCATGCGCAGGCAGTTCTTGACCAGGTCGCGCATCGTCACTTCGCCTTCGCCTTCGAGGTTGGGCGGGCGGGTTTCCAGGCGCACGACATGCGGCTGCTGCAGTTGCAGTTCGGCCGAGTCCTCACAGGTGATGACGCGCTCATCGCGGTCGATGTAGTTGGTCAGGCAGTTGAGCAGCGTCGTCTTGCCCGAGCCGGTGCCGCCCGAAATGACGATGTTGCAGCGGACACGGCCGATGATCTTTAGCACTTCGGCGCCCTGGGGCGAGATGGCGCCGAACTTGACCAGCTGATCGAGCGTCAGCTTGTCCTTCTTGAATTTGCGGATGGTGAGCGCGGTGCCGTCGATGGCGAGCGGCGGTGCGATGACGTTGACGCGGGAGCCGTCGGGAAGGCGGGCGTCGCAGATCGGGCTGGATTCATCGACACGGCGGCCGACCTGGCTGACGATACGCTGGCAGATGTTGAGCAGCTGCTGGTTGTCACGAAAGCGGATGCCGGTCTGCTCGACCTTGCCGTTGACTTCGATGTAAACGTTCTTGGAGCCATTGACCATGATGTCGGCGATGTCGTCGCGGGCGAGCAATGGCTCGAGCGGTCCGTAGCCAAGCACGTCGTTGCAGATATCCTCGAGCAGTTCCTCCTGCTCGGCGATGGACATCGCGAAATTCTTGATCGCGATGATGTCGTTGACGATGTCGCGGATTTCCTCGCGCGCGGTTTCGGGGTCGAGCTTGGCGAGCTGCGACAGGTCTATCGTGTCGATGAGCGCCGAGAAAACCTGGCTCTTGGTGTCATAGTAGGTCTCGCTCTTTTCGCGGCCCCGCCTCGCCTCCGGCGCAATGGGCGGCGCCTCGACCGCGCGGCGGGCCGGCGGCGCGACAGGTGCGCTTGGCGGCGGCGGTGCCGTGGGCCGGGCAAGAACCGCCGTATCCGCCGAACCCGCAGGCGGCGGGGCGGCCGGCGCCGGTGCTGGCTGGCGGAATTCCGGCGTGAACCGGTTGCCGTCGTCGTTGCCTCTTTTACCGAACATGATCGACTACCGGTTCCAAAACGTCACTTCTTGTTGCGCGAGAGCTTGCCGAGCAGGCTGCCCAGGCCAGCCTTCTTTTTCGTCCGGATTTCGCTTCGCCCGGTCAGCACATGAGCAATCTCATTGATCATGGCCACAACCGGGTTCTTGGCATCCATCTCGCCGAGCATACGCCCGTTGTTGGCGGCATTGCCGAACAGCAACGGATCAAAGCCAATGACCGACATCGGCGTCAGGCCGAGCGGCTCGGCGAAATCGGACGGCGAAATTTCCGGCCGCTTGGGGACGCCGGCCTGGTTGATGATCAGCTTCGGCGGCGGGTCGTTGGGGCGAAGCCGCTTGAACATGTCGACCAGGTTCTTGGTATTGCGCAGATTGGCCAATTCCGGCGTCGCCGTGATGACGATCTCGTCGGCCTTGACCAGCGTGTTCTTGGCCCAGCCCGTCCAGACATGGGGAACGTCCAGCACCAGAAGCGGCACGCTGCGCTGCGCGGTATCGACAAGTTGCGCGAAGGCTTCGGGATCGAAGTCGTAGACCCGCTCCAGCGTCGAGGGCGCCGCGAGCAACGACAGGTGCTCGGCGCACTGGGTCAGCAGCCGGTCGAGATAGACCTCGTCGACGCGTTCAGGCGAAAACACCGCTTCAGCGATGCCCTGTGCCGGGTCCTGGTCGAAATTGATGTTGGCCGTGCCGAAGGCGAGGTCGAGGTCGGCAACAACGACCTCGGACTTGAACAGGGAGGACATTGCCCAGGCGACATTGTGGGCGATGGTGGAAGAGCCGACGCCACCCTTGGCGCCGATAAAGGCGACCGAACGGCCGAGCGGTTCTGCCTCCGGATCGACAAAAATCGACGACACGACACTGACGATGTCGGCCATCGACACCGGCGCGATGACATATTCCGAGATGCCGGAGCGGATGAGCTCGCGATAGAGACCGACGTCATTGTAGTGGCCGATCACCACCACTTTCGAGGATGGGTCGCAGTATTCCGAGAGTTGGGCGAGCTGCTCCAGCAATTGCTTGGGTTCGCTGCGCGACTCCAGCAGGATCAGGTTCGGCGTCGGCGCCGACTGATAGAACTCGATTGCGGTGGGAACGCCGCCCATATGAACCTTGAGATGCGCCTTGGTCATGCGGCGGTCCTCGCCGGCGCGCTCGACTGGATTGGCAACGCCCTCGGTCTCGCAGAATGCCTGGATCGAGATGCGCGGAACCGGGCGCAACGCCTGCATCGCGGCGATGTCCTGCGGTGATGTATCACCGCCGTCCACGGTGGCGTCATAGGCAAGGTTGCTCATGGTCATGCTCTTTCCGTGGCTTCTCTTTCCTCGAGGCTCGGCTCAGTACGTCACTTCCGAATTGCCGAGGAATTCATCCGAAATACCCCTGCTGCGGTAGATATCGATCACCGCACCGCGATTTTCCGCGTCGATGGTGGTCTGCTTGCGCGGCCCGAGCAGGTCGGACGGATTCGCAACCTGGGCGGCGAGATTGTTCTGATAGGAGCAGCCGAAGTCGGCATAGTGCTTGTTTTCCGAGGTCTCAGCGAGATCGTCGGGCCAGCGGCCGCATTTGTCGGTCTGGGCTCTCACGGCGATAAAAGAGACGCGAACCGGCGCGGATGTCTCGCTAGATCCAGCCTGATAGGAGACCACGACGATGCGGTTGCGCTTGATGCCGCTGGCGACCGCGAGCCTGGCGAAATCACGGCCGGCCGCCGACGCCGCGACCTCATTGGCCGATCCGCTCGGAATCTGGATGGTCAATGTCGGCGCGGCACTCTTGTCATAACCGTCGAGGAAACCGAGCAGCGTGTCGCGCTGCGAGCCGGTCATGCCACGGTCGCCGGCGCCGACAGGCAGGTCGATCTTCTGGTTCTTCTCGGCGATGACGATCGGATGGTTGGTGCGATAGTCGTCCGGAATGGCGCCAACGGTGATGCTGTCGCGCTGGGCGCAGCCGGCCAGCAAGGCCGTCACCGCCACCGCCAGGAGCGGCAGCGCCCGCAGGCCGGCCCGCGAACGGCCGGTGCACATCGTCGAGGCGATGGTCCTTGTCTTCAACGCTGACTGAGACATGTCCGCTTTCCCATTCACTTGTAGATGTAGCCGACAACGCCGTGGTACCGGCCGTTGGGCTTGTTGGTCTGCATGGTGCCGTAGACGCGATTGACCTTGCCTAGGAACATGCCGGCGCCGTCGCTCGGAGGATTGAAATTGTCGTCCGGCTTGGCGAGATCGTTGCGTGCCACCGGCTTCGTCAGATAGGGCGTGATGATGATGACGAGCTCGCTTTCGTTGCGCACGAAGTCCCTGCTGCGGAAGAGCGCTCCAAGCACGGGAATCTTCGTCAGTCCGGGCAGGCCGTTGACGGCCTGCCTGACATCGTCGCGAACCAGGCCGGCGATCATCATGGAACCGCCCGAGGGCAATTCGACCGTCGTATCGGCAAGACGCTTGCGCAGCGACAGGATATTCGTGCCGGGGCTCGTTACGCCAGAGGAAAGCGACACGGATCCTTCGGTCGTCGGTTCGGAAACCGAGGTTCTGACCTTCAGGCTGATGCGGCCGGGGGACAGCACCACCGGCTGGAATTCCAGGCCGATGCCATACTCGATCTTGTCGATGGTATAGGTTTTCAAGCCGGTCTGGTTGTCGGTGGATACGTTCTGGGAAACGCCGGACACCATGTTGTATTCGCCACCGACCTTGAAGGTCGCCTTCTCGCCGGATACGGCGGTCAAGGTCGGCTCAGCCAGCGTCTTCATGACCCCGGACTGCTCCATGGCGTTGATATAGGCCATCAGTGCCGAGTTGCCGATGTTGAAGCCCGAATTCGACAGCTGCTTGCCCAATCCGGTGAAATTGTCGCTGAGCGCGCCATAGCTGATGCCGTTGCTGCCGCCGTTGCCGACCATGTTGACGCCGAGCTGTTTCATCACAGAGCGGCTGACCTCGGCGACGGTAACCTTCAGCGTGACCTGGTCGTCGCCGATGATCTGCAGCAGGTTGACGATCTTGCTGGTACGGCGTTCCTGGTCGGGGTTGTTGATGTCGACGCCACTCTGGGCCGAGCCGCCTGCCGCGGTCTGCGAATACTGACCCGTCGTCGCTTCACCGCCCGAGACGAATATCGTCGCCAGGTCCACTGCCCGCTTCGCGTCCAGCGGCGTGTCGACCGTTCCGGTCAAGATGACGTTGTCGTTCAGCAGTTCCACCTTGATGTCCGAGGTCGGAAGGAAGCGCTTGATGTAGTCCTCCAGGCCGGCAACGTCGCGTTCGACGGCCAGATCCAGGCTGGCGATCTGTTCGCCGTTCGGGCCGAAGACGAAGATGTTGGTTTCGCCGACTGCTTTGCCGAACAGGTAGATACGCCTTGCGGTGCGGGTCACCGCATCGGCAACGGTCGGATTGGCGACAAGAATGTCGTAGGCATCGCTCGGCAGGTCTATGACCACCGATTTGTTGAGGCCAAGCTTGACGCGTTGGTTGGCGGTCGTGGCCGTCACCTTTGTGCTTTTCGCCTCGACAACGCCCTGCACATTCGTTCCGACGAGCAGCAGGCCGAATGCCGCGGCTATGATTGCCGGCAGTTTACCGCTTAGCCTCATTTCCTTGCCCCTACTTCGGAAACTTCACCCGACTTGATCAGTCTCACCGTTCCCTTGCGGCCATTGCCGGAAACGAGATAGTCGGCCTCATCCACATTCTTTTCCTGGGTGTCCGTGATCGCCCGCAGCGCCAGGGTCAGGCGATCGGCCATCTGCTGGGCGACGGTGATGATCTCAGCCTGTTTGGGCGTGAGTTCCAGCGTGGCGGTCTGGCCGACCCTGGTCTTCTTACCCTCCTCGTCCTCCTGAATGGTCTGGTCGATTGCCAGGACGCGGATGTTCTTGAGGATGGTTTCGGTGTTGAAACCGGTGCCGCCGCCACTGGCATCCGCCCTGCGGGTCATGATGACGTCGACGAAATCGTTTGGAAGGATGAAGCCGCCGGCCGAAGTGTCGGCCGATATGGTTGTGGCGACCGCGCGCATCCCGGAAGGCAGGATGGACGACATGAAGCTCTGCCCCTCGCCGATCAGCTTGGAACGCCGCACAGGCTCACCCGCATACATCGGCACACGGGCGATCGACCCCTTCAATTTCTCCAGGGCGTCGGGAGCAGTGGCCTTGGTGATGAAATTCGCGTTGACGCCGTCGGCCGGCCAGGATTGCCAGGAGATGTTGTTCTGAAGCGCGTTGCCCATCGCGACATCGCCCGAGAGCACAAGAACGTCCTGCAGGGGGACGGCGGGAGCCTGGGTGCCGGAATCGACGACGATCTGCGGCGGCGGCGCGGCGACCATATTTTTTGCGACATAGCCAGCGCCACCCGCCGCGGCCACCGCCACGCTCAGAATAATCAGTCGGGATGCTGGCATCTGTCCGAACCCTCGCCCTTGGCAAACCACGTAGCCAAGCCGGACTTTGCAGCGGCAATCGTCAAAACAAGGTTAATGCAATGCTTACGATCGTGATTAATTTAAGGTTTACATAAATTAGCTGGATCGCGCCGTGACGGACGCAAAGAGCCCGGCCACGGCTCTTTCAAAGGGGTCGGGCAACGCGGGCAAGGATAACGGAAATCAGATCGTGTTCAGCTCGCAAGCCTTGCCAGCGCCCACACCATCAGAGGCGAATCCGGATAGGTCAGCAATCCACCCACGCCGAGCGCGATCCCATAGGGAACGCCGGTCGTGTCATCCGCGAAATGACGCAGGAATGGATTGCGGCCGGTAATAATCGCCAGCGGCGACTTCCGGTAAAACAGGATGGCGAGCGTCAGCAGACCACCGATGATCGTCGAGACAACGAGGTATTCGACGAGATGGATGTTCAACCCCATCCACACGGCCGTGGCGGCAAGCAACTTGGCGTCGCCTCCGCCCATGCCACCCATGGCGAACAGGCCGAACGTCACTGCAAGGACCAGGGCGCCGGCGGCGAAATGCCATCCGTAGGCTGCCCATTCCATACCCGTCAGTGGCGCAACCAGCGCGAAGACGACGACAAGCAGCACCGACACGCGGTTGGCAATCGTCATCGACAGCATGTCGGAGATCGCGGCAAACAGCATGCAGAACGGAAAGACGACGAATATCAGGGCTTCAAGCATCGGCGCTGTGCCTATTGTGCGAATTCCACCGGCCTCAATCTATGCATGTTCGATTAACGATTGATGAGACCTGTAAACGAAAAGACGCCTGTGTTGGCTACGACATAGAAAAAGGGCCGCAAACGTGGCGGCCCTTTTCCAGAACGCAATCTGAATATCCAGCAATAAGCAGATTAGCTGCCGCTGGTGTTCAGGGTGTTGCCGATCGCGGTGAACTTGGCGTTGATCGCATTGCCAAGGGCGCCGGCGCCGGTGATGATGGCGAGCGCGATGAGGGCGGCGATCAGACCATATTCGATAGCGGTCGCGCCGGATTCGTCCTTCACGAAACGTGCAAAAAGGTTAGACATTCGAGAGCTCCTACTCCACGTGTTACAGCACTTCCGTCAACTTCTGTAATGGTTGATCGGATGCTGCCAATCTAGGGAGAAGCTCTTTCGATCGGCTTAATAAACAGCCTTACCGATTCCTTTCCCGGCTCGAACGGAGTGCGTGGTTAACTCCATGCTAAGCGCTGGCTAAACAACCGTTTCCCGAGCCAACGCCGCAAAAGGCAAGGGCTTAAGGAAGCTTGCGACCCGGCGCGGATCCGGCCATGCGAACAGCCATGCCGGTCGCTACATCCGGCGCCGGCAAGCCGACTTAACCGTTGGTTCACCAATCTCGTTCATGTTCCGTTGAACAGTTTGCTTGCGTGGAGCGCCTCGATGGCCGTGCAGAGATCCTCAATCGCGATTGCCGTGCTTCTTGCCGCCACGAGCTTGATCACGCCGGCCAGGGCCGGTGCCGATATCCAAGTCACCATGAATCAGGCCAAGATCGTGAAACTGTCGCGCCCCGCCGACACGATCGTTGTCGGCAACCCGGCCATCGCCGATGCCTCCGTCCAGGACGCCTCGACGATCGTGCTTACCGGCAAGGGTTTCGGCGTCACCAATCTCGTCGTTCTCGACCAGGAGGGCAGTCCGATCGTCGACGCGCAGGTTACCGTCGTGCGGCAGGCGGCCTCGTCGGTTCGCATTTACCGGCGTGCGGAGGTCCAGACCATGTCGTGCACGCCCTATTGCGAAAGCTCCTACAAGAGCGAGGCTGAAAAATCCTCCGAAGCCGAGATGAGCGTGAGCAAATAGGCTGCGCGGCCCCAATTGCCGTCCAGGTTACTGGCCGGTTAAGACGCCCGCGCCGACTTTAACGATCATCCAAACCGGACCTCAATTGGTTTGCGCTAATACATCTGCCGGAACCGTCCAGGGGTGGCAGGAACAGGGCATGAGCAACGAATTCGGCTCGACAGGTCAGCACAAGGTGGAGCGCGCCAGGTTTTTGAAGCGCTTCGTTCGCAACCGCCGTGGCAGCACGGCCATCGAATTCGCAATTCTTGCATTGCCGTTCGCGCTTCTTGTCTTTGGCATCCTCGAAAGCTGCATCTCTTTTGCCGGCCAGGAAGTGATGGCCAACATCACCGACGATGTCGCGCGCCAGTTGCGCACGGGCCAGTTGAGGCCGGCCGATGTCGCCGGGAGCAAATTGACGACCCTGATCTGCGGCAGACTTCAGATCATCGTCTCGACGGATTGCCCGCAACAGCTGCTCGTCGACCTTCGCGAGTATCCGACTTTCGCAGACGCGGCGACTGCGACGTTCAAGATCCAGAACGGCGATGTCGTGCTGATGCAAGGCACGAACTCACAGACATTCGCTAACACGCCTGGCCTGGCGGAATCGAAGAACATGCTGCGGGTCTTCTACAAATGGCCTGTCGTGACGGATCTGATGGCCAGGTCGATGGCCAATCTGAGCGGTGGCAGGACACTGCATTTTGCGTCGGTGACCTGGCAGAACGAGCCGTTCGACAATTGAGTTCGCAAGCACCAACAAGAAAAAAGGCAATGACATGATGCGTGCGGGGGCACATCCGGGAATTGCCGGACTCTGGAGCAAGGCGGTCGGATTCTGCTCCAATCGCCGTGGAGTGGCGGCGGTCGAGTTCGCTCTGATCGTGCCTATACTGCTGATCATGTACTTCATGACCATGGAGGCGTCGCAGGCCATCGAGACCAGCAAGAAGGTCAGCCGCATCGGCAGCATGGTCGCGGATCTCGTCACGCAGCAGCCGACCATCGTCAAGGCGGATCTCGACGCCATCATGAAAATCGGCACCTCGACCATTCAGCCCTACAACCGTTCGACGCCGAACATCACGATCACGGCGATACAGGTCACCACCGATACGCCGCCCAAGGTCCTGGTGGTGTGGTCACGCAAGGTCGTCAATGGTACCTACAGTGTCGGGGCCACCGCAGGCACGACCACCACGGTGCCGACAACGCTCAAGGTCGCCGGTACCTTCCTCATCCGCGTTGACAGCAACCTTAGCTATGCGCCGATTATCGGCTGGACGACGGGTACCCAGCAAAAGCTTGGACTGACCCAATCCCTCACCACCACGATCCCGATGGGCGAGACCTACTATCTGCGACCGCGCAGAAGCCTGACGATCCCCTGCGGCGATTGCTGAAGACTTTTACTGCTGCCCACCGTCGGCCGACACCAGGCGCACGATGGCTTCCGCCGCCGAATAATCCTTTGGGGACACGGTCAAAAAGCCGCCAGAGTGTTTCGATTCCAGGAGATCGTAGACATCCGGCGTCGTCGATTTGAGGTTGGTGAGGAACACGGTCAGCCGGCGCTTGGCTTCCGGGTCGAGATCACTGCGCACGGCATGGGGACCGTATCTCAGCAAGCCGGACGTCCAAATGACCTGGAACGTCGACGGCGAAAGGCCGGCCAATTCGAGCCTTGCCTGCGTGCCATCAGACAATAGAGGCTGGCCGTCGGCCGTCGCCGTCACCCAACCGAATAAGGCGTCGACCTGACCATCGAAGAGCATTTTTTCCGCCGCCGACGCTGAATCGGCATGAACCAGAAACGGTGAATCTTCGGTGATCTTGACGTGTTCGGCGGCCAGTTCCGCCAGCGGCAGAAGCGAGCCCCCGACGCTGTCCGGCGGCGGCATGGCGATCCGCTGCGTCTCAATCGCGCCCAGGCCAGACAGCTTGCCGTCCCTGGTCAGCAGCACGGAGCGGATGCCGGCCGCGCCATCGGAATCAACCGGTGCCACAAGCGGCTCGATGCATCCGCAACGCTGCAGCGCCGTGGCGTAGGCCGTTGCCGAATAGATGGCGTACTCGATCCGGGCGTTGGCCTGCGCCTCGATCAGTGCCGCATAGTCGCGCGCAACGACGAACTCCACCTTCATGCCAAGCGCATTGGTAAAGGATTGCGTCAACAGCGCCAGCCCCGGAACGGTGTTGCCGGCGCCAGGCTCGGCGACGATGCCAATGCGAAATGTGCCGATATCATCGCGCCAGTCGGCCCGCGCCGGACCACACCAGAGGGCGCCATGCACGGCCACCACGGCAGCACATGCCTTCAGCGCAGCGTTCATAAAAAGACCGTCCTTGGGTTTTCTCGATCCATGCCCATGCCTGGTGCGCCGTAATACTTTTAATCTTGGATTACGTCTGTCGTCGTCACCCCAAAACCGCTGCGCACTTTTGGGCGACATGCACTGGACTATCCACGCCAGCCGTTGCCGTTTGGTTTCCGAATTGCCAATACCGCCGTGGAACCCTATGTCTGGGCGTCCAAACTGGCAACAATGACCCGATGGCGCGTGCTTTCCTCTTTGTCCTGGATTCCTTCGGCGTCGGCGGCGCGGCCGACGCCGAACGCTATGGTGACGCCGGCGCCAACACGCTTGCGCACATCGCCGAAGCTTGCGCCGAAGGGCGCGCGGATCGCGAGCGGCTTCGTCAGGGGCCGCTGTTTGTCCCGCACATGGCATCTCTCGGGCTCGGCAAGGCAGCCGAGACGGCGACAGGATTGGCTTTTGCCCATTTCGGGACGGATCTGGCCGCCAATGCCTTCCATGGCGCGGCGCAGGAAGTTTCGAGCGGCAAGGACACCCCTTCCGGTCACTGGGAGATCGCAGGCCTGCCGGTTCGCTTCGACTGGGGTTATTTCCCGGATACGGTTCCCGCCTTTCCGGCAGATCTGACCGCGGCGATGATCCGCGAGGGCGAGGTTTCAGGTATTCTCGGCAACTGCCATGCGTCCGGCACCGAGATCATCGAACGCTTCGGCGAGGAACACATCCGCACCGGCAAGCCGATCTGTTACACCTCCGTCGACTCGGTCCTGCAGATCGCCGCGCATGAAGTCCATTTCGGGTTGGAACGGCTTTATGAATTCTGTCAGGTGGTGCGCCGGCTGGTCGATCCGCTGAGGATCGGGCGCGTGATCGCACGGCCGTTCGTCGGCGAGACCGCCGGCACCTTCCAGCGGACCTACAACCGCCATGACTACGCCGTGCCGCCGCCGGAGCCGACCTTGCTCGACCGGCTGACGGCGCGGGGAAGCCGCGTCATCGCCGTCGGCAAGATCGGCGACATCTTCGCCCATCGCGGGGTTTCGGAAGTGCGCAAGGCGGCCGGCAACATGGCCATGTTCGACAAGGCGCTCGGTGCGATGGATGATGCCGGCGACGGCGATCTCGTCTTTGCCAATTTTGTCGATTTCGACACCGAATTCGGCCATCGCCGCGATGTCGCCGGCTATGCCGCCGCGCTCGAGGCCTTCGACCGGCGGCTGCCGGAAGCATTCGCAAAACTGCGGCAGGGCGACCTTCTCATCCTGACGGCCGACCACGGCAATGATCCGACCTGGCGAGGGACCGATCATACGCGTGAACGTATCCCGGTGATCGGCATGGGACCGGGTTTGACAGGTGGCGACATCGGACTGAGAACGACATTCGCCGATATTGGCGAGACCGTCGCCGAACACCTCGGCCTGGCGCCCGGCCGCCACGGCACCTCTTTCCATGCGATGATTGGTGGCCATGCCTGAGTTGCCCGAAGTCGAAACGGTGCGGCGTGGGTTGCAGCCGGTCCTGGAAGGTGCCCGCCTGACCAAGGTCGAGGCGCGGCGGCCGGATTTGCGCTTTCCCTTTCCCGAACGGTTTGCGGAACGGCTGACCGGCAAGACGATCACGGCGCTCGGCCGCCGGGCCAAATATCTGACCATGCATGTGCAGGACGGCCCGGTGCTGATCTGCCATCTCGGCATGTCGGGCTCGTTTCGCATCGAGACCGAAGACGATAACGAGACACCGGGCGTGTTCCACCACGAACGCTCGAAAAGCACGACCCACGACCATGTCGTGTTCGATGTCGCCGCCGCCGACGGCGCCCGGTCCCGCGTGATCTTCAACGACCCGCGCCGCTTCGGTTTCATGCTGTTTGCGGAAGGATCGCCGGAGACGCATCCGATGCTGGCCGGACTGGGCGTCGAGCCTACGGGCAACGCGCTGGACGGCGCGCTGCTCGCCTCGCTGCTGAAGGGCCGCGGATCACCGCTGAAGGCAGCACTTCTTGACCAGAAGCTGATCGCGGGGCTTGGCAATATTTACGTGTCGGAAGCGCTTTGGCGCGCCGGCCTGTCGCCCTTGCGCGCGGCGGGCACCATCGCCAAGCCGGGCAAGAAGGCCAGGGAGCAAAGCGAACGCCTGGCCGAGGCGATCCGCTCGGTCATATCAGATGCCATCGCCGCCGGCGGGTCGTCGCTGCGCGATTACGTGCATACCGACGGATCGCTGGGCTACTTCCAGCATTCCTTTGCCGTCTACGACCGCGAGGGCGAGCCCTGCCCGAAGCCCGGCTGCCGCGGCCATATCGAGCGTGTCGTGCAGAGCGGACGCTCGACCTTCTATTGCCGGACGTGTCAGAGCTGAGTTAGAGCAATTCCAGGAAAAGTGTGAACGGTTTTCCCCGGGAAAAGCGCATAGCGCTTTCCCTAGGGAATTGCGTCAAGCAATGAGATAGACCGGGCCGAGTGAGGAGAAGCAGCCATGGCCTATGAAACGATCATCACCGAGACGCGCGGCAAGGTCGGGCTGATCACGCTGAACCGGCCAAAGGCGCTTAATGCTCTGAATTCCCAGATCCTTGCTGAACTCGTCGCAGCCGTGAACGGTTTCGGCGCCGATCCTGGCATCGGCGCCATGGTTCTTACCGGTTCCGACAAGGCCTTCGCCGCTGGCGCCGACATCAAGGAGATGCAGGCAATCTCCTATGTGGACGCCTATAGCCAAGACCTCTTCGCGGGTTGGGAAGAGTTCACGCGCACGCGAAAGCCGATCATTGCGGCGGTGGCTGGCTATGCGCTCGGCGGCGGATGCGAGCTGGCCATGATGTGCGACTTCATCATTGCCGCCGACACGGCCAAATTCGGCCAGCCCGAAATCACGCTCGGCGTCATTCCCGGCATGGGCGGGTCGCAACGCCTGACCCGGTTCGTCGGCAAATCGAAGGCGATGGATATGTGCCTGACCGGACGGATGATGGATGCCGCGGAAGCCGAGCGCTCAGGCCTGGTGTCGCGGGTCGTGCCCGCCGCCGACCTTGTCGAGGAGGCGGTCAAGGCGGCGGCCAAGATCGCCGATTTCTCGCTGCCGTCGGTGATGATGGCGAAGGAAGCCGTCAACCGTTCCTATGAGACGACGTTGGCCGAGGGATTGCGGTTCGAGCGCCGTCTGTTCCACTCGCTTTTCGCGCTCGAAGACCAGAAGGAAGGCATGGCGGCCTTTGCCGAAAAGCGGAAACCGAATTTCACCAATCGGTAGAGTGTTGCCGGCCCGCGATCGAAACCCTGTGGCATCGGCCAAAAAGAACGCCAGGCAGCGTTGACGCGCCGGAAAAGCT
The DNA here is from genome assembly GCA_002356515.1 of Mesorhizobium loti. NCBI lineage: Bacteria > Pseudomonadati > Pseudomonadota > Alphaproteobacteria > Hyphomicrobiales > Phyllobacteriaceae > Mesorhizobium > Mesorhizobium loti. Next base: position 5,131,878 of record AP017605.1, on the reverse strand, counting down.
GAACTATAAGCCGCACCAACCGAGGCGGCCCTGTGGCTGCCCGTTTGTTTTTTGCGCCCTGCGGCATGCCGCGTGCGCCGACCAGATCAGAAGAGAGGCATCATGGCCAACACATCCTCGGCCAAAAAGGCAACGCGCAAGATCGCCCGCCGCGCAGCGATCAACAAGAACCGCCGCTCGCGCGTGCGCACCTATGTCCGCCAGGTCGAGGAGGCACTCGCCTCCGGTGACAAGGCTGCCGCTCAGGCCGCATTCAAGGCCGCCGAGCCGGAATTGATGCGCGCCGCGACCAAGGGCGTGATCCACAAGAACACCGCGTCCCGCAAGGTGTCGCGTCTGGCCGCGCGCCTCAAGGTGCTGTCGGCCTGATATCGCCTTTACAGACTAAGCTTCCTTAAAACCCGGCCGATCGTGCCGGGTTTTTTCGTTTGCCGGCAAGTACTTAAAAAGAATGCTCGGAAACGGCGCCCAAAGCGGATTCCAGACTTCGAAATGCTTTGCCGGCACATGCATGGCTGCTGATGGCTGATACGCTTAAAAAGTGTCGCCTCAGAAATTCCCAACTATCAGAAATAAGCAATATTTTTCAGATAGTTACCCATGGTCATCCACAGCCTGTCCACAGCGCCCCGGAGGGACGGGAGGACAACTGCCTGTCAAGCGAATTATTTCAGAATATTTCGAACCGGCCCGGCTTTTTCATATTCGCCGGAAAAGAGTTTGAATCACAATGGCTTTGTCAAAATGTACCGTTGCGGCATGGCGCCAGAAGGCGCCGGAGGTAACCAGATTCCTTAAAAATCCGTTAGACGTGGCCTTGCCCTATCCACAGCGATTTCGGTAATGTCGATCTATCGAAAGGGACGGGCCTCTGGCCCTAACCCAGCCTGACGCAGCCAGCTTAAATTGGCGGGATTTGCGACGCGGATCAAGTCCGCGGACGGCTTTGGTTTGCTCTTTTTCGATACGGTAGGGGACTGGCGTAACGAGACATGGCAGGTAGACGGCGCGCCGGCGCTCTTTCGCCGGACGGTGTTGTATTGCCCTGACATACCCAACGCGGACTGGCTTCCATGGGCCGGCACCGGTTCCCTCCGAATAGTGGGCGACGTTCATTGCCGGCGGCGGCAACGGGCATCGTAGCGAAGACACAGTCGCTGGAAAAAGGATGCAGGAGGCGCATCCCCAGCGGAAAACAGGTACAGAAAAGCAAGGAACTCGATCATGCAGAGCGGCATCGAAAGGGAGCTTACGGGCGACCTCCCATTTCCTGGAACTTTGATCGGAGCAAACGAGATGGCGGTCTCCAGCGACGCGGAACAGAAGTTCGACCGGGTCAAGACCCAGTTGAAGGCGCGCCTGGGGGCTGAAGTCTATTCGAGCTGGTTCGGCCGCATGAAGGTCGCGGAGGCATCCAAGGGCATTGTCCGCATCTCGGTGCCCACCGCGTTCCTGCGCTCGTGGATCAACGGCCACTATCTCGACCTCATCTCCGAACTGTGGAAGCAGGAGGATGCCGATCTCCTCAAGATCGAGATCGTGGTGCGTACGGCCACCCGCCAGGGGCGCAGCCATGTCGAGCCGGAACTGGCGCCGGCGCGCAAGATGACACGGCAGACACAGACGGTGCTGGCCGCCGGTACTGTGAGCCCTGGCAGGGTGGAACGGCCTCCCGTGCCGCGCCCGGGTGCTGCGGTCGAGACCGAGTTCCGCCACAACGTGCTGGGATCCCCGCTTGATCCCCGCTACACGTTCGGCTCCTTCATCGAAGGCCCGTCGAACCGGGTGGCCTTCGCCGCCGCCAAGGCCGTGGCGGAATCGCAGTCGAGCGCCGTGCGCTTCAACCCGCTTTTCCTGCACGCGACCGTGGGCCTCGGCAAGACCCACCTGCTGCAGGCCATCGCGGCGGAATCGCTGAAGCAGAACCCGAAATCCCGCGTCGTCTATCTCACCGCGGAATATTTCATGTGGCGCTTCGCCACCGCGATCCGCGACAACAATGCGCTGACGCTCAAGGAGCAGCTGCGCGACATCGACCTCTTGATCATCGACGACATGCAGTTCCTGCAGGGCAAGTCGATCCAGCATGAATTCTGCCATTTGATCAACATGCTGCTCGACAGCGCCAAGCAGGTCGTCGTCGCCGCCGACCGGCCGCCGTCCGAGCTGGAATCGCTCGAGCCGCGCGTCCGCTCGCGCCTCAATGGCGGCGTCGCGCTTGAAATGTCGGCGCCTGATTTCGCCATGCGCCTCGGCATGCTCAAACTGCGCCTGGCGACGGCCAGGGTCGACGACGCGTCGCTCGATATTTCCGACGAAATCCTCAACCACGTCGCCCGCACCGTGACCGGCAGCGGACGCGAACTGGAGGGCGCGTTCAATCAACTGCTGTTCCGCCAGTCGTTCGAGCCGCAGATCACCATCGACCGCATCGACGAGATCCTCGGCCACATCTATCGCACCGGCGAGCCGAAGCGGGTCCGCATCGAGGATATCCAGCGCATCGTGGCGCGCCACTACAACGTGTCCAAGACGGAATTGCTGTCCAACCGGCGCACGCGCACCATCGTCAAGCCGCGGCAGGTCGCCATGTACCTGTCCAAGGTGATGACGCCGCGCTCGCTGCCCGAAATCGGACGGCGCTTCGGCGGCCGCGATCACACCACGGTGCTGCACGCCGTGCGCAAGATCGAGGACCTTTCCGGCAACGACAACACGCTGGCCCAGGAACTCGAACTGCTGCGACGGCTGATCAACGACCAGGCCTGACCGGCTCAGGACAGGCAAGCCAGAACTGCGCTGGAATTCAACGGCTTGCCTGTCCAGCCGTGAGCTCGAAATGGGTTCGCGGCTTAGGGCAATTCCAGGAAAAGTGGGAAACGGTTTTCCGTCCGGAGTTGCGTCAAGACAGAGCTCGGCGACGATCCGGATTCCGGATTCAGCACATCGGCTGGCGGTCTTCTCGGCCTTTATCCCCAGAAAGCCCGCGCAGCCGGCCGGAACCGGTGGCGCGGGCTTGCGTTTGCTGGCTTTTTCCTGTCAGTTTACGCAGATTCTGAGCCTGTTCAGACCTTTCGCGGGGCGCCGCCAGCCGGAGACCCGCTCATCCTTTCAAGCGAGCCTGTTTCGTCATGCGTGTTATCCTGGAACGGTCAAATCTCCTGAAGTCGCTCAACCACGTCCACCGTGTGGTCGAACGGCGCAACACGATACCGATCCTGTCCAACGTGCTGCTCAGCGCCGAGGGCGCCAGCCTTGAAATGAAGGCGACCGACCTCGATCTGGAGGTGACGGAGGCGACGCCCGCCAAGGTCGAGCGCGGCGGGGCGACGACGGTTCCGGCGCATTTGCTCTACGACATCGTGCGCAAGCTCTCGGACGGCGCCGAGGTGATGCTGAAGACGGATGAGGACGGCAACGCCATGACGGTGACGTCGGGCCGCTCGAGCTTCCGCCTGCAGTGCCTGCCGCAATCCGACTTTCCCGAGCTTTCGGCCGGATCCTTCTCGCATATCTTCCGGCTCGACTCGGTTGCCTTGAAGGGGCTGATCGAGAAGACGCAGTTCGCCATTTCCACCGAGGAGACGCGCTATTATCTCAACGGCATCTACCTGCACACGCATGAGGTCGGCGGCAAGCTGAAGCTGCGCTCGGTGGCCACCGACGGCCACCGCCTGGCGCGGGCCGAAATCGACGCGCCGGCGGGTTCCGAGGGCATGCCGGGCATCATCATCCCGCGCAAGACAGTGAGCGAGTTGCAGAAGCTGGTCGATGATCCGGATGTCGCCGTGACCACCGAACTGTCCGACACCAAGATCCGCTTCACCATCGGCAGCGTGGTCCTGACCTCGAAGCTGATCGACGGCACCTTCCCGGATTATCAACGGGTCATTCCGACCGGCAATGACAAGAAGCTGATCCTCGACCGCCAGAGCTTTGCCGCGGCGGTCGATCGCGTCTCGACCATTTCCTCCGAACGCGGCCGTGCGGTGAAGCTTTCGATCAGCGAAGGCCAGGTGACGCTTGCGGTCAACAATCCGGATTCAGGCAGCGCCACCGAAGAACTGGCCGCCGACTATTCGTCCGACCCGATCGAGATCGGCTTCAACGCCAAATATCTGCTCGACGTCGCCGCTCAGTTGACCGGAACGGAAGCCAAATTCATGCTGGCCGATGCCGGTTCGCCGACGCTGATCCACGACATGGCCGACGAGACCGCACTTTACGTGCTGATGCCGATGCGGGTGTAGCCGGCGCTGCATCGTCGATCCGGCTCTGCGACGGGACCGGTAGCAAGTACAATGGTTGCGGCGACTTCTACAGGCGGATAGCGGTTGCCCGGACAAACCCATATAAGTAAGCTTACACTTACTAATTTCCGCAATTATGCGACGCTGGCGATCGATCTCGCCCCGGGCGCCGTGGTGTTTTCCGGCGACAACGGCGCGGGCAAGACCAATCTCCTCGAAGCGATTTCTTTTCTGACGCCCGGGCGCGGCCTGCGCCGTGCCCCTTACGCCGATGTCGCGCGCGAGGGCGGCGACGGCGGCTTTGCGCTGCACGCCCGGCTCGACGGACCCGACGGCCAGATCGAGATCGGCACGGGGATTTCGGTTGGCGAGGGCGAAGGCGGGCGGCGGGTTCGCATCAATGGCGCGACTGCCCGCTCGGCCGAGGAGATGCTGGAATGGCTGCGCGTCGTGTGGCTGACGCCGGCCATGGATGCGCTGTTCACCGGACCGGCCGCGGACCGCCGGCGCTTTCTCGACCGGCTGGTGCTGGCGATCGATCCGGGCCACGGCCAGCGCGCTCTCGATTACGAAAAGGCGATGCGCGGCCGTAATCGTCTGCTTACCGAGGGCTCGCGGGATGATCGCTGGTTCGAGGCGATCGAGACTCAGATGGCCGAAACCGGCGTCGCCATTGCGGCGGCGCGCGCCGAACTGGTGCGCCTGCTCGCCGCCATGATCGACAGGCTGCCCGACACGGGACCGTTCCCGCAGGCCGACATCAGCCTTTCGGGCGATCTGGAAGCCGAGGTTTCCACCGCGCCGGCGGTCGACGTCGAGGAGCGGTTCCGCCGGGCGCTTGCTGGTGGCCGCGATCGCGATCGCGCCGCGGGACGAACACTCGAAGGCCCGCACCGTTCCGATCTCCTGGTCAGGCACCGGCCCAAGGCGATGCCAGCCGAGCTTTGCTCGACCGGCGAGCAGAAGGCGCTGCTGGTCGGCATCGTCCTGTCGCATGCCCGGCTGACCGGCGAGATGTCGGGTATGACACCGATCCTGCTGCTCGACGAAATCGCCGCCCATCTCGACGGTGGGCGGCGGGCAGCACTGTTTTCGATCCTGGAGGAATTGAACTGTCAGGCGTTCATGACGGGGACCGATGCGGCGCTGTTTTCCAGCCTCAAGGGGCGTGCGCAATTCCTGACCGTCGACCACGGCACGGTTGGGCCAACCGAAGACGCCTGACAAGGTTTTTCAGCCGCTATATGCTGCTGACATGACCACCGCGCTCACCGCTGACGAGATCGAACGCTATGCCCGCCACATCGTGCTGCCCGAGGTCGGCGGCGCGGGCCAGCAGAAGCTCAAGCAAGCGCGGGTCCTGGTGATCGGCGCCGGCGGCCTGGGCGCGCCGGTGCTCGAATATCTTGCGGCGGCCGGCGTCGGCACGCTTGGCATCGTCGACGACGACACCGTGTCGCTCTCCAATTTGCAGCGCCAGGTCATCCACGGCACCGATACGGTCGGCATGCTGAAAACCGACAGCGCCAAGGCGGCAATCACCCGCATTAATCCCAACACGGCGGTCGAGACGCACACAGTCCGGCTGAACACGGACAACGCCCCTGCCCTGATCGCCGGCTATGACATCACCGTCGACGGGTCCGACAATTTCGAGACCCGTTATACGGTGGCCGATGCCTGTGCGAACGAGCGCAAACCGCTGGTGCATGCCGCCGTCGGCCGCTTCGACGGTTCGGTGACGGTGCTGAAGCCTTTCGAGGACGGCAGGGATGGCAAGCCGAACCCTGGCTATCGCGATCTCTTTCCCGAAGCCCCACCGCCTGGCCTGGTGCCATCCTGCGCCGAGGCCGGGGTGCTTGGCGCGCTGACCGGCGTCATCGGCACGCTGCAGGCGATGGAGGCGATCAAACTGATCACCGGCATCGGCGAGCCGCTGGTCGGCCGACTGCTGCTCTACGATGCGCTCGCCGCGCGCTTCGAAACGATCCGCTACGCCAGGCGCTGATCTTGGAGCGGACCGTACCCCTTTCCATCGACCGCATTGCGGCCGATTTCAGCCGCTGGGACGAGGTGCTTGCCTTGATCATGCGTGCCTTCGCCTTCATGGACGGGATCATCGACCCGCCGTCCTCGGCCCACCTGCTCACCGTCGACACACTGCGCGACAAGGCACGACAGGAGACCGGTTTCGTGGCGCTCGACGGCGACAGGATCGTCGGTTGCGTCTTTGCTCTTGAGAGGGCCGACGACTTTTATGTCGGCAAGCTCGCCGTCGCCCCGGACTGCCAGGGGCAAGGCATCGGCCGGCGACTGATGCGGGCGATCGAGATTCTTGCGCTCGACCGCGGCAAGGCAGCGCTGGAGCTGCAGACGCGGATCGAGCTCACCGCCAATCACGCCGCCTTTGCCCGCCTCGGCTTTCACGAGACCGGCCGGACGGCGCATGAAGGCTACGCCAGGCCGACCTCGATCACCATGCGCAAGGTGCTTTCGTGAGTTTTTACTTACTTAAAGGACGATGAGCGCCGATAACATCACGTTCTGAGCGGTAGCACACGATCCGGGGGACGGTGACCGTCAACGAAGGCCCGGATGTTGATGATGACCTTCTCGCCCATATCGATGCGGCCCTCGAGCGTCGCCGAGCCCATATGCGGCAAAAGCACGACCTTGTTTCTGGCGGCGAGCTTGAGCAGCTTGGCATTGAGCGCCGGCTCATGCTCGTAGACGTCGAGGCCGGCGCCGGCGAGCTTGCCGTCCTGGACCAGCTTGACCAGCGCATCCTCGTCGATGATGTCGCCGCGCGCGGTGTTGACGATGTAGGCCGTGGGCTGCAGCAGCGCCAACCGCCGCGCCGACAGGAGATGAAAGGTCGCCGGCGTCGACGGACAATTGACCGAGATGATGTCCATGCGGGCCAGCATCTGGTCAAGGCTCTCCCAATAGGTCGCCTCCAGTTCGTCCTCGACCGCCGGCAATACGCGGTGGCGGTTGTGGTAGTGGATGGAAAGGCCGAAGGCCTTGGCCCGCCTGGCAACGGCGGTGCCGATACGGCCCATGCCGACAATGCCGAGCCGCTTGCCCCAGATGCGCCGGCCGAGCATCCAGGTCGGCGACCAGCCGGCCCATTTCTTGTCGCCGGTCAGCACATTGGCGCCTTCCGCCAGGCGTCGCGGCACCGCGAGCATCAGCGCCATGGTCATGTCGGCAGTGTCTTCGGTCAGCACATTGGGCGTGTTGGTGACGGTGATGCCCTTCTTGGCCGCCGCCGTCACGTCGATCTTGTCGACACCGTTGCCGAAATTGGCGATCAGCTTGAGGTTCTCGCCGGCCTGGGCGATCAGCGCCGCGTCGATGTGATCGGTCACCGTCGGCACAAGCACGTCGGCTTCCTTGACCGCCGCAACCAGTTCCGGCTGCGTCATCGGCCGGTCCTCGACATTCAGCCTGGCGTCGAACAGCTCACGCATGCGGGTCTCGACCGGGTCGGGCAGCTTTCGCGTGATGACCACGAGAGGCTTCTTTTTGCCTGCCATTGTTTCCCTCGTTGAGACCTCTTTAACCAAGACCGGCGAAACTGAAAGCCGGTCGCGGTAGCCGATTTACCCATGTAACAAGCGGTGCCGCCGAAGACAAAGAAAAAGGGGCGCCGAGGCCGAGAGGCAAGCGCCGAAAGGAACGAAAGTGTCTGGTTTCGCGTCGCTTCGCCTGGCCCTCAGCGCAGCATTGCTCGGCGCTCTCCTCTATTCCCCGCTTGCCGTGGCGCAGAGCGCGGCCGCACCCGCCCAGAGCGCCGTCACGCTCGGGCCGAGCGGCCTGCCGCTGCCGCGATTCGTCAGCCTGAAGTCCGGCCGCGTCAATTCTCGCGTCGGCCCCGGCGCCAACTACTCGGTCGACTGGATGTATCTGAAGGCCGGCCTGCCGATGGAGATCATCCAGGAATTCGATACCTGGCGTCGCGTGCGCGATGCCGACGGTTCCGAGGGCTGGATCAACCAGTCGCTGCTGTCGGGCCGGCGCACCGCGATCGTCGCGCCCTGGCAGCGCGGCAAGGGCGCGCAGATCAATCTTATGAAAAGTCCCGACAAGGACGCCCGTGTGGTGGCGATCGTCGAGCCCGGCGTCATGGGCACGATCAAGTCCTGCGATGGCCAGTGGTGCGAAATGACGCTTGACGGCCATACCGGCTGGCTCGCCCAGGCGGCGGTCTGGGGCGCCTATCCCGGCGAGCGGGTCAAGGACTGAGCTCGTTCCGCTTTCGCCCGATACGGCCAAGGTGGGTGTCCTGAAAACCGGTTGACAGTTTCAGGCCATAGCCCAGCGCACGGTCGATGGCGATGTGGGCGATCCAGATCAGCGCGACCGCAATCGCGACCGCATGACTGGACAGGTAGCCGACGAGCAGCAGCAGCACCGGTACGATGAGGATGTGCAAGGCATTGTAGGCAATGGCGCCGATGCGCGGCCCGCCGAGATAGCCGAACATCGACAGGTCCGGCGCCAGGATGAGCACTGCAAAGAGCCACCAGGAAACGCCCGACGAAGCGTAGAAGACGACAGCGACCGCGGCCACGGCAGCCCATTCGAACCGGATGATCAGGTCGAGAGGCTTCATCCCTGACCGATTATTCGGGCCTGACCGATTATTCGGGCCTGGCAGATCATTCTGGCGTGGCCGATTGGGCTGGTCTGGCCGGTCATTCCTGGCGCTTGGCGCGCAGCCTTACCACGATATCGACATTGGCGATCTCCATGCCTTCGGGAGGCTCCGGCAGGTTGGAGACGGTCACCGGGCCGCTTTCGATATCGAAAATCCGGTTTTCGCCTTCGATGTAGAAATGGTGGTGGTCGGAGGTGTTGGTGTCGAAATAGGTCTTGGCGCCCTCGACGGCGAGGATGCGCAGCAGTCCCGCCTGGGTGAACTGGTGGAGCGCGTTGTAGACGGTGGCCAGCGATACCGGCACGCCGGCGGCCAGTGCCTCCTCGTGCAGTTCCTCGGCTGAGAGATGACGGTCGCCCTTGGCGAAAAGCAGGTCGGCCAGCGCGATACGCTGCCGCGTCGGCCTCAGGCCGGCTTCACGTACCCGCTTGTCCACAGCGACATTTTCCTTCCGGCAGCCCCGGTCCATCTGGTCTTCCAAGCTCGCAGTCCCGCTTCAAGACACGCCCAGAATGGCAAAAAAATGAACGTCTGCCGAAACCGGACCCCTGTTGACATATATTCTGTCGTCCGAAAGCGATCAATAGCGCGCATTGACCCGGGCAGACTTGCGGGTTAAGCGCAAACGCCGGTTTCCGGCCCGAAACAGATTGTGTTAGGACACCAACGACAAGGGCGCGCTACCGCCCGGACGATATGGGGACGAGATTGATGGCGGGTAAATCCAGCTACGACTACGAAGAATTGCTGGCCTGCGCCCGCGGCGAGCTGTTCGGAGAGGGCAATGCCCAGCTGCCCTACCCGCCGATGCTGATGTTCGACCGCATCACCGAGATCAGCGAGACCGGCGGCGCTTTCGACAAGGGCTTCATCCGTGCGGAATTCGACATCAAGCCGGACCTGTGGTTCTTTGCCTGTCATTTCATCGGCAATCCGATCATGCCAGGATGCCTCGGCCTCGACGCCTTGTGGCAGTTGACGGGATTCTATCTCGGCTGGCTCGGCGAGCCCGGCAAGGGAATGGCGCTGTCGACCGGCGAGGTCAAGTTCAAGGGCATGGTCACACCATCGGTCAAGAAGGTCGAGTATGGCGTGGATTTCAAGCGCGTGATGCGCGGCCGGTTGGTTCTGGGCATCGCCGATGGCTGGATGAAGGCGGATGGCGAGCCCATATATGCGGCGACGGACCTGAAGGTCGGTCTGTCCAAGCAGTCGGCGGTCGCTTGACCGCAGCCTTGGCCTGCCCATTGGCCAGCATCCCTGGAAGGAGTTGCGAATGAGACGTGTCGTAGTCACAGGCCTCGGCATCGTGTCGTCGATCGGCAATAATGCCAACGAGGTGCAGACCTCGCTGCATGACGCCAGATCTGGCATCAGCTTTTCCGATTCCTTCGCCGAGCATGGCTTCCGGTGCCAGGTCTGGGGCGCACCGACGCTCGACCCCTCCGCCATGATCGACCGCCGTGCGATGCGCTTCCTGAGCCAAGGCGCGGCCTGGAACCACGTCGCCATGGATCAGGCGATCGCCGACGCCGGCCTCGGCGAAAGCGACGTCACCAATGAACGCACCGGCATCGTCATGGGCTCGGGCGGCCCCTCCACCCGCACCATCGTCGAGGCGGCCGAAACGACGCTGAAGAACGGCAGCCCCAAACGTATCGGCCCCTTCGCCGTGCCGAAGGCGATGTCGTCGACGGCCTCGGCGACTTTGGCCACCTGGTTCAAGATCCACGGTGTCAACTACTCGATCTCGTCGGCCTGCTCGACCTCGGCGCATTGCATCGGCAATGGCTACGAGCTGATCCAGTGGGGCAAGCAGGATATCGTCTTTGCCGGCGGCCACGAGGATCTCGACTGGACGATGTCGGACCTGTTCGACGCCATGGGCGCCATGTCGTCCAAGTTCAACGACCGGGCATCGGCGGCTTCGCGCGCCTATGACGCCAATCGCGACGGCTTCGTCATCGCCGGCGGCGCCGGTGTTCTGGTGCTGGAAGAACTGGAGCATGCCAAGGCGCGCGGCGCCAAGATCTACGCCGAGATCGTCGGCTACGGCGCGACCTCGGACGGCTACGACATGGTGGCGCCCTCCGGCGAAGGCGCGGTCCGCTGCATGCGCCAGGCGCTGGCGACAGTGACCACGCCGGTCGACTACATCAACACCCATGGCACCTCGACACCGGTGGGTGATTCCAAGGAAATGGGCGCCATCCGCGAAGTGTTCGGCGAAAAAATGCCGTTCATCACCTCAACCAAATCACTGACCGGCCATTCGCTGGGCGCGGCCGGCGTGCAGGAATCGATCTATTCGATCCTGATGATGCAAGGCGGCTTCATCGGCGAAAGCGCCCATATCGAGACACTCGACCCTGAATTCGAGGGCATGCCGATCGTGCGCAAGCGCATCGACAACGCCAAGATCGACACCGTTTTGTCGAATTCCTTCGGTTTCGGTGGCACCAACGCGACGCTCATTTTCCAGCGCTACTCCGCATAAGGCCAGCGTTTTTTCTAAAGGGATTGCCAGCCATGGACGGACTGATGAAGGGCAAGCGCGGGCTTGTCATGGGTGTCGCCAACGATCATTCGATCGCCTGGGGCATCGCGCAGAAATTGTCCGAACATGGCGCGGAGCTCGCCTTCACCTACCAGGGCGAGGCCTTCGGCCGGCGGGTCAAGCCGCTCGCCGACAGACTGGGCGCTTCGCTGGTCGTTCCCTGCGATGTCGAGGACAGCGCTTCGGTCGCCGCCACGTTCGAGACGCTTGGCAAGGAATGGGGCGGACTGGACTTCGTCGTCCATGCCATCGGCTTTTCCGACAAGAATGAGTTGAAGGGCCTTTACGCCGACACCAGCCGGGACAATTTCGTCCGCACCATGGTGATCTCCTGCTACTCCTTCACGGAAGTGGCCCGCAACGCCACGCCGCTGATGACGCAGGGCGGCTCGATGATCACGCTGACCTATGCCGGTTCAGTCCGCGTCATGCCGAACTACAATGTCATGGGCGTCGCCAAGGCCGGCCTCGAGGCCAGCGTGCGCTACCTTGCCAACGACTACGGTCCGCGCGGCATCCGGGTGAACGGCATCTCGGCGGGGCCAGTACGCACGCTCGCCGGCGCCGGCATTTCGGACGCCCGCCACATGTTTTCCTACCAGCAGCGCAACTCGCCGCTGCGCCGTACAGTGACCATCGACGAAGTCGGCGGCTCGGCGCTTTATTTGCTGTCCGACCTCGCCTCCGGCGTCACCGGTGAAATCCACTATGTCGATTCCGGCTATCACATCGTCTCGATGCCGACGCTCGATGAGTTGAAGCAGACGGATGGTTAACCAGCCCTGAAACGGATCAAGGCGACACGCTTTGGGCAACCGTTTCGGAGAAATGGTGCTTTTCCAGTAACGAAATAATTCTTCTCCAGTAAAATTGGATGCATTCGCGGAATCTCATTTTAAGAGGATTTCCGCTATAGAGTCCCGCAATCTGGGGACCTTTGAATGTCTGCCGTTAGCAACCCGAAGCGAACACCGGTGTTCCGACTGCTCACGATAGCAAGTTCGGGCATTGGCAGTTTCGTGCTCGGCATCTGGGGCCTGAAGCACGGTCTCGGCGACGGGTTTGCCGGCATTTCGGTGGATATGATGGTCGCGATCATGGCCGCGCTTTGCGCGCTGGCGGCTTCGGTGGCGGCAATGTCCTTCTTCGCCGGTATCGATGAATCGGCGGATTACGTGTTCAACGAAACCCATTTCGACAAGCTGACCGGACTCTTGGCGCGCCCTGCGATGGTCGGCAAGATCGCCGAGGCGGCATGCGCGACAAGCCGGACCGGGGAACCGGTGTTCCTGATCGACATCGACATCGACCGGTTCAAGCAGATCAACGACGCGATCGGCTATAGCCAGGGCGATGAGTTGATCCGCGCCTTCACCAAGCGGCTGCAAGAGAGTGTGCCCGCACGCGCCGTGATCGGACGTATCGGCGCCGGCGAGTTCGCGGTGCTGCTTGCGGATCATCAGATCCAGGGAACGATGGAAAGCATGATCGAAAGGCTCATCGACGAGATGATGGAGCCCTATGAACTGAGCACCCATCAGCAATCGGTGAGCCTGTCGGTGGGGATTGTCGCCATGCCCAAGGATGGCGTCGATCCGGTCCTTATCCTGCGCCGTTCCAATCTGGCGCTGCAGAATGCGCGCGCCAGCGGCGTCGGCAACTGGTCGGTGTTCGACAGCGAGATGGGGCGTGTCGCCGATTATCGCCAATGGGTCGAATCCGAATTGCACACCGCTTTCGAACGCGGAGACTTCGACCTCCACTATCAGCCGCAGCTCGACCTGCCGACCGGCCGTATCATCGGCTACGAAGCGCTGATCCGCTGGAACCATCCCGAACGCGGCATGATCCCACCCATGGAGTTCATCCAGATCGCCGAGGAAACCGGGATGATCAACCCGATCGGCGAATGGGTTCTGCGCAAGGCCTGCAGCGATGCCCGCCATTTGCCGGAAGACTGTTTCGTCGCCGTCAACATCTCGCCGGTCCAGTTCATGACCAAGGATTTCGTCGGCATCGTGCGCGACACGATGCGGGCCACCGGCATCAAGCCGTCGCGGCTGGAGCTGGAAGTTACCGAAACGGCGATGATGCAGGATCGCGACCGAGCGGCCGCCATCCTGAAAGAGCTTGCCGACATGGGCATCTCCGTTGCCGTCGACGATTTTGGCACCGGCTATTCCAACCTCAGCTACCTGATCGATTTCTCGTTCGGCAAGCTGAAGATCGACCGCTCCTTCGTCAGCCGCATCGATACCGATTCCAGCTCCGGCGCCGTCGTCTCGACCATTGTCGGGCTTTCGCGTGCACTCGGCGTCAGCATCATTGCCGAAGGCGTCGAGACCGAGAACCAGGCGACTTTGCTGCGCGCCGCCGGCTGCGAGGTCGTGCAGGGTTACCTGTTCGGCCGGCCAGCGCCGCTCAAGTTCAGCGCTGGTGACGCGCACGCCACCGACGAAGTCCGGCGCGTCGCCAATCTGCACTGAACACCATACGCATCGTTTCAGCGCCGCGCAGAAAACACCTTGAACATGCCGTCGCGGGCGAGTTCCGCGTGGCTGGCAAAGGCGGCCGACAGAACGGGCTCGTAGGGAAGCTGGCGGTTGGCGACCATGAACAGCCTGCCACCGGGCTTCAACGCCTTGGCTGCCGCGCGGATCATGCCGGCACCGATCTCGGGCTCGGCCGCGCGGCTGCGGTGGAAGGGCGGGTTCATGGCGATGACGTCGTAGCGGCGCTCGACAGGCTCGGCGAGCAGATCCGTCCAGAAGAAGCCTTGCGCCACTGTGTTGGCGAGGTTGCCCTTGGCCGCCTCCAGCGCATCGAAATCCGCTTCGTAGAGATCAAGCGCCGACAGGCCTGGCGAACGCGCAGCCATTTCAGCCGCGACATAGCCCCAGCCGGCGCAGAAATCGGCCGCACTGCCGCGCAGGTCACCGGGCAGGTTGTCGACCAGCAGTTTCGAACCCGCATCGACGCGATCGAAGGAGAACATGCCGGGCGCGGTGTGGAACCGCTCCTCAATCAGCAAAGCGGGATTGGCGGCGCGAAGCGTGGCGGCTGCCTGCATATCTGCCGGGCGGCGCAGCCAGAAGGCGATGCCGTGATATTTCGGCATATGGCCGTCGAGCGGCGCGAGTTCGTCGACACGCTTGCGCAGGCTGGCAATGCCGTCGTCCTTGGCACCGGCGATGACGACCAGTCCGCCCGGCGCCACGCGCTCGAGGGCCTCGGCGATACGCAGTTCGTTCTGACCGCGATGACGGCCGGCGAGCACCAGGGCGGCATCAAAGCCGTCGCCCTCGGTTCGCGGCGAGACGGTAAAGCCCGCCGCCTGCACTGCGCGGAAATGCGGCCGGAAGCCTTGTACGATATGCAGCGTGGCCTCGAAGCCGGACGGCAAGCGCAGGCCGGGCTCGGCGCCGAGGAAGAGGATGCGCTCGCCCTTTCGCGGCAAGGCAAGAGCCTCGGCCTCGAACGGATGGAAAAGCGTCTTCAGCGCTTCAGCGGGCATAGCCATGCTCCCAGATGTCTACGCAATTTCCAAGGGAAAGCGCTTCATACTTTCCTGGAACTTGCTCCAAACGAAAACGGGCGCGACATAAGCCGCGCCCGCTTCGATTTTTCTGTCAGATCGCTCAGGCGGCGTCTTCTTCGCCTTCGGCCTTCTTGTCGCGCACGATCTCCTTGCCGGTGGCCTGGTCGACGACCTTCATCGACAGGCGGACCTTGCCGCGCTCGTCGAAGCCCATCAGCTTGACCCAGACCTTGTCGCCTTCCTTGACGACGTCGGAGGTCTTGGCAACGCGCTCATTGGCGAGCTGCGAGATGTGGACGAGACCGTCACGCGGGCCGAAGAAGTTGACGAAAGCGCCGAAGTCGGCGGTCTTGACGACCGTGCCTTCGTAGATTTCGCCGACTTCCGGCTCGGCAACGATGGTGTGGATCCACTTCTTCGCCGCCTCGATCTCCTTGGCGTTCGAGGAAGCGATCTTGACCGTGCCGTCGTCCTCGATGTTGATCTTGGCGCCGGTCTTCTCGACGATCTCGCGGATAACCTTGCCGCCCGAACCGATGACGTCGCGGATCTTGTCGGTCGGGATGTGCATGACCTCGATGCGCGGCGCGAACTCGCCGAGTTCGGGGCGGGCGCCGGTCAGGGCATGCGCCATTTCGCCGAGGATATGCTGGCGGCCATCCTTGGCCTGGTCCAGCGCGATCTTCATGATCTCCTCGGTGATGCCCTCGATCTTGATGTCCATCTGCAGCGAGGTGATGCCGTTGGCGGTGCCAGCGACCTTGAAGTCCATGTCGCCGAGGTGATCTTCGTCACCCAGGATGTCGGAGAGCACTGCGAAGCGCTCGCCTTCCTTGATCAGGCCCATGGCGATGCCGGCAACGGGCTTCGCCAGCGGAACGCCGGCATCCATCAGCGCCAGCGAGGTGCCGCAGACGGTGGCCATCGAGGACGAACCGTTGGACTCGGTGATCTCCGAGACGACACGCAGCGTGTAGGGGAACTGGTCAGCGCTCGGCAGCATCGGACGAATGGCGCGCCAGGCGAGCTTGCCGTGGCCGATTTCGCGGCGGCCCGGCGAACCCATGCGGCCGGTCTCACCGACGGAGTAGGGAGGGAAGTTGTAGTGAAGGAGGAACTTCTCCTTGTACATGCCGGTCAGCGAATCGACATACTGCTCGTCTTCGCCGGTGCCGAGCGTGGCAACGACCAGCGCCTGGGTCTCGCCGCGGGTGAACAGCGCCGAACCGTGGGTACGCGGCAGGACGCCGACTTCGGAGACGATCTTGCGGACCGTCTTGAGGTCACGGCCATCAATGCGCGAGCCGGTATCGAGGATGTTCCAGCGCACGACCTTGGCCTGGAGTTCCTTGAACACCGAACCGATCTGCTCGGAGGTGTACTTGGCGTCTTCGCCTTCGGCCGGAGCATAGGCTGCCTTGACCTTCGCCTTGACGGCGTCGACGGCGGCATAGCGCTGCTGCTTGTCGGTGATCTTGTAAGCCTCACGAAGCTCGTCGCCGACGATCTTCAGCATCTCTGCTTCAAGCGCGGAATAGTCCGGCGCGGTGAAGTCGCGTGGCTCCTTGGCGGCAACTTCGGCCAGCTTGATGATGGCGTCGATGACCGGCTGGAAGCCCCTGTGGCCGAACATGACGGCACCGAGCATCAGCTCTTCGCCAAGTTCCTTGGCTTCCGACTCAACCATCAGCACGGCGTCGGCGGTGCCGGCGACGACGAGGTCGAGCTTGGATTCCTGCATCTCGTCGATGTGCGGGTTGAGAACATATTCGCCGTTGATGTAGCCGACGCGGGCCCCGCCGACCGGGCCCATGAAGGGAACGCCCGACAGCGTCAGAGCGGCCGAGGTGGCAACGATCGACAGGATGTCCGGATCATTTTCCAGATCATGCTGGACAACAGTGACGACGATCTGGGTATCGTTCTTGTAGCCGTCGGCGAAGAGCGGACGGATCGGGCGGTCGATGAGACGCGAAACCAGCGTTTCCTTTTCGCTCGGACGGCCTTCGCGCTTGAAGTAGCCGCCCGGGATCTTGCCGGCGGCATAGGTCTTTTCCTGGTAGTTGACGGTCAGCGGAAAGAAATCGAGGCCGGGCTTGGGCTCCTTCATCGAAACGACGGTGGCCAGAACCTTGGTCTCGCCGTAGGTGGCGAGCACGGCGCCGTCAGCCTGACGCGCGATCTTGCCGGTTTCGAGGATGAGCGGGCGACCGCCCCATTCGATTTCCACTTTGTGCTGATTGAACATGTCTTGTCCTTTATATGAGGAAGGGCCGCGCCGTTTCAGCGTGCGCGGGTGCCCTTTCCTCTGGCTTCCTTTCTCGGGCAGCCACGGGCAAGACAACGGGAGGCTCGGGTTTCATCGGCACGGTGGCCATACGAGCGTCCTGCAATCCTGCCCCATGACCGTCCATGGGTGGCTTCGAGTGGCCCTCTGCACGCTCGAAGCCGGATATGGCCAATCGATCGATCGGCCTGCGCATGACCCCGAAACCTACGGCTTGCGGAACGCGTCATGCGCAAATTCACTTGTTGGAGCGTCCGTCCGGCATCCGGATGGGTGCGGCGCTCCAGTCCTGCATTCGAGATCGGATTGGTCCGGGGGCTCAAATGCGCGACCGGCGGACTCCTTGAGAGAGCCCGCCGGTCAATTCGTCAACGGCGCAGACCGAGCTTCTCGATCAGTGTCTGATAGCGCGCGTCGTCCTTGCGCTTGAGATAATCAAGCAGGCTGCGGCGCTGGGACACGAGAGCGAGCAGACCACGGCGGGAATGGTTATCCTTCTTGTGGTCCTTGAAATGGTCGGTCAGGTTCTTGATGCGCTCGGAAAGGATGGCCACCTGGACTTCCGGAGACCCGGTATCGCCCTTGGCGGTCGCGAATTCACCCATCAATTCCTTTTTGCGCTCGGCAGTAATCGACATCGTGTTTTTCCTTATCTGTTTGAGGAAACGGGTCGCCCTCAGCCGGGATGTCGTCCAGCAGGGGCCGGTGCAAGCAAAGCGTCGTGGCGCTATGCTGCGGCGCATATAGTGCAATTCCCGGGAAAACACCAGCCCAATTCACGAAGCCGGCTTTTCAGCCCGAAACGGCCAGTTTTACCGCCGTTAAAGCCATTTCTTCCATTTGAAGAAGACAATCAAGCCGATCGCGACAACGGCCATGAACAAGAGCGAAGCGGGATAACCGTAGTAGGCTCGCAGCTCCGGCATGTTCCATGGCGAGGCGTCGGGACTGAAATTCATGCCCCAGACGCCGACCAGGAAGGTGAGCGGCATGAAGATGACCGAGACGATGGTGAGATAGCTGATGACGTCGTTGGTGCGCGCCTGGCTTAGGGACAGATGCATCTCGATCAGGCCGGTCAGCATGTCGCGCTGGGTCTCGACCAGTTCGATCAGCCTCAGCGTGTGGTCAAGTGTGTCATTGAGGAAGATTTTGGTCTCGGCCTTCACATAGGGCACATCGTTGCGGATCAGCGTGGCCACGGCATCGCGCATCGGCCACAGCACGCCCTTCAGCACATTGGCGTCGCGCCGCAATTCGTGCAGTTGCCGCATCTGATGCTTGTGCGTTGAATGCAGCATCTCATCCTCGATACCGTCGACCAGGTCGCCTGCCGCCTCGATCGGCGGAAAATAGCTGTCGACGATGGCGTCGATCAGCGCGTAGGCGAGATAATCGGCGCCGCGGGCCCGCAACCGGTTGGGCGCGGAACTCTCGATACGCTTGCGTACGGGATCGAAGGGATCGCCCTCGCGTTCCTGGAAAGTGACGACGAAATTCTTGCCGAAGAACACGGCGATCTGCTCGTAGCGATGGGCCGTGACGTCGTCGATCATGCGCACGACGACGAAGGCGTGGTCCTCGAAGAAATCGACCTTCGGCCGCTGGCCGGTGTTGACGACATCCTCCAGGGCCAGCGGATGCAGGCTGAAGATCCGGCCGATCTCTTCGATCAGCTGGATATTGGCGAGCCCGGTGCAGTCCAGCCAGACGACCGGCCAATGGTCGCAATGGGTATTGAGATCATCGATGCTGGCATTGTCGATGGTCTTGAATTTTTCGGGCGAAATCAGTGTCAGCCTGAGCTCGCTGCGCCGCGCCGCCGGATCGGCGATCAGCGTGCCCGGCGAGGCGCCGACCGGCGGCCGCCGCGTCTTCACCGGCGCCCGCTTTTTCACCGCATCGGCCTTTGCCATGTGCCCCTCGAGTTGTAGCGTCCAGCTGAAATTAGAGCCTTATTTTCTCGCAATTCCGAACGGAAAAACCGTTTCACACTTTTCCTGGAATTGCTTTCGCCGTCACCCGGCAAAGACCCGCTTGGGCTTGAACATGCCTTGTTCGATCGCGCCGATGGCAACCAGTTTGCCGCGGGCCGTCGCACAGGCTTCCTCCGCCTCGACAGGCGCATCGCGGCCACGAATGATAACCGGATTGCCGAGGCGGATCTTCGTCGCCGCATCGTCGCTGATGGCGACCTGCGGCAGGCAGTCGAGAGCCGCTGACGTATCGACCAGAAGCGCGTCGATCGCGCCGAAGTCCACCGGCACGTCAATCGCATCAGCATCGTCGGCAGGCTCGGGTTTATCCTCGCCTTGCGTGCCGAAGCGGGCCGCTTCCAATTCGGCGATGGTGACGAAATCCTCAGGCGTGAACGGCTCGACCTCGACCCGACGCAATTCGCTGATATGGCCGAAGCAGCCGAGGTCGCGGCCCATGTCGCGGGCCAGCGAGCGCACATAGGTGCCCTTGCCGCATTCGATTTCGAAAACGGTGTGGTCGGCGTGGTGCTCGATGACATCCAAACGCCCGATCTCGATCTCCCGCGCGGGAATGTCGACCGTCTCGCCTTCGCGGGCGAGGTCATAGGCGCGTTCACCCGCAATCTTGATGGCCGAGAATTGCGGCGGCGTCTGCATGATGACGCCGGTGTATTTCGGCAGCAGCGCCTTGACCTCGGCTTCCGCCGGACGCAGGTCGGAACTCTTGGTCACGGGCCCTTCAAGATCATCGGTGGAACGCTCCTGCCCCCAGGCGACAGTGAAGCGATAAATCTTGGCGCCATCCTGCACATAGGGCACGGTCTTGGTCGCTTCGCCGAGCGCGATCGGCAGCATACCGGAGGCCAGCGGATCGAGCGTGCCGGCATGGCCGGCCTTTTCCGCCTGGAACAGCCATTTGATCTTGGAGACGGCCTCGGTCGAGCCCATGCCAACCGGCTTGTCCAGCACCACCCAGCCGGAGATCGGCCGGCCCTTCTTCTTGCCGCGGCGTCCCATTATTCGCTGTCCTTGTCGTCTTTGGCCCTGTCGTCTACGGCCTTGTCGTCCGCATCGAGATCGCGTGCCACTTCGGGCGACTTCAGCAGATCGTTGATCCTGGCGAAATTGTCGAAGGAGGTGTCGAGCTTGAAGCGGAACTCCGGCATGAACTTCATCTGCCGCAGAGCGCCGGAGACACGGCCACGGACGAATTTCGCATGCTTGTTCAACGCCTCGACAACCGCATCGGTGTCCTTTGCGCCGAGCGGCGAGACGAAAGCGGTGGCAACCCTCAGGTCGGGCGACATGCGCACTTCCGAGACCGAAACCACGGTGTTCTCGATCAGCGGATCAATGATCTCGCCGCGCTGCAAGGTTTCCGAGAGCGCGTGGCGCACCTGTTCGGCAACGCGCAGCATACGCTGGGACGGGCTGGATGTGGTTGGACGGGGCATTTTTCTCAATCCTGAAAGCGTGAGGCGCGGGATAGGACCGTGCCGCATGTCTCAAACGGGTCATTCTCAAAAGGCTTTGGGCGGCGGTCTTTCGACCACCGCCCGGTACCGACAAGTCACGCGAACTCAGAGCGTCCGGGTCACCATCTCGACGCGGAAGCATTCGATGATGTCGCCGACGCGCATGTCCTCGTAGTTCTGGAAGGCCATGCCGCACTCCTGGCCGCCGGGGACTTCCGAAACTTCGTCCTTGAAGCGCTTCAGCGTCTTCAGCGTGCCTTCGTGAATGACGACGTTGTCGCGGATCAGGCGCACGCCCGCACCACGCTCGACCTTGCCTTCGGTGACACGGCAGCCGGCGATCTTGCCGACCTTGGTGATGTCGAAGATCTCGAGGATCTCGGCATTGCCGATGAAGGTCTCGCGACGCTCCGGCGACAGCAGACCCGACAGAGCCGCCTTCACGTCATCCACCAGGTTGTAGATGATCGAGTAATAGCGGATCTCGATGCCCGCAGCCGCGGCCGCCGCACGTGCCTGCACGTTGGCGCGGACGTTGAAGCCTATGATTGCCGCACCAGAGGTTTCCGCCAGCGAGACGTCGCTCTCGGTGATGGCGCCGGCGCCGGCGTGAACGATGCGCGCACGCACCTCGTCGGTGCCGAGCTTGTCGAGCGCGGCGTTGATCGCCTCGATCGAACCTTGCACGTCACCCTTGATGACCAGCGGGAATTCCTTCAGCCCGCTCGTCTGCAACTGCGACATCATCTGCTCGAGCGAGCCGCGCTGGCCGGCATGCTTAGCCACCGCCTTCTCACGCGCCAGACGCTGGCGATACTCGGTGATCTCACGGGCGCGGGCCTCGTTGTTGACCACGGCGAAGCGGTCGCCCGCCTGCGGCGTGCCCTGAAGGCCGAGCACCTCGACCGGCATTGCCGGCGGCGCTTCCTTGATCTGCTCGCCGCGATCGTTGACCAGAGCGCGCACGCGGCCCCACTCGTTGCCGGCGACGAGGATGTCGCCCGGCATCAGCGTGCCAGTCTGCACCAGCACGGTGGCGACGGGACCACGGCCCTTGTCGAGCTGCGCCTCGATGACGACGCCTTCGGCGGTACGGTCCGGATTGGCCTTCAGGTCGAGGATTTCGGCCTGCAGCAGGATCGCCTCGAGCAGCTTGTCGAGATTGGTGCCCTTGGTCGCCGACACTTCGACGTCAAGCACTTCACCGCCCATCGATTCGACGAAGACCTCATGGCGCAGCAGTTCGGAGCGCACCTTCTGCGGATCGGCGTCGTGCTTGTCGATCTTGTTGATAGCCACGATGATCGGAACGCCGGCCGCCTTGGCATGGCTGATCGATTCGATCGTCTGCGGCATGACGCTGTCATCAGCCGCCACCACCAGGATGGCGATGTCGGTGGCCTGGGCGCCACGGGCGCGCATCGCCGTGAAGGCGGCGTGGCCGGGCGTGTCGATGAAGGTGATCTTCTGACCATTCTTCTCGACCTGATAGGCACCGATATGCTGGGTGATGCCGCCGGCCTCGCCGGAGACGACGTTGGCATTTCGGATCGCATCGAGCAGTGAGGTCTTGCCGTGATCGACGTGACCCATGATCGTCACCACCGGCGGACGCGACACGAGGTCTTCCGGACGATCGGCGATGTTGAACAGGCCTTCCTCGATGTCGGACTCGGCGACGCGGCGGACCGTGTGGCCGAATTCGGTGGCGACCAGTTCGGCCGTGTCGGCGTCGATGACGTCGCCCGGCTTCAGGATCTGGCCCTGCTTCATGAAGAACTTGACCACATCGACCGCACGTTCGGACATGCGCTGCGCCAGTTCCTGGATGGTGATGGTCTCGGGCAGGATCACTTCGCGCATGACTTTCTCGCGCGGCTCATTATGCATCGCGCGCTTGAACTTCTCCTGGCGGCGACGCATCGACGACAGCGAACGGGCCCGCGCATCCTCATCGGACAGCGCGGAATTCAACGTCAGCTTGCCACGGCGACGATCTTCCTCGCCCTTGGTCGGCTTGGCCGGGCGCGCCACTTCGGGCGTGACAAGGCGGCGTACCGGCGCACCGGCGCCCGTCCGCTTCGGCTTGGCCTCTTCCTCTTCGTCCGCGGTTGCCAGCTCGGCGGCCAGCGGCGCGCGGCGGCGTGCCTCTTCCTCGGCGCGACGGCGCGATTCGGCTTCGGTCTGCAACCGCGCCTCTTCCTCAGCCTGGCGGCGCGCGGATTCTTCGCGCTCACGCTTGCGGCGCTCTTCGTCCTCGGCCCGGCGCTTGGCCTCTTCGGCGGCGCGCTGACGGTCTTCGACCTCGCGGACCTTCGAGCCCTCGAGCGCCCTGCGACGCGCTTCCATTTCGCTGCGCGACAGCTCGTTCAGCACCATGCCGCTGCGCTCGACCTGAGGCTGCGCGGGAGGCGGAGGCGGCGCCTTGGGCGCTTCCTGCACGACAGGTGCCGCGGCAACCGGCGGCTTCGGCGTGAAGACGGGCACAGGGGCAGCGGCAACCGGCTCCGGCTTATCGCCGGGCAGGGAGAATTTGCGCTTCTTGGTCTCGACCACGACCGACTTGGTACGGCCATGCGAGAAGTTCTGGCGCACGGTGCCCTGTTCCATGCCGGGGCGCTTCAGCGTCAAGGTCTTCTTCGGTGTAACACTCAACGTCTTGTCGTCGCCCGATTTCGTATCGCTCATTCCATATCCTCTGCGGGCTCATCTTCGTCAGCAACGGCCGCAAGCATTGCCAGATCGTCCGGGGTACCGCCCCGATATCGGTCGAGCGCAACCATGCGCTTCTGGACCGCCTTACCCGCGTCTCCCGCGAGGACGGCAGCATGTATCACATTTGTGCCCCCCAATGCCAAGCTCAACTCGGCCTCGGAGAAAAGTTTGTAGGCAAGGATGGAAGGGCCGCCAATATGGACGGTCGCCCGCCGCGCCTGGCTGATCTTGCGCACGCCATCGTCCGACGCTTCGGTCGCGTGGAGCACGAAAAGCGCCAGCCCGCCGCGCACGGCACTCTCAACCTTGGTGGCACCAAGAGAAATTGCGCCTGCCTTGCGAGCGAGACCCAGCATGCCCAGAGCGGATCTGGAAAGCAGCCCATCGACCATGCCGCCAAGATCGGGCGGCACGATCACCTGTGCCTTGAAGGCGCGGGCAAAAAGGTTCTTGGCCGCCGCCTTGTCGATATGTAGGCGGTCAGCGCTCACCCAGCAACCGCGGCCGGGCAGATTTCTCTTGAGATCGGGAACGACGGCCGAATCCGGGCCGACGACGAACCGGATCAGTTCATCCGGTTCGGCCTGCTTGCGGGTAACGATGCAGGTGCGATCGTTCATCTCGTCCAAGGGCGGGTTGTGTGCGATGCGGTTTCACCTCACGCACCAACGGCTTCGTCAGCCGATGCTTCTTCGGCCGCAAGCTCGTCTTCGGAAATCCAGCCGGCCTTGAGACGGGCATTGAGCACCATCTGCTCGGCGTCGGCGCGCGAAACACCGTGATTGGCCAGCACGCCCGGATAGACCTTGGTCTCGCCGTCCTTGCGTTCCTTCCAGCCGGTCAGGTCGTCGGCGGCATAGCCGGCGAAATCCTCGATCGTCTTCACGCCATCCTCGCCGAGCGTCACCATCATGGCGGTGGTGATGCCGGGGATTTCGCGCAGCTCGTCCTTCACACCCAGCGCCTTGCGCTTGTCGTCATGCTCGGCCTCGATCTTTTCGAGGTACTCGCGGGCACGGGTCTGGATTTCGGAAGCGGTGTCCTCGTCAAAGCCGTCGATCGAGGCGATTTCACCGGCGTCGACATAGGCGACTTCCTCGACGCTGGTGAAGCCTTCGGAAGCCAGCACCTGGCCGACCATCTCGTCGACATCGAGGGCTTCCATGAACAGCGCCGAGCGCTCGACGAATTCCTTCTGGCGGCGCTCGGATTCCTCGGCCTCGGTCAGGATGTCGATGTCCCAGCCGGTGAGCTGCGAGGCGAGACGCACGTTCTGGCCGCGGCGGCCGATGGCCAGCGACAGCTGATCGTCGGGAACCACCACTTCGATGCGCTCGGCGTCCTCGTCGAGCACGACCTTGGCGACTTCCGCCGGCTGCAGCGCATTGACGATGAAGGAGGCCGCCGAGGGCGACCACGGAATGATGTCGATCTTCTCGCCCTGCAGTTCGCCTACGACGGCCTGGACGCGGCTGCCGCGCATACCGACGCAGGCGCCGACCGGATCGATCGAGGAATCGCGCGAGATGACGGCGATCTTGGCGCGCGAACCGGGGTCGCGGGCAACCGACTTGATCTCGATGATGCCGTCATAGATTTCCGGCACTTCCATGGTGAAAAGCTTGGCCATGAACTGCGGATGGGTGCGCGACAGGAAAATCTGCGGGCCGCGCTGCTCGCGGCGCACGTCGTAGACATAGGCGCGGACGCGGTCGCCATATTTGTAGTTTTCGCGCGGAATCAGCTCGTCGCGGCGGATGATCGCCTCGCCACGGCCGAGATCGACGATGACATTGCCATATTCGACACGCTTGACGGTGCCGTTGACGATCTCGCCGATGCGGTCCTTGTACTCGTCATACTGCCGGTCGCGCTCGGCCTCGCGCACCTTCTGCACGATGACCTGCTTGGCCGACTGCGCGGCGATGCGACCGAAATCCATCGGCGGCAGCTGTTCGGCGATGAAGTCGCCGAGCTGGGCGTCGGGATTGCGCTCGCGGGCCGAGGAAATGGCGATCTGCGTGGCGTAGTCGTCGACCTTTTCGACCACTTCCATCAGCCGCTGCAGCTTCATCTCGCCGGTGTTCGGGTTGATGTCGGCGCGGATGTTGGTCTCCTGGCCATAACGCGAGCGCGCCGCCTTCTGGATCGCATCGGCCATGGCGGCGATGACGATCGACTTGTCGATCGACTTTTCACGCGCGACCGCGTCGGCAATCTGCAGCAGTTCAAGTCTGTTGGCGCTTACAACCATGTTTTTTCTCCCGAGCCTGTTTGCCGGACCTTTGCGCCCGGCAGCTCAATCAACTTTCCTGTTCGTGTTCTTCCGTGGCGTCCGCTTCCGCACCCTCGGGCACGTCGTCATCCGGTTCGCCGCGGCGTTTCTTGGCTTCCTTGCGCGCCCTGTTGTCCTTCGACAACGCGTCGCGGATGAGGTCGTCAGTCAGGATCAGCCGGGTTTCGGCAATGGCGTCGTAAGGCACGCGCACTGTCGGCTCCTCGCCATAGGCCGCCTTGTCGCGCTCGATCAGCACGTCGTTCTCGCCGGCCTCGGCGATCTTGCCCTTGAAGCGCTTGCGATCCGCGACGATGACCGACGTTTCCATCTTCACCAGATGACCGGTCCAGGTCACGAAATCCGATTTGCGCACCAACGGCCGGTCGATGCCAGGCGAAGAGACTTCGAGATGATAGGCCTTTTCGATCGGATCATCGACATCGAGCGCCGGCGACACCGCGCGGCTGACCTCTTCGCAATCCTCGACTGTCATTGTGCCGTCCTCGCGTTCGGCCATTATCTGCAGCGTCAGCCCGTTCTGGCCGGACAGATGCACCCGCACGAGGCGAAAGCCGATGCCGCGCAGCACCGGCTGAACGATCAGCGCAATGCGCGCATCGATGCCGCTTTCGCGGATGATGCGGTCGTCACCTTCGCTTGCCGTTGCAGTCATCAAGTACCTGTCGTTTCGAACCTATCGGCAGGTAATAAAAAAGAGCGGGACCGGGTGGACCCACTCTTCGTCATACCGACCAAGAATTTGAGGCTGATATAAACCAACATGGCCGGTGTTTCAAGCCCGCCGTACCGGTTCGGCAAAAGGCCTGACGGCGCAGCATTGCTCCAGGCGCATGGCCACCATGCGCCAATCCCCCTGTGAGAGCCGGCGGGGCGCTCTTATTTGTTAGCCACGACACGAACAAAAGCGGCGCGCGGTGGCGCGCGAAAGGACAAGATCATGAGCAACCGCAGACTATTTTCCGCCCTGGGCGATCTCTTCACCGCATTTGGCAGCGCGGTCGCCGCATCGCGCGCCGTGGAAGCCGGCCGCAAGCCGCGCGCCGACGATTTGCGCAAGCTCGGCATGGACCCAGCCATCTTCAACAGGATCGGCCGTTTCTGAAAACTTCGCGGGAGGCGCCGTGAGGCGGCCTATTTCCTGACAAAAGTCAGATAGGCAGGCCGCCGGCCCTCGCGAATGGCCTTCGCCTCGTAACGCGTGCCCGGCCAGCCCTCATAGGGGCGATGCCAGTCGGCAGCTTCCGCTGCCTGCCATGTGAAGGCGCCATGCGCCCGGCAATGCAGCAAGGTCCAGTTCACATAGGTGTCGATATCGGACGCGAAGCGGAATTTTGAGCCCGGTTTCAGGACGCGCGCGAAACGGTCGAGATTGACGGGGCTGACGAAACGCCGCTTCCAGTGCTTCTTCTTCGGCCAGGGATCGGGATAGAGAAGATCGAGACCATCGAGCGAGGCCGGCGGCAGCCAGTCGAGCAGCAGGGTGGCGTCGTCATCATGGACCCTGAGATTGGCCAGCGGCCTCGCCCGCACCGCCATCATCATCTTGGCCATGCCGTTGACGAAGGGCTCGACGCCAATGAAGCCGGTTGTCGGCGCCTCGATGGCGCGGTGCAGAAGATGTTCGCCGCCGCCAAAGCCGATTTCGAGCCGGACAGTCGAAACTTCAGTCTCAAACAAAGTGCGCAGATCCGACGGCGCCTCAGCCGTCAGATCGAGCCGGTAGGCGCCAAGCCCGCTTTCCAGGGCCGCCGCCTGCTGCGGGCGAACCGGCTTGCCGCGCCGACGACCGAAGAAAGCTTCGGTCGCACGGCTTGGCCTGTCTTGCGGGCTCATCTGGTGGCAGGTCTGTCGCGGCTCAGGCCGCGACAGCATCCTTGAGCGCCTTGGCGAGATCGGTCTTTTCCCAGGAGAAAGACCCGTCACGGCCGGCCTTGCGGCCGAAATGGCCGTAGGACGACGTCTTGGCGTAGATCGGCTTGTTGAGGTCGAGATGACGGCGAATGCCGGACGGCGACAAGTCCATCACCGTGCGGAGCGCATCCTCGAGCTTCGCTTCGTCGACCTTGCCGGTGCCGTGCAGGTCGACATAGACCGACAGGGGCTGCGCAACGCCGATGGCGTAGGAAAGCTGGATGGTGCAGCGGTCGGCAAGCTTCGCCGCCACGACATTCTTGGCCAGATAGCGCGCCGCGTAAGCCGCTGAACGGTCGACCTTGGTGGTGTCCTTGCCGGAGAAGGCGCCGCCGCCATGCGGTGCCGCGCCACCATAGGTGTCGACGATGATCTTGCGGCCGGTGAGGCCGGCGTCACCGTCCGGACCGCCGATGACGAACTTGCCGGTCGGGTTGATGTACCACATGCAATCGTCGGCGATCTTGAGATCACCAAGTGCCTCGCGGATGTAGGGTTCCACGACCTTGCGCACCTTCTTGGAGTCCCAGGTTGCGTCGAGATGCTGGGTCGACAGCACGATCTGCGTTGCCTCGGCGGCCTTGCCGTCGATGTAGCGCACAGTGACCTGGCTCTTGGCGTCCGGGCCGAGCTTGCCGGCCTCGCCGTTGTTTTCGTGACGGGCGGCGGCCAGAAGTTCGAGGATCTTGTGGCTGTAGTAGATCGGCGCCGGCATCAGATCCGGCGTCTCGCGGCAGGCGTAGCCGAACATGATGCCCTGGTCGCCTGCACCTTCCTCGCCCTGTCGGTCGGCGGCGTTGTCGACGCCCTGGCCGATGTCGGGCGACTGGCCGTGCAGGAGAACCTCGATCTTGGCCGTCTTCCAGTGGAAGCCGGCCTGCTCGTAGCCGATCTCGCGGATCGCCTTGCGGGCGACGGATTTGAATTTTGCCGGGTTCACGACCGGGTGGCCCGCGGCATCCTTGAGAATATTGCCGGCCTTGTCCTTCTTCAGCAGCGTCTCCGGGACGCGCACTTCGCCGGCGATGACGACACGGTTGGTGGTCGCCAGCGTCTCGCAGGCGACACGGACTTTCCACGGGTCCATGCCGGTCTTCTTGGCTTCACGGTAGACCAGATCGACAATCTCGTCGGAGATCCGGTCACAGACTTTGTCGGGATGGCCCTCGGCAACGGATTCCGAGGTAAAGAAGTAGTTCTGCCGCGTCACGGGTGTCCCCTCTTGAAAAACGATCGGCAGGCTGCCGATTTTGGCGCGCCACGTGTTAGCGGGGCAAAGCGCCGCTCGTCAAGCGTTGCCGCCATTCTGGCACGACTGTCGATGTCGATATCTTGTGCCACCGGCGGCGACTGCCGCCGGTTGGCAGCGCCTTGTCGGTCAGTCGAGATCGTCGGCAGCGAGCGACTTCACCAGGTCGATGATCCTGCGGCGCACCTTGACGTCGGCGATCTTGACGAAGGCCCGGTTGAGCTGAAGGCCTTCGGGACTGCCGCAGAATTCGACGGCGAAAGCCATCGATGCATCCTCGGAAAAGCCACGGCCAGCCACGGCTTCCTGGCCCGGCGCATCCTCGAAGAAGAAGGCGACGGGCACGCCGAGTATGGAGGCTATCGCCTGCAGCCGGCTGGCGCCGACGCGGTTGGTGCCTTTTTCATATTTCTGGATCTGTTGAAATGTGATGCCGAGATTTTCGCCCAGCTTTTCCTGGCTCATTCCGAGCATGTTGCGGCGAAGCCGGACGCGGCTTCCAACGTGGATGTCGATCGGATTCGGTTTCTTCTTGTTTTCTTCTGTCATTTTTTCCTCGCCGAATTTTTTCGGCTTTGTGATTTTTTTCCCGCCCAAAAAAAGCCGGGGGCGACTGCCCCAACAGAACGATCCACCGGCTTCGAGAAATTTCAGGCGATACAGTATGAGTTTCTAATGTGTCGACTGTCAATTCACCCGTAGCCGTTGCCTTACATTCGACAGCGCCCCCACAAGCGCAAACAGCAACATGATCAGCATTCCGTTAATACGCCGCTGGCCCGAGGAAACGACCGCCTGTGCGGAAATCGGCACCTTCACATCGATGGCTCCGCGCGCATCGATCGCCAGCGCATCGACGATGCGTCCGTGTGGGTCGACGACGGCCGAGATGCCGTTATTGGCAGCACGCAGCAAGGGCAATCCGTTCTCCACCGCGCGAATCTGGGCCTGCCTGAAATGCTGATACGGTCCCGGTGTGTCCCCGAACCAGGCATCATTGGTAACGTTCACAATAAGCTGCGCTGACGTAGCGTCAACTGCCACAAGATCGGGAAAGATCACCTCGTAACAGATAAATGGCAAGGCAAGGATGCCGCCCGGCAGCGTGATGGCGTGGCGCTCGTTGCCGGCGGCGAACGTCACCGGGCCGGCGACAAGCTGTGCGATGCCGAAACGGTTGAACAGGTCGGCGAAAGGCAGATATTCGCCGAACGGCACCAGATGGACCTTGTCGACGGCGTCAGCGATTTCACCTTTGTCGTTGATCGCCACCACGGAATTGTAATAGCGGCTGTCGGCACTGGCCGCCGAGCCACCTTCCTCGCGAACGACGCCGGCGATCAGCATCTGGCCATCCGCCAGCATGTCGCCCAGCGCCGTCAGCGCGTCGGGGCGTTCGGTGAAGAGGAACGGCACCGAGGTTTCCGGCCAGAGAATGAGTTGCGGCTTGCCGTGACCAGGGTCTGGCGCCTTGGCGGACAGGCCGAGCAAGGTGGCGAAGATGCGATCGCGCACCGAAGCGTCCCATTTTTCACTGAGGTCGACGGCCGGCTGAACGATGCGGACATCCAGGCTGCGCTCCGCCGGCTTTTCCGGTGCGGCAAGCCTGACATAGCCGAAGCCGACATGGGCCACGGCAAGCAAGACAAACAATGCGGCGCCCAGGCGCAGATGCCGGCGCGCCGCCAGCAGCGCCGGCAGAGAAAAGAGGAACACCGCGAGCGCGTTCATGCCGATCATGCCTGTCACCGACACGCTTTGCATGAGAAGAGGCACCGGCATTGCCGCGTAGCCGACGGCATTCCAGGGAAAACCGGTGAACAGGAAGCCGCGCAGCCACTCGGTCAACCCGAAGCCGAAGGCAAGGGCGGCGATGCGGCCGATATCGCTGCTCCATAGGAGCCGGGCGACCATCGTCGCGAAGCCATAGAAAAAGGCGAGCGCGAACGGAATGCCGACCACGGCGAAGGGAAGCGCCCAGGCAAACTCGTCGGCCTCGACCAGCAGCGCCGAGCCGATCCACCAGAGACCGGCGAGAAAATAGCCGAAACCGAACCACCAGCCGACGGCGAAGGCCGGCCGCAAGCGCCGGAACAGGCTGCCGGAGGCTTCACCGGTCGCGCCGTCGAGCAGCCAGACCAGCAGCGGAAACGAGATGAAGCAGGCGGCGAAGAAATCGTAGGGAGCCTGGCCAAGCACCGCCAGCGCCCCGGCAAGAAAGGCCACGAGCGCACGTCGCCAGCCCCAAAGCAGAATTATCCGGCCGGCAAGGCGCTCCATGCATACTTCCGAGTCGCGCGAATCAGGACGCAAGATTTATCAGGCCGCGGCCCGCGCACCAAACGCCGGGCTGTCAGCGGCGATGACCCGTCGCGCTCTACCGGTGCCAACCCTCGATGCGCAGACCGCTCAACTGCTCGGCCTCTTCGCGGGAAACGGAACGGATGGGCTGCGTGAAGGTCCAGACATGACCCTCGGGATCGCGCGCCCGATACTGACGTTCGCCGTAGAATTGGTCCGTGGGCTCCTGGATTATGTCAGCGCCGGCCGCCCGCGCCTGCTCGCAATGCGCATCCAGGCCGTCCCTCAGCCTGACATACACGGACTGCGTGTTCTTGCCCGAGACCGAAGCCGGGCTCGCGACATAATCGCTCCACTCGGAATCGACGATGATATAGCACTCGCCGAAGCGCATCTCGGCGTGGACGAGGTTTCCGTCGACATCGCTCACCACCATGCTGCGCTCGAAGCCGAAAGCCGCTTCGAGCCACGCCAGCGCTGCGCGAGGATTCTTGTAAAAGACCCCGGATCCCAGACTTGAATGCTTGAATGGGTCGTCCACCGTCATCTGCAGCGGAAACTCAGGCCTGTTCGGTGCGCGCCGTGGCGCGCCGGCGGCGCTCGCCCTTCTGGCTCTGCACGATGCGCACGCGCTTGACGCGGCGCGGATCGGCATCGAGGACATGGAACTCGAAGCCCGGAATGGCCTGCACCACCTCGCCCCGCGCCGGCACGCGGCCGAGCGTGTTGAAGATCATGCCGCCGATCGTATCGACATATTCGCCATGTTCGCCGGCGGCGAAGTCCTCGCCGATCATCTTGGCGACCTCGTCGATCTCGGCCTTGCCGTCGACGATGAAGGCGCCGTCGCCGGCCTGGGTGATCATCGGCTCGTCGTCGTCATGCTCGTCCTCGATGTCGCCGACGACCATCTCGACAATGTCCTCGAGCGAGACGAGCCCGTCCGTGCCGCCATATTCATCGATGACCAGCGCCATCTGCGTGCGCGTCGTCTGCATGCGGCCCATCAGGTCGGAAGCAAGCATCGATGGCGGCACAAAGAGAACCTGGCGGATCAGATTGAGCTCGCCGATGGTGCGCGCAAGGTCGACCTGGGCGAGATCGAGCTGCGTGGCGACAGGTGTTTTCCGGGTTGTGCGGCCCTTCTTGACGCGCGCGAGCTTGGTGATGTGGGCCAGCACGTCGCGGATATGGACCATGCCGCGCGGGTCATCGAGCGTTTCGGAATAGACCGGCATGCGGGAATGGCCGGATTGTTCGAAGGTGCCCAGGAGATCGCCGAGCGTCGTGGTGATCTCGACCGCCTCGATGTCGGCGCGCGGCACCATGACGTCCTCGACGCGCACCTCGCGCAGGCGCAATATGTTGTTGAGCATGGCGCGCTCGCCAGGCGAGAAGGATTCGGCGTCGCTGGCGGTCTCGGCCAGCGCGCCGGCGATTTCCTCACGCAGGCTGGTGCCGTTGCGTTGCCGAAACAAGCCCAAGACACGGTCGAACAGGGAAGGTCCGGCAGGCGAAGGCTCGATGGCAGCGCTGCCGGTTACGGTACTCGGACTTGATCCCTCTTCCGACGTATCGGAAGCCTTGGGCGCACTGCCGGCGTCGGGGCGGGCGGCAGTCTCTGGTTTGTCGTTCATCGTCGTCCGGTCAATTGTCAGATGTAGTTACGCGTAGGGATCGGGAATGGCAAGCCTTGCGAGCGCTGCGCGTTCGATGGCCTCCATCTCCTCGGCCTCGGCATCGGTCTCGTGATCATAGCCCAGCAAATGCAGCAGGCCGTGGATGACGAGATGGGTGATATGGTTCTGCACCGGCTTGTCTTCCAGTGCCGCTTCGCGTGAAACCGTCTCGGCGGCGAGCACGATATCGCCCAGCATGGGCGGCAGTGGGCCGCCTTCCACAAACGGAAAAGCCGGGAAAGACAAGACGTTGGTGGGTTTGTCCTTGCCGCGCCAGTCGGCATTGAGGGTCCGGATATGGGCGTCGTCGGAAAAAACGATGCTGAGTTCGGAACGGCCCGTCACGCCGGTCTCGGCGAAAGCCGCGTCAACCGCGCGATCGACCAGCCGCGTCAGGCTTGCCTCATCGGGCCAGTCGCCCGCTTCGACCGATATATCTATGTCGACAGGGAGACCCCCGTCGCCGGATAAATTGTCCTCAGGCATGAAGCCGCATCGTCAACAATCAATTCTCGGCGCCGAGGCCGCGCGCCAGCTTGGCGTCGCGGTCATAAGCCCTGACGATTTCCGCCACCAGCGGATGGCGCACGACGTCGACATCGTTGAAGCGCACGGTGACGGCGCCGGCCACGCCGTCGAGGACACGCAGTGCTTCGACCAGGCCCGATTTGGTGCTCGGCGGAAGGTCGATCTGCGTCGGATCGCCCGTGACGATCATGCGAGAATTCTCGCCAAGACGGGTCAGGAACATCTTCATCTGCATCGGCGTGGTGTTCTGCGCCTCGTCGAGGATGACCGCGGCATGCGCCAGCGTGCGGCCGCGCATGAAGGCGAGTGGGGCGATTTCGATCACTTCGGCGGCAATGGCGCGCTCGACCTTGTCGGCCGGCATCATGTCGTAGAGCGCGTCATAGAGCGGCCGCAGATAGGGATCGACCTTTTCCTTCATGTCGCCGGGCAGGAAGCCCAGCCGCTCACCGGCCTCGACGGCCGGTCGAGACAGGATGATGCGCTCGACCATGCCGCGCTCGAGCAGCATCGCCGCGTGCGCCACCGCCAGATAGGTCTTGCCGGTGCCGGCCGGACCGATGCCGAACACCAGTTCCGACCGCTCCAGCGCCCGCATATAGGCGTCCTGGTTCAGCGAACGGGCATAGATCGTCTTCTTGCGGGTGGCGATCTGGGCGGCGGAGACCTTGCCCTTGCGCTCCAGCGTCGGCAGGGTCAGCTGATCGTCGGCGGCGACCGCCATGCGCACGGCGCCATCGACGTCGGACTGGCCGATATCGACGCCTTTCTGCAAAATCCCGTAGAGATTGTCCAAGGCGCGGCGCGCCTGTTCGGCGGCGGAAGCCGACCCCTTGATGGTCAACTGGTTGCCGCGCGAGCGGATATCGACGCCGAGCTTCTGCTCGAGCCGGGCGAGGTTCTCGTCGAACTGACCGTAAAGGGCGCTGGCAAGCTTGTTGTTGTCGAAAGTCAGAACGATGTGCGCCATGTCAGAAGCCCCAGATGCCGGTACCGGGGGCAGGTTCTTCAGCTCTGCTGCGCTCAACCGTCTCTCCTCATCTGCCGAGATCTGTTGCTATGCATGTCGTTGTCCCAAAACCGGGACCACTTTTGAGCGACATGCATCAGGCCAACTCGGCGAACAGGCTATTGTAGCCCGTCTTCGTGATTCGCACCTGGATAATGTCACCGATTTCGCCGGCCTTTTCATCAACAATAACCGGCTGCAGCCAAGGTGAGCGGCCGACCTTCTGGCCGGCCTGCCGGCCGGGCTTCTCGATCAGCGTGTCGATGGTGCTGCCGACCAGGCTCGAACCGAAGTCCTGCTGTTGCTTCAAGAGCAGCGCCTGCAGGCGCTGCAAGCGCTCGTCCTTGACCGTTTCGGGCACGTGATCGGCCATTTCGGCGCCCGGCGTGCCGGGGCGCGGCGAATATTTGAACGAAAAGGCCGAGGCGTAGTTCACCTGGCGCACCAGTTCCATGGTCGCCTCGAAATCGGCCTCCGTCTCGCCGGGGAAGCCGACGATGAAATCGCCGGACAATGCGATATCGGGCCGGGCGGTGCGGATGCGGTCGAGCAGCGCCAGATAATCCCTGGCGGTATGCCTGCGGTTCATGGCCTTCAGGATGCGGTCGGACCCCGATTGCACCGGCAGATGCAGATAGGGCATCAGCGACGGCAGGTCGCGGTGGGCAGCGATCAGTTCGTCGTCCATGTCGCGCGGATGGCTGGTGGTGTAGCGCAGCCGCGCCAGTCCGGGGATTTCGGCCAGCCGGAACAGCAGGCGGCCAAGGCCCCATTCCTCGCCGTTCTCGCCCTGGCCATGCCAGGCATTGACGTTCTGGCCAAGCAGCGTCACCTCGCGCACGCCGGCTTCAGCCAGGCGCTCGGCCTCCGCGACGATCTGCGCCACCGGCCGCGACACTTCGGAGCCCCTGGTATAGGGCACGACGCAGAAGGTGCAGAACTTGTCGCAGCCTTCCTGCACGGTGAGGAAGGCGGTGACGCCGCGCTTGATCACCTCGGCGCGCTTGGGCTGCGGCAGATGGTCGAATTTGTCTTCGATGGCGTAGTCGGTCTCGACGATCTTCTCGCCGCCGCGAACCCGTGCCAGCACGTCGGGCAGACGGTGATAGGTCTGCGGCCCGATGACCAGATCGACGGCTGGCGAGCGCCTGATGATCTCCGCACCCTCGGCCTGCGCCACGCAGCCGGCGACGCCGATCAGCAGTTCGCGGCCGGCAATGGCGCGCTCCGCCTTCATGTCGCGGATGCGGCCGAGTTCGGAATAGACCTTTTCCGCCGCCTTTTCCCTGATGTGGCAGGTGTTGAGCAGCACCAGATCGGCCTCGTCGATGGCATCGGTCGCGGTATAGCCGTCGGCGGCCAGCGCATCGCCCATGCGCTGTGAATCATAGACGTTCATCTGGCAGCCATAGGTCTTGATGAAGACCTTTTTCGCTGCCGTGGCGCGCCCAGCCGGTTGTCCGGCCGCGCTACCGATGTCGTCGCTTTCAATCGTGTTCAAGTCCATCCGGCGGCTTCTAACGCCTTTCCATGACAAAAAACAGACGATTCTCGGCGTACACCCGAAGGCGCAGGGCTTGGGCTAGCGGCTCGGGCGCGGATCGGCGAGTGCCGCCCGCATCATCTCGCGCACCTGGCTTTCCATCAGCCTGGCCGTTTCCTTGCGGTTCGAGCCCCTGGCAAAGGCGATCGGTTCGCCGAAATGCACCTCGACGTCGAGCGCGCCTTCCGTCATCAGCACTTTCAGATGCGGCATCAGATCCTCGTCGCCGATCCAGGCCGAGATCGGCCGGTGACGGCGGCCGAGCGGCACGCCGTGCAGGCGCGTATAGGCGATCGCCACCGGTTGGATGAACACCTGCTCGGCCGCCCCCTCCGAAATCGCCATCGAGGCGGCGCCGAACAGCGTGCTCTTGAACGGCAGGACGGCATTGCCGTCACCGGTCGAGCCCTCGGCGAACAGCACCATGGCGTCGCCCTTGGCCATGCGGCTGGCGATCTCGCTGGCCTGGTCGCCCGAGGAACGCTTGCGTTCGCGCTCGATGAAGACGGTGCGCTGCAGTTTCGACAGCATGCCGATCAGCGGCCAGCCTTCCATATCGGCCCTGGCGATGAATTTCACATCGGCAAAAGAGCCCAGCACCATGATGTCGGTCCAGGAGATGTGGTTTGCGGCAACCAGCA
Source organism: Mesorhizobium loti (assembly GCA_002356515.1). NCBI lineage: Bacteria > Pseudomonadati > Pseudomonadota > Alphaproteobacteria > Hyphomicrobiales > Phyllobacteriaceae > Mesorhizobium > Mesorhizobium loti. The sequence goes on along the minus strand of AP017605.1, from coordinate 5,095,254 downwards.
GAGGCCGTTTGTCGGACAACGCCCCTTTGACATGGACGCGCATGCCGAGCGCCCTGAGGATCAGCCTGTGCCAGATCTTGAGAATGACGGTTTCCGGCCACCAGCCGGTCTTCATCGACAGGATCTGCAATGGCACCAGGACCAGCGAACCGGCGACGACAAGGCCCAGGGCCAGGAAAATCCTGATTTTTCCGATCATACTGTCCTGCGCCTACCCGATCTCTGGCTAGCGAAGATCGCGGCGCATGACAAGCGCGCCGGTCGGCCCGCGATCGGGCGACTTGTAGTAATCCGGGCGCTTGCCGACCTCGCGGAAGCCCAGCCGACGGTAGAGGGCGATCGCGGCGACGTTGGTCTCGTCGACCTCGAGGAACAGCGCTTCGGCGCGCTGCGCGTGCAGTTCACGCAGCACCGCGTCCATCAGCTGCCAACCCAGTCCCTGCCGGCGATGCGAGCGCGCCACCGCGACGGTCAGGATCTCGCCCTCGCCTGCCGCCAGCCTCGCCAGCACGAAGCCGACCGGCGGCTTGGCGCCCTGCCCGGTCTCGCGCGCGGCATAACCGAACACGGTGTCCTGTTCGAGCAGAGCGGCGAACTCGCCATCGGTCCACGGGCGGACAAAGTCCTCGCGGTGCAGCAACGACACCGCGGGGCTGTCGGTGATCCTGAGCGGCTCGAGAGCATAGTCCCGGCGGCGCGGCTGGAGAAAAGGTATGCGCATTAATTTTCGTTTTCTTTTTTGACCATGATCTTTTCCGAAAACCGGCTTCCACTTTTCGGGATCATGGTCTGAGCCTTGATAAAATGAATCCGGCCTGCGGCTTGGCGTCGGCACCGCGCAGATAAAGCGGTTTCGGCCTTTCGCCTTGCCCCTTTGCCGCAGCCAGACGGGCGTAGGTGAGAATATCAGCGGTGGCCGTCTGAGGCCCGATATCGAAACCACGCCCGGCCAAGGCCGCTATCTGTGCCACCGCGGTACCGGCGAGCACCGCAGAGTTCTCGATCGCCAAGGCAGTGGCTTCCGGCAATGTGGTCACCGCCGGACCGTAAGTCAAAACTAACGTTCTGTCGTACAGCGCGGCATGGATCTCCTCGCGGCCGGCATCGAGCGCCGCCAGCACGGCACGGCCGGAAAATGCCGCTGCGGCCTCGGCGGCCAGCGCTTCGAGCGTTGTCACACCGATCGACGGAATTTTCAACGCCAGCGCGAGGCCACGTGCCGCAGAGACCCCGACACGCAGACCGGTGAACGAACCGGGACCGACAGAAACGGCAATGGCGCCAAGGCCGGCATAGTCGGTTTCGGCCGCCTTCAACGCCTCGGCGATGACGGCCATCAGGTGCTCGGCATGGCCCTTGCCGAGATCGAGCACCGCGCGGCCAAGCTCCCGCCCGGCCGCCACGTCGTAGACGCAGGCGGCGCAGAGGCTGGCGGCACAGTCGATGGCAAGCACTTTCATGAAGCAACCGGTTCCGAGAAACACCTCCCTGTGCCCGCCAAGGCGCGCCACCGCAAGCATAATTTGTTAAGCGGCTTGGGTTCCGCCAGCGCGCGCTGTCAGACCTGTTCGATGCGCAGCATGTGGTTGTCCCACACATAGTCCGGTTCCACCCGTGTCGCGCCGCTGCCCTCGATGATCTCGCCGGCGCCGGTGGTGGCCATGAAGCCCGATCCATCCGGCGCCAGGCCGCAGACCTCGACCAGCGCGCTGGTCGAGACGACCCGGCCGCTGGCGGCATCGATCACGACAAGCGAATTGCCTTCCGGCGACGAGACGGCGACGGTGCCGGCTGTCGCATTGGCGGCGACCGAGCCGATATAGTTGCGGAAGCCGGACAATACGTCTTGCGGCATGTCGAGAAGCTGCAACTCCTTGCCGCGCGAGGCGCGGCCGACCAGCAGCGGACGATCGGTGCCCGGCCCCCGATACTGGCAGCCGAACCAGACGGTGCCGGATGGGTCGGTGTCCATATGGCGGATCGACAGCTGGTGCAGGGAAGCCGGCAATTCATGCTTTTCGATGAGGTCGCCGGTGACGCGGTCGATGAGCACATAGGACGGCTTCATGGTCGCGATGTTGAGCTCGGCGCGGCCGTAATCGGGATGGGTCTCAATGCCGCCATTGGCGACCGCGATCGTCCGGCCGTCGCCCATGAGCAAGAGTTCATGCGGCCCCATGCCATAGGTCGGGAATTCGCCGATGCGGCTGAATTTCGCCCGAGCATCGTAGACGCCGACAACACCGGCCGCATTGTCGAAATCATTCTCGGTGGCATAGAGCAGCGCGCCGTCGGGCGAGAACACGCCGTGACCGAAGAAATGGCGGCCCGTGATGCTGGCGATGGTCTGCGGGGCATCGCGCCCGGTGTGGTCGAACACCACGGCGAAGGTACCGGGCTGGCGGGCGAAGACCACCGAACGCTTCGACAGGGGATCGAAGGTGACGTCATGGCCGCGATCGGGCAGGTCGATCGCATGCAGCACCTTGCCGGCCTCGGACAGGACGGCCGCGCCAAAACTGCCGTCACGTTTGACGAAAGCGGTGGCGAAGACGGCGTCTGCCGCGAGCGTCGCCGCCCACGCAGGTGGCGCCATTGCGGCGGCAAAGCCGATGCCTGCGGCTTTCATAAAGTCGCGGCGGTCAAGGAGCGGCGTACGCATGCTCTTTCTACTCTTCTTAAGCATGATCGTTTCCGAAATTAAGCATGATCGTTTCCGAAAGCCGGCTTCCACTTTTCGGGATCATGCTCAGTCCCCATCCAACGACGAAAAGCCGGCGGTCAGGCCGAATTCGGCGGTCAGCCTGGTGCCGATCAGGGTCGACAGGCTGGAGGTGATCAGGGCGAAATGCTCGAGCTTTTCGCGCCGCGCCGCGTCGGCAAGCGTCTTGTCGATCGGACCCTGGATGGACTTCGCGGTGGCGACGCCGTTGACCAGCTGGATATGGATCGATTCCGCCATCCAGCGCGCATCGGGCGGCAGGGCATCACCAAGCTTGGACGCCTGGAACAGCGCATCGATGCCAGCGAGGTTTCCCGCCAGCGCATTGGCGGTGTTTTGCGACCGCCAATAGATCGCCTGTTTCGGCTTGTCGGCCTCCGGCTTGCCGCCTAGGAAACCTTTCAGCCGGACATCCCTCAGCATCTCCAGCTCGTTGATGAGGACGCCGACCAGTTCGGTCACCGCCTCGTTGCCGTCGCGGTAGAGCGCATTCTGCGGCCCCGGATTGGCCCAGAGCGCGGCAAAGCCGTCCGGCTTGTTCCAGGCGGCGCTGACCTCACCAGCCATGGTTTCGATGTTGCCGGCAACCGCCGCGCCATAGGCGCAGCGATAGGGTTCGTCCTTGGCCGTCAGAGCATCGGCGCCGTCGCCGAAAAGCACGAATTCCAGCGCACCCAGCCCTTGCATGGCGACGCTCTTGCCGGCGAGCTGTGCCGGATCGGTAGCGGTCGGGTCCTTGTCCGCCAGTGCCGCCTGCACCTGTTTGAGGCCAATGCTCTTGCGATCCGGCCAGTAGAGGATGCGCTCCAGCCGGTTGTTCTCCTTGATCGGCCCGAACCCGATAATTTCGGCCGACGACCAGGAATAGACCGTGGCCGAAAACTCGGCCCGCGCCGCGTCGAGTTCCCCTTGCGATGGTGCTTCGCAGAGCTTGTGCATCGCCTTCGTCAGGGTTTCGGCATGCTGGTGCAGGTCGGCATAGGCCGGGCGGACAAAGCCGTCGATCGCCCGCTGGATGATGTCGGAGGCTTTCACCGCCGCCGAGGCCGGGAAAACACCGAGCAAAGCCAGCGGAAAAATGAGAACCAGGGCAGAGCGCTTCAGCATCACAGTGACTCCAGGAATTTGACCAGCGCATCGCGCTCGGCCGCGTTGGCAGCGGCAAAGCGGGCGCGCGCCTTCTGCGCCTCGCCACCATGCCACAGGATCGCCTCGGTCAGGTTGCGCGCGCGGCCATCGTGCAGAAAGAAGGAATTGCCGTTCACGGTCTCGGTGAGGCCGATGCCCCACAGTGGCGGGGTGCGCCATTCGCTGCCCGTCGCATCGCCCACCGCCTGGCCGTCGGCCAGGTCGGGACCCATGTCGTGCAGCAGGAAGTCGGAATAGGGCCAGATCAGTTGGAAGGCTTGCGCCTTGTTGGGCGCATCGCGGCGGGTGACGAATTTCGGCGTGTGGCAGGAAACGCAGCCGATCTCATAGAAGAGTTTCTTGCCGGCGAGCACATCAGGTGCAGCGAGATCGCGGCGCGCCGGCACGGCAAGATTCTGCGAATAGAAGGTGACGAGATCCATCACCGGCGGCGGTGCCTCGACCGAACCAAGACGCGCCTGCACGCCATTCGGCATGGCGAGGCATTTTGCTTGCGCCGCGGTGCAATCGCCCCAATGTTTTGGCTCTTCCGGCGTCGAGATGCCGATGTCGCCGGCAAAGGCATCCGCCGCCTGCTGACGGATCGTCGCGGTCTGCGCCTTCCAGCCGAAACGCCCAAGCGTCAGCTCACCGGTCTGGCCGTCGCGCACAGTGTTGGGCCTGCCGGAAATGCCGTCACCGTCCAAATCGTCCGGATCGGCATGAGCCAAAATATCGGCCGGCGCGATCTGCTCTATCAGGCCAAGGCCGATCATCGGCGGCGTCAGACGCGGCGACAGCGTGGTGCGCGGATCAAGCGGCCCATGGGCGAGATCGGTGACGGAATAGCCTGGCTTGCGCAGGAAAACCACCGTGCCGTCCGTCAGCTCCACCTTACGTTCCTGATAGGCGACATGCATGCGGCCTTCGCCGCGCAGGCCAGGCACCGCCAGTTCCTGCAACTGCGTGCCATAGACCGGATCGGGAAAATTGAGCATCTGGTGGCTGGCAATGGCTGCTTTTTCGTCGGCGCTGCTGGCGTCGCGCGCCAGCCGCAGGAACATCGAGGTGGTGCCGGTATCGCCTTGTGGCGGACGACCGCGGCCGTCCTTCAGGTGGCAGTTCTGGCAAGCGCGTTCATTGAACAGCGGACCAAGCCCGTCGGACGCTTGTGTCGAGGATGGCGACGACACCCAGTTCTTGCGAAACAAAGCGTTGCCGAGCTTGAAAGTGCCCTCTTCCTCGAAGGTGAGGTTGGCCGAGGATTGCGAGAAGGCGTCGCGGCTGACGTCTTTCTCAGACGTGCCGGCGCCGCCTTGCATCAGCTCGAACGGCTCGGGTTTGGAGAAATCCGTGGTCGGCCTGGTGACGGCGATGACACGCGCCTGATCTTTTGGATCGAGGTCGCTACGCGTGGTGGCGAGCCCGGCTGGCTGAAGCTCGCCGGCAATCGCCGACGATGTCAGCGCCAACACCAGAACGGTGCGACGAGCCAGTCCGGCTGGTCTTTTCAGGAGAAGCGGCGAGCCGGCGGCCCGCCGCGAGCGGCGCAAGAATTCTAGCAGGCGCCGCATTCCCGCATGCCTTTACTCCGCCTCGTTGGCGGCGTCGGCGTTGAGCTGGCCGTACTTCTCCTCGCCGATCGAGGCGAGCAGGTCGAGCTGCGTCTCGAGGAAGTCGATGTGACCTTCCTCGTCAGCCAGCAGATCCTCGAACAGCTTCATCGTCACGTAATCACCAATCTCGTGGCAGATCTCGCGCGAACGCTTGTAGGCAGTGCGTGCGTCATATTCGCCGGCAAGGTCGGATTCGAGCACTTCCTTGACGTTCTGGCCGATGCGCAGCGGCGCCACGGACTGCAGGTTCGGATGGCCTTCAAGGAAGATGATGCGGGCGATGAGCTTGTCGGCGTGATGCATCTCCTCGATCGATTCAGCCCGCTCCTTCTTGGCCAGCTTGGTGTACCCCCAATCCTCGAGCAGACGGAAATGCACCCAATATTGATTGACGGCTCCAAGCTCCAGGAAAAGAGCCTCGTTAAGCCGCTCGATGATCTGAATTTCGCCTTTCATGGGTTCTGCTCCCGTATTGGACGCGCAGGCCTCTGACGCGATCCAGATGTGAAACGATATCCACGCCGCTCGCCTCCGAGCGGGCGTGGTAATTTTCGGTGACCCGAATGATCGTTTCGACCACATTTGGGAAGCAGCCGCAACAGCGGCCACGCTTCTGCATCGAGTGATAGACCTTGGCCGGCACGATGAGTTGCCAGGGGTCCTGGTCCAGCAGCCCGATGATCGTCTGCTCGATCTCCTTCTCCGTGATGATGTTGCAATGGCAGATCAGCATTTACAGTGCTCGGATGGCTGACGGCGCCTCCCGCGCCGTGTGGCTTGTTCTGGTCCCGAAGCCCATTCCGAAGCCGGTCGCCCGGCTCCAGATCAGGTTCCAGGTCTTACTTGAACACCTTGTCAGGTGCGTCGAGGCTGTCGGATCCCTCGAAGGCGATGGCGTTGAGTTTCAGCGAACCGACGGCACGTTCGATCGACTTGGTCTGGTCGATCAGCGCGTCGATCGCCGCCTGCACAGTGGCATTGCCAGCCGTGTTGCCTTCGGCGATCTGCTGGTCATAGGCCTCGCCGGCCAGTGCCCGCGCCTTGATCGCCTCCATCTTGGCGACGGTGACATCGAGTTTATCAGACAGTTCCTTGTCGATCGCCGGATCGGCCGCCTTGACCATATCGGCCACCGAGGGGCCTGAAACGACGGTGCCATCGAGCCTGACATAGTTGGCATGATAGGCAGCGCGGATGCCGATCGCGTCATAGAGATGCGAATTGTAGGTGTTGTCGGAGAAGCAGTCCTGCTCCTCCTCCGGATCATGCAGCAGCAAGCCGAGTTTCATGCGCTCGCCGGCCAGTTCGCCATAGGACAGCGAGCCCATGCCGGTGAAGATGACCGAGATCGCCGTATTCGGCTCGCCATCGACGAGGTTCTTGCGTGCGGCGCCGTCTTCCTTCCAGTCGTTGACCATCTCCTGCAGGTCCGAAACCAGAAGGGTGGTGGCGGATTTCAGATATTCGGCACGGCGGTCGCAATTGCCGCCGGTGCAGTTCTTAAGGTCGTAGTCGGTGTAAGGGCGCTCACCGGCGCCCGGGCCGGTGCCGTGCAGGTCCTGGCCCCAGAGCAGGAATTCGATGGCGTGATAGCCGGTGGCGACATTGGCTTCGACCCCGCCAGCTTGCTGCAACGTGCCGGAGAGGAATTCCGGCGAAAGCTTCGAGGCATCGACCTTCTTGCCGTTGATCTCGATCTCCTTGTTGGCGATCACATTGGCCGTATAGAGCGAATTCGTGTCCGATTCCGTGCCATAACTCTTGGCGACATAGTCGATCAGGCCTTCATCCAGCGGCCAGGAATTCACCTCGCCTTCCCAATCGTCGACGACCTTGTTGCCGAAGCGATAGACTTCGGTCTGCTGATAGGGCACGCGCGCGGCCTTCCAGGCGTCGCGGGCGGCGTTGAGCGTGTCCGCCGACGGGTTGGCCAGCAGCGCGTCGACCGCCTTGTCGAGTGCCTGCGCCGTGGTCAGCGAATCCTCGTATTTGGCGAGCCCGATGTCGGCATAGGTCTTGATAACGGCCTTTGCGTCGGTCTCCGCCTTGGCAGGCAACACAAACACCGCCGCCGTCAGCAGCGCCGTGGCACCAATCGCCGCAAACCTGCCGCCGTATCGTGCTGTCATTATCGCTCTCCAGTTTCTCCGAAATTCCATAAACGCCGCGCGCGGCGGCCGGCGCCAGGCCATTTCGATGCCAAAAGGCGCAAAACTTGCCGCGTCATCGCGCGGTTCGCGGAAGAAAGACACCAAAATGCCTCCAATCGAACGGGTTCAAGGCCCAAACATCAAAGGGATGCGCCAACGCGCAGGCTTCCATAAAGCTTCGACGTCGGTGGAAGTCAATGAAAATCGACAGGAAAAGCCAATCGAAACAATAGTTTAGAATTATTCTAAACTACAAAGCTCAACTTTACGCAATCCTGCACCGGTCTCGCTGCGGAACTGTACGATTGACAGCCACCATTCCGGGTGCGACCCGCAAACGCCGTCTTGCGGCGGCGCCAGACAATTGCCACCTGGCGAGACATCCTAGGATCGAATCAGGATTGGAATGCGATGAAGAACGGCGTGGTCATTGTCGGTGCGGGTCATGCGGGCGTGCAAGCGGCCGCCAGTCTGCGCGAGGACGGCTATGACGGACCGGTGATCCTTATCGGCGACGAGAACGAACTGCCCTACCACAAGCCGCCGCTGTCGAAGACCTTCATCAAGGACGCCGAGGCCAAACCGCAACCCTTGCGTGGCGAGGCCTTTTATACCGGCAACACCATCGACTACCGGCCGGGCATGCGGATCGACCGTATCGATGCCGGCGGACGCTCCCTGGAGATATCAGGCGGCGGCGCGCTTGCCTTCGACCATCTGATCCTGGCGACCGGATCGCGCCCGCGCACCTTGCCGCTGCCGGGCTCCGACCTGTCCGGCGTTTTGTCGTTGCGTTCGCTGGCCGATGCACGGTTGATCCGTGACTTGAGCGCGCAGAGCGAAGATGTCGTCATCCTCGGCGGCGGCTTTATCGGACTGGAGATCGCCGCGACGCTGCGGGCGGGCGGCCGCACGGTAACAGTGGTGGAAGCGGTCGACAGGCTGCTCGGCCGCGCCGTGGCACCCGTGGTGGCGAGCCATGTCCGGCAAAGGCTGGAAGCGACAGGCGTGCGCATCCTCACCGGAACCTCGATTTCAAGGCTCGAAGGCGAAAACGGCCATGTCGTCGCCGCGATCACCTCGTCGGGCGAAAGGCTGCCGGCGCGCATGGTCATTGTCGGCATCGGCGCCGTGCCCAATGTCGAACTGGCGCAGGACGCCGGCCTCACCATCGCCAATGGCATCCGCGTCGACCACCATATGCGCAGCTCGGTGCCGGAAATCCTGGCGATCGGCGACGCCGCCTCTTACCGGCACTGGTTCACCGGCGGCGACGTGCGGCTGGAATCGGTGCAGAACGCCACCGACCAGGCCCGCCTTGCGGCGCGCACGATTACCGGTCACGCGGACGCCTATTCGGCGGTGCCATGGTTCTGGTCCGACATTGGCGACATGAAGCTGCAGATGGTCGGGCTGACCGCCGGCGGCGACAGCCATGTCGTGCTGGGCGACCTGCCCGACAACAAGTTTTCCATCTACCATTATGCCGGCGACCGGCTGCTCGGCATCGAATCCGTCAACCGCCCCGGCGACCACATGCTTGGCCGCAAGATGCTGGGCGCCGGCTTCTCGCCGACGCCGGAAACCGTGGCCATGGGTCCTGAAGGCTTGAAAGCGGCGCTGGCTGCTTTTCAGCAGGAGGAGCCTGCAAGGGCTGCGGGATAGACACCCTTACCCTCCCCCTTGTGGGGAGCGTCGCTGCGAAGCAGCGGGGTGGGGTCGGCGCCAAGCCCCCACCCGGACCCTGCGGTCCGACCTCCCCACGAGGGGAGGTAAAGAGGTTCAGGCAGCGCAGACTTCGCGGATCGAGCTTTCCAGGATGTCGAGTGCCTCGTTCATCACCTCGTCCTGGATGGTGATCGGCGCCAGGAAGCGGATGACGTTGCCGTAGACGCCGCAGGTCAGCAGGATCAGGCCCTTGTCCAGCGCCTTCAGCCGGACGGCGTTGGCGATCTCGGCCGACGGCAGGCCCTTCTTGACGTCGTTGAACTCGACCGCGTTCATGAAGCCGAGGCCCCTTATGTCGACGATCTCGGGCACGTCGTCACGGATCGACTGCAGGCGCTGCTTCAGCCGCGCACCCAGCGTGTTGGCGCGGTCGCACAGTTTTTCGTCCTCGATCACGTCAAGCACGGCGTGTGCCGCGGCAACGCCGATCGGGCTGCCGCCATAGGTGCCGCCGAGGCCGCCTGGGCCGGGCGCATCCATGATCTCGGCGCGGCCAGTCACGGCCGACAGCGGGAAGCCGCCGGCCAGGCTCTTGGCCATGGTGGTGATGTCGGCCGCGACCTCATGATGGTCCATCGCGAACATCTTGCCGGTGCGGGCAAAGCCGGTCTGCACTTCGTCGGCGATGAGCAGCATGCCGTGCTGGTCGCAGAGCTTGCGCAGCGCGGTCAGGAATTCGCGCGGCGCCTCGTAGAAGCCGCCCTCGCCCTGAACCGGCTCGACGATGATGGCGGCGACGCGGGCCGGATCGACATCGGCCTTGAACAGCCGGTCGAGCGCGGCCAGCGAATCGGCGACCGAAACGCCGTGCAGCGGCACCGGGAACGGTGCGTGGTAGACGTCGCCCGGCATGGCGCCGAAGCCAACCTTGTAGGGCACGACCTTGCCGGTCAGCGCCATGCCCATGAAGGTGCGGCCATGGAAGCCGCCGGCGAAGGCAATGACGGCTTGGCGGCCGGTGGCGTTGCGGGCGATCTTGATGGCGTTCTCGACGGCCTCGGCGCCGGTGGTGACGAAGATCGTCTTCTTGTCGAACTTGCCGGGCAGCATGGCGTTCAGGCGTTCGGCCAGCCTGACATAGCTCTCATAGGGCACGACCTGGTGGCAGGTGTGGGTGAAACGGTCGAGCTGCGCCTTGACCGCCTCGATGACCCTGGGATGGCGGTGGCCGGTGTTGACGACGGCGATGCCCGAGGAAAAGTCGATGTAGCGACGGCCTTCGACATCCCAGATTTCCGAATTTTCGGCACGGTCGGCATAGATTTGCGTGGTCATGCCGACGCCGCGCGAGATCGACTGGTTCTTGCGTTCGGAAATGGCTGAATTCTTCATGATATCCCTCATCGGGCCGGCGCCCGTTCTCGTTGATCAGATGTCTTCTGACCTTATTTCACGTTTTCCTCAAGTCGGCACCACCGGTTGGCGATTGGGCCTGATCTCGGTGCCTCCTTAACCAGTCGTCCGATACGCGTACGAGACCGGTTTCCTTTTTGCGGAGATCGATTATCCTCCTGACATCCGCAAGGCATCGCTGTCAGCGAGCGACCAGCGGCTGGGGGAGCCCATGAGCAGGAACGCGACATCGTCCGTCTCGCCGCCATCCGTCAAAACCTCCAGCCTTTCGTCTTTTCCAATCGCCTCCGCGTGCGCCTGCGCAGCCGTCTTGCTGTTGGCCGGTTGCCAGAAGCAGGAAGCGGCGGACAAGAAACTGCCGGTCATGGTGCGCACCGAAACGGTGTCCATGGCCGACTATGCACCGAGGACCTCGCTGACCGGGGTGATCGCCGCGCGCACGCTGAACAATCTGTCGTTCCGGGTCGGCGGCCGCGTCGCCGAGCGGCTTGTCGATGTCGGCCAGCACGTCGACAAGGGTGCCGTGCTTGCCCGCATCGATCCGCAGGAACAACAATCCGATCTGCGCTCGGCACAGGCCGATCTTGACGCGGCACAGGCGCAGCTGACCCAGTCCGCCGCCGCCTTCGAGCGACAGAAGACGCTGCTTGCCCAGGGTTTCACCACAAGGCGCGACTATGACGCCGCCGACCAGGCGCTGAAAGTGGCGCAAGGCAGCGTCGATGCCGCGCAGAGCGCATTCGCCAACGCCCAGCAAAACCTGTCCTTCACCGAGCTCAAGGCCGGCGCGCCCGGCGTCATCACCGCCCGCCAGGTCGAAACCGGCCAGGTGGTGCAAGCGGCGCAAACCGTCTTCACCATCGCCGAGGACGGTGACCGCGACGCGGTGTTCAACGTGCAGGAGACGCTGGTCGCCAGGGCGCCGCCCTCGCCGGCGGTGACGATCACGCTGTTGTCCGACCCGCAGGTCCGGGCGACAGGCAAGGTGCGCGAAATCTCGCCGGCGGTCGACCAGGCTTCCGGTTCGATCCGGGTCAAGATCGGCATTGCCGACACGCCCGCCGGCATGCCGCTGGGGGCGGCCGTCATCGGCTCGGTCAGCGCCAAGCCGACGAAGGCGATCCTGTTGCCCTGGCAGGCGCTGACCTCCAGCGCCGGCAAACCGGCGGTCTGGATCGTCGATCCCTCGACCAAGGCGGTGACAACGACGCCGGTCGAGGTGCTGGCCTACGATTCGGGCACGGTCGTCATCGCCGGCGGGCTGAACGAAGGCCAAAGCGTCGTGACCGCAGGCGGGCAGTTGCTCAATCCCGGCCAGACTGTCGAGATATTGGGAGCGGGCCAATGAACCGGCCGCCACGGATCCTGCTTGGCCTGTTCGCGCTTGGCACGCTCGCCGCCTGTTCGAAATCGGATGAAAAGCCGCCGGAAATCATCCGGCCGGTGCTGTCGGTCGTGGTCGAGCCGCGCACCACCCAGACCTACGGCTTTGCCGGCTCGATCGAGCCGCAGATCAGCGCCGACCTTGCCTTCCGCCTGCTCGGCCGGGTCGTCTCGCGCGACGTCAAGGTCGGCGACATAGTCAGCAAGGGCACGACGATCGCCGCGCTCGACCCGACCGCGCTGGAGTTGGCGGTGCAAGCGGCCACGGCCGAGCTCTCCAATGCCGAGGCACAATTCGCCAACGCCGCCGCCAGCGAGGAGCGTCAGCGCCAGCTGCTCGCCTCGGCCAATACCACGCAGGCCGTCTTCGATGCCGCGCAGCAGGCACGCAAAGCAGCGGATGCCAACGTCGAACGGGCCAAGGCCGCGTTGGCGAAATCGCAGGAACAGCTTGGCTATGCCAGGCTGTTTTCGGATTTCGACGGCGTCGTCACCGCAGTCGGCGCCGAGGTCGGACAGACGGTCTCGGCCGGCCAGACGGTCGTCACCGTCGCGCGGTCGGATCTGCGTGAAGCGGTGGTCGATATTCCCGATCAGTTGATCGGCGACCTCACCGCCGGCACGCCGTTCCAGGTCATCCTGCAATCGCTGCCGACGATCGAGACTGAGGCCAAACTGCGCGAGATCGCGCCGCAGGCCGAGGGCTCGACCCGCACCCGGCGCGTCAAGCTCGCGCTCACCGACCCGCCGCAGGCCTTCCGGCTCGGCTCAACGGTGACGGCGACCCGCATGGCCAAGGTGGTGCCGACGATCGAACTGCCCATCTCGGCGCTGCTGGAAAAGAACGGTTCCGACAAGGTGTGGATCGTCGATCCGCAGACATCGAGCGTGAGCGCACGCGACATCAAGGTCGCCTCGAAGAATGGCGAAACCTTCACGGTCGCCGAAGGGCTTGAAGCCGGCATGCGCGTGGTCACCGCAGGCGTCCACAGCCTGAGCGAAGGCCAGAAAGTCAAAGTGCCGGAGGGCGGCGTCTGATGAAGGGCTTCAATCTGTCCGACTGGGCGCTCAGCCACCGCTCCATGGTCTGGTATTTCATGCTGGTCTTCGTGGTGGCCGGCATCTTCTCCTATCTCAATCTCGGTCGTGAGGAAGACCCCAACTTCACCATCAAGACGATGATCATCCAGGCCAACTGGCCGGGCGCGTCGGTCAAGGAGACATTGCAACAGGTCACCGATCGCATCGAGAAGAAGCTCGAGGAGCTCGACAGCCTCGACTATACCAAGTCCGTCACCACCGCTGGGCAGACCGTCATCTTCGTCAACCTGAAGGACACCACCAAGGCGCGCGATGTCGTGCCGAACTGGATTCAGGTGCGCAACATGGTCAACGACATCAAGGCGCAGTTTCCGCAAGGCGTGCAGGGGCCGTTCTTCAACGACCGCTTCGGCGACGTCTACGGCAACATCTACGCCTTCACCTCGGACGGGCTGACGCCGCGCCAATTGCGCGACTATGTCGAGGATGTCCGCACCAAGATCCTGACCGTGCCGAATGCCGGCAAGGTCGACCTGGTCGGCGCGCAGGACGAGGCCATCTATCTCGAATTCTCGACCCGCCAGATCGCGGCGCTCGGCCTCAACCAGCAAGCGATCGTGGCAAGCCTGCAGGCGCAGAACGCGATCACGCCGTCCGGTGTCATCCAGTCCGGGCCTGAGCGTATCAGCGTGCGCGTCGGCGGCCAGTTCACCTCCGAGGACAGCCTGCGTGCCATCAACCTGCGCGTCAACGACCGCTTCTTCCGGCTGAGCGACGTGGCGACGATCACACGCGGCTATGCCGATCCGCCTAGCGCGTTGTTCCGTTTCAATGGCCAGGACGCGATCGGGCTTGCCATCGGCATGAAGCCCAACGCCAATCTGCTGCAGTTTGGCGAGGCGCTGCATGAGGAGATGAGCAAGGTGCTGGCCGACCTGCCGGTCGGCGTTGGCGTGCATCTGGTCGCCGACCAGCCGGTTATCGTCGAGGAGGCCGTCTCGGGCTTCACGCGGGCGCTGTTCGAGGCCGTGGCCATCGTGCTCGCGGTGTCGTTCATCAGCCTCGGCATGCGCGCCGGCTTCGTCGTGGCGCTGTCGATCCCGCTGGTGCTGGCCATCACCTTCACCGTCATGGCCTATCTCGGCATCTCGCTGCAGCGCATTTCACTCGGCGCGCTGATCATCGCGCTCGGCCTTTTGGTCGATGACGCCATGATCGCGGTCGAGATGATGGTGGCGCGGCTGGAGGTTGGCGACAATCTGCGCAAGGCGGCAACCTATGTCTACACGTCCACCGCCTTCCCGATGCTGACCGGCACGCTGGTGACGGTCGCCGGCTTCATCCCGATCGGCCTCAACTCGAGTGCCGCCGGCGAATACACCTTCACGCTGTTCGTCGTCATCGCCGTGTCGCTTTTGGTGTCATGGATCGTGGCGGTGCTGTTCGCGCCACTGCTCGGCGTCACCATCCTGCCGGCGACAATGAAGGCGAAGCACCACGACCAGCCGGGACGCTTCACCTCGCTGTTCCGGAGCGTGCTTGTCTTCTCCGTGCGCCGCCATTGGCTGACCATCGTCGTCACGGTGCTTCTGTTCGCTGCCTCGATCGCCGGCTTCGGCCTCGTCCAGCAGCAGTTCTTCCCGCCGTCGGACCGGCCGGAGCTGATCGTCGACTGGAACCTGCCGCAGAATTCCTCGATCGCCGAGACGCGCGACCAGATGGAGCGCTTCGAGCAGCGGGCGCTGGTCGGCAATCCCGACATCGACCATTTCTCGTCCTATATCGGCCAGGGCGCGGTGCGCTTCGTGCTGGCCTATGACGTGCAGCCGGCCAACCCCTATTTCGGCCAGACCGTGATCGTCACCAAGAGCCTCGAGGCGCGCAACCGGGTCAAGTCGGCGCTGGAGAAGCTCTTGCGCGAGGAATTTGTCGGCACCGACGCCTTCGTCAAATTGCTCGAGCTCGGGCCGCCGGTCGGCCGTCCGGTGCAGTACCGCGTCGGCGGCCCCGACATCCAGACCGTGCGCGGCCTGGCGCAGCAATTCGCCGGCCTGATCTCGGCCAATCCGAAGCTGGCGGCACCGACCTTCGACTGGAACGAGCCGCAACGCGTGTTGAGGGTCGACGTGCTGCAGGACAAGGCGCGCCAGCTCGGCATCACCTCCTCCGATATCGCCAGCGCGCTGAACAGCACGGTCGGCGGCGCCACCATCACCCAGGTGCGCGACGCCACCTATCTGATCAATGTCGTGGCGCGCTCACGCGACGCCGAGCGCGGCTCGATCGGGACGCTGCAGAACATGCAGCTGCCGACCAGCACCGGCGAGGCCATCCCGCTCGCGGCGGTCGCCAACTTCCGCTACGAGCTCGAACAGCCGACGGTGTGGCGGCGTGACCGCATTCCGACGATCACCGTGCGCGCCGGGCTGGTCGGTGACGTGCTGCCCGCGACCGTGGTCAACGAGTTGAAGCCATCGGTCGATGCCTTCATCGCCAAACTGCCGCCGGGCTATTCGGTCGAGACCGCCGGCTCGGTCGAGGAAAGCGCCAAAAGCCAGGGGCCGATCGCGGCCGTGGTGCCGTTGATGCTGTTCGTCATGGCGACCATCCTGATGATCCAGTTGCAAAGCTTCCAGCGCCTGTTCCTGGTCGTGGCGGTGGCGCCGCTCGGGCTGATCGGCGTGGTGGCGGCACTGGTGCCGAGCGGCGCGCCGCTCGGCTTCGTCGCCATCCTCGGCGTGCTGGCGCTGATCGGCATCCTGATCCGCAACTCGGTCATCCTCATCGTACAGATCGAGGATCTCGTCAAAGAAGGCAAGGATCGCTGGGCGGCGGTCATCGAAGCGACGGAACACCGCATGCGGCCGATCGCGCTGACGGCGGCCGCCGCCAGCCTCGCGCTGATCCCGATCGCACGCGAAGTGTTCTGGGGCCCGATGGCCTACGCCATGATGGGCGGCATCATCGCCGGCACCGCGATTACGCTTTTGTTCCTGCCGGCGCTTTATGTGACGTGGTTCAGAATCAAGGAGCCGAAGGGCAGAAAAGAACCGCCCGTTCCGGAGAATGGCGAGCCAGTGCAAGATCCAGCTTAAGGTTTTGACGGGTCATTCGTTGTCGTTGGAGGGTACAGGGCGCGACCTGGCGCGCTGCCACGGCGACGATCTTGAAGTGCGCCAGGCGTGCCAGCCTTCCGGCAAATCGCCCAACGCCAGGATGCTTTCATCTCGCTGCACAACGTTTTGCAAGCTGACGATCATTATGTCGCCTTCGTCAACAGGTCCAGTTTCGCTGTTGTGGAATTGCCAACTGCCGTCGTCATCGTCATGCGACACGTATGCAATCCAATCGCCGCGAGTTATGATGCCCCTATCCAGAAACACCGCGACATTGGGTGGGTCCGCAAACTTCCATTTCTCCATGGGAATTCCCCAAGACGACTGTTCTGCACAGAGCAAGAAACGAACTCAGGCTGTCCTCACAAACCCCTCGCTCGCCCTGAGCAGATTGCGCGTGTAATCCTCCGTCACGCGGTGCGCGACAAGTTGGGCCGCCGTGAGATTCTCAACCGCCTCGCCGCCCTGCATCACCATCAGCCGTTCGCACATATGGGTGACGATGGCGAGGTCGTGGCTGACCATCAGGAAGGTCAGCTTGCGCCGCCGGCGGACTTCTTCCAGCAGGTTGAGCACTTCCGCCTGCACCGAGGCATCGAGCGCCGAGGTCGGCTCGTCGAGCAGCAGGATCGAGGGTTCGAGGATCAACGCGCGGGCAATGGCGACGCGCTGGCGCTGGCCACCCGACAATTGGTGCGAGTAGCGGAAACGGAAACCGTTGCCGAGGCCAACCTCGTCGAGCGCCTGCTGGATGCGCTTTTCGCCGTCGGCAAAGCCATGGATGGCCAGCGGCTCCTGCAGCAGACGGTCGACCGTCTGGCGCGGATGCAGCGAGCCATACGGGTCCTGGAAGACCATCTGCACCTCGCGGTAAAAGGTCTTGTCGCGGCGCGCGCCAAGCTTCTTGCCGTTGACGGTGATGCTGCCCGATGCGACTGGCGCCAGCCCGGCGATCGCCCTGAGCAGCGTCGATTTGCCGGAACCGGATTCGCCGACCAAGCCGAAGGATTGACCTGACCTGACTTCGAGGCTGACGCCTTTCAGCGCGCGAAACCGGTCAAAGATCACTTCCAGCCCGTCAACGGTGATCGCAGCTGTCATGCCGCCCACTCCGGCTTGCGGTCGAGCACCGGCAGTGGGTGGCGTTCGAAGCCGATCCTGGGCATGCAGTTGAGCAGGCCGCGCGTGTAGGGATGCTGGGCCTGGCCGAGTTCGGAGGCCTTGAGCTGCTCGACCACCTTGCCGGCATACATGACGATGACGCGATCGCAGAAGGACGAGACCAGACGCAGATCATGCGAAATGAAAATCAGCCCCATGCCACGATCGCTGACCAATTTATCGAGGATGCCGAGCACGTCGAGTTGCACCGTGACGTCGAGCGCCGAAGTCGGCTCGTCGGCGATCATCATCTCCGGCCCGGCGATCAGCATCATGGCGATCATCGCTCGCTGGCCCATGCCGCCCGAGACTTCGTGCGGATGCAGGTCGTAAACACGCTTGGGATCGCGGATCTGCACGGCTTCCAGCATGGCCAGCGCGCGCTCGCGCGCCTCTGCCTTGGAGACTTTCTCATGCGTGCGCAGTGTTTCGACGATCTGGCGGCCGATGCTCATCACCGGGTCGAGCGAATATTTCGGATCCTGCAAGATCATGGCGATGCGGTTGCCCCGCAGCGCCCGGCGTTCGCGTGGCGAGATGCCGAGCAGGTCGATGCCATCGAAGGCCAATTTGTTGGCCGATATCCTGGCCTGCGGCGGCGTCAGGCCCATGATGGCGCGGCCGGTCTGCGACTTGCCCGAGCCGGACTCGCCAACGATGCCGAGGCGTTCGCGGCCAAGCGAGAAGGATACGCCGCGCACCGCCTCGATCAGCCCGGTGCGGGTCGGGAAGGTGACGCGCAGATCGTCGACGTCGAGAAGTGTCTTCGTCTCCGTGCTCATTGGTCGCCGCTCATTGGTCACCACTCCGGGGATCGAGCGCGTCGCGCAGGCCGTCGCCAAGCAGGTTGAAGCCGAGGCTGACGATGAGGATAGCGAAGCCCGGCGCGCCGGCCACCCACCACTGGTCGAGGACGAAGCGGCGGCCCGACGCGATCATGGTGCCCCATTCCGGCAGCGGCGGCTGCGCGCCGAGGCCGAGGAAGCCGAGGCCGGCGGCGGTCAGGATGATGCCGGCCATGTCGAGCGTCACCCTGACGATCAGCGAGGAGATGCAGAGCGGCATGATGTGGCGCAGCACGATGCGGAAGGGCGAGGCGCCCATCAATTGCACGGCCTTGATATAATCGGAATTGCGTACCGTCAGCGTTTCCGCCCGGGCAATTCGCGCGTAAGGCGGCCAGGAGGTGATGGCGATGGCCAGCACCGCATTCTCGATGCCCGGCCCCAGCGCTGCGACGAACGCCAGCGCCAGGATCAGCTTGGGGAAGGCGAGGAAGATGTCGGTGATGCGCATCAGGATCGCGTCGGTCCAGCCGCCGGCATAGCCGGCGACGGTGCCGACCAGAAGGCCGATGGGGGCGGCGATGATGGCGACCAGAATGACGACATAGAGCGTCCAGCGCGAGCCGTAGAGAATGCGCGACAGTATATCGCGGCCGAGGTCGTCGGTGCCGAACCAGTGTTCGGCGCTCGGCGCCAGCAGCCGCGAATTCTTGAGATCGCCGAATGTCGGCGAGTAAGGCGCCAGCACGCCGGCGAGGGCTGCGAAGACCAGCAGGGCAATGATGATCAGCAGGCCGACAAAGGCCAGCCGATTGGCGGAAAAACGCCGCCACGCGACATAGGCGCGGCCGAGCCTTGCCTGCATGCGCGAGGCCGGCCGCTCGCTGAGCAGCCAGTCGCGACGGCTCTGGATCGCCTCGGCGCTCATGCGGATTTCGTCCTCGGATCGAGCACACGGTAAAGCAGGTCGGACAGGAGATTGATGCCGATGAACACCGAGCCGATGACGATGGTGCCGCCGAGCACGGCATTCATGTCGGCGTTCTGCAGCGAATTGGTGATATAGAGGCCGATGCCCGGCCAGGAGAAAACGGTCTCCGTCAGCACCGAACCTTCGAGCAGCCCGGCATAGGAAAGCGCGATCACCGTGACCATCGGCACGGCAGCGTTGCGCAGCGCGTGGCCCCAGATGATGCGGGCTTCCGACAAACCCTTGGCGCGCGCCGCGACGATGTATTCCTGCGTCAGTTCGTTGAGCATGAACGAGCGCGTCATGCGGCTAATATAGGCGAGCGAAAAATAGCCGAGCAGCGAGGCCGGCAGGATGATGTGCCGGAAGGCGTCGTAGAAGACATCCCACTGACCCTGCATCGCCGAATCGAGAAGATAGAAGCCGGTGATCGGCGTGAAGGTGTATTCGTAGACGACGTCGAGCCGTGCCGGGAAGGCCACCCATTGCAGCTTCGCGTAGAACAGCACGAGCCCGAGCAGGCCGAGCCAGAAGATCGGCACGGAATAGCCGATCAGGCCGATGACACGCACGACCTGGTCGATGAGGCTGCCGCGCTTGACTGCGGCCAGCACGCCAAGCGGTACGCCAAACAGCGCGCCGATCAGTGTCCCCAGCGTCGCCAGTTCCGTCGTTGCCGGAAGCGCGCGGCGGATGTCGGTCATGACCGGATTGGTGGTCAGCACCGACGTGCCGAAATCGCCGCTCAGGGCATTCTTCACATAGATGTAGAACTGCTCGACCAGCGGCAGGTCGAGCCCCATCTCGCGGCGCGTGCGTTCGACGACATTGAGAGGCGCACGATCACCGAGCACGGCCAGCACCGGATCGATCGGGATGACCCGGCCAATGAAGAAGGTGACCGCGAGCAGACCAAGATAGGTCGTGACCGCGATGACCAGGAAGCGGCCGATCGCCGATGCAAGGGCGACGGCGCGGGCGCTACCGCGCCCGCTCTCGTTTTCAATCGCGCTCATGCGGCGCGTCCGTAGGCGTTACTCCTTCGAGACCGACCCGACGAAATTGGTGTCGAAGCTCGGGCCGAGCACGAGGCCCTTGAGGTTCTTGCGCAGACCAACCACTTCCAGTTGCTGGTGAATGATGACGAAGGGGCTGGTGTCGAGGATCTTCTTCTGCAGATCCTTGTACATGTCGGCACGTTTGCCAGAATCCTTCTCCAGCAGGGCCGCTTCCGTTTCCTTGGTCAGGTCCGGAATGTCCCAGCTGTTGCGCCAAGCGAGCGTGTGCGACTTGCCGGCATCCGAATTGTCGGGGTTCGAGGCAAAGGTCTGGGCATTGGAGTTGGGATCGAAATAGTCCTGGCCCCAATTGCCGATATAGATGTCGTGATTGCGGGCGCGGTATTTGGTCAGCGTCTGCTTGCCGTCGCCAGGAATGATCTCCAACTTGATGCCGGCCTGTCCCAGCGTCTGCTGGATCGATTCCGCCATGCCTGTCGTCGGCTGTCCCGTTCGCACGTCCATGGTGACGCTGAAGCCGTCGGGCAGGCCGGCCTTGGCCAGCAATTCCTTGGCCTTGGCGACATCCAGTTTGAACGGATTGTCATCCACGGCGCCGAGGTCGCCCTTGGGCAGGAAGGACTGGTGGATCTCGCCGATGCCCTTGAGGATGGTCGTGCTCAGCGCATCGTAGTCGACCAGGTATTTGAAGGCCTGGCGTACCTCGGGCTTGGCCAGGTTCGGATTCTTCTGGTTGAGGCTGATGTAATAGACCGTGCCCTTCGGCGCGCTGGTGGTGGTAAGATCCGCGTTCTTGGCAATGGCGTCGAGATCGTTCGGCTCGAGGTTGCGGGCAACGTCGATGTCGCCGGCTTCGAGCGCCAGGCGCTGCGCCGAGCTTTCCTTCATGTTGCGGTAGATGACGCGGGCGAGCTTGGCCTTCTCGCCGTAGTAATTGTCGTTGCGCTCCATGACCACGGCCTCGTTGGCACGCCATTCGCGCAGCTTGTAGGCGCCGGAACCGGCATAGCCGGTCTTCAGCCAGGCGTTACCGAAATCATTGTCCCATTTGTAGTCGGCGCTGGGCGTCACCGCCGCGACGTGTTCCTTGACCAGTTTGGCGTCGACCACCGAGGCGACCGTTGCCGAGAGGCAGTTCAGCACGAAGCTCGGCGCATAGGCCTTGTCGACGGTAAACTGGAAGGTGGCGTCGTCGACGGCCTTGGCCTTTTCGGTGACGTTGTCGCCGCTGATGCCGAACTGACCGATGATGAAGGCCGGGCTCTTGTCCAGCTTGACGGCGCGCTCGAACGAATAGGCGACATCGGCGGCGGTGATCGGGTTGCCCGAGGCGAATTTGAGGCCCGGCTTGAGCTTGAATGTATAGGTCAGGCCGTCATCAGAAACGGTCCAGCTCGCGGCGAGATCCGGCTTGACCTTGGAGGTATCGCTGAGGTCGAGGCGGACAAGCAGATCATAGGTGTTGCCGGTGACTTCGGCGGTCGACAGCTCGAACGCCTCGCCCGGATCCATGGAGATGATGTCGTCGATCGCGAAGCCTTCGACCAGCGTGTCGGCGGGCGTGACCGCACCCGCCGGCGCTCCGGCCAGAAGCAGCGCGGACATGGCGGCACCCGCAAGCAGGATGCGCGAGCGTAGAGCAAACTTTTCCATCATCATGGTGATTGTTCCCTGTTTTGTTGTTTGTTGACCTGAGTTCCCGGCTCAGGATTGTAGAACTCTTTTCGGGGCCTAAGGACGGCCCTCCGACCCCTTACCGTTGCGGTTTTTGTCCAGTTGGTCAACACCATATCCGGCGGCCTCGTGGCCGGCAACGAGCATTTATACGACGGCCCATTGGACCAGAATGGCGGGCAGCACGTCGACGAACAGGCCGGCCAATCGAGGCCGTGGAAAAGGAAAAATCTACTAATTTCGGCGCTATTTCAGCGCGGCGACCAGGCCGGCGTCGGGAAAGCAGGTCGCGGCCTGGCCGTTCTTGACCTGCCATTTGCCGATCGAGCGGCGGGTCTTGAAGCCGGGCAGGCCGTCGGCGCTGCCGACATCATAGCCCTTGGCTTCCAGCGTCCGTTGCAAGCCGGCAATGTCGGAACGGTGGAGATCGCCGACCGGTCCCCAGTTGCCGGAAAAAGTCTGGTCGCCATGCGCAATGCGGTCCGCACCATGGCCGATGAACAGCGCGTAGAGGTCGCTGGTGTTGTATTCCTTCAGCACGTAGAAATTGGGCGTGGCGATGAAAGCTGGACCACTGCGGCCGGCCGGCATCAGTAGGAAGCCCTCCGCATTCAGCTCACTCGCCGGAAACGGCTTTCCGCCAACGCGCTTGATGCCCATTGCCGCCCATTCAGATATCTTCTTGCCTTGATCGGGGCCTTCCAGCGAGCAGGAAACGCTCTCGGGAACGGTCACCTCGAACCCCCAGCCGCGTCCCCTCACCCAGCCATAATGGACGAGATAGTTGGCGATCGAGGCGAGCACGTCGGGCGTCGAGTTCCAGATGTCGACACGGCCATCGCCGTCGAAATCCACGGCATGCTTGAGGAAAGAGGTCGGCATGAATTGCGGCTGGCCCAGCGCACCGGCCCAGGACGATTTCATCGCGCCGACCGGCGCCAGTCCGCGTTGGACGATTTCTAGCGCGGCAAGCAACTCGGTGCGGAAGAAATCCTTCTTGGTCGACATGAACGCCTTGGTGCCGAGAACCTCGAAGGCATCGTAAGGCATCTTCGCCGCGCCGAAACCGGTCTCCCGGCCCCAGATCGCCAGAAGGATTTCGCCAGGCACGCCGTAGCGTTTTTCGATCGCGGCCAGCGTCGTGGCGTTGGTGGCTTCGCGCGCGCGTCCGCCCGATGTCACCGCACGAACCGTCTTCTCGGCGAAATAGGCGCCGGGCGAGCCGAACTCGGCCTGATGCTGCTTCTGCGGCGTCTTCGGCTTCTCGCCGGGCAGGACAAGGTCGGGCAGCTTCAAATTGGGTTTTATGCCGTCGAAGGCGGCATCGAAAGTCTGTTTGGAGATGCCTTTGGCCTTGGCCTCCGGCCAGAGGTCGTTCTGCAGCCAGGTGCGGAACTGGTCGTCGATCTTGGCGGCGGAGGCGGGGGCGATGAGGATGACGGCGAGAATGACTGCAAGAAAGGAAAGCAGAGCCAACCTGAGAGGACGCGCAACACCCATGATTCGCACCCTCTCCGCCAATCTTGTCAAAACGCCGTCCGCGAGCGTAGCGCGGCGGCGAGCGTGCCCTCGTCAAGATAATCGAGCTCACCGCCGACCGGCACGCCGTGCGCCAGCCTTGTCACCTTGATGTCGAAACCGGACAGCTGGTCGGTGAGGTAGTGCGCGGTGGTCTGGCCCTCGACCGTGGCGTTGACGGCGATGATGATCTCCTTGACCTCGCCGCCGGCAACGCGGTCGACCAGCGAGCGGATGTTGAGCTGGTCGGGGCCGATGCCGTCGAGCGGCGACAGCGTGCCGCCGAGCACATGATAGCGTACGTTCATCGCCGCCGCCCGCTCCAGCGCCCAGAGATCGGAAACGTCCTCGACGACGATAAGGGTGGTAGCGTCGCGGCGCGGGTCGGTGCAGATCATGCAGGGGTCGGATGTATCGACATTGCCGCAGGTCGTGCAGATACGCACCTTGTCGGCGGCCTCGCCCATGGCGGCGGCGAGCGGCGACAGCAGCTGTTCCTTCTTCTTGATCAGATGAAGGGCGGCGCGCCTGGCCGAACGGGGGCCAAGCCCCGGCACTTTGGCGAGCAGCTGGATCAGGCGTTCGATCTCGGGACCGGCGATTCGCTTGGACATCGCCCTGATCTAGGATTTTTCAGAGCGCTTTGGAACAGTTCCCGTCCAGCACGATCCATCATGCTGCCATGCGAAGCTTGGCGATACGGGTCAGTTGGCTTCGAGCGGCCGCCCCTGGCTGACGATCATCGCGCCAATGGCGTCGGTGTTCTCAGGCGTCGACTGGAAGCCCATCGCCGCCTCTTGCGGCTCCCCCTGAACCGAACTGATGACCTTCGTGTTCAAGGTTCCGCCAAAACGGGCGGCATCCGGTTCTTCCATCGGTTCCTGCATGGCGACCACCGTCTGCTTCACGGTCACGCGTGCCGACTTTGCCGTCGGCGCCGCAGCCGCGGTCACATAAGTCTCTTGGACCGGAGCGGTCTTGGTCTTGGGCTGACGTGTCGGTTCCGCAGCAGCAGTCATAAAGACCTGCTGCGACGGAGCGGTGCGAACAGCGGCTTTGGCCGGACGCGTCGGCTCCACCGAGGCGGTCATAAAGACCTGTTGCGCCGGAGCGGTGCGGGACGTTTTGGCCGTGCTCACCGGCTCGGCCGAGGCGACCATCGTCACCGGCGCGGCGGGCTTCACCACTTGCGGCGCCACCGAGGCAACCATTGGCTCATCGGGCAACGGCTGCCAGTTGCGGCCGCGCTTTTCGTAGAAGGCGTTGCCGCCGGCGACCATGGTGTAGTGCATGTTCTTGTAGGGGAAATGCAGGCCGGCGGTGTGGAAATACATGGTGTTCTTCAGCTTGGCCTTGCGCTCGCCCTTGAGCACGGCGTCGGCGGCTTCCTCGACATCGGGCATTGCGCGCGAATTCATCGGCCTGGTCATGACGCCCGGCGCGAACTGCCCGGGTTCACCCACCACGTCACAGATGGTGCTGCCGTGGTTGCCGGAGCGCAAGCGGTTCATCACCACCGTGCCGACGGCGATCATGCCGTCGCGGCTCGACCGGTTGGATTCGAAGAACATCGCCCTTTCCAGGCATTCCCTGTCCTTCGGCGTGTGGCTGAAGGGCCGGCTCAGGAAACTCGGCGTGATGGCATCGGTCAGGCTTGCAACGGACATGCCATGCGAGGTGGTCTGGCTGCAGGCGGCCAGGAACAGGGGAGACGTGATGACGCCGAGCAACAGCGGCGCCTTCCATCGCGTAACAATCAACAGGTTACCCTCTCACTTCGATGCCCGCCCCCAGGCTGCGGCAAGAATGAGACACTTTCAGGCAAAATGATGGCTAAAACGTTATTAACAACGTACTGTTGCCGAAAAGGCACAATTTCGAGGCTTTCCAGATAGATCGAGCCGTCATTTCACAAAAGCGATGACCGCTCTCTCTTGGTTTCGCCGCAATTGCTGACCGAAAACCGCGTCAGGTTTTTCCGGGAATCGCTACCGCCCGGCCGCAATCACGGCCGGCTGACCAGGCTCAAGCTCCTCGACCTTCTCCGAAAACAGGCCGCGCCTAAGGAACAGTGCCCGCGCGTTCCTGGCTGCCGGCGCGATCCTTCCCGGCCAGTCGCTGTCGATGAATTCGGCCCTGGTGAAATCAGGATTTGTTTCGGAGGCAGCCTCGAGGAATTCGGCGATTTCCAGCACGACCGCGCGCTCCTCCTTCGAAAGCGCCGATGTGCCGGCCTCGATCGACGGGCGGTGCACGTAATCCTCGAACAGGTGGAAATAGCTCTTGATGCCGACAATATCGACGCCGGCATCGCTATCGGCGAGGATTTCCAGAATCTCGTAGATCCTGTTGCGGATACGCTGCTCGATCAGTCTTTCGGACGGCTCTTCGGTCATGGGCGCATCGCCGCTGGGTTCAACTTTCATGCATGTCGTTGCCCCAAAACCGCTGCACGGTTCCGGGCGACATGCATCAGAAGGGCAGTTTCATTCCCGGCGGGATCGGCAGGCCGGCGGTCAGCGCCTTGGTCTTTTCCTGCATGATCTGCTCGACCTTGGCCTTGGCGTCATTGTGGGCGGCAAGAATCAGGTCCTCGAGGATCTCGACATCGTCCTCCTTGAACAGAGACGGATCGATCTTCAGCACCTTCATCTCGAACTTGCCGCTCAAGGTGACGCTGACCAGGCCACCGCCGGCATGGCCTACGGATTCGACCGTGGCGATCTCATCCTGCATGGCCTGGAACTTGGCCTGCATTTCCTTCGCCTTGCCCATCAGGCCGAGAAGATCTTTCATGGTCCGATCCTTGTCTTGGTTTATCAGGTCTCGTCGTCATCCGCCGGCGGCTCGACCGGCACTTCGGCCTCGGTCGTTTCTGCCTCCGGCGCGTCGGGAATGCGCACGTCGATGATCTTGGCACCGGGAAAGCGCGCCAGGATGGCGGCAACCGTCGGATCGCTCTTGGCATCGAGGAAGGCGTTTTCGCGCTTGGTCGATTCCATTTCGGCCAGCGTCTGGCCGCCCTCTTCCTTCGACAGCGACACCAGCCAGCTGCGGCCGGTCCAGGCACGCAGTTTCGTCGTCAAATCGTTGAGCAGCAACTTCGGCGCATCGTCGGTCAGGCTGACATCGATGCGGCCGGGCTCGAAGCGCACGGGACGGATGCAGCGCTTGACCAGCACCTTGAAGGCGATGTCGCGCTGCGCGTCGGCAAGGGCAACGATGTCTGCCAGCGACCTGACCGGCACCTGTTGCGGCTCGGACACCGGCGCGGGCGGCGCGACGAAGGCGGCCGGCGCGGGCGTGGCCTCGACCAGCCGCATGGTCTGCGCGCCACCGGACCCGGACGGCATGCGCGTCTGCGCCACCGCGCTCGCACCACCGCCATTGCCGTTGCCGGAACCCGCAGGCGCGCCGTTCGGGCGCGATGCGCCATTCTGAGCCGGTGCCGCCCCATCCAATGATCGCAGCGCCTCGTCCAATGTCGGCAGGTCGGCGGCGTGCGCCAGCCGGATCAGCACCATTTCGGCGGCACTGACCGGCCGGTTGGAGGACTGCACCTCGGGAATGCCCTTGAGCAGCATCTGCCACGTGCGCGACAGCACCCTGACCGACAGCGCCCTGGCGAAATCGGCTCCGCGCTCACGCTCGTCCTGCGACAGCGAAGCATCGTCCATGGCGGTCGGCACGAAACGCAGCCGGGTGACGAGGTGGTTGAACTCGGCAAGATCGGTCAGCACGGCGGCCGGATCGGCGCCGGTGTCGTATTGCGTGCGGAACTCGGCCAAGGCTGCCGCCACGTCGCCCTTCATCACATGTTCGAACAGGTCGACGATGCGGGCGCGGTCGGCCAGGCCCAGCATGGCCCGCACGGCCTCGGCGCTGACGGAGCCGGCGCCATGCGCGATCGCCTGGTCGAGGATGGAGAGCGAATCGCGGGCGGAGCCTTCGGCGGCGCGCGCGATCATCGCCAGCGCGTCGTCGTCGACCGAAATCCCTTCCTTGGCGGCGATCGAGGAAAGATGCGCGACCAGCGCACCGGCATCGATGCGCCTGAGGTCAAAGCGCTGGCAGCGCGACAGGACGGTGATCGGAACCTTGCGGATTTCGGTGGTGGCGAAAATGAATTTGACGTGCGGCGGCGGCTCTTCCAGCGTTTTCAGCAGGCCGTTGAAGGCCTGCGTCGACAGCATGTGCACTTCGTCGATGATGTAGACCTTGTAGCGGGCCGAGACCGGCGCGTAGCGCACGCGCTCGATGATGTCCCTGATGTCGTCGATGCCGGTGTGCGAGGCGGCGTCCATCTCGATGACGTCGACATGGCGGCCTTCCATGATCGCCTGGCAATGCTCGCCGAGCACGGCAAGGTCGACCGAAGGCTGGTCCACGGATGATGTCTTGTAGTTCAGCGCCCGCGCCAGGATGCGCGCGGTGGTGGTCTTGCCGACACCGCGCACGCCGGTCAGCATCCAGGCCTGGGCGATGCGGCCGGTGGCAAAGGCGTTGGTGAGGGTGCGTACCATCGGCTCCTGGCCGACCAGCTCGGAAAAATTCGACGGGCGGTATTTGCGCGCCAGAACGCGGTAGGCAGCAGCCTTTTCATTATCCGGGCTTTTTGGCTCCAGGCTTTTTGGCCCCGAATTTCCGGCTTCGCTCATTCGCCCGTTAAGCTCCAAAAGGCCGCGCTCAAAGGCGCCGATTCCTGCGCATAATCTCGCCCGCGCTGCAATGCGTCGTCAATGTGGCGAGGAGGGCCGAAGAGGTGGGAGGCTGGAACAATGACCCGTTCCGGGCTCGTTAGGGCTGCTTCCTTCCGGACCTGACCCGGTTGGCGAGTGGATCGTCCACCACCAACCTCCCGCTGTCCATATCGGCAATTGCGCGACGAAATGCAAGTGCGCAGGCAAATCGGCGCGATCACACAAGAGATTCGCTTGCAGCCCCGATGTAGCCGCTCTAGCGTTCATGGTTTGAGTAAACCAAGAAAAGCAAGGGAAACGCCGATGCTGCCGGGCCTGAAGGCCGGATTCACGCTGGATGCCCGGCTGGAGGCGGACAGCGAGCAGTTGATGTGGCTTGGGCTGTGCGAATTGCGGGTGATGAACGATCGCC
This sequence comes from Mesorhizobium loti, assembly GCA_002356515.1. Lineage (NCBI taxonomy): Bacteria > Pseudomonadati > Pseudomonadota > Alphaproteobacteria > Hyphomicrobiales > Phyllobacteriaceae > Mesorhizobium > Mesorhizobium loti. The sequence goes on along the minus strand of AP017605.1, from coordinate 5,066,778 downwards.
GCTGGCCTTGGCTGCTTCTGGTGCCGCAGCGGCCAGGAGCGGAAGAAATCCACGACATGACGCCGCTCGACCAGGCTATGCTGACCTTCGAGACCAATATGGTGGCGCAGGCGCTGAAGAAAGTGACCGGCTGCACCAAGATCAACACCGGCGCGCTCGGCAATATCGTGCGTCAATTGCATATCCATATCGTCGCACGGTCCGAAGGCGATCCCGGTTGGCCCGGCCCGGTGTGGGGGCACGGCCTGCGCGAGCCCTATCAAGGTTCCGACCTGCGCCGGTTTGCCGAAACGATAAGGGCGGCGCTATAAGCCTTCCCCAGTGTTCATCCCAAAGCATCCAGAGTCCGTATGAGCTTCCGCCTGTTTGACGCGCCTTTGCGCGAGCCGAGCCAGTTCGTCGGCTTTGCCGGCAACACGATCGACCGGCAATCCGAGAATCGCGCCGACGATTCGGTCGACAAGGCGCTGGCGGATCCAACGACGCGGCTGCTTTTGATGAATGGCGGCCGGCTCCACTTGAAGCTCGGCCAGGGCGACCGCCTGGACCCATGGTTCGGCGCCGCCGACAGCGAGCCCTTCAAGCCTTCCTTTGCCGGGGCTGTGCTGCTCGGCTTTTCCGAACAGGGGCCGGTGCTGGCGATGCCAGTCGCAATCGACGCCGAACAGTTGCCCGAGACCGTCAAGGCGATCGACTACCGATCGGTCTATATGCAAGGGCTCATCGACGAGGCGGCCGCCGGCGCCATGGCGCAAGGGGCTGCTCTGCTCGCCTGGCATGCCAGCCATCGTTTCTGCAGCAAATGCGGCACCGAATCTCAAATCCGGGCCGGCGGTTACAAGCGGCATTGCCCGAATTGCGGCACCGAGCATTTCCCGCGCACCGACCCGGTGGCGATCATGCTGACGGCCACGCGGGAGAAATGCCTGCTCGGGCGCGGCCGGCATTTCGCGCCGGGCATGTATTCCGCGCTTGCCGGCTTCATCGAACCGGGCGAGACGATCGAGGCGGCGGTGCGCCGCGAAACGCTGGAGGAGGCCGGCATCCGGCTCGGCCGCGTCGTCTACCACGCCAGCCAGCCCTGGCCGTTCCCCTATTCGCTGATGATCGGCTGCTTCGGCGAGCCGCTCAACGAAGACATCCAGGCTGACCTCAACGAGTTGGAGGACTGCCGCTGGTTCGGCCGCGACGAGGTGCGCCTGATGCTGGCCCGGGAGCATGCCGACAACCTGGTCACGCCGCCGAAAGGGGCGATTGCGCATCACCTGATCCGCGCCTGGGTCGACAGCGAATAGCCAATACTGGAAGTCACTGCAGGAGAGACAAATGATCCGGCACACCGTCGTCTTCACGCTGAAGCATGCACCGCACTCGCTCGAGGAAAAGCGGTTCCTCGTCGATGCCAAGAAAATCCTCACCGCGATCCGGGGCGTCACGCATTTCGAACAGTTGCGGCAGATCAGCCCCAAGAACGACTATCGGTTCGGCTTCTCGATGGAGTTCGCCGACCAGGCCGCCTACACCAGGTACAACGACCATCCCGACCATGTCGCCTTCGTGCGCGACCGCTGGGTGCCGGAGGTCGAGAAATTTCTCGAGATCGACTATGTGCCGCTGGGCGCGGTGATTTGAGCATGATCCCGAAAAGTGGGAACCGGTTTTCTCGGACAAACGGTTTCCGTTTGTCCGAGATCATGCTCAACAGCGATCAGTCCGCAACCTTCCACTGCTCGCGCGACTCGCTGGCCGGGTAGACGCCCAGGATCCGCACCTCGCGGGAGAAGAAGCGAAGCTCGTCCAGCGCCAGCTTGACCAGCGGATCGTCGGGATGGCCCTCGATGTCGGCGTAGAACAGCGTCGCCGTGAAGGCGCCGAGCTGGTAGCTCTCCAGCTTGGTCATGTTGATGCCGTTTGTGGCGAAGCCGCCCATAGCCTTGTAGAGCGCCGCCGGCACGTTGCGGACGCGGAAGATGAAGGTGGTCATCATCTTGACGTCCGGTGACGGGCGCTCGGCCCACTGCTTGCTCTTGGTCAGGACGACGAAACGGGTGACGTTGGAATCCGTGTCCTCGACATTCTCCTCGATGATGTCGAGCCCGTAGAGCGTCGCGGCCAGCGTCGGCGACAGCGCCGCCATGGTGCGGTCCTTGACCTCGGAGACCATCTTGGCGGCACCCGCCGTGTCGCCGGCGACGACCGCCTTCCAGCCGTTCTTGCGGATGTATTTGCGGCACTGGCCAAGCGCGTGGATGTGGCTATGCACGGTCTTGATCTCGTCGCGCCTGACGCCGGGCAGCACCATCAGCTGGAAATGGATCGGCAGGAAATACTCGCCGACGATATGCATCCTCGATTCGGGCAGCAGATGGTGGATGTCGGCGACGCGTCCGGCGATGGTGTTTTCGATCGGGATCATGGCGAGATCGGCCTTGCCGGTCTCGACCGCGTTGAAGGCATCCTCGAAAGTCGGGCAGGGCAACGGCTCCATCGAGGGATAGACGTTGCGGCAGGCGGTGTCGGAATTGGCGCCCGGCTCGCCCTGGAAGGATATTCTGTTGGTCTTTTCAGGCATGGGCCGGGTCTCGATTCAAGGGGTCGAAGGGATCTCGGTTTACGGGGACCGTCAATTTGCCAGGATCATCCTGGCGCGCTCAAGGTCTTCCGGCGTGTCGACGCCGAGCGGCAGCGACTGGACGATTTCGGCGTCGATGCGCATGCCGGCTTCCAGCGCCCGCAACTGCTCCAGCCGCTCGCGGCGCTCCAGCGGCGATGGTTTCAGCGCGACGAAGCGCTCGAGTGCCGCGCGGCGATAGGCGTAGAGGCCGATATGATGATAGAGTGGCCCCTCGCCCCAAGGTGCTGTGGCGCGGGTGAAATAGAGCGCCCTCAGCCTGGTGGCCGACAGCGGCGACCCGACGATCTTGACGACGTTGGGATTGGTCTTTTCCTCCTCGCGGACGATCTCGACGCCGAGCGTAGCGATATCCACCGCCGCATTCTCGAACGGCCTTAGCGAAGCGGCGATGATACCGGGATCGATGGTCGGCAGGTCGCCCTGGACATTGACGATGGTTTCCACCTTGCGCCCGGGATCAAGCGCGACCAGCGCCTCGTGGATGCGGTCAGAGCCGGATTCATGGTCGATGCGCGTCATCACCGCCTCGAAACCATGCGTGCGCACCGCTTCGGCGACGCTTTGCGTGTCGGTCGCCACCACCACCCGGCCGAGGCCGGCTTCGGCCGCGCGGCGGGCGACATGGACGATCATCGGGGCGCCGGCAATGTCGGCCAGCGGCTTGCCCGGCAGGCGGGTGGAGGCCATGCGGGCCGGGATCAGGATCAAGGTGGACATCGCTATGGCAAGGCGTTCGAAAAGAGGAGGGGAAAAGTGGCAAAAGGTCTCACTGGCAGCGCCCTTATAGGTGTTGCAACGCCCGAGCAAAAGACCTAGTTTCCGCCCGATTTGACCGGCTCTGGAGGGCAGGTCTCGATACCGACGGACGGAGTGGACGGTTCGGTCCGCCGGAAAAGGGAGCAAGGGGCGTATGGATTCCAACGAAGTCAACAAACTGCTCGCCGGATTGCTCGGAACCGTGTTCGTCGTTTTCTCGGTCGGCCTGGTGTCGGACGCGCTGTTTGCCTCGCCGGCCCCGGAAAAGCCCGGCTTCATCATCGAAGCCACGGAGCCCGCCGAAGGCGGCCCGGCGGCACCCGCCGCCGAAGCCAAGCCGATCGCCGATCTGCTGCAGACCGCCAATGTCGAGGCCGGCGCTGCCGTGTTCAAGAAATGCCAGGCCTGCCATTCCGGCGAAAAGGGCGGCCCCAACAAGGTCGGCCCCGATCTGTGGGACCTCGTCGACCGCCCGGTCGCCGAGCATGAAGGCTTTGCCTATTCGGCCGGCATGAAGGAATTTTCCAAGGGCGGCACCGAGAAGTGGACCTACGACAACATCAACCACTTCATCACCTCGCCGAAGAAGTTCGTGAAGGGCACGGCCATGGGCTTCGCCGGCCTGCCCAAGGACGAGGACCGCGCCAACGTCATCGCCTATCTGCGCACGCTGTCGGACAATCCCAAGCCGCTGCCGGCACCGGGTGCCGCGGCCGACGCAACGGCGCCGGCCAAGCCGGCCGATGCAGCCGCTCCGGCCAAGCCCGCGGCTCCGGCACCGGCCGCGCCGGCCAAATAACCAAGTTGTCATGGAAGCGTTCATAGAAAAGCCGGGTTCTGCCCGGCTTTTTCGTTAGGAAAAACGCATATGCGGCGACAAAGCCGCGCATGGCGGTTTTCACGCGCGGCAAATCATCTAGATTGCCTTTCTGGATGATCTGGCACGCATCGCGAAGAGGATAGTGCATGACGGTTGGCCGAACGCTTCTCAAGTCGCTGCTGGCGGCGGGCCTGCTGGCGGCGGGCTTGCAAGCGACCCGAGCCGACGAGTGGCGCACCACCTCATCGCTGATCGGCCAATCCAAATACGGCGACAATTTCCAGCACTACGACTACGTCAACCCGAACGCGCCCAAGGGCGGCACGTTGAATTCGGTGGTGCTCGGCACATTCGACAGCTTCAATCCCTATATCGTGCGGGGATCGCCGGCGGCGGGTCTCTTCGGATTCGGCGGCGGCCTGCTCTACGACACGCTGATGGAGCAGGCGACCGATGAAGGCAGCACCAGTCATCCGCTGATCGCCGACGCCTACAAATATCCTGATGACTATTCCTCGGCCACATACCGGCTCGATCCACGCGCGAAATGGCATGACGGCCAGCCGATCACCGCCGACGACGTGATCTGGTCGTTCCAGGTGCTGAAGGCCAACAGCCCGCAATACAGCCGCTATTTCGAGAATGTCACCGACGCGGTGGCGATCTCCGACCGCGAGGTCGAGTTCCATTTCAACCAGAAGGGCAACCGCGAACTGCCGAAGATCATCGGCGACCTCGCCGTCCTGCCAAAGCACTGGTGGGAAGGCACCGACGCCAGCGGCAAGAAGCGCGACGTCACCAAGCCAACGCTGGAAATTCCACTGGGTTCAGCCGCCTACAAGATCGCCAGTTTCAAGCCGGGCTCGGAAGTCGTCTGGCAGCGCGTGCCGGACTATTGGGCGGCCAAGCTGCCGGTGAAGATCGGCCGCGAGAATTTCGACACGCAGCGTTTCACCTATATCCTCGACGACAATGCCGCGTGGCTGGCTTTCACCAAGGGCGGACTGGAAGATCTCAACCGCGAATACAGCTCACGCAAATGGGCGACGGCCTATACTTTCCCGGCCATCAAGGCTGGCGACGTCATTAAGAAGAGTTTCGAGAGCCACTCGCCGCAGCCGATGCAGGGCTTCGTCCTCAACCAGCGGCGGCCACTGTTCCAGGACCGGCTGGTGCGTGAGGCGCTGACCATTCCGTTCGATTTCGAGTCGATGAACCGCACCCTGTTTTTCGGCTTCAACACCCGCACGTCGAGCTATTTCCAGGGCACGGACCTGGCCTCAAGTGGACTGCCGCAAGGCAAGGAGCTGGAAATCCTGGAAAAGTATCGCGACAAGCTGCCGCCAGAGCTCTTCACGCAGGAGTACAAGCTGCCGGTCTACGATTCGCCGCAAGCGGAACGGAAGTACCTGAAACAGGCCGTCGACCTCTTCGCCAAGGCCGGCTGGGTGATCAAGGGCGGCAAGATGGTCAATGCCAAGACCGGCGAACCGTTCAAGTTCGAGATACTCGGCTGGAACGACACCGACCAGGTGATCGCCAGTCCCTACATCGCCAATCTGCGCAAGATCGGGGTCGACGCTTCCCTGCGGATCATCGACCAGACGCAGTACATCAACCGTGTCACCCATTTCGATTTCGACGTCGTCACGGGTCTGTTCGGCCAGTCGGACTCGGCCGGCAACGAGCAGCGCGATTTCTGGGGCTCGAAGGCCGCTGATACGCCGGGCTCGCGCAATTTGATGGGAATCAAGGATCCGACTGTCGACGCGCTGGTCGACCGTGTCATCTTCGCCACCGACCGCGCGGATCTCGTCGCCGCCACACATGCGCTCGACCGTGTACTTTTGTGGAATTTCTACGTCGTGCCGCAATATTACCGCTCGGCGATCTGGCTGGCTTACTGGAACAAGTTCGGCATTCCCGAGAAGCAGCCCCCCTATGCCGGCTATGATCCCGACTCCTGGTGGATCGACCTCGACAAGGAAAAAGCGCTGGCGGCCAAATACAAGGGTGGCAATTGATGGGGCGGCGATCGACGGCAGTGCTGCCCCGCCGCGATTTCCTGGCATTGGGCGGCGCCGCCGCTGCCGCGGCCTTGCTGCCGGGCAAAGCCTTCGCCGACATTGCAACCGGCACCAAGCTGCATGGGCTCTCCGCTTTCGGCGACCTCAAATACAGACCGGATTTCACCCATTTCGATTATGTCAATGTCGATGCGCCGACTGGTGGGATCTTCAATTTCTCGCCGCCGAACTGGGGCTACAACCAGGACACACAAACCTTCAACACGATGAACTCCTTCGCCGACAAGGGCGATGCGCCGCCGCGCATGGAGATGTGTTTCGATGGGCTGATGGTGCGGGCACTCGACGAACCGGACGCCGTCTATGGCCAGATCGCCGACGGCGTAACGCTGTCCGACGACCGGAACTCCTTCACCTTCTCGCTTCGCCCGGAAGCGCACTTCCATGACGGGTCACCACTGACGGCGCAGGACGCCGCCTTCACCTTCAAGCTCTACAAAGACAAGGGCCACCCCGACCTGTCGCTGTCCCTGACGCACATGGTCGAGGCCGTTGCCGTCGACGACCGCACGCTGCGGCTTACTTTTTCTGGCAAGCAATCGGCCCGCACCGTGCTCAACGTCGTGGAGTTCCCGATCCTGTCGAAGGCCTTCTACACGGTCAATCCGTTCGACTCTTCGCAGTTGAACCCGCCGCTTGGGTCCGGCGCGTACAAGGTCGGGCGCTTCTCGGCCGGCGCGTGGATCGAATATGAGCGGGTGGCGGACTATTGGGGCCGCGACCTTCCGGTCAATCGTGGCCAGAACAATTTCGAGCGTATCCGCATCGAGTTCTACCAGAACCGCACGGCCGGCTTCGAAGCCTTCAAGAAGGGTGAAATCACCTATCGCGAGGAGTTCACCTCGCGCGTGTGGGCGACGGCGTACGACTTCCCGGCACTGACCGCCGGCAAGGTGATCAAGCACGAATTCCCGGCCGAGAAGCGGCCGACAATGCAGGGAACGGCGGTCAACCAGCGGCGTGAACAGTTTCGCGATCCGCGCGTGCGCCAGGCGATCGCGCTCTGCTTCGATTTCGAGTGGACACGACGCAACTTCTTCTACGGCTCCTACGAGCGCTCGCAATCCTGCTTCGAAAAATCGGATTTTCGCGCCGAAGGTGTGCCATCGCCGCAAGAGCTGGCGCTGCTGGAGCCGCTGCGAAGCCAGGTGCCGGTGGCGGTCTTCGGCGAGGCGGTAACCCAGCCCGCGTCCGACGGCTCCGGCCGCGACCGCAAGCTGCTCGGCCAGGCGGCAAAGCTTCTGGCCGCAGCCGGCTGGAAACGGTCGGGCGATTTCGTCGTCAACGGCAAGGGCGGCAGGCTTTCGGCCGAATTCATGGTCGACGACGACACCTTCGTCCAAGTCTATTCGCCCTGGGTCGCCAACATGAAGGCGATCGGCATCGACGCCACGATCCGGCTGGTGGATTCGGCGCAATACCAGGCCAGGCAGGCGACGTTCGATTTCGATCTGCTGTCAGCTGCTTTCTCGTTCACCGCGACACCGACACGCGACGATCTCGAAGGCTTCTTCCATTCCAGGACGGCCAACCTCTCCGGCTCACGCAATCTGCCGGGCACGTCAGACCCCGCGATCGATGCGCTGATCGACACAGTGGGCGCGGCAAAAGACCGTGAAAGCCTGACGGTCGCGATGCGGGCGCTCGACCGGGTCTTGCGCGCGCGGTGCGATTGGATTCCTAGTTGGTTCCTGGCGAATCACCGAAGCGCCTATTGGGACATGTTCGGCTTTCCTGAGCAAAAACCCGATTTCGGCTTTCCGGTCGAGGCGCTGTGGTGGGTCGATAAGGGCAAGGCGGCAAAAATTGGCAAAGGCTGAGATAGCAGTCCAACGCGGGCAGGACGCCTGATGGGCGCCTATATACTGCGCCGCATCCTTTTGATGATCCCGACGCTGTTCGGCATCATGGCGATCTCCTTCGCCGTCATCCAGTTTGCCCCAGGCGGCCCGGTCGAGCAGGTCATCGCCAAGCTGACCAACCAGGGCGGCAGCGACCGCCTCGGCGGTGGCGGCGGCGATGCGGGCGGCTCCAACTTCGATGTCGCCGGCGATGTCAGCTCGAAATACCGCGGCGCACAGGGCCTCGATCCGGAATTCATCAAGAAGCTGGAGAAGCAGTTCGGCTTCGACAAGCCGCCGCTCGAGCGCTTCGGCATGATGCTGTGGAACTACGCCCGCTTTGATTTCGGCAACAGCTATTTCCGCGATATCTCGGTGCTGGACCTGATCCTCGAGAAAATGCCGGTTTCAATTTCGATCGGGCTTTGGATCACGCTCCTGTCCTATCTGATTTCCATCCCGCTCGGCATCCGCAAGGCGGTGAAGGACGGCACGCCTTTCGACATCTGGACGAGCGGCGTCGTCATCGTCGGCTATGCCATTCCGGGCTTCCTGTTCGGCATCATGCTGATGGTGCTGTTCGCCGGCGGGTCCTTCTGGGACTGGTTTCCGTTGCGCGGCATCGTCTCGGACAATTGGGACCAGTTGTCCTGGCCAGGCAAGATCGTCGACTATTTCTGGCACATGACCTTGCCGCTGACGGCGCTGGTGCTGTCTGCCTTCGCCACCACGACGCTGCTCACCAAGAACTCGTTCCTGGAGGAGATCCGCAAGCAGTATGTGGTAACGGCGCGCGCCAAGGGCCTTTCGGAGCGGCAGGTGCTCTACGGCCATGTCTTCCGCAATGCCATGCTGATCGTCATCGCCGGTTTCCCCGGTGCCTTCATCTCGGCCTTCTTCACCGGCTCGCTGCTGATCGAAAACATCTTTTCGCTCGATGGCCTCGGCCTGCTAGGCTTCCGCTCGGTGGTCGAGCGCGACTACCCGGTGGTGTTCGCCAACCTCTACATCTTCTCGCTGCTTGGGTTGCTTGTCGGATTGCTGTCCGACCTCATCTACACCTGGGTCGATCCGCGCATCGATTTCGAGCGGAGAGACGTCTGATGTCGGAGGCCAGTGCCACGGCGGAGACGGTTCCCGCGCGGATCAAACGGCCATTTCTGTCGCCGCTCAACAAGCGTCGCCTGCAGAATTTCAAGGCCAACCGGCGCGGCTACTGGTCGTTGTGGGTTTTCCTCGTCCTGTTCGTGCTGTCGCTGTTTGCCGAATTCATCGCCAACGACAAGCCGATCATCGCTTCCTACAAGGGCGAGATCCTGTTTCCGGTGCTGGTCGCCTATCCCGAGGAAAAATTCGGCGGCTTCTATGCTGTCACCGACTATCGCGATCCGGTGATCCAGGACGAGATCAACGCCAATGGCTGGATGATCTGGCCACCGATCCGCTATTCCTACCAGACCGTCAACAACGCCATTCCGGAAGCAGCACCGGCCAAGCCGTCGTGGGAATATGACGCCAAGATGCGCTGCAACCAGTATCCGCAAGGGGCCGCCGATCCGGCCTGTATCGTCGGCAACTGGAACTGGCTCGGCACTGACGATCAGGCGCGCGACGTCTTGGCGCGCGTCATCTACGGCTTCCGCATTTCGGTGCTGTTCGGCCTGATCCTGACCGCCGGCTCGGCTCTGATCGGCGTCGGCGCCGGAGCCTTGCAGGGCTATTTCGGCGGCTGGACGGACCTGCTGTTCCAGCGCTTCATCGAAATCTGGTCGGCGATCCCGGTGCTTTATCTGCTGCTCATCGTCGCCGCCATCCTGCCGCCGGGCTTCTTCATCCTGCTTGGGCTGATGCTGTTGTTCTCCTGGGTGGCGCTGGTCGGTGTGGTGCGGGCCGAGTTCCTGCGCGCCCGCAACTTCGAATATGTCAACGCGGCCCGGGCGCTCGGCGTGCCCAATCGCACAATCATGTTCCGACATCTGTTGCCCAACGCCATGGTGGCGACATTGACGTTCCTGCCCTTCCTGCTCTCTGGCTCGATCTCGACGCTGACCTCGCTCGACTATCTCGGCTTCGGCCTGCCGCCGGGCTCCGCCTCGCTCGGCGAACTGCTCAAGCAGGCGCAGCGCAACCTCAATGCGCCGTGGCTCGGCATTTCCGGCTTCGTCGTCATCTCGCTGATGCTGTCGCTGCTGGTCTTTGTCGGCGAGGCAACGCGCGACGCCTTCGATCCGCGCAAGACGTTCAAATGAGCCAAGTGCCTCTGCTCAGCATACAGGACCTCAGCGTCGCCTTCAGCCAGGGCGGCGGCCAGTCTGTCGCCGTCGACCACATATCGTTCGACATCGCCAGAGGCGAGACAGTGGCGCTGGTTGGCGAATCCGGCTCCGGCAAATCGGTGTCGGCGCTGTCCGTGCTGAAGCTCCTGCCCTATCCGACGGCCAGCCACCCCTCGGGAAAGATCCTGTTCCAGGGCGCCGACCTGCTGGCCATGAACGAGAAGCAGTTGCGGCAGGTGCGCGGCAACAAGATCACCATGATCTTCCAGGAGCCGATGACCTCGCTCAATCCGCTGCACACGATCGAGCACCAGATTGTCGAAATCCTGAAGCTGCATCAGGGCATGGCCGACCGCCCGGCCAAGGCACGCACGCTGGCCTTGCTCAAGGAAGTGGGTATCCGTGAGCCGGAAAAACGCCTCGACGCCTATCCGCACCAGCTGTCCGGCGGCCAGCGGCAGCGCGTCATGATCGCCATGGCGCTGGCCAACGAACCGGAGTTGCTGATCGCCGACGAGCCGACGACTGCGCTCGACGTCACCGTGCAGGCGCAGATCCTCGAATTGCTCGCGGGGCTGAAGAGCCGGAAGGGCATGTCGATGCTGTTCATCACCCATGACCTCGGGATCGTCAGGAAGATCGCCGACCGGGTCTGCGTTATGACCAAGGGCAAGATCGTCGAGGCCGGGCCGACCAAGGACATCTTCGCCAACCCACAGCACGCCTATACCAAGCATCTTCTGGCGGCCGAGCCGAAAGGCAAGCCGCCGGCGGCCAATGCCGGCGCCAAGCCGGTGATGACCGGCAAGGACATCAAGGTCTGGTTCCCGATCAAGCAGGGCTTCTTCCGGCGCACCGTCGATCATGTGAAGGCGGTCGACGGCATCGATGTCACCGTGCGCGCCGGCCAGACGCTGGGCGTGGTCGGCGAGTCTGGCTCCGGCAAGACGACGCTCGGCCTGGCACTGGCGCGCATGATCTCGTCGACCGGGACCATCCAGTTCAACGGACGTGACATCAACCAGCTGACCTTCAACGCCATGCGGCCGCTCAGGCGCGAATTGCAGATCGTCTTCCAGGATCCGTTCGGCTCGCTCAGCCCGCGCATGTCGATCGCCGAGATCATCGAGGAAGGCCTCAAGATCCATGAGCCGAAGCTGTCGCCTGATGAACGCGACGACAAGGTGGCGGCCGTGCTGAAAGAGGTCGGCCTCGATCCGGAGACCCGCAACCGCTACCCGCACGAATTTTCCGGCGGCCAGCGCCAGCGCGTCGCCATCGCACGCGCCATGGTGCTCAACCCGCGCTTCGTCATGCTGGACGAGCCCACATCGGCGCTCGACATGAGCGTGCAGGCGCAGGTCGTCGACCTCCTGCGCAATCTGCAGGCCAAGTACGACCTCGCCTATCTCTTCATCAGCCACGATCTCAAGGTCGTCCGGGCGCTTGCCAACGACGTCATCGTCATGCGCAATGGCCGGATCGTCGAGGCCGGCCCTTCCCAGCAGATTTTTGAAAATCCGCAAACCGACTATACTCGGGCACTGATCTCGGCCGCCTTCAAGATAGAGACGGCGCCGGTTGGCATCGTCAGCGAGTAATTTGCATAAAAAAGGACTAGAATACCGCGATGGAAAAAGGCCGCATCCTGCTAGCCGTCACCGGCTTTCATCCGCAGCGCTGGCGCGACCTTTTGTCGGCCGAGCGCGAGGTGGTGCTGGAGCCGGACGGCGCCAAGGATCCGTCTATCACCTATGCGGTGGTGTGGAAGCAGAAGCCGAACCTGTTGTCGTCGCTGCCCAATCTGCGCGCCATCTTCTCGATCGGCGCCGGCGTCGACCATATCTTCGCCGACCCCGGCCTGCCCGACGTGCCGATCGTCAAGGTCGTCGCCGACAACCTCACCCAGTACATGACCGAATATGTCGTCTGGCGGGTGCTCGATCATCATCGCCAGGGCTTGCTCTACCGGCAGCAGCAGCAAAAAAAGATCTGGCACGAGCCGCAACAGAGGCCGGCCGGCGACATTTCCGTCGGCATAATGGGGCTCGGCAATCTCGGCCGCGCCGCGGCCTCGGTGCTGCTGTCGCTCGGCTTCGCGGTCAATGGCTGGTCGCGCACCGACCGGCCGATGCAAGGGGTCGCGACCTATTCCGGCGAGGTCGGTTTGATCCCCTTCCTCAAGGCGACCGATATCCTTGTCGTGCTTTTGCCGCTGACGCCGGACACCCAAGGCATCATCAACTATGGCGTGCTGAAGGAATTGCGCAAGCGCAACGGCCTCGGCGGCTCGGTGCTGATCAACGCCGGACGCGGCCGCCTGCAGAAGGACGCCGACATTGTGCGGGCGCTGGATGACGGCACGCTGAAGGAGGCGAGCCTCGACGTGTTCGAGGTCGAACCGCTGCCCAAGACCAGCCCGTTGTGGAACCATCCAAAGGTGTTCGTGACGCCGCATGCTGCGGCGACCTCCGATCCCATGCATCTGGCGCCGATCATGCTGCGCCAGATGGACGCCTTCGAGCGCGGCGAAAAGCTCGAGAACCTGGTGGACCGCAAGGCGGGGTATTAGCCAGGATACTTACCTGGCAAGATCCCACTGCCTGAAGCATCGCTTGATTGCCCTCAAGGACGATAGCTGCAGCTTTGGCAGGTCGAGCTCTTCGAACATCGCTTGGTATCTCTGGCGGTTTTTCGGCGTGGTCACGGCAATATGGTGGATCATGTCCCATTTGACGCTGTCGCGCCCGCCCTCCAAGGCACCGCGCCTGTTCGTCTCAAACCAGCTTCGCCAGAAATAGCGCAGCAGACTTGCCGGGGTGGAGATATCCAGCAGGATCAATCCCGTCGCCCGCTGAAAGCGTTGCGGCATGCAGATCGAGTAATTCCCGTCCATGACCCAACGCTCGCCGGCGATCGCGGCGTCGTGCAAGGCAATGAATTCGCCTTTTGGACGCGGCTCCCAGTCGGTGTTGGGCAGATGATGAAGCAGATCGAGGTGAACGGGCTCCAGGCCACGCTTGCGGGCAATCGCGTCGGCCAGGGTCGACTTGCCGCTGTTGGACGGCCCCAGAATGCAGATGCGGTCGCCAAGATCCGAGAGTTTCATCCGATCGCACCTTCAGGAGAACGCGGCCTGCTGTCCGCGACAAAGTCCCGGCCAATAGCTGTTTCGTATCTTCAACTGGGCAGAGCGAGCTTCTTCTTCTGATTGTCCGGCTTGCCGCAGTCGCGGCGCTCGATCGACCGGTTCATGGCATCGATCTCGCCTGCCGCCTTGTCGCTGTCGCGCTGGGCTTTGGAGCGCATGTCGGGCGTGAACGGGCCAAAACCCATCGCGGGATTGTAGAAGGTCGGCTTGGCGGTCACCGGAAGGTTGTTCTGCTGCGCCAGGTCATTGCGCTGCACCAGCAACTGATCGCATGCCACGGTGTCATACTGCAGGGAGGACTCGATGTTGGCGTCCTGGCGTTCGGACATCGAATTGCCGACGCAGCCGGCCGTTGCCAGGCAAGATGCCAAGATCATCATGTGCCAGCGCATCGAATATGCTCCCTCCTGATATTCCGCGCGCGCGCGCCCCGTGTTAACCGCGCACGCGATTCGGGCTTTTTCGCAGCAGAAGCTTCACCGAGACAAGTGGGGCAGTACCCCTTTGAGGTTGGGAAGGATCGCCGCATTGACCCGATTGTGAACGCTTCAGGCTGCGTGGACTTTCCCGGCCACAACGACCAGCCCGTCGACCGGTTCCCGACGATCCTGCCGGATCACGGTTGTTTCCAGGGACAGGATCGAAAATCCGTTGGCGGCCAGGATTTCACGCACATAGGTTTCAGAGTGCGCGTAGCGGCGCGATGGCAGCAACACGAAATCGCCACTGCCGCTCAACCTCTCTACGGAAAAGGCCAACAGGCCATCCTCGGCCAGCAAGCCGGCGATCGTCTTCACCATGCCGTCGAGCGCGCCGACATAGATGAAGACGTCGGCTACTGTCACCAGCTCGGCCTTCGGGCCGGCATAGGAAAAATCCCGCAGATCGGCCTTGCCGAGGAAATCGTAGACGCCCTTGGCCCGCGCCCGTTTCAGCATTCCGGTCGAAATGTCATAGCCCTCAAGCCGGCCGGCAATCGGCCGCAGCCTCTGCCCCATCAGACCGGTGCCGCAGCCGAGATCGAGCGCCAGCGGGAAGCGACCCGGCCTTGCCGTTCGAATCGCCTGATCCAGCAGCTCAGGCAGCCGGTAACCCAGCTTGTCGACCAGTGATTCATCGAAGCTCCCGGCGTAGTGGTCGAACAGTGTTTCAACGAAAGCGCTGGGGAGCGCGTCGGACGCCGGCGCCTTGCCGATCAATTGCAGGTACAGCGCAGCACCCTGACGATCCGTCGGATCGAGTTGCAGCGACACCCTCCATGCCTGCGCGGCCAGATCCGATGCACCCGCCGCCTGCTGCATTTCGCCGAGACGAAACCAGCCCATCGCCCATTGCGGCGTCAATTCGAGTGCCCCGAGCAGCAATTCCGCCGCAGCGGCGTGATCGCCATCCGCAAAGAGCATTTCGGCATAATCGGCGCGGCGATCGGCGTTCAAGTCGCCGGACGAGGCCTGAAGCGGTTTCATGTCATGGGTCCTATCGGCGCATGAGGCCGATGGTGCTGTATGCTGGAGTCAGCAGTCCGTGGCAACAGACTTCCCGCAACGGAATTATATCCTATCTTGGGGACCATGCGCGCCAGCGACCTGCTTCATCCCCGGCCCGAAGGCCTTTACTGCCCGCCGGGCGACTTCTTCATCGACCCGGTGCGGCCGGTGGACCGGGCGCTGATCACGCATGGCCATTCCGACCACGCGCGCTCCGGCCACCGCTCGGTGCTGGCGACGCAGCAGACGCTCGACATTATGGGCCTGCGCTATGGCGAGGATTTTGCCGGGGCCACGCAAGCGGCTCGGCTCGGCGAGACGATCGCGCTCGCTGGCGTCAACATCAGCTTCCATCCGGCCGGCCATGTTCTGGGCTCGGCGCAGATATCGGTCGAGCACCAGGGCATGCGCATCGTCGCTTCCGGCGATTACAAACGGCAAAGGGACGCAACCTGCGCGCCGTTCGAGCCGATCCGTTGCGACGTGTTCATCACCGAGGCGACCTTCGGCCTGCCGGTGTTTCGCCACCCACCCGACACGGAAGAGATCGCCCGCCTGCTGAAGTCGGCGGCGCAGTTTCCCGAACGCTCGCATCTGGTCGGCGCCTATGCTTTGGGCAAGGCACAGCGGGTGATGCGGCTGCTGCGCGACGCCGGCTACGACAGGCCCCTCTACATCCACGGCGCGCTGGCCAGGCTCAGCGAGTATTATCAAAGCCAGGGCATCGATTTGGGAATCCTCGAACCGGCTACGGTCGAGGGCGGCAAGGATGACTTCACCGGCGCCATCGTCGTCGGCCCGCCATCGGCTTTCGCCGACCGCTGGGCGCGGCGCTTTCCCGATCCGATTTCGTGCTTCGCGTCGGGCTGGATGCGCATCCGCCAGCGCGCCAAGCAAGGCGGCGTCGAACTGCCGCTGATCATCTCGGACCATGCCGACTGGGACGAACTCACCGCTACCATCAAGGAGACGGGGGCCGAGGAAATCTGGGTGACGCATGGTCGCGAGGAAGCGCTGGTCCGCTGGTGCGAACTGGAAGGCATAGCGGCGAGGCCACTGCATCTGGTGGGCTATGAGGATGAGGGCGATTGAGCATGAGAGCAATCGTTGATGCAGCGCTTTGTGTCGCCCCCCTCTGTCCTGCCGGACATCTCCCCCTCAAGGGGGGAGATTGGCAGCTTCATTGGCTCCGCTCTTTCTGCAACGTCGGCGATTGGCGAAAGCCGGCGCGACGTCCGATCTGCCCCCTTGAGGGGGAGATGGCCGGCAGGCCAGAGAGGGGTGCCTCGCGCCGGCTTTCGCTATTGGCGGGGCGCACCCAGCCATGAACCGCTTCGCCGAACTCCTCGACCGCCTGGTGCTGACGCCGTCGCGCAACGGCAAGCTGACGCTGCTGGTCGACTACTTCCGAACCGTCGAGGACCCGGATCGCGGGCTGGCGCTGGCCGCCATCACCGGCGATCTCACAATCGCTGCGGTCAAGCCGGCGATGCTGCGTATGCTGGTCACCGAACGCATGGATCCGGTGCTGTTCGGCTATTCCTACGACTATGTCGGCGATCTCGCCGAGACGGTGTCGCTGGTCTGGCCGCAAACACCCGGCAAGATCCCCAACCGTGAGCCGACGCTTGGCGAGGTCGTGGCAAAACTGCAGGCGGCAAGCCGCTCCGACGGGCCGAAGGTGCTGGCCAGCCTGCTCGACAGCGCCGGCATCTCGGCGCGCTTTGCCATCATCAAGCTGGTCACCGGCGGCCTACGCATCGGCGTCTCGGCGCGGCTGGCCAAACAGGCGCTGGCGGATTTCGGCAAGGTCGAAGTCGCCGAGATCGAAGAACTCTGGCACGGTCTGTCGCCGCCCTACACGGCGCTGTTCGCGTGGCTGGAAGGCAAGGCCGACAAGCCCCGGAACACGGCATTGGCGCTGTTTCGCCCAGTAATGCTGTCGAATCCGGTCGGCGATGGCGATCTCGAAAAGCTCGATCCGGCGGATTATGCGGCCGAGTGGAAATGGGACGGCATCCGTGTCCAGGCGGTGGCGGAAGGCGGCATCCGCCGGCTCTATTCGCGCACCGGCGACGATGTCTCCGGCGCCTTTCCCGATCTCGCCGACGCCATGCATTTTTCCGCGACGCTGGACGGCGAGTTGCTGGTCGGCGACCCGCGAGAGGCGACGGGAACCTTCTCGGACCTGCAGCAGCGGCTGAACCGCAAGACGGTGACACCGAAGATGCAGCAGCAATATCCGGCCTTCATGCGCTGCTACGACCTGCTTCAGCTCGGTGACGAAGACCTTCGCGCATTGTCGTTCCGGGAACGGCGTGGCCGCCTCGAAGCCTTTGTCAAGACGCTCGATCCCAGCCGTTTCGACCTGTCGCCCTTCGTCGCCTTCGCTGACTGGCAGGCGCTGGAAGACCTGCGCCGCGCGCCGCCGCATCCGATCATCGAGGGCGTGATGCTGAAGCGCTGGGATTCGCCCTATGTCGCCGGCCGGCCGAAAGGCCCGTGGTTCAAGTGGAAGCGCGATCCGCATACGGTGGACGCGGTGCTGATGTATGCCCAGCGCGGCCATGGCAAGCGCTCGAGTTTCTACTCCGACTACACGTTCGGCGTCTGGTCCGGGGCCGAAGGCGAGGAGGAACTGGTGCCGGTCGGCAAGGCCTATTTCGGCTTCACCGACGAGGAGCTGAAGCAGATCGACAAATATGTGCGGGACAACACGGTCGAGCGTTTCGGGCCGGTGCGTTCAGTGCGCGCCGATCGCGACAATGGCCTGGTGCTGGAAGTCGCCTTCGAGGGGCTCAACCGCTCGACCCGGCACAAATCCGGCGTCGCCATGCGCTTTCCCCGCATTTCACGGCTGCGCTGGGACAAGCCGGCCAACGAGGCCGACCGCATCGAGACGCTGCAGGCGCTGCTCGACCGCTAAAGTCCTACGGCTCGATCGAGACGCGGATCTCGTAGATGTCGACCGCCTTGCCCTGCTTGTCGAAATCGGAATTGACGGCGATGGTTCCGGCCGAGCCCGGATGCTTGGCGGGGAACTGCACATCGAACAGATATTCGTTGCGCTGCTGGCCGACCGCGTAGCGCTTGCGGCCGCAATCGCCAAGCTCGCCGAAATTGCAATCGACGGAAATCTGCGTGTCCTTGCCATCCTCGGCACGCGCTATGATATCGAACACGGCGTGCTTGCCGGCGAGCTTCTCCAGCACGCCCTGCCCGACATCGAAAGCGATTGCCGAACCGGAGGGACCGGACTGGATGCGCAGGAACGGACCGGTGTCGTCCTTCATCACCGAGGCCTTGGCGTCCGACGGAGCGGCGACATGCGTCGGGTCTGCCGGCGAGAACACATTGATCCAGTTGCGCGACTGGTCCGCGGCACCAGGCTTTGCCGGCGCGTTGGCGCCGTCAGCCGGGGTGAAATCGTCATCCTCTACGGTTGGCGGCGCCTCCGGCGGCGCTGTGTTGAGCTGTGCCGCCGTCTTGAACACACCGGTCTGGATGGCGAAGAACACGCCGATGCCGATCGCCGCAAGCAGGGTCACGGTGAAGAAAATGGCGGTCAGCGGCAAGCGACGTCCACGAATGCGCCGCTCATCGCGATCGGGCGCCACTTCCGTCGCTGCCCCCGAAGCGGCAGGGGTGGACATGTCGATCGCCGGCGCACCTGGAAGCGTCGCGTCCGGCATGATGTCGGGAACGACCGGCAGCACGCGCGAGCGCGGCGCATCGGACGCGGGCTCTGCGGGCCCGTCGACAGTGACGGCGGGCGATGGCGTCTTGTCGCCGATCTCGATCGCGGGTGCCGCAGCGACCGCGGGCTCGGCCGCCGGTGCGTCGACCTCCAGGCCCACATCCGGCACCGCCGGCAGGAACTCCGATTCGATTTCGGTGATCGTCGCCTGGATCGCCTTGCGGCGCTTGATGGCGACTTCCACGGTCACGCCGGGATTGGCCTGGAGCGCACGGTCGAGCGCGGCAAAGGCCGACCGATAGACCCTTTCGCGGAACGCGCGGTCGTCGGCATTGCCCTTTTCCAAGGCGTTCCGGATCGCTTTTTCGATCGCGTCCAAGCGGGATCCCTCTGCAAATTGCCCCAATCTTCCCTGATGGTTAGCGGTAGGCGACCAATCAATCAACGGGCGGGCAGCCGCATTCTGCCTCGACGGGCCGTCCAAAGTCCATCTTGGCGGTATTCCGGCAAATAAAATCGGACCATGCCGGCGATTCCCGCATGCCGGGTGGCGTGAAGCCCTTGTTTCGACCGCGGCGAGCGCTCGTGCATGATTTGGCAAGTCGCATCTTGAATTCGCCGCCGGTTGAGTCTATCACCCAGCCCATCTTGGAGGCCTTGGCCTCCCGGGCCGCTTTAGCTCAGTTGGTAGAGCACATCATTCGTAATGATGGGGTCAGGTGTTCGAGTCACCTAAGCGGCACCAATATTTCCCAAGGGTTTGCGGGTTCCCGAGGCGTAGAGCGAAAAACGCCGTCGTAGCACTCTGGCAGCACTTCCTGGCGGCGCTTTTTGCCCTTTTGTTCTTGGTGTGAGATCGCCTTGCATCGGGTTTAGCGCGCCGATCTGCTGATAAAGCTGGGAAGCGGTACGTTCGTGCAGCCCGATAACATGACGATCAATTGTAGGTCCCACTTGCGGGGTTGCATTGAAGCGGAGAGTGGCGCTAGACGATCCTGGAATAGAGGAGTGAGCAGTGGTCGATTTTGCTAAGTGGTATGAAGGGAAAGAATTTTCTTCCGATTGGACGTCTAATAACTTTCATGTCTGGAGCTCTTGCCTTGCAAGTATGCGGGATCGACCTCTCAACATCTTGGAAATCGGATCTTGGGAAGGACGTTCCGCGATCTTTTTTCTTGAGTACTGCCATCTGTCGCGGATTACGTGCATCGATCCATTCGATGGAGGGCAGAACGAATACGTAACTTTGGCCGGCGGATTTTCCCAAGTAGAACAGCGCTTCGATGCCAACACGGCATCGTATGCCGGGCGCGTCACAAAGCTGAAGTCGATTTCCAGCAAGGCATTGCTCGACCTGCAGGACCAAAAAAAATCTTACGACCTGATCTATATCGATGGTGCCCACGACCGGGACGCGGTTCACGTCGATTCCCTTCTGGCGTGGCCTCTACTCAAGAATGGCGGGACCATTATCTGGGACGATTACGCTTGGGAACGGAAACAACCGATCGAAACGAGGCCGGAAGAAGCCATCAATGTTTTCGTGGCTTCCAGACGCAAGGAAATTAAAGTTCTCCATGTCGGGCACCAAATCGTGGCTCAGAAAGTCGATAGCGGAAGGTTTGGTATCGGCTCCGCTATCAACTCGGTCATTTTGAGCACGCTCAGGATGCGACGGCGTCCGCGCTTCGCCAAAGAGGCTCTATAGCGAACGAAGGATCACAGTGGGTCGAGGCCAACGAATTACGCCGCCATGGCCTCGGCGAAGGTCAAAGCCATCGAGCGTAAAGCCGCGGATATGCGCCCTGCTCTTTGTGGCGCCATAGCGATCACTCAAAATCCGTCAGTTCAAACCGGCGACGCATTGCAAGGCTCGCCTCCAGAGCCCTGGATCAACCCTTGCTCACCTGGCGAGCAGTTTTATGTTTGCGGCCTGCACGGCCCCTTGGAGATTGGACACATGGCGCTCAAACGGATGGACAATGTCGGCATTGTCGTCGACGATCTCGAAGAGACGATCGATTTCTTTCGCGAGCTCGGCCTTGAGCTCGAAGGGCGGGCCACGATCGAAGGCGAATGGGCCGGACGTGTCACCGGACTGGCCGATCAGCGCGTCGATATTGCCATGATGCGCACGCCGGACGGCCACAGCCGGCTCGAACTATCCCGCTTCCTCACGCCGCCTGTCGTCGAGGATCACCGCAATGCTCCGGTCAACGCTCTGGGCTACCTTCGCGTCATGTTCACCGTGGACGACATCGACGACACGCTTGAAAGGCTCCGCAAGCGCGGCGCGTAGCTCGCAGGCGAAGTCGTCCGGTACAAAGACGTCTATCGGCTCTGCTACATACGCGGGCCCGGAGGGCTTCTCATCGGCCTCGCCCAAGAACTCGGCTGAGCGCAATACGACGACAATGACGAAGGGCCTGCGAGCGGGGTGCGGTGGATCGCGCTGCCGGCACCCCATATCCGCCATTGTCGAGACTCAGCTTTGGTGGGAAACTCATGGGCCTCAGCATGGGAGGTCGAAAATGCCCAATACTTTCAAGACCGGAGACGTCGTCAGGCTGAAGTCGGGAGGGCCGAAGATGACGGTCAGCGACGGTGCCGCTTCCGGCATGTATCTCTGCCACTGGTTCAACCGCGAGGGCGATGTGTGGATCCCGCAGCATGCGGGTTTCAAGCCGGATCAATTGGTGGCCGCCGACCCATCGGCATAGCTCCTGCCCGTTCGCCACGGGTGGTGGCCGGCCGGCGTGAATTCGGATGACGCCGGATGAGGTTTATGTCGTTCTCGATACCAATATCCAGGTCGGCATCGCCGACCATCGAAAGTATCGGCACAGGCAACCGACGGATTTCCGTCGCCGCGGCGTTTAACGGTTGAAGCGTGACCACGGCATGGGCCGTGGCCGACGCGCCAACCGGAGACGCCGAAGCATGATACGCCGTTCGATCCTTGCCGCTGCCTGGAGCCTGCTGACCGCTGCGGCGCTCGCCCAGACGGCGACGCAGCCCCCGGCCGCCACGTCTTCTGGCGCCACGCCGCCGGCCGCCGCCCCTGCGGCGCCAAAAGCCAAGTCGGACATCACGCTGGCCAAGTTCCAGAAGCGGCGGGAGAAGGCGATCATGGCGGCCGACACGGATGGTGACGGCAAGATCAGCCTGCTGGAGTGGGAGGCCTTTCAGGCCAAGCGCAACGTCAAGGGCGACGCCGCCAAATCCTTCGCGCGCATCGATTCGAACCATGACGGCTTCATCGATCGCGCCGAGCTCGACGCATTCTTCGCCAAGCGCTTTGCCAGACTGGACAAGAATGGCGACGGCATTCTGACGGCCGACGAGATGCCAGGCCACAAATCCGCTCCCAAGCCGGAGCAATGACCAAGAGGCCATGACGCGTGATGGATATCGGGAGTGCGCCAGCCGATGAGCGCCGATCCGGACGAGGAGCTGGTTCGTCGGGTCGGTGCCGGCGATTCCGCGGCGGTGCAGACGCTCGTCGCGCGCAAATTGCCGCGCATTCTTTCGCTTGCCGTGCGCATGCTGGGCGACGCGGCGGAGGCCGAGGATGTCGCCCAGGAAACCTTCGTGCGCATCTGGCGTCATGCCTCGAGCTGGCGGCGCGGCAATGCACGTTTCGACAGCTGGATCCACCGGGTGACGCTCAACCTTTGCTACGACCGGCTGCGCCGGCGTCGCGAGTTGGTGACCGACGATTTGCTGGATATGGTCGATCCGGCGCCGCTTCCCGATGCTCGCGAAGAGCCGCAGAGGATCGAGCAGGCCTTGCAGGCGATCGCGCCGCGCCAGCGCGAGGCGATCATCCTGGTCTATTATCAGGAGATGTCCAACATCGAGGCGGCCGCGACCTTGGAGATCAGCGTCGATGCGCTGGAGAGCCTGCTCTCGCGCGGCCGGCGGGCCTTGCACATGATATTGGCCAGGGATGGCGTCCATGACTGAGAAGAACGCGACCATGAATGGCGCACAGTCATCGCGCCTTGCCGGCGTTCGGCGGGGCCGCCTCGTTTCCAACCCGCGTGGGCACGCGGCACCAAGAGGCAAGGGGAAGACAGATGGCTGAAGACATCGAGGACGGCCCGGCAATGGACGTCAAGCGTTTCGCCGCGCTGGCCGAAGCCTATGGCGGCGATTTGCGGCGCTGGCCGCAAGCGGAGCGCGAAGCAGCCTCCGCCTTTGCTTCAAGCGAGACGGGCCAGGCCATTTCGCGAAAGGCCGGCACACTTGACGCCCTGCTTGACAGCTACAGTGTCCCGCACCCCGGCAGGGCGCTGCATGACAGCATCCTGCAGGTTGCCGACCGGCACATCGTCCGGCGCCGGCGTCAGCGTTTCTGGTGGCTGGGGTTGGGGCTTGCCGGCATCGGGCTCGCCGGCGCCATCGCCGGATTGGCCCTGGTGACCGTCGTCACGCCCGAGGTTCCGCCCGACCACTACGTGCTCGATGCCAATGCGACGGCCTTCGGCGATGCCGGACCAGACACGATCGAGGAAGACCTATGAGCACCGGCCGCAACCTTCTCATCGCGTCAGTGGTGCTGAACGTCTTCCTGGCCGGCGCGCTTGCCGGCGGGGCCGTCTGGATAAAGGGCGGCAAGCAGGGCCAGGGCACTTCGCTGGAGGCGGCCGGCGGCCGGCTTCCCGACCAGCAGCGCACGCTGTTCCGCAAGGCGCTGCGCGAGGTCCGCCAAGAGTCGCGCGAAATCATTCGCGACGGCCAGCGGGCCAGGCGCGAGGCGGCTGATTTGCTGCGGCAGCCCGTCCTCGATACGGCTGCCCTGGCGGCCGCCCTGGAGCGGGCCCGCAATGCCGACGTCACCGTGCGCACGCGGCTGGAACAGCGCATCATCGAGTTCGCAGCGGCAGGCTCCGCCGAGGATCGCAGCGTGCTGGCGGAAGGGCTCTCGAGGCGCGCCGGGCCGCAGCCGTCGACACCGCCAAAAAAATCGCCGTGACGACCGACGGAAAATGCCGACGGCGCCCGTTTAACGGAATGAAGGGCAGGACCTGCCGGACCATCTGGCGCCGACAGGTTTCAACCTCGGACACCTTCGGAGCATGGTTATGAACTATCTGACAAAATACGCGATCACCGCCGCTCTCGCGGTGACAGGAACGGTTGCCACGGTTGCGGCATCCTCGGCGATGCCGCTGGCCCCGCTGGCCGCCCCGGCGCTGGTCGAGCACGTCGCCTGGGGTTGCGGGCCTGGCTGGCATCCCAATCCCTGGGGGCGCTGCGTGCCCAATCGCGTGGTCGTCTACCCCGGTTACTACTATTGGCATCGCCCGGCCTTCTACGGATGGCATCCGCACCGTCACTGGCACCGCTGGCATCGCTGGTAAGGGCCTCCGGGGCCGACACCTTCGTCGGCCCCTTGCCCCCAGTTGAACAGGCACGAAACGGCTCGAACGGGCTTCTTGCGCCGCGCGCGGGAAGCCCAAGCAATGGAGAGCTGACTTGGCTATCCCGGCCTCCAATTCCCCGCCAGATCCAGCCCCAGATCCAGCCCTTGTCGCTTTCAACCGCTTCGGGCTCGGCGCAAGGCCCGGCGACCGCGACAGGGTGGCCCACGACCCGCGCGGCTACCTGAAGGCGGAACTGCGGCAGCCCGACATCGCCATGATCCCGCTTGACGACCCTGCCTATGCCGGCCTGCTGGGCAGCACGCCGGCCATCCAGGCCAGCATGGCGGCAAATTTCCAGCGCAAGCTCGACCGCGAGCATATGGCCGCCACAGCACAGCCGGCAATGGCAGGCGCCCAGACCATGCCGGCCCAGGCCACATCGGCCCCAATTGCGCCTGCCCAACCCGTTCCATCGCCCGCGACCCCGGCCAAACCCACACCGCCGATCGAGGCCACGCTGTTTCGCGCCGAAGCCCAGGCGCGCTTCGATAAGGCTTTTCGGGCCGAGGCCGGCTTTGTCGAACGCCTGGTCTATTTCTGGTCGAACCATTTCTGCGTCTCCGTGGCGAAAGACAACATCGTGCGGGCGAGCGCCGGCGCCTTCGAACGGGAAGCCATCCGGCCCTTCGTGCTCGGCCGTTTCGCGGACATGCTGATGGCGGTCGAGCGGCATCCGGCGATGCTGTTCTATCTCGACAACCAGCAGTCGATCGGCCCGGACTCCCGCGCCGGCAAAAACCGCCAGCGCGGCCTCAACGAGAACCTCGCCCGCGAGATCATGGAACTGCATACGCTCGGCGTCGGCAGCGGCTATACCCAGGCTGATGTCACCAGCTTCGCCCGCATCCTGACCGGCTGGACGATGGCCGGGCGCGAAGGCCGGCTGGGCGAACCCGGCAGTTCCGTCTTCAACGCCAATGCCCATGAGCCGGGCGACGCGGTGCTGCTCGGCAAGACCTATCCGGCCGGCGGCATGGGCCAGGCCGAAGCGGCACTCAACGACATTGCCAGCCATCCGGCGACGGCGCAGCACATCGCCACCGAACTTGCCCGTCATTTCATCGCGGACGAGCCGCCGCCCGCGGCGGTCGCGCGCCTGGCCAAGGTTTTCACCAAGAGCGACGGCAATCTCAGAGCGCTGGCGGCGACCCTCATCGACATGCCGGAGGCCTGGTCGGCGCCCTTGGCCAAGATGCGCTCGCCCTTCGACTACATCGCCGCCATCCGCCGGGCGGCCGGCCCGGGTCCGGCGAACGATCCCGGCCAGTCGCTCAACTGGCTCAATGCGCTTGGCGAGCCGCTGTGGCAGCCACCGGGACCGAACGGCTTTTCCGACCAGGCGGCCAGCTGGGCGTCGGCCGAAGGCATGAAGATCCGCCTCGACATCGCCTGGCAGGCGGCCCGCCAGGTCAAGGATATCGGCAATCCCAGCGACATGCTCGACGCCGTCATCGGTCCTTCCGCCTCGCCGGAGACGCGGCAAGCGGTCGCCCGTGCCGAGTCCAAGCAGCAAGGCCTGGCGCTGCTGCTGATGGCGCCCGAATTCCAGAGACGATAGTTCGAGCGACAGGTCCGGCGCCGACAACTCCCATGGAGACCAAGTCATGAGCCTGCTGTGTGAACCCCCCTCCCGCCGCGCCGTGCTGATGACCGGCGGCGCCCTGTTTGCCTGGGCCTATCTGCCGCGCTTCGCCCGCGCCGCCGACAATCGCGATCCGCGCCTGATCGTCATCGTCCTGCGCGGCGCGCTCGACGGCCTGTCGGCGGTCGGTCCGGTCGGCGACCCCGATTATGCCGGCCTGCATGGCGACATCGCTTTGTCGCTCGCCGGCCCGCGTGCGGCGCTGCCGCTCGATGGTTTCTTCGCGGTCAATCCGGCGATGCCGGTGTTTGCGCGCCTGTTCAAGGACAAGCAGGCCGCTGTCGTGCACGCGGCGGCGACAGGCTATCGGGAACGCTCGCATTTCGACGGGCAGGACGTGCTGGAAAGTGGTTTTGCCGGCCCCGGCCATGTCGCCACCGGCTGGCTCAACCGGGCGCTGGAGAGCCTGCCGGCGGGCGACCGCGTGGCAACGCTTGGCGGGCTGGCCGTCGGACCGTCGACACCGCTGGTGATCCGTGGTGCTGCCCCCGTGCTCGGCTGGGCACCGCAATCGCTGCCGGAACCTGCCGGCGATCTCGCGGCGCGGGTTCTCGACCTCTACCAGCATCGGGACCCAGTGCTGGCGGTGGCCCTGCAAAAAGGTCTCGACGCCGACCGCATGGCGCTCGACGACCAGATGGGCGCCAAGGCTATGAAGCCGAAGGGCGGCCTCGACAGTGCCGCCGGCATGCGGCAGGCCGCGCAAGGTGCGGCCAGGCTGATCGCGGCCGATGATGGGCCGCGCGTTGCAGCCCTTGCCTTCGACGGCTGGGACACGCATGTCAACGAAGGCGGCGCGACCGGCCGGCTCGCCACGCTGCTCGGCGGCCTCGACGGCGCCTTCGAGGAGTTCGAGAAGGGTCTTGGCGAGCGCTGGAAGGACACGGCGATCGTCGCCATCACCGAGTTCGGGCGCACGGCGCAAATCAACGGCACGGTCGGCACCGATCACGGCACCGGCACGGTGGTGCTGCTCGCAGGTGGCGCGATCAAGGGCGGCCGCGTGATCGCCGACTGGCCGGGATTGAAGCCGGCCCAGCTCTACGAACAGCGCGATCTGGCGCCGACCAGCGATGTCAGGGCGGTGCTGAAAGGCCTGCTCGCCGACCAGTTCGGCCTCTCGGCCGCCGTGCTCGGCGACAAGGTGTTTCCGGAATCCGCAGCGATGAAGCCGATGCGTGATCTCGTCGTATGAAAAGGACTGGTGGCGTCACAGGGGACGCCACCTCTAGCAAAAAACGCTCAGGTCACTTCGGAGGCGGCGCCGCGTCGATCGGCTCAGTGATCACCAGCGGTGGTGCCAGCGGTGGTGGTGATGGTACCGCCAATGTCCCGGCCGGACTATTATCACGCGACGACGGTTGGGCACGCAATTTCCCCACCGGTTCACGTGCCAGCCAGGGCCGCATCTCCAGCCGGCGCTTTCGATTGGCGACGGAGCGGCGCTGGGCTTTGCCATGGGCAGGGCCTGCGAGCCTACGCTCGACAGCATCAACGTGCCTGCTGCGACTGCGATTGGCAGAATGTATCTGGTGAGCATGATTGTGTCCTCCATGGTTGACATTCCCGGGAACAGCATACCACTCACCCGGCTGAATGCCGGGTGAGTGGTCCGATCACATATTCGTTAGGTTAAAGCGCTCGCCAAGCGACGCCACGGTCTTCAGCGGCGTTCGTCTTGTCGTCACCTTGATCAGGCGGCCTCGACCTTGGCGACCGGCGCGTCCTCTCCGCGCACCAGTTTGGTCACGCCGGCAAAGTCGAGCTTGCCGGAGCCGAGCACTGGCACTTTCTGGACGACGCGCACTTCGGCAGGCACCATCAGGTCCATGGCGCCATTCGCCTTGGCGAAGGCCAGGAAATCCGCGCGTGTGGCCCCGGGAGCCTCGGTGATGAGAATGAGCTTCTCGCCCTTGCGCGCATCCGGCACGGAAGCGACGGCCGACAACGTGCCTTTCCACAATTCACCCGCCAGTGCCTCGACGGCGGCGAGCGAGATCATCTCGCCACCGATCTTGGCAAAGCGCTTGGCGCGACCGCGAATGGTGATGAATCCGCCCTCGTCGACCGAGACGACGTCGCCAGTGTCATGCCAGCCATCCGGCAGCGCTTCGAGCACGCCCGGCTTCTCGGCGCGCAAATAGCCCGCCATTACATTGGGGCCGCGCACGTAGAGACGTCCGCCCTCGTCAACGCCCGGTACCGCATCTAGGCGATACTCCATTCCGGGCATGATTTTGCCGACGCTGCCGGACTTGTTGTACATCGGCGTATTGATGGCGATTACAGGTGCCGCTTCGGTCACGCCGTAGCCCTCGAGGATACGCACGCCGAACTTTTCCATATAGGTCATGCGCGTCGCTGCCTTGACCGGCTCCGCGCCGGCAAAACAATAGCGTATCGAGCGGAAGTCGTACGGGTGCGCGGTCCGTGCATAGCCGCTGAGGAACGTATCCGTGCCGAAGATGATGGTCGCGTTGGATGCGTAGATCAGTTCCGGCACAAGGCGGTAGTGCAGCGGCGATGGGTAGAAATAGACCGGCACACCCGAAATCAGCGGCAGCACCGTGCCAGCCGTCAAACCAAAGGAATGGAAGATCGGCAAGACGTTGAACACCTTGTCGCCCGAGTGGAAGTCGATGCGCGAGGCCGCCTGCGCGGCATTGGCCAGGATGTTGCGGTGGGTAAGGACCACGCCCTTCGGCGTGCCTTCCGACCCCGAGGTGAACAGGATCACCGCCGGGTCGTTCGGCAAGCGCTTCGCGCGCGGCGTCGACTTGCGCAGCAGGCCGAGCAACTTGTCCTTGAGACCGATGGTTTTGCGCAGATCGTCGAGCCAGACGATGTCGACCGAGCGGCCTATCTCCTCGACCACCGCGCCGAGTTTTGCCTGCTCGACAAACGCGCGGGACGTGAGCACCGTGCGCACTTCGGCGGCCTTGCAGGCCGACAGGATGTTGGCGGCACCTGCGGTGAAGTTGATCATCGCCGGCACCTTGCCGGCCGACATCACGCCAAGCAGTGTGGCGCAAGAGCCGTTGGCGTTGGGCAGCATGATGCCGAGCGTCTGCTGATCGGCATAAAGGTTCTGGAATTTCTCACCGAGTACGGCGGCCGCCGTCAGCAGCTTGCCATAACTCAGCGAACCGGTGACCGGATCCTGCACGGCAAGCTCTCCCATCCCGCGTTCGTTCGCCGTCTGGATGATCTTTTCCAAGACCGTCTTGTCGATGTCCTGCGTGCGGAAGACGAGGTCCGACATCACCTGATAGAGAGCAGCCCCCGCCGCGGCGCGGCGTTTGCGACCCTTCAATTCCTGTGGCACTTCGAGCCTGACGGGTTCCAGGATCGTCACCTTGACCTTCGGGAACAGCCGGCGGCGCACATGTTGCGAGGTCAGCCGCGAAAAGTAGCTTTTCTCCAACCCGTCGATGCGCACCGGCACGACCATCGAGCCGGTCTTGTCGGCAACCATGGCGGCGCCGTCATAGACCTTCATCAGGCCGCCGGTGACGGTGATGCGGCCTTCGGGAAAGATGACCAGCGGATCGCCGCCCTGCACGACCTTGATCAGCGTGCGGGTCGACATCGGCTTGGCGGGATTGAGCGGCAAAGCGCGGGCGAGTTTCATGAACGGCTTCATCCACCAGGCCTGGGCAATGGTGTAGTCGATGGCGAAGACCGGCTCCTCATCGGTCAACGTCAGCGCCAGCGGACCGTCGAGGAAGCTGACATGGTTGAGTGCCAGGATGGGCGCCTTGCCGGCTGCCTTGAGGTTGTCCATGCCCTCGACTTCCAGGCGATGGAAGGCGCGGAACAGGATGGAGACGAAGTCGCGGAAGGCGTTGGTCGGCAGGAATTTCAGCATCAGCCAGGCGGCGACGGCGTTGGCCACGGCGAGGCCGAACAGGATGCCGCCGGTGGAGACTTTCGTCTGGATCATGGCGACAACAATACCGCCGACCGTCATGAAGCCGGCATTGACGATGCTGACGGCAGCGACGACGCGGGCGCGGCGCGCTTCCGGCGACCAGGCCTGCACGGCGGCGAAAGTCGGCACCACGAGAAAGGCGCTGGCGATGGCCATGCCGGCGAGGTCGATCGCGACACGGATCGTGTTTGGCCCGGCGAAGAACAGGGCAAGGGTCTCCACCCTGGGCGAGGGTTGCATGCTCCAGATGGTCCAGGCCAAATGCAGGCCGAACAGCGCCAGCAACGCGGTGCCGACTGGCGCGGGCAGAAGCACGATGCGCCCCTGTGACATCCATGCGGCAATGGCCGATCCAATGGCGATCGAGACGGCGAACACCGCGAGATAGACGGTTACGGCGATCTCATTGCCGCCGAGCGAATCCTTGATCAGCGTCGGCAGGATCGACAGCACGATGGCGCCGATCAGCCAGAACCACGAGGTCATCAGCCCGGCGCGCCAGATGCGCGTGTCGGTGCGCAATTCGCTGACCTGGCGCCAGGTCGAGCGGAAGATGTTCTTGTCGATGACAAGGTCGGGGGCCGCCGAACCGGTCGGCGGAATGTAGCGGCTGACGAACCAGCAGCCGACGGCCAGGGCCATCATGATCGGCCCGAACACGGTGACGCCGATGCCATCGGCGGAAACGACGCCGCCGGCGATGGTGCCGCCGAGGATGGCGGCAAACGTGGCCGACTCGATCCAGGCGTTGGCCTTGGGCAGTTCCTTGCGCTCGAGGTGATCGGGCAGGATGCCGTATTTGATTGGCCCGAACAGCGCCGAGATGATGCCGAACATCAGCAGCGCCGTCATCAGCACCGGGATCGACGACAGCGCGATACCGGCGACAGAGACTGCCGCCGCGGCAATCTCGGCGAATTTCAGCCGACGCGCGATCAGCGCCTTGTCGAAGCGGTCGGCAATCTCGCCGCCAAGGGCGGACAAGAGCAGAAAGGGCGCCATGAAGACGGCCCCGGCAAGCGTGACCAGCGAGGCCGCCTGTCCGGCGGCGAGTGTGAAGAGGATCAGGAACACCAGTGTGTTCTTGAGGAAATTGTCGTTGAAGGCGGACAGGAACTGCGTCCAGAACAGAGGCGCAAAGCGCCGGGACAACATCAGATGCGTGTTCATGGCGATTTCCATTTGGCGGAACCCTACGGCTGTGTGCCGTAGGCCCCGCGGGTTGCAGGCGCTGTTTCAATCTCAGTGATAGTCTTGAGCTGGTTAAACTTCCTTACTGTGCTTGATGCTCATCCGTGGCTTTTCGGTTCGCCAGAATTGAACATCGTTCATAATCGCAACCTATCACGTTTTGAACATTGTTCAAGCGAAAAATGAACGGTGTTCACCACACCCAAAACGGAGCCGGCGGCCGGTGGAGTCTGTCGGGATTAGGGCGCCCCAGTTGCTGGACCGGGTTAGAGCGTCGCCACGGTCTTCAGCGCGCCGTCGAGCATGTCGCCCTTCTCGTCCTTCAGCGCCGCCTCGCGCAGGCGGCGGATCCAGTCGGCGGCATCGTCGCGGCCCTTGAGCATGGGAAGCGCCGACAGCACGCGGTCGAATTTCGACTGGGCGCGGACATGGGTGTCGCTGTAGCCCTTGATCAGCCGGCGGCAGTTGAGGATTTCGACGGCGAGCGCATAGTCCTGGGGCGCGTGGCTGAGCGCCAATGCGTACCAGCGATCGAGATGGGTCATCTCGACCTGGTGGCGCAGCAGGCCGCGGCGCCAGCGGCGCAGGCCGCCGATGAACCACAAAGCGGCGAAGCCGGCGAAGCTGTCGGTGCGGATACGGCGGCCATGGTTGATGCGGCGGTCGAGGAAGGCGGCGAGTTTCGGCCGGCTCTCGATATAGCTGCCGAGCCCCGCCGGCAGCGTGCCGCAGAACTCCTCGATGCGCGGATGGAAATATTCGGTCACCTGCAGGATCGAGCCATCCTTGACACCGACCTCCTTGCGCACACGCCTGTCGCGCGTCGAGCGCGTCTTGAGATCGGCAACGCGGATCATGTCGTCATAGCAGAGCGCGTTGGCCAGATGCTTGGCGGCGGCGATCGACAGCGCATGGGCATGCTCGGTGCCATCCAGCGCGACGGCCTTGTCCAGCCGGTCGAGATACTCCCGCCCATAGGCGATGTCCTGATAATCGACGACCTTTCGTAACCCACGAAGCGCCATGTCGCGCACCGGCTCCGGCAATGCGTCGACACGCGCCGCCAGCGCCTGCCAGCCTTGCAGCAGGTTTTGCGGGCCGGTGACGCGCCCTGCGCCCAGTGCCGATTCGACAATCGCCGGCTCCGCCGGCTTTGACGCCGGCGCGGCCGTGCCGCGCGCGCGGTCATACGCGGCGCCAAAGGCGGCAAGGCTCGCCTTGACGCCACGGCCCCCGGCGCCAATCGCCTGTTCATAGCTTTCGCGCGTGAACGGCAGCGCGTCCGACCCCGCCAGCGCGCCAAGCAGGCTGGCCGAGATCATCGAACCGTTGTCGGCGGCGATCTTTTCCATGTCGAAAGCGATGAAGCGCTTGGATGCGGCTTCCGCAGTCGCGTGCACCTTGGAAGACGAGGCCCGGCCGTCGCCCGGTTCGATCTTCTCCGACACGGCAGCGATGCGATGCGAGGAGGCAATCAGCGTGGTGCGCTCGGGTGTGACGAAACCACGGATGATGGCGCGGCCGGCTTCCATCAGTTCCGCCGCGATCAGTATGTCGACATCGCCTTGCGAGGGCGACAGCGCGAAGACCGGCAGCCGGCCGGTGTCACGGGCCATCTCGATGTAATAGATCGTGGCGCCGGTGCGCTGGGCGACGCCGGCGACCGAGGTCGATTGCGCGACGTAGCCATTGCGCTCGGCCACATCGGTGATCCAGTCGGCCAGCACGCCGCCACCCTGGCCGCCGACCGCCAGCACGGCGAGCTTGATGACACGCTCGTCATCCTGGGCGCCGGCCTTGGCGCGGAGTGGGGGGACAGCGTCAAGCATCAGCGAAGGTCAGGCGCCGGCTTTCGCGGCGGCGCTGCAGAAGGCCGATGGTGGCGCGGCGCGCGCTTTCCAGAAACCTGTCCCAGCGGTTCGGATTGTGGACGACGTCGGCGCGGTAGAAGGACGGGCAGAGCACGGCGGCGTCCGCCACCTCCCCGCAATTGCCGCAGCCGACGCAGCTCTGGTCGATCGATGCCACAGGATCGTCGCGCAGCGGATCGTCGAGCGACTTGACCGACAGCGACGGGCAACCGGACAGCCGCATGCAGGCATGGTCGCCGGTGCAGATGTCCTCGTCGACGCCGAATTTCGGTTTAACGACCCTTGTCCCCCCCTTGATCGCCTTGTCGACCAGCGGCTTTTCGCGGCGCTGCCGGTTCAGCATGCATTCGGACGAGGCGACGATGACCTTCGGCCCCTTTTCCTCGGTCGTCAGCGCCTCGCGCAGCGTGTCCTGCATCTTGCCGACATCGTAGGTGCGGTCGACATGGCGCAGCCATTTCACGCCCATGCCCTTCACCGCCTCGGTGATCGGATGCTTGGTCGACTTGGTCTTGTTGCCCGCGCGCGACGACAGGATGTCCTGCCCGCCGGTGGCGGCGGAGTAAAAATTGTCGACAATGACGATGACGCCGTCATTCTTGTTGAACACGGCATTGCCGATCGAGGAGGTCAGACCGTTGTGCCAGAAGCCGCCATCGCCGACGAAGGAGATCGAGCGGCGCTTGGCGTCTGGCGAATTGAACGCCGAGGCCGAGGCCGGGCCGAGACCGTAGCCCATGGTGGTGGCGCCGAGTTCGAAGGGCGGCATGATCGAGAACAAATGGCAGCCGATGTCGGAGGCGATATGGTGCTTGCCGAGTTCCTGCTCGACCAGCTTCGTCGCGGCGAAGATCGGCCGTTCCGGACAGCCGATGCAGAAGCCCGGCGGGCGGCCCGGCACGACGTTGATCAGGTCGGCTGTATCGACGCCGTCGCCGACCTTGTTGGGCGCGCGCACTTCGCCCGGCAAGAGATGCGGCGCCTCGGCGCGCAGGAAGGTACCGATGCCGTCGAGCATCACTTGGCCGGTATATTCGCCGGCCATCGGCAGATATTCCTTGCCGACCAATCGGGTGCCACGCCCGGCCTTGTGCAGCATCGCGGCAAAGGCCTGTTCGATGTAGTTGGGCTGGCCTTCCTCGACGACCAGCACCGCCTGCTTGCCTTCGCAGAAGGACAGGAACTCATCGTCGATCAAGGGATAGACGGCGTTGAGCACGTAGAGCGGCACATCGGTCTCGCCATAAGTGTCGGCAAGGCCGAGCCGCTGCAAGGCGCGGATGACGGAATTGTACATGCCGCCCTGCATGACGATGCCGACCGAGCCGTGGTCCGAGCCGAAGAATTCGTTGATCTTGTTCTTTCGGATGAAGTCGACCGCCGCCGGCCAGCGCTTCGCCACCTTCTCCTTCTCATGTAGGAACGAGGCCGGTGGCAGCACGATGCGGCCGGTGTCGCGGCGCGGGGCTTCCAGCGCATCGGCCACCGTCATCGGCGGGCGCTTGTTGTCCTTGGCGATGAAATGGCCGTGCACATGGCAGCAGCGGATGCGCACTTGCAGCATGACCGGCGTATTGGAGATTTCGGAGAGTTCGAAGCCGTCTTCCACAGCCTTGACGATGGACGGCAGGTTCGGGCGCGGGTCGAGCAGCCAGACCTGGCTCTTCATGGCAAAGGCATGGCTGCGCTCCTGCATGATCGAGGAGCCCTCGCCATAATCCTCGCCGACGATGATCAACGCGCCGCCGGTGACGCCGCCGGAGGCGAGGTTGGCCAGCGCATCGGAGGCGACATTGGTGCCGACGGTCGACTTGAAGGTGGCCGCACCGCGAATGGGATAATGCACCGAGGCGGCCAGCATGGCGGTGGCGGTGGCTTCCGAGGCGCTTGCCTCGAAATGCACGCCGAGCTCGCCCAGAATGTCCTGCGCGTCGGCCAGCACGTCCATCAGATGGCTGATCGGCGCGCCCTGATAGCCGCCGACATAGCCGACGCCGCATTGCAGCAGCGCCTTGGTGATGGCGAGGATGCCCTCGCCGGCAAACTCCTCGCCGGCGCCGAGCCTCAGTTTTTCGACTTCCTTGGCAAAAGACCGTTCGGCCATCTCTGCCTCCTTCCGTTGCCGCCGCTGGTCGGCGGCGCGTACATCTAGATGTCGTGCTTGCGAATGTTTTTCAGCATCTTCAAAAGCGTGGCGATCAGTGCCGCATATTCGGTATCGTCGATATCGTCGAACATCGCCTCGAACGCGTCGTGCATGGCCGGCCAGGCGCGAGTGAACTCGGCGCGGCCCTCGTCGGTGAGGAAGACATGGCGGATGCGGCTGTCGGTGACGCCCTGCTCGCGCCGCACGAAGCCTTGCCCCTCCAGCGTGTCGAGCGTGCGGCTCAAGGTCGACTGCTCAATGACCGTGTAGACCGAGAGGTCGTTGACGGTGACGCCGTCGGTGACCGACAGCACGGCAAGTGTGCGCACCTGCGGAATGGTCAGGCCCTGCTTGCGGAAATCGTCGCGCAAGGTGGCGTTGTAGCGACCCATGATGCGGTTCATCAGATAGGGCGCGAATTGCTGCAGGCCGATCTGGCCGAGCGTCGAAATGCGCTGGCGTTTTTCTCCGACCTTCTGTTCCATCACAGCCTCCCCGCCAGGAGGAAGCCGGAACCGCCGCCGAGACCCGCGCCAGGATGGGTGGAGGCGCCGATATGGTAGAGGTTTTTGATACCGGTCTGGTGGTTGCGGCTGGTCTTGAACGGCCGCCACAGGAAGGCCTGGTCGATGGTCGACGAGCCGCCATAGGGGTCGCCGCCGACCAGATTGATGTTCATCGCTTCGAGATCGGCCGGCGAATAGGCGCGGCGCGCAATGACGCTGTCCTTGAAGCCGTCGATATGGTTGGCAAGGATCGCTTCGGCCCGGTCGGCGTAGGCCTCGCGCAGCGCGTCTGTCCACTGCCCGTCAGCCGGTGCCTGCAGTTTGCCGGTGGCATCGCCCTTGATGTGGCGCGGCGCCTCGGGCAGTTGCAGCCACAGGATCGCCTTGCCTTCCGGACAGCGTGACGGGTCGAGCGCATGCGGCTGGCCGACGCAAATGGTCGGCACTTCCGGCAGCATGCCGCGTGCCGCCTCGTTGCAGGCCTTCGACACGCCATCGAGCCCCGGCGTCAGATGCAGCAGCGCCACCTTGTCCAGACCTTCGCCGCGCCATGCCGGCGATTTGTCCAAGGCATAGTGGATCTGGAAATTGCCCTTGCCGTAGCGATATTGCCGCGTCGCCTCGATATCGGCTTTGGGCGCCTCGCTGCCCAGCAGCCGGCCATAAAGCTGCGTCGGCGTGACCGAACAGATCACGCTCTTCTTCGCATGAACCGTTTCGCCCGAGGCCAGCCGCACGCCGGTGGCGCGGCCCCCATCCAGGATGATGGAAGCAACGTCCGCTCCCGTGGAGATGACGCCACCGCGCTCGGTGATCAATGCCTCGAAGGCCGCCAACAGGTTCTTCGCCCCGCCCTTGACGATCGGGGCGCCTGCGGCCTCCAGCGCGAAGGCAATCACCTTGGCGATCTGGCCGGAGAACGCATCCTCGGGGCCTAGCCCGGCATGCAGTACCCAGGGCGCCCAGAGCGCCCGGATGGTTTCGGACTGGTAGGTACTTTCCAGCCAGCCGCGCGCCGGCGCCAGCGCTTCGCCGAGAAAGGCGGCAAGGCCACGCGGGCTTCGCCGCCAGGCGTCGCCGGCCAGCAGCTTGGCCGTCGGATAGGACCACAGCGCGCCGCCGAGCAGGCCGAACAGCAGGCCGGCATTGCGCTCGATGCCGCCGACATCATCCGCGTGCCGGTCGCCATCACCCGCCGCGATCGCATTGAGGGCGGCGACATTGGCGGCGCGGCTGGTGGTGAGCACGGCATGGCGGCCGTCCGGCCGCAGCACGCCGGTCGGCGTGCCGGTGTGGCAGAACTCCAGCCCGTGCCGGGCAAGGTCGCCGCCCAATGCGGCAAAGGCCGGCGAGGTGATGAACAGCACGAAGGTCGTCGCCATCACATCATGGATGAAGCCGGGTGCGGTGATCTCCTCGGTGCGCATGCAGCCGCCGATGCGGTCATTGCGCTCCAGCACGAGCACCTTCGCACCCTTGCCGCCAAGCATCGCCGCGCAGACCAGCGCGTTGATGCCGCTGCCGACGATGATGTGATCGGGGGCGGTCATTGGGGAATGCCCTCGGTCGTCGCGAAGTGACGTTCAGGCGCATAGGTTAGCGCTCTACGGCGCCCCCTTCTGTCCTGCCGGACATCTCCCCCTCTAGGGGGGAGATCGGATGTCGCGATGGCTTTCGCCAATCGCCAAAGTCGCGAGAATGAGCAGGGCGCGGAAGCTGCCAATCTCCTCCCTTGAGGGGGAGATGTCCGGCAGGACAGAGGGGGGTGAGCGCCAGCGCTGCAAGGCTGCCACCCGTCACCCATCATCACTCCATCGCCAACCTGCATGATCTTCTCCCGAAGATCTCCTTACTGCCCCGACACCAGCGCCAGCGCGCGGATCGGGCTGCCGGTGCCGTGCTCGATCTTGAGCGGTGCCGCGATCAGGATGGCACCCTTCGGCGGCAGCTGGTCGAGGTTGCAGAGGCTGGCGAGACCGTAGCGGTTGGCCTTGTGCATCAGCGTGTGCGCCGGGAATGGCGGCTCCATGCCGCCGGCCTTGCCGGCATCGGTGCCGATCGTCTCCGAGCCCCAGCCCTTGATGTCCTTGGCTATCAGATACTGGATGGCTTCGGCCGTCGGGCCGGGCGTATGCGGGCCGGTCTCGTTGGCGTTGAGGAATTCAGCCTCCGAACCGTTGCGCTTGTACCAGTCGGTGCGCATCACCACCCATTCGCCCGGGTTGATGGCGCCATGCTTGGCTTCCCACGCCTTGATGTGGTCGACGGTGAGCAGGAAATCGTGGTCGGCGGCGGCTTCCTTGGAGCAGTCGATGACATTGACCGGGCCAACGAAATTCTGCGCCGGAATGGTGTCGGTGGCGCCGTCCGGATAATCCTTGCCGGTGATCCAGTGCTGCGGTGCATCGAAATGCGTGCCCGAATGCTCGCCGAGCTTCAGCCAGTTCCACGCCCACCACGGACCATTCTTGTCATAACGGGAGATCGAGTGGATCTCGACCTTCGGCGTGTCGACGGCGAGTTCCGGCGGCAGCTTGATCAGCGGCGTGTCCGGCCCGAGCTGTGCCGAGAGGTCAACCACCTTGATGGCGCCTGACAGTAGCTGGCCGGCGACTTCGCCGAGGAGTTTTTGGGTGTCCATGGTCTCTGTTCCCTCTTTGTCGATGATGATCGAGGCTCGTCTCGGCCCTTAATATCCTACTAGACGAAAACATATGCATCTGCAATTATCTTTAAGCATAAAGGAAATGGGAACGGGGCGTGAGCGAGTTCGACGCCATCTTTGTCGGGGCGGGCCACAACAGTCTGGCATGCGCCGCGCATCTGGCGCTCAAAGGCTGGAAAACCGGGATTTTCGAGCGCAGCGCAACAATCGGCGGCGCCGTGCAGACCCGCGAATTCACCCTTCCCGGCTTCCGTCACGATTTCGGCGCGATGAATCTGAGCCTGTTTGCCGGCTCGGCCTTCCACCAGAAATATGCAAATGAATTGAAAGCACAGGGGCTGGAATTCGCACCGGTCGCCGACTGTTTCGCCAGCGCCTTTCCGGACGGACGCTGGTTCGGCGTCAGCAACGACCTGGAAAAAACCGCCACGCGCATGGCTGCCTTCTCCGCTGCGGACGCCGCGGCATGGCGCAGGCTGGTTGCCGCCTTCCCGGCCGAGGCCGAGCATCTGTTCCGGCTGCTGGGCTCGCCGATGAGCGCCCGTGCGCTTGCCGGCACGGCGTGGAACCTGTGGCGCAAGAAGGGGGTTGCCGGCGCGCTCGACACCGGCCGGCTGCTGCTGTCGTCGCCCCGCGCCTGGCTGGAGGAGACTTTCGAGTCGCCCCATGTGCGGGCGACCCTCGCCACCTGGGGCATGCATCTCGACTTCGCGCCCGACATCGCTGGCGGCGCAGTGTTCCCCTATCTGGAATCGATGGCCAACCAGAGTTTCGGCATGGTGCTGGGCAAAGGCGGCGCCGATACCATCATCCGGGCGCTGGCCGGCATGGTCACGTCGGCCGGCGGCAAGATCGTCACTGGCGCCGAGGTGGCCGAGATCACCGTTTCCGCCGGCAAGGCGACCGGTGTTCGGCTCGCCTCCGGCGAGACGCATACAGCGACCAAGGCGGTCATCGCCGGTGTCGCGCCCAAGGCGCTGGCCAGCAAGCTGCTGCCCGGCGGTTCCGGCAATGCCGGCTTCGACACGGCAATGCAGAAATTCCGCCATGCGCCAGGCACGATGATGATCCACCTGGCGCTGGACGACCTGCCGGACTGGCGCGCCGGGGCCGAGTTGCGGCAGTTCGCTTATGTGCATCTGTCACCGTCGCTCGACGCCATGTCGCGCATCTATCAGCAGGCGATGGCCGGCATGCTGCCGGACGAACCGGTGCTGGTCGTCGGCCAACCCTCAGCGATCGATCCGTCGCGCGCGCCGCAGGGCAAGCATGTGCTGTGGGTGCAGGTGCGGATGCTGCCTGCCGAGATCCTGGGCGATGCGTCGGCCAAGATCGTGCCCGCGCATTGGGATCAGGTTAAGGACGCCTACGCCGAGCGCGTGCTCGACATCATCGAGACCTATGCACCCGGCCTGCGGAGCAAAATCCTCGGCCGTTCGGTGTTCTCGCCCATCGATCTCGAGCGCGAGAACCCGAATCTGGTCGGCGGCGACCAGGTGTGCGGCAGCCACCATCTGGCGCAGAACTTTTTGTTTCGCCCGGCGCGCGGCTATGCCGGCTGGAACACGCCGGTGGCCAATCTGCATCTCACGGGAGCCGCGACATGGCCAGGCGCCGGCACCGGTGCGGCCTCGGGTTTCATGCTCGCGCAACAGCTTGGCGGGAGGTAGGCTCCGACGATTTTATCGAGGCGACGAGAGGCAAGGCGCTGCTGCCCACGAAGCCTGAACCCAAGAACGGACAGTGCCGCGCAAAGACAATAACCAACAAGGGGAACGACCATGAAAATCAACAGA
Organism: Mesorhizobium loti; assembly: GCA_002356515.1. Taxonomy (NCBI): domain Bacteria; kingdom Pseudomonadati; phylum Pseudomonadota; class Alphaproteobacteria; order Hyphomicrobiales; family Phyllobacteriaceae; genus Mesorhizobium; species Mesorhizobium loti. The sequence goes on along the minus strand of AP017605.1, from coordinate 5,026,851 downwards.
CGCGAATTGCTGGGATACAGTGCCGCGGCACTTGGCGTGACCGCCATTGGCCTGCCGAAATTAGCCAAGGCCGCTGCCGGCGAATTGACCATCGCCTACAATGTCAACCTGCCGTCCTGGGATCCGACCACCGGACCCTCGGCCGTCAATCCGACCATCCAGGGCCTCTACCAGTCGGTGTTCGACCAGATCATTCCGCAAAAGCCGGACCTGTCCTTCGCGCCGGGCCTGCTCACCGAATGGGGCTGGAACGACGACCGCACCAAGGTGATGATGACGGTGCGCGAGGGCGTGAAATGGCATGACGGCTCGCCCTTCACGCCCGAGGACGTCGTCTGGTCTCTGCAGCGGGCGGGCGACGAAAAGACCGGCAACCCGATCCAGTTCGTCTGGAAGAACGTCAACAATTTCAAGATCGACGGCAACAAGATCACCGGCGACGTGGTGCAGTTCGACCCGGTCTATTTCAAGTGGATGTCGTTCCTGACCGGCTACATCCTGCCGAAGGCCTACTACGAGAAAGTCGGCGCCGAAGGCTTCGAGAAGGCACCGATCGGCACCGGCCCCTATATGGTCGACAAATTCGAGCGCAACGCCTTCCTGCGGCTCAAGGCCAACCCGAACTATTGGGGCACCAAGCCGGCCTTCGAGAATGTGACGATCAAGTTCGTCACCGATGCGGCGAGCCGTGTCGCCGAAATCGAGTCGGGCTCCTCGCAGGTGACCCTCGAAATCCCCTACGAGGAATATGACCGCCTCATCAAGAAGAGCGGGCTCGCCGGCTCGATCAAGAACGTCTCCGACATCGGCATGATCTTCTTCAACAACAAGGACGCCATGCTGGACAAGAATGTCCGCCAGGCGGCCGTGATGGCGGTGGACAAGGAGCTTCTGGTCAAGCGGCTGCTGCGCGGCTACGGCCAGCCGATCGATACGCTGGAGACGCCGGAATACGCGGCCTATGATCCGTCGATCAAGGTCGAGCACAATCCGGAAAAGGCCAAGGAATTGCTGGCCGCCTCCGGCTATTCGACCAAGAAGCCGGCAAAGTTCACCATCCAGACGACCAAGGGCTTCAAGCCCAAGGACTACGAGATGGTGCAAGCGATCGTCGGCATGTGGCGCAAGGTCGGCATCGAGGCCGAGATCGAGGTCTATGAGATCGCCAAGCACTATGAGCTGCGCGCCGCCCACAAGCTGGCGCCGGCGGCGTTCTACAACTGGGGCAATTCCATCGGCGATCCGACCACTTCGACCGGCTTCGCCATGTTCGGACCCTCGCCGCATTCGTCGTGGAAGACCGACGACCTCGATGCCAAGATCGGCCCGCTCTGGGGCGAGAAGGACGAGGCCAAGCGCATCGCCGGCTGGAAAGCGGTAGACAAGTACATTGCCGAAGAGGCCTATGTGCTGCCGCTGATCCAGTACGCCCAGCCGATCGTGCACTCCAAGAAGGTCAATGTCGTGCAGCACATTTCCGGCGCGCTGTTGCCGGCCCTGATGATCCCGGCCTGATATCGGCCTGGACTTGCCGCGCGCCGTCCAGAGCGACGGCGCGCATTTCTGCGGCATACGAGCCTGCGGGCTCCTGCAAAGATTTACATGCTCCTGCAACGATTCCTGATCCGTCTTCTGACGATGCTGATCACGCTGTTCGGCGTGGCCGTCGTCGTCTTCGTCGTGATCCGCGTCGCGCCCGGCGATCCGATCGCCATGATGCTGCCGCCCGGTGCGACGGATGACGACATCGCCCGCCTGCGCGCGCTCTACGGGCTCGACAAGACCATCGTGCAGCAATTCTTCATCTGGCTGTCCGGTGTCGTCAGGGGCGATTTCGGCACCTCGATTTCGCTGCGGCAGGACGTGCTCGGCCTCGTCTTCAACCGGTTGCCGGCGACGCTGGAGCTGGCCATCGTCGCGCTTGTCATGGCGGTGCTGCTTGGCGGCACAACGGCGATCCTCGGCGCGCGTGAACGCGGCACGGCGGTGGAAGCCGGCATCGACATCGCCAGCGGCGCGGCGCTCTCCATTCCCGATTTCCTGTGGGGCCTGGTGCTGATCCTTTTGTTCGGTGTGCTGGTGCCGATCTTCGACATTTCCGGCCGCGTGTCGCCGCAGCTCGACCTGCCCTTCGTCACCCAGTTCTATTTCTTCGAAAGCCTGCTGCGGCTGCGCTTCGACCTGACCTGGGACCTGTTGAAACACATGCTGATGCCGGCGGTAGCGCTGGCGCTGCCGCTGGCGGCGATCATCTCGCAGCTGTTGAAACAGTCGCTGAAGGAAGTGCTCGACCTCGACTATGTCGTGCTGGCGCGGGTGAAGGGTTTTTCTGAGACGCAGGTCATCCTGCGCGAGGCGCTGAAGAATGCCGCTTTGCCGACGCTGACCCTGGTCGGCGTGCAGTTCACCTTCCTCATCGGCGGCACGGTCATCGTCGAGAGGCTGTTTTCCTATGAAGGCCTCGGCAACATGGCGATCGATGCCGTCATCAACCGCGACCTGCCGCTCATCCAGGGCATCGTGCTGGTCTTCGCGCTGCTGTTCGTGCTGATCAACCTCACCGTCGACATGATGTATGCGCTGCTCAATCCGAGGCTGCGCCATGGATAGGGCCTCAAGGCGCGGACTGAGCCCCAGGTTGTGGCTCGCCGGCGGCTGGCTGCTGCTGGCGCTGCTGGCGGCAATCTTCGCACCGCTTGTCGCGCCGCAGGATCCGCTGGCGCAGGATCTGATGCTGGAGCGGCTGCCGCCCTTCTGGCTCGAGGGCGCCGAGCCCGGCTATTGGCTGGGCACCGACAGCCTCGGCCGCGATCTCTTGTCCCGGCTGATCTTCGGCGGCCGCATCGCCTTCATCGTCGCCTTCGCCGCGGCCATCGCCGCCTGCCTCGTCGGCTCGACGCTCGGGCTGATCGCCGGCTATTTCGGCGGCTGGGCCGACCGCATCATTTCGCGCATCGTCGATATCTGGATGGCGTTTCCGCCGGTGCTGTTCGCCATCCTGCTGGTGGCGGTGCTGGGCACAGGCCTCAGTTCCGTCATCCTGGCGATTGCCATCATCGACTGGACGCGCTTTTGCCGGGTGATCCGCGCCGAGGCGATGGGCCAGTCGCGCATGGATTATGTCGAGAATGCCCGCATTGCCGGCTATGGCCGCATCGGCATCATGCTGCGCGAAGTGCTGCCCAATGTGGTGCCGTCGATCGTGGCGCTGCTGTCCTTGGAGATGGGCATAGCCGTCATCGTCGAGGCGATCCTGTCCTTCGTCAATCTGTCGATCTCGACCGACGATCCGACCTGGGGCGGCATCATCGCCGAGGGCCGGCTGTCGATCCATCAGGCCTGGTGGGTGCTGGTGTTCCCGCTGATCACGCTGATCCTCACCGTGCTGTCGTTCAGCCAGTTCGGCGAGGCGCTGAAAGCGCGTTTCGACCCGGTGCTGCGATGAGCGCCTGTCTCGACATCGCCAATCTCAGCGCCGTGCTGCCGAACGGCCAGCGCGTGCTGCGCTCGGTGTCACTCTCCGTGCAGCCTGGCGAGGTCCGCGCGCTGGTCGGCGAGAGCGGCGCCGGCAAGACGATGATCGGCAAGGCGGTGCTCGGTGTGTTGCCGTCGAGCGTGCGCATCGTCGAAGGTGACATGCTGCTCGAGGGCGAAGACCTCGGCAAGCTGCAGCCGAAGGCAAGGCGCACGCTGGTCGGCGCACGCACGGCGCTGATCCCGCAGGACCCGCTGACCGCGCTCAACCCGTCGCGCCGCATCGGCCCGCAGATGACCGACCGGCTGGTGCGCATCCTCGGCTGGAGTGGCGAGAAGGCCAACAGTCGCATCCGGCAATTGCTGGACGAAGTGCAGATCCGCGACCCTGACCGCGTGCTGAAATGCTATCCGCACGAGCTGTCCGGCGGTATGCGCCAGCGCGTGCTGATCGCGGCCGCCTTCGCCGCCGAACCCCGGTTGATCGTCGCCGATGAGCCGACCACGGCGCTCGACGTCACCGTGCAGAAGCAGATCCTGCGCCTGATCGCCGCGTTGCAGCGCGAGCACGGCACGGCGATCCTGTTCGTCACCCATGATCTCGGCGTCGTCGCCAAGATCAGCCAGAAGGTCTCGGTGCTCTATGCCGGCAAGGTGGTGGAAGAGGCTGACACGACAGCGCTCTTCGCCGCGCCACAACACCCCTATACGCGGGCGCTGATGGCGGCGACGCCGCGCTACACCGACCCGTTCGCCTCGCTGAAGCCGGTGGATGAGGCGGTGCTGGCCGGGCTTGCAGCGGAGATAGCGACGGCAGACCAGGCGTGGAGGCCCAGCCATGGTTGAGCCGCTGTTTTCCGTGCGCGGGCTGAAGGTCGCGCTACCCGACATGACACGCAAGCCGCTGATCGGCCGCGCGCCGCTGGCCGAGATTTTGAAAGGGCTCGATTTCGACCTGCCGAGGGGCTCGGTGACCGGCATCGTCGGCGAATCCGGGTCCGGCAAGTCGACGCTCGGCCGCGCTTTGGTGCGGCTGTTGGAACCCAGCGCCGGCGGTATCCGCTTCGAGGGCCGCGATATCACCCATCTGCCGGAGGCGGAGTTGCGACCGTTGCGCCGTGACCTGCAGATGATTTTCCAGGATCCGATGTCGTCGCTCAATCCGCGCCGCACCATCGCCAGCATCATCGCCGCGCCGCTCAAGCAGAATGGGCTTGGCGACAGGCTCAAGGAACGAGTCGCCGAAGCGCTGCAGCGGGTCGGCCTGCCGCAGAGCTTCGCCACACGCTACCGCCACGAATTGTCGGGTGGTCAGCGCCAACGCGTCGGCATTGCGCGCGCGCTGGCGCTGTCACCGAAATTCGTTCTGGCCGACGAGATCGTCTCCGGCCTCGACGTGTCGACGCAGGCGCAGATCCTCACCCTGCTGGAGAAGCTTGCAGCGGAGATGGGCCTGACCGTCGCCTTCATCAGCCACGATCTGTCGGTGATCCGGCGGCTGTGCCGGCAGGTCATCGTCATGCGCGAAGGCCTGATCGTCGAGGCCAGCGCCACCGACGCCTTGTTCGACAATCCCAGGCAGGCCTACACGCGCGACCTCATCGCAGCCATTCCGCTGCCTGAAATCGACGCCGGCTGGCTGGACATCCCTTCGGCGGCCAAGCCGCCGGTGTGAAGGCATACGCATGCCGAAAAGCGGGTTTCGGACGTGCGAGCGCAAAGACCCAGGTCCCGCCAATGGAGAGGACTGACATGAAGACGATACTTCGAAATGCAACGCTCGCCGCCGCTGTCCTTGGCAGTGTCGGCATGGCCTCGGCGGATTCAATCCCCGGCATGCGCGGCCACGACCATACCGGCATCACGGTTCCCGACATGAAGCAGGCGGTCGACTTCTTCACCGAGGTGGTCGGCTGCAAAAAGGCGATGTCGTTCGGCCCGTTCGCCGACGACAAAGGCACCTTCATGCAGGATCTGCTGGGCGTCGATCCCAAGGCGGTCATCGAGCAGGTCACGATGGTGCGTTGCGGCTATGGATCGAACATCGAGCTGTTCAAATACACCGCGCCCGACCAGAAGGATTTGACGCCGAAGAACAGCGACATTGGCGGATTCCACATCGCCCTCTATGTCGACGATGTCGCCGCCGCCAAAGCCTATCTCGACGGCAAGGGCGTCAAGACGCGCATGGGGCCTTTGCCGGTCAAGGAAGGCCCCGCCGCCGGCCAGACCATTCTCTACTTCCAGGCGCCGTGGGGCTTGCAACTGGAAGCGATCAGCTATCCCGACGGCATGGCCTATGAGAAGAGTGCCGAGACGGTGCTGTGGAGCCCGAAGAACCCGGAAAAGTGATCAGCTAGAGCAGTCCACCGTTTCACGGAAACGGTGGACTGCTCTAGCTCTTTTGTTTTGACGCAATTCCGGACGGAAAACCGTTCACACTTTTCCTGGAATTGCTCTAGCGCGCGCTTGCGGGGCGACACGCAAGCGCGCTGCCGATGTCCGCACAATGATTTCGATATAAAACTTTAAGCTTGAAATATCTTGCCGCCAGCGCGATACTGGACGAGACAGCAAGCGAAGAGGAGATCGCACGGATGAAGGTTGCGGTTCTCGGCGGCGGACCAGCCGGCCTCTACTTTGCCATTTCGATGAAGCTCAGGGACGCCGCGCACGATGTGACGGTGTTCGAGCGCAACCGCGCCGACGACACGTTCGGCTGGGGCGTCGTGCTGTCGGCCGAAACACTCGAAAATCTCGCCAAAAACGATCCGGTCAGCGCCGTCTGGATCAAGAAGCATTTTGCCTATTGGGACGACATCGCCGTCATCCATGACGGCGTGCGCACGGTCTCGTCAGGCCATGGCTTCTGCGGCATCGGCCGCAAGCGGCTGCTGATCCTGCTGCAACGCCGCGCCCGCGAGCTCGGCGTCAAGCTGATGTTCGAGACCGATATCGCCGATCCCCGTCCGTACATGGAGACGCATGACCTCGTCGTCGCCGCCGACGGACTGAATTCCAGGGCGCGCAATACCTTCGTCGACATCTTCAAGCCCGACATCGATACGCGCAAATGCAAGTTCGTCTGGCTGGGCACCAACCAGAAATTCGACGACGCCTTCACCTTCATCTTCGAGAAGACCGAGCATGGCTGGGTGTGGGCGCACGCCTACCAGTTCGACAGCGAGACCGCGACTTTCATCGTCGAATGCAGCGAACAGACCTGGGCTGCCTTCGGCTTCGGCGCGATGACGCAGCAGGAATCGATCGCGGTGTGCGAGCGCATTTTCGCCAAGCATCTCGGCGGCCATGCGCTGATGACCAATGCCAACCACATCAGGGGTTCGGCCTGGATCAATTTCCCGCGCGTGCTGTGCGAACGCTGGTCCTACAAGAACCTGGCGCTGATGGGCGACGCGGCGGCATCGGCGCATTTCTCGATCGGCTCCGGCACCAAGCTCGCTTTGGAGAGCGCGGTGGCGCTGGCCGAGTATGTCGAGACCGAGCCGGACCTCGATGCAGCCTTCCGTAGATATGAGGACGCGCGCCGCACCGAGGTGCTGAAGCTGCAGTCGGCGGCCCGCAATTCGCTGGAATGGTTCGAGGAGGTCGAACGCTATCTTGGTCTTGATCCTGTGCAGTTCAACTATTCGCTGCTGACCCGCTCGCAGCGCATCAGCCACGAGAATCTGCGGCTGCGCGATGCCGAGTGGCTGGGCGGCGCCGAAGAATGGTTCCAGCGCCAGGCGGGCGCCGGCGGCAACAGGCTGCGCCGTGCGCCGATGTTCGCGCCGTTCAAGCTGCGCGACATGAAGCTCAACAACCGCGTCGTCGTCTCGCCGATGGCGCAGTACAAGGCCGTCGACGGCTGTCCGACCGACTGGCATTTCACCCACTATGCCGAGCGCGCCAAGGGCGGCGCCGGCCTCGTTTATATCGAGATGACCTGCGTCAGCCCGGAAGGGCGCATCACGCCCGGTTGCCCCGGCTTCTACGCGCCTGAACACGAGGTGGCGTGGAGGCGGCTGGTCGATTTCGTCCATGCCGAGACCGAGGCAAAGATCTGCGCCCAGATCGGCCATTCCGGCGCCAAGGGCTCGACCCGGCTCGGCTGGGAAGGCACCGACGTGCCGCTGGCCTCGGGCAACTGGCCTGTGATGGCGGCATCGTCTGTCGCATGGTCGCCTGAAAACCAGGTGCCGAAGGCGATGGACCGCGCCGACATGGATCTGGTGCGCGAGCAGTTCGTGGCCTCGGCCGAGATGGCTGACCGTTGCGGCTTCGACATGCTCGAGATCCACGCCGCGCATGGCTATCTCCTATCGTCCTTCATCACGCCGGTCACCAACCGGCGCACGGATGACTACGGCGGTTCGCTTGAGAACCGCATGCGCTATCCCCTCGAAATCTTCCATGCGGTGCGCGCCGCATGGCCGGCGGAGAAGCCGATCTCGATGCGCATTTCGGCCAATGACTGGGTCGGCATCGAAGGCGTCACACCCGCCGACGCGGTGGAGATCGCAAAGCTGCTGCATGAGGCCGGCGTCGACATCTGCGACGTCTCGGCAGGGCAAACTTCGGCGCAGGCGAAGCCGGTGTACGGCCGCATGTTCCAGACGCCGTTTTCCGACCGCATCCGCAACGAGGTCGGCATGGCGACGATGGCGGTCGGCAACATCTATGAGCCGGACCATGTCAATTCGATCCTGATGGCCGGCCGCGCCGACCTGGTGGCACTGGCACGGCCACATCTTGCCGATCCCTACTGGACGCTGCATGCGGCGGTGACGCTTGGCGACCGCGGCGTCAAATGGCCGGATCCCTATCTGCCCGGGCGCGACCAGATCTACCGGCTGGCCGAGCGCGATGCCGCCGCGGGGCTGAAAGTATGACGGCCGCAACAGCGATCTCCGGCAAGCACGCGCTGGTCACCGGTGGCGGCTCCGGCGTCGGCCGGGCCATCGCACTGGCATTGGCTGGCGCCGGCATCAATGTGACCATCTGCGGCCGCCGCGAAGCAGAACTCGCAAAAACGGCCGGCGAAAGCGAAGGCATTTTCGGCATCGCCGCCGATGTTACCAATGAGGCGTCCATGGCCTCGCTCTATGAGACGGCGCAAGCCGCGCGCGGGACCTTCGACATCGTCATTGCCAATGCCGGCATGGCCGGCAGCACGCCGACGCACAAGACCACGCTCGCCGACTGGCAAAAGACGCTCGACGTCAATTTGACGGGAGCCTTCCTGACGGTGAAGCCGGCGCTGGCCGGCATGGCCGCGCGGAAATCGGGACGGATCGTATTCGTCGCCTCCACGGCTGGGTTGAAGGGCTACGCCTATGTCGCGCCTTACGTGGCCGCCAAGCATGGCGTCGTCGGACTGATGCGGGCGCTTGCCGCCGAGACGGCGAAATCGGGCGTGACCGTCAATGCGGTCTGCCCGGGCTTCGTCGAGACCGACATGCTGGAAGAATCCATCCAGCGGATTGTCGAAAAGACCGGCCGCTCGGCCGGTGAGGCGCGGGCGAGCCTTGCCTCGACCAATCCGCAAGGCCGCTTCATCCAGCCACAGGAAGTCGCCGCCGCCGTGCTGTGGCTGTGCGGCGATGCGGCGGCATCGATCACCGGACAGGCAATTTCGATCTCAGGAGGCGAAACATGGTAGCCGGCCCCCTGCCCGCGCCGTCGGGACCCGGCAAGGACAGGCTGCGCCTGTGGATCAGGCTGCTGCGCGCCTCGCGCACGATCGAGGCCGAACTGCGTGAACGCTTGAAGAAAGAATTCGATACGACGCTGCCGCGTTTCGATGTGATGGCCGCACTCTACCGCGTGCCGGAAGGCATGCTGATGAGCGACCTGTCGCGTTTCCTGCTGGTCTCCAACGGCAATGTCACCGGCATTGTCGACCGGCTCGTGTCAGAGGGACTGGTCGCCCGCGCGCGCCGCAATGGTGACCGCCGCACGTCCATGGTGCGACTGACCGACGAAGGCACCAAATCCTTTGCCACCATCGCCGCGGCGCATGAGGGCTGGATCGGCGAATTGCTGGGCAAGGTCAGCGAAGAGGATGCCCGCCGGCTGACCGGCATGCTGACCTCGTTCCGCAGCAACTGGGAGGGACGCGAATGACCGCGATGGCCAACCTCAAGCCGAAGCATTTCCTGTGGGAGGTCGAGGGCAGGATCGCCAAGGTCCGGCTCGACCGGCCGGAGCGCAAGAACCCGCTGACCTTCGACAGCTATGCGGAACTGCGCGACACATTCCGCGACCTCGTCTACGCCGACGATGTCGACGCCGTGGTGTTCCTCTCCAATGGCGGCAATTTCTGCTCCGGCGGCGATGTCCACGACATTATCGGCCCGCTGGTCAAGATGGACATGAAGCAGCTTCTGGCCTTCACCCGCATGACCGGCGATTTCGTCAAGGCGATGCTGAATTGCGGCAAACCGATCATCGCCGCGGTCGATGGCGTCGCGGTCGGCGCCGGTGCCATCATCGCCATGAGTTCCGACATCCGTATCGCCACGCCGGAAGCCAAGACCGCCTTCCTGTTCACCCGCGTCGGCCTCGCCGGCTGCGACATGGGCGCCTGCGCGATCCTGCCGCGCATCATCGGCCAGGGCCGCGCCGCCGAACTGCTCTACACCGGCCGCACCATGACGGCAGCCGAAGGCGAGCGCTGGGGGTTCTACAACAGGCTGGTCGATGCGGCGGCACTCGAAGCCGACGCGCTCGACATGGCGGCGCGCATCGTCTCCGGCCCGACCTTCGCGCACGGCATCACCAAGACGCAGCTGAACCAGGAATGGTCGATGGGTCTCGACCAGGCGATCGAGGCGGAAGCGCAGGCGCAAGCGATCTGTATGCAGACGCGCGATTTCGAGCGCGCCTACAAGGCGTTCGTGGCCAAGGAAAAGCCGGTGTTCGAGGGGAATTGAGGATGAGCGGTTTTCGCCCAGGCACCCCCCTCTGGCCTGCCGGCCGTCTCCCCCGCAAGGGGGGAGATCAGCTGTACGTCCTGTCTTCGCCTATCTCCAACGTTGCCAGGTCGAGGCCGTCGGCAAGACTGCCAATCTCCCCCCTTGCGGGGGAGAGGTCCGGCAGGACAGAGGGGGGTGCCTCGCACCAGCACGCGGAAGGTTCCCAACATGCCTGACCGTTCCTTCCTCAACTGGCCGTTCTTCGAAGACCGTCATCGTGAGCTGGCCGAAAGCCTGGAAGCATGGTGCGCGAAAAACCTGCCCGTCGATCACCATAACGTCGATGCCGCCTGTCGCGAGCTGGTGCAAAAACTCGGGGAGGACGGCTGGCTGAAACCGACAGCTGTCGACACTGACAATCCCGGCCCCCTCGACGTCCGCACTTTGTGCATCACGCGCGAGACGCTGGCGCGCCATGACGGTCTCGCCGATTTCGCTTTCGCCATGCAAGGGCTTGGCACCGGTGCGCTTAGCCTGTTCGGCACGGCGGAGCAGCAGCAGTGGCTAACCAAGACCCGCGCCGGCAAGGCGATCTCGGCCTTCGCCCTGTCGGAACCGCGCTCGGGATCGGATGTCGCCAACACCGAGATGACGGCGACCCGCGACGGTGACGCTTATGTGCTCACCGGCGAAAAGACCTGGATTTCCAATGGCGGCATTGCCGATCTCTACATCGTCTTTGCCCGCACCGGCGAAGCACCGGGCGCCAAGGGGCTCTCGGCCTTTATCGTGCCGGGCGATGCCAAGGGCCTCGGCATCGCCGAACGCCTCGAAGTGATCGCGCCGCATCCGCTGGCGCGGCTGTCCTTCGACCAGGTCCGCCTGCCGGCCGCCGCACTGATCGGCAAGCCCGGCGACGGTTTTCGCATCGCCATGTCGGTGCTCGACGTGTTCCGCTCGACCGTTGGTGCGGCAGCCCTTGGCTTTGCCCGCCGCGCGCTGGATGAAAGCATCAAGAGGGTGGCAGAGCGCAAACTGTTCGGCGCGCCTATGGGCGAACTGCAGATGGTGCAAGGCCATATTGCCGACATGGCGCTAGACGTCGATGCGGCCGCGCTGCTGGTCTACCGCGCCGCGTGGACCAAGGACATGGGTGCGGCGCGGGTCACCCGCGAGGCGGCGATGGCCAAGCTGTTCGCCACCGACAAGGCGCAAGAGGTGATCGACAAGGCCGTGCAACTGCATGGCGGCGACGGTGTGCGCAAGGGGCACATCGTCGAGAGTCTGTATCGCGAGATTCGAGCACTGCGCATCTATGAGGGCGCTTCCGACGTGCAGAAGGTGGTCATCGCGCGGCAAGTGATGGGCGCGGCCTGACGACGGGAAATTGAAGAGTATTCGATTTTGAGACTTGGTTTTGCGGAAATACCGGGAGGCATGAATGCATGAGATTTTGCAGCCGGAAGGCTGGGCCAAACCGGTCGGCTACGCCAATGGTGTCGCGGCACGCGGGCGGCTCATCTTCGTCGGTGGACAGGTCGGCTGGAACGGGCAGTGCCGGTTCGAAACCGACGACTTTGTCGGCCAGGTGCGGCAGACGCTGCAAAACATCGTCGCGGTGCTGGCCGAGGCCGGTGCCATGCCGCAGCACATCACCTCGATGACCTGGTATTTCACCGACAAGGCCGAGTATCTGGCCAATCTCAGGGGGATCGGCGAGGCCTATCGCGAGGTGATCGGCCGGCATTTCCCGGCGATGGCCGCCATGCAGGTGATGGCGCTGGTCGAGGATCGCGCCAAGGTGGAGATCCAGGCCACCGCCGTTATCCCGGAATAACCAATCTCCGGAATAGTCGCTCGCCCGGAATAATTCATGCGCGCAGGCCAGCCTTCCTCAAAATCGGCAGCACGTGGTCGCAGAAATAGGGCAATTCCTGCGTGTAGTTGACGAAGGAGAGCGCAATGCCCTGGTAGCCGTGCCCGGCAATCGCGGCCATGTCGGCGGCGATCGTTTCCGGCGTTCCGATCAAGGGATAGGTGCCGGCGCCGCCGGCGAAACGCTGGCGGTAGCGGTCATAGGCGTGCGGGTCGTGCGACTGCGAGAATTCCTTCTTGCCGGCCATATGGGCGTCGACCGCCTCATGGTCGGCCAGCGTGGCTGCGTAGCGCGTGTAATAGGCTTGCGCCTCTTCCATCGTCGGACGGCACACGACATGCGCCACGGTGTAGACGCCGACGTCGCGGCCGACCTTGTCGGCCCGCTCCCTTATATCGGCGACATGCTTGCCGGCGTCGCTCATCTCGGAAAAGGTCGTGAACAGATAGTCGCAGCGGGCGGCGGCGAAATCGCGGCCCGGGCCGCCGAAAGCGGCGTTCATCGTCACCGGACGAGGAAGCTGCAGACTGGCAGGCCGGCTCACCGCCTCCTTCAGGCGATAGTAAGTGCCTTCGTAGTCGAGCGGCTCGGCCGACGCATAAAGCTTCTCAAGGATTTCAATCCACTCGGCTGCCTGGTCGTAACCCTTCTCGACCAGCGGCGTGCCGAACATGCCGAATTCCTTCGGGTTCCAGCCGCAGACGATGTTGAGGCCGGCGCGGCCCTGGCTGATGTGATCCACCGTCGCCAGCGCCTTGGCGGCGTAGAGCGGATGCACCAGCGGCACATGCACGGTCATGAACAGGCCGATCTGCTCGGTGGCCACGGCAAGTGCCGCCGCCCAGGTGAAGGTTTCGAACGACCACTCGCGCACCTTGTTGCGGCCGCCAAAGCCGCGCCAGCGGGCGATCGGCAGCATGAATTCCAGCCCGGCGCGGTCGGCGATTTGCGCCGCCGTCAGATTGTCCTGCCAGCTTGCCGTCCAGCGCTCCGGCACATCGGTGATGGCAAGCCCGCCATCGGCGTTGGTCGAGAAGACGCCGAGCTTCAGTTTGTTCGGGCCGTGCAGGGGATGGGCTTTGATCATGTCGGGAACTCGCGGCGGGAGACCACACGCTAGGCCCGCGGCAAAATATTTCAAGCCTGAAATAGCTTCGCCTTGCCGCCGATTGCGGCTATGAATTTGGGCCACACGAAAAAGGGGATCGGCATGAGCGAGTTTCGTCAGAAATGCATTGGCAAGACGAACATCGTCGGTTCCTTCGCCGCCATTCCGCATCCGGTCGCGGTCGAAGTGATGGCGCTGGCCGGCCTCGATTTCCTCTGCATCGACTGGGAGCATGCCCAGATTTCGCGCGACATGATCGAGGCCATGGTGCGCGCGGCCGACGTCCATCGGGTACCGGCGATGGTGCGCGTTCCCGGCCATGGGCCGGAAGCGATCCAGGCAGCGCTGGACAGCGGCGCGCAAGGCGTGCTGGTGCCGCGCGTCTCGACCGCCGCCCAGGCGGAGGCGGCGGTGAAGGCATGTCGCTATCCGCCGCTCGGCGAGCGCGGCGTCGGACCTGGCCGGGCTGCCGGCTATGGCTATCGCATTCCCGAATATCTGGCCGGCGCCAATGACAGGACCGTCGTGGCGGTCCAGGTCGAGACAGCGGAAGGGCTCGCCAACATCGATGCGATCGCGGCCGTCGACGGCCTCGATGTGGTCTTCGTCGGCCCCGGCGATCTCTCGGTGTCGATCGACGCGATCGGACCGAAAGGCGCCGAGAAGCTCAATGCGGCGATCCGCACGATCATCGGCGCAACGATCGCACACGACAAGGCCGCCGGCATATTTTGCGCCAGTCCGCAGCCTGTCGGCCAATGGGCTGCCTTCGGCGCCAGCTTCTTTATCCTGGCCAGCGACACGATGTTTCTTGGCGCCGGCACCGCGGCCAACTGCGCCGCGGCGCGCGATGAACTGGCATGAGACGGGCACAGCCAGGCAAAAAGGGCGTATCGGCGGCGCAACAGCCGGGCGAAACTTTTTAAGCTTAAAACTTTTGCCTTGAAAAGCGCGGCACTTTGGATAGCATCCGAAGTCGATGGTGACTGCCGTGCCGGAGGGGCTTTTCGGGCAGTCCATCGTGGTGCTCCGGGTGGGAGGGGTTCAGTCCTTGTCGTTCATACTGCCCCAGTCATCGTCCAGCGCGCGCTATGCGTTCGACGGCGTGCGCGCCCAGATCCGCGATCTGCACACCGAGAACATCGCCAACCTCGCTGTTCGTGCACGTGAATTGGGCGATGTCATCGCGCTCTGGTACGGCGAAGGCGACATGGTCACGCCCGCCTTCATCCGCGACGCGGCAAAGGCCGCTTTCGATGAAGGGCTGACCTTCTATGTTCCCAACATGCGCGGCCACGGCCCGCTGAACGAGGCGCTGTCGGAATACCAGACGCGCATCCATGGCCGCTCCATCCCCATCGCACGCACCACCGTCACACCGGGCGGCATGCAGGCGCTGTATCTGGCGCTCGAACTGCTCGTCGATACCGGCACCAATGTCGTCTATGTCGCGCCGCAATGGCCCAACATCCATAATGCCATCCATCTGATCGGCGGCGAGCCGCGGCCGTTCTCGCTCGACTTCAGGGGGGACTGGCGCCTCGACCTCGACCGGCTGTTTGCCACCTGCGACGCCCGCACCCGCGCCATCTTCCTGTCGACGCCCTCCAACCCGACCGGCTGGACTGCGTCGGCCGAGGAGATGCGAGCCCTGCTCGACTTCAGCCGTCGCACCGGCATCTGGATCATCTCCGACGAGGTCTATGGCCGGCTCTATTTCGATGGCGATGTCGCGCCCTCGATCCTGCAGATCGCCGAGGACGGCGACCGGGTGCTGTCGGTCAACAGCTTCTCCAAGGCCTGGGCGATGACCGGCTGGCGCATCGGCTGGCTGACGCATCCGTCGGGCGTGGCCGACCAACTCGGCGCCATGACGCAGTATGTCAACAGCGGTACCGCTGCTCCGATCCAGGCCGGTGCCGTCGCGGCGATCCGCCAGGGCGAGCCGCTGGTCGAAGAAATCCGGCAGCGCATCAGGACCGGCCTCGATCTCGCCTATGACAGGCTGGCACAGATTCCCGGCATCATCCTGCCGACGAAACCTCGTGGCGGCATGTATGCCTTCTTTGCCATGGAAGGTGAAAGCGACGCCCGCCAGGCCTGCGCCAAAATCCTGGAGACGGCACGCGTCGGGCTGGCACCCGGCCATCTCTTCGGAAGTTCGGCAACGGCCTTCCTGCGGATGTGTGTCTGCCGTGACCGCGACCAGATAGCGACCGCGCTTGACCGCATGGTCGCTGCCATGAATTGACGCCCCGCTGGGAGGTGGGGCGGCAAGAAACCGTGCGGGGCGAGCCCCGTCCGATCAACAACCAGAGGGAACACCCCAGAGGGACCACCCATGCAGATCAACCGTCGCAATATCATCCTGCTCGCTGCCGCCATCGGCATCGTCGCCGGACCAGCAACCGCCTATGCCGCCGATGTGCTCAATGTCGGCGCCTACCCGACCAATCCGCCCTTCGAATACAAGAACGAGAGCGGCACTTTCGAGGGCTTTGAAGTCGATATCGTCAATGAGGCGGCCAAGCGCATCGGCATGACCACCGACATCGCCGATCTCGGCTTCCAGGCGCTGTTCGCAGCTACCACCTCGAAGCGCATCGACGTCGCCATCTCCTCGATCACAATCACGGCGGAGCGGCTGAAGTCGCAGTCCTTCACGCAGCCCTATTATGATTCCGACATGGGCATCGCCACCAAGACCGACAGCGCTGTCAACACCGAGGCCGATCTCAAGGGCAAGATCGTCGGCGTGCTGTCCGGCTCGACTGGCGAAACCTGGGTCAAGGCACATCAGGAAGCCGATGGCTTCAGCGACGTGAAGGGTTATGACACGCAGCAGAACCTGCTGCTCGACCTTAGCGCCGGCCGCGTCGACGCCGCCGTCAGCGACATTCCCGGCATGGAATACTCCTTCACCAAGATGAAGGATTTGAAGGTCAAGCAGCGCATCAAGACCGGCGAACAGTACGGCCTGATGATGACCAAGGACCATCCGCTGCTCGGCAAGCTGAACGACGCGCTGACGGCGATGAAGAAGGACGGCACGCTGGCCGCGATCCACAAGAAGTGGTTCGGCAGCGACGCGCCGGCGGACTCCTCGACCGTCAAGGAAATGCCGCTGCCGAAGGCCTGAGCGGCGATGCACTGAAATCGTGCCGGCTTTTCCAGGCCGGCACGATTCATTTCACGCTTTGGCGCTGGCTGCCGCATGGACCGCCTCACCGTAGGCACGGTCGATTGGTTTTAACTTGAGCACCCTCTGCTCTGGGGTGCGGGAACGCTCCCATGTCGCTGATCGACACCTTCTTTAATCCCGATGTCATTGCGTCCAGCCTGCCGGCGCTGCTGCGCGGCTTCCTGAACACGCTGCTGCTCGGCATTTTGAGCATCGGCATCGGCATCCCTATCGGCCTGGTGATCAGCCTGCTGCGGCTCTATGCGCCCAAGCCGCTGCGCTGGCTGGCGGTTGGCTACACCGACATTTTTCGCGCGCTGCCGGTGCTGGTGGTGCTGATCCTGATCTATTACGCGCTGCCCTTCCTCGGCATCCGCCTGTCGTCCTGGGCCTCCGCCGTGACGGCGTTCGCCATCATCATGTCGGCCTATTCGGCGGAAGTGTTCCGCTCCGGCATAGAGAGCATTCCGAAAGGCCAATTCGAGGCATCGCAGGCGCTTGGCCTGCCGTTCCTTTTGACCTTGCGCAAGGTGGTGCTGCCGCAGGCGATCCGCGTGGTCATCCCGCCGATGACCAGCAACTGCGTCTCGATGTTCAAGGACACCTCGCTCGCCTCGACCGTGGCGCTGCCGGAACTGCTCAAGGAAGCAACCAACGCGCAGTCGCTCTACGCCAACCCCTCGCCGCTGATCGGCGCCGCACTCGTCTATCTCATTTTCCTCTGGCCGATGGTTCGCCTCGTCAGCCTGCTTGAAGACCGCTTCAAGACCGAAAAAACGCGCTGACCCCGGCCGCAAAAAAACACTTCGCAGGAGACCACCCTTGAGCAATCCCCAGACCGCCGCCGGCGACTTCCCGGTTGCCACCATCCGCGCCATGTTTCCCGCTCTGCAGCGAGCCGGCGATTTCATCTTCATGGACAATGCCGCCGGTGCGCAGATCCCGCAGAGCGTGCTCGACGCGGTGACCAACCATCTGGTTTCGCACAATGTGCAGCGCGGCGGCCGCTATGGCCGCAGCGTCACCGTCGACCAGTCGGTCGCCGACGCCCGGACAAGCGTGGCGCTGCTGATCAACGCCTATAGTCCGGCGGAGATCTGCTTCGGCATGAACGCCACCTCGTTCATCCGCCTGGTCAGCCTCGGCATCGGCCAGATGCTGCAGGAGCGCGACGAGATCGTCATCACCGACATGGACCATGACGCCAACATCGCGACCTGGCTGGCGCTGGAATCCGCCGGCGCCAAGTTCAAGTGGTGGCGCATGCGCGAGGACGGCAATCTGCATGTCGACGATCTCAAGCCCCTGGTCTCCGACCGCACCCGTCTCGTCGCCTGCACGGTGACGGCGCATTCGATCGGCTCGATCGTCGATGTCGCTTCGGTGGCCGGGATCGCGCACGCGGCCGGCGCCGAAGTGTTCCTCGACTGCGTCCACTACGGGCCGCACGGCCTGATCGACGTGCAGGCCTGGGATTGCGACTATCTCGTCTGCTCCGGCTACAAGAATTTCTCACCGCATATGGGTTTTCTCTGGGGCCGCTTCGACACGCTGAAGCGGTTGCCGACTTTCCGCGAGGATTTCATCCCCGACGAACCTCCCTACAAGGTCGAGGCCGGCACCTTCATCTACGAAAATGTCTCAGGCATGGATGCCGCCGTGCAGTATCTGGAACTGATCGGCCGCAACCTGGCGCCGTCCAACAACCGCTCGCGGCGCGAAAACATCGTCGCCGGCATGGGCGCCATCCGCGATTATGAGCTGCTGCTGGCGCGCGAGATGCTTGGCGTGCTGAAAGGCTGCGGCGCGACCATCTACGGCGTTGCCGACGAGGCCCGCATCAACGAACGCGTGCCGACCTTCTGCTTCAACATCGGCAAGCTCTCGCCGCAGCGGATCGTCGAGGAAATGGCCGAGATGCAGATCGGTATCCGCGACGGCCACATGTACGCGCCGCGGCTGATGAAGCGCCTCAATCTGTCGATGGACAGCGGCGCCATCCGCGCCTCGCTGGTGCATTACAACACGGTCGAGGAAATCCGCCGTTTCGGCGAAGCGCTGCGCGCCATCATCGCCAAGCTGTCGTGATCGAAGACGGTGGCCTGGCGGCTGCAGCGCGCAGCCTCAGGCCGCCGCCTTCTTCTTCGCCAGCCTCGCCTTGATGCTGGCCACATCGGCGCGCGGCGTCGCGGCGAACAGCGTTTTGGTGTAGCTGTGCTTGGGGTCTGAGAAGACCTCGTCGCGCGAGCCGTATTCGACCGCCTCGCCAAAATACATCACCATCACATCGTCGGCGATGTAGCGCACCACGGACAGATCGTGGCTGATGAAGACATAGGTCAGCTGGAACTCGTCCTGCAGGTCGGCGAGCAGATTGAGCACCTGCGCCTGCACCGACAGGTCGAGCGCCGAAACCGGCTCGTCCAGCACCAAGAGGCTCGGGTTCAGCATCAGCGCGCGGGCAATGGCTATGCGCTGGCGCTGGCCGCCCGAGAACATGTGCGGATAGCGATTGTAGTGCTCGGGGCCGAGGCCGACCTTTTTCAGCATCTTCATGGCGAGGTCGCGCCGCTCCTCGGCCGGCTTGCCGGTGTTGATGAGCAGCGGTTCACCCAGCACGTCGCCGATCTTCTGGCGCGGGTTGAGCGAGCCATACGGGTTCTGGAAGACGATCTGCACCTTGCGGCGCATCTCCTTGCTCAGCCCATCCTTGGCGATGTCGACCTTGTTGCCGTCGATGAACAGTTCACCCGAAGTCGCGGGATCGATCAGCGTGATGATGCGGGCAAGTGTCGACTTGCCGCAACCGCTCTCACCGACGATGGCCAGCGTCTTGCCCTTGTCGACGCCGAACGAGACACCCTTGACCGCATGCACGGTGCGCTGCGCGCGAAACAGCCCGCCGCCGACATGATAGTCGCGCACGATATTCTTGCCTTCGACGACCTTGGTCATGCTGCGGCTCCGGAGGGCGCCGGCTCGAACAGCATGTCGGAGACGGTCGGCAGCCGGTCGCCGACGGCGTTTTCCGGCAGTGCCGACAAAAGCGCCCGGGTGTAGTTGCTCTTCGGCGATTCAAACAGCGACAGCACGTCGGCCTCTTCCATCTTGCGGCCCTTGTACTGGACGATGACACGGTCGGCGGTCTCGGCCACCACGCCCATATTGTGGGTGATCATGATCAGCCCCATGCCGTATTTGGCCTGCAGCGAGACCAGGAGATCGAGGATCTGCTTCTGGATGGTGACGTCGAGCGCGGTGGTCGGCTCGTCGGCGATCAAAAGCTTCGGATTGCAGGCAATGGCGATGGCGATCATGACGCGCTGGCACTGGCCGCCCGACATCTGGTGCGGGAACGAGTTCAGCCGTTCCGCCGGCTCGGCAATGCCGACCTGCGTCAGGAGTTCGATGGCGCGCTCCCGGCGTTGCGCACCGTCCATGCCCATATGGAAACGCAGCACCTCCTCGATCTGGAAGCCTACGGTGAAACAGGGATTGAGGCTGGCCATCGGCTCCTGGAAGATCATCGACATGTCCTTGCCGACGATCTTGCGGCGGTCGGCAGGGCTCAGCTTCAGGAGGTCGCGGCCGTTGAAACTCATACGGTCGGCGGTGACCTTGGCGGTCCATGGCAAAAGGCCCATCACCGCCAACATCGAGACCGATTTGCCCGAGCCAGATTCTCCGACGATCGCCAGCACTTCGCGCTCGTCGACATGGAGCGACACGCCATCGACGGCACGGAATGGACCGGATGCGGTCTGGAACTCGACGACGAGATTCTGAATGTCCAGCAGCGCCATCACGACCTCCTCAGTTTCGGGTCGAGCGCATCGCGCAGGCCGTCGCCAATCAGATTGATGGCAAGCACGGTGATCAGGATCGCAAGACCGGGGAAGGTCACCACCCACCAGGCGCGCAGGATGAACTCGCGCGCCGAAGCGAGCATCGTGCCCCATTCGGGCGTCGGTGGCTGGGCGCCAAGGCCGAGGAAGCCTAGGGCGGCGGCCTCGAGGATGGCGTTGGAGAAGGACAGCGTGCCCTGGACAATCAGCGGCCCCAGGCAATTGGGCAGGATGGTGCGCAACATCAGTCTGATGTGGCCGGCGCCGGCGACCTTCGCCGCCACGACATATTCGCGGCTCTTCTCGGCCATCACCGCGGCGCGCACAAGGCGCGCGAAATGCGGCTGCAGCACAAGCGCGATGGCCAGCATCGCATTGAACAGGCCGGGACCGAGGATGGTGACCATCACCAACGCCAGCAACAGCGACGGGAAGGCCAGGATCAGGTCCATGACGCGCATGATCGCCACGTCGACCCAGCCACGGAAATACCCAGCCAGCAGGCCGAGCGTGATGCCGCCGGCGAGCGCCAGCGTGACCACGACCGCGCCGATGAGCAACGAGAAGCGCGCGCCATAGAGCAGGCGTGAAAGGATGTCGCGCCCGACCGGGTCGGTGCCGAGCAGATATTGGGCGCTACCGCCGGCCTGCCAGGCCGGAGGCCTCAAGAAAGCGGTCTTGTCCTGGATGTCGGGCGCATAGGGCGCGAGCAGCGGCGCAAACAGCGCCGCCAGCACCAAGAGGATGAAGACGAACAGGCCGATCACGGCGCCCCGGTTCACCGAGAAATAATGCCAGAAGGTCCTGAAGCCGGTGAGGCGATCCGGGTTGCCAGCGGCCATCGGGGTGATTTCGGTCGATTGGCTCATCACGCCGCCCTTATGCGTGGGTTGATGACGGCATAAAGCACATCGACGATCAGGTTCACGGCCATGACGACAAGGGCGATCAAGAGCAGGCCAGACTGCACGACAACATAGTCGCGCTTGGATATTGACTCGACCATCCACCTGCCGATGCCGGGCCAGGAGAAGATCGTTTCGGTAAGGATGGCGCCGGCGAGCAGCGTACTAACTTGCAGGCCGATGGTGGTGACCACCGGGATGAGTGCGTTGCGCAGAGCATGCACGCCGATGACTCGGGCCGACGAAAGCCCTTTGGCTCGGGCCGTCCGCACGTAGTCCTCGCCCAGCACCTCGAGCATGGCGGAGCGCGTCTGGCGCGCTATCACAGCCAGCGGAATGGTGCCGAGCACAATTGTCGGCAGCACCAGATGCCGCAATACCGAGCGAAATGCATCCCATTTGCCGTAGAGCAAGGTGTCGATGGTCATAAAGCCGGTGATCGGCTTGAAGAAGTACTGCAGGTCGATGCGGCCGTTAACCGGTGTCCAGCCGAGATAACCGGAGAAAAAGATGATCAGCAGCAGGCCCCACCAGAAGATCGGCATGGAGTAGCCGACGAGCGCGGTGCCCATCAGCGACTGGTCGAACCACGAGCCGCGCTTGACGGCCGCGAAGATGCCGGCCGGGATGCCGAGCAACATGGCGAAAATCATGGCGAAGAACGAGAGTTCCAGCGTCGCCGGGAAGAGCGTCTTGAACTCTTCAAGTACCGGGCGCTTGGACGAAATCGAGACCCCGAAATCACCGGTCGCGACCTCGCCGACATAGCGTGCGTATTGCTGCCAGATCGGCAGATTATAGCCGAACTGTTCCTTGAGTTCCTCGTAACGCGCGGGCGCCACGCCGTGTTCGCCGGCCATGGCAAGGATGGGATCGCCGGGCAGCAGCCTGACGAAGGCGAAGGCACAGATAGTGATGCCGACTAGCGTCGGGATCAAAAGTGCAATTCTGTGAAGAATATATTTGAGCATGGCAAAGGGGGCGGCGCTCTAGAGCACCGCCCCACTCAATGTCTTATTCGGCTTTGTCGACGCCGTCGAAGCGGTGAATGCCGAGCGGGTCCATCATGAAACCGCTGACATTCTTGCGCACCACCGCGTAGACTTGGCTATGCGCCAGCAGGAAGGCCGGAGCCTGCTTCTGGAAGACGACCTGCGCCTCTCCATAGAGCTTGGCGCGCTCGGCCTGGTCGCTGGTCTTCTTGGCCTTCTGGATCAGGTCTTCGAAGTCCTTGTCGCACCAGCTGGAGTAGTTCGAGACGCCGATGGCGGAGCAAGCGAACAGGGTGGCGAAGAAGTTGTCCGGATCGCCATTGTCGCCGGTCCAGCCAATCTGGAACGCGCCGGGACGGTCCTTCTTCTTGCCCTCCGAGCGATACTTGGTCCACTCGTAGTTGACGATCTCGGCCTTGACGCCGACCTTGGCCCAGTCGGCCTGGATCAGTTCGGCGGCGCGCTGGAAGTTCGGGTTGTAAGGACGAACGCGATCGGAAGCCCAGAGCTGGATTTCCTTCAGCCCGGCAGCCTCAAGCACCTTCTTGGCCGCATCCGGATTATAGGCGTCGGCCTTCACATCCTTGTTCCACGACCACATGGTCGGCGGGATCAGGTTTTCGGCAGGCGTGGCACCGGCATCCTGGAACAGCGACTTGATCAGCGCCTCCCGGTCGATCGCCTGGTTGAGCGCGTGGCGCACTTCAGGCTTGTCGAGCGGCGGGATCGTGGTGTTGTAGCTCATATAGCCGATGTTCAGGCCGGCCTGATCCATCAGGGTCACGTCGTTCTTGGCCTTGATCGTGCCGATGTCGGCAGGATTCGGATAGGGAGCGATGTCGCACTCGCCGGCGAGCACCTTCTGGATGCGGGCGGTCGCGTCAGGCGTGATGGCGAAGACGAGATCGTCGATCTTCTCCTTGCCCTTGAAATAATCCGGGTGGGCCGCGTAGCGGATGACCGAATCCAGCTGGTAGTCGACGAACTGGAAAGGACCAGTGCCGATCGGCTTGGTCGAGAAATCGGCCATCTTGCCGGACTTCTCCAGTTGGTCGGCATATTCCTTCGACACGATCGACGCGAAGTCCATGCCAAGGTTGGCCAGCATCGGCGCGTTCGGCTCGGTCAGCGTCAGCTTGACGGTCAGGTCGTCGACCTTTTCCCACTTGGCGACGTATTTCGGCATGTCCATGCCGGTGTAGTAGTCCCAGGTCAGGTTGGGCAGATACTTGTCGCCGTTCCAGGGATTCGCCTTGTTGAACTGGCGGTCGAAGGAGAAGACGACGTCGTCGGCATTGAGGTCACGCGTCGGCTTGAAATAGTCGGTGGTCTGGAACTTCACGCCCGGATGCAGGTGGAACGTATAGACCAGGCCATCGTCCGAGATTTCCCACTTGTCGGCGAGGCCGGGCTCGACCTCGGTGCCGCCATGCTTGAATTCGACCAGACGCGAATAGACGGTACGCGACGAGGCATCGAAGTCGTTGCCGCCGGTCGTCGTACCCGGATCGAAATTGGCCGGCGACGCTTCCGAGCAATAGACAAGCGTCTTCGCATTGGCCATGCCGCTCAGGACGCTTGCAGCCAGCAACGCGGCCGCAAAAGCGAGTTTCTTTTTCATTGAGCACTCCCTGATGTTCTTCCAAGCCCCTCTATCAGGCTCGCGAAGCGCGCATATAAGCACCGTTTTTCCGGCTTTGGAACACCCCGTTTGCTTACCCCGCGGGAAGCAGGAAAAAAATCCGTCATTTTGCTAAACGGCAGAAAAAATTAGCAGTTTTTTCCACTCACGAGATTGTTAACGACCGCATTTTTTTATTGATCTGGCATCTGGCGACATCGATGCCGCGTCCGCCTTCATCCGATCGTCGATGTGGAAAGATGCCGGTTCCAAGTGTCGCCGACGGGAAAGATTTTCGGCGGCAAATCTTTCGGCGCCTTGCCGCAGGGGCAAGACTTGCACCGCCGCCGATAGAGGCAATACATAGATGGATATGCTGGCCGCAGCGGAGGATGTCTCTGTCAATTCGGAGGCAAGCGCGGCACAGGCGACCAGACGGCGAACAAGAATTGCTAGGGAGGAACGGGTGGCAAAAGCATCGAAGGCGCCGGTGAAAGCGTCGGCCAAGGCAGTGTCGAAACCAGCCGCCGCCGACGGGCAAGGTAAAGCTGCCGCCAAAGCCGCGACCGCCAAGGCGGAGGCAAAGCCTGCCAAGACAGCACCGGCGGCAAAAGCGGCCAGCACCGCCAAAGCCGCTGCGAAGCCAGCCGTGAAAGCCACCCCGGCAAAAACTTCTGCGACGAAGACTTCTCCGACAAAGGCTTCTCCGGCAAAGACTTCTCCCACAAAGACTGGGGCAACGAAGGCCACATCGCCAGCAAAGGCAGCGCCGACATCGAAGCCGGCGCCGGCTGCCACCAAGGGGCTGCCGAAGGCACTGGCGGAACTTGCGGCCGGCCTGCCCGAAAAGCCATGGCTCAAGAGCTATCCGAAAAATGTGCCGGCTGAGATCGGTGCGTTGCCCTACAGTTCGATCGGCGATTTCCTGGTCGCCGCCTGCAAGCAATTTTCCGCCCAGCCGGCTTTCACCTGCATGGACAAATCCATCAGCTACGCCGATGTCGAGCAGTTGTCGGCGGCCTTCGGTGCCTACCTGCAATCGAAGGGGCTGCAAAAGGGGGCGCGCGTCGCCCTGATGATGCCGAACGTCCTGCAATATCCGGTGGCGATGATGGGCATCCTGCGCGCCGGCTATGTCGTGGTGAACATCAATCCGCTGTACACGCCGCGCGAGCTGGAGCACCAGCTCAAGGATTCCGGCGCACAAGCCATCGTCATCCTGGAAAACTTCGCCAACACCTTGCAGGCGGTAGTCGCCAGGACCGCGGTCAAGCACGTCGTGGTGGCGGCCATGGGCGACATGCTCGGCGGCCTCAAGGGCACCATCGTCAACTTCGTGGTGCGCCGCGTGAAGAAGATGGTGCCGGCATGGTCGCTGCCCGGGCATGTCAAGTTCAACGCGGCGATGAAGGCCGGCGCCGGCCTTGGCTTCAAGCCAGCCAAGGTCGCAGCCGACGACGTCGCCTTCCTGCAATATACGGGCGGCACCACCGGCGTGTCGAAGGGCGCCACGCTGCTGCACAGCAATGTGCTCTCCAATGTCATGCAGAACGCGCAGTGGATGGAAGACGCCTATACGATCAAGCCGAAACCCGCGCACCCGAACTTCATCTGCGCGCTGCCGCTCTATCATATCTTCGCGCTGACCGTGAACGCACTGATGGGCATGCAGCAAGGCGCTCGCAACGTGCTCATTCCCAATCCGCGCGACATTCCGGGCTTCGTCAAGGAACTGGCAAAGTATCCGGCCCACATCTTTCCCGGCCTCAACACGCTGTTCAATGCGCTGCTCAACAATGAGGATTTCCGCAAACTCGATTTCAAGCCGCTGGTGCTGACACTGGGCGGCGGAATGGCGGTGCAAAAGGGCGTCGCCGAACGCTGGAAGGCGTTGACCGGCTGCCCTGTCACCGAAGGCTACGGCCTGTCGGAAACCTCGCCGGTGGCGACGGCCAACAAATTCAGCTCCGGCGAGTTCACCGGCACGATCGGCCTGCCGCTGCCCTCGACGGAAATCGCCATCCGCGACGACGACGGCAACAATCTGCCGCTCGGCGAGGTCGGCGAAATCTGCATCAGGGGTCCGCAGGTGATGGCGGGCTATTGGAACCGGCCTGACGAGACCGCCAAGGTGATGACCAAGGACGGCTACTTCAAGTCCGGCGACATGGGCTTCATGGACGCGCGCGGCTACACCAAGATCGTCGACCGCAAGAAGGATATGATCCTGGTCTCGGGCTTCAACGTCTATCCGAACGAGCTCGAGGAGGTCGTGGCGATGCATCCGGGCGTTCTCGAAGTGGCGGCGATCGGCGTGCCGGACGAGCATTCGGGCGAAGTGCCGAAGCTGTTCATCGTCAAGAAGGATCCAGCCCTGACCGTGGAAGCCATCACCGCTTTCTGCCGCGAGAACCTGACCGGCTACAAGCGGCCCAAATACATCGAGTTCAGGACCGAATTGCCGAAGACGCCGGTCGGCAAGATCCTGCGGCGGGCGCTGCGCGCCTCGTGAGAGGAGATTCTGTCGGCGACAACGCCTTGGGCAATGTTTTGCCAGACAACGATTCGCCGACCCCGCGCCCCCGCCTCGACCCGGCGGAATTCATCAAGGCGAACATGCGCCTTGTTCCGGTGGCGGCGCTTCCCGAAATCCGGTTTTACACCGCCCACCCGGGCAGCGGGCTGAGGCGCCTCGTCGATCCCGAAGACGATGGTGACGCGGACGACGACGCGTCGGAGCCGCGGCCGCCCTACTGGGCCTATGCCTGGGCCGGTGGTGCGGTGCTGGCGCGCTATATCCTCGACCATCCGATGACAGTGGCAGGCCGCCGCGTGCTCGACCTCGGTGCCGGCTCCGGCATTGTCGGCATCGCCGCCGCCAAGGCCGGGGCACGCGAGGTGATCGCCGCCGAAATCGACCGCAACGGCGTCGCCGCGCTCGGCCTCAACGCGGCGGCGAACGGTGTCAAAATTGCCATTGTCGATGGCGATATCACTGGGAGCTGGCCGCCCTTGGTCGATCTCGTGCTTGCCGGCGATGTGTTCTATGGCCAGGAAGTCGCTGAGCGCGTCATGCCTTTTTTCGACCGCTGCCTTGCCACCGGAATCGAGGTGCTGGTGGGCGATCCGGGCCGGGCCTACCTGCCGCGGTCGCGATTGCGCCTGCTCGCCGAATATCAGGTGCCGGATTTCGGCGACGCGAAAGACGCCGCCCCAAGGCCGAGCGGCGTCTTTCGTTTCGAGGCCGAACCTGGCGGTTAGACAGTCTCCCTGACCCGCGCCGCCAGGAAATCCGGCAGGTCGGCAACCGAATCCAGGATGACGTCGGCAATCTCGGCCAGCGATTCGCGCGTGCCGGTGCCGGAGAGCACGCCCACCGCCAGGCCGCAGCCGCCGGCGCGCGCCATTTCGAGATCGTGGCGGTTGTCGCCGACCATGGCTATCTCCGACGGCTTCAGTCCGGTGAGATCGCAAAAGGCCTGGATGGTGTCGGGCGCTGGTTTGGGATTGGCCACGGCGTCGTAACCATAGGCGGCGTCGAACAGCTGCGCGACGCCCAGCGTGACCAGCGTCTTTTCCGCGCCGCTGGTGGAATCATTGGTGGCGACGCCGAGCCGGTAAGATCTTTTGTGCAGTGTTGCCAAGGTGTCGACGATGCCCGGCAGCGCCACCGCCATCGATGAACCCTGCACCGAGGTGATCTCGTTGAAGCGGGCGACAGCCAGCATCTGGTCCTCGTCGGACAGGCGCGGGAACCACAGCTCGACGACGTCCATGTTGGTGCCCGAGGCAAAGATCGAATCGGGCTTGAAGCGGCGGTTGGCGAAATCGAAGCCGGCCGCCGCCAGCAGCCTGTCGGCCTTCCAGCGGTCGCCATCGGACGCGTCCATGGCCATGAAGTCGGCGACGCCGAGCCAGGTCGCGTTGAAGTCGACAAGTGTCCCGTCCTTGTCGAACAGTATGCCTTTGATGTCTGCCAAATCAGTTACTCCGAACCACGCAATTGGTGGATGCGTTCCACAAGGCCCCTGGTCGAGGCGTCCCGGTTTGCGGCGCTTTCCTTGCCTTCCACGACAGGCAGCAGGCCGGTCGCCAGTTCCTTACCGAGCTCGACGCCCCACTGGTCGAAGGAATTGATGTTGAACAGCGTGCCCTCGACGAAGACGCGGTGTTCGTAGAGCGCGATCAGCCGGCCGAAGGTGCGCGGGTCGAGCTTGCGATAGAGGATGGTCACCGAAGGCCGGTTGCCGGAGAAGACACGATGCGGCGCTATTTTGTCGACATCAGCCGGCTTCATGCCCTTGGCCAGCATCTGCGCGCGCGCCTCATCCAGCGTGCGGCCCTTCATTAGCGCTTCCGACTGCGCCAGGCAATTGGCGAGCAGCAAATCATGCTGATGCTTGAGCTCCGGCTCGTGGCCGACGGCCGCGGCGAGAAACTCGACCGGGATGAAGTCGGTGCCCTGGTGCAGAAGCTGGAAGAAGGCGTGCTGGCCATTGGTGCCCGGCTCGCCCCAGACCAGCGGCCCGGTCGGCGTCGCCACGGGCGTGCCGTCAAGTGTGACGCCCTTGCCGTTCGATTCCATGTCGAGCTGCTGCAGATAGGCGGGCAGCCGGGACAGGCGCTGGTCATAGGGGATGACGGCGCGAGCCGGATAGCCGCAGATCACGCGATGCCACCAACCGACCAGCCCGAGCAGCGCCGGCAGGTTGTTGGCGAGCGGCGCGGTGCGGAAATGCTCGTCCATCTCATGGGCACCGTCGAGGAAGGCGCGGAAATTCCTCGGACCGACGGCGATCATGACCGGAAGGCCGATCGCGCCCCAGACCGAATAGCGGCCGCCGACCCAATCCCAGAAGCCGAAGACGCGATCGGGTTCGATGCCGAACTTGGCCACCAGGTCGAGCGCCGTCGAAACGGCGGCGAAATGCTTGCCGACCGCTTCCTTGCCCAGCGCCTTCTGCACCCAGTCGCGCGCCGTCTGCGCATTGGTCATCGTCTCGACCGTGGTGAAGGTCTTGGAGGCGATGATGAACAGCGTGGTCTCGGCCGACAGGCCTTTCAACGTGTCATGGATATGGGCGCCGTCGATGTTGGAGACATAGTGCGCGCGCGGTCCGTCATGATAGGGGGCGAGCGCCAGCGTCGCCATGGCCGGGCCGAGGTCGGAGCCGCCAATGCCGATGTTGACGATGTCGGTGATCTTCTTGCCGGTGGCACCGGCCGCTTTGCCGGAGCGGATGGCATCGGCGAAGGCGCCCATCGCGTCGAGCACGGAAAGAACATCCGCCTTGACGTCCTGGCCATCGACCGTGACGCCCTTGCCGCTGAGATTGCGCAGCGCCGTGTGCAGCACGGCGCGGTCTTCGGTGATGTTGATCTTCTTGCCGGCGAACATGGCGGCGCGGCGGCCTTCGAGATCGGCGGCGCCGGCGAGCTTTTCCAGCAAGTCCATGGTGGTTGCGTCGACGGCGCATTTCGACCAGTCAAGCAAGAGGTCGCCGTCGCTGGCGGAGAATGTCTGGAACCGCTGCGGATCGGCGGCGAAGGCCTGGCGCATGCTGGCAGGTGCCGCAGCGCGATGATCGCGCAAGGCGGCAAGCTGTTTCTGGAAGGCTGACTTATCCACTGGCGGGGGGCTCCTGGCGTTTTTCGACGTACTTTATCAGACCGGATGTTTCCGGCGCGTGTCGTCGCGACAAACCTATTGAGCCGAATTCCGTGCGGTCAATACGCGGCGATGCCGCATCGCATCACGATGCGATGACACAATGTGTCACTGCGGGCGGCCACAGAGCCCGATTTTTGGCTGAAGGATCACTGGCATAAATCCCAACGATCAGAAAAATTGATTGGCGCAACCCCTTGTGCCACCCATACACTCGACTGGTCCAGCCAAATGAAAATGGCTGGCCATCCGAGGAAGATTTCCCATGCCACAGCGCAACGACACGGCCATATGGTCCGGCCTGTTCCGGATTTCGGCCGAATCCGGCCAAACCCTGCAGGCGCAGATCCGCCAAGCCATCGTGGCCGCCATTCTCGACCGCCAGATCGCCGCTTCGATGCCGCTTCCCTCCTGCCGCATCCTGGCCGAAAAACTCGGCGTCGCACGCGGGACGGTGGTGCTGGCCTTCCAGCAGCTCGTCGACCAGGGTTTCCTGGTGGCGCGCGAGCGGCGCGGCCATTTCGTCAATCCGGACGTGCTGGCAACGCCGGCCAAGCCGCACCAGAAGGCGCCCGACCAGGCCAACGAGATCGACTGGAAGGCGCGCCGGCAGATCGCCGCCAGCGACATGCCGCCACCGGCCAAGCACGAGAACTGGATCAAGTCGTCCTACCCGTTCGTCTACGGCCAGTTCGATCCGGCGCTGTTCCCGACCGCCGAGTGGCGCGAGTGCAACCGCATGGCGCTGGCCGTGCTCGAAATCCGCAACTGGGCGTCCGACATGGTCGATCGCGACGATCCGCTCTTGATCGAACAGATTCAGGCGCGGCTCTTGCCCCGGCGCGGCATCTTCGCCAACCCCGACGAGATCATCGTCACGCTCGGCGCCCAGAACGCGCTCTACATGCTGGCTTCGCTGCTGATGACCAAGGGCTCGAAGGTGGCGATGGAAGATCCTGGCTATCCCGACGCGCGCTCGATCTTCCGGCTTGCGGGCGCCGAGATCCAGCCGGTTCCGGTCGACCAGTCCGGCATCGTAACCTCTTCTATCCCCAATGATTCGGGCTTCGTCTTCGTCACGCCCAGCCATCATTGCCCGACCATGGTGCCGTTGTCTGCCGAGCGTCGGCAGGATCTTCTGGCGCGCGCCAACCGGCACAACCAGATCATCATCGAGGACGGCTATGACAGCCAGCTTCTCGACGAGGCGCCGCAGCAGGCGCTGAAGAGCCTAGATCGCTCCGGTCGCGTCGTCTATGTCGGCTCGATGTCGAAGACGCTGGCTCCCGGCCTGCGGCTTGGCTACATCGTCGCCTCGGCTGGGCTGATATCGGAGCTCAGGGCGCTGCGCCGTTTCATGCTGCGCCATCCGCCGGCCAACAACCAGCGCGCCGTCGCACTGTTCCTGTCGCTCGGCCATCACGAGGCCCTGGTGCGGCGGCTGTCGAGCGCCTTCGACGAGCGGCGCAAGCGCCTGGTCCATGCGATTTCCGCTTTCCTGCCGGAATGGCGCTCGACCGACTCGGCCGGCGGCACGTCGCTCTGGCTCGAAGGGCCGCGCGGTACCGATTCCCGCGGTTTGGCCGAGGCCGCCGCCTCGCGCAGCGTCATCATCGAGCCGGGCGACCGCTTCTTCGACCGCACCGAAAAGCCTTCGCGTTTCATGCGGTTGGGCATTTCGTCGATCGCGCTGCAGCATATCGAGCCCGGCATCCGCGAACTCGCCACCGCGGCCGGCCGCAGGCCGGCGGCTGCCTGAACCACGCGCTCTATCCCTGACCGGAGCCGCATGAGTGCGGCTCCGTAACCTTTAGCTCTGGCATATGCAGCCAGACCGGCTGGCTCATAGTCTGTGCCAATGCCGGCGGCATAGTCGTGGCATAAAGGGGAAGAAACAGACGATGGTGGACCAACCGCCGCCCTGTTTCCAAGAAAAGGTGGAGTGCCTCCATGTCAGTGGTTCTTGAAAAGCAGGAAGCGGCGGCGGATCAGCGCTCGCGCCGCTCCGGTGGACGCGAAGCGCGCCGTGCCATGCGGGCAGCGCCGCTCGCCGACGACATCAGGCCGGTGCGCGCGGGCCTCGAGGGCGGCAGCTACGGACCGTTGCGCGGGAACGACCAGGAGCGCATCCACGAGGCGGTGCTGACGCTGCTGGAGACCGTCGGCTTCGCCAATGCCATCCCCTCCTGCATAGACGCCCTGACCAAGGCCAGCGCCACCTATGGCGATGACGGCCGCATCCGTTTCCCGCGCGCGCTGGTGCTCGACACGATCAAAAAAGCGGCACGGAATTTCACCTTGCACGGCCAGGACCCGAAACACGACATGGTGATCCAGGGCAAGCGCGTGCATTACGGCACGGCGGGTGCCGCGGTCCATCTGGTCGATGTCGAGAAGCGCGAATACCGCGAATCGCTGCTGCAGGACATCTATGACGCCGCCCGCATCGTCGACGGGCTCGACAACATCCATTTCTTCCAGCGGCCGATGGTGCCGCGCGACATTCCCGATCCACTCGAAATGGACTTCAACACGCTCTACGCCTGCGTGATGGGCACGTCCAAGCATGTCGGCACCTCGTTCACGGTGCGCGAGAACGTGCAGCCGGCGCTGGAAATGCTCTACGCCATTGCCGGCGGCGAGGAGAATTTCCGCGCCCGGCCGTTCGTGTCGAACTCCAACTGCTTCGTCGTGCCGCCGATGAAATTCGCCGAGGACGCCTGCGGCGTGCTCGAGGCCTGCGTCGAGGGCGGCATCCCGATCCTGCTTTTGTCGGCCGGCCAGGCCGGCGCGACCGCACCGGCGGCGATCGCCGGCGCGGTGGTGCAGGCCGTGGCCGAAGTGCTGGCCGGTCTGGTCTATGTCAACGCCATCAAGCCGGGGCATCCGGCGATCTTCGGCACCTGGCCGTTCGTATCGGATCTGCGGACCGGCGCCATGTCGGGCGGCTCGGCCGAGCAGGCGGTGTTGACCGCGGCCTGCGCGCAGATGGCGCAATTCTACGATCTGCCGGGCGGCTCGGCCGCCGGCATGACGGATTCGAAATTGCCCGACATCCAGTCCGGCTACGAAAAGGGCATCACCGATGTCATGGCCGGCCTTGCCGGCCTCAACCTGGTCTATGAGTCGGCCGGCATGCATGCCTCGCTGCTCGGCTTCTGCCTGGAAAGCCTGATCATCGACAATGACATGCTCGGCCACTGCCTGCGCTGCGTGCGCGGTATCGAGGTGACCGACGAGGCACTGTCGATCGACACCATCGCCGAGGTCTGCCTGAACGGCCCGGGCCACTATCTCGGCAACGAGCAGACGCTGCGGCTGATGCAGACGGAGTATTTCTACCCGGCCGTCGGCGACCGGTTTTCGCCGAAGGAATGGAACGAGAAGGGCCGGCCCGACATATTGCAGCGGGCGATCATCGAGAAGAAGCGGATCCTTGCCGAACGCTTCCCGCGCCATGTGCCGAAACTGCTCGACGACAAATTGCGCGCCCGCTTCGGTGACATGATCAAGCTGCCACGCGCCAATATGGGCGGCTGAGGCGCTCGTCGGAACAAGTTATTCGGCGCCCAACCCAAAACGCTCGACGACTTCGGCATTGATCAGCTTGGCGTGTAGCGCCATCAGCACGATTTGCGCGTCGAAACTGTCGCCGGCCTCGACAGCGGCCTCGATCCGGCGCTCGACGTCCTGCCGTTGCTGCAAGCCATGCGCGCTTTCGAAAGTTTCCGGTCCGGCAATGCAATAGCTGAACAGCCGCGCCACGTCCGGATAGGCCTGTGGCGGCGGTTCGTCGGGCCAGCGGTCCTTCATCAGATTGACGAGGGTGAGTTTCACGCCCTCAGGCACCAGGGCGGGATGCAGGTCGACGCCGCGCAAGGCGGTATCAAGCTGCCTCAGATCGCCCGAGCGGCCGAACATGCCAAGGAAACCGAGGGAAGAGCGTCGTTGCGCCATGATGGTCCGATCCGTTTCCAACCACTTAAGTGGTCGGCAAGCGGAATACAAAGGCGACTGATATCTAGCCACCCACCGCCAGCAGCAAGACACCGGCAAGGGCCGATCCGGCGAGCGTCGGCAGCATGCCGATCTTCAGCTTCAGGATGGCGATCATCGCGGCACAGGAGAGCAGCGCGGCACGCCAGTCGATCGACGAAAGCACCGGCACATTCATGCCGAGGCTCATTGCGTGCACCTCACGGAAAACGACGTGCAAGGCAAACCACAAAGCGAGATTCATGATGACGCCGACAACAGCGGCGGTAATCGCGCCGAGTGCCGCCGACAAGGCCCTGTTGCCGCGCAGGGCCTCGATATAGGGCGCGCCAAGGAATATCCAGAAGAAGCACGGCGTGAACGTCACCCACAGCGTCAGCAGCGCTCCAAGCGATCCGGCAAGCAATGGGTTCAGTGACCCGGAGTGGCGGAACGCGGCGATGAAGCCGACAAACTGCAGCACCAGGATGAGCGGGCCAGGCGTGGTCTCGGCAAGCCCGAGACCATCGACCATTTCACCGGGGGCCAGCCAGCCGAAGGACTGGACGGCCGCCTGCGCGACATAGGCAAGCACCGCATAGGCGCCGCCGAAGGTGACGACCGCCATCAGACTGAAGAACCGGCCGATCTCGGTCCACACACTGGCGCCGGTGAACCACCAGATGACGAGAACCGGTCCGAGCCAGATCGGTAGCCAGATGGCGATCGTGCGCGGCGCATGCCATCTGGTCGGTTTGACATGGGCCAGTTCGCCGCGCTCGAACATCAGGTCGACCGCGCCCTTGATGTCGACAACGTCGCCCTTGCCATGCGCGGAGCCGGAAAACAGGCCGGGAACCATGCGGTCTCCCAGCCATCCTGTCAGGCCGGCGAGCAGGATGATGAGCGGAAACGGCACATTCAACGCATAGATGGCGATGAAGGCCGCGACCGCGATCAGCACCATGGCCCGGTTTTTCAAGGCGCGCCGTCCGATGCGGATCACCGCCTCGATGACGATGGCAAGCACCGCCGCCTTCACCCCGAGGAAAAGCGCCTCGACGAGCGGCATGTCGCCATAGAGCACGTAGAGGCTGCTCAGGATCAGCATGACGAGCGCGCCGGGCACGACGAACAGGATGCCGGCGACAAGGCCGCCGACCGTCCGGTGCAGCAGCCAGCCAATATAGATGGCGAGCTGCTGGGCCTCCGGGCCGGGCAGGAGCATGCAGTAGTTCAACGCATGCAGGAAACGCTGTTCACCGATCCAGCGCCGCTCCTCGACCAGTTCCCTGTGCATCAGGGCGATCTGCCCGGCCGGCCCGCCGAAGCTGAGCAGTCCGATCTTCGCCCAGACCTTCACGGCTTCGGCAAAGGTCGGGGCAGCCGGCGCCTCGACGTTCCCCGCCTCATGTAGAGGCGCAACAGCGCTCATGACGGTTTCCCCGCGCTGGGCCAGTTGTGCGTTTCTTCGGTGGCGTCGCGACACCAGCGGAAGAATGCATCGTAGAGCAGCATGCCTGCTTCCAATTGCTCCAGATCATCGCGAAACATCCGCGACAGGCCAAGCGAGGCAGCCAGAAAGCCGGCGGCCTGGGGCACCAGATCGAGATTTGCGGTGTCGGCCGCGCGCACGATCGCGGCGAGACGGTCGAGCGCGGCGGATTCCAGCCCGAATTCCTCGATCATCGTGTCGAAGGTGCAGCGCTCGCCGCGATGGCTCCAGAACACATTGTCGATGTCGAATGGCACGGCTTGAAAGCGGTCGGCAACAGCCAAGACTTCAGCGGGTTCGACAAACAGGAACACCGCATGAGGGTCGACGAAACGCCGGATCAGCCAGGGGCAAGCGATGCGGTCAACCTTCGGGCGTGACCGTGTCACCCAGACGGTGCGGCCCTTTTCGTCGCGTGGCGGCAATTTGTCGGTGCGGACCAGAATCCCCCCGGCATCGCGCCAGGCCTCAAAGCCGCCTTCGAGGGATTCAGCGGGAATTCCCTCGTGCCGCAGCCAAGCGGCCACGCCTTGCGAGAGTTTTTGACCTCTCTGACAGACGATCGCCACCGGCTTGCCGGCGAAATCGGGCGCCCAGGTCGAAACGGTTTTGAAATCACGCCGGACCGACGCCGGCAGCAGGCGCGGATCGGCGTCGAAATCATCATCGATGCGGACATCGATGATGACAGGCGCACCCGGCAGACCGACGAGACGGGACAGTTGCGATACGGTGATAGCGGTTGTTGACGGCATAGCGTCCACCTCCTGATAGAGAAGCTTGGACGCGAACGTTGGGCTGACGCCTCACGGGGTCGTCGCGATGCACCCCTTGCCATGATCGTGGATTTGTTGGGCGCGCTTGTCAAGGATCGTGACCGGAGCGCCACTGCGAAAACGAAAAACGGCTGGCGGCCCAATTGCACGGGCCGTCAGCCGGTCGATCCAACATCAGTGATTGCCGCCAGGAATAATCGATGACTGCCCCTTGGAATAATCGGTGATTATCCCGGGAGCAATCAGCGATTGTCTCCGGAGCAATCAGCGATTGTCTCCGCAGCAATCAGTGATTGTCCCTCGGCACGCCACGGGTGTGCGCGACATCCTGGTATTTCACCGCCGGCTTCAGCACCATGCCCTGGTCGAACTGGTCGACCATACCGCGCTGGATTTCCTGCCATGGCGTCTGGTGCTGCGGATAATGGTAGCCGCCATTGCCCTGGAGTGCTGCGCGCCGCTTGGCGATCTCGTCGTCGCTGACCAGGATGTTGGCGGTGCCCTTGTTCAGGTCGATGCGAACGCGGTCGCCTGTCTTGAGCAGCGCCAGGCCGCCGCCTATTGCCGCTTCCGGCGAGGCGTTCAGGATCGACGGCGAGCCCGACGTGCCCGACTGGCGGCCATCGCCGATGCACGCCAGCGCATGGATGCCCTTCTTGATGAGGTAGGCCGGCGGCTGCATGTTGACGACCTCGGCGCCGCCGGGATAGCCGACCGGGCCGGCGCCGCGCATGAACAGGATGGTGTGCTCGTCGATGCCTTGCGCCGGATCGTCGATGCGGGCGTGGTAATCCTCCGGCCCGTCGAAGACCATGGCGTTGCCTTCGAACGCTTCCGGGTCCTTCGGGTTGGACAGATAGCGTTCGCGGAATTCCGGCGAGATGCCACTCGTCTTCATGATCGCCGAATCGAACAGATTGCCGCTGAGGTTGATGAAGCCGGCATTGATCTTCAGCGGCTTGTCGACGCTGTGGATGACGTCGGCGTTTTCAACGACCGCCGCCTTGCAATTGTCGCCGATCGACTTGCCATTGGCGGTCAGGGCATCGGGATGCGGCAACAGCCCGCCCTTCATCAGTTCGGCCACCACCGCCGGCACGCCGCCGGCATGATGGTAATCCTCGCCGAGATATTCGCCCGTCGGCTGCAGATTGACGATGAGCGGCACTTTGAGGCCGATCTTCTGCCAGTCGTCATTGTCGAGCGGCACGCCGAGATGGCGGGCGATGGCGTTGAGATGGATCGGCGCGTTGGTGGAACCGCCGATCGCCGAATTGACGACGATGGCGTTTTCGAAGGCTTTGCGCGTCATGATGTCGGACGGCTTCAGATCCTCATGCACCATGTCGACGATGCGTTTTCCCGTTTCGTAGGCGATCTGGCCGCGCTCGCGGTAAGGGGCCGGAATGGCGGCCGAGCCCGGAAGCTGCATGCCGAGCGCCTCGGCCAGCGAATTCATCGTGGTGGCGGTGCCCATCGTGTTGCAATAGCCGGTGGACGGCGCCGAGGAAGCGACGATGTCCATGAACTCGTCATAGTCGATCTCGCCGGCCGACAGCCGCTGGCGCGATTCCCAGACGATGGTGCCGGAGCCGGTGCGCTTGCCCTTGTGCCAGCCATTGAGCATCGGACCGACCGACAGCGCGATGGCAGGAATGTTGACGGTGGCCGCCGCCATCAGCAGCGCCGGCGTCGTCTTGTCGCATCCGATGGTCAGCACGACGCCGTCGAGCGGATAGCCATAGAGCACCTCGACGAGGCCGAGATAGGCAAGGTTGCGGTCAAGTGCTGCGGTCGGGCGCTTGCCGGTCTCCTGGATCGGATGGCAAGGGAATTCGAAAGGGATGCCGCCCATCGAGACGATGCCTTCGCGCACGCGCTTGGCGAGCTCGATATGGTGCCGGTTGCAAGGCGACAGATCCGAGCCTGTCTGGGCGATGCCGATCAGCGGCTTGCCCGACATCAGCTCGGCACGGGTCAACCCGTAATTCAGGTAACGCTCCAGATAGAGCGCGGTCATTCCCGGATTGTCGGGGTTGTCGAACCACTCCTGGGAGCGGAATTTTTTCTTCTTGGTGGGGGCGCCGGCCATCACGGTCTCCGTATTTGTATGACAAATCGATATGACAACGCGTCACTGCAAGCAAGGGGCACGCGCGTTCCTAACCCGCACTTTGGTGCGATAGACACAACAGCGCCCCTGCGCTAGGGCTTCAAAGCATTCTTTCCGGGAGGTTCTTGATGGCTTTGGTGATCGAAGGCGAGGAACGCATTGCCGCACCCCTACAAAAAGTCTGGGAAGCGCTGAACGATCCCGATGTGCTGAAGGCGACGATTCCCGGCTGCCAGAGTCTGGAGATGAAGTCGCCGACCGAGATGGCGGCGACGGTGGTGTTGAAGATCGGCCCGATCAAGGCAACCTTCAACGGCGAAGTGACGCTGAAGAACCTCAAGCCGCCGCATTCCTACACCATCCAGGGCGAAGGCAAGGGCGGCATCGCCGGCTTCGCCAAGGGTGGCGCCGACGTGACGCTGACCGAGGATGGACCGGATGCCACGGTGCTCAAATACGCGGCCAAGGCCGATGTCGGCGGCAAGATCGCCCAGCTCGGCAGCCGGCTGATCGAGTCGACGTCGAAAAAACTGGCCGGGCAGTTCTTTTCCAGTTTCGGCGAGAAGGTCGGCGGCTGACCCTCCCCCTCGGAACGCTTACTCGAAGACGATGCTCGGCACCGCCGCTTCGGCCGCGCCGCGTTCCTCATTGACGCGGTCCCAGACCTTGGCGGCGATGTCGCGATAGGTTTTCGCCGTGGCGCTATCGGGCTTCGAGGCAACAACCGGCTCACCGGCATCCGAGCTTTCGCGGATACCCATTTCCAGCGGCACTTCTCCGAGGAAGGTGACGCCGAGGCGTTCGGCTTCGCGGCGTGCGCCGCCATGGCCGAAAATGTCGTAGCGCTTGCCGGTGTCCGGGGCGATGAAATAGCTCATGTTCTCGACGATGCCGAGCAGCGGCACGTCAACCTTCTTGAACATGTTCAAACCCTTGCGGGCATCGATCAGCGCCAGGTCCTGCGGCGTCGAGACGATGACGGCGCCGGCCAGCGGCACCTGCTGCGCCATGGTCAATTGCGCGTCGCCGGTGCCGGGGGGCATGTCGACGACGAGCACGTCGAGCCGGCCCCATTCGACCTCGCGCAGCATCTGCGTCAGCGCCGACATCACCATCGGCCCGCGCCAGATCATCGGCGTCTCCTCATCGACGAGGAAGCCCATCGACATCACCTTGAGACCGTAGTTCTCCATCGGTTTCAGGATCTTGCCGTCAACCGTCTGCGGCCGACCGTGGATGTTGAGCAGCTTCGGCATGGACGGGCCGTAGATGTCGGCATCGAGCACACCGACCCGCAAGCCATTGGCGGCGAGGCCAAGCGCGAGATTGACGGCGGTGGTCGACTTGCCGACGCCGCCCTTGCCGGAAGCAACCGCGATGATCGCCTCGATGCCGGGCACGCCGCGCTTGCCCGAGCTGTGCGAGGCGGGGGCATGCGGCGCGGGGCGCGGGGCGGCGGTTGCAGGCGATGCCGGCCTGGGCGCGGGGCGCGCCGGCACCGGCGCTTCCATGCCGCCCCCCTTTTTCTCCGCCGTCAGCGCCACCACGGCGCCGGCAACGCCGGGGATCGCCTTGACGACACGCTCGGCGGCGGCGCGCAACGGCTCCATCTCCTGCGCACGGGCGGCGGGAACCGTGATCGAGAAGAACACTTTCGAATCGGCGATGAAAATCTCCGAAACCATGCCGAGGTCGACGATGTTGCCGGTGAAGTCCGGCCCGTTGACCGTCTTCAGGCGCTCGGTGACGATTTCCTTGGTAACGGTCATGATCTTTCCTCGGCGTTTTGCGATCCAGATAGTGCAGTTTCCAGCGAGAACCAAGCCGTGACGCAAAGGCTTGTCCGGCGTGCCACGGAAAACGACCGATGCTGTCGGATTTTGCCAGGTGACGCTCCCGGTCGGACGGTTGCCGATGGCCAAACGGGCCGCCTGCCCTATTTCGGTTGCCTGAGCGAGGACACGACAATCCGGGAAGGAGACGGTCATGCTCCAAAACAGCAACGCAACGGCCAATCTCGCCGTCAAGGACCTGGCAAGGGCAAAGGCCTTTTATGAGGGCACGCTAGGCCTCAAGCAGGTCGACGACATGGGCGGCGAGCTCATCGTCTACAAAAGCGGTGACACGCTCATCAATGTCTACCACTCGCAATTTGCCGGAACCAACAAGGCGACGGCACTGACCTGGACGGTTGGCGACCAGATCGGCGATGTCGTCAAATCGCTGAAATCAAAGGGCGTGGCCTTCGAACATTATGAGATGCCCGGCCTGACGCTTGAGGGCGACGTCCATGTCGGCGACGGCATGAAGGTCGCATGGTTCAAGGACCCCGACGGCAACATCCTGAATCTAGTCGACAAATAGGCTTCGGCGCTGCGCGTCAGCCTGCCAGGTTTGTGACGAAATAGGTGAGAGCCGAAATCGCCGCCGTCGCCGGCAAGGTGACGATCCAGGCGATGACGATGTTGCCGGCAATGCCCCAGCGCACCGCCGAGACGCGGCGGGCGGCGCCGACGCCGATGATGGCGCCGGTGATCGTATGCGTGGTCGATACGGGAACGCCAAGCCAGGTGGCGGCGAACAGTGTGATTGCGCCGCCGGTTTCGGCGCAGAAGCCCTGCATCGGATTGAGCCTGGTGATCTTAGAACCCATTGTGTGGACGATCCGCCAGCCGCCGAACAGCGTGCCGAGCGCCAGCGCCGACTGGCAGGTCAGGACGACCCATAGCGGCACGTAGAATTTTTCGCCGAGCATGCCTTGCGAATAGAGCAGCACGGCGATGATGCCCATGGTCTTCTGCGCATCGTTGCCGCCATGGCCAAGCGAATAGAGCGAGGCGGAAAAGAACTGCAGGACGCGAAAGGTGCTGTCGACGGCGAACGGCGTCTGGCGCACGAACAGCCACGAAACCACCAGGATCAGCACGAGTGCCAAGACAAAACCGGTCGCCGGCGAGAGCACGATCGCGGCGACCGTCTTGCCAAGTCCCGACCAGACGATGGCGCCGATGCCTCCCTTTGCAACGCCGGCGCCGACCAGCCCGCCGATCAGCGCGTGAGAACTGCTCGAGGGAATGCCGGCGATCCAGGTGACGATGTTCCAGACGATGGCGCCGACGAGGGCCGAGAAGATCACCGCCGGTGTGACGATGCTGACGTCGACGATGCCTTTCCCCACGGTCTCAGCGACATGCAGGCCGAAGAACATGAAGGCAATGAAGTTGAAGAAGGCCGCCCACAGCACTGCATATTGCGGCCTGAGTACGCGTGTCGAGACGATGGTGGCGATGGAATTTGCCGCATCGTGCAGGCCATTGAGAAAATCAAAGAACAGCGCGACGGCGACGAGGCCGGCCAGCAGGGGGAAAGCGATCGCGACGTCCATCGCCTAGACGTTCTCGATGACGATGCCGCTGATCTCGTTGGCGACGTCCTCGAAACGGTCGACCACCTTCTCCAGCTGGCCATAGATCTCGCTGCCGATCAGATAAGCCATCGCGTCACCGCGACCATGGCGCCTGAACAAATCCTTCAGGCCCTGCTCGTGCAAATCGTCGGCCCGGCCTTCGGCACGCATCACCTCCTCGGCAAGGGCGTTGAGGCGTGCGCTGTTGGCGCCGACCTTGGCGAGCAGCGGGATCGCTTCCGCGACCAAACGGGCGGCGTCGACGATGACGGCGCCCATTTCCTGCATCAGCGGGTCGAACTCCCGCTTCTCGAATAGCCTCACCGTCTTGACGGTCTTGTGCATCATGTCGATGGCGTCATCCATCGACTGGATCAGATCCTTGATGTCGCCGCGATCGAAAGGCGTGATGAAGGAGCGCCGCACGGCAAGCAGGACTTCCGCCGTGATATGATCAGCCTCGTCCTCGAGATCGACGATCTTCTCGCACCAGCGATCGATGTCCTTGCCCTGAAGAAGCTTCTGCAGCGCCTCCGCGCCGCCGACCACCGTACGGGAATGCCGCTCGAACAATTCGAAGAAACGATCTTCGCGTGGCAGCAGCTTGCGGAACCAGCCCAGCATGTCAGTCTCCCATCGCGCCCTGTTCACGACCGTTTCATTGACATAGCGCCGCCTGACGCCGCGGGAAACAGTAAGCCGGCTGAAAGATGTGGATGCGGAACGATTACGCACAGCGCTTGCGGCAAGGAAGAATTTCCCCGAGTCTGCGCATGACGACCGGAAGGATGGCATGATCGACAAACTCGAATTCTTCATCGCGCTGGCCAAGGAAGAGCATTTCGGCCGGGCGGCGGAGGCGTGTGGCGTCACCCAGCCGACCCTGTCGGCCGGTATCAAGCAGCTGGAGGGGCAGCTTGGCGTCATGCTGGTCAATCGCGGGTCGCGGTTCCAGGGGCTGACGCCGGAGGGCAAGCAGGTGCTGGTCTGGGCGCGTCGCATCGTCGGCGATTCCAGAACCATGCGCGAGGAGATGCGGGCGGCGCGCCACGGTCTTTCCGGCCGCATCCGCATTGCCGCCATTCCGACCGCACTTGCCATGGTGGCGCGGCTGACGACGCCGTTTCGCGAAAAGCACCCGGGCGTCACCTTTTCGGTTCTGTCGCGCACCTCGATCGAAGTCTTGTCGCTGCTCGGCAATTTCGACATCGACGCCGGCATCACCTATCTCGACAACGAACCGCTCGGGCGGGTGACCAGCGTGCCGCTTTACGATGAGCGCTATCAGCTGATCACGGCGGTCGGAAACCCCTATTCCGACCGCGACAAAGTGACATGGGCCGAGATCAGCCGGTTGCCGCTCTGCCTGCTGACGCCGGACATGCAGAACCGTCGCATCATCGACCAGCATCTGGCCGAGGCCGGGGTGCAGGTGCGGCCGACGCTCGAATCCAACTCGATGATCGTGCTGTTCTCGCATATCCACACCG
Source organism: Mesorhizobium loti (assembly GCA_002356515.1). NCBI lineage: Bacteria > Pseudomonadati > Pseudomonadota > Alphaproteobacteria > Hyphomicrobiales > Phyllobacteriaceae > Mesorhizobium > Mesorhizobium loti. The sequence continues at coordinate 4,984,009 of AP017605.1, read as the reverse complement.
GCAAATGGTCGTCGATCATGCCGCTCAACCTCGCGGAAACGTTCGGCTTTTCCGAGCCGATCCGAGCCATTCCGATCGTCGAGCCGGATGCCAGCCACACGGTCGGCCTGGTGGCCGCGCCGCGCGAGCCACACACGCCGCTGGTGCAGGCGCTGCTGGACGAGGCGATGGCGCTGGCAGACGATTTCCGCGCCCACCGCTAGGATAGAGAATGGCGGCTGACAGCGCTTGATAGAAGATTTCTATCAAGCAACGGATCAGCTTTATTGATTTCGCGGGTTTCCTCTGTTTTTGTAACGACTTAGCGCTAGAACGCTACCACCGACCAGGGAGGGCGCTGCATGACGATGCAGCCTGCAAGTACCGAGATCGCATCGCGCACGGCGGCGATTATCCAGGAGCTGAAGGGCCTCGAAGGCCCGTTGCTGCCGATCCTGCACGAGATCCAGGAAGAATTCGGCCATGTGCCGCAGGCAGCGCTGCCTGTCATCGCCGATGGGCTGAACCTCTCCAGGGCCGAGGTGCACGGCGTCGTCACCTTCTATCATGATTTCCGTGCCCGGCCGGCCGGGCGGCATGTCCTCAAGCTCTGCCAGGCGGAAGCCTGCCAGTCGATGGGCTCGGATGCTGTCGCTGCCAAGATCAAACAGTTGCTGGGCATCGGTTTCCACGAGACCGCCCGCGACGGATCGGTTACACTCGAGCCGGTCTATTGCCTCGGGCTTTGCGCCTGTTCGCCGTCGGCGATGCTCGACGGCGAGGTGATCGGGCGGCTCGATGACGACAAGATCGACGAGATCCTTGCCGAGGTGCGCTCATGATCCCCCGCATCTACATTCCCGGCGATTCCGGCGCGCTGGCGCTCGGTGCCGAAAAGGTCGCCAAGGCGATCGCCAAGGAACTCGCCGAGCGTGGCATCGAGGCCAAGATCGTGCGCAACGGCTCACGCGGCGCCTATTTCCTTGAGCCGATGGTCGAAGTGGCGACCGAAAAGGGCCGCGTCGCCTACGGGCCGGTGAAGTCGTCCGATGTCAAGAGCCTGTTCGACAGCGGTTTCCTCACCGGCGGCCATCACAAGCGCTGGCTCGGCGCGCCAGACAAAATCCCATTCCTGGCCAAACAGACCCGGCTGACCTTCGCCCGCTGCGGCATCAACGATCCGCTGTCGCTTGACGCCTACAAGTCGCTTGGCGGGCTGAAGGGCCTGCAGAACGCGGTCGCCATGGCCCCGGCCGACATTGTCAAGCAGGTGACAGACTCAGGCCTGCGCGGCCGCGGCGGCGCCGGCTTCCCGACCGGCATCAAGTGGAAGACGGTGCTGGATACGACATCCGAGCGCAAATACATCGTCTGCAACGCCGACGAAGGCGATAGCGCGACTTTCGCCGACCGCATGATCATGGAAGGCGACCCTTTCGTGCTGATCGAAGGCATGGCGATCGCCGGCATCGCCACCGGCGCGACCAAGGGTTTTGTCTATATCCGCTCGGAATATCCGCATGCGGTGGCAACAATGAACAAGGCCGTCGAAATCGCTCGCAAGTCCGGTGTGCTCGGCGTCAATGTGCTGGGTTCGCCCAACGCCTTCGACATGGAAATCCGCGTCGGCGCCGGCGCCTATGTCTGCGGCGAGGAAACCTCGCTTCTGAACAGCCTGGAAGGCAAGCGCGGCGTGGTGCGCGCCAAGCCGCCGCTGCCGGCCATCCAGGGCCTGTTCGGCAAACCGACGGTGATCAACAACGTGATCAGCCTGGCCTCCGTGCCCATCATCATGGACAAGGGCGCCGCCTTCTACAAGGATTTCGGCATGGGCCGCTCGCGCGGCACGATCCCGATCCAGATCGCCGGCAATGTCAGGAATGGCGGTTTGTTCGAGACCGCTTTCGGCCTGACGCTGGGCGAAATCGTCGATGACATCGGTGGCGGCACGGCCACTGGCCGTCCGGTGAAGGCAGTGCAGGTTGGCGGACCGCTCGGCGCCTATTTCCCGCGCGCTCTGTTCGACACGCCGTTCGACTACGAGGAATTCGCCAAGCGCGACGGGCTGATCGGCCATGCCGGCATCACCGTGTTCGACGACACCGCCGACATGCTGAAGCAGGCGCGCTTCGCCATGGAATTCTGCGCCATCGAAAGCTGCGGCAAGTGCACGCCCTGCCGCATCGGCTCGACGCGCGGCGTCGAGACCATCGACAGGCTTGCCGCCGGCATCGAGCCGGAAAAGAACCTCGCTTTGGTCACCGACCTCTGCAACACGATGAAGTTTGGATCGCTGTGCGCGCTGGGCGGCTTCACGCCCTACCCGGTGATGAGTTCGATCACGCATTTCCCCGAAGATTTCAAGCCCGCGCCGGCGCGCGTGGCTGCTGAGTAGGAGCTGGCAGATGAACATCAAGGCCGACTTCCCATCGCTGGTCGAAGAGATCGACTACGGAACCCCGGAATCGCGAGCGCAAAAGCAGGTCATGCTGAACGTCGACGGCCGCAGCATCACGGTGCCGGAAGGCACCTCGATCATGCGCGCGGCGATGGAAGGCGGTGTCGAGATCCCGAAACTCTGCGCCACCGACATGCTGGACTCCTTCGGCTCGTGCCGCGTCTGCCTGGTCGAGATCGAAGGCCGTGGCGGCACGCCGGCCTCCTGTACGACGCCGGTCGGCGAAGGCATGGTGGTGCGCACGCAGTCCGACCGGCTCGACGCGATCCGCCGCGGCGTCATGGAGCTTTACGTCTCCGATCATCCGACCGGCTGGAACGAGAAGGCCGGCACCGGCGCCAGCGAATTCGACACGGTGGCGAAGTCGGTCGGCCTGACCGAGAACCGTTACGGCGTCGAGGGCCGCAACCACGTCAAGCAGGAAGACGGCGTCGCGCCCGGCCATGGCTCGCTGGCGGTCGACTACATCGCCCGCGACGAATCCAATCCTTATTTCACCTATGATCCGGCGCAGTGCATCGTCTGCTCGCGCTGCGTGCGGGCGTGCGAGGAGGTGCAGGGCACCTTCGCGCTGACCATAGAGGGCCGCGGTTTCGAATCGCGCATGGTCGCCGGCATGCATGAGGATTTCATCGCTTCCGAATGCGTGTCCTGCGGCGCCTGCGTGCAGGCCTGCCCGACCGATGCGCTGCGCGAGAAGACGGTGCTCGAAAAGGGCATGCCGGAACGCTCGGCCGTCACCACCTGCGCCTATTGCGGCGTCGGCTGCTCGTTCAAGGCCGAGGTGAAGGACGACGAAGTCATCCGTATGATGCCCTACAAGGACGGCAAAGCGAACCACGGCCATAGCTGCGTCAAGGGCCGTTTCGCCTATGGCTACGCCACCCACAAGGACCGCATCCTGTCGCCGATGATCCGCGAGAAGATTTCCGATCCGTGGCGCGAGGTGAGCTGGGAAGAGGCGATCGCCCATACGGCCAAGGAATTCCGCCGGATCCAATATCAGTACGGCCGCACCTCGATCGGCGGCATTACCTCCTCGCGCTGCACGAACGAAGAGACCTATCTCGTCCAGAAGCTGGTGCGGCAGGGTTTCCGCAACAACAATGTCGACACCTGCGCCCGCGTCTGCCATTCGCCGACCGGTTACGGGCTCGGCCAGACCTATGGCACCTCGGCCGGCACGCAGGATTTCGATTCCGTCGAATTCACCGACGTCGCCGTCGTCATCGGCGCCAATCCGGTTTCGGCGCATCCGGTGTTCGCTTCGCGGCTGAAGAAGCGGCTGCGCCAGGGCGCCAAGCTGATCGTGCTCGATCCGCGCCGCACGGAGATGGTCAAGTCGGCGCATGTCGAGGCCGATTATCACCTGCCGCTGAAGCCCGGCACCAACGTGGCGGTGCTGACGTCGCTGGCGCATGTCATCGTCACCGAAGGGCTTTTCGACGAAGCCTTCATCCGCGAACGCTGCGACTGGACGGAGTTCCAGGACTGGGCCTCGTTCGTCGCCTTGCCGGAAAACAGCCCTGAGACCGTCGGCAAGCTTTCCGGCGTCGACCCGGAGCTGATCCGGGGTGCCGCGCGGCTCTACGCCAAGGGCGGCAATGGCGCGATCTATTACGGCCTCGGCGTCACCGAGCACAGCCAGGGCTCGACGACGGTGATGGCGATCGCCAACCTCGCCATGGCCACCGGCAATATCGGCCGCCCGGGCGTCGGCGTGAACCCGCTGCGCGGCCAGAACAACGTGCAGGGCTCGTGCGACATGGGCTCCTTCCCGCATGAGTTGCCTGGATATCGTCACATCTCCGGCGAAGCCGTGCGCGACATCTATGAGAGCCTGTGGGGCGTAAAGCTGGACGATGAACCCGGCCTGCGCATTCCCAACATGCTCGATGCCGCCGTCGACGGCTCCTTCAAGGGCATCTACATCCAGGGTGAGGACATATTGCAGTCCGATCCCGACACCAAGCATGTTGCCGGCGGTCTCGCGGCCATGGAATGCGTCGTCGTCCACGATCTCTTCCTCAACGAGACGGCGAACTACGCGCATGTCTTCCTGCCGGGTTCGACCTTCCTGGAAAAGGACGGCACTTTCACCAATGCCGAGCGCCGCATCAACATGGTGCGCAAGGTGCTGGAACCGAAGGCGCGCTATGCCGACTGGGAGGCGACGCAGGAGCTTGCCCGCGCCATCGGGCTCGACTGGAACTACACGCATCCGTCGCAGATCATGGACGAGATCGCCCAGACGACGCCGAGCTTCGCCAATGTCTCCTTCGAGCTGCTCGACCGGGTGGGATCGGTGCAGTGGCCCTGCAACGAGAAGGCCCCGCTCGGCACGCCGATCATGCACATCGACGGCTTCGTGCGCGGCAAGGGCAAGTTCATCCGCACCGAATATGTGGCGACGGACGAGAGGACCGGGCCGCGCTTCCCGCTGCTTTTGACCACAGGCCGCATCCTCAGCCAGTACAATGTCGGCGCGCAGACGCGGCGCACCGACAACGTCATGTGGCACTCGGAAGACCGGCTGGAGATCCACCCGCACGATGCCGAGAATCGCGGCCTGCGCGACGGCGACTGGGTGCGGCTTACCAGCCGCTCCGGCGAGACGACGCTGCGGGCGCTGATCACCGACCGGGTGTCGCCGGGCGTGGTCTACACCACCTTCCACCATCCGGACACGCAGGCCAACGTCATCACCACCGACTTCTCGGACTGGGCGACCAACTGTCCGGAGTACAAGGTGACGGCGGTGCAGGTCGGCGCCTCCAACGGCCCGTCGGACTGGCAGCGCGAGTATGATGAGCAGGCCAGGAACAGCCGCCGCATCGCCTCGCTGCAGGCAGCGGAGTAGCCGTGGCCGCGCGCCGCAAAGCAACGACCGAGATATCGCGGCTGGCGCATCGCGCCAGCGGTACGGCTGCCGCCAATCGCATGGTGCCGGAGGAGACGCCGGTGGCGTTCTCCTTCGCCGGCACAACCCATGCGGTGATGATGGCGAGCCCGGCCGATTTCGAGGATTTCGCGCTCGGCTTCTCGTTGACAGAAGGCATCATCTCTTCCCCTGAAGAGATCGAGGCGATCGAGGTCGAGGATCATGGCGCCGGCATCGACATCCAGATCCGGCTGAGAGATCAGGCCAATACACGGTTCGAAGCGCGGCGGCGCAGGCTCGCCGGGCCGGTCGGTTGCGGGCTGTGCGGCATTGAATCCATCGAGGAAGCGATGCGCTCGGTCGATGCGGTTGGTGCGTCAAAACTTACGCTTGGTGCAGACGACATCGTGCGCTCCGTCAAGCTGTTGTCGAAGGTGCAGCCGCTGCATCAGGAGACCGGGGCCGTGCATGCCGCCGGCTTCTACATTCCCGGCAAGGGAGTCGTCATGGCGCGCGAGGATGTCGGCCGCCACAATGCATTGGACAAGCTGGCCGGCGCATTGGCCAAAGCAGGCATCGACGGCGCGTCGGGCGCCGTCGTGGTGACGTCGCGCGTGTCGGTCGAAATGGTGCAGAAGACGGCGGCGATCGGCTCGGCCTTCATCATTGCCGTCTCGGCGCCGACCGCGCTTGCCATCCGCACCGCCGATGAGGCCGGCATGACACTGGTGGCGCTGGTGCGCGGCGAAGATTTCGATGTTTTCACCCACCCCGACCGGGTGGTTTTGGGAGTTGCCCAGCATGTCGCATGACGAAGACCACATCACGAGCACCAGCGAAAAGCTGGTGCGCATGGCCAACCAGATCGCGGCCTTCTTCCATTCCAAGTCGCGCGAGGAAGGGATTGCCGGCGTCGCCGAGCATATCAACAAGTTCTGGGAACCCCGGATGCGGCGGCAGTTCTTCGAACTGCTGGACAGCGGTGAAGGCTTCGACGAACTCGTCGTGGCTGCGTCGGCCAGGATCAAGCGGCCGATCACACCAGCCGAGGCCGATCTCAAGCTCGGGCTCAAGCCCTCCCCGGCAGACGTCGCCGCGTCGCAGAAGTAGCCGCGAGCCGCCACGCGGGCCTATATTCCTTTCCGCTAAAGTTTGATCTGCCGCTATCGACGCGGCTCTGCTATGGTCGACGATCAGAAATCGTCAGGCCGGGCGGAAGAAACCTCGTGAGGCCGATCGAGACCCGATATGCCCGCAGTGGCGAGGTGCGGATCGCCTATCAGGTGGTCGGCCAGGGTTCGCTTGATCTCGTCTTCGTCCCGGGCTTCATTTCCAATCTCGACCTGCATTGGGAGGACGAGGGCTATACAAGGCTCTTGAGGCGGCTGTCGGCATTCTCGCGGCTGATCCTGTTCGACAAGCGCGGCACCGGTCTTTCCGACCGTGTCGATGCCCATCATCTGCCGAGCCTCGAAACCCGCATGGACGATGTGCGCGCGGTGATGGATGCGGCCGGCAGCGGCCGGGCCGCATTGCTCGGCGCTTCCGAGGGCGCGCCGATGGCGATGCTGTTCGCAGCCACCTATCCGGAGCGGACGCGGGGGCTGGTGCTCTATGGCGGCTATGCGAATTTCCACAAATGGGTGATGCCGCCGGAGCGGCTGGCGGCCTTCATCGAGACGGCCGAAACGGCCTGGGGCACCGGTGCGACCTTGCCGAATTTTGCTCCGGGCCGGGTCGATGACGCCCACTTTTCAACCTGGTGGGCACGCTTCGAGCGCCTGTCGGCGAGCCCGACCGCGGCGGTGGCATTGGCGCGGATGAATGCCGGAATCGATGTGCGAGACATCCTCGGCGCGATCAGCGCGCCAACACTGCTGATCCATCGCCGCAACGACATTCGTGTCGATCCCGAGGCCAGCCGCTTCCTGGCGAAGAAGATCCCGAATGCACGGCTGGTCGAGATCGCCGGGCGCGACCATCCGGTCTGGACCGGCGATGTCGACCGCGTTGCCGATCTGATCGAGGAATTTCTTACCGGCCAGCCGGCGGTGGCGGACACGGAGCGTGTGCTTGCCGCGTTGCTGGTGACGCGCATCTCCGACACGGCCAAGCTTGGCGACCGCATGTGGCTCGAGCGCAGTCAGCGTTTTCAGGAGAGCTGGCGGCTGCTGGTCGGGCGCCATGGCGGGCGCGCGGTGGGCATGCATGGCGAATTGATGATCTCGCGCTTCGACGGGCCGGCGCGCGCCGTACGTTGCGCGGCGGCGTTGCGCGAGGCGGCGCAGCAGATCGGGGTGGCGAGTGCGCAAGGGGTCCATGTCGGCGAGATCGAAGCGCGCGGCCCACCGGTCGGACTGACGGCGCGCGTGGCCATGCAGTTGGCGAACCATGCCGGGCGTGGCGACATTCTGGCTTCCCGGCTGGTTGCCGATCTGGCGGTGGGATCCGGCCTGCATTTCGTCGACGCCGGCCGCGTCAGCCTCGGCGAACTGGACGAGCCATTGCCGGTGGTGCATGCGACGTCGGAGCAGCATCTGGAACCGGCTTGCCGTTCGAAGTCCAAGCCGGCGGAACCCGCCGTGTTGACGGCACGGGAAAGCGAGGTGGTGAACCTGATCGCCGATGGCAAGAGCAACGCCGCTATCGCCGCCGAACTCAGGCTGAGCGAGCACACGGTCAAGCGTCACGTCGCCAACATACTGCTCAAGCTCGACCTGCCATCGCGAGCGGCAGCGGCGGCATTTTCCGCCAGGCACGCTGGCCCGGACGGGCCATGAGAGCCATGGCGCTTTCGGGCGAAGCGGACACGCCGATGTAGGGGCTATCAATTCCCCCATGCAGGCCAGGCGGATGCCGCCGGGAAGGCCCTGCGAACGGAGGATGAAATGCTCAAGTCAAAACTGAATGTCAGATCATTCGTGATCGCGGCAGGCATTGGCGCGCTGTTCACGATCTCTCCCGCAAAGGCCGAGGATGCATCGGCGACAGCCGCCTACAAGGACATCCAGGCGACGCTCGGCTCGGTGCCGGATATGTTCAAGACGCTGCCTGACGTCGCCGTCGCCGGCGCCTGGGCCGAGATCAAGGGGGTGCAGCTTAACCCCAAGACCGCGCTCGACGGCAAGACCAAGGAGTTGATTGGCCTTGCGGTCGCCGCGCAGATCCCCTGCCAGTACTGCATCTATTTCCACACCGAGGCGGCCAAGCTCAACGGCGCCAGCGAGGAGGAGATCAAGGAGACGATCGCGATGGCGGCGATCGTGCGCCATTGGTCGACGATGCTCAACGGCAGTCAGGTCGATCTCGCGACTTTCAAGAAGCAGACCGACGACGTTTTCGCGGCCGTCAAGGCGAAGTCGCAGTGAACGACACTGCCCGTCGATAAGCGCCGGGCAGATTTGCGCACATCAACCGCCCGAAGACGGGCCATGGAGGATGAAATGCTGACCAAGACCCAAACCGTGGATGGCGCGGCCATCAAGAAGGCGATCGAGACCCGCGACGGCAAGACGCTTTCGAGCTTCTATACCGATGACGCGCTGGTGCGCGTGATCGACCGCAACAACCCGCCGAGCAAGCCGCGCGAGATCCGCGGGCGCGCGGCGATCACCACCTTCTGGGACGACATTTGCAGCCGGGCGATGACCCACAAGGTCGACACCACGATCGCCGACGGCAACAGCCTGGCCTTCACCCAGGCCTGCGCCTATCCGGATGGCACCAAGGTGTTCGCCGCCGCGATGCTGGAACTGAAGAACGGGCAGATCGCACGGCAGACCGTCGTGCAGGCCTGGGACGAGTAGCAGGTAGATCAACAGCGGCCTGGCCGCAAACGCGGAGGAGAAGAAGATGTTCAGCGCCAGATGGCAGATCGACGCCAAGTTCGGGCACAAGCAGACCGTGCTCGACCTGTTGAAAAAATGGGAACGCGAGATCGGCTCGCAGGTCGGCCTGGCCGAGCTGAAGTTCCAGATCATGACCGGATCGATCGGCGCGCGGGAAGCGACGGTCGAGTCACACCACCAGGTCGAAAGCCTGGCCCAGCTGGAGGCGATGTTTGCCAAGATCGGCAAGATCGACGCCCATGCCAAATGGGGCAAGGAGATCGAGCCCTATGTCGTGTCGGGCAGCAGTTTGTGGAACATCTATCGCATCGTCGAGTAGCGGCGCGCAACGGTCTTACCTCTCCCCTTGTGGGAGAGGTCGGATTGCCCCGATTTGTTCTTCACAAATCGGTTGGCAATCCGGGTGAGGGGTAGGCTGGCGCCAAGCTGGAACACCCCTCAACCGTCTCGGCGCTACGCGCCGATCCACCTCCCACAAGGGGAGAAGGGAAAATGGCTACCGCCCGGCCCTTCGCAGGCTCAGGGCGTTCGAAGCTCGAAAAGCCAAGCAATTGGCTTTTCGTCCACTACGCGGACCGCTTCTCACCCATGCGCCACCATCACGTGCCGCACGGCGGTGTAGTCTTCCAGCGCGTAGAGCGACATGTCCTTGCCGTAGCCGGACTGCTTCAGCCCGCCATGCGGCATCTCGTTGGTCAGCATGAAATGGGTGTTGATCCAGGTGCAGCCATATTGCAGGCGCGCGGCCGTCGCCATGGCGCGCGAGACGTCCTTGGTCCACACCGACGACGCCAGGCCATAGTCGCTGTCATTGGCCCAGGTCACCGCCTCGTCGACTTCGGTGAAGCGGGTGACCGAGACAACCGGGCCAAACACCTCGCGGCGCACGATCTCGTCTTCCTGCAAGGCGCCGGCGACGACGGTCGGCTGGTAGTAGAAGCCGGTGCCGTCGCCCGGCTTGCCGCCGGTGGTGATCTCGATGTGCTTCAGCTCCGAGGCGCGTTCGACGAAGCTCGACACGCGGTCGCGCTGGCGGCGCGAGATCAGCGGGCCGATCTCGTTTTCGGTATCGTCGGGCCGGTTGTATTTGATGGTCGACACAGCGGAGGACAGGTCGGCGACGAGCTTGTCGTAGATCTTCTTGCCGGCATAGATGCGGCAGGCGGCGGTGCAGTCCTGGCCTGCATTGTAGTAGCCGAAGGCGCGCAGGCCGTTGACGACGGCGCCGAGGTCGGCGTCGTCGAAGACGATGACCGGCGCCTTGCCGCCGAGTTCGAGATGCGTGCGCTTGACCGACTTGGCGGCGGCCTGCAGCACCTTCTTGCCGGTGGCGACGTCGCCGGTGATCGAGATCATGTTGACCTTGGGGTGGTTGATCAGCGTGTTGCCGACGCTGTCGCCGCGGCCGAGCACGACATTGACGACGCCTTCGGGCAGGATTTCGGCGAGGATTTTTGCCAGCTTCAGCGCCGTCAGCGGCGTCTGCTCCGACGGCTTGAAGACGACGGTGTTGCCGCCGCCGATTGCCGGCGCCAGCTTCCAGGCCATCATCATCAGCGGATAATTCCAGGGCGCGATCGAAGCGACAATGCCGATCGGGTCGCGGCGGACCATCGAGGTGTGGCCAGGCAGATATTCGCCGGCGACAACGCCCGGCATCGAACGCACCGCGCCGGCGAAGAAGCGGTAGCAGTCGACGATGGCCGGAATCTCGTCATTGAGCACGGCATTGATCGGCTTGCCGCAGTTGAGCGCCTCGAGCGCAGCGAATTCCTTGGCCTCGGCCTCGATGCGATCGGCGATCTTGAGGAGATAGCCGGAGCGCTGCGCCGGCGTGGTGCGCGACCACAAGACGAACGCCTTTTCGGCGGCACTGACCGCTGCCTCGATCTGCGCCTGGCTGGCCTCGGGCAGATTGAGAACGGTCGCCCCGGTCTTCGGATTGAGGATCGGCTCCTCGGTCTCGGCGCCGTTCTCGAATTTCGAGCCGATCAGCATCTGGGTGTCCATGGAGGTCTCTCCCTTATCGATTGGATTATTTGCCCGAACCAGCGATCTGGTCGCCGTCGCGGGTCAGGTAATAGGCAAACAGGATGGGCAGCAGCGTCACCAGCACGACGACCATGGCCACGACATTGGTGACCGGGCGCTGACGCGGGCGGATCAGTTCCTCCAGCATCCAGATCGGCACGGTCTGCTGCTGGCCGGCGGTGAAGGTGGTGACGATGACCTCATCGAACGAAAGGGCGAAGGCCAGCATGCCGCCGGCAAGCAGTGCGGTGGCGATGTTGGGCAGCATGACATGGCGGAAGGTCTGGAAACCATCGGCGCCGAGATCCATCGAGGCCTCGATCATCGAGCCGGAGGTGCGGCGGAAACGGGCAACTGCATTGTTGTAGACGACGACGACGCAGAAGGTGGCGTGGCCGAGCACGATCGTCCAGAACGAGAAAGGAATGTCGGCGAGCGAAAAGGCCGAGCGCAGCGCGATACCGGTGATGATGCCGGGCAGGGCGATCGGCAGGATGACCAGCAGCGAGATGGTCTCGCGACCGAAGAATTTCGTCCGCGACACCGCGGCGGCGCACAGCGTGCCGAGCACCAGCGCGATCGCTGTCGAGATGGCGGCGACGCGCACCGACAGCGACAGCGCCTCCCAGACGTCGGGCCGGTTCCAGGTGACGGCGAACCACTGCGTGGTCAGCCCGGGCGGCGGCCAGACGAAGCTCTTCTCCTCGGTGGTGAAGGCATAGACGAAGATCAGCAGGATCGGCAGATGCAGGAAGAGCAGACCGCAGGCGGCGGCGATCTTCAGGCCGAGCGGAGCCGACTGGCCACGATCAGAGCGCATCGAAGGCCCCCATGCGCTTGGCGCCCCAGAGGTAGAAACCCATGATGATGATAGGCACCACGGTGAAGGCGGCGGCGAGCGGGATGTTGCCGGCGGTGCCTTGCTGCGAATAGACGGCCTGGCCGATGAACAGCCGGGACGTGCCGATGATCTGCGGGATGATGTAGTCGCCGAGAGTCAGCGAGAAGGTGAAGATCGAGCCGGCGACAATGCCGGGCAGCGCCAGCGGGAACAGCACGTTGCGAAAGGTCTGTCCCGGCGAGGCGCCGAGATCGGAGGAAGCCTCGACCAGGTTGCCGGGCACGCGCTCGAGCGCCGCCTGAACCGGCAGGATCATGAAGGGCAGCCAGACATAGACGAAAACGATGAAGGTGCCGGTGAACGAGACCGACAGCGAGTTGCCGCCGACGACCGGCAGCGAGAGCCAGGCATCGAGAATCCACAGCAAATGCAGCTTGGCGAAGAGCCAGGTGAGGATGCCTTCCTTGGCCAGGATCAGCTTCCAGGCGTAGATCTTGACCAGATAACTCGACCACAGCGGCAGCATGACGCCGAGATAGAACAGCGCCTTCCAACGGCCGCGCGCATAACGCGCCGCGTAATAGGCGATGGGGAAGGCAACGATGGCCGAGGCCAGCGTCACCAGGGCCGCCATGGTCACCGTGCGCAGGATGATGTCGAGATTGGCGGCCTGCAACAGATCGCCATAGGTCTTCAGCGTGAACTGGCGGTTGATGAGGCCGGAGTACTCGTCGATGGAGAAAAAGCTCTGTGCCAAGAGCGCGAAGAGCGAGCCGATATAGACGATGCCGAGCCACAGCACCGGCGGCAACAGCATGAGAAGCAGGAGCAGTTGCGGCCGGCGCCAGAACAGATCCGACAGCGTACCGCGCATGCCGCCGCTGCCGGGCAGGATGGCAGGGGCCGTGGCGCGCGGCATGGTGACGTCGACGCTCATGCCGGTTCGTCCATCAGATGCAGGTGCTCGCGGTTGAAGGTGAGCATGACCGCCTCGCCTTCCGCCGGTAGGGCCGTGCCGGCCGGCACCACAGCGTGCAGTTTCAACCCATCGGCATCGAGCGCCAGCCTGGTGGTGGCGCCGAGATAGTTGGTTGAGACGAGACGGGCGGCGACGCCTTCGCCGCTTGCGGCGCGGCTGACGCGGATGGATTCGGGACGCAAGCTGCCCCAGCGGTGTTGGCCGGAATAGCGCTGGACAAAATCCGGCGGCAGCACGTTGGAGGAGCCAACGAAATCGGCAACGAAGCGCGTGCGAGGCCGCTGATAGATATCTTCGGGCGTGCCGATCTGCATGATCCTGCCGTCATTGAAGACGGCTACGCGGTCAGCCATGGACAGTGCCTCGCCCTGGTCATGGGTGACGAAGACGAAGGTGATGCCGAGCACCTTCTGCAGCGATTTCAGCTCTTCCTGCATGTTTTCGCGCAGTTTGAGGTCGAGCGCGCCGAGCGGCTCGTCGAGCAGCAGCACCTTGGGCTGGTTGACCAGCGCACGCGCCAGCGCGACCCGCTGGCGCTGGCCGCCTGACAACTGGCCGGGGCGGCGGGCGCCATAGCCGGGCAGCCGCACCAGCGACAGCGCTTCCTCGGCCGCCTTGTGCCGCTCGGCCTTGCCGACGCCCTTGACCATCAGCCCGTAGGCGACGTTGTCGAGCACATTGAGATGCGGGAACAGCGCATAGTCCTGGAACACGGTGTTGACGTTGCGGCGATAGGGCGGAACGCCCTCGGCGCGCTCACCGAAGATCGAGATGGAACCCGCCGTCGGCTGCTCGAAACCGGCGATGAGGCGCAGGCAGGTGGTCTTGCCGGAACCGGACGGCCCGAGCATGGCGAAGAACTCGCCCGGCGCAATGTCGAGATCGACCGCATCGACGGCGCGAACGCTGCCGAAATGGCGCGAGACTTTCTGGAAGGAGACGGCAGAGGTCATGGGCTGTCAGTCTGTTACCGGTTTATCAAAATCATCCTCAGCTACAAATCTGGCTAGGATCGCGAAATTCGCGCGCCGCTCCACCTCCCCCTCGATGGGGGAGGTCGCGGCGAAGCCGCGGGTGGGGGTGATGGCGCCGACATGTCGGACAGCCCCCACCCCGACGCTGGGCGTCGACCCTCCCCACAACAAGGGGGAGGGTAAGGGAAATCACCGTCCGCCGATGACGCCGATATAGTCCGACACCCAGCGGTAGTAAGGCACACACTGGTCGTTCTGGGTGACGCATTTCGAAACCGGCGTCTTCCAGAACTTGATCTTGTCGAAATTGTCGTAGCCGTTGGTCTTGCAGCCTTCGTCGGTCAAGAGCTCGTTGCCCTTGCAGGCGGCGGGCACCACGGGGAGCGATCCGAACCAGGCCGAGACATCGCCCTGCACCTTCGGTGACAGCGAATGCTCGAGCCACATATAGGCGCAGTTCGGGTGAGCCGCGTCGGCTTCCATCATGGTGGTGTCGGCCCAGCCGGTGACGCCTTCTTCCGGCACGGTCGAGGCAACCGGCTTCTTGGCGGCAACCAGCGTGTTGACCTGATACGGCCACGAACCCGAGGCGACGACGCCTTCATTCTGGAAATCGTCGACCTGGATGGCAGCGTCATGCCAGTAGCGACCGACCAGCGTGCGTTGGACGCGCAGCAGGTCGAGCGCTGCCTTGTACTGGTCCTCGTTCAGCTCGTAGGGGTCCTTGATGCCGAGTTCCGGCTTGTGGAACATCAGATAGTTGGCGGCATCCGCAATGTGGATCGGGCCGTCATAGGCCTGGACGCGGCCTTTGTTGGACTTGCCGTCCGGCAGCTTCATCTCCTCGAAGACGACGTTCCAGCTCTTCGGCGCGTCCTTGAACACCTCGGTGTTGTACATCAGGATGTTGGGGCCCCACTGATAGGGAACGCCGTAATGCACCTTGTCGACGGTGAACCAGGGCGCGTCCTTGAGCCGGTCGTCGACCGTCTTCCAGCTCGGGATGAGATCGGTGTTGATCGGCTGCACGCGCTTGCCGGCGACGAGGCGCAGCGAGGCATCACCCGAAGCCGTGACGAGGTCGAAGCCGCCCTCGTTCATCAGCGAGACCATCTCGTCCGACGTGTTGGCGGTCTTGACGTTGACCTTGCAGCCGCTCTCCTTCTCGAAGGCGGTGACCCAGTCATAGCCCTTATCGGTCTCGCCGCGCTCGATATAGCCGGGCCAGGCAACGATGTTGACCTGGCCTTCGCCCTTGCCCAGTTCCTTGACCTGGGCGATGGCCTGACCGGAGAAGGTCAGCGCGACCGTCAGCGCCGTGCATGACTTCAGGAATGAATTCATCATCGATCTCCCATTTTGGCGGATGACCCCGAAACCGCTCCGGTTTTCGCCAGATCACGCGCGGACTGAAAAACGTATCAGTTCGTCCTGTGGACTTGATGCCGCTCTGATGGCGGCTTTGGTCCCTGAAGCCGAAGGTGCTTGGAAAATCCCGGTTTCGCAAATTCATTTATCAGAAAGGCGATATCGGTTTTTCCGATAGCCGGACCGCTTCAAGCAAGCGCCGTCACCAGCCAGCAGGCCGCATTGAAGCGAGCCTCACCGTTCTCCACGAAAGGCGCGAACGCAGCCGGCAACACCGTCGTGATTTTTTCGGCCGTTGCCCGGTCAACCTCGCGCAGCACGGCGCCGAGGGGCCCTAGCCGGGTGGCAAACGTCATCAGATCGCGTTGGGCGATCCGGCACGGGACGTCCGCCTGTTCGACTTCGATTGAAGCCCAGCCGCTCGATTCCAGGATCCTCTTCACCTTGGCGCCGTCGGCAAAGGCAAACTGACCCGGCGCATCGGGGTCTGGCACCGCTGCGGGCGGCAGGAAAGGCGCAGCCGCTCGCACGGCGGTCGTCATGAAATCATTCTCGAGCGGACTGCGCCAGGCGACAAAGGCGAGTTTGCCGCCGCGCCTCGCAGCCTTTCTTATGTTGGTGAACGCCGCCACGGGATCGTCGAAGAACATGACGCCGAAGCGCGAGATAACAACGTCGAAGCGCCCGGATTCGAACGCAAACGCCTGGGCATCGCCCACTTCAAAACTTGCGTTTGCTACGTCTTCCACCCTCGCGCGCTCCGTCGCCAGGGCGACAAGCGGCTGCGAGATGTCGAGCCCCACACAATTTCCGCCTTTGCCCACGCGGCGCGCCATCGCCAGAGTTGTGGCGCCGGCACCGCAGCCGACATCCAGGACATTGCCCCCTTCCCCGGGATAGCCGGCATCGACCACCAGCCGCTCGAACGGTGCCAATATCTCGTCGAGGATCGGCTGCATCTCGACCCAGGCTTTTCCGCTGGCATCGTTCCAGAGCGCGGCTTGGCGTGTGTTGGGCGGCGCGGATTGCGGCATAACGGACCTCGCTTTCGTGTTGCTCTCACCGATCGTCACGAGCACTCTACGAGTTCAAGCCGACTTGAGGTCAAGTATGAAAAATATGGACATTGCCGAAGTATCGCGCCGCTCCGGCGTGCCCGCCTCGACACTTCGCTACTACGAGGAGAAGGGCCTCGTCGCCTCGATCGGCCGTCGCGGCCAGCGCCGTTTGTTCGACCCTGCCGTCCTCGACCGGCTCGCCTTGATCGCACTCGGACGCGCCGGTGGATTCGCACTGGACGAGATTTCCTCGATGCTGACACCCGACGGTCTGCCGAAAATGGATCGAGGGCGCCTGGATGCCAAAGCGAAGGAACTGGACCAAATCATCCAACGGCTGACGACGATCCGAGAGGCCTTGCGTCACGCCGCCCAATGTCCGGCCACCCGGCCGATGGAGTGCCCTGCGTTCCGCCGCGCCGTCAGGCTTGCCGGCGCCGGCCGCTTCGAGGTTGCTCCGATAGGGCCGTTCATGGCGGAGGCGGTTTCCATCAAGAGGCGCAAGCGTAGGACTGGCGTCGCCTGGAGTATGTCACACTAGCGACGGACCGTTCGCTGCGACTGGGCAAGCCCGATGAAATCGCGCGCCGCCTGCGGCAAGCCGGAGCCGCGCCGCCAGACCATGCCGACCTGCACGACCGGCAAGGAGCCGGAAATATCGCGTGATTCGATGCGGTCGCCTTCCAGCGACCAAGGCCGGTAGACAAGGTCGGGCAACAGCGCCACGCCGGCACCGGTGGCGACCAGGCTGCGCACGGCTTCGACGGAACGGGTGCGGAAGGCGACATGGGGCTTGGCGCCGATCGCCGTCAGCAGTTTTCCCGTATTCTCCTCGATTTCGTCGACGGTCAGCATGATCAGTGGCTCGCCAGCGATATCGCCAATGCTGATGATGTCGGCGCTGGCGAGCGGATGGCCGAGCGGCAGCCACAGGCGGTAGGCCGAGACTTCGAGGATTTCCGATTGCAGCGCTGTGCGGTCGCGCAAATTGGAAGTGACCATGACGGCGATGTCGAGCTTGCCGCCGATCAGGAGATGTTCGAGGTAGTCGCCATTGTCCTCGATGGCCGAGACCTCGACGCCGGGATAGGCGCGGCGATAGCGGGAGAGCAGATCCGACAGCACATAGCCGGCGACCAGCGAGGTGACGCCGAGCTGCAGCCGGCCGCCCGCCACCGCCTGTTCGCCAGAAAAAGAGCGGCGGGCGTCGGACACGTCGGCGAGGATCTTCGTCGCGTGACGCAGGAACTGGTGGCCCTTGTGGGTGATGTTGAGGCCGCGCGGATGGCGCTCGAACAATTCGACGCCGAGATCGCTTTCGAGTTCCTTGATCGCTTCGGTGACGGACGATTGCGAGATGGAGAGGTTCTGTGCCGCGCCCGACACCGTGCCTTGCTCGGCGACGGCGATGAAGAACTGCAACTGGCGGATGGTGAAGGCCATGGCCGGACTAAACACCGGCAGACAAGGGAAGGAAAGCCGATGGCGGAGCTTATCCCATGACTGGTGCTGTGCGCTCAGCCGAGCATCAGCCTGATGCGCCGCCGCCATGCGGGACTATAGCGCAGCGCCAGCATGAAGGCCGTCTCCAGCGCCACGACGATGACGATGATGCGCAAACCCACCGTGAAAGAATCCTGGCCACTGCCGTGCAAGAGATAGCCGGTTACGAGAAAGCCCGCATTCCAGATGGTGGCGCCGAGCAGCGTCGCGATCGCGAAGGGCAGAGCAGGCAGACAGAGCGCGCCGGCCGCGATCGGCAAATAATTGCGCACCGTCGGGATGAACTGCGCCAGCAGCGACACCCGCACATGATTGCGGCGATAGGCCTGGCCGAGCTTGCGGTAGGTTGCGGAGCGCAGGAAGACATATCTGCCGACACGTTCGATCAGCCTGTCGGCACGGTCAAATCCGATCCGGCGACCAACCCCATACCAGACAAGGCAACCGGCGAAGGAGGCGAACGTCGTCACCGCCAGCAGGATTGCCAGTGTGAAGGCATCCGGCGCCGCCGTCATGCCGAGGAACAGCAGCAGCACATGCGAGGGCGGAATCGGCAGGATTTTTTCGGTGAAGGCGAGGCAGAAGACGCCGAACAGGCCGAAGCCGAGAATGGCCGACAGCGGACCCGTCATGCGAAGCGCCAGTCATAGGTCCCGAGCGTCTTGATCCTCGTGACGCGATAGACCGTCGCCGGCGGGAAATTGCGAAAGGTATGGCCGACCCGCGTGACTTCGAGATCGAGCCGGTCGAGCAGCGACTGGTCGAACGGGCAGCGCCGGCCGAGCGTGAACTGGTAGAGCGCCCCACCCGGGCGCAGATTCGCGAAAACGCCTTCGAGAATGGCAAGCGTCTTGCGCGGCGAAATCAGGCGGAAGGGCAGCCCGCTGACGGCGGCACCAACCACCGGCCCTGGGAAGAGCGACAGATGGCGCAGCCCGGCGGCATCCATCTCGAAAATCCGGGCGGCGGGAAAGCGCCGCATGAGAAGTGCGGCAAAATCCGGATCGGATTCGATCAGCGTCAGATCCTCCTCCCGCACCCCGCGTGACAGCAGCGCCCGGGTGAAAGGGCCGGTTCCGGGACCGAGCTCCAGCACGGAGCCCGTCTCTGGACCGATGTCGCGCGTCATCAAGGCCGCCAGGCTGGAACTGGACGGCGTGACGGAGCCGACCCTGAACGGCGCAACGGTCCACGCCATGAGAAAAGACAGGGCATCATGTGCAGGCATAACCAACCTCAATCCCGGACAGTGGCGCGCCAACCAGTTTGGCGCGGCCACTTGATTTCGTTTCGGCGTCGGACCCGAACCTGTTGCATCGTCGGGCCCGACGCCTTGACGCCGGCATGGGCGGTTCCTGCCGACCGGCGCTGTTTGCCGTGGCTGGATTGCATAGACATTGCGCAATAGTGCGGGCGTAAAGAAAGACCTTGCCGGCCCCGGTCCATTCGGCTCTGCCATGTCTGCGCAATGTTGGCGCGGTAACGCCCGATGCTGAGTTCGTTGCCTGGGGAGTGTGGATGCGTATCTTGCTGGTCGAAGACGAGCCTGAAATGGTCTCGGCGCTGCGTGCCGCGCTGAAGCGCCACGACATGGTGGTCGATCACGCCGGCACATTGCTCGAGGCGGAGGGCTTCGTTGCCGTCGACGGCTACGACGCCATCCTGCTCGACCGCCAGTTGCCGGATGGCGACGGGCTGTCGCTGGTGCCGAGATTGCGCTCGGCGAACAACACCACGCCGGTGCTGGTGCTGACGGCCAAGGGCGACACATCCGACAAGGTCGACGGGCTGGACATGGGCGCGGACGACTATCTGGCCAAGCCGTTCGCCTTCGAGGAATTGCTGGCCCGCTTGCGCGCCTTGCTCAGGCGGCCGGCGCCGATGCAGGCGCAATTCATCCGCGCCGGCCATCTGGTGCTCGATGTCGGACATCGCGAAGCGGCGATCCGCGGCGAGCCGCTCAGCCTGCCGCGCCGCGAACTGCTGGTGCTGGAGGCGCTGATGCGGCGCACCGGCCGCATGGTGCAGCGCGAGGCGCTGATGGAAGCGGTGTTCGGCCTCGACGACGAGATCCAGTCCAATGCGCTCGACACCCATGTCTCACGCCTGCGCCGCAAGCTCGCCGACGCCGATGCCGGGGTGACGATCAACGGCATTCGCGGCGTCGGCTATCTCCTGCGCGAAACGACGTGAGCGCCAAGGGATGAGCCTCAAACGACCACGTTCGCTCAAATGGAGCCTGGTGCTGCGCATTGCTTTGCTGCAATGCGCGATGCTGACGCTGATCATTGTCGGCATTCTCGGCGCGTTGCTGGCCACCGGCCTCATCCCACACGACTATGAGGACGGCACGATGGACGTGCTGGCAGATGCCGTGGCGCGCGATGCAGGCGGCAAGCTTGTGCTGCGCGAGACTTCGGATCTGACCAAGCTGCGATCCGACGTCCCCGACCTCTGGTTCATCGTCCGCGACAAGCAGGGGCAGCGGCTGCAGGAAGGCACGGTGCCGGCCCTCTTCCTGCCTTTCGCCGGACTGCTGGACACCATCAGCGACGCGCGTATCGACAATTCCATCGGCGAGAGCGCGCCGCCGGATGCAAAGATCCGCTGGACCGACACGGCCGCCGGCAATGTCCAGATCTTCACCGGCACCAAGGGCGGGCTTTCGCTGCTGCGCCTGCTTGGGCAGGCGCCGCAGTTCTTCCTGCAGGGCATATTGCCGCTGGCCGGACTGATGGCGCTAGCGACGCTGTTCGCGACGCCCTGGGTGGTGCGCGGCGCGCTGTCGGGCCTTGGCCATGCGGCCGCTGAGGCCGAGCGCATCAACATAGACCAGCGCGGCGTGCAACTGCCGCTGAAGGATGTGCCGACGGAAGTCACGCCGCTGGTGAAGGCGGTAAACGCAGCCCTTGCGCGCCTCGACAAGGGCTATGAGCGCCACAAGCGCTTCCTGACCGACGCCGCTCATGAACTCCGAACGCCGGTCGCCATCCTCAACACACGCCTGGCCTCGCTGCCGGCGACACCGGAGCGGGCACGGCTGCTGCAGGACGCGGCGCGGCTTTCGACGCTGACCGACCAGTTGCTCGACCTGCAACGCCTCGACCGACAGACTTCGCCGTTCGAGAAGGTTGATCTCGTCGCGATCGCGCGCGGCGTCATCGTCGACCTCGCGCCAATGGCGTTCTCGGCCGGATACGAGATGTCGTTCGAGCCGGAACGGGAAACGGTCTTCGCCACCGGCGACCGCACGGCGATCGAGCGCGCGGTGACCAACATCGTCCAGAACGCCATCGAGCATGGCGGCCGCACGGGCAAGATCACCGTCAGTGTCACAGCGTCGGCCGTCATCGAGGTGCGGGACGAAGGCGACGGCGTGCCGCCAGCCGAGCGCGAACGCATCTTCGAGCCGTTCTACCGGCTGCGGCCGCAGGATCACGGCGCCGGGCTCGGGCTCAACCTCGTGCAGGAAATCATGCAACTGCATGGCGGGCGCATCGATATCCTCGACGGCAAGCCGAGCGGCGCCTGCTTCAGGATGACTTTTCACGCTGTGCCCGCATAGCACCGACAAAATCGCGTTGGCGTGTTTGACATCGCCGAAATCGTAACTAACTAAGTTACATGAAACGCAACAGCCGGCTGTCCTCCACCTTGCACATTCTCGTCCACATGGCCGAGAAGCCGGACCACGCGTTGACCTCCGAGCAGCTTGCCACCTTCATCCACACCAATCCGGTGGTGGTGCGCCGCACCATCGCCGGCTTGCGCAACGCCGGCATCGTCACCTCGTCGCGCGGGCATGGCGGTGGCTGGCTGCTCGGGCGTGCGCCTGAAAACATCTCGCTGGCCGAGATCAGCGCCGCCCTTGGCGAGACGCTGCTGCCGTTCAGCACCCAGCCGGAAAGCCCGGGCTGCCTCGTCGAGCAAGCGGTGATCGCCGTACTCGACGATTTCCGCATCGCGGCGGAGAAGCTGCTGGCGGAGAAGCTCAGCCGCATCACGCTGGCCGACCTGACCGCCGATTTCCGCCGCCGTTACGATCTCATCGGAGTTTCCAGCCATGCAGTATGATCTCGCCATTGTGGGCGGCAGCTTCGCCGGCCTGTCCGCCGCCATCCAGGCAGCGCGGGCCCGGCGCAACGTGCTGGTGATCGACGCCGGCCGGCCACGCAATCGCTTTGCCGTGCATTCGCACGGTTTTCTCGGCCAGGACGGGCGCACACCCGGCGCCATCCTCGACGATGCCAGACAGCAGCTTCTGGCCTATCCTACGGCCAGGCTTGTCAACGCCCGTGCGGAAAAAGCCGTCGCCAACAGCAGCAGCGATTTCGAGATCACCACCAGTGGTGGCGAGACATTCGGCGCCGCACGGCTGGTGCTCGCCACCGGCGTACGCGACATCCTGCCGGAGGTCCCCGGACTTGCCGGACAATGGGGCAAGACCGTGCTGCACTGCCCCTATTGCCACGGCTATGAGGTTTCCGGCGGGCCGCTCGGCGTGCTCGCGACCGGCCCGATGTCCATGCATCAGGCGCAGTTGATCGCCGACTGGGGCGACGTCACTCTGTTCGGCAACGGCCAGATCGAACCCGACACCGAGCAGATGCTCGCCCTGGAGCGCAAGAATGTCAGATTCGAACCCGCGGTCGTCAGCGAGCTACGGGAAGACGGCGCCGGCGGCTTGATCGTCCATCTCGACGGCGGCCGAAAGGCTGGCGTCAGGGCGATGTTCACCGCACCGCGCAACACGATGGCAAGCCCGCTGGCCGAGCAGCTCGGCTGCGGCTTCAAGGACGGCCTCCTCGGCCCGGTGATATCTGTCGATGACAGGCAGCAGACGACGGTTCCCGGCGTCTACGCCGCAGGCGATGCGGCACGCGCGATGCACAACATCGCCTTCGCCGTATCGGGCGGGACCTTCGCGGGCGTGTGTGCCCACCAATCGCTGGTGTTCAGTTAAAATCCGGCTTCGCCGCCGGCAATGCTGAGCCGCGCGCCGGCCTGTGCCAGCGCCGCGGCGATGTCATGCGGCGGCGAACGGTCGGTGGCGAGTTCGGAAAAGCCATCGAAGCCGCAGACCTGGACCAGCCCCTGGCGGCCGAATTTCGTGTGGTCGGTGATGACGAGCGAGCGCTGGCCGCGCGATAGCACCATGCGGGCGAATTCGGCCTCTTCCAGATCGTAGTCCATGACACCCGTCACCGCATCGACGGCGCCGGTGGAGATGATGGCGTGACTGACCGAGAAGCGGCTGACGAAGTCGATGGCCGAAGTGCCGAAGGCAGCGCCTGAATCGCTGCGCAATTCGCCGCCCGCCATATAGACCTTGTTGCCGTTGATGGTGGCCAGCGTGCGGGCGATGTCGGATGAATTGGTGACGACCGTCAGCCGCCGGTGGCCGAGCAACTCCCGGGCCAGGAACGAGGTCGTGGTGCCAGTGTCGAGCATGACCGATTCGCCGTCGCGGATGGTGGCCGCGACCATGCGGGCAATGATGCGCTTGGCATCGGCGTTCTCGCGCATGCGCCGTTCGAACGGCGCCTCGCCGACCATCGACGGCAGGCCGATGGCGCCATGCATTTTCAGAACCGAACCATCATTGGTGAGCGGCTTGACGTCGCGGCGCACGGTTTCCAGTGAAACACCCAGCCGGTCGGCCAGGCTGGCGATGGTGACGGTTCCCTCTTCCTGCAACAGCCGCAGGATCTCGCCGTGGCGTTTGGAATGGACCATTGGGTTTCCCGAACCTTTTGACCGGTTTTAAGGCAATTCAAGCGCTTTTAAAGGGATCAACTCTTGCTTTCGGGCAAAACACCCAAAAAAAGTCACACCTTTTTATTGACAACCGGGCAACCCTGGCGTGAAATCCAAGGCATCAACAGGGGTTTCGGAACTGCAACGGGAGGGTGATGGCAGAGCCGCAACTCAGTGGCCGGACAGCCTTGAATGCGTCTGGCGCAAGGAATTTTCAGATCCGCGGGGGCGGATGCCAGGCTCAAAGTCCTGGCCAAGGGGCTCGTCGGTGCGGTGCGGGATACCGATCCTGGCGTCCCGCACCGGCGAGATTATTTGCGTTTCTCCCCGCTCTCGTCGCGCTGTCCATGGCGCCTAATGCATGTCGCCCAAAAGTGACCTCGGTTTTGGGAGAACGACATGCATAAAAACAAGGACCTAAAGCGCGTCGCATGGACCCGTTTCAACGCGACGCGCTTTAGTCGAAGCTCAGCAAACCAGGGATGAGCCCGTGATTGCCGAAGATCGCATCCGCGCCCTGCCCTGCTGGACCGGCGCCATCGAGATCGCCCCCCTGCCCGGCGGCCTGAGCAACGCCAATTATGTGGTCAGCGACGCTGCCGGACGGCATGTCGTGCGCTTCGGCCAGGACTATCCCTTCCACCATGTCTTCCGCGAGCGCGAGGTGATGACCGCGCGGGCGGCCCATGCCGCCGGTTTCGCGCCTGCCGTGCACTATTCCGAACCCGGCATCCTGGTGACGCAGTTTCTCGGCGCCAGGACCTTCCTCGCCGAAGACGTGCGCGCCAATCTCGGCCGCGTGGCGGCTCTGCTGCGATCCTTCCATCGCGAGATGCCGAACCATGTCTCCGGCGCCGGCTTCATGTTCTGGGTGTTCCACGTCATCCGCGACTATGCGCGCACGCTCGAGGAAGGCGGTAGCCGCAAGCGCAACGACCTGCCGCGCCTGCTGACGCTGGCGGACGAGCTGGAGCGCGCGCAGAAATTGCTGCCGATCGTCTTTGGCCACAACGATCTCTTGCCAGCCAACATTCTCGACGACGGCAGCAGGCTGTGGCTGATCGATTTCGAATATGCCGGCTTCAACACGGCAATGTTCGACCTTGCCGGCGTCGCCTCGAATGCCGGCATGAGCGACGAGGAATCCTTCGCCTTCCTGACCGCCTATTTCATGAAAGAGCCGGACCAGGCGATCCGCCGATCGCACGCCGCCATGCAATGCGCCTCGCTGCTGCGCGAGGCGATGTGGAGCATGGTGTCGGAACTCTATCTCGACGCGCCCGGCATCGACTACGTCGCCTACACCGAGGAAAATCTGGTGCGGCTCGACGCGGCGCTGGAAAACTACCGGACAAAATACGGGATCCTGAAATCATGACCTTGCCCAGCCATGCCGCCATCGTCGTCATCGGCGGCGGCATCATCGGCTGCTCGACGGCCTATCATCTGGCGCGCGACCACAAGGCCGACGTGGTGCTGCTCGAACAGGGCAAGCTGACCTCGGGCTCGACCTGGCACGCGGCTGGCCTTGTCGGGCAATTGCGCTCCTCTGCCTCGATCACCCGCGTGCTCAAATACTCGGTCGACCTCTACAAGGGGCTGGAGGCCGAAACCGGTCTTGCCACCGGCTGGAAGATGACCGGCTGCCTGCGGCTCGCCACCAATGCCGACCGCTGGACCGAGTACAAAAGGCTGGCGACGACGGCGAAGAGCTTCGGCATGGACATGCAGCTTTTGTCGCCGGACGAGGTCAAGGCGATGTGGCCGCTGATGGAAACCGGCGATCTTGTCGGCGCCTCCTGGCTGCCGACCGACGGCCAGGCAAGCCCCTCCGACATCACCCAGTCCTTGGCCAAGGGCGCGCGCATGCATGGCGCGAAGCTGTTCGAGAATATCCGCGTCACCGGCTTCGAGATGAAGGGCGGCCGCATCGCAGCGGTGAAGACCGATCAAGGCGACATCGCTTGCGAGAAGGTGGTGAACTGCGCCGGTCAGTGGGCGCGGCAAGTGGGCGCCATGGCCGGCATCAACGTGCCGCTGCAGCCGGTGAAGCACCAATACATCATCACCGAGAAGATCGATGGCCTGGCGACCGATGCGCCGACGCTGCGCGACCCTGACCGGCGCACCTATTTCAAGGAAGAGGTCGGCGGGCTGGTGATGGGCGGCTATGAGCCGAACCCGCAGGCGTGGACGACCGGTCTCCCCGGCGGCGACGTGCCCAACGATTGGGAATTCCGGCTGTTCGATGACGACTACGACCATTTCGAGCAGCATATGAGCCAGGCGATCGCGCGCGTTCCGGCGCTGGAAACCGTCGGCGTCAAGCAGATGATCAACGGGCCGGAAAGCTTCACACCGGACGGTAATTTCATTCTCGGCACGGCGCCTGAATGCGCCAATATGTTCGTCGGCGCCGGCTTCAATGCCTTCGGCATCGCGTCTGGCGGCGGCGCCGGCTGGGTGCTGGCGCAATGGGTGGTCGACGGCGAGGCGCCGCTAGACCTGTGGGTCGTCGACATCAGGCGCTTTTCCAACCTGCACCGCGACCGGCAATGGGTGCGCGAACGCACGCTGGAAGCCTATGGCAAGCATTATACGATCGGCTTCCCGCATGAGGAGTATGCCAGCGGCCGGCCCCGCATCGTTTCGCCGCTCTACGACAGGCTGAAGCAGCAACGCGCCGTGTTCGGCTCCAAGCTCGGCTGGGAGCGGCCGAACTGGTTCGCACCGGAAGGCGTCGAGCCACAGGACATCTACTCGATGGGTCGGCAGAACTGGTTCGCGGCGGTCGGCGACGAGCATCGGCATGTGCGCGAGAAGGTCGGCATCTTCGACCAATCGTCTTTCGCCAAATACGAGCTGAGCGGACCCGACGCGGCCAAGGCACTGGACTGGATCTGCGCCAACGATGTCAGCAAGCCGGTGGGAAGGCTGACCTACACCCAGCTTCTCAACACGCGCGGCGGCATCGAGGCCGACTTGACAGTGGCGCGGCTGGCCGAGGAAAAATTCTACATCGTCACCGGCACCGGCTTCCGCACGCATGATGCCTCATGGATCAGCGACCATATAGGCGAGGACCTCAATGCCAAGCTGACCGATGTCACCGAGGATTTCGGCACGCTGTCGCTGATGGGTCCGCGCGCCCGCGACGTGCTTTCCGATGTGACCGATGCGGATGTGTCGAATGCTCTATTCCCGTTCGGCCATGTCCGCGAGATCACCATCGCCGGCCACACAATCCGGGCGCTGCGCGTCACCTATGTCGGCGAGCTTGGCTGGGAACTGCATGTGCCGATCGCGGCGACAGGCGAGGTCTTCGACGCGCTGATGGCGGCAGGCAAGACGCACGGCATCCGCCCGGTCGGCTACCGGGCGCTGGAATCGCTGCGGCTGGAAAAGGGCTACCGCGCCTGGGGCTCCGACATCACGCCCAACGACACGCCGCAGGAGGCCGGGCTCGGCTGGGCGGTCAAGCTGCGCAAGAACACCGATTTCGTCGGACGGCGCGCGCTGGAGACGATCGGCGGGGCGGCTCTGAAGAAACGCTTTGCCGGCTTCACGGTCGACAATCCTGAAATCGTGCTGCTCGGCCGCGAGACCATCCTGCGCAATGGCGAGCCGGTCGGCTATCTGACCAGCGGCGGCTATGGCTACACGGTGAGCAAAAACATCGGCTACGGCTATGTGCGCAACGGCGACGGGGTAAGCGACGATTTTCTCGCCTCGGGCGACTACGAGCTGGTGGTCGCAATGGAGCGGACGCCGGCCAGAATCCATCTCGAGCCGATGTACGATCCAGCCGCTGAGAGGGTGAAAGCCTAGAGCAGTTCACCATTTCACGGAAACGGCGAACCGCTCTAACTTCTGTTTTGACGCAATTCCCTAGGGAAAGCGCTACGCGCTTTTCCCGGGAAATGGAGTGCGCCCCTCGGGGCGGACAGGATCAAGCGGCAGTTTTGACCATCTTCCGGGCGTGTTGGTCTTCGAACTGTTGCGGGCTGAGATAGCCGAGCGCTGAATGCAATCGGCGGGTGTTGTAGACCTCATCAATGAAGCGGGGAAGGTCCTCAGCGACGTCGGTGAAGGTTTCATAGGCCATCGGATAGATGGCTTCGACCTTCATCGTCTTCATGAAGCTTTCCGCTTTGGCATTATCGTAGGGATTGCCGCGCCGACCCATCGATCCAATAAGATCGTGCTCGGCGAGAAGATTGCGATAGAGGCGCGCGGCATATTGCGCCCCTCGATCCGAGTGATGGACGCAGCCCGGCGGCGGCTTTCGCCGTACGATTGCCGCCTTCAATGCTGCAACGGTCAAGCGCGCGTCGATCGACCGGCCGATGGCGTAACCAACGACCTTGCGGGACCAGGCATCCAGGATGACCGCGACGTAGACGAAGCCTGCCGCAATCGCCACGTAGGTTATGTCGCTTACCCAAAGCCGGTTCGGGCCATCGAGTGTCACGTCCTTCGCCAGGTTCGGGAAGATCGGCAATTCATGATTGCTGTCCGTGGTGGCGATGAAGCGTCGCCTGATCCTGGGCTGCAGATCATGCTCGCGCATCAATCGTCTGATCTTCTTGTGGTTCACGACAATGCCGCTCTGCCGCAGCGCCGCCTGCATGCGGCGATAGCCGTAGGCTTCGAAGCTGTCGGAGATCTCACCCATCGTCTCGACGAGCGCTGTGTCATCCACGGCGGTT
Source organism: Mesorhizobium loti (assembly GCA_002356515.1). Classification (NCBI taxonomy): domain Bacteria; kingdom Pseudomonadati; phylum Pseudomonadota; class Alphaproteobacteria; order Hyphomicrobiales; family Phyllobacteriaceae; genus Mesorhizobium; species Mesorhizobium loti. The sequence goes on along the minus strand of AP017605.1, from coordinate 4,955,623 downwards.
TCGGGCTGATCGTAGTAGGTTGATCGCGCGATCCCCATCAGCCGGCATCCTTCAGCGATAGAGACACCGCGGGGCCGGTGATCACGGATGTAGGCCCGCTTCTGGGATGTGGTGCGCTTTTCAGAGCCCCCTTTAGAAACTCGATTTCCAAGGCTTGCCGGCCTACCAGCCGCTCCAGCGCGGCGATCCGAGCCTCATAGGTCTGCATCGTCTCGGCCGCCGCTACATCCTCGTCGAAGGCGCCGGCCTCGTATTTCTGGACCCAGATACGGATCAGGTTACGCGCTAGTTCGTGCCGCCTGGCCAGACCATGAAGCGTCTCGCCGGAGAGGAACTCTTGCACTACCTGACGTTTGAACTCGATGCTGTGCGCGCGATGTGCAGTCATGGCTTCCATCCTTCGAAAGCCCGGCTTCCAAGTCAATTCTGCTTAGTCAAGCTGTCCGCTCCGAGGGGCGCACTCCAAAAACCGTTCACACTTTTCCTGGAATTGCTAGTTCACCCGCAAGGCAAGGCCGCGGCTGGGCACGGTGTCGGCCTCGCCCGGCATCGAGACATAGGGGCGTGTCTCCTCAACGCGGGTGACGACGCCTTGCGCTTCGAGTTCGGCGATGCGTACGGCAAAACCGGCCTCCCACAACGTGTTCTTGACCGTCAACACGATCACCCCGCCGGGCCGGCAGATGCGGATCAGCTCGTCCAGCCCTTCGGCTCCGACATGGCCTGAGGTGAAGACGCCGGCCGAGACGATCCCGGCATAGGCGCCATCCGCGAAGGGCAATGGCGCGCCCATCGCCAGGCAGTGGAGTGCGGTATACACGCCCTTGGCGGCCGCCTTGTCCAGCATGCCTTGCGAAATATCGAGAGCCTCGACCTTGGGGTAGCCGGTAATATCAAGCCATTCGCCGATGAGCCCGGTGCCCGCGCCGGCATCGAGCAACGGCGCCGCGCCACGCGGCAGATGGCGGGTGAGCAGCGCCAGGCAGATCGTCGGATGACGATAACCGGCGGCCGACATGTCCGCGTCATAGGTCTGCGACCAGCGGTCATACAGCGCCGCCACTTCTTCGGGCCGCGTCGCTGCATAGGCTGCGCTGAGCGCGCCCAAATGTTTGCCGTCCGTCATCTCTGGTCTGTCGCCTGATCGAGTTGCCTTCGACCAATGATAGCCAAACCGCGAAAATTGTGGAACCGTTGCGGTGAGAAATAACGGCGTGGGGGCGTGGGCATGGTGACAGAAGAGGCGCGGGCAAAACTGGCCGCCATTCCGGTGCTGGCCGGCTATACCGGGCCACTGGACCGGCTTGGCGGCCTCACCAACCTTGTCTTCAGGGCCGGCGATCTCTGCCTGCGCATTCCAGGCAAAGGCACCGAGGAATACATCAACCGCGCCAACGAAGCAGTGGCCGCGCGCGAGGCGGCTAAAGCCGGCGTCAGTCCCGAAGTCCTGCATGCCGATCCCGATACCGGCGTGATGGTGACGCGCTTCATCGCCGGTGCCGAGACGATGTCACCGGAAAAATTCAAAAGCCGGCCAGGCAGTCCGGCCCGCGCCGGCGAGGCCTTCCGCAAGCTGCACGCGTCCGGTGCGGCGTTTCCCTTCCGCTTCGAACTGTTCGCGATGATCGACGACTATCTCAAAGTGCTGTCGACCAAGGATGTCACCCTGCCCGCCGGCTATCACGACGTGGTGCGCGAGGCCGGCAGCGTGCGCTCGGCGCTGGCCGCCCATCCGCTCCCCATCGTCGCCTGCCATTGCGACCCGCTGTGCGAAAATTTCCTCGATACGGGCGAGCGGATGTGGATCGTCGACTGGGAATATTCGGGGATGAACGACCCGCTCTGGGATCTCGGCGACCTCAGCGTGGAAGGCAAGTTCGATGCGGACCAGGACGAAGAGCTGATGCGAGCTTATTTCGGCGGTGAGGCGAGGCCGGCCGAGCGCGGCCGGGTCGTCATCTACAAGGCGATGTGCGATCTGTTGTGGACGCTATGGGGATTGATCCAGCTCGCCAACAACAACCCGGTCGACGATTTCCGCGCCTATGCCGATGGCCGCTTCGCCCGCTGCAAGGCACTGATGGAAGCCCCGGAATTTTCCCGGCACCTGGCGGCCGTGCGTTTGGGGTAGAGCAATTCCATGTGACAGCGGCTTTGGCGTTCCCGCGATTCTATCAAGCGCACAAAATGCCTGTCGCCGCACCTACCTGAAAACCCTCTCTATTTCACTCAACGTCACTGTGTCGTCAGACTTTTTGCAATACCAGATGATCAGCGCGATGGTGCCAATGGGGAATAATCCCACCAGGAGCTGATGCCAACCGCTTCGGTTGATGTCATGCAGCCGGCGGGTGGTCATGGCCAGTGTCGGCAGGAGGGCGGCCAGATTCCATATCGATGAGATAATTTCATTCTTCACAACGGCATCGACTATGACGAGAATGACGCCGACGATGAAAAGGAAGAGGTAGGAATACCAGAACTCCGAGCGACTGGCCCTGCCTGAAAAATTCACATAATTTCGAAAGAAACTTGAAACAGCTTCACTAAAACTCATCGGAGGCGGCATTTCTCCGAAGCGATTGCCGCCAGCTGGTGCCGCTCTTAGAACAAACACCAATGGTAAGCCGATCAGGACTAGAACGATCAGCCAATGCCATATAGAGAAACTGCCCATTATCCCCCCTCTATCGCAGTCTTTGCGGAGATATTGTTCTTGCCTCTCCCGGCGAAGAATCAATCCCGTATTGCGCCCGAAAAGCAACGTACACCGCAAAATATCGATGTAAATACCGAACTGCTTGACCGGAAACCCAGGCAATTCCGGGTGATAGCCTTCAGCGGCTAAGCGCATCGTTTCGTGCGACGCGCTGTATGCTTTGTTTGGCTGCAATCGCGGACGGAAAGCCGTTTCACACTTTCCTGTAACCGCTTCAGTTCACGCCCTTCGGCACGTTTTCGGGTGGCACCGTGGTGTCGACGACCTTCTGGCGGTGGAAGATGAACAGTCCAGCCAGCACGATGATGCCAGAGCCGATCAGGATACGCGGGCCGGGAATGTCGCCGAAGAACACCAGCCCGAACACCACCGCCCACAGCAGCAGCGTGTAGTGCAGCGGAGCCAGCGTCGAGGCCGGGGCGAGTTTGAGCGCCCGTGTGATCATCAGATGGGCGCTGCAGGAGACGATGCCGAGCAGCAGCATGGCACCGAAATCGAGCGCCGACGGCGTCTGCCAAGCGCCGATGGTCAGCACGCCGCCGACCAGCAGCGTGCCAATCGTCTGCCATGTCACCAGATTGGTATCGCTGGTGCCGCGCAGCCGCCGGTTGAGGATGATGGCGAAGGCAAAGGCGATGCTGCCGACCAGCGCGAAGCTCGACGACAGCGAGAGCGCGGCCGAGGAAGGCTTCAGCATGATCACCACGCCGCAGAAGCCGAGCAGGATCGCCACCCAGCGGCGCCAGCCAACCTTTTCACCAAGCAGGAAATGCGACAGCGCCGCGACATAGATCGGCCCGGCCATGTAGAAGCTCATCACATCGGCAAGCGGCAGATAGACGACGGCGGCGTAAAACAATGCGGTGTCCAGCGTCGTCGCCAACACGCGCAGGATCTGCAGCCCGGGCCGCTCCATCCGGAACAGTCTGCCGGCGCCCTGATTAGCGATCATCGGGCCAAGCACGATAAAGGCGCCGATGGAGCGGATCAGCACCACCTGGCCGACGGAGAAGCTGGCGACCAGCCACTTGCCCATCGCGTCGTTCAACGCAAACAGGAAGTCACCGGCCAGCATCAGCAGAATGCCGGCCAGAAGCACGTTCCTGATCGTGGAATTCTGCGCCACCGGTTGCGTCATGCCGATCCCGATTCCTCCTTCGCGTAAGCCGCGTCCTAGACGGAAGCAGCGGCTTTGACGAGAAGAATCCGGGAAATCGCGGGACCAGAACCGGGAATCGGCTGGGCCTACATGGCTTTGTGCCTGCGGTTCACCTGCGCCGGCCTGCCAGGGATGGAAAGCCTGGTGTCCTGCCTTGTCCGTTCCGCCACCACCTTGCCCCTGGCAATGACGCAGACGCGCTCGGCGCGCAGGCGCAGGGCTTCGATCGGATTGCCGGCGTCGAGGACGACAAGGCTGGCGCGCTTGCCGACGGCGAGACCCAGATGATCGAGCCCCATGATGGCGGCGTTGACGTTGGTGACCATGTCGAAGCAGCGCGCCATGTCGGCCGGGCTCGACATCTGGGCAACGTGCAGGCCCATGAAGGCGACGTCGAGCATGTCGGCGGTGCCCAGCGAATACCAGGGATCGAGCACGCAATCCTGGCCCCAGCCGACGCGGATGCCCAGCGCCTGCATCTCCTTGACCCGGGTCAGGCCACGCCGCTTCGGGAAAGTGTCGTGACGGCCCTGCAGCATGATGTTGATCAAAGGATTGGGGATAGCCGAAACGCCGGCCTCGGCAATCAGCGGCAGAAGCTTCGAGACGTAGTAATTGTCCATCGAGTGCATCGAGGTGAGGTGCGAGCCGGCGACCCTGCCCTGCAGGCCGAGGCGCTGCGTTTCATAGGCCAGTTGCTCGATGTGGCGTGACAGCGGGTCGTCGGTCTCGTCGCAGTGCAGGTCGACCATCAGGCCGCGTTTGGCCGCGATCTCGCAAAGCTCGGTCACCGAGCGCGTGCCGTCCGCCATGGTGCGCTCGAAATGCGGGATGCCGCCGACGATGTCGACGCCCATGTCCAGCGCCCGAATGGTGTTTTCACGCGCCTTTGGCGAGCGGTAGAAACCGTCCTGCGGGAAAGCCACCAATTGCAGGTCGATATAGGGCGCGATCGTTTTCTTGACGTCGAGCAGGGCCTCGACCGCCAGCAAACGGTCATCGCAGACATCGACATGGGTGCGGATGGCGAGCAGGCCCATCGACACCGCCCAGTCGCAATAGGCGAGCGCGCGGTCGCGCACCGCCTCATGCGTCAAAAGCGGCTTCAGCTCACCCCATAGCGCAATGCCTTCGAGCAGCGTGCCCGAGGCGTTGATGCGCGGAATGCCATAGGACAACGTTGCATCCATGTGGAAATGCGGATCGATGAAGGGGGGCGAGACCAGATTGCGGCGGGCGTCGACCTCGGTCCGCGCCGAACCCTGCAGTTTGGGCTCGATCGCCGCGATCGTCTCGCCGCTGATGCCGATATCGGCAATCCGGCCATCCGGCAGCGTGCCGCCACGAACGATAAGGTCGAAATCCATCTGTCGTCATCCCATTTCCAGAATCACCCAGCCATGGTGGCGCAAAAGACAGCTTGCCGCAGCCGTTTCTTTAGGCGACCGCGAAAGGTTCCCTCTGGCGGTAACTCGCTCTATAAGCCGCCTTTCGCCCACGCAGCGATCGGCTTCGGACCCAAGGCCATAGTCGCAAACCATGGAAGTCCCGTGTGAACTTGAACTTGCCGTTCCTGAAACGCGACGAACGCTCGGCGGAGAACCAGCGCCTTATCGTGAGGCTGGTCAAAGAGTCCTTCCGGCAGCATATGTTCGGATATGGCGCCGCCATTGTGTCGATGCTGGTGGTGGCCGGCATGACGGCCGCCAGCGCCTGGATCCTGCGCGAGATCACCAATGAATTCGTGATCGACAAGCGGGTCGACCGCGTCAACATGATTGCCGCGGCGGTCGCCGGGATCTTCATCCTCAAGGGCCTCGCCAATTTCGTCCAGGCCTATTTCATGAGCCGGGTCGGCAATGCCATCATTGCCGACCGGCAGCGCAAGATCTACGACCGCATCCTGGCGCAAGGCATCGAATTCTACCATTCGACCTCGTCATCCGACCTGATCACCCGCATGACCAACAATGCCCAGGCGGCACGCAACGTGCTCGACCTGATCGTCACCTCCTATGTGCGCGATCTGGTGACCCTGCTTGCCTTGATTGGTGTCATGGTGTGGCAGCAGCCGGTGCTGTCGCTGATCTGCTTCGTCGCCGGGCCCGTGGCCATCTATGGCGTCAACCGCATCCTGAAGCGCGTGCGCAAGTTCGCCGCCATGGAGTTCCGCTCGGTCGGCCAGATCATTCAGGTGATGCAGGAAACCGCGATCGGCGTGCGCGTGGTCAAATCCTTCAATCTCGAAGGCTTGATGCGCAAACGCATGTACAAGGCGGTGGCGGACGTCGAGGATCGGGCCAACAACATCGCTGCGCTGGAGGCAGTGACAAGCCCGGTGATGGAGACATTGGCCGGGCTGGCGATCGCCGGCGCCGTGATGGTCAGCGGCTTCCTGGTCCTGCAGGGCGGCCAGATGCCGGGCAACATCATGGCGTTCATCGCAGCACTGCTGCTCGCCTATGAGCCGGCAAAGCGCCTGGCGCGCGTGCGCATCTCGCTGGAAAGCGGCATCGTCGGCGTGCGCATGATGTTCCAGCTCGCCGACGCGCCGCTGACACTGGCAGAGAAGCCCGATGCAAAGCCGCTTCGGTCCGGACCGGGCGAGATCCGGTTCGATACCGTCAGCTTCGCCTACCAGAATGGCCCGCCGGTGCTCGACCGGTTCGACCTCACCCTTGCGCCCGGCAAGATGACGGCGCTGGTCGGCCCTTCCGGCGGCGGCAAGTCGACCATCCTGAACCTGATCATGCGCATGTATGACCCCAACAGCGGCAAGGTGCTGCTCGACGGCCAGGACATTTCCCATGCGACGCTCGCCTCGCTGCGGGAAAAGATCGCTTATGTCAGCCAGGACACGTTCCTGTTCGCCGGCACCATCATGCACAACATCCGGCTTGGACGGCAGGACGCGACCGACCAGGAGGTGATCGCCGCCGCCAAGGCCGCCAACGCGCATGACTTCATCATGGCGCAGGCGAAAGGCTACGAGACCGATGTCGGCGAGAATGGCGGCCTCTTGTCGGGCGGGCAGCGCCAGCGCATCTCGATCGCGCGCGCCATGCTGCGCGACGCCGAAATCCTGCTGCTGGACGAGGCGACCAGCGCGCTCGACGCCGAATCGGAAGCGCTGTTCCGCGACGCGCTGCAGCAGCTGACCGAAGGCCGCACGACGATCGTCATCGCCCACCGCCTGTCGACCGTGCACCAGGCCGACACGATCGTGGTGCTGGAAGGCGGCAAGGTGGTGGAGAGCGGACCGCACAAGGCGCTGCTCAAGCAGGGCGGGCTTTACCAGAAGCTTTATGAGTATCAGTTGATGCCGTGAGCCTTACCCTCCCCCTTGTGGGGAGGGTCGCTGCGCAGCAGCGGGGCGGGGGTGCGGCGCCGCCCCCACCCGGACCTTCGGTCCGACCTCCCCACAAGGGGGAGGTAGGAGTCGCCGCCTTTATTCACTCCGGCACGTGCCGCACCGCGCCCTTGTCGGCGCTGGTGGCGAAGGCGGCGTAGGCGCGCAGCGCCGTTGTCACCTTGCGCTTGCGCTTTTCCTCGGGCTTCCAGGCCAGGGCACCCTTGGCCACCATCGCCGCCCGGCGCGCTTCAAGTTCGGCGTCGCTGACAGCGAGACGGATGGTGCGGTTGGGGATGTCTATCTCGATCGTGTCGCCCTCCTGGACCAGCCCGATCGTGCCGCCTTCGGCGGCTTCCGGCGAGGCATGGCCGATCGACAGGCCAGACGTGCCGCCGGAGAAGCGGCCGTCGGTGACCAGCGCGCAGGCCTTGCCCAGGCCCTTCGACTTCAGATAGCTGGTCGGATAGAGCATTTCCTGCATGCCGGGGCCGCCGCGCGGGCCCTCATAGCGGATGACGACGACATCGCCGGCCTTGATCTCGTTGGAGAGGATGGCCTTCACCGAGGCGTCCTGGCTTTCGAACACCCGCGCCGGGCCGGTGAATTTCAGGATCGACTCGTCGACGCCGGCCGTCTTCACGATGCAACCGTCGACCGCCAAATTGCCTTTCAGCACGGCAAGGCCGCCGTCCTTCGAGAACGGCGTTTCCGCCGAGCGGATGACACCCTTCTCGCGGTCGAGGTCGAGATCGTCCCAGCGGCGGTCCTGGCTGAAGGCGACCTGTGTCGGCACGCCGCCGGGCGCGGCGAGGAAGAAGTCGCGGACATTCTGGCTGGAGGTGCGGGAGATGTCCCAATGGTCGAGCGCCTCGCCGAGGCTGGCCGTGTGCACGGTCGGCAGCTCGCGATTGATCAACCCGGCATTGTCGAGCTGGCCGAGGATCGCCATGATGCCGCCGGCGCGGTGAACGTCCTCCATGTGCACGTCGGACTTGGCCGGCGCCACCTTGCAGAGCACCGGAACCCGGCGCGACAACCGGTCGATGTCTTCCATGGTGAAGTCGACCTCGCCCTCATGGGCGGCGGCCAGGATATGCAGCACGGTGTTGGTCGAGCCGCCCATGGCGATGTCGAGCGTCATGGCATTCTCGAAGGCGCCTTTCGACGCGATGCTGCGCGGCAGCGCCGTTTCGTCGTCCTGCTCATAATAGCGCTGGGCGAGATCGACGATGAGATGGCCGGCCTCGACGAAAAGGCGCTTGCGGTCGGCGTGGGTGGCCAGCGTGGAACCGTTGCCGGGCAACGACAGGCCGAGCGCCTCGGTCAGGCAGTTCATGGAATTGGCGGTGAACATGCCCGAGCAAGAGCCGCAGGTCGGGCAGGCCGAACGCTCGATGACCTTGACGTCCTCGTCGGAGATCTTGTCGTCGGCCGCAGCGACCATGGCGTCGACCAGGTCGAGCGCCTGCGTCTTGCCGGCCAGCACCACCTTGCCGGCTTCCATCGGCCCGCCGGAGACGAACACGGTCGGGATGTTGAGGCGCAGCGAGGCCATCAGCATGCCGGGGGTGATCTTGTCGCAATTGGAGATGCAGACCATGGCGTCGGCGCAGTGGGCGTTGACCATGTATTCGACGGAGTCGGCGATCAGCTCGCGCGACGGCAGTGAATAGAGCATGCCGTCATGGCCCATGGCGATGCCATCGTCGACGGCGATGGTGTTGAACTCCTTGGCGACGCCGCCGGCCTTCTCGATCTCGCGCGCCACCAGCTGGCCGAGGTCCTTCAAATGCACATGGCCCGGCACGAACTGGGTGAACGAGTTGACCACCGCGATGATCGGCTTGCCAAAGTCGCTGTCCTTCATGCCGGTGGCGCGCCAGAGGCCGCGGGCGCCGGCCATGTTGCGGCCATGGGTGGTGGTGCGGGAGCGATAGGCAGGCATGTCTTTTCCTTGGTGGCTGGCCGCAGCCGAGGAATGGCGCGGCGGAGCTGAATTCAGATCGCTGGCTTTATAGACTCGCAAGTATGGTCTGGCCACATTTTTGCAATGCGCCAGATTCCACGAAAAAACGAGAGCCGCCGAAAAAATCGCGTGCCGCTGTCGGATCGCGAGCCGCACAAGCGTCCTTGGGCAGACGGCAAACGAAATGGCACCATTCTCGGAGTCAGCCGTTTCACCGCAACAGCAAAGAAGCAACCCGAGGAGCATGACATGCAAAAGATCACCACCTGCCTGTGGTTCGACGACCAGGCCGAAGAGGCGATGAATTTCTATGTCTCCATCTTCAAGAATTCGAAGGTGCTGAGCGTGATGCGTTGGCCCGAAGGCCACGCCGATGAGGGCAAGGCGCTGGTGACCACGTTCGAGCTCGACGGCGTGCAATTCCAGGCGCTCAACGGTGGACCGCAATTCAAGTTCAACGAGGCGATGTCACAGTCGATCGACTGCAAGACGCAGGAAGAGGTGGATTATTTCTGGGACAGGCTCCTCGAAGGTGGCGGCGAACCATCGCAATGCAGCTGGCTGAAGGACAGGTTCGGTGTTTCCTGGCAGGTCGTGCCGGAGCAACTGCCGCGCCTGCTTATGGATCCGGATCGGGCCAAGGCCGGCCGGGTGATGGCGGCGATGATGCAGATGAGCAAGATCGACATCACCAAGATCGAAGAGGCTGCGAAGGGGTGAGAGCTGCGCGATCTTCCCTTCTCCCCCTGTGGGCCTGTTGCGTAATTGGCTGGTTGTGATTCTCTGAGACATAAGCTCGGAGGACGAACCGATGGCGGTGAAGCGGACAGGTCAGTTGAGTCTGGTGGAGGGATTTCTGGGCGACAAGCTGTCGGGTGGCTCCTCGCCGCTCGACCGGTTGTCTGGCCTTGTGAAGTGGTACCGCTTCGAGAAGCTGCTTAACCCTCTGCGCGATGACGGACCGGGTCGGGCGGCTTGGCCGCCGCTGGTGCTGTTCAAGGCACTGCTGCTGCAATCGCTTTATGGGCTGTCGGATCGCGAACTTGAGGAGGCGCTCGGCGACCGGCTGTCGTTCCGGCGTTTTGCCGGGCTTGGGTTGGGAGAGAGCATTCCCGACCACACGGTGCTCTCGCGCTTTCGCAATCTGCTTGTCGGTGAAGGGCTGCTAGAGAAGCTGTTTGGCGAACTCGACCGGCAGCTGGAGAAGGCCGGCGTGATCCTGAAGCGCGGCACGATGCTGGATGCAACGCTGATCGATGCAGTCTCAGCGCCGCCGACAGCTGAGCGGCCTTCGAAAGATGCGGACGCCCGTGTCACCACGCGGCAGGGCAAGGGCGGTTTCACTTTTGGCTACAAGGCCCATGTCGGCGTGGATGAGGGCTCTGGCATCATCCGCACGGTGATCACC